>NZ_MKKA01000001.1 GCF_001942405.1 Ornithinimicrobium sp. CNJ-824
TCGGCCACCAGACCGTCCAGGTGGGGGTCGACCTTGATCTCGCTACGAGCAGTCATGACAGCCAGCTCCTTCTCTTCATCGTGTGTACCGCTTGGCTACTACCCACCATGCCCACAACACGACCCCCCGTAGTAGAGGAACAGGTCCACACCTGCCCAGGACCAAGGTCCCTCCCTGGGCGACTACTTGTCGAAGAGCTTGGCGCCCAGCACGGCCGCCTGCGTGCGCCGTTCCAGCCCCAGCTTGGCCAGGACGTTGGTGACGTAGTTCTTCACCGTCTTCTCGGCCAGGAACATCGTCGCGGCGATCTGCCGGTTGGTCATCCCCTCGGCGATCAGCTCCAGGATCCGCCGCTCCTGGTCGGTGAGCAGGGCGAGCTTGTCGGCCTGCGGGTCGCCGCGACGCAGCCGGTCCATGACCTTGGTGACCAGGGAGGGGTCGATGAGGGACCGGCCCGAGGCGACGCTGCGGATCCCGTCGATGAGGTCGTTGCCGGCGATCTGCTTGAGGACGTAGCCGTCGGCGCCGGCCATGATCGCCGCGAAGAGCGCCTCGTCGTCGTCGTAGCTGGTGAGGATGAGCCCGCGGATGTCGGGGTTGGCGGCCCGCACCTCCCGGCAGACCTCGATGCCTGAGCCGTCGGGCAGCCGGCCGTCGAGCACGGCCACGTCCGGGGCGAGCTCGACGATCTCCCGCGCCGCGGCGACCGCCGACCCGGACTCCCCGACGATGAGCAGGTCGGGCTCGGCCGACAGCAGGCCGTGCAGGCCGCGCCGCACGAGCTCGTGGTCGTCGAGCAGGTAGACGCGGATGCGGCGGTCGTCGGCGGGCCCGTCCGCACCGGCGTCGGCCGCTTCGTCGACGCTGTCCATCTCGGTGGCTCCTTCCGGGGCTCGGCGCCACCCTGGGTGCAGGGGGCGGACGTCGGTCAGACGGAGCGTTCGGCCACGCCGTCCACCAACGACCGTAGCGCCTCGACGGCGGGGCCGTCGCCCACCTCGTCGAGCAGCGCCCGGGCCTCGTCGGCGAGCCGGCTGGTGTGCCGCCGGGCCTGGTCCATCGCCGGGTGCGCCCGGAGGAGACGCAGCGCCTCCTCCAGCTCGTCCGGACCCTCGACGGGACGCCTCGTCAGCTCGACCAGCCGCGCGTCGGCCGGGTCGGTGGAGGTGCGCGCGTAGAGCACCGGCAGCGTGGCCTTGCCCTCCCGCAGGTCGGCCCCCGCCGGCTTGCCCGAGGTGTCGGAGGAGACGTCGAGCAGGTCGTCGGCGAGCTGGAAGACGACCCCGAGCTTCTCGCCGAAGGCGGTCAGCGCCCGCACGGTCGCCTCGTCGCACCCCCCGAACATCGCGCCGTAGCGCGCGGCGGTGGCGATGAGCGCGCCGGTCTTGTCCGCGAGGATCTGCAGGTATGCCGCCACCGCGCCGTCGTCGTCGGCGTCCCCGGCGAGGACCGCCGCCTCGGCGCCCAGGGCGGCCTGCCGGTCGTCCCGGATCTGCCCCGCGCACAGCCGCACGAAGGTGTCGGCCTGGATCCGGACGGCCTCGGCGCCCAGCCCGGCGACCACGCTGGAGGCGGTGCCGAAGAGCAGGTCGCCGACGAGGATCGCGGTGGAGTTGCCGTACCGGGCGTTGGCGCTGGTGACCCCGCGGCGCAGGTCCGCCTCGTCCATGACGTCGTCGTGGTAGAGCGAGGCCAGGTGGGTCAGCTCGACGCCGACGGCGGCGTCGACCACCTGCTCGTTCCAGCCGCCCCCGACCTCGCTGGCCAGGACGGTGAGCAGGGGACGGAAGCGTTTGCCGCCGGCGGCGGCCAGGTGGCCCGAGGCCTCGGCGATGAACGGGTCCTCGTGGTCGACCACCTCGGCGAGCCGGGCGGCGACCGCCTCCATCGCGTCGACGACCCGCGCCTGGAGCGCCTCGTCGATCCCCGGGATGGTGGGGACGGCGGGCGCTCCGGCGCTGGCGCCGACCGTCACCGCAGGAAGGTGGCGGTGCTCTGCGCCAGGTCGAGCAGCGGGGACGGCATGACGCCCAGACCCAGCGTGACCACCAGACCCGCCACGATGGCGGTCGTGGTCAGCAGGGACGGGTTCACCACGGTGGTGTCGCCGGCGTCCTCGTCGCCGAGCCACATGACCACCACCAGCTTGAAGTAGATGTAGGCGGTGACCGCGCTGGCCAGGACGCCGACCACGGCGAGCCACGCCCAGCCCTGGCTGACCGCGGCCGAGAAGACCGCGAACTTGCCGGTGAAGCCGGACGTCAGCGGGATGCCGGTGAAGGCCAGCATGAGGAAGGTGAAGGCTGCCGCCAGCCACGGGGCGCGCCGCCCCAGCCCGGCCCACTGACCGACCTGGCTGGCCTCGGTGCCGGCGGAGCGGACCAGGGCCACGATGGCGAAGGCGGGGATGGTCATGAAGCCGTAGGTGGCCAGGTAGAAGATCGTGCTGGAGATGCCGGCCTGGTCCATCGAGATCAGTCCCACGAGGATGAAGCCGGCGTGCGCGACCGAGGAGTAGGCCAGGATCCGCTTGACGTCGGTCTGGACGATCGCCATCAGCGCACCGACCACCATGGACAGGGTGGCCACGGCGGCGATGATCGGCTGCCACTCCGCGCGGACGCCCTCGACGGCCACGTAGAAGACCCGCAGCATGGCCCCGAACGCGGCGACCTTGGTGCAGGCGGCCATGAAGCCGGTGACCGGGGTCGGGGCGCCCTGGTAGACGTCGGGGGTCCAGGCGTGGAAGGGCACGGCGCCGACCTTGAACAGCAGGCCGACCGCCACCAGCAGGACGCCGGGGACGAGGAGGCCGTCCATGCCCACGTTGCTGGAGATCGCCAGGGCGATCTGGTCGAAGCGCATCGAGCCGGCGTAGCCGTAGAGCAGGACGGCGCCGAAGAGGTAGAACGCCGAGCTGAAGGAGCCCAGCAGGAAGTACTTCAGCGAGGCCTCCTGGGACAGCAGGCGACGCCTGCGGGCCAGCCCCACGAGGATGTAGAGCGGCAGCGAGAGCACCTCGAGCGCGATGAACAGCAGCAGGAGGTCGTTCGCCGCGACGAACAGCATCATCCCGCCGACCGACATCAGCGTCAGCGGGAAGACCTCGGTGGTGGTGGCCCCGCGCCGGGTCGCGTCGGACTCCTCCGGGGACCCCGGCACGAGCGCGCCGGCCTGGGTGAAGGTGTCCGCCTGGGCACCGCCCAGCCGCTCGGCCATGACCATCAGGCCCAGCAGCGCCAGCACGAGGACCAGGCCCTGCAGCAGCAGGGCGGGGCCGTCCAGCACCAGCACCGCGGCCCCGGTCCGGCCCTGCCGGTCCGGGCCCAGCACGACGAGGGCGACGAAGGCCAGCACGAGGGTGGCCACGGACAGGGGCACCTGCACCGCATACCTGCTGGCCCGGCCCGCGAAGCCCTCCACGAGGACGCCGACCAGACCGCCGACGAAGACGATGATCAGCGGAAGCAGGGCGATCCAGTCGATGTCGGGCGCGACGAAGACGTCGGTCATCAGCGGCCACTCCCCTCAGCGTTAGCAGTGTCGACGGCCGGCTCGGGCTCGCTCGCGCCCGCGTGCTGGAGCGTCTGCTCCACGGCGGGCTCGAGGACGTCGAGGACCGGCTGGGGGAAGAACCCCAGGATGAGGAACGCGGCGATGATCGGGGCGACGACGAACTTCTCGCGTCCGGTCATGTCCGGCACGTCGGCCAGCTGCGGCCGGGGGCCGGTGGCCAGCTTCTGGTACATGACCAGGATGTAGACCGCCGCCAGGATGACGCCCAGGGCCGCGAGGAAGCCGAGCCACGGGTGCCGCTGGAACAGCCCGATGATGACCATGAACTCGCTGACGAAGGAGTTCAGGCCGGGCAGGGCCAGCCCGGAGAGGCCGGCGACCAGGAGCGAGCCGGCGATGAGCGGGGTGACCCGCTGCCAGCCGCCGAAGTCGCGCAGGTCCCGCGAGCCGCGGCGCACGATGAGCATCCCGGCCACGAGGAACAGGCCTGCCGTCGTGAAGCCGTGGTTGACCATGTAGAGCGTGGCCCCGGCGCCGCCGACGGTGGTGAAGGCGAAGATGCCCAGCACGATGAAGCCGAAGTGGCTCACCGAGGTGTAGGCGATGAGGCGCAGGATGTCGTTGGACCCGATGGCCAGGAAGGCACCGACGAACATCGAGACCAGCGCCAGCGCCAGGATGACCGGCGTGGCCCACTGGGTCGCCTCCGGGAACATCGTCACGACGAACCGGATCATGCCGTAGGTGCCGACCTTGTCGAGCACGCCGACCAGCAGCACCGAGGTGGCGGGGCGGGCCTGCTCGGCCGCCAGCGGCAGCCAGGTGTGCACCGGCCACATCGGCGCCTTGATCGCGAAGGCGATGAAGAAGCCGACGAACAGCCAGCGGCCCGCGGCCACGGACAGGTCCAGCCCGGTGAGGTTGGTGACGAGGAAGCCCTCGGGCCCGCGGGGGCCGGCGAGGTAGACGCCGATCACCGCGACGAGCATGACCAGTCCGCCCACGAGGGAGTAGAGCAGGAAGGTCGTGGCGGCCTGCCACCGGCGGGCCCCGCCGAAGACCCCGATGAGGAAGAACACCGGGATGAGCATGGCCTCGAAGAAGACGTAGAAGAGGAAAACGTCGACCGCCGCGAAGACGCCGACCATCATCGACGCCAGCGCGAGCATGAGGGCGAAGTAGGTGTGCTGGCGACGGTCGACCGCGGGGACGTCGTCCCACGCGGCGACGATGCAGATCGGCACCAGCACCAGCCCCAGGAGGATCATCGTCAGCGAGATGCCGTCGATGCCCAGGGCGTAGGAGACGCCGAACTGCGGGATCCACGAGTAGGTCTCGGTCAGCTGGAACGGCTCGTCGGAGCCGGTGCGGAACTGCGTGGTCATCGCCACGCCGACCGCCAGGGTCAGCAGCGAGAAGCCGAGCGCGACCGGGCGCACCGCGGTGCTGGCCCGGGGAAGCAGGGCCACCACGAGCGCGCCGAGCAGCGGCAGCACCAGCAGGGTGGTCAACCAGGGAAAGTTCATCACTGCATCACCCACACTGCACCGAGGATGGCGACGACGCCGATCAGCATCGTCAGGGCATAGGAGCGGACGAACCCGTTCTGGGCCTTCCGCAGGTACGAGGCCAGGCCCGTCAGGCCGGCGGTGGTGCCGCCGGTGAGACCGGCCTGGACCAGGTCGCGGTCGGTCTCGACGGCCGTCCTCGCCAGCGTCCGGGTGGGGCCGACGAAGAAGGTGTCGTTGACGTCGTCCTGGTAGAGGTCCCGGCGGGCCGCGCGCGTCAGCGCCGACCCGTGCGGGGCCTCCTGCGGGACGTCGCCGGCGGCGTACATCTTCCACGCCAGCCCGGCGCCGAGGAGCATGAGGACGAAGACCGAGACCTGGATCGCCAGGAGCGGGATCAGCGGCTCGCCGTGCTCGGCGGTGCCGAACACCGGGTCGAGCCAGCCGGTGAGGATGCCGGTCGGGTAGAGCACGGCACCCAGCACGAGCGAGCCGAGGGCGAGCACCATCATCGGCACCGTCATCGTCAGCGGCGACTCGTGCGGGTGCACGTCGTCGGTCCAGCGGGCCTTGCCGTGGAAGGTCATGAAGAACAGCCGCGACATGTAGAACGCGGTGATCCCGGCGCCCAGGAGCGCGACGAGGCCGAAGACCCAGCCCTGCCAGCCCGGGGCGGTGAACGCCGACTCGATGATGTGGTCCTTGGAGAACCACCCGGCGGTGAACGGGAAGCCGATGATGGCCAGCCAGCCGGCGGCGAAGGTGAGCCAGGTGATCTTCACCTTCGTGGACAGCGCCCCGAAGCGCCGCATGTCGACCTGGTCGCCCATCGCGTGCATGACCGAGCCGGCGCCCAGGAACATCCCGGCCTTGAAGAAGCCGTGGGTGAGCAGGTGGAAGATCGCGTAGACGTAGCCGATCGGGCCCAGGCCCACGGCCAGCATCATGTAGCCGATCTGGGACATCGTCGAGGCGGCCAGCGCCTTCTTGATGTCGTCCTTGGCCGAGCCGACGATCGCGCCGTAGAGCAGGGTGATCGCGCCGACGACGGCGACCACGAGGCGGGCGTCGGGGGTCAGGTCGTAGATGGCCTGGGACCGGGCCACGAGGTAGACGCCGGCGGTGACCATGGTCGCGGCGTGGATGAGGGCCGACACCGGCGTCGGGCCGGCCATCGCGTCGCCCAGCCAGCTCTGCAGGGGGAACTGGGCCGACTTGCCGGTCGCGGCGAGCAGCAGGGCCAGCCCGATGAGCGTCAGCACGGTGCCGCTCGCGCCGGAGGCGTTGGCGTGCACGGTGGCGAAGTCCAGGGCGCCGAAGGTGGCCAGCATCAGGGCCATCGCGGTGATCAGCCCCAAGTCGCCGACCCGGTTGACGATGAAGGCCTTGTTGGCCGCCGAGGCGAAGGCGGGGTTGTGGTTCCAGAACCCGATGAGCAGGTACGAGGCCAGCCCGACACCCTCCCAGCCGACGAAGAGCAGCATGTAGGAGTCGGCCAGGACGAGCAGCAGCATCGCCGCCACGAACAGGTTGAGGTAGGCGAAGAACCGCCGCTTGTCCGGGTCGTGCTCCATGTACCCAAGGGAGTACACGTGGATGAGCGAGCCCACGAACGTGATGAGCATGACGAACGCCATCGACAGCGGGTCCATGAGCAGGCCGGCCGTCAGGGAGAAGGAGCCGGCGGCCACCCACTCCCACATCGGCAGCTGCAGCGCCCGGTCCTCCGGGGCCAGGCCCAGCATCTGGACGATGACGAGGACGCCGACGACGAAGGCCGACCAGGACAGCACGGTGGCCAGCAGCGGCCCCCACCGGTCGGTCGCGCGGCCGCCCAGCAGCAGCACCGCGGCACCGAGCAGGGGCAGCGCGACCATCAACCAGCCCACGGCCGCCACGCCGCCGTCGACGACGGCGTAGCTCCCGGAGTTGGTGCCGATGTCGGCGGCCGCAGGGGCGACGCTGAGCAGCGTCGATTCGAGCAAGGACACGTCAGCTCGCTCCTTACAGCTTCAAGAGGTTGGCGTCGTCGACCGAGGCCGACCGGCGCGCACGGAAGATGGCCATGATGATCGCCAGCCCGACGACGACCTCCGCGGCGGCCACGACCATGACGAACAGGGCGTAGACCTGTCCCTCCAGCGTGCCGTGCATGCGCGAGAAGGTCACCAGCGCCAGGTTGCAGGCGTTGAGCATGAGCTCGATGCCCATGAAGACGATGATCGTGTTCCGCCGGATCAGCACCGTGACGGCACCGAGCGTGAACAGCACCACCGACAGGTAGATGTAGGCCTCGAGCCCCATCAGCGCTCACCCTCCCCGGTCTGGGTCCCTGCGTCGGTCGTCACCGCGGTCCCGGAGTCGTGGACGCGGGCTCCCGCGGCCACCTCGCCGGTCGCGGTCTGGGTGGGCTCGGCCGCACCCTGGTGACCGGCGTCGGCGGCGGGCGTGTCGTCGACGAGCTCCGGCTCGTGCTCGAGCGAGGTCTCCCGCGGGTCCTGCAGCCGGTAGGCGGACGGCGAGCCGACCTGGCCGCGGGCCACCAGCACCCGCGGGACCGACTCCTCCACGGGTCGGCCGTCCGGCGCCAGCGCCGGGGTGTCGGCCGCGTTGTGCCGGGCGTAGACGCCCGGGTTCGGCTTGCCCGCGAGCCACCGGCCCGAGCGCATCTTGGCCTCGCTCCACTCGCGCTGGGTGCGGCGCGGGGTCAGCCGCTCCCGGTGCGCCAGCACCATGGCCCCCATGACCGCGATGACGAGCAGGGCGCCGAGCACCTCGAAGGAGAGCACCTGCCGCTCGAAGATCTCCCGCGCCAGCGCGGTGACCGGTCCCTCGGCCTGGACCTGGGACAGGCCCACGCCCTGGGGCCAGGCCACCCTGCTGAGGCCGAAGACGGCCACGGCCGCGAACAGACCACCGAGCAGGAAGGCCCAGAACCGCTGGCCGGGCAGGGTCTCCACCCGCGAGTCGGACGCGTCCACGCCGATCGTCATGACGACGAAGAGGAAGAGCATCATCACCGCGCCGGAGTAGACGAAGATCTGGATGATCCCCACGAACTCCGCGTCCTGGACGATGTAGAGGATCCCCAGGCCGACCATGGTCATCGCCATGGCCATGGCGGCGTGCACCGCCTTGCGGGAGAAGAGCAGGCCCAGGGCCCCCAGGACCGTGACGGCCGCCAGCAGCCAGAAGACGACGCTCTCACCCCCGCCCAGGACCTCGGCGCCGGGGGTGGGGGTCATCGGGGGACCTCCTCGTGGTTCGGGTCGCCCTCGGCGTGCTCGGCCTGGGCCTCGCGCGCGGCGACGTGGTCCTTCTGCGCCTGGGTCGGCCCGGTGACGTGGCCGCGGTAGTAGTCCCGCTCCTCCATGCCCTCGGCCATCGGGAAGGGCGGCGTGAGCATGTCGGAGCGCAGCGGGGCGAGCAGCTGGTGCTTCTCGTAGATCAACGGCCGGCGGCTGTCGTCGGCCAGCTCGTACTCGTTGGTCATCGTCAGCGCCCGGGTGGGGCAGGCCTCGATGCACAGCCCGCAGAAGATGCAGCGCAGGTAGTTGATCTGGTAGACGCGGCCGTAGCGCTCGCCGGGCGAGAACCGGGCGCCCTCGATGTTGTCGGCGCCCTCGACGTAGATCGCGTCGGCGGGGCAGGCCCAGGCGCACAGCTCGCAGCCCACGCACTTCTCCAGCCCGTCCGGGTGCCGGTTGAGCTGGTGGCGCCCGTGGAAGCGCTTGGCCGTCGGCCGCTTCTCCTCGGGGTACTCCTGGGTGGGGACCTTGCGGAACTGCTGGGCGAAGGTCACCCCGAAGCCGGCGACCGGGGCGAAGAGCTGGCCGAGCAGCCCGGGCTCTTCCTTGCCGCCGGTAGGGTCGCTGGCGCCGTCCTGGCGGGCCGGAGCTTCCGCGCGGGGACGGCGGGTCGGGGAGGCCTCCTCCGGCCCGCTGGTGGTCGGATCGGTCGGGTCAGCCACGGCGGTCCTCCGGGGTCGTGTCGGTCTCGGCCGTGCCGCGGGCGGCGGTCACCGGCGGGGCGGCTCCCACGGCGCGACGGGGTTCGACGAGCTTCTGGCCCGGCAGCGGGGGCACCGGGTAGCCGTCGGCGAACGGGTCCACCTCGGTCGGCACCTCCATCTGCTCCTCGCGCTCGGCCGCCCGTCGTTGCGTGTAGTGGTCCCAGACGAGGATCCCCGCCACCACGAACACGCCGATGATGATGAGGGTCAGCACGAGCGGCCAGACGCCGTCGCCGAAGTAGCCCTCCTGGGCGGCGCGGATCATCATGACCGCGATCACCCAGACGAGCGAGAGCGGGATGAGGATCTTCCACCCCAGCTTCATGAACTGGTCGTAGCGCACCCGCGGCAGGGTCCCGCGGAGCCAGACGTAGAACCAGATGAACAGCCACATCTTGAGCGTGAACCAGAGCACGCCCCACCAGCCCTGGTCGAACATGCCGTCACCGATGAGGCTGATCGGCCACGGCGCGTGCCAGCCGCCCAGGAACAGGGTGGTGGCCAGGCCCGAGACGGTGAACATGTTGATGTACTCGCCGAGGAAGAACATGCCGAACTTCATCGAGGAGTACTCGGTGTGGAACCCGCCGCCGAGCTCACCCTCACCCTCGGCCAGGTCGAACGGCAGCCGGTTGGTCTCCCCCACCATCGTGATGACGTAGACGACGAAGCTGAAGAACAGCGGCACGGCGTACCACATGGGCAGGCCGAGCACCGTGGTCTGCGCCTGCGCCTCGACGATCTGGCTGGTCGACATGGACCCGGCGTAGAGGAAGACGGCCACGAGGGACAGGCCCATCGCGATCTCGTAGGAGACGACCTGCGCCGTCGAGCGCAGCCCGCCCAGCAGCGGGTAGGTCGAGCCCGAGGACCAGCCGGCCAGCACGAAGCCGTAGGCGCCCACGCCGGCCACGGCCAGCACCAGCAGCACGGCCACCGGGGTGTCGGTCAGCTGCAGCGGCGTGGTGTGCCCGAACATCTGCACCTCACCGCCGATCGGGATGATCGCGAAGGAGACGAACGCCAGGCTGGCGACGAGGAGCGGCGCCGCGTAGAACATCAGCCGGTCGGCGTTCTTGGGGGTCACGTCCTCCTTGAGGAAGAGCTTGATCCCGTCCGCGGCGGTCTGCAGGATGCCCAGCGGACCGAACCGGTTGGGGCCGGGACGCTGCTGCATCCGCCCGACGACCCGTCGCTCGAACCAGATGACGATGACGACCTGGACCAGCAGGTAGACGAAGACCAGCGCCGCCTTGACGAACGACAGCCACAGGGGGGTGTCGCTGAAGTCGGCCGCCGGGAGGTCCTCCGTCACCAGGGGGACGGCCGCCAGCAGGTCGGGGTATGCCGTCAGCATGCTCATGCCTCACCTCGCGGGTTCTGCGGGGCGGCCGCGGGCGCGGCCGAGATGCGCACGACCGCACCGGCGTCGACCCCCAGGGTCGCGCGCACGGCCGAGCCGGCGGAGTTGGTCGGCAGCCACACGACGCGTCGTGCATCGCGGTGACTACGACCGGCAGGACGATCTCGCCCCGGTCGGTGGCCACGGCGAGCAGCTCGCCGTCGGCGACCCCGGCCGTGGCGGCGGTGGCCGCCGAGATCCGGGCGACCGGCCGCGGCGCGGTGCCGGCCAGGAAGGGCTCGCCGTCCTGGAGCGCACCGGCGTCCAGCAGGTGGTGCCAGGTGGCCAGCACGGCCTCGCCCTCCCCCGGTGCGGCGGGACCGGACGGGGAGACCTGCGGGGCCGGCGAGGCGCCGGAGACCGTCCCGAGCGCCGTCAGCTCCTGCCGGACCGCCGAGACGGTGGCCGTGCCCAGGCGCACGCCCATGGCCTCGGCCAGACGGTCCAGGACCACGTGGTCGGAGGAGGAGGCGGAGTCGAGCGCCTTCTCGAACGGTCGCAGGCGACCCTCCCAGGTGGCGTAGGCGCCGGACTTCTCCTGCTGCGGGGCGACCGGGAGGATGACGTCGGCGTACTCGTGCACGGTGCTCTCCCGCACCTCCAGGGAGACGACGAAGGTGTTGGCGAGGGCCTGCCGGGCCAGCTCGGGGTCGGGCAGGTCCTCGACCTCGACGCCGCCGACGACCAGCGCGGAGAGCTCGCCGCGGGCCGCTGCGGCGAGGATCTCGCCGGTGTCCCGGCCCGCGGTCCCGGGGAGGGCGCGGCCGGCGGCCCAGGTCGCGGCCAGGTCCTCCCGGGCGGTGTCGTCGGCCACGGGCCGGCCACCGGGCAGCAGGTTGGGCATCGCCCCGACCTCGACGGCACCGCGCTCCCCGGCGCGGCGCGGCACCCAGGCCAGGGCGGCACCGGTGAGCTCGGCCAGCGCGGCGGCACCGGACAGCGCCCCGGGCACGGTGGCCATGCGCTCGCCCACGAGGATGACCGAGCCGGCGCCGAGGGAGTCGGAGGCCGCGTGGTACTCGTTGACGGGGCCGCCCTCGACGTCCAGCGGAACGGCCGTGCCGTCGACCGGCTCGCCACCCTGGCGGCGACGTCCGGCCAGCGCTCCGAGCACCTCGGCCTCCGTCCCGGGGGCGGACGCCAGCAGGGTCCCGTCCATCTTGGTCAGGCCCCGGGTGGCGAAGGGGGCCACCGCGTAGACCTGGGTCTTGTTGCGCCGGACCGCCTTGCGCAGGCGGAGGAAGACGATCGGGCTCTCCTCCTCCGGCTCCAGGCCGACGAGGAGCACCGAGGAGGCGTTCTCCAGGGTCTCGTAGCTGACGTCGCGCCGGCCCACGACGCTGGCGGCGAGGAAGTCGGCCTCCTCCGCGCTGTGCGGACGGGCGCGGTGGTCGACGTCGTTGGTCCCGACGGCGACGCGGGCGAACTTGCCCCAGGCGTAGGCGTCCTCGACGCTGGCCCGGCCACCCACGAGCAGACCGACGCCGCCGGCGTCGCGGGCCGCGGCGAGGCCGCGCGCCGCGGCCTGGTAGGCGGCGCGCCAGGGCACGACGGCGTACTGCCCGTCCTCGCCGCGTGCCACCGGGTCGCGCAGCCGGTCGGGCAGGGTCGGGTAGGTGAAGGCCCAGCGGCCCTTGTCGCAGTTCCACTCCTCGTTGACCGCGGGGTCGTCCAGCGCCATCCGGCGCAGGACGGTGCCGCGCCGGTGGTCGGTCCGGATCGCGCACCCGGAGGCGCAGTGCTCGCAGACGCTGGGGGTCGAGACGAGGTCGAACGGGCGGGACCGGAAGCGGTAGGCCGCCCCCGTCAGCGCGCCGACGGGGCAGATCTGCACGGTGTTGCCCGAGAAGTAGCTCTCGAACGGCTTCTCCTCGTAGATCCCGACCTGCTGGAGCGCGCCGCGCTCGATGAGCGCGATGAACGGGTCGCCGGCGATCTGGTCGGAGAAGCGGGTGCAGCGCGCGCACAGGACGCAGCGCTCGCGGTCCAGGAGGACCTGGGAGGAGATGTTGATCGGCTTGGGGAAGGTCCGCTTGATGTCGTCGAAGCGTGAGGTCGGCCGTCCGCTGGACATCGCCTGGTTCTGCAGGGGGCACTCGCCGCCCTTGTCGCAGACGGGGCAGTCGAGCGGGTGGTTGATGAGCAGCATCTCCATCACGCCGTGCTGGGCCTTGTCGGCGACCGGGCTGGTGTGCTGGGTGTTGACGACCATGCCCTCGGAGACGGTCATCGTGCAGGAGCCTGCGGCTTGGGCATCGGCTTGACGTTGCCTCGCGGTCCGGCATCGCCACGTCGACGAGGCACTGCCGGCACGCGCCGACGGGGTCGAGGAGGGGGTGGTCGCAGAAGCGGGGGATCTGGATCCCGACCTCCTCGGCGGCCCGGATGACCAGCGTGCCCTCGGGGACGCTGACCGGGACGTCGTCGATGGTCAGCGTGACCTTCTTGACGTCCGGCTCGGCGGGGGGCTCGGCGTTGCCGCCGTCGGTCACGGCGTTGCCGCCGGCGGCCGGAGAGGTGTTGACACTCATGCGGGCTGCGTCTCCTTCGCGAACAGCGTCGAGCGCTCGGCCGGGAACAGCTCGTGCCACGGGGTGTGCATGCCCGCCTCGAACTCGTCCCGGAAGTACTTGATGGCCGAGGTGATCGGGCTGGTGGCGCCGTCACCCAGGGCGCAGAAGGCCCGGCCGAGGATGTTGTCGCAGATGTCGTCGAGCTTCTCGATGTCGCCCGGCAGACCCTTGCCCGCCTCCAGCCGCATCATGATCTGCTTGAGCCAGAAGGTGCCCTCGCGGCAGGGGGTGCACTTGCCGCAGGACTCGTGGGCGTAGAAGTCGGTCCAGCGGGAGACCGCGCGCACCACCGACGTGGTCTCGTCGAAGATCTGCAGCGCGCGGGTGCCGAGCATCGACCCCTCGGCCGCGACGGACTCGAAGTCGAGCGGCACGTCGAGGTGGGCGTCGGTGAAGATCGGCGTCGAGGATCCCCCGGGGGTCCAGAACTTCAGCCGGTGCCCCTCCCGGATCCCGCCGGCCATCTCGAGCAGCTCGCGCAGCGTGATGCCCAGCGGCGCCTCGTACTGGCCGGGCCGGGTGACGTGGCCGGAGAGGCTGAAGATGCCGAAGCCCTTCGACTTCTCGGTGCCCATGTCGGCGAACCAGTCGGCCCCGTGCAGCACGATCGGCGGGATCGAGGCGATGCTCTCGACGTTGTTGACCACGGTCGGCCGCGCGTAGAGCCCGGCGACCGCCGGGAAGGGCGGCTTGAGGCGCGGCTGCCCGCGGCGCCCCTCGAGGGAGTCCAGCAGGGCCGTCTCCTCGCCGCAGATGTAGGCACCGGCGCCCGCGTGCACGGTGATGTCCAGGTCGAAGCCGGACCCGAGGATGTCCTTGCCCAGGTAGCCCTTGGCGTAGGCCTCCTCCACCGCGCGCATGAGCCGGCGGTAGACGTGCACCGTCTCCCCGCGCAGGTAGATGAACGCGTGGTGGCAGCCGATGGCGTAGCTGGTGATGACCATGCCCTCGATGAGGAACTGGGGCGCCGCCATGAGCAGCGGGATGTCCTTGCAGGTGCCCGGCTCGGACTCGTCGGCGTTGACCACCAGGTAGCGGGGGCCGCCGTCCGGCGGAGGCAGGAAGCCCCACTTCATCCCGGTGGGGAAGCCGGCGCCGCCACGGCCGCGCAGGCCGGAGTCCTTGGCCGCCTGGACGAGGTCCTCGGCCGGGGTCTCGAGGGCGCGCCGGAGGGCCTGGTAGCCCTCGTTGGCCTCGTAGGTCTCCATCGTCCAGGACCGGGGGTCGTCCCAGAACCTGGTCAGGATCGGGGTCAGCTGCGTGCTCACTGGCCGTCCTCCTTCTCCCCGGCCGGCGTGCCGTCGCCGACCTCGGCGTCGCCCGGCTTCTCGTCGGGCTCGTTGGTGGGCGCGTTGACCGACGTGTGCCGGCCGGCGGACAGGCCGCCCGCACGGCCCTCGGCGGTGGCCTCCTGGTCGGTGCCCGGCTGCTCGTCCTTCTGGGACACCGGGGCCGTCCAGCCGTGCTCCTCGGCCACGCGCAGCCCCTCCAGGGAGGGCCCTCCCGCGCCCGGCCCCTCGTCGGCGAGGCCGTCGGGGAACCCGGCCAGCACCCGGGAGATCTGCTTGAAGCTGCAGACCCGGGAGGGCCCGCGGGTGGGGGCGACCTCCTCGCCGGCGCGGAGCCGGTCCACCAGCTGCTTGGTGGAGTCGGGGGTCTGCTGGTCGAAGAACTCCCAGTTGACCATGACGACCGGCGCGTAGTCGCAGGCCGCGTTGCACTCGACCCGTTCGAGGGTGATCCGGCCGTCCTCGGTCGTCTCGTCGTGCCCGACGCCCAGGTGCTCGCTGACCTCGTCGAAGATCTGGTCACCACCCATCACCGCGCAGAGGGTGTTGGTGCACACCCCGACGGTGTAGTCCCCGTTGGGGTGCCGCTTGTACTGGGTGTAGAACGTCGCGACGCCGCTGACCTCGGCCGTCGTCAGCTCGAGCTGCTCGGCGCAGAACTGCACGCCGCGGCCGGTGACGTAGCCGTCCACCGACTGGACCAGGTGCAGCAGCGGGAGCAGGGCCGAGCGCTTCTGCGGGTAGCGGGCCACGATCTGGGCCGCGTCCGCGCGCAGCGCCTCGAGCACGTCGTCGGCGTAGGGTTCCTCGGAGGCGTGCAGCGGCGTGTGGTGGTGCAGCGGCGCCTCCCCGTGGGCGTCGTGCCCTGCGGGGCCGGAGCCGGGCTGCGCCCCTCCGTCGGTGTGGGTGGTCATCGGTCCACGCCTCCCATCACGGGGTCGATCGATGCGACGGCGACGATGACGTCGGCGATGAGGCCGCCCTCCGCCAGCGCCGACGCCGCCTGCAGGTTGTGGAAGCTGGGGTCCCGGAAGTGGGCCCGGTAGGGCCGGGTGCGCCGTCGGAGACCAGGTGCACGCCGAGCTCGCCCTTGGGCGACTCGATCGCGGAGTAGACCTGCCCCGGCGGGACCCGGAAGCCCTCGGTGACCAGCTTGAAGTGGTGGATGAGCGCCTCCATGGACTCGCCCATGATCTCGCGGATGTGGTCCAGGCTGTTGCCCTGCCCGTCGGCGCCCACGGACAGCTGGGCGGGCCAGGCGATCTTCTTGTCCGCCACCATCACCGGCTCGCCCTGGCTCGCGCGCAGCCGTTCGATGGCCTGGTCGGCGATCCGCAGGGACTGCCAGATCTCCTCGAACCGGATGACGACCCTGGCGTAGGCATCGGCGTCGCGGCGGGTCGGCACGTCGAACTCGTAGGTCTCGTAGCCGCAGTAGGGGTTCAGCTTGCGCAGGTCGTGCGGCAGGCCGGTCGAGCGCAGGATCGGGCCGGTGACCCCCAGGGCCATGCAGCCGGACAGGGACAGGTAGCCCACGTCGACGGTGCGGCCCTTGAAGACCGGGTTCTCCAGCAGCAGGGTCTCCAGCTGCCGGATCCCCCGGCGCAGCTCGGGCAGCTCGGCCTCCAGCTGGTCCAGGTGCTCGGGGAGCACGTCCTGGGCGACACCACCGGGCCGGACGTAGGCGTGGTTCATCCGCAGGCCGGAGATGGCCTCCAGGAAGCGCAGGATGCGTTCCCGCTCGCGGAAGCCGGTCGTCATGATCGTCGTGGCGCCCAGCTCCATGCCGCCGGTGGCCAGGGCGATGAGGTGGGAGGAGATCCGGTTGAGCTCCATGGTGAGCACACGGATGTCGCTGGCCCGCTGCGGGACCTGGTCGGTGATGCCCAGCAGCTTCTCCACCGCCAGGCTGTAGGCGGCCTCGTTGAAGATCGGCGTCAGGTAGTCCATCCGGGTGCAGAACGTGGTGCCCTGCACCCAGGTGCGGAACTCCATGTTCTTCTCGATCCCGGTGTGCAGGAAGCCGATGCCGGCCCGGGCCTCGCGGACGGTCTCCCCGTCGAGCTCGAGGACGAGCCGGAGCACGCCGTGGGTCGAGGGGTGCTGCGGACCCATGTTGACCACGATCCGCTCGGCGCCGAGGGTCGAGACGTCCTGGGCGATGTCGTCCCAGTCGCCGCCGCCGGCCGCGTCGAAGACGGGGTCGCTCTCGACGGTCTCCACGGAGGGGCCGGCCGTGGAGTAGTAGTCCGTGGACGCCCGCACCCGGCGCTCGCCGCCCTCGTCGGGCTTGGTGTCGGCGTAGTCGGCCTCGGGGTCGCCGTGCTCCGGGTCGGTGATCTTGCCGCCACGGGCGGTCGGGTCGATGGTCACGAGTAGCTCCTCCGCTGGTCCGGGGCGGGGATCGTGGCGCCCTTGTACTCCACCGGGACCCCGCCGAGCGGGTAGTCCTTGCGCTGGGGGTGGCCGGCCCAGTCGTCGGGCATGAGGATCCGCGTCAGGCCCGGGTGGCCGCCGAAGACGATCCCGAACATGTCGAAGGTCTCCCGCTCGTGCCAGTCGTTGCCGGGGTAGATGTCCACGATCGAGGGGATGTGCGGATCGGCGTCGGGGCAGGTCACCTCGAACCGCACCCGGCGTCCGCCGTTGGTGATCGACAGGAAGTGGTAGACGGCGTGCAGCTCGGCACCCTCGTGCCCGGGCAGGTGCACCCCCGAGACGCCGTTGCACATCTCGAAGCGCAGGCGGGCGTCGTCGCGCAGCGGCTGGAGCAGCTCGCGGAGCTGCTCGCGGCGGGTGACCAGCGTCAGCTCGCCGCGGTCGACGACGACCCGCTCGACGCCGGCCTCGAACGCCTCGGGCGCGGCGTCCCGCAGCGCCTCGACGACCTCGTCGAAGTAGGAGCCGTAGGGCGGCTCGGCCGCACCCGGGTAGAGGACGGGGGCCTGCAGACCGCCGTACCCGCTGGTGTCCGTGCCCAGGGAGCCCCCGAACATGCCCCGTCGGGAACCCACCTGCACCGGTTCGCCGGGCGTGCCCGACCGGGCGGGGACCGCGGAGGACGCGCCCTCCTGGGCGTGCGTGGTGTCCGCGAGCTGGTCCTCGTCCTGACGTGGCTGGTGGACCTCGTCGCGGGTGCTTCCGTCCGCGGGAGGGGTCTTCTCCTCGCTCATGCCAGCAGCCCCTTCATCTCCTGCCGGGGCACGGCGGCCAGCGCGGCGGCCTCGGCCGCCCTCGCCGCCTGCTCGCGGTGGACGCCGAACTTGAACTCCCGGATCTGGCGCTGCAGCTCCAGGATGGCGTTGAGCAGCATCTCGGGGCGTGGCGGACAGCCGGGCAGGTAGACGTCGACCGGGACGATGTGGTCCACGCCCTGGACGATCGCGTAGTTGTTGAACATGCCGCCCGAGCTGGCGCACACGCCCATGGAGATGACCCACTTGGGGTTGGGCATCTGGTCGTAGACCTGCCGCACGACGGGGGCCATCTTCTGCGAGACGCGCCCGGCGACGATCATCAGGTCGGCCTGGCGGGGGGTCGCGGCGAAGCGCTCCATCCCGAACCGGGCGATGTCGTAGTCGGGGGTCCCGACCGCCATCATCTCGATCGCGCAGCAGGCCAGGCCGAAGGTGGCCGGCCACACCGACTGCTGCCGCAGCTGCCCGGCGATGCCCTCGACGGTCGTCAGCAGGATGCCGCCGGGGATCTTGTCCTCAAGTCCCATGTGTCTCACTCGTCCTTCCGCCGGCCGGGGCGTGCGCCCCGGTCACCGGCACCTCGTCATACCCGCTGCCGTCGTGCACCCTCGCCCTGCTCAGTCCCACTCCAGACCACCCCGGCTCCACTCGTAGACGAACGGGACCGAGACGACGACGAGGAACAGCAGCATCGCCAGCACGGAGAACAGCCCCACCTGGTCGAAGGCGACCGCGAACGGGTAGAGGAAGAGCACCTCGACGTCGAAGACGATGAAGAGCATCGCGGTCAGGTAGAACTTGATCGGGACCCGGCCGCCCTCCTCGGCCTGGGGGGTGGGCTGGATGCCGCACTCGTAGGCCTCGGCCTTGGCGCGGTTGTAGTTCGACCTCCCCAGCAGACCGCCGCCGAAGACGGACCCGAAGGCGAAGAGCAGACCGAAGAAGAGGAAGAAGAGAACCGGCAGATAGGGGTGGTAGTCCATCAGAGCCAGGACTCCTTTCGGGACGAGCACGGCATCGGTCCGGCCCAGGGAGGGGGCGGGCACGCGCCTAGCCTAGTCATGGTCGAGGGGTTCATGCGGCAGGGGTGGCCCGGCTCAGCGCGTTGATGATCCGGTCGTCCAGACCGCCGCCGCGTTCCTGCGGCAGGTTGGCCATGATCTTCAGCAGCAGCCGCATGAGGGCCTTGCGCGGCAGCCCGTAGCGCACGGCCAGCCGCATGATCTCGGGGTTGCCGATGAGCGTGGCGAACTGCTTGCCGAGCATGTAGTAGCCGCCGAGCGAGGCCTTCATGACGGACGGGTAGGACTGCAGCACCGCCTCCCGCTCCCCGGGCGTGGCGCGGGCCAGGGCCGAGGCGACCACCTCGGCCGTGTGCCTGCCCGCCTCCATCGCCTCGGCGATCCCCTCGCCGTTGAACGGGTTGACCATCCCGCCCGCGTCCCCGACCAGCAGCAGGCCCCGGTCGTAGAGCGGCTGGCGGTTGAAGCACATCGGCAGGGCCGCGCCACGGATGGGCCCGATCTGGGTCTCCTCGCCGAACTCCCACTCCTCCGGCATGCCGGCGACCCACCGACGCATGACGTCCTTGTAGTCGAAGGTGCCGAAGTCCTTGGCGGTGTCCAGGATGCCCAGCCCGACGTTGGCGGTGCCGTCGCCGACGGGGAAGATCCACCCGTAGCCGGGCATGAGCACGTCCTGCTCGCCGTTCTCGCCCTTGGCCCACAGCTCCAGCCAGGACTCGATGTAGTCGTCGTCGTGCCGGGGCGTGGTGTAGTAGGTGCGGACCGCCACCCCCATCGGGCGGTCGTCACGCTTGGGCCGGTCCATCGCCAGCGACAGCCGGCTGGAGTTGCCGTCGGCGGCCACGACCACCTGGGCCCGGAACTCCCGGGTCTCGCCCGTCGGCCGCCCGTTCTCCCCCATGACCTTGGCCCGCACGCCGCAGATGTGGTCGCGGTGGTCCAGCACCGGCTCGGAGACGTTCATCCGCTCGATCAGCCGGGCCCCCCGCGTCTCCGCGTGCCGGGCCAGGATCTCGTCGAGGTCCATCCGGGTGCGGACGAGGCCGTAGGGCGGGAAGGTGGCGTTGCCGGGCCAGTCCAGCTCCATCCGGACGCCGCCGCCGAGGATCCGCAGGCCCTTGGTGCGGTGCCAGCCGTCCTCCTCCCGGATCGGCACACCCAGGCTGATGAGCTCGCGCACCGCGCGGGGGGTCAGGCCGTCCCCGCAGATCTTGTCGCGGGGGAAGGAGGCCTTCTCGAGCAGGAGCACGTCCAGCCCGTGGGCCGCCAGGTATGCGGCGGTCGAGGCCCCTCCCGGGCCCGCCCCGACGACGATCACGTCGGCCGTCTCGACCTGTTCACCCACGGTGTCTACGCCTCGCTTGTGCCAACCTTCACGAACCCGGTCAGTCTAGGTGGCACCGTCCCCCGGGCCGGGCGAGGGGACCCTGCCCCGAATTAGGGGACGCCAGCATGCCCGAAGGTCCCGGTCAGCGCTCGAGGACGTCGGAGAGCAGGAGCGCCCGCTTCCGGCGCAGCGCGAGCGTGGCGGTCTGGGCCAGGAAGAGCTCCCCGCAGGCGACGGCGTCGACGAGCGCCGAGTGCGCCCGGTAGCGCGGCAGGTGGTGCCGGGCCCGGCAGGCGTGCAGACGGACCGCGCCCGGCCGCATCTCGCTGTGCTGGGCCCCGAGCAGCCGCCGCTCCACCTCCAGGGTGTCCACCACCTGCAGGTCCAGCCAGGTCCCGAGCTCACGCACCCCCGCGTCCTCGAGGAAGGTCGTCTCGACCTGGGCGAAGTGCGCCAGCAGCACGCGCCGGTGCCCGTCGTCGGTCAGGAAGGCCGCCATCACCTCCGGCAGCACCTCGGCCACGGTCGGCTCCGTGGCCAGCCGGTCGTCGGTGAGACCGTGGAGGGTCGCCGACTCCCCGACGTCGCCCCGGGGCCGGACCGGGAGGTGCCGGGCCCCCGCCAGGACCACCTCGCCGGCCCGCACGGGGACGAGGCCGAAGGAGAGCGGCTCGTGCCTCGACGGCTGCAGGCCGGTGGTCTCCAGGTCGAGGGCCAGCAGCTCCACCTCGTCCAGGGGCGTGCCCGGGTCGTACGGGGCCGCGGCCGACAGCCGCTCCCACGCCTGCGCCAGGGGCGGGTCGAGGTCAGCGCGGAGGGAGCCCCGCCGACGCACGCCCGAGGACCGGTCCAGGCCCAGCCGGGCCCGCCAGTCGTCCCACCGGCCCACGTCAGGTCACCTGCGGCAGCCGGGTGCTGAGCCCGTGCTGGGCCTGCCGCACGATCTGGAACGCGTCGCGCAGGTGCCGGCGGTCCAGGCTGCTGAGGCTCTCGGGGTCCAGGTGGTTGTCGGGACGTCGCCCGTCGCGCACCTGGGCCACCTGGTGCTGCAGGCGCAGGTAGGACATCAGCTCGTGCGCGTCCGCCAGGTCGACCGCGGACTCGACCGGCAGGACGCCGCGCGCCCGGGCCGCCGCGAGCCGGGCCCCGGTGGGCAGGGCCGTGGCGCCGGCCCGCAGCGCGTGCACCCGCGCCAGCTGGACGATGGCCGAGATGCCCCGCTTGATGTCGAGGGTGTCCCGGTGCTCCCCGGCGTCCTCGAGCACGAAGCCCCGGAAGAAGCCGATCGGCGGACGCATCCGGGCGGCCTGGCCGGCGAGGTGGGCCAGGAGCAGGTCCGACCGTGCGCCGCGGGCGACCACGTCCTCGCGCAGCTGCGGGACGAGCTCGGCGTCGCCGTGCACGGCCCGCATGTCGTAGAAGATCGCGGCCCACAGCACCGCGTCGGGCTGCGGCTCGTGCGCCCACCGGGCGAACTGGACCTGCCAGTCGTGGACCCGCTTGCGCCACCGCGGGTTGGTCGCCATCACGTCGCCGTCGCACCGCTCCAGGCCGCACGCCTCGAGCGCGTCGGTCACCCGTCCGGCCACCGCGCCCCACCACGGGTCCTCGGGGTCGGCCTCGTCGGCCAGCACCATCGCGTGGTCCTGGTCGCCCCGCAGCGTCAGCTCCTCGCGGGCGGCCGACCCCAGGGCCACCCAGGCCCAGGGGGCCGGTGCGGGGCCCAGCTCGGCCTCGGCGAGCTCGAGGACGCGGACGGTGACCGCGTCGGTGAGGGCCGTGGCCACCCGGCCGACGTCCTCGGCGGTGGCGTCCTCGGTGACGAGCTGCTCCACGATGCGCGGGATCCGCGCGGCCAGGCCGACGACGGCGTCCACGTCGCGCGCCTTGGCCAGGTCGGTGACCAGGTAGACCGGGTTGGACCGTTCCAGCCGGACCAGGTCGGTCGTGGTGACCAGTCCCACCACCTGCCCCTCGGCGTCGACGACCGGCAGGTGGTGGATGTTGCGGCCGGTCATCTCCAGCATGACCTCCAGCGCCAGCGCCTGGCTGCTGATCGTCACCGGGTCCAGGGTCATCGCCTCCCGCACCGGGCGGTCCGTCGGCGTGCCGGCCGCGACGACCCGCCGGCGCAGGTCTCGGTCGGTGAGGATCCCGACCAGGCGGTCCTGCTCCATCACCAGGATCGAGGAGACCCCCGCCTCGGTCATCCGCCGGGCGGCCTCGGCGATGGTGACCTGCGGCGCGGTGGACACGGGGGCCGAGCGCAGCAGGTCGGCGACCGCCGTGCGGAAGACGGCCGACCCCGTCCGGGGCTGCTGCAGCTGGCCGAGGGCGGTGCGGATGCGGCCGTGGTGGGTCGCCGCGAAGAACACGGCCACCTCGGGGTGGTCCCGGGCGAGCTCGTCGAAGTCGGCCTGCGGCAGGGTGATGAACAGGCTGTCCTCGCGCGCGGTCACGTCGTAGCGGATGGGTCCGTGCTCGACGAGGGCGGACATCCCGAAGCAGCCACCCGCCCCCACCCGGTCCACCAGCCGCCCCTCGTCGGTGATGTCGACCGCACCGCTGCGCACCACCCACAGCCGGTCCCCGCGCCCGCCGGCGTGCAGCACGACGCTCCCCCGCCGCGCGTAGCGCAGGCTGCACCGGGCGGGCAGCCGGTCGAGCACCTCCTCCGGCAGCGCGTCGAAGGGCGGGTGCTGGGCCAGGAAGTCCCTGACCTCGGCGAGCTCGACGTCCATGTCGGTGCCTCCTTCGGCAGTCCCGGGGTATGCGGTGTCAGTCCCCCGCGGCGACCGCGTGGTGGACGGCCACCACGCCTCCGGTGAGGTTGCGCCACCGCACCCGTTCCCAGCCGGCGTCCCGGATGCGCCGGGCCAGCGTGCGCTGGTCCGGCCAGGCCTGGATCGACTCGACCAGGTAGACGTAGGAGTCGGGGTTGGAGCTGACCCGTCGGGCGACCCGCGGCAGGGCCTTCATGAGGTAGCCGCTGTAGACGGTGGAGAAGACCGGCACGACGGGGGTGGAGAACTCGCAGACGACCAGCCGGCCGCCCGGGCGGACGACCCGACGGAACTCCCGCAGCGCACGGTCCACGTCGGCGACGTTGCGCAGCCCGAAGCTCATCGTCACCACGTCGAAGGAGTCGTCGGCGAAGGGCAGCGCCATCGCGTCGGCCGCGGTGAACGGCAGGTCGGGACGGCGCCGGTAGCCCTCCTGCAGCATCCCGAGGGAGAAGTCCGCCGGCACGACCTGCACCCCCCGGTCGGCGTAGGGCTCGCTGGAGGTGCCCGTCCCGGCGGCGATGTCCAGCACCCGCTCGCCCGGGGAGGCGTCCACCGCCCGCGCCACGGCACGCCGCCACAGGTGGTCCATCCCCCCGGACAGCACGGTGTTGGTCAGGTCGTAGCGACGGGCCACCCCGTCGAACATCTCGGCGACCTCGCGGGGGTTCTTCTCCAGGCTGGCGCGGGTGGGGCTCATGGGGCCCATCCTCGCACCACCTACAGTGATCCCTCGTGCCCCCGCCTCCACCGCGCCTGCGTGCGCGTTCGGTCGCGGTCGACGTGACCGGCGACCTGCTCACCCGTGTCCCCGACGAGGTCGACCCCCGGGAGGTGGTCGCCTGGCTGCGGGAGGGGGACGGCATGGTCGGCTGGGGCCGGGCCGCCGTCGTGCGGACCGCCGGGGCCGGACGCTTCGAGGCCGCCGAGGCCTGGTGGGACCAGGTCCGCGCGGACGCGCAGGTCGAGGACGAGGTCCGGCTGCCCGGCAGCGGTCTGGTGGCCTTCGGCTCCTTCGCCTTCTCCCCCCGCTCCGGCGACGAGAGCGTCCTGACCGTGCCCCGGACGCTCATCGGCCGGCGCGACGGCCTGGCCTGGGTGACCCAGGTGGTGGCCGGGGACGAGCCGTGGCCGGCCGGCCACCCGGCCGAGATGCTGGCCCGGAGCAACCCGCACCTGGGCCGGCTCGACCCCCTTGTGGAGCTCCCCGGGACCGTGCCGGCGACGGACTGGCCGCGGGTCGTGGCCCGGGCGGTCCGCCGGATCGGCACCGGTGACGTCGAGAAGGTCGTCCTCGCCCGCGACGTGGCGGTGCGCCACCGCGACGGGGACGTCGTCCGGGTCGCCCCGGTGCTGGAGCGCCTGCAGGCCCGGTACGGCGCCACCTGGACGTTCGCCGTCGACGGCCTCGTGGGCGCGACCCCCGAGATGCTCGTCCGGCTGCAGGGCGGGCGGGCCCGGTCCCGGGTCCTGGCCGGCACGATCCGCCGCGCGGAGGCCGCCGCCGCGTCGCCGGTGCCGCCGACCCCGGCCGGGGACCACCCGACCGATCCCCGCCTGCGGCTGGTCCGCAGCGTCAAGGACCTCGACGAGCACGCCTACGCCGTGCGGTCGGTGGCCGAGGCCCTCAGGCCGCACTGCACCGACCTGCAGGTGCCCGAGGACCCCTACGTCCTGGAGCTGCCCGACGTCTACCACCTGGCCAGCGACCTGACGGGCCGGATGGTCAGCGGCGCCACGTCGCTGCGGCTGGCCGCGGCCCTGCATCCCTCGGCCGCGGTCTGCGGCACGCCCACGCCCGCCGCCGCCGCGGTCATCGAGGAGCTCGAGGGGATGGACCGTGGCCGGTACGCCGGCCCGGTCGGCTGGGTGGACGGCTCGGGCGACGGCGACTGGGGGATCGCCCTGCGCTGCGGCGAGCTGGCCCCCGACCGGCGTTCGCTGCGGATCTTCGCCGGCGGCGGGATCGTGGCCGCCTCCGACCCCCGGGCCGAGCTGGCCGAGACCGAGGTCAAGCTCACCGCGATGCGCCACGCGCTGGGGCTGCTCCCGGAGCAGCGGTGACCCTGCGGCTGCGGCCGCCCGGCCCCGGCGACGAGGCGGCCGCCCGGGCCCTCCACGAGGAGCTGCTCGCCGACGGCTTCAGCTTCCTCCTCTCGGACGGGACGTGGGAGGAGGTGCTGGCCAGCTGCGAGCGCGACGCCGCCGGCACCGACCTCCCGCCCGACCGGGTGCGGGCCGACTTCCTGCTCGCCGAGGTGGACGGCGAGGTGGTGGGGCGGGTCTCCGTCCGGCACGAGCTCACCCCCTCCCTGCTCGAGGTCGGCGGGCACGTGGGGTATGCCGTGGGCCCCCGGTTCCGCAGGCGCGGCCACGCCACCGAGATCCTGCGGCAGTCGCTCGCCCGCCTGCGCGACCTGGGGGTGGAGCTCGTCCTGGTTACCTGCGACGACGACAACACCGGTTCCGCGCGGGTGATCGAGGCCTGCGGGGGCGTGCTCGAGGACGTCCGGACCGTGGAGGGGCACCTGCCGAAGCGTCGCTACTGGATCACGCCCTGACCCGTCGGTCCTGCCCGGCCCGCTGGTCGCGCATGACCGGCGCGACCACCACCATGCCCAGCAGGAACGCGACGACCAGGAACAGCGCCCGGTCCAGCCCGACCAGCTCGGCGAGCAGCCCGATCGTGGGTGCCCCGAAGAGGAACGCGCCGTAGGCGATCGTCGACACCACGGTGATCGCCCGGTTGCCCCGTCCGGGGACCTCCCCCGCCGCCGACATCGCGGCCGGGAAGATCGTGGAGACCCCCAGGCCCCACAGCAGCCCACCGACGAGGGCCATGGTCGTCGAGGGCACGAGCGTGACGACCAGGATGCCGGTCGCGGCCAGCACACCCCCCGCGCGCACGACCGCGGCCCGGCCGAACCGGTCGATGGCCGGCCCGCCGACCAGCCGGCCGACCGTCATCGTCAGGTTGAAGGCCGTGAGCGCCAGCGCCCCGAACGCCGCCGGGGCCCCCTGGACGTCGACGAGCAGCAGGGCCAGCCAGTCGTTGGCCGACCCCTCGGCCAGGGCCGCGGCCAAGCAGACCAGACCGATGAGGATCTCCAGCCGGGTGAGGCCCAGTCGGGGCGGCCGCTCCTGCACTCCGATCGGTCCCCCGCTCGCCCCGTCTCTCTCCTGACCGACGGTCTCGTGCACGAAGCGGGTGGCCCCCAGCACCCCGGCCGCCGCGGCGAGCGCCGCCAGCACGGGCAGCTGGACCAGCCCGACCCCGAGCCAGGCCAGCAGGGCACCGGCCCCCGAGCCCAGGACCGCGCCGGCGGAGAAGCCGGCGTGGAAGTAGGGCATCCAGGTCCGGTCCCGCTGCTGCTCGACGTGGGTGGCCTGGATGTTCATCGCCACGTCCCAGATGCCGACGGCGACGCCGGTGACGACCAGCGTGGCCATGAGCACCGGCGCCGACGGGGCGAGCGCGACCGCCCCCCACCCGAGGCAACCCACCAGGACGGCGGCGAGGACGACCCGGCGGCTGCCGAGGCGGTCGACCAGCCGCCCCGTGAACGGCATCGCGAGCAGGGACCCCAGCCCCATCCCCATGAGCGCCAGCCCCAGCTGGGCCTTGTCCACCCCGAGCGCGTCGCGCACCGCCGGGACCCGGGCCAGCGCCTGCCCCATGACGAACCCCGCCGCGGCGAAGACGACCATCACGGCCGTCACCGACCCTCGGGCGGGCACCTGGCCGTGCCCACCACCGGCGCGCGGGTCGACGGCGGTCGGACGGGGGGCGTCGGCGGGCACGGTGCGGCGGTCCTCTCGGGCAGGCGTGGGGGCGCGGCGACGTCGGCACGCGGAGACGGCAGGGCGGCGGGGCTGGACGTCCCCGAAAACCCCTGGCCCCGCCCACCCTACGACGCCACACTGGTCCGGTGGACATCGACGCACGCCTCATCGACCTGACCCCGGAGGACCTCGCCCGCGTCCAGGAGCTGGACACCACCGTCTGGTTCGAGGTCGTGCCCGGCACCCGGCCCGAGGAGCTGGTCGAGCACCTCGACCTGCGGCACGCCCGGGCGCTGGAGCGGACCGGGCCGCCGCTGCCCGGCGAGCCGGGGCGGGACCGCCCTCCGCTGGTGGGCATCTACAGCGCCTACGACCTGCAGCTCACCGTGCCCGGTCCCGAGGACGGGCTGCGGACCGTGCCGATGGACGGTCTCACCTGGGTCGGCGTCCACCCCGACGCCCGCCGCCAGGGGATGCTCACCCGGATGATGCGCGACCACCTGCACCGGGTGCACGACCGGGGCGAGGCCGCGGTCGCCGGGCTGCACGCCTCCGAGCCGGCGATCTACGGGCGCTACGGCTACGGCGCGGCCAGCCTGGACGTCAAGCTCGTCCTCTCCCGGGGCCAGGAGCTGCGCGTCCCCGACGAGCTGGCGGCCGCGGCGGAGACGGTCGACACCCACCTGGTGACCCTCCCCACCCCGGAGCGCGGCGGCCCTGCACGAGGCGCACCGGGCCTGCGCCGCGGCCAGCGTGGGCGCCGTGACCCGCCCGGACGCCTTCGCCGGCTCCTGGTTCCGCGACGTGCCGAAGGCCCGCGGCAGCAAGGAGCCGCGCCGGCTGCTGCTCGCCCGCCGCGACGGCGTCCCGACCGGGTATGCCGTGCTGCGTCGCGAGAGCAGGTGGGAGGACGAGACGCCCCGCAGCGCGGTCGACGTCGCAGAGCTCGGCGCGACCGACCACGCGAGCCTGCTCGCCCTCGTGCGCCGGCTCGTCGACCTCGACCTGACGACGAAGGTGACCCTGTGGGGCCGCTCGGTCGACGACCCCGTCCTGTGGTGGAGCGGAGGCCCGCGCTCGGTGGGCGTCCGCGCCATCGACAGCCTCTGGCTGCGGCTCGTGGACCTGCCCCGGGCCCTCACCGAGCGGGGGTATGCGGTGTCCGCCCCGCTCGACCTCGTGCTGGAGGTCGTCGACGACCTCTGCCCGTGGAACGCGGGCCGCTGGCGGTTCGCCGTCGACGGCTCGGGAACCGCGACCTGCGAGCGCGCCGCCGACGGCGACGAGACCGACGTGGTCCTGCCCGTGGCCGCCCTGGGGGCCGCCTACGCGGGCGGGCGGACGGTCGCCGCCCAGGTGCCCACGCTCGGGGTCCGCGAGCTGAGGGCGGGCGCGGTCGGCCGGCTGTCCCGCGCGATGCGGGCGGACACCGAACCGGTGGGGGCCATCGGCTTCTGACCGGCGCTCAGCCCGCCGGTGGCCGCAGCCGGTCGCGCAGCGGCCGGTGGCCGGCCCGGTCGACGGGCACCTCGAGGACGCGGATGCCGGAGGCCGGCCGTCCCAGGAGGTCGGCGAGGGCCACGGTGGTGCCCACCCGGTGGTGCTCCACGCGGTGGGCGGCGCACAGGGCCTCCAGGTCGGTGCCGTGCGGGGTGCCGAACAGCCGCTCGGTGGCCGCCCGGCTCCCGGCGGTGCCCGACCGCGCCGGGTCCCCGTACTCCAGGGTGGAGAAGATGCCGCCGCCGTCGTCGTTGACCACGACGACGGTCAGGTCCGGCCGGGGCTCGTCCGGCCCGACGAGCAGGCCGTTGGCGTCGTGCAGGAAGGTCAGGTCGCCCAGGAGCGCGACCGTGCGGCCACCGCCCCCGCCGGCCAGGCCGACCCCGACGGCGGTGGAGACGGTGCCGTCGATGCCCGCCAGGCCCCGGCCGGCGACGACCCGCGGGGCGCCGGGCTGCGCGAGCAGCCCGAGCCCGGTGGCCAGGTCGCGGGGCCCGTTGGAGGACCCCAGCACGAGCACGTCGTCGTCGCCCAGGGCGGCGGCCACGGTCGTGGCCACCGACGGGCCGGTCGGGCCGGCGGACGGGTCCGTCGAGGCGGCCCGGACCTGCTCCGTCAGCTCCTCCCCCAGCGCGGTCCACGCCCCCACCCAGGCCGGTGCGCCGGGGGCCGGCGCCGGCGGCGTCCGCAGCACCTCGGGCCCGCGGACCACCTGCACGACGTGGGAGGGGTCGGTCCAGGACGGGCCCGCGGACACGTGCTCGACGACCGCCCCGGGCAGCCGCACCAGGCGCCCAGCTCCCGGAAGAGGGTGAGCCGCCCCACGACGACGACCCGGTCCGGCCGCAGGGCGGGGTCCGCCAGCGCACGGGCGGCGGCCACGGGCGCGTGCCGGACCACGTGCGGGCCGGTGGGCAGGACCCCGAAGGGCTCGGCGAGCACCGGCCACCCGGCGGCGCCTGCCCAGCCCAGGGCCGCCCGCGTCAGCTCCGGGGTCGGCAGGTCGCCGAGCAGCACCAGCGTCCGCTCCCCCGGACCCATCGTCTCCCCGGGCCCGGCCACCCGCACCCAGGGCCGGCCGTCGGGCCGGCCGTCGAGCGGTTCGGGCCAGCCGTCGACGTCCTCCAGCGCGGGGGCCAGGGGGTCGCGGAGGCCCACGTTGAGGTGCACCGGGCCCCTCCTGGACCAGCCCGGTCCGGACGCGGGGTCGAGCGCCGCCGCCAGCGCCCGGCACACCGTCGAGCGCCAGTGCCCGACCTGCCCGGCACGACGTCCGGGCGCCGGCAGGTCGACCTCCCACCGGGGGGCGGCGCCGAACAGGCCCGGCTGGACCGTCGTCTGGTTGGCCCCGGTCCCCCGCAGCTCGGCCGGCCGGTCGGCCGACAGGACCACGAGGGGCACGCCCCCGTGGTGCGCCTCGAGCACCGCCGGGTGCAGGTTGGCCACCGCCGTGCCGGACGTGGTGACCACGGGGACCGCGCGACCGGAGGCGCGCGCCATACCGAGCGCCAGGAAGGCCGCCGACCGCTCGTCCACGCGCACGTGCAGCCGCAGCCGGCCGGCCCGGTCGGCCTCCTCCAGGGCGTAGGCCAGCGGCGCGGACCGGGACCCCGGGCACAGCACCGCCTCCCGGACACCGCCGCGCACGAGCTCGTCGACGAGGACCGTGGCCAGGGCCGTGGAGGGGTGCACGGGGCGATCCTGCCACGGCCCGCGCAGGCCCCAGTAGAGTGCCGACCATGGCCTCCGACTTCGACATCGAGCTCAAGGACGCCGTCCCTCCCCTGGTCCTTGCGCTCGACGTGGGCTCGACCGCCAGCCGGGGCGCCGTCTACGACGCGCACGGTCGTCCGGTCGGCAAGCGCGCCAAGGTCCCGCACACCTTCACCACCGCGCCCGACGGCACCTCCGAGATCGACCCCGACCAGGTCGTGGACGAGGTCACCACCCTCATCGACCAGCTGGTGGAGGCGCTCGACGGCACCCCGGTCGCCGGGGTGGCGCTGGACACCTTCGCCTCCTCGATGGTCGTGGTCGACGACGACGGCGCCCGCTGACCCCCTGCTTCACCTACGCCGACTCCCGCTGCGCCCCCCACGTGGCCGCCCTCCGGGTCGAGCTCGACGAGGAGGCCCTCCAGCAGCGGACCGGCACCCGGGTGCACGCCAGCTACTGGCCGGCCCGGCTGCGCTGGCTGGCCGAGGCACGCCCCGAGGTGGTCGGGCAGGCCGCCCGCTACCTGTCCCTGGGCGACCACGTGCTGCACCGCCTCACCGGCGCGCTGGGGACCGGCACCTCCACCGCGGCGTGGACCGGGATGGTGGACCGGCACACCGCCGACTGGTACCCCGAGCTGGCCGAGATCGTCGGGATCGCGCCCGGCCAGCTGCCACCGATCCACCACCTGGACCAGCCGCTGCAGGTGGACGAGCGTCGCAGGGCCAAGATCGCCAAGCGGTGGCCCACCCTGCAGGACGCGGTCTGGTACGCCGCGATCACCGACGGCCTGGCCGCCAACGTCGGCCTCGGCGCCTACGACGAGACGAGCATGGGCGCCTCCTGCGCCACCTCGGGCGCGCTGCGGGTCCTGGTCCGGGAGATGCCCGACGAGCTGCCGCCCGGGCTGTGGTGCTACCGGGTCTCCCACGACCGGGCCCTCGTCGGCGGCGCCCTCAACGACGTCGGCCGTGCGCTGGCCTGGGCCGACGTGACGCTGGCCGTCGACCAGATCGAGGACGAGGAGCTGTCGGCCGCGCTGCTGGCAGAGCCGCACCCGACGACGCCCCTCGTGCTGCCGTTCTTCACCGGCGAGCGCAGCACCGGCTGGGCCGCCGACGCCCGGGCCGTCGTCGCGGGCGTGTCCGCGGGGTCGGCGCCGGTGGAGGTCTACCGGGGCGTCGTCGAGGGCATCGCGCTGTCCTACGCCCGCATCGTCAGCCAGCTGCGCGAGGTCGCCCCGCAGCCGGAGCGGCTGTTCGCCGGCGGCAGCGTGACCACCGACCACCCCGAGCTGCTGCAGGTGATGGCCGACGCGATGCGCACCCCGGTGACCCCGGTCCGGATCAAGCGGACCACGTTGCACGGCACCGCGCTGCTGGCCCTGGAGTCGCTGGCCCCGGACGTGCGCCGCGCCCGGCCGGACCGCGGGCGGGCCCTGACGCCGGACTACAACCGGCGCCGCTACTACACCGACCGGTTCCAGCGGTTCGAGCGGGTCTACGACGCGCTCTTCGGCTGAGCCGCGACCACCGTGACGGCCCTCGAGGACCCGGTGGCCCGTCCCCGAAGGGGCAGGCGGGCAGCGGCATGGTGAGCGTCCGGTCGCTCGCCGACGACCTGCGGGCCCGCGGCGACGACGAGCTGGCCGCCCTGCTCCGGGCGCGTCCGGACCTGGCCCGGCCGGCCCCGGCCGACGTCACCACCCTGGCGGCCCGCGCGACCACGCTCGCCAGCGTGCGCCGGGCGCTGGACCACCTCGACCTGGCCCACCTGCAGGCGCTGGAGGCGGTCGTCGTGGCCGCCCCCGCCGCCGAGGAGGAGGTCGCCGGGCTGCTCGGCACCTCGGTCGCGCTGGCCGGACGGCTGACCGCCCGGCTGCGGACCCTGGCGCTGTGCTGGCGGTCCCCGGAAGGACTGGTCGCCGCCCGGCCGGTCCTGGAGGTGGTCGGCGACCCCGCCGGCCTGGCTCCCGCCGACGTCCGGCCCGGTCCGGCGGCGGCCGACCCGGACGCCGGTGACCCGGTCGCCGCGCTGCCGCGGACCGGCCCGGCCGAGCGTCAGCTCCTGGCCGCGCTCACCTGGGGCCCGGCCGTGGGCACGCTGCCGCAGGACCCGGACGCCCCGATGGCGGAGGCCGCCCGGTCGCTGGTGGCGGCGGGCCTGCTCGTGCGGCAGGACGAGGCCCACGTCGTGCTGCCCCGGGCCGTGGCCCTGACGCTGCGGGACGGACGGCTGCACCGTCACCCCGCACCCGAGCCGCCGGCGGTGGAGCGCACCGTCCTCGACCAGGAGGTCGTCGACGCGGCCGTCGGCGGTCGGGCCGGCGACCTGCTCGTGCTGGTCACCGAGGTGCTCGACCGGTGGGGGGTCCGGCCACCGCGGGTGCTGCGGTCCGGCGGCCTGGCCGTGCGCGACCTCGCCCGGCTGGCCGCGCACCTGGAGGTGGACCGGGACGAGGCCGCCTGGCTGCTGGAGACCGCCCTGGCGGCGCGGCCTGGGTGGCCGCCGACGACGGCGGCCCGCGGGGCGACGCCGAACCGGCCTGGGTGCCGACCACGGCCGCCGACGAGTGGCTCGCGGCCGGCCCGGGCGAGCGGTGGGCGGCCCTCGCCACGGCCTGGTGGTCGATGGCGGCCGCACCCAGCCTGGCGACGTCCGGGGACGCGGGGCGGGTCAACGCCCTGTCGGTGCACACCTCCTACCCCCTGGGCCGGGTGCGCCGGCACGACGCCCTGACGGCGCTGGCCACGCTGCCCCCCGGCTCCGCGCCCACCCTCGACGGGCTGACCGAGCTGCTGCGCTGGCGGCACCCGCTGCGCACGGCACGGGCCGCCGACCTCGGACCCGGCCTGGAGGTCGTGGCCCGGGAGGCCGAGTGGGCCGGTGTGACCGGCCGGGGGGCGCTCGGCGGGCCCGGCCGCGCGGTGGTCGCCGGGGACCCGCCGGCGGTCGCGGCAGGCCTCATGGAGCCCCTCGTCCCCCCGGCCGTCGACCACGTCCTCCTCCAGGCCGACCTCACCGCGGTCGCGCCGGGACGGCTGGATGGGCCGGTGCGCTCCCTGCTGCACGTGGTCAGCGACGTCGAGTCGCGCGGCGGGGCCAGCGTGCACCGGTTCAGCGAGGCCAGCGTGCGGCGGGCCCTGGACCTGGGGTGGTCGGCCGACCGGGTGCTCGCGGAGCTGGCCGAGGCCTCCCGGACCGGGGTGCCGCAGCCGCTGGACTACCTCGTCCGCGACGTGGCCCGGCGGCACGGCCAGGCCCGCGTGGGTGCGTGCTCGGCCTACCTGCGTTCCGACGACCCCGCCCTGCTCGACCGGATCGAGCGCGACCGCGCCCTGGGCATGCTCCAGTGGCGACGCGTCGCCCCGACCGTGCTGGTCAGCCCGGTCCCGGCGCCGACCGTCGTCGACCTGCTGCGGGAGGAGCAGTACGGCCCCCTCGTCGAGGGCGGCGACGGGGGCCTGCGGGTCGCCCCGACCACGGCCCGGCGCACCTCCCCCCGGCCTCCCTCGCCGGTGCGCGTGAGCACGGTGGACGAGGAGGTGGCCCGCCAGGTCGTGGCCCAGCTCCGCCGGGGCGAGGCGTCCCGTCCCCGGGCGGGACGCGACGGGGGTGCGGGCCAGGGCTGGCCCGCTGCCGGCGGGTCGGGCACCGGCGGGAGGGGCGCGGAGGGGAGCGCGGCGACGACGGGCGGTCGGAGCGCCGACCCGGTCGTGGTGGCCTCCGTCCTGCACGAGGCCGTGGCCGACGGGGTCCCGGTGCGGATCGGCTACGCCGACGACGCCGGCGGGGTGGGCTGGCACCTCGTGCGGCCGTTGGCCGTGGAGGCCGGGCGGCTGCGGGCCGGGGTCGGCGACGGCGACGCCCGGCGCACCTTCCTGCTGCACCGCATCACCGGGGTCTCGCCGGCCGGCTGAGGCGGGGGACGCCGACGGCCCGGCCCCCGCGGGGGGACCGGGCCGTGCGCGGGCAGGCTCAGCCCAGGGAGTCCAGCGCCTTCTGCAGCCGCTCCTTGGCGTCGGCGGCCACGGGGGCGAACGCGTCGCCGGCCAGCCGGCTCATGGCGTCGGGGTCGAACGCCTCGACCCGGGTCGTGCCGTCGCCCAGGTCACGCACGGCGACGTTGCAGGGCAGCACGGTGCCGACCGAGGGGTCCACCTGCAGCGCCTGGTGCGCCAGCGGCGGACGGCAGGCGCCGAGCACGATGTGGGCCGGCACGTCCACGTCGAGCTTGTCCTTGAGCGTCCTGGCGAAGTCGATCTCGGTGAGGACGCCGAAGCCCTGCTCGGCCAGCGCGGCCCGGGTCGCCTCGACGGTGGTCGGGTAGTCCTGCTCGACGGTGACGCCGATGGTGTAGCTCATCGCGTTGCCTCCTCCTTCTCGGTGTCGGACGCCTGCCGCTCGGCGATCTGCGTCCGCACGTGGTCCATGTCCAGCCCGCGGACGGCCTCGATGACCTGCTCCAGGGCGGGAGCCGGCAGGCGCCTGCCTGCTCGAACACCAGGATGCCCTCCCGGAAGGCCATGAGGGTGGGGATAGAGCTGATCTGGGCGGCGGCGGACAGCTCGCGCTCGGCCTCGGTGTCCACCTTGGCGAAGACGACGTCGTCGTGCTGCTCGCTGGCCTTCTCGTAGACCGGGGCGAACATCCGGCACGGCCCGCACCAGGAGGCCCACCAGTCGACGAGGACGATGTCGTTGTCGGTCAGCGTGCTCTCGAAGTCGGTCGTGGCCAGGTCGACGGTTGCCATGTGACGGTGCTCCTCGGGGTCGGGGGAAGGGTTTCGGGCGGTCCGGGGCCTGCGGTCCCGGGCGTCGGGGGCGTCAACACAACATACCCGGTGGGGTATTCCGTGCCGGGTGCCGCCGCCCCCGCACGGCTCAGAAGACGCGCACCCGGTCCTCGGGCGCGAGCCAGAGTCCGTCGCCGGCCGTGGTCCCGAACGCCTCGTGGAAGGCGTCGACGTTGCGCACGGTGTTCGCCCGCAGGTCGGCCGGCGCGTGCGGGTCGACGGACAGCAGCCGCCGGGCCTCCTCCGGACGGGCGGTGGTGCGCCACACCGAGCCCCATCCGAGGAAGAACCGCTGGTCCCCGGTCCACCCCCCGATCTCGCGCCGACCCCCGCTGGCGATCCGGTAGGCCAGGTGGGCCAGCTCCAGGCCGCACAGGTCGCCGATGTTCTCGCCGACGGTCAGGCCGCCGTTGACGGTGGCCTCGTCGTCGGGCAGGTCCCGGGGGGAGAGCGTGCCGAACTGCTCGACGAGCCGCTGGGCACGGGCGTCGAAGCGCTCCCGGTCCTCCTGCGTCCACCAGTCGGTCAGCGAGCCGTCCCCGGCGTAGCGGCTGCCCTGGTCGTCGAACCCGTGCCCGATCTCGTGGGCGATGACCGCCCCGATCCCGCCGTAGTTGGCCGCGTCGTCGGCGTCGACGTCGAAGAACGGCGGCTGGAGGATGGCCGCGGGAAAGACGATCTCGTTGAGCATCGGGTGGTAGTAGGCGTTGACGGTCTGGGGCGTCATCAGCCACTCGTCGCGGTCGATCGGGCGACCGACCTTGGCCAGCTGCCGGTCGGTCTCGAAGGCGTTCCCGCGCCGGACGTTGCCGACCAGGTCCGTCGGGTCGAGCCGGTACCCGGCGTAGTCGCGGAAGGTGGGCGGGTGCCCGATCTTGGGCCGGAAGGCGGCCAGCTTCTCCAGGGCGCGGTCCCGGGTCTCCGGGCTCATCCACTCCAGCTCGCCGATCCGCTCCCGGAACGCGGAGACGACGTTGGTCACGAGCTGCTCCATGCGCTCACGCGCCGCCGGGGGGAAGTGCTCGGCGACGTAGAGCTCGCCGGCCGCCTCGCCCAGCAGGGCCTCCACGAGCGCCACGCCCCGCTTCCACCGCTCCTTGTTCTCCGGGGTCCCGGACAGGGCCCGGCCGTGGAAGTCGAAGTGCGCGGCGACCAGCTCGTCGGTCAGGTAGGGCGCCGTGGCGTCCAGCAGCCGGACGGCCAGCCAGGCCCGCCAGGTGTCCACCGGGACCTCCTGCAGGGCCAGGGCGACGGCGGCGAGCACGTCCGGCTGCCGGGCCACGACCCGGTCGAGGGCTCCCGCGGGGGCGCCCAGGCCCTCGGCCCAGGCGTCCCAGTCCCACCCGGGCGTGCGGTCCGCGAGCTCGGCGCGCTCCAGCCGCGTGTAGGACCGGACGGCGTCGCGGGCCGCGACCCGGTCCCAGTGGGCGGCCGCGATCCGCTCCTCGAGGCCGTACACCGCGGCGACGGGGTCGGGACCCAGGTCGAGCCCGGCCCGCTCCAGCGCGGGGGCCGCCAGCCCGAGCAGCCGGCCCAGGTAGCTCCGGTAGGCCGCGCGGACCTCGGCGTGCTCGTCGTCGGTGTAGTAGGCCTCGTCCGGCAGCCCGATCGCCCCCTGGTGCAGGTAGGCCACGTACTCCTCGGGGCTGCCCGCGTCGCGGTGACCCAGGTGTGCACCAGGCCGTCGGCGCCCTCGCGCTCCTGCTGGGCGCTCACGCGCACGACGTCGGACGGGCCGGTCACCGCCGCGATCCGGCCCAGGGGCTCCACGAGCGGGTCGGTGCCCAGGTCCGCGACCCGGGCGGTGTCCATGAAGCTGGCGTAGAGCGCACCGACCTTGCCCTCGGGGCTCTCCGGCTCCGGCAGCCGGTCCGCGGCACGCTCGATGAGCTCGCGCACGTGGGCCTCGGCCGTCTCCCGGAGCATGTCGAAGGCGCCGTAGCGCGCCCGGTCGGCGGGGATCTCGGCGGTCGCCAGCCAGGTCCCGTTGACGTGGGCGAACAGGTCGTCCTGCGGCCGCACCGACGGGTCCATGAGGGAGCGGTCGATGCCGGCGGGCGGCGTCCCGGCGCCGTCGGGATCGGTGGGGGTCTGGCTCTGGGTGAGGAACTGCATACCCCCACCGTATGCGGCGACGCGTCCCGGCCGCGCGTCGGCGCCGCTCCCCGGACCCCTGGTCGGTCCGGGCGTAGATTGCCGGGCATGGACCCGATCGAGATCCGCGACCTGACCAAGCGGTTCGGGAGCACGGTCGCCCTCGACGGCCTGACGATGTCCGTGGCCCAGGGGGAGGTGCACGGGTTCCTCGGGCCCAACGGCTCGGGGAAGTCGACGACGCTGCGCGTCCTGCTCGGCCTCCTGCGGGCGGACGGCGGCTCGGCGCGGCTGCTCGGGGGCGACCCTGGGCCGACGCCGCGCAGCTGCACCGGCGGCTGGCCTACGTCCCCGGGGACGTGGCGCTGTGGCCGGGGCTCACGGGCGGCGAGGTCATCGACCTCCTCGGCCGGCTGCGGGGCGGCATCGACCCGCGCCGCCGGGACGAGCTGCTCGAGCGGTTCGACCTCGACCCGCGGCGACGGGGCTCGACCTACTCCAAGGGCAACCGGCAGAAGGTCGCCCTCGTGGCCGCCCTGGCCTCGGACGTCGAGCTGCTGCTCCTCGACGAGCCGACCTCCGGCCTGGACCCGCTCATGGAGGCGCAGTTCCGTGAGGTCGTCGGCCGGTGGCGGGGCGACGGACGGACCGTGCTGCTCTCCAGCCACATCCTCTCCGAGGTGGAGCACCTCTGCGACCGGGTCTCGATCATCCGCACCGGCCGGGTCGTGGAGAGCGGCACGCTGGCGCAGCTGCGCCACCTGACCCGCACCCAGGTGGAGGTCGAGCTCGGCGGCCCCGTGCCGCAGGAGCTGTGCACGGCCCCGGGGGTCCACGACGCGGTCGTCGACGGGCACCGGCTGTCCTGCCAGGTGGACGACACGGCCCTGGGCGACCTGCTGGCCCGGCTGACGCCCCTGGGGGTGCGCAGCCTGCGCTCGTCGCCGCCCACCCTGGAGCAGCTCTTCCTGCGGCACTACGACGGTCCTGGGCGATGACCGGCACCCGGGTCCTCGTCGCGCTGGCGCTGCGGCGCAACCGGTGGTTCCACCTGGCCTGGATCCTCGGCCTGGCGGCGCTCGCCCCGGCCACCGCCGCCGCCTACGAGACGATCGTCGGCGGCCTCGCGGGGGCCGGAGCCCTGGACGTGATGGCCGCCAACCCCACCATGCGGGCGATGCTCGGTCCGCCCTACGACCTGACCACGCCCGGGGGCTTCACCGTCTGGCGCGTGGGCACGTTCCTGGCCACCCTGGCCGGCCTCATGGCCGTCCTCGGCGTGGTGCGGGTCACCCGGGCCGACGAGGAGGAGGGCCGCACCGAACTGCTGCGCTCCGGCGTCGTCGACCGGTCCGCCCCGCTGACGGCCGCCGTGGTCGTGGGGCTGGCCGCCGTGGCCGTCCTGGGGCTGCTGGTCGCCGCGGGCATGGTCGGCGTCGGCGAGCCGGTGGCCGGCTCGGGGGCGTTCGGCGCGGGCACGGCCCTCTCCGGCGCGGTCTTCGTGGGCGTGGGGGCCGTCGCCGCCCAGCTGACGGCGAGCGCCCGAGCCGCCCGGGGCCTGGGCCTGGCCGTCCTCGCGGCGGCCTACCTGCTGCGGGCGGTCGCCGACGCGGCGACGGACGGCTCGACGGCGCAGCTCCTGCGCTGGGCCTCGCCCGTGGAGTGGATGGCGCTGGCCCGCCCCTACGCGGACGAGCGCTGGGGGGTCCTCCTCCTGCCCCTGCTGCTCACGGCCGCGCTCGTGGCGGGCGCGTTCGCCCTCGAGGCGCGGAGGGACCACGGCTCGGGGGTGTATGCCGTGCGCCCCGGCCCGGCCCGGGCGGCCCGGGGCCTGCGGTCGCCGATCGCGCTCGCCTGGCGGCTGCACCGCCCGGGTGTCGCCGGCTGGCTCGTGGGACTGTCGGTCTTCGCCCTGGGGATGGGGTCGCTGACGGGCAGCTTCGGGCGGATGATCGCCGACCTGCCGCAGTTCGAGATGGTGCTGCGACGGATGGGCGGCGGCGCCGAGCAGCTCGTGGACGCGTTCTACGTGGCGATGCTGGGCCTGGTCGCGATCCTGGTCGCCGTCCTGGTGGTCCAGGTCTGGCAACGGCTGGCCGTGGAGGAACGGCGGGGCCACGCCGAGCTCGTGCTCTCCACCGCCGTCCCGCGGACCCGTCTGGCGCTGGCTCACCTGCTGGTCGCCGTCGTGGTCGGCGTGGGCGCCGCCGCGCTCTTCGGCGCGCTCCTGGGCCTCCCGTACGCGCTGGAGACCGGCAGCGGCGACGTCGTCGCCCGGACCACCGGGGCCTCGCTCGTCCTGACGCCCGGTGCCCTGCTCGTCCTCGGGATCGCGGTCGCGCTGCACGGCTGGGTCCCCCGGCTGGGGTGGCTGGTCTGGGTGGTCGTCGGGTGGTCGCTGTTCATGGTCTGGGTGGGCACGGTGCTGGGGCTGCCGGAGTGGCTGACCCGGCTGTCCCCGTGGGAGCCGCTGCCGGCGCTGCCGGTGGAGGAGATGGCCTGGACGCCGGTCGCGGCGGTCGTCCTCGTCGCGCTCGGCCTGATGGGGACGGGGCTCGCCGGCTACCGGCGGCGCGACCTGGGGGTCGGCTGAGCCGGCCACCACCGCTGGACGAGCATGGCGCCGCCCGCCGCGAGGAGGTCGGCCAGGGTGAGGAGTACCCGGGACAGGAGGACCACCACGAGGACGGCTCCCGCGTCGAGCACCGGGGCCAGCACGAGCGCCAGCACCGCCTCGCGGGCCCCCACGCCGGCCGGCAGGAACACCAGGGCCGTCCCCACGAGCCAGGCCAGGGCGTAGCCGCCCAGGGAGGTCCGCAGCAGCGGGACGCCGGGCTGCGCCCCGACGGCGACCGCCAGCACGAGGACCTGCAGGCCGATCGCCACCCACGAGGCCAGCGACCACGCCGACCCCGCCGCGACCGACCCCGCGTCGGGGCGCCGTCGCGCCGGGGCCTGCCCGGTGACCCGCAGGGCCAGCTCGAGCACCCTGCCGAGCACCGGGGGGAGCACCAGGAGCAGCACGACGGGGGCGAGCAGCACCAGCCACCCGTGCGGCTCCAGCGGGGTCCCCCCGACCCCCGGCAGGGTCACCAGCACCAGGGCAGCGCCGACGACCGCCGACAGGAGCACCCCCACCAGCAGGGTGCCCACCGTCAGCCGGCGCCCGACACCGCGGTCGCGACCCAGCTCGGCGGAGGCCAGCAGGTTCCACACCGAGCCGGGCAGGTACTTGCCGACCTGCCCCACGAGATAGACGACCGCCGCGTCCCGCACCCCCAGCGGGACCCCGAGCCCGCCGGCGACGGCCCGCCACGACAGCGCGGCGAAGAGGACGTTGAGCACCGACAGTCCCAGGGCGAGGACGACGAAGGACCAGGACACCTGGTCGAGCGCCCGCCCGGCCGCCTCCCGCTCGACGACGAGCGCCAGCACCGCGGCGGCGACCGCGGCCAGCAGGAACCCGCGACGGGCCCAGGGCGAGCGCAGGAGGTCCAGGGCACGGAGCACGCGGGCGCGCCCACGCCCGTGCTCCGCGGGGCCCCCGGTCCGCAGCTCGCCCGGACCGCTCATGGTCGGGAAGCGTATCGGCCCGGCCGGGCGTCCGGCCGCACCCACGACGTCGCTGCACAGCGGCTGGACGGGACCTGGGAGGCATACCCAGGTGGGCCGCCTAGCGTCCGGCGGATGCGACGCACACGGACGACCCCGACCGGACCTGGCCGCACGACGAACGGCGGGATGGTCGGTGCCCTCGCCCTGGCGGCCGCGCTCACCCTCGGGGCCTGCTCGGCCCAGGAGGGCCCGGAGGGGGCCGGCCCGGGGGTGGACGCCGCCACGGCTACGGCGGGCGACGGCGCGACGGGGACGGCCGAGGACGGGTCGTCGGTGGACGCGGCGGGCACCACGGTCGACCCCGACGAGCTGCCCGACCCCGTGGCGGAGGTGGAGGGCGAGGAGATCAGCCGCGCCGACTTCGTCGAGGTCTTCGAGCAGCAGCGCGACGCCGCCCGGCAGCAGGCCGAGGCCGCCGGCTCCCCGGTCGACGAGGCCGCCCTGCGCGACGGCGTGCTCGAGTCGCTCGTGGCCAGCGAGCTGCTCCGCCAGGAGGGCGAGCGGCTGGGCCTGGAGGCCGACGCCGAGGAGGTGGACGCCGAGCTGGCCTCGCTGGCCGAGCAGAACGGCCTGGGGTCCGCCGACGAGCTGGTCGCCGCCCTCGGCGAGCAGGGGCTGCCCGAGGAGCAGGTGCGCGAGGAGATGGGCCGGCTGCTGCTCATCGAGGAGATCGTCGCCGAGCGCGGCGGCGTCGAGCCGCCGACGGAGCAGGAGCTGCAGGACTACTACGCCGAGCTGACCGAGGGGATGGACGGCGCGGCAGCCACCGACGGGGCCGACGGGGCCGAGGGGGTACCGCCCTTCGAGGACGTCCGCGACGTGCTCGAGCAGCAGCTCACCGAGCAGCGGGAGAACGAGGCCCTCACCACGATCCTGGACGAGCTGGAGGCGGACGCCGAGATCACCCGCCACCTCTGAGCACCCGGACCGGCAGCTCCACGCGCCCCGGCGGCGCCTGCCGGCGACCGCCCCCTGGCGGGGCCGGTCAGCTGCCGGCGAGCGCCCGCACGACCCGCGAGGGGGCCGGGCGCCCCAGCTGCTCGGCCATCCAGGTGCTCGTGGACACGAGGGCGTCCAGGTCCACGCCGGTCTCCACGCCCATCCCGTCGAGGGCCCAGACGAGGTCCTCGGTGGCCAGGTTGCCGGTCGCCGAGCGGGCGTAGGGGCACCCGCCCAGCCCCCCGGTCGCCGCGTCGACCACCCGCACCCCGTGCTGCAGCGCCGTGAGGGTGTTGGCCAGCGCCTGGCCGTAGGTGTCGTGGAAGTGCACCGCGACCTGGTCCGGCCCGATCCCGGCGTCGTCCAGGGCGGTGACCAGCCGCACGACGTGACCGGGGGTGCCCACGCCGATCGTGTCGCCGATCGAGAGCTGGTCGCAGCCCAGGTCCATGAGGTGGGAGCACACGTCCACGACCTGGGCGACGGGCACCGGCCCCTCCCACGGGTCGCCGAAGCACATGGACACGTAGGCCCGCACCCAGGCACCGCCGTCCAGGGCCCGCCGCACCACCGGGGCGAACATCTCCAGCGACTCCCCGACCGAGCGGTTGAGGTTCTTGCGGGCGAAGGTCTCGGTGGCGCTGGCGAACACGGCCACGGCGTTCACCCCCTTGTCCAGGGCCCGGTCCAGACCCCGCTCGTTGGGCACGAGGACCGGGCGCTGCCGGCCGGTGCCCAGGGGGCCGAGCAGGTCCAGCAGCTCCTCGGCGTCGCCGAGCTGCGGCACCCACCGCTGGGGGACGAAGCTGGTCAGCTCGACGGTGTCCAGCCCCGCGTCCAGGAGCCGCCGGACGAACTCCGCCTTGACCTGCACCGGCACCGCGGTCGGCTCGTTCTGCAGCCCGTCGCGGGGTCCGACCTCGTAGATCGTGACCCGGTCGGGCAGCCCGGGCATGGGCACGGTCATCGGCAGCTGGCGGGACTCCGTCGTCATGGGCCCATCATCCACCAGGCCGGGGCGGACCCCCGGCGCGGTCAGCCGGCCGGCTCGCGACCGACCGGCTGCGTCGGCTCCGGCAGGAGCGGCGTGGGGGTCCGCAGCGGTGCCCGCGCCGGAGCGTCCGGCCGCACCTCCAGGGCCGCCCCGTCGACCACGACGGTCACCGGCCCCTCCCCGCGGCGCAGCGTGACCGTGGTGCCCTCGCGGGTCGTCTCGACCCGCAGCACCCGTCCCCGCCAGGTGAGGTGGAAGGCCGTGCGCTCCAACGCCTGCGGCAGCACGGGCGAGAGATCGAGCTCCTGCCGGTCCTCCCGCAGCCCGCCGAGGCCGGCCGCGAGCGCGAGCCAGGACCCGCCGACGGCCGCCAGGTGCAGCCCGTCGTCGGTGTCGCCCTGGACGTCCTTCAGGTCCACCGTCGCCGCCTCCCGCAGGTAGCGCAGGGCCAGGTCGGGGTGACCGGCCTGGGCGCAGACGACCGCCTGGACGGCGGCCGAGAGGGAGGAGTCGCGCACGGTCCGGGCCTCGTTGTAGTCGAGGTCGCGCGCCACCTCCTCGTCGGTGAAGTCGTCGCGGCACCACCACAGCGCCTGCACGAGGTCGGCCTGCTTGAGCACCTGGCGGCGGTAGATCTTGGCGTAGTGGTGGTGCTCCTGCAGCGGGTAGCAGTCCCGGTGGTCGGCGAAGCGCCACTCGCGGTAGGTGGTGAAGTGGTCGTTCATCGGGTGCACCCCCCGCTCCTCGTCCCACGGCACGTGCACCGACGTCGCCGCGTCCCGCCAGCTGGCGACCTCCTCCGGCGTCACCGCCATCGCCGCGGCCAGCTCGTCCTGCTCCTCCGCGGCGTCGGCGGCCCACAGCAGGTTGCGGCGGGCCATGAGGTTGGTGAAGACGTTGTCGTCGACGACGCCGGTGTACTCGTCCGGCCCGGTCGTCCCGAGCAGGTGCCAGCCGCCGTCGGCGTCCCGGTGGCCCATCGAGGTCCACAGCCGGGCGGTCTCCACGAGGATCTCGAAGAGCCGCAGGTCCTCGTCGAAGGGCTCCCCGGTGACGTTGCGGTGCAGCCAGAAGGCGCGGCAGACGTCGGCGTTGACGTGCATGGCCGCGGTGCTCGCCGGCCAGTAGGGCGAGCACTCGTGCCCGTCGATCGTGCGCCAGGCGAAGGTGGCGCCCTGCAGGTCGAGGACCTGCGCCCGGTGCCGCGCCTCCTCCAGCGTGCCCGCCCGCCAGCGCAGCAGCCGTCGGGCGACGTCCGGGCGCAGCAGGCTCAGCGCCGGCACCACGAACCCCTCGATGTCCCAGAACGTGTGCCCGTCGTAGCCCAGCCCGGTCAGCCCCTTGGCCCCGACGGGGGCGTCGCTGGTCAGCGCCGCCGAGCAGAAGAGCTGGAACAGGCAGTAGCGCAGGGCCTGCTGCAGGTGCGGGTCGCCGTCCACCTCGACGTCGGCCGTCTCCCAGAGGTCGTCGAGTACCTCCCGCTGCGCCTGCTCCAGGCCCGTCCACCCGCGGTCCAGCCCCGAGGCGACCGCCGCCTCGGCCAGGTCCAGCACGTCGTCCGGGTCGCCCTCGTGGACCCAGGCGTGGCCGAGCACCTTGGTCAGGACCAGCTCCTCCCCCGCCTCGAGGTATGCCGTCACGCCCGTGCGCACCGTGTGGTCGCGGGCCTCGGTGGTCACCTCGCCCGCCCCGTCGACGAGGTGCTCCACGGCGGCACCGACGACCATCCCGGAGGACCGCGTGCGGCCCACCATGGTGCCGCCGGCGTCCCCGCACCGCTGGCGGACCACCTCAAACGGCTCGGCGAGCGCCTTCCCGACCCGGGGGTCGCCCTTGGTGACCGAGGGCCGGTCGACCAGCCCGGCGAGGTCGGACCGCAGGACGAGGTGCACGGGTCCGTCGACGGCGCGCACGGCATACCGGATCGCGCTCACGGACCGCTCGGCCAGGGAGACCAGCCGTCGGGACCTCACCTGCAGGGTCGTGCCCGAGGGCAGGGCCCACTCGACGCGGCGGTCCAGGGTGCCGGCGCGCAGGTCGAGGGTAAGGGAGTGGTGCCGGGGACGGACGCTCCCCACGTCCATCGCCGTGCCGTCGGCGACCAGCCGGACCACGGTGCCGGCCGCGACTTCGCCGACAACGGCACCCGTGGGGGCCCGGCCGACGCCCGGGTGGAATGTCCGCACCCCGTCCCGCCGTTGTCCCCACGATGAACGGCCCCCTGATCGTCCAGTCCGACAAGACCCTCCTCCTCGAGGTCGACCACCCCGACGCGGAGGCGGCCCGTCGTGACATCGCGCCGTTCGCCGAGCTGGAGCGGGCGCCCGAGCACGTGCACACCTACCGGGTCACCCCCCTGGGCCTGTGGAACGCGCGGGCCGCCGGGCACGACGCCGAGCAGGTGGTGCACGCCCTGCTGACCCACAGCCGCTACCCCGTGCCCCAGCCGCTGCTCGTCGACGTCGCCGACACCATGGCCCGCTACGGCAGGCTGACCCTGCTCAAGGAGCCCGTCGACGGGGAGGACGACCCGCAGACCGGCCTGCCGCCGACCCGGCTCGTGCTGCGCACCACCGACCGGGCCGTGCTCACCGAGGTGCTGCGCCACAAGCGGATCAAGCCCCTCGTCGGCGAGCGCGTGGACGAGGACACCGTCGTCGTGCACGCCTCCGAGCGGGGCCACCTCAAGCAGGAGCTGCTCAAGGTCGGCTGGCCGGCGGAGGACCTCGCCGGCTACGTCGACGGCGAGGCGCACCCGATCGAGCTGGCCACGCAGGCGTCGACGACGGGCACGGCGGCCGGACCCCGGCCTGGTCCCTGCGCCCCTACCAGCAGCAGGCGGTCGACGGCTTCTGGGACGGCGGGTCCGGCGTCGTCGTGCTGCCCTGCGGCGCCGGCAAGACCCTCGTCGGGGCCGGTGCGATGGCCCGCTCGCAGACCACCACCCTGATCCTGGTCACCAACACCGTCTCGGCCCGCCAGTGGCGCGAGGAGCTGCTGCGCCGCACCAGCCTCACCGAGGACGAGATCGGCGAGTACTCCGCGCCCGCAAGGAGATCCGGCCGGTGACGATCGCCACCTACCAGGTGCTCACCACCAAGCGCAAGGGTGTCTTCCCCCACCTGGACCTGCTCGCGCCCGCGACTGGGGCCTGGTCGTCTACGACGAGGTGCACCTGCTGCCCGCCCCGATCTTCCGGATGACCGCCGACCTGCAGGCCCGTCGCCGGCTCGGCCTGACCGCCACCCTGGTGCGGGAGGACGGCCGCGAGTCCGACGTGTTCTCCCTCATCGGCCCCAAGCGCTACGACGCCCCGTGGAAGGACATCGAGGCCCAGGGGTGGATCGCCCCCGCCGACTGCGTCGAGGTGCGGGTCTCCCTGCCGGAGTCGATGCGGATGGCCTACGCCGTGGCCGAGCCGGACGAGCGCTACCGCTTCGCCGCCTGCGCGCCGGCCAAGGACGCGGTCGTCGAGACGCTCGTGGAGCGGCACCGGGGCGAGCCCACGCTGGTCATCGGCCAGTACCTCGTCCAGCTCGAGCAGCTGGCCGACCGGCTGGACGCGCCGCTCATCACCGGGGAGACGACGGTGACCCGCCGCCAGGAGCTCTTCCGCCAGTTCCGCGAGGGCGAGATCGACCTGCTCGTCGTGAGCAAGGTGGCCAACTTCTCCATCGACCTGCCCGAGGCGTCCGTGGCCATCCAGGTCTCGGGCACCTTCGGCTCCCGGCAGGAGGAGGCCCAGCGGCTCGGGCGGGTGCTGCGGCCCAAGGGCGACGGCCGGACCGCGCACTTCTACACCACGGTGGCCCGGGACACGGTGGACGCGGAGTTCGCGGCCCACCGCCAGCGCTTCCTCGCCGAGCAGGGCTACGCCTACCGGATCGTGGACGCCGACGACCTGGAGACCCTCGACCGCGCCTGACCCCTCCAGGGTGACGCGGGACGGCATACCGGGGTGGAATGGGGGCATGGCTCCCCACGACACCGTCCTGCTCGACGTCGACGGCACCCTCGCCGACACCACCTACCACCACGCGCTGGCGTGGGCCCGCGCCTTCGCCGCGCACGACCTCCACCCCCCCGCTGTGCAGGTGCACCGGGCCATCGGGATGGGCGGCGACAAGCTCGTGGCCGCCGTCGCCGGCGACGACGTGGAGGAGCAGCACGGCGAGGCCCTGCGGGAGCGGTGGGAGGAGGAGTACGACCGGCTCCTGCCCGAGATCGTGCTCCTGCCCGGCGCCCGCGACCTGGTGCTGCTGCTGGCGGACCGGGGCGTGCGGGTGGCGCTGGCCTCCTCCGGCAAGGCCCGCTTCACCGACCACGTCGTGGGCCTGCTCGACCTGCCCGGCGGCACCCTCGCCGCCACGACCAGCTCCGACGACGCCGAGCACTCCAAGCCCGCCCCGGACATCCTCGCCAGCGCGCTCGAGGCGGCGGGCGGCTCCTCGGCCCTCGTCGTCGGCGACACCACCTACGACGTCACCGCCGCCGCCCGGATGGACGCCCCGTGCGTCGCGCTGCTGTCCGGGGGCTTCGGCCGGGTCGAACTCGAGGACGCCGGCGCGGTGCACGTGGCCGGCACCCCCGCCGAGCTGCTCGAGGCCGACTGGGCCGGGCTGCTGTCGGCCGAGCCGGCACCGGCCGCGCGGGAGGACCGCACGCCCCTGGACCGCAGCGCCGGCTGAGCCGGACGGGTCCCGACCGACCGCCCGGGACGCGGCTCCCAGCCTGCTCCCAGACGACTCCCAGCGGGAAGGAGGACGATGGGGCCATGAGCGCGTCGACCCAGGAGCCGGAGGCCACCCTGCTGGTGGTCGAGGACGAGACGAACATCCGCGAGCTGCTCACCACGAGCCTGCGCTTCGCCGGCTTCGAGGTGCACGCGGCCCCCGACGGACGGACCGCCCTGCAGCTGGCCGGGGAGCACGAGATCGACCTGGCCGTGCTCGACATCATGCTGCCCGACATGGACGGGTTCAGCGTCACCCGGACGCTGCGCGAGCGCGGCGCCGACCTGCCGATCGTCTTCCTCACGGCGCGCGACTCCCTCGACGACAAGATCAAGGGCCTGACCGTCGGCGGCGACGACTACGTCACCAAGCCGTTCAGCCTCGAGGAGGTCGTGGCCCGCATCCGGGCCGTCCTGCGGCGCACCCGGCTGGTCGACCCCGACGACGACCACGTGCTGCGCGTGGCCGACCTGGAGCTGGACGAGGACAGCCACGAGGTCCGCCGCGCGGGGAAGGTCATCGAGGTCTCCCCCACCGAGTTCAAGCTGCTGCGCTACCTCATGCTCAACCCGGGCCGGGTGCTGTCCAAGAGCCAGATCCTGGACCACGTGTGGGACTACGACTTCCGTGGCGAGATGAACATCGTGGAGTCCTACATCTCCTACCTGCGTCGCAAGATCGACGTCGTCGGCGAGCCGCTGATCCACACCAAGCGGGGCGTGGGCTACGTGCTGCGCGCGCCCCGCCCGGCCTGAGGTCCGGGCGGTGGTCGGCCGGCTGAAGGGGTGGACCTACCAGCGGCTGCACGGCCTGTCGCTGACCCACCGGCTCGTCGCGGTGGTGGTGCTGCTCGTGCTGGCCGCCTACGTCCTCACCACGTCGGTGTCCCTGATGATGCTGCGCGGCTACCTCGTGGACCGGGCCGACGCCGACCTGGGCGCCTACATCGAGCCGCTGGCCCAGCGGACCTACAGCCAGATCGTCGAGGAGGCCACCGGCGAGCAGGTGGGCCTGGAGCAGCAGACGTTCGTGCCGCCCAACCCCTACGTGGTCGTCTTCACCCCGGCCGACCCGGACGCCCCCGCGCAGACCCGGGTCTTCCAGCCGCGCCGTCTCGAGGTGAGCATGCCCGCGCTGGACCGGGTCGACGTGGACGACTCCCGGCTCGGCGAGCACTTCACCGTCCGGGGCGAGGACGGGGTCGGGTCCTGGCGGGTGCTGGCCGCCCAGCTGACCGACGGGCAGGGCCGCACCGGGGGGACGATCGCGGTGGCGCTGCCGCTGACGAGCGTGGAGAGCACCGTGCGGCAGCTGGCCTGGCTGACCGCGGTCATCGGGCTGACCACCCTGGTCCTCGTCGGGGTGCTGGGGTGGTTCGCCGTGCGCCGGGCCTTCCGTCCGCTGACCCGGATCGAGGACACCGCGGCCGCCATCGCGGCCGGGGACCTCACCCGCCGGATCCCCCCGCGCGGCACGAACGACGAGGTCGGCTCGCTGGCCGACTCGCTCAACCGGATGCTGGCCCAGATCGAGCACTCGTTCGCGGTCCGGCAGGGGTCCGAGCGCCGGATGCGCGACTTCGTGGCGGACGCCTCGCACGAGCTGCGCACGCCGCTGGCCACGGTCAAGGGGTATGCCGAGCTGTTCCGGGTCGGTGCGGTGCCGCCGAGCGAGGTCCCGGGGGCGATGCGGCGGATCGAGGACGAGGCCACCCGGATGTCCCGCCTCGTCGAGGACCTGCTCACCCTGACCCGGCTGGACTCCGAGCCGCCGATGTCGCCCACGCGGGTCGACCTGACCGTGCTCGCCTCCGACACCGTTCAGGACGCCCGCGTCCGGACGCCGGACCGGACGGTGCGGCTGGTGGCCCTGGAGGACGCGGAGCGCTCCGCCCCCTGCGTCGTCGTGGGCGAGGACGGGGCGCTGCGCCAGGTGCTGACCAACCTGGTGGCCAACGCCTTGACCCACACCCCCGCCGGCACGCCGGTCGAGGTCGCCGTGGGGCGGGTGGACGGCACGGTGGCCGTGGAGGTCCGCGACCACGGGAACGGCCTCGACGACGACGCGTCGCAGCGGGCCTTCGAGCGCTTCTACCGGGCCGACCGCTCCCGCAGCCGGGCCTCGGGCGGGACCGGGCTGGGCCTGGCGATCGTGGCCGCCATCGTGGCCCGCCACGGCGGGTCGGTGCGGCACCGGCCCACGCCGGGCGGCGGTGCGACCTTCCGGGTCGAGCTGCCGGCGGCCGCGCCCGACGGGGCGGACGTGCCGGAGCCCGTCGACGAGGTGTCGACGGGCTCCTGAGCCGGCCGGGCCGACGCGCAGGGGGCCCGGCCTGCCGGCCGGCCCCGGCTGGTCAGACGACGGCCTCGAGGAACTTCTGGGTCCGTTCGTGCTGCGGGTTGGAGAAGAGCTGCTCGGGCGGCGCCTCCTCGAGCACGCGCCCGCCGTCGAACATCATCACCCGGTTGGACACGTCGCGCGCGAACTGCATCTCGTGGGTGACGATGAGCATGGTGATGTCGGTGCTGGCGGCCACGTCCTTGAGCACGTTGAGGACGTCGCCCACCAGCTCGGGGTCGAGGGCGGAGGTGACCTCGTCGAGCAGGAGGATCTCCGGGTCCATCGCCAGCGCCCGGGCGATCGCCACCCGCTGCTGCTGACCACCGGAGAGCTCGGTGGGATGGGCGTCGGCGCGCTCCCGCAGCCCCACCTTCTCCAGCAGCGAGAGCGCGTTCTCGGCAGCCTGCTCCCGGCTCTGGCCCAGCACGTGGACCGGCGCCTCGACGATGTTCTGCAGGACGGTCATGTTGGGGAACAGGTTGAACTGCTGGAAGACCATGCCGATGCGCTTGCGCACCTGGGCGACCTGCTTGGGCCGCAGCTCGACCCGCTTCCCGTCGCGCCGGTCGTGGGTGAGCGGGTCCCCGTCCACCCAGATGTAGCCGCCGGTGAGCGTCTCCAGGGTCATCAGCAGGCGCAGGATCGTCGTCTTGCCGGAGCCGGACGGCCCGATGAGGGTCACCCGCTCCCCGCGTCCGACGACGAAGTTGAGGTCCTCCAGGACGGTGGTCCGGCCGAACTTCTTGTGCACGTCCTCGAACCGGACCCGGGGCTCCTCCTCGGAGGTCCGGGCGTCGGTGGTGGGTCGGTGGTCCGGGTCAGTAGGCAAGTTTCTTCTCCAGCTTCTGCATGAGGACCGCGGTGGGATAGCTGGCCAGCAGGAAGAGCAGGCCGGCGAGGGTCATCGCCTCGATGTAGGAGAAGTTCTGCCCGCCGAACTCGCGCGCACGGGTGACCATCTCCGGCACCGAGATGAAGATCAGGAACGGGGTGTCCTTGAACATCGCGATGGCCCAGTTGCCCAGCGACGGCAGCGTGTTGCGGATCGCCTGCGGCAGGATGACCGCACGCCACGTCCGGGCCGGGGGCAACGACAGGGCCTTGGCGGCCTCCCACTGCCCCTTGCGGATGGACTCGATCCCGGCGCGGTAGGACTCGGCCATGTAGGTCGAGTAGTGCACCCCGAACACGAGGATGCCCACCGTCATCGGGCTCAGCTGGGTGAAGGCGTAGTAGATCACCAGCAGGTGGACCGGCAGGGGCGTCATCCGGATGAAGTCCAGGACGAACGCCAGCGGCCGGGCCAGCGCCCCGGGCAGCTCGCGCAGGGCGATCGCCCACACCAGGCCCAGCACGGCGGCCAGCAACGAGCTGGTCACGGTGACCACGAGGGTGACCTCGAGGAAGGCCATCACGAGGATGGGCAGGGCCTCCAGGAAGAGCTCGGTCTCGAACATCTCAGATCACCGCCCGTCCTGGTCGTCGGGGACGCCGCCCGCCATGACCTGGTCGGCGTCCTGCCTGGCCTTGCGCACCTCGAAGTCGCCGAGCCCGAGGCGACGCTGGGCCCGGGCCTCCAGGGCACGCAGGGCCAGCGAGACCACCCAGGCGATGACGAAGTAGATGAGCAGCGCCGCCAGGAAGGCCGGCCAGGTGCCGACCTCGCGGCGCACCTGCTCGGACTCGAAGGTGAGGTCGTTGAGCAGGACCAGCCCGACGACGGCGGTGCCCTTGACGAGCATGACCATGAGGTTGTTGAACCCCGGGAGCATCAGGGCCCAGGCCTGCGGCCAGATGATCCGGCGCATCTTGGTGGCCCAGGGCATCGACAGGGCCGTGGCGGTCTCCCACTGCCCCGCCGGGACGGCGTTGAGCGAGCCCCGGACCACCTCGGCCCCGTAGGCGCCGTAGTTCAGCCCCAGGGCCAGGATGGCCGTCCACGTGCCGCCCAGGCTGCCGAGGCCGGTCAGGTTGGGCAGGACGTAGAAGAGGAAGAACAGCTGGACCACGAGCGAGGTGCCGCGGAAGAACTCCACGACCACCCGCGCGACGACCCGCAGCCACCGGGGCCCCTGGTGCATCGCCACGCCGAGCACGACGGCGACGATCACCATCAGCACGGCCCCGCCGAGGAAGGACAGAAGAGTGTCGCGCAGACCCTCTCCCAGCAGTCTCGGCAGGGCCGTGCCGAGGTCCGAGAAGAACTCGGTCACGGACCGACGACTCAGCCGTCGGCCTGGTCGGCAGCCTCGTTCGCGGCCTCCAGGTCACCGTCGCAGAGCATCTGGGCGGTCAGGCCCTCCGGGGGACGCTCGGCGTCGGTGAAGCCGAACTCGCCGACGACCTCCTCGAAGCGGTCCGCGTCGCCGACGACCGTGGCCAGCTCCTCGTTGTAGGCCTCGAGCAGCTCGGTGTCCTCCGGGCGGAAGACCGTCGAGCCCGCGCTGATCTGCTTGACGCCGTCGACCTCGGCGACGAACCCTCCGACCGTCTCCACCCCGGCGTCGGGGTTCTCCTCGACCATCGTCGAGAGCGTGATGTTGGTCAGCGAGAACGCGTCCGCGCGGCCGCTGGACACCGCGTCCATCCCGTCCTGCGCGGAGTTGACCGTCATGGTGTTCTCCAGGCCGATGTCGTCGGCGAACCCCTGCTCGATCGCCCCGGACTGGACGGCGAGCGTCAGGTCGTTGCCCTCGAAGCTGGAGAAGTCGCTCAGTCCCTCCGGGTTGCCCTCGGGCACCATGAGGGTGCTGGTGTACATGATGGTCGGCTCGGCGAAGGCGGCCCGCTCGCAGCGGTCCGGCAGGATCGACATGCCCGCGGACACCGCGTCGTACTCACCGGCGTTCAGGCCGGGGATGAGCGCGTCCCACTCGACGAGCTGGCCGTCGACCTCGTCGATGCCCATCGCGGCGAAGATCTCCCGGTCGAGGGCGATCGTGGCGCCGGTGAGCTCGCCGTCCTCCTCGTAGCTGTAGGGGATCTCCCCGGCGAAGGCCACCCTGATGGTGCCCTCCTCCTGGAGCCGCTCGAGCGTCGAGGCCTCCTCGTCGCCGCCGCCCTCGCCGCCGGTGTCGCCACCGTCGCCGCAGGCCGCCAGGCCGAGACCGGCGGCCGCCACGGCCGCGATGAGGGAGACGCGGCGGCGGGCGGGCGTGCCGCCGCTGCGGATGGTGTGCTGGGTCATGGTCGACCACGGTCCTTTCGGTTGGACGAGGCACATGCCTCCCCACCGCGCGCGAGACCGCCGCGGGGAACACGTCGCCCCGATTGGACTGACTGGTACCCCAAGACCGTGCCAGAGGCTCGTGGACCACTCAACCGCCCGACCCCGGTCCGGGGCCTCCAGGGCGTCATCGTTATCCGAAAGCAACCTCGGCGCGACCAGTTCGTGACCCACGCACCACCGGCGCTGTGGTTCTCTGCCCCCCTGGGCCGCGGCCCGGTTCCCAGCCGACGTCCAGCGGGCCCTCAGGACAGATCCACCAGGACGTGCTGCCATGGTGACCATGACGACCCCCCAGACCGACCCGGACACCACCGCCCAGCAGCCGCCGGCGTCGCCCCGTCGCCGCCGTGGCGGACGCCGGTGGGTCGACGTCCTGGCGGCCTCCCTGCTCTCGGCGGTGCTCGCCTCCGTCGGGACGTACGCCGCGGTGCAGGGCATCGACGACGACCCGACGGCGACCACCGCCGGCGCACCGGAGGCGGGGCAGGACGGCGCACCGGAGGCGGGGCAGGACTCCGTCGACGACGGTGCCGCCGACGGCACTCCCGTCTCCTTCGCCGAGGACCAGGACTGGGCCGCCGTGGCGGCCTCGGTGACCCCCGGCGTCGTCTCCATCGACGTCGTCGGACGCCAGGGCCAGGGGTCCGGCTCCGGCGTGGTGTGGGACACCCAGGGGCACGTGGTGACCAACGCCCACGTCGTGGGCGCCGCCGAGCAGGTCCAGGTGGTCCTCTCCGACGGGCGGCGCTACCCCGCCTCGGTGGTCGGCCAGGACCCCTCGAGCGACCTGGCCGTGCTGGCCCTCGAGAACGCCCCGGCGGACCTGGAGCCGGTCGCGGTCGGCGACGACGGTGCCCTGGCCGTGGGCGACCCGGTCATGGCGATCGGCAACCCTCTCGGCCTGTCCGGGACGGTCACCACCGGGATCGTCAGCGCGCTCGACCGGCCGGTCACCACCCGCGCGACCGGCACCACGCCCGGCGGCGACCCGGTGGCCACCGAGGTGGTGACCAACGCGATCCAGACCTCCGCCGCGATCAACCCGGGCAACTCCGGCGGTGCCCTCGTCAACGCCGCGGGCGAGCTCGTCGGCATCAACTCCTCGATCGCCGCGCTGCCTGCCGCGGGAGCGTCGCAGGCCGGCTCCATCGGCATCGGCTTCGCGATCCCGGCGGCCAAGGTGCAGGTCATCACCGACCAGCTCATCGCCGACGGCACCGCCGAGCACGCCTTCCTCGGGGTGGGTCTGCGCGACGGGGCGGCCGAGGCCGACGGCGCGGCCCTGACCGGGGCAGAGGTCCGCCAGGTCGAGCCCGGGTCCCCCGCCTCGGAGGCCGGCATCCAGGACGGGGACCTCGTCGTGGCCATCGACGGGGAGCAGGTGCGCTCGGCGATCGCCCTGGTGGGCCAGGTGCGCGAGCGCGCGTCCGGGGAGCAGGTCGAGCTCGAGGTGGTCCGCGACGGGGAGCGGGTCCAGGTGACCGTCACCCTGGCGACCCGCCCCGACCGGGGCTGATTCCGCAGACCGGAGCACTCTCTGTATCGTCGTCGCGGTCCTTCGACCCCCCCGACCCCGACCGGCGGCCGCAGCCTGCGCCCGCACGAGGAGACGACGATGCTCACGAGACTGCACGACGCGCTGCGACTGCGCACCAGCCCGGTGGTGTTCTTCGGGTCGGCGGGACTCATCGTCCTGTTCGTCCTGGCGACCCTGCTGCTCACCGAGCAGATGGACGCCCTGTTCGCCGGCGGCTCGGCCTGGCTGATCACCAACCTGGGCTGGTTCTACGTCCTGGGCGTCACCGTCTTCCTGCTGTTCCTGCTCTACCTGGCGGTCAGCCGGTTCGGTCAAGTCCGTCTGGGGGCGGACGACGAGCGGCCGGGGCACTCCAACCTGTCCTGGTTCGCCATGCTCTTCGCGGCAGGGATCGGGACGATCCTCATGTTCTGGGCCGTGGCCGAGCCGGTCAACCACTTCGCCAACCCGCCGCGCCAGGGCGTGGAGCCGGCGTCGATGGAGTCGGCCACCGAGGCGATGGGCTTCACGCTCTACCACTTCGGGCTGCACACCTGGACGATCTTCACCCTGCCGGCCCTGGCGTTCGGCTACTTCATGTACAAGCGCAACCTGCCGCCGCGGGTCAGCTCGATGTTCCAGCCGCTGCTCGGCGAGGGGATCCACGGTCCGGTCGGCCGGGCCATCGACATCCTGGCGATCGTCGGCACCCTGTTCGGCGTGGCCGTCTCCATCGGCCTGGGCACCATGCAGATCAACAGCGGGCTGGCCCGGCTCTTCGGCGTCTCCGAGTCCGCGCTGTCGCAGATCCTCATCATCACCGCGGTGTCGATCGTCGCCTCCGTCTCGGTGGCCCTCGGCCTGGACAAGGGCATCAAGCGGCTGTCCAACACCAACATCCTCATCGCCGTGGGCCTGCTGGTCTTCATCCTCGTGACCGGACCGACCGTGATGATGCTCAAGGGGATGGTGGAGTCGGCCGGCACCTACCTGTCGATGCTGCCCCAGCTGGCGTTCTGGAACGACACCCTGGCCGACACCGGCTGGCAGAGCGGCTGGACGGTCTTCTACTGGGCGTGGACGATCACCTGGTCGCCGTTCGTGGGCATCTTCATCGCCCGCATCTCCCGCGGCCGGACGATCCGGCAGTTCGTCTTCGGCGTGCTGGCCTTCCCCACGCTCTTCTCCGTCGTCTGGTTCGGCATCTTCGGCATGGGCGTCTTCGACATCGAGCTGAACGGGGACGGGGGGCTGGTCGAGGCCGTCGTCGACGAGGGCGACATCCCGGGGGCGATGTTCGAATTCCTCGCCAACTTCCCGCTGGCCTCGATCACCTCCGCGGTCGGCGTGCTCGTCGTCGTGCTCTTCTTCATCACCTCCATCGACTCCGCGGCCCTGGTGATGGACACGATGGGCAGCGGCCACGAGCAGGAGTCGCCGGTGCACCAGCGGGTCTTCTGGGTGGTCGCCATCGGCGTCATCGCCGCGATCCTGCTCACTGCGACCGGCGCCCAGGGACTGACCGCCCTGCAGAACACCGCGATCCTCATCGGCCTGCCGTTCTTCGTCTTCGGCTACCTGCAGATCTACTCGCTGCTGCGCGCGCTGCGCGAGGACGCCGGCGAGGTCGGCGTGCTGACCACCCGCCGCTGGCGCAAGGTGCTGCCGCCGGAGGAGTTCCAGCGTCGCTCCGAGGAGGGCACCCTGGAGGACGTGGTGGTCGTGGCCCCCGACTACGTCCACGGCACCGAGCCGGAGAACGCGCCGGAGATCGAGCACCCGGCTCAGCCCGACTACGTCGTGGAGTACCACGGCACCCTCGGGGAGGACGCCGAGCTGCACGTCGACGAGGCCCGGCCGGTCGTCGCCGAGGGCGGCACCGTCGTCGCCGAGGGCGGGACCGTCGTGGCCACCGACAGGGCCACGGTCGTGGCGGCCGACGGCGTCGAGGTCGTGCCGGCGGACGAGAACCCCGCCGTGCCCGGGCTCGACGACGCGGAGGTCCAGCCGCCGAGGGCGGGTGCCGGCGAGCCGCGTTGATACGCTCACCCCACCGCCGTGCCACGCCGCGGCGACCCTGCGACAAGGAGTGCTCACGTGAAGATCGCCGTCCTGGGCGGTGACGGGTTCTGCGGCTGGCCCGCGTCCCTGCACCTGTCCGACCTCGGCCACGACGTCCTCATCGTCGACAACCTGTCCCGGCGCCGGATCGACGAGGAGCTCGGCGCCTCCTCGCTCACCCCCATCGTCTCCCCCGAGGAGCGGCTGGCGGCCTGGCACGAGGGAGGCGGCCGGGAGATCCGGTTCGCCCAGGTGGACGTGGCCCAGGACTACGACGCCCTCCTGGACCTGCTCGTCACCGAACGGCCCGACGCCGTGGTGCACTTCGCCGAGCAGCGCGCCGCCCCCTACTCGATGAAGTCGCCGGCCCACAAGCGCTACACGGTCGACAACAACACCAACGCCACGCACAACGTGCTCTGCGCCCTCGTCGAGTCGGGCGTGGACGCCCACCTGGTGCACCTGGGCACGATGGGTGTCTACGGCTACGGCACGGCCGGGATGAAGATCCCGGAGGGCTACCTGGACGTGGAGGTCACGACCGACCAGGGCGAGCGGATCGGCCAGCAGATGCTGTACCCGACCAACCCGGGCTCGATCTACCACATGACCAAGTGCCTGGACCAGCAGCTGTTCGCCTACTACGCCAAGAACGACCGGCTGCGGATCACCGACCTGCACCAGGGCATCATCTGGGGGACGCACACCGACCAGACGCTGCGCGACGAGCGGCTGATCAACCGGTTCGACTACGACGGCGACTACGGCACGGTGCTCAACCGCTTCCTCATGCAGGCCGCCGTCGGCTACCCCCTGACCGTCCACGGCACCGGTGGCCAGACCCGGGCCTTCATCCACATCCGCGACATGGTCCGGTGCGTGGAGATCGCCCTCGACAACCCGCCCGAGAGCGGCGACCGGGTGAAGATCTTCAACCAGATGACCGAGACCCACCGGGTCCGGGACCTGGCCGAGATGGTCGCCCGGATCAGCGACGCCGCCGTCGAGCTGGTCCCCAACCCCCGGCACGAGGCGGCCGAGAACGAGCTGCACGTCAGCAACGACACCTTCCTGGACCTGGGGCTGGAGCCGACCCTCCTCGAGGAGGGCCTCCTGCTCGAGGTCGAGGACGTCGCCCGGCGCTACGCCGACCGGGCCGACCTGGACAAGATCCCCTGCACCTCGGTGTGGACGGTGGAGCAGCAGCCGGGCGTGCCCACCTCCCGGGTGCCCACCCCTCCGTCGGGGCCGGGACCGTCGCCGACCTCGAGCCCCGCGGAGGCCGCCGCCCCACAGTCCGCCTGAGCGACGGCATACCCCTGTGCGCGTCGCGCTGTTCACCGAGGTCTTCCTGCCCAAGGTCGACGGGGTCGTCACCCGCATCACCCGCACCCTCGACCAGCTGACCGAGCTCGGCCACACGGCGCTGGTCTTCGCGCCCGGGGACCCGCCGGCGAGCTACGGCCCGCACCGCGTCGTCAAGGTCCGGTCGGTCTCCTTCCGACCCTGGTACCCCGAGATCAAGGTCGGCCTGCCGACCGCCCGGATCGCGCGGGAGATGATGGCCTTCCAGCCCGACGTCGTGCACGCGGTCAACCCGGTGTGGCTGGCGGCCTACGGCGTGCTGTCCGCCCGCCGGCGCAACCTGCCGCTCCTGGCCAGCTTCCACACGACGTGCCGTCGTACACGACGCGCCTGGGCAACGGGCTCTCGCTCCTGCGGGCACCCTCGCAGGGCTGGATCACCGGGATGCACAACCTCGCCGAGGTCAACCTGTGCACCTCCCGGCAGATGGTCGACCGCGCCCGCCAGGTCGGCATCCGGGAGGTGGACCTGTGGCCCAAGGCGGTCGACACGGTCACCTACCACCCGGACGCGCGCACGGAGCAGATGCGCCACCGCCTCACCGGAGGTGAGCCGGACGCGCCGCTGGTCCTCTACGTGGGGAGGCTGTCCCGGGAGAAGGACCTGGACCAGTTGCTCGAGCCGGCGCGCCGACTGGCGGCGACGGGCGCCCGGCTGGCCTTCGTCGGCTCCGGTCCGGGACAGGCCGAGCTGGAGCGGATGTTCGCCGGGACACCGACGGTGTTCACCGGCTACCTCGGGGGACAGGACCTGGCTGCGGCCTACGCCTCGGCGGACGTCTTCGCCTTCCCCTCGACCACGGAGACCCTCGGCCTGGTCGCGCTGGAGTCGATGGCCAGCGGCGTGCCGGTCGTCGGGGCCGACGCCGGCGGCATCCCGTTCGTCGTCGACGAGGGACGTACCGGCTTCCTGGTCCGGCCCGGCGACACCGACACCCTCACCGACCGGCTGCACCGGCTCCTGACCGACCCCGACCTGCGGGGCCGGATGGGCCGGGCCGCCCGCGAGGACGCCGAGACGCACTCGTGGCGGGCGGCCACCGAGACGCTCGTAGGCCACTACGAGGAGGCGGTCGAACGCCACCGGGGCCGCCGGCCGATGGTCCGCCCCCTGCGCGCGCGCCGACCCTGACCGACACGTTCCTGACCCCGCGTCGCCCAGCGTGGGCCCGACCTGCCCCGGCGTGTCGCGCACCACCGGCCCAGCAGCCCCGGCGTGTCGCGCACCACCGGCCCAGCAGCCCCGGCGTGTCGCGCACCGTGCCGGCAGCGCTGCGGCGTGTCGCGTGCCAGGGCACCGGTTCTGCACAGGGCAGGACCGGAGGCCGCGGGCGGGTGTATCGTCACGCCTCCCCCTCCTTTCCCGAGGTCTCGTCGTGCCTGCTCCACCATCTGCCCCTCCCCCGCCTCCTGCCCCTGGCCGACCTCCGGCCTCCCAGCCCCCCGGGCCGGTCCACACCCCCGAGGACGAGCTCGCCGCCGAGCGCGCCCACCTGGCCCGGGCCCGGGCCGAGCTCGCCCGGATGCGCGAGCACACCCTCTCCCTCGGCGCCGACGCGGGCGACGCGATCGCCGGCGAGGCGCTGGCGCGCACCCTCTGGCTGCGGGCCAGGGCCCTCCAGGACGACCCTGGCACCACCCTCTTCTTCGGCCGCATCGACACCACCGGCCCCGTCGGCGAGGACCGGCTCCATATCGGCCGGCGCCACGTGACGGACGCCTCCGGCGACCCGGTCGTCGTCGACTGGCGGGCCGACGTGTCCACGCCGTTCTACCGGGCCGGTCCCACGGACCCGATGGGCGTCCGGCGCCGCCGCCGCTTCGGGGTCGAGGGTGGGCAGATCACCGCGCTGGAGGACGAGTGGCTCGTCCCGGAGGAGCGGGACCGGCAGGACGCACCGGTCGAGGCCGTCGGATCGCGCCTGCTGGCCCGCGAGATCGAGCGCCCCCGCATCGGCCCGATGCGCGACATCGTCGCCACCATCCAGCCCGAGCAGGACGAGATCGTCCGAGCCGACGTCGGCGCCACCATCTGCGTCCAGGGCGCGCCCGGCACGGGCAAGACCGCGGTCGGCCTGCACCGGGCGGCCTGGCTGCTCTACGCCTTCCGCGACCGGCTGTCCCGGTCCGGCGTGCTGGTCGTGGGGCCCAACCGTGCCTTCCTCGAGCACGTCGGGGCGGTCCTGCCCTCGCTCGGGGAGATCTCGGTGCGGCACACCACCGTCGAGGAGCTGCTCGCGCACGCCCGCGTGCGGACCGTCGACCCGCCCTCCGTCGCCCGGCTCAAGGGCGAGGCACGCATGGCGCAGGTGCTCTCCGACGCGGTCTGGTCGCACGTCCGGCCGGCGACCGAGCCCCTCGTCGTGCCCCGTGGGTCACGCCGGTGGCGGGTGCCCGCCTACCAGGTCCAGGACATCCTGGATGAGCTGCGCACGCGCGGCGTGCGCTACGGCGCCGCCCGGGCCATGCTGCCCCGGCGCCTCGCGCACGCGGTCCTGCTGGAGATGGAGCGTGCCGGCGACTCCCCCGACGACCGGGTGCAGGACGCCGTCGCACGGTCGGCCCCGGTCACCGCCTACGTCAAGCAGGTGTGGCCGCAGCTCACGCCTGCCGCCGTCCTGGCCCACGTGCTGGGCACCGGCGAGGGGCTCGCCCCGGACCAGCAGGACCTGGTGTGGGACAGGGCACCCCGGTCCCCGGGGTCGGCCCGGTGGAGCATCGCCGACCTGCCGCTGCTCGACGAGGTCGCCGACCTGCTCGAGCGCACGCCCAGCCTGGGGCACGTGATCCTCGACGAGGCCCAGGACCTGTCCCCGATGCAGCTGCGCGCGGTCGGCCGTCGTGCCTCCACGGGCTCCCTGACCGTCCTCGGCGACATCGCCCAGGGCACCACCCCGTGGGCCACCGGCTCCTGGGCGGAGTCGCTGACGCACCTCGGCAAGCCCCTCGGCGGTAACGACGTGCACCTGGAGGTGCTCGACCGCGGCTTCCGCGTCCCCGCGTCGGTGATCGGGTACGCGGCTCGTCTGCTCCCGCACATGGCCCCCGGCCTCGGGGCGCCCAGGCCGGTACGGTCGAGCACCGGCCGGCTGGACGTGGTGAAGGTCGACGACGCGGTGGCCGGGACCGCCGACGCCGCACGGGCCGCCTCGGCGCACGAGGGGTCGGTCGGGGTGATCGTCCCCGACGCCTGGATCGACCGGGTCGGCGCGGCTCTGGCCGCGGCCGGCCTGGAGCACGAGGTGCTCGACGGCTCGCACGCCGAGGAGCGCATCCTGCCGGTCCATCTCGTGCCGGCAACGGTGGCCAAGGGCCTGGAGTTCGACCAGGTGGTCGTGACCGAGCCTGCGGTGATCGCCGAGGCCGAGCCGGACGGGCGGAGCGGGCTGCGGCGCCTCTACATCGTGCTCACCCGCGCCGTCAGCGGCCTGACCGTGGTCCACGCGGACCCGCTGCCGGACGCCCTGGCACCGACCGACGACGGCTCGGCGTAGGAGACCGACGCGGCGACGGCACGACATGGAGCGGGGCCCGACCGGGTCATGGTCGCGCAGCTCGCCGGCGCAGGCCCTCCAGGACGCTGGCGGCAACGGCCGGGTCGTCGACGGTGATGACGAACCGTCGCCCCTCCCCCCGGAGCACCTGCAGCGCCGGCCCGTGCCGGGTGACCACGGCGGTGGCCCCTGGCACGGTGCGGATCCCGTAGCCGCCGTAGTCGCCGGGACGCACGTCGACCACGCTCACGCCCGTCACCGCGGACAGCGGCACCTGCCCGCGGGGCAGCCCCAGCGCCGAACGCCACCGGAGGCCGTCGCGGTCGATCGTCACCCGGAACGAGGTCGTCGCCGCGACCAGGAGCACCCCGAGCAGGGCCACGGGCGCGAGCCACCACTGCCCTGACAGCAGCGTCGCGACCACCACGACGAGGACGCCGGCAAGGAGCACCCAGAGCACCAGCTGCGTCGTGCGGACCTGGCCGAACCACGACACCCGGTCGCCCGCCGCGATGACCAGCGGGTCGACCGCCTGGGGGTCCGGCTGCGGCAGGTTCCGCGGCAGCAGCGAGGCCGCGAGCAGCCCCACCCCGAACGCGGCCACCAACGGCCACAGCGCCATCGACGGCGTCATCGTCAGCCCGCTGACGTCCGTCAGGGCCCGTTGCCGCCACACCAGGCCGAGGAAGAGCGACGCCAGCCCGGCGGACAGCCCGCACACGAGCGCCGACGTCATCCGGGCCGACGCGCCACGCCACCACTGCCCGACGGCGAACACCGCCAGCAGCACCGCCGGCAGGCCGACCGCCAACACCCCGAAGACCAGCAGCGCTGCGCGGCGGTCCATGCTGCCGTCGGCCACGCCGTCCACGCCGAAGTGCACGGCGAGCCGGTCCGGCAGGTCACCCCCGACGAGCGCCACGACGGCGAGGTAGGTGGTGGCGACCGTGGCGACAAGCGCGACGCACACGAGCAGATGGGCCCGCCGGACCCGATGCTCCTCGGCGGAGAGGGACTGGGTCGGGCTCGTCATCGGGATGCTCCTTCGTCGGGGATGGCGTCGAGGGCGTCGAGGGCGTGGTGCAGCTCGGACACGGGTATGCCGTGCCGCCGGGCGAGGTCCACCAGGTGGCGGGCGGCGGTGCTCACCTCGTCCGGGGTCGAGGGCGTCGCGAGGACGACCGCGCCGCGGCCACGTCGAAGTTCGATCACGCCCTCGTCGCGCAGGTCGGCGTAGGCGCGCAGCACCGTGTGCATGTTGACGTCGAGCGACTCCGCCAGCTCACGCGCGGCCGGCAGCCGGTCACCGATGCCCAGGCTCCCGGAGGCGAGCGCGCGACGGACGTCCCGGGCGATCTGCAGGTAGATCGGCTCCGGGTCCTGGGTGTCGATCCGGATGAGCACGAAGCCCACCCTATAGTTCTAGTTGCTCTATAACAATAGGCATCCATGACCGGGTGACGCCGGGGTAGCACCGTCCCGGCGCACGGCATACCGTGGGACCAGACGAAGATCCCCCACCGAAGAGGAGCAACCATGCACCCCACCCACGTCCCGCTGCGGCTGACCACCGGCGCCTTCATCGTCAACTCCGGGCTGACCAAGCTCAAGGCCGACCAGGAGGCCGCCGAGCAGATGCACGGCTGGGCCTCCAGCGTCTACCCGGTGTTCAAGGACATGAAGCCGGCCGACTTCACCAAGCTCCTGGGCTACGGCGAGATCGGCGTCGGGGCGCTGCTGCTGCTGCCGACCGTCCCGTCCGCGATCGCCGGCGGGGCTCTCACGGCGTTCGGCGCCGGCCTGGTGGGGATGTACCTGAACACCCCGGGGATGACCCAGGACGACGGCATCCGGCCCACGCAGGAGGGCACCGCCGTCGCCAAGGACGTGTGGCTGGTCGGCGCGGGGCTGACGCTGGCGATGCAGTCCTTCCTCTCCGGCACCAAGCACGCCGCCGAGGCCGTCGCCGGGGGTGTCACGGGCGCGGCCGGGGCCGTGGCCAGCGGCGTCACCGGAGCCGTCGGCTCGGGGTCGCACAAGGCCGAGAAGGGCGTCAAGGGCCTGCTCAGCAGCGCCCACGACGCCCGGGCGGACCTGGCCGACACGCTGGCCGACCTGGCGGACTCGCTCGTCAAGCGCTGAGCCCCCACGACCCACCGACGGCGGCCCGGCACCTGCCGCGGTCGCCGTCGCGTCGGTGTCCTGGCAGGGTGGACGACCATGAGGACCGACCCTGAGCTCCTGCTGGACCGCTGGCTCCTCGACGCCGCCGAGCTGGCCCCGCACGCAGGGCGCGACCGGTGGCTGGGCGAGGGTTCCCGGCTGCTGGCCGGGTGGACCGAGGCGCACCGGCGCTACCACACCGTCCAGCACCTGGAGGAGATGCTGGCCGCCCTCGACGAGCTCGAGGGCGCCGTCCCGCTGTCCCCCGAGGAGGCCCTCCTCGCGCGCACCGTCGCCTGGTACCACGACCTGGCCCACGACCCGCGGGCGGCCGCAGGGAGCAACGAGCACCGCAGCGCCACCCTGGCGCGGGACCACCTGCACCACCTCGGGGCCGACGACGTCGTAGTCGACGTCGTCGAGGAGGGGGTGCTGATGACGGCCACCCACGAGGTGGCACCCGACGCCGGGCCCCTCGCCGTGCTCGACGCCGTCCACGACGCCGACCTGTGGATCCTCTCGGCCCCGCCGGAGCGGTACGCCGCCTACCGCCGTCAGGTGCGCGAGGAGTATGCCCACGTGCCCGACGACTCCTTCCGTTCGGGGCGGGCCGCGGTGCTGCGCGCCTTTGCGGGACGGGACCGGCTCTACCGGACCACCCACGGCCACCGCCGCTGGACGGAGCGGGCGCGGCGCAATCTCGCCGGGGAGCTCGCCGACCTCACCGACGGGCAGTGAGCTCGGCCCGGTCCCACCACCAGTCGACCAGCGGCCACCAGGTTCGTGGGCCGTCATCCGGTCGGCGTCCCCCCGGGTGAACCACCCGGCCTCGAGCACGTCGTCGAGGTCGGGCCGCAGGGGCGGCAGACCGTCGGTGTCCAGCACCGCCCCGAAGACCTGCAGGTGGTTGACCCCGGTGTCGAAGGGCCGCGGGTCGGCCCCGGGGGCCACCGTGATGCGCTCGTAGCCGACCGGCACCAGCTCCGCGGGGTCGAGCACCAGACCCGTCTCCTCGACGACCTCCCGCACCGCCCCCTCGCGCACGGTCTCGCCACGCTCGCGCTTGCCCCCGGGCGGCGCCCAGCCGGGACGGGTCGCGTTGCGCACCAGGGCCATCCACGCGTCCCGGCGGACGAGGACGACGGCCGCGCCGGCGTGCGTCTGCTCCATCCCCGAGGCGAGCACGTCGAGCACGTGCGGGGCCGAGGTGGCCGCGGCGAGCCCGTTCTCCACCCGGGCGAGCGGGCGCTCCCCCCGTCGCTTGCGGAACCGCAGGCCGCTGTCCCGCAGCCGCCGGGCCAGCTCGGTCGCCGGCACCGGCACCGCCCCCGCGGCGACGAGCGCGGCATACCGCTCCTCGGGGACGTCGTAGTGGTCGCCCTCGAAGGCCCGTCCGGGCAGGCCCGCGGCCCGCGCGAACGCGTGCAGCTCGGCCAGCGAGCTGTCGCTGACCAGGTGGGAGAAGTGCCGCCCGTGGGCCGGCCACAGGGGCGGGTCGATGAGGACGGTCATGGCAGCGACCGCGGCGCGTACATGATGATCGCGACGCCCACGAGGCAGGTCAGCGCCCCGAGCACGTCCCAGCGGTCGGGGCGGAAGCCGTCGGCCACCATGCCCCACAGCAGCGACCCGACGATGAACACCCCGCCGTAGGCCGCCAGGACCCGGCCGAAGTGCGCGTCCGGCTGGAACGCGGCCACGACCCCGTACAGCCCCAGGCTGACGACCCCGATCCCCACGAACAGCCACCCCCCGGTGCTCCTTGATCCCCTGCCAGACCAGCCACGCACCCCCGATCTCCAGCAGCGCCGCGAGGGCGAACAGGGTGATCGAGCGTCCGGTCATGCGTCCGAGACTACCGGTGCCCGGGTATGCGGTCGCGCCCGTCGGGCACGGGTGCGGGGGGAAGGTGCGGGGGGTGGGGCTGCGGCCGGGGAGCTGTGGACAACTCACCGGGTCGTGCGCGTGGGAGGCCTACCGTCGGGGGGCGAGGGGGCCGACCGGCCGCCACGAGGAGGATGAGTCATGAGCAACACGTTCGCCGTCGACACGGCCCGGATCGCCGCTGCCTCGGGCGACATCGAGCGGATCGCGACCACGATCGAGGCCGAGGTGCGCGCGATGATGGGCAGCCTGACCGCGCTGCAGGACTGCTGGCAGGGGTCGGCCTCGGCCGGCTTCCAGTCCGTCACCCAGGACTGGAGCGCGACCCAGGAGCGGGTGCGCGCCTCGTTGCAGCAGATCTCCACCACCCTGCGCAGCGCCGGCCAGGACTACGAGCTGGTCGAGCAGACCAACCGGATGCGGTTCCAGCCGGGCTGACGCGCAGGGACGGGGCGACCGGTCCCGGCCGTCCACCCGAGGGCGTCCCGTGGCACGCCGACGGGGCGGCCCCTCCGGTGGGAGGGACCGCCCCGTCGGTGCGTTGACCGCCCGCGAGGAACGCGGGCGCGCTGTGCTCCGATCCGTCAGCGGATCAGAAGTCCATGCCGCCCATGCCGCCGTCGGCGCCCGCCGGCATGGCCGGGGTCTTCTCCGGCTTGTCGGCGATGACGGCCTCGGTGGTGAGGAACAGGGCCGCGATGGAGGCCGCGTTCTGCAGGGCGGAGCGGGTCACCTTGACCGGGTCGGCGACGCCGAAGGACAGCATGTCGCCGTACTCTCCGGTGGCCGCGTTGAGTCCCTCGCCGGGGGTCAGGTTGCGCACCTTCTCCGCGACGACGCCACCCTCGAGACCGGCGTTGATCGCGATCTGCTTGAGCGGGGCCTCGATGGCGACCTTGACGATGTTGGCGCCGGTGGCCTCGTCACCCTCGAGCGAGAGACCCTCGAAGGCCTTGGAGGCCTGGATCAGCGCCACGCCGCCGCCGGCGACGATGCCCTCCTCGACCGCGGCCTTGGCGTTGCGGACGGCGTCCTCGATGCGGTGCTTGCGCTCCTTGAGCTCGACCTCGGTCGCCGCGCCGGCCTTGATGACCGCCACGCCGCCGGCCAGCTTGGCCAGCCGCTCCTGCAGCTTCTCGCGGTCGTAGTCGGAGTCGCTGTTGTCGATCTCGGTGCGGATCTGGGAGACCCGACCGGCGATCTGGTCGGCGTCGCCGCCGCCCTCGACGATGGTGGTCTCGTCCTTGGTGACGACGACCTTGCGGGCGGTGCCCAGCAGGTCGAGGTCGGCGGTCTCCAGCTTGAGCCCGACCTCCTCGGAGATGACCTGGCCACCGGTGAGGATGGCGATGTCGCCCAGCATGGCCTTGCGACGGTCGCCGAAGCCGGGGGCCTTGACGGCGACCGACTTGAAGTTGCCGCGGATCTTGTTGACGACCAGGGTCGCCAGGCCTCGCCCTCGACGTCCTCGGAGATGATCGCCAGGGGCTTGCCGGACTGCATGACCTTCTCCAGCAGCGGCAGCAGGTCCTTGACCGAGGAGATCTTGGAGTTGACGACCAGGACGTAGGCGTCCTCCAGGACGGCCTCCATCCGGTCGGTGTCGGTGACGAAGTAGGGCGAGATGTAGCCCTTGTCGAACCGCATGCCCTCGGTGAGCTCGAGCTCCAGGCCGAAGGTGTTGGACTCCTCGACGGTGATGACACCCTCGTTGCCGACCTTGTCCATGGCCTCGGCGATCATGCCGCCGATCTCCTCGTCGGCCGCGGAGATGGACGCCGACTGGGCGATCTGCTCCTTGGTCTCGACCGGCTTGGCCATGCCGAGCAGCTCGTCGTTCACGGCGCGGACGGCCACCTCGATGCCGCGCTTGAGCGCCATCGGGTTGGCGCCGGCCGCGACGTTGCGCAGGCCCTCGCGCACCATCGCCTGGGCGATGACGGTCGCGGTGGTGGTGCCGTCACCGGCGACGTCGTCGGTCTTCTTGGCGACCTCCTTGACCAGCTCGGCGCCGATCTTCTCGTAGGGGTCCTCGAGCTCGATCTCCTTGGCGATGCTCACACCGTCGTTGGTGATGGTGGGCGCACCCCACTTCTTCTCGAGCACGACGTTGCGGCCCTTGGGGCCCAGGGTCACCTTCACGGCGTCGGCAAGGGTGTTCATGCCCTTCTCGAGCCCGCGACGAGCCTCCTCGTCGAATGCAATGGTCTTGGCCATCGTGGTCTGTCCTCCACACGCTGATGGGCGGTGACCAGCGGTGTCGCCCGCGACGGACGAGCCGGTCCCCACGGGCTCACGTCGCCCGGGCTCCCGACCCTCGACACTGCCGGTCGGTCTTATCACTCTCGTGTCGAGAGTGCTAGGACCATGATGAGCACTCGACCCCTCCGAGTGCAAATGCCGGGCGGGCGCGTCCGGGGGGACCGGTGGGGCCCTGACCGGGGACCGTGGGTCAGCGCAGCTCGAGGGCCCGCACCGCCGCGTCGCGCAGCGTCTGGTCCTCCAGCCCCAGGCCGCGCCCGGCGCTGACGAGGGCGTCCACGCCCGCCAGCCCGCCCGACAGGACCTCGTCGAAGCGCTCCCCGAGCTGGGCCAGCCGGGCGGCCTGGTCCTCGACGAAGCCACGGTCCACGACGGCCCCGTGCCCCGGGACCCAGACGTCGGCCTGCTCCGCCGACCCCTTGGCCAGCAGGGCGCGCAGGGTGGGGGCCCACTCCTGGGGGAAGGCGTCCTCCATCATCGGGTCGGCCCCCTCCTCCACGAGGTCCCCGGCGAAGACGACGCCCGCGTCGGGCACGGACACGGCCAGGTCGTGGTCGGTGTGGCCCCGTCCGGCGAACAGCAGCTCGACGCTGCGCCCGCCCAGGTCGAGGGGCGTGTCCTGCTCCACCAGGTAGAAGGGCAGCACGATCTCGGTGGCCAGGATCTCCTCGGCGATCCCCTCCCGGTGGGTGGCCCGCATGTGCGCCACGATCTGCTCCCGCTGGTGCTCGGCGGTGCGGCGCAGGTCGTCCACGGCGCCGACGTGTGCGTAGATCTGGGAGTCGCGGAAAGCGGAGTTGCCGAAGCAGTGGTCGTAGTGGGCGTGGGTGTTGACGACCGTGACCTCCAGGTCGGTGATCTCCCGGACGGCCGCGGCCAGCTCGACCCCGTGCTGGTGGTAGCTGCGGGTGTCCACGAGCAGGGCGCGGTCCTGCCCCACGACCAGCCCGCAGTTGAGGTTGAGCTCCTCGTGCCGTCGGACGTACACCCCGGGCGCGACGCTGCGCCAGGTGACTTCTGCCATGCCCCCAGTCTACGGGCGGGCGGCACGTGCCTCCGCGCCGCCGGGACGGCCCGAGCGTGCGCTCCTCGCCGCCCGGCTCAGGACAGCCCGGTGATGGTGCCGTCCTCGGCGATGTCCATCCCGACCGCCGCCGGGACCCTCGGCAGACCGGGCATCCGCAGGATGTCGCCGGTCAGGGCCACGACGAACCCGGCGCCGGCGTTGACGACCAGCTCGCGCACGGTGATCCGGAACCCGCGGGGCGCGCCCAGCAGGGTGGGGTCGTCGGAGAAGGAGTACTGCGTCTTGGCCATGCACACCGGCAGGTGGCCGTGGCCCTGCGCCTGCAGGTCGGCCAGCTGCGTGCGCGCCGCGGGGGCCAGGTCGACCCCGTCGGCGCGGTAGATCTCCCGGGCCACCGTCCCGATCTTGGTGAGCAGGTCGTCGGCCGGCTCGTAGAGCGGGGCGAAGCTGCTCTCCTGGCCGCACAGCTCGACGACCGCCCGGGCCAGCTCCTCCCCGCCCTCGCCACCCCGGGCGAAGACGTCCGAGAGCGCCATCGGTGCGCCCAGCTGGGCGCAGCGGTCCCGGACCAGGTCCAGCTCGGCGTCGGTGTCCGTGGGGAAGCGGTTGAGGGCGACGACGACCGGGACGCCGAACTTCTGCAGGTTCTCCAGGTGCTGCTCGAGGTTGACCACGCCGCGGCCGAGCGCCTCGAGGTCCTCGGTGGCCAGCGCCTTCTTGTCCATCCCCCCGTTGAGCTTGAGGGCGCGGACGGTGGCGACGAGGACGACCGCCGAAGGGGTCAGCCCGCCGGCCGGGACGACGATGTCGAAGAACTTCTCGGCCCCCAGGTCGGCGCCGAACCCGGCCTCGGTGACGACGTAGTCGGCCAGCTTGAGGGCGGTGCGGGTGGCCAGCACCGAGTTGTTGCCGTGGGCGATGTTGGCGAACGGCCCGCCGTGGATGATCGCCGGCGTGTTCTCCAGTGTCTGGACCAGGTTGGGCTTGACCGCGTCCTTCATCAGCAGCGCCATCGCGCCGGCCGCGTCGAGGTCGGCCGCGGTGACCGGCTGCTTGTCGTAGGTCTGCGCCACGACCATCCGGCCGAGACGTTCCTTCAGGTCCTCGACCCCGGTGGCCAGGCACAGGGCCGCCATGATCTCGCTGGCGACGGTGATCTCGAAGCCGGACTCCCGGACCACACCGTCACCCACCTTGCCCAGGCCGACGACGATGTTGCGCAGCGAGCGGTCGTTCATGTCCAGGGCCCGCTTCCAGCTGACCCGCTTGGGGTTGATGCCCAGCGGGTTGCCCTGGTGGACGGAGTTGTCGAGCAGCGCCGCGAGCAGGTTGTGCGCCGAGGTGATGGCGTGGAAGTCGCCGGTGAAGTGCAGGTTGATGTCCTCCATCGGCACCACCTGGGCGAAGCCGCCGCCGGCCGCCCCGCCCTTCATCCCGAAGACGGGCCCCAGGGAGGGCTCGCGCAGGGTCGTGATCGCCCGGTGCCCCAGCCGGTTGAGGGCCATCGAGAGCCCGACGTTGGTGGTCGTCTTACCCTCCCCCGCGGCGGTCGGGTTGATCGCCGTGCACAGGATGAGGTGGCCGTCGGGCCGGCCGGCCAGCCGGTCGAGCACGTCCAGTGACAGCTTGGCCTTGTCGTGCCCGTAGGGCTCGTAGTCCTCCGGGCCCAGGCCGAGCCCCTCGGCGATCTCGCCGATCGGGCGCAGGCGGGCGGACTGGGCGATCTCGACGTCGGTCTGCACGGGCTGACGACCTCCTGGTGCCGGGCGGGGCCGCCGTTGGCCCCACGTCGGAGAGCACGCTATCGACCCCGGTGGACAGACCGGCGGGCAGGTCGCCCCCGCCGCCTCCCTGCCCGCTCGCGGGGGACGCCTGAGGCGTCTGGGACCACCGGGACGGACGGGGTCCGACGACCCACCGGACATGCCCGGCAAATGACACACGTGCAATTCGGGTGTCGTAGACTGACGGCCAGTTCGAGCGGCTCTGGCACCGGCGAGGCCAGGCACCACCGGGACGAGAGGGAGTGTTCATGGGCGCGGCCCCGCGGGTCAACGATGTCGGGACGGACCTCTCCGACCGCGACCGCAGGATCCTCGACTTCGAGCACCGGTGGTGGAAGCACGCCGGCTCCAAGGAGGAGGCGGTCAAGGAGCTCTTCGACCTCAGCCCCACCCGGTACTACCAGCTGCTCAACCAGCTCATCGACAGCGAGGCCGCCCTGGCGCACGACCCGCTGCTCATCAAGCGCCTGCGCCGTCAGCGCGCCACCCGCCAGCGCAGCCGCTCTGCCCGCCGGCTGGGCATCGAGCTGTAGCCCCCCGGCGGCGGACCGGCCTCCCACGCCGTCCCGGCGCCCCCTCGCCGCCCCCAGCGCCACCGCATACCCTGTCCCGGTGCCCGACTCCGCCCCGCTGACCGAGCTGGTCCACCCCAGCTGGGCCGACGCCCTCTCCCCGGCCGCGGACACCGTCCGGGAGCTCGGGGACTTCCTGCGCGCCGAGCTGGCCGCCGGCCGCGGCTACCTGCCCCCCGGGCCCCAGGTCCTGCGGGTCTTCCGGCAGCCGCTGCCGGACGTGCGCGTGCTCGTCGTCGGGCAGGACCCCTACCCCACCCCCGGCCACGCCGTCGGGCTGAGCTTCTCGGTGGCCCCCGACGTGCGCCCGCTGCCCCGCAGCCTGCAGAACATCTTCGCCGAGCTCGTGGACGACCTGGGCTGCCCCGCCCCCTCGACCGGCGACCTCGGCCCCTGGTCCGAGCGGGGCGTCCTGCTGCTCAACCGCGTGCTCACCGTGCGGCCGGGCGCCCCGGCCAGCCACCGGGGACGGGGCTGGGAGCAGGTCAGCGAGCTGGCGATCGACGCCCTCGTGCGCCGCGGCGGCCCGCTGGTGGCCGTCCTGTGGGGACGCGACGCCCGTGGCCTGGCCGCCCGCCTCGGCGGCGTGCCGCGCGTGGAGAGCGCGCACCCCTCCCCGCTGTCGGCCCGGCACGGGTTCTTCGGCAGCCGCCCGTTCAGCCGCACCAACACCCTGCTCCGGCAGCAGGGGGCCGACCCGATCGACTGGAGTTTGCCATGACCCTGAGCGACGGCCTGCCGTCCCTGCCCCCGCGCGCCGCCGTGCACGGCGGGGCCGGCAGCGTCCGCCCGGAGCCGCGCGCGTGGTCGCGCTACGTCGCGATCGGCGACTCCTTCACCGAGGGGATGAGCGACGCCTCCCCACACGACCCCGACGTGTTCGTCGGCTGGGCCGACCGGCTGGCCTCGCTGCTCGCGCCGCACGCTCCCCAGCTGTCCTACGCCAACCTGGCCGTGCGCGGGCGCAAGCTCGCCGACGTGGCCGGTCCCCAGCTGGACGCCGCGCTGGCCCTCGGGCCTGACCTGGTCAGCATCGTCGGCGGGGGCAACGACATCCTGCGGCCGACGGCGGACGTGGACGCCCTGGCGGCCCAGCTGGAGCAGGCCGTCGCGCGCATCCGGGCCACCGGCGCGGACGTGCTCATGGCCACGCCCACGGACCCGGTCGGCGCGCCGGTCATCGGCCGCACCCGCGGCCGGGCGGCGGTCTACATCGCGCACATCTGGTCGATCGCCCAGCGCCACGGCTGCTTCGTGCTCAACCAGTGGGCCTGCGACTTCCTCCAGGACTGGCGGATGTGGGCCGACGACCGGATCCACATGACCTCCGAGGGTCACCGGCGGGTCGCCCTGGCCGCCTACGCCGCCCTCGGCCACGACCCCCAGGAGGCGGACTGGCACGTCCCCCTCCCCCCGCAGCAGCCGCCCGGGTTCGTCGCCGGGGCCCGCGAGCACGGCCGCTGGGTGCGCGAGCACGCCGGCCCCTGGGTGCGACGTCGCGTGCAGGGCCGGTCCTCCGGCGACGGGCGCTCCGCCAAGCGGCCGCAGCTGCTGCCGGTGGAGCCTCCCGCGGCGGACTGAGCCTGGCCCCGGGCCCGGCCGCCTGCGCCGCAGGACCCCCGCGTGCAGCCACGGGAGGACCCTGCCACGATGAGGTATGGCACACCCGGTCCTGACCCCCGAGGAGATCGCCCGCCGCACCGAGCTGGCCTGCGAGGCGGCGTTCACGGCCGCGAGCGACCTGGACCTGGAGGTCACCGACACCGAGGTCCTGCACGAGGCGTTCTCGGTCGTCGTCCGGCTCTCCCCCACCCCCGTCGTGGCCCGGATCCCGGTCGTCCACCCGCCGGGGACGACCGCCGAGCAGGTCGAGGAGCGGCAGTGCCGCGAGCTGGACGTCGCCGGCTGGCTGCACGAGCACGGCGTGCCGACCACCCGCCCCAGCCCGCTCGTGCCGCCGGAGCCGGTGCGCCAGGACGGGTTCGCGATCACCTTCTGGGAGCTGGTCGAGACCACCCCCGACCACCAGGCCTACCGCGCGGCCGACCCCGAGGTCGCCGCCGCGCTGCACCTGGCCCTGGCCGCCTACCCCGGGGAGCTGCCCTTCCTCGCCCCCTTCAACGGGGCGCTGGCCGCCATGGTCGAGGCCGCCGAGGGCTCACCGCTGCTGTCCGCCCAGGACGTCGACCGGCTGCACGCCCAGTGGCACGCGCTGGCGCCGGTGCTGGCCGACGAGGACGCCTTCCAGGCCCGGTTCGGCCCCACCACCGTGCAGCCCATCCAGGGGGACACCCCCGTGCACAACGTCATCCGCAGCCCGCGGGGCCTGGTCTTCGCCGACTTCGAGGACGTGTGCCGAGGCCCCGTCGAGTGGGACCTGGCCGGGCTGGGCGCCGAGGCGGTCGCGGCCTACGACGAGGCCGTGGAGAACCTCGACCTGCGCCGCACCGACCCCCGGCTCGTGGAGGCCATGGACGCCGCCCGCCGGGTCCAGGCCGTCGCGAGCCTGTGCCTGGTCCCGCAGCTGCCGCTCCTCGAGCAGGGTCTGGCGCCGCTGGTGCAGCAGTGGCGCGAGCAGGACGTGACCCTGCGCATCTGAGGGCGCACCCGAGCAGTCGACGCAGGGGCGCATCTGCGACGGTATGCTGCTTTCCATGTCGCATCTGCGTGTCGCCGAGGCCGCGTCCCTCCTGGGTGTCTCCTCCGACACCGTCCGGAGGGCCATCGACGCCGGCCGGCTGACGGCCACCAGGGACGAGGCGGGCCGGATCGTGGTCGACGGGGCCGAGCTGGCCGGCTACGCCCAGCGGACGGCCCAGGCCGCCGAGGCCGGCACCGGGACCTCCTCGCCGCGCAACCAGATGCGCGGGCTGGTCACCCGCATCCTCAGCGACACAGTCATGTCCCAGGTCGACGTCCAGGCCGGCCCCTTCCGGCTGGTCTCGCTGCTGTCCACCGAGGCGGTGCAGGAGCTGGGCCTGGAGGTCGGCAGCGTCGTGGTCGCCTCGATCAAGTCCACGCACGTCACCGTCGGGCTGCCCCGGTGAGCCGGCTCCCCGCGCTCCTTCTGTCCAGCACGGTCGGGCTGTCCGTCGCGGTCGGGCTGTCCGCCTGCGGCCTGCCCTCGGGGGGCACCTCGGGGGACACGTCGGGCACCGGGACCCCCGCCTCCGACGGGCTCACCGTCCTGGCCGCCGCCTCCCTCACGGACGTCCTGGAGGAGGTGGCGGACCTGGTCCGCGCCGAGCACCCCGACCTGCAGGTCGACCTGGCCTTCGCGGCCAGCTCCACGGTCGTCCAGCAGGTCGACCAGGGCGCGCCGGCCGACGTCGTCGTCCTGGCGGGGCCCGAGCCGCTGGCGATGGTCGACCCCGACCTGGTCCGGGGCGACCCCGTCGTCGTGGCCACGAACACCCTCGTCCTCACCGTGCCGGCCGGTCCCGACGACCCCGGCACCGGGCCGGTGACCGCGGTCGAGGACCTGGCGCGCGACGGCATACGCCTCGTGGTGTGCCGTCCCGAGGCCCCCTGCGGACGGGCCGCGGAGACCCTGCTGGCGGATCTCGGAGTGGCGCCGCGGATCGCCTCCTACGAGCCGGACGCCCGGGCCACCCTCACCAAGGTCGAGCTCGGCGAGGCCGACGCCGGGCTGGTCTGGCGCACCGACGTCCTCGCCGCCGACGGGCGGGTCCGCGAGGTGCCCCTGCCGGAGGGTGCGGAGGTCACCAACGACTACCCGCTGGCCGTCGTCTCCGTCGACCCCGCGGCCGCGTGGTTCGTCGAGGCGATCACCTCCGAGGACGGCCGGCGCCTCCTCGCCGACGCCGGGTTCGGGCTCCCGTGAGCACCCGGGTGCGGGGCGGCCGGCTGCCCCTGCTGGCACCCGCCGGGCTCGCGCTGACCCTCGTCGCCCTGCCCATGCTGGCCCTGCTCCTGCGGGTCGAGTGGGCCGAGCTGCCCACCCACCTGTCCCGCCCCGTAGTCGGCCAGTCCCTCCGGCTCTCCGCGGTGACCACGAGCGCCACCATGGTCGTCGTCTGGCTGCTCGGCACGCCGCTGGCCTGGGTGCTGGCCCGCGCGGACCACCGGCTGACCACCTGGGTCCGGGCCCTGGTCACCGTGCCGCTGGTCCTGCCGCCCGTCGTCGGCGGCGTGGCGCTGCTGATGACCTACGGCCGCCGTGGGGTGGTCGGCGGCTGGCTCGAGCAGGTGACGGGGCTGACCGTGCCGTTCACGACCGTGGCCGTGGTGCTCGCCGAGATCTTCGTGGCGCTGCCGTTCTACGTCATCACCGTCGAGGGGGCCATGCGCGGTCTGGACCGGCGCTACGACCAGCTCGCGGCGACGCTCGGCGCCGGTCCGCTGCGCACCTTCACCCGGGTCGCGCTGCCGATGGTGCTGCCCGGCGTCGCGGCGGGCTCGGCCCTCGCCTGGGCCCGGGCCCTCGGCGAGTTCGGCGCCACGATCACCTTCGCCGGCAGCTTCCCCGGCCGCACCCAGACGGCGCCGCTGGGGGTCTACGCGGCCCTGGAGCAGGACCCGCAGGCCGCGATCGCGCTGTCCCTGGTCATGCTCCTCGTCGCCGTCGTGGTGCTCGGGGCCCTGCGCTCCCGGTGGCTGCCGTGAACGCCGCAGCAGCGCCGTCCCCGGACCCCGTCGCCCTGGACGCGCACCTCGTCGTGGAGACCGGCGACTTCTCCCTCGACCTGGAGCTCGGCTGCGCAGTGGGGGTGACCGCCCTGCTGGGGCCCAACGGCTCCGGGAAGACGACCGCGCTCACCGCGCTCGCAGGGCTGCGCCGCCCCCGGGCCGGCCACGTCCGCGTCGCCGACGCCCCCGAGCCGGAGTGGCTGGACCTCGACCGGGGCGTCGACCTGCCTGCCGACCGCCGCAGCGTCGGCCTCGTGCTGGCCGAGCCGCTGCTCTTCCCCCACCTCGACCTGGTCGAGAACGTGGCCTTCGGCCCCCGCTCCCGGGGTATGCCGCGGCGCGCCGCCCGCGCGCGTGCCTCCCTGGAGCTGGAGCGGGTCGGGCTGGGCGACCTGGCCCGTCGACGGCCGGGCGGGCTCTCGTCGGGCCAGGCCCAGCGCGCGGCGCTCGCCCGGGCGCTGGCCACCGACCCGGCGCTGCTGCTGCTCGACGAGCCGCTGTCGGCGCTGGACCCGCAGACCCGGTCGGCCACCCGGGCCGACCTGGCCCGCCGGCTGCGCGAGTTCGCCGGGGTGACCCTGCTCGTCACGCACGACCCTGTCGACGCGCTGACGATGGCCGACCGGCTCGTCTTCCTCGACGGTGGCCGGGTCACCCAGGACGGCACCCCGGCCGACGTCGTCGCCCACCCGCGCACGGCCTACGCGGCCCAGGTCGTCGGCCTCAACCTGCTCGCCGGCACGGTGCGCTCCGGCCCGCCCGTGGTCGTCGCCGTCGACGGGGCCGGGGCCGGGGCCGAGGTGGTCACCGCCGAGGAGCCGGGAGGCCTCGCGGACGGGTCGCGGGCGCTGGCGACGGTCGACCCGGCCGCCGTCTCGGTGCACCGCGAGCGCCCGGCCGGGTCCCCCCGCAACGTCTGGCCGGTCGTCGTCACCGAGGTCACCATGGCCGGTCAGCGCGCCCGGGTCGGCCTCGACGGGCCCGTGCCCCTGGTCGCCGAGATCACCGCCGGCGCGGTCGCCGAGCTGGGCGTCGTCGCCGGGACCCGGCTGTGGGCCTCGGTCAAGGCCACCGAGGTGCGGGTCCAGCCGGGCTGACGGGCGGGGGGTGGGCTCCGTGGCCAGGGCTGGCCGCCGGACTCCACTCGCCGGACCTGTGCAGGATCCGTGTCCTGGCACGGGACACGCCGCAACGGCAGCTGCACAGTGCACGACACGCCGGGCCAGGACGGCCGCCTGTGCAGGACACGCCGGGGTGCTCCGGCCGGGCGGTCGCCCGACCACCAGCGCTCCCCCGACTACCTCCTGACGCGGCGTCCGGCGATAGCCTCGGCCCCATGGTGCAACGAGTGCTCCCGACCGAGGAGGCGCGCGACCTGCTGGGTCTGGTGCGCGAGATCGCCGACGACCAGCTCCTTCCCCGTGTCGACGAGGCCGAGGAGCAGGCCCGCTTCCCGCGCGACGTCTTCACGATGCTCGGCCGGGCGGGGCTGCTGTCGCTGCCCTACCCCGAGGAGCAGGGCGGCGGGGGGCAGCCCTACGAGGTGTACCTGCAGGTCGTCGAGGAGATCGCCCGCGCGTGGATGTCGGTCGCCGTCGGCGTCTCCGTCCACTCCCTGACCTGCTTCCCGCTGGCCACCCAGGGCACGCCCGAGCAGCAGGAGCGCTGGCTGACCGGGATGCTCTCCGGCGAGCAGCTCGGCGCCTACTGCCTCTCCGAGCCGCAGGCGGGCTCCGACGTCGGGGCGATCCGCACCCGCGCCCAGAAGGAGAGCACGGCCGACGGGGCCAGCTACGTCGTCACCGGGACCAAGGCGTGGATCAGCCACGCCGGGCACGCCGACTTCTACACGCTGTTCGCCCGCACGTCCGACGACGGCGGTCGGGGGCTGTCGTGCTTCCACGTCCCGGCGGACGTGGAGGGGCTGAGCTTCGCCGAGCCCGAGCGCAAGATGGGGATGCGCGCGGCCACGGTGCGCGAGGTCCTCCTCGACGGCGTCCGGCTCGGCGAGGAGCACCGGATCGGCGCCGAGGGTCAGGGCATGCAGCTCGCGCTGGCGGCGCTCGACTCCGGCCGCCTCGGCATCGCCGCCGCCGCCACCGGACTGGCCCAGCGTGCCCTGGAGGTCTCGGCCGCCTACGCCGCCGAGCGCGAGCAGTTCGGCCGGCCGATCGCCGACAACCAGGGCCTGGCGTTCAAGCTCGCCGACATGGCCGCGGCCGTCGGCTCGGCCCGCGCGACCTACCTGCACGCGGCCCGGCTCAAGGACGCCGGCCAGCCGCACACCCAGGAGGCCTCGATCGCCAAGCTCGTGGCCACCGACGCCGCGATGCGGGTCACGACCGAGGCCGTCCAGGTGCTCGGCGGCTACGGCTACACCACCGACTTCCCGGTCGAGCGCTTCATGCGCGAGGCCAAGGTGACCCAGATCTTCGAGGGCACCAACCAGATCCAGCGGCTGGTGATCTCCCGCCAGCTGCTCTCCGAGTTCCGCTGACCGGACGTCCCCGCACCCACCCGTCCGACCGACAAGCACCCGAAAGGCCCCCCATGCACATCACCGACCGCACCGTCGCCCTCGTCACCGGAGGCGCGTCCGGGCTCGGCGAGCAGACCGCCCGACGGCTGCTGGCCGACGGGGCCCAGGTCGTGCTCGTCGACCTGCCCGGCGGACGCGGCGAGGAGCTGGCCGCCGAGCTGGGCGACCGGGCGCACTTCGCCCCGGCCGACGTGCGGGACGAGGAGCAGGTCGCCGCCGCGGTCGCCACGGCCGCCGGCCTGGGCGAGCTGCGCGTCGTCGTGGCCTGCGCCGGCGTGGCCACCCCCGGGCGGATCCTGTCCAGGCGCGGCGTCCTGCCGTTGGAGACCTACCGCACCGTGGTGGAGATCAACCTGGTCGGCACGTTCAACGTGCTGCGCCTGGCCGCCGAGCAGATGGCCACCAACGAGCCGGTCGAGGACGACCGCGGTCTCGGCGACCGCGGGGTCGTGGTCACCACCGCCTCCGTCGCCGCCTTCGACGGGCAGGTCGGCCAGGCCGCCTACGCCTCGTCCAAGGCCGGCGTCGCCGGGCTGACCCTCACCGCGGCCCGTGACCTGGCCGACAGGGCGATCCGGGTCATGTGCATCGCCCCCGGCGTCTTCGAGACCCCGATGATGGCCGGGATGCTCGAGGGCGTGAAGGAGTCGCTCGAGGCGCTCGTGCCCCACCCCGCCCGGCTGGGCAGGCCCCAGGAGTATGCCGCGCTCGTGGCCCACATCGTGGAGAACCCGCTGCTCAACGGCGAGGTCATCCGTCTCGACGGGGCCCTGCGGATGCCGCCCCGCTGAGGGGCGCGCACGTCATACCCCCGTGTGCCAGCGCCGCAGGCGCTCCAGCTCCGACGGGGGCACCCCGAGCAGGGTGACCAGGCTGCCGTCCGCGAGCAGCGCCTGCACCCGCCAGGCCCGCTCGCCCGGGGCGTCGGGCCGCAGGTCGAGGATGTCCGACCGGGTCAGCCGGCGCACCTTCCGGCCCTCGGTCAGCACGATCGCGTCCTCCTCGAGGCGGGTGCCGCTGTGCTCGTGGCGGCTCGCCCAGACGAGGAAGACGCCGTAGGCCGCCCAGACCACGACGACGGTCAGGCCGACCGGCCCCGGGCTGGTCAGGGCCAGGGCGAGCACCGCGCTGAGCACGACGGCCACACCCAGGGCCGCCCGGAGGTCGGCAACCACCGGGGCTGCATGAGCCACTCGTCGGTCGGGGACCCGGTGGGGCCGGAGCGTCGCACCGGTCCAGCCTAGGACTCCCGGCACAGAAGTACGGTGAAAAGACCACCGAAGGTCGTCAAGCCCCATGGCTGCCTCCCCCGTCCGGCCCACCGTCGCACCACCTCCGGCGCAGGGGCGGCCGCGGGCATGGTCGGGCTGGCGCTCCTGCTCGACCTGCCGGTGGACAGCGCCTGGGGCCCCTGGACCGTCGCCCTCGTCACCGTCCTGGCGTGCCTGGCCTACATGGCGCTGCACGAGCTCACCCACGCCGGGCTGCTCTGGGCGCTGACCGGGACCCGGCCCACGGTCGGGGTACGCCTGCCCTACCTGGTCACCGGCAGCCAGGCGCTGCTGTCGCGCCGCACGGCGACGACGGTCGCGCTGGGGCCGCTCGTGCTCTGGGGGCTGGTGCTGCTCGGGCTGCTGGCAGTCGTCCCGGACCAGGTGTTCCTGACGGGCTACGTGCTCGCCGGGCTCAACCTGGCCGGTTCGGCCGGGGACCTGCTCCAGGCGTGGCGGGTCGGGCGGCTCCCCTCGTCCGCCCTGGTCAGGGACGACGGGCGGCGCACGACGGTCCACCTCCCCACGGACTGACGGCCCGACCGGCCGCCCGGGGCGCGCCCCTCACCGCCCCCGCAGCCGGCGCCGCACCTCGCGCACCGCGTCCGCCGGGACCCCGGGCAGGGCCAGCCGGCGACCACCCTCGAGGACCGCGACCGCGCCGTTGCGCGTGGATTCCTCGACCACCGTGGTCACCCTCGCGGCGGGCACCTCGACCCGCCGGATGCCGTCGTGGACCGAGAGCCCCTCCGGCGAGGCCGTCGTGCTCCCTCCGGTGCGCAGGTATGCCGCGACCACCACCCCGAGGACGAGAGCCGGAGCACCAGGCCAAGGACGTCGTCGCCGAGCCGCACGCCCCCGGCGGTGTAACGGTGGACGGTGACCCCCAGCACGGCGACGAAGGCGAGGAGCAGCGCCCAGGACAGGGCGATGGGACGGTGCCGGACCCAGGTCATCCCGGCAGCGTAGCCGCGGCCACGGACCCGGCGGTGCACCCTGCGCGAGGCGCGGGGCGCGGGGAGGACCGGCCCCGCGTGCGCGGACGGCGGGGTGGGGGAAGACTGGGGCGGCGTGGACCTGCGCATCTTCACCGAACCCCACCTCGGCGCGACCTACGAGGACCAGCTGCGGCACGCCCGCCTCACCGAGGAGTGCGGCTTCGGGGCCTGGTTCCGGTCCGACCACTTCCTCTCCCGCGACGGCGCCCCCGGACCGACGGACGCCTGGGTGACCCTGGGAGCGCTGGCCCGGGAGACGTCCCGGGTCCGGCTGGGCACCCTGGTCACCTCGGTGACCTTCCGGCACGCCGGGCTCACCGCCGTCCAGGTGGCCCAGGTCGACCAGATGAGCGGCGGCCGGGTGGAGCTGGGGCTGGGGGCCGGGTGGATGGAGGCCGAGCACACCGCCCACGGCGTCCCCTTCCCCGAGGTCGGCACGAGGTTCGACCTGCTCGAGGACACCCTCCAGGTGGTCACCGGGATGTGGGCCACCCCGCCCGGCGAACTCTTCAACCACCACGGACCGACGGTCACGGTGAGCCGTTCCCCCGGCCTGCCCAAGCCGGCCCAGCACCCCCGGCCGCCGATCATCCTGGGCGGGAAGGGGGCGCGCCGCACGCCCGCGCTCGCCGCCCGGTTCGCCGACGAGTTCAACCTGCCGTTCATGGCGGTGGACGAGGGACGCGCGCAGTTCGGCCGGGTGGACCAGGCCTGCCACGCGGCCGGGCGGGACCCGGGGACGGTGCTGCGCTCCGCCGCGCTGACCGCCGCCGTCGGGCGCGACGAGGCCGAGGTGGCCCGCCGGGTCGGGGCGACCCGTCAGGAGCTCGACCAGCTGCGCGGGCACGGCCTGGTCGGCACGCCCGACGAGGTCGTGGAGCAGATCGGCCGCTGGCACGAGCGCACCGGGGTGGAGCGGATCTACCTGCAGATGCTCGACCTGGCCGACCTCGACCACGTCGAGCTGGTGGCCGCCGAGGTGCTGCCCCAGCTCGGCTGAGCCGCCGGCACCCGTCGTCGTTCGCCGGGCCGGCCGCGCCCCCGCGGGGGCACCCCCGCGGCGCACCCGGGCGGGGCGCCCGCGCGTCCGCTCAGGACGTGGCCGCCACCGCCTCCTCCCACACGCTCAGCGCCTCGTCGACGAGCTGGTCGTCGACGACCAGGGCCGGGATGAACCGCACGACCTGGCCCCACGCGCCGCAGGTGAGCAGCAGCAGCCCGCGCCGGGCGGCCTCCTGCTGCGCGGCGGAGGCGGCAGCCCCGTCCGGGCGACCGTCCGCGTCCCGGAACTCGCAGCCCAGCATCAGGCCCAGCCCCCGCACGTCGGTGATCCGCCCGTGCGCCGACGCCACCTGCTCCAGGCCGGCGCGCAGCTGCTCGCCGCGCACCGCGGCGTTGTGCACCAGCCCCTCGTCCTTGATGACGTCGAGGGTGGCCAGGGCGGCCGCGCAGGCCACCGCGTTGGCCCCGTAGGTACCGCCCTGGGAGCCGGGCCAGGCCTTGGCCATCAGCTCCTCGGAGGCGGCGATCCCCGAGAGCGGGAAGCCGGAGGCCAGCCCCTTGGCGGTGACGAGGACGTCGGGGCGGCCGTCGAAGTGGTCGTGCCCCCAGAACTTGCCGGTGCGCCCCCAGCCGGTCTGCACCTCGTCGAGCACGAGCAGGATGCCGTGGCGGTCGGCCCGCTCCCGCAGGCCGGCGAGGAACTCGGTGCTGGCCGGGACGTAGCCGCCCTCGCCGAGCACCGGCTCGACAACGAACGCCGCCGTGTCCGCCGGGGCGCTGATCGTCTGCAGGGTGTAGTCGAGCTGCTCGAGCGCGAACCGGGTCGCCTCCTCCCGGCTCCAGCCGTAGTGGGTGGGGTCCGGGAAGGGGGAGACCACCACGCCCGGCATGAGCGGGGAGAACCCGGAGCGGAACCGGGTGCCGGAGGTCGTCATCGAGGCCGCGGCCACGGTCCGGCCGTGGAAGCCGCCGTGGAAGACCACGACGTTGGGCCGGCCGGTCGCCTGGCGCACCAGGCGCAGGGCCGCCTCGACGGCCTCCGAGCCGGAGTTGGCGAAGAACATCCGGTCCAGGCCGGCCGGCAGCACCTCCCCCATCCGCTCGGTCAGGTCCAGCAGCGGCCGGTGCATCACGGTCGTGTACTGCGCGTGGATGATCTTTCCGACCTGCTCCTGGGCGGCGGCGACCACGCGCGGATGGCAGTGGCCGGTGCTGGTCACGCCGATCCCGGCGGTGAAGTCCAGGTGGCGCCGACCCTCCTCGTCGAAGATGAGCGCACCCTCCCCACGGGCGGCGACCACGCCCGTGGCCTGCTTGAGCACCGGTGACAACGACGTCACGCCGAACCTCCTTGATAGATTGTCGACAATCAGCGTATCTCAGGGTCTCTCCACGAGGAAGGTGCACACCATGACGCAGTCCGTGACCGGATCGGTCCCCCGTCAGCTGTTCGTCGGGGGCCGCTGGGTCGACGCCGAGGCCGGCGCGACCTTCCCCGTGCTCAACCCGGCCACCGGCGAGGAGATCGCCCAGGTGGCCGACGCCTCCCCGGCGGACGCCATGGCGGCGCTGGACGCCGCGGTGGAGGCCCAGCCGGCGTTCGCCGCGACGACGGCGCTGGAGCGGCACGAGATCCTCATGACCGCCTTCCGGCTGCTGCACGAGCGGATCGAGGACCTGGCCCTGCTCATGACGACCGAGATGGGCAAGCCGCTCAAGGACTCCCGGGGCGAGATCACCTACGCCGCGGAGTTCTTCCGGCACTTCGCGGCCGAGGCGCTGCGGATCGACGGCGGCTACCAGGCGGCGCCCCAGGGCGGGGCCCGCTTCCTCGTCGCCCGGCAGCCGGTCGGCCCGTCCCTGCTCATCACTCCGTGGAACTTCCCGATGGCCATGGGCACCCGCAAGATCGGCCCGGCCATCGCCGCGGGGTGCACCAGCGTCGTCAAGCCCGCCCACCAGACGCCGCTGTCCATGCTGGCGCTCATGGACGTCCTGCGGGAGGCCGGCGTGCCCGACGGGGTGGTCAACTGCTTCACCGCCACGGACGCCGGCGGCACGACCGAGCCGCTGATCCGCTCCGGCAAGGCCCGCAAGCTGTCCTTCACCGGGTCGACCCGGGTGGGCCGGATCCTCCTGGAGCAGAGCGCCGAGAAGGTGCTCCGCACCTCCATGGAGCTCGGCGGCAACGCCCCGTTCGTCGTCTTCGAGGACGCGGACCTGGAGGAGGCGGTCGCCGGGGCGCTGCAGGCCAAGATGCGCAACATGGGCGAGGCCTGCACGGCGGCCAACCGGATCTACGTGCACGAGTCGCTCATCGAGGAGTTCGGCGCCCGGATGGCCGAGCAGATGGGCGCGCTCACCGTCGGCGACGGCACGCACGAGGGCGTCGACGTCGGGCCGCTCGTCGACGAGGCCGGGCTGGAGAAGGTCAGGTCGCTGGTGGCCGACGCGGTCGGGCGCGGCGCCACCGTGCTCACCGGCGGCGAGCAGGTCGAGGGGCCCGGCTTCTTCTACCGCCCGACCGTGCTCACCGGGGTGCCGACCGACGCAAGGATGGCCGGCGAGGAGATCTTCGGCCCGGTGGCCCCGCTGACCCCGTTCTCCACCGAGGAGGAGGCGGTGCGGCTGGCCAACGACACCGAGTTCGGGCTCGTCTCCTACGTGTTCACCAACGACCTGCGGCGAGCGCTGCGGGTCGCCGAGGCGCTCGAGAGCGGCATGGTCGGGCTCAACCAGGCCGTCGTGTCCAACCCGTACGCCCCCTTCGGCGGCATCAAGCAGTCCGGCCTGGGCCGCGAGGGCGGCGCCGAGGGGATCGAGGAGTTCCTGGAGACCAAGTACGTCGGCATCGCCCTGTCCTGACGACCGCCGGCCGGCTGACGACCGCCGGCCGGCTACCGCCCTCCGGCCCCGGCCAGGCGGGCGCCCGGGCCGGACGTGGTGAGCCGGTCGATCGCGTCGACCATGTGCGCGATGAGCAGCCGGTCGGCCTCCTCGGCGCGGCCCTCGCGCACCGCCTCGGCGATCGCCCGGTGCTCCTCCACCCGTACGAGCGGGTCGGGGTAGGTCTCCTCGAGCGCGTGGATGCACATCCGGGTCTCGGTGAGCAGCGTCTGCTGCATCCGGGACAGCCGCGGGCTGCCGGCCAGGGCCACCAGCCGCTCGTGGAACTCCACGTCCGCCTCCCCCACCTGCTGCCCGTCCCCCGCACGGGCCGCGGCCTCCATCCGGTCGACCACGGCCAGCAGCTCCTCCCCGGCCGGAGCCGGGTCGGTCGTCAGCACCCGGCGGGCCGCGGCCCGCTCCACCGCCTGCCGGGCGACGTACATGTCCTCGATGTTCCCGGGCGTCATCTCGGTGACGAACAGCCCCCGGTTGCGCACGGAGACGAGCAGCCCCTCCTGGGTGAGCCGCTGCATACCCTCCCGCAGGGGGCCGCGGCTCACCCCGAGGCGGGCCGCCAGCCGGGCCTCGCTGAGGCGGCTGCCCGGGGCCAGCTCCCCCGCCGCGATCGCCTCCCGGAGCCGGGTGGCGATCATGCTCGGCGTGGACTCCTGGACGACCGGCGTCAGGGACGTCATGGGCGCCCCCCGGCGAGCCGGTCGACGGCCACCCGCAGCCGCTGCACGCCCTCGGCGATCCGGTCCGGCGGGGTCGAGGCGAAGCACAGGCGCAGCGCGTCGGGGAAGCGACCCTCGGGCGAGAAGGCGTTGCCGGGGATGTAGGCCACCCCCTCCTCCAGGGCGACCGGGAACAGCGCCTGCGTGTCGATCGCCGGGTCGAAGGTCACCCACAGGAAGAACCCGCCCTCGGGGTCGGTCCACCGGGCGAGGCCGCCGAAGTGCTCGGTGAGCGCGGCCTGCATGGCCTCCTTGCGGAGGCGGTACTGCTGCCGCTGCTCGACGAGGTGCGCCTCGAGGTGGCCGCCGCGCAGGAAGGCCGCGACGAGCCGCTGCATCGGCAGGTTGGTGCAGGTGTCCATGGCCTGCTTGGCGTTGACGAGCAGCGGCTGCAGCGACGGGTCGGTGTCCACCCAGCCCACCCGCAGGCCGGGGGCCACGATCTTGGAGAACGTGCGCACCGAGAAGACGAGGGGGTCGCCGGCGGCGAGCTCGTGCAGGCTCGGCAGGGGCTCGCCGGCGAACCGGAGCATCCCGTAGGGTCGTCGTCGATGACCATGCTGCCCCACTCGCGGGCCAGCTCGAGCAGCTCGCGGCGGCGCTCCAGGGTCATCGTCGCGCCGGAGGGGTTCTGGAAGGTGGGGATCGTGTAGATCACCTTCGGCCGGCGGCCGAGCCGCAGCGCCTCCTCGCGCAGCGCCACGACCTGCATGCCGTCCCGGTCGACGGGCACCTCCAGCAGCTCGGCCTGGTAGGACAGGGCGGTGCCGCTGCCGTTGGTGTAGGTGGGCGACTCGACCGCGACGAGGTCGCCGGGGTCGACGAAGAGCTTGCAGGCCAGGTCCAGCCCCTGCATGCCGCCGGAGGTGATGGTGAGCCGGTCGGGGGTGGTCGCGTCGGTGGTGCCCTCGAGCATCTCCAGCAGGGCGTCCCGCAGCGCGGGGTCGCCCTCGGTGGCGGCGTAGTCGAAGGCGTCGTGCGCCTGCGCGCCGATCGCGTCCGCCCCCACCTCGGCCAGGATCTCGGCGGGGATGGCCTCGCGGGCGGGGCTGCCCATGGCGAAGCGGACGATGTCGTGGGTCTGGGAGGCCAGCAGCGAGGTGCTGGAGTCGATGACCGAGCCGACGAGGCCCGAGGTGCGGGCGGCCAGCGGCAACGCGGTCGTGGTGGGGGGAGTCATGGTGGGCCCTCTCGTGGTCGGTCTCGTCGGTCTCGTGCGGGCGGGTCGGGGGTATGCCGTGGGGCGTGGTCAGATCTTGACGACCAGCTCCTGGGGCAGCGGGGCGAGGCGTTCGGGGCCGTCGTCGCCGAGCAGGACCGACTCGGACAGCTCGTAGCCCCACCCGTCCATCCACATCCCGAGGATGACGTGCAGGGCCATCCCGGCCTCCAGGACCGTGGTCTCCTCGGGGCGCAGGCTGATGGTGTGCTCGCCCCAGTCGGGCGGATAGCCGATGCCGATGGAGTAGCCGAGGCGGGAGGCCTTGGTGTAGCCGTAGCGGCCGATGACCTCGGTGAAGGCGGCGTGCACGTCCCGGGCGGGGACGCCGGGCCGCATCCGTTCCAGGGCCGCCTGCAGCCCCTCGGTCACCGCCCCGGCGCACCGGTCGAGGTCGTGCGAGGGCCGTCCCAGGCTGACCGTGCGGGCCAGCGGCACGTGGTAGCGGTGGTGCACCCCGGCCAGCTCGATCGTGGTCGCCTCGTGCGCCCGCAGGGGCAGGTCGCTCCAGGTCAGGTGGGGCGTGCCCGCCGTCTCGCCGGTCGGCAGCATGGGCACGATGGCCGGGTAGTCGCCGCCGAGCTTGCGGGCGCCGAGCGCCTGGGAGTACTGGATCTGGGCGACGACGTCGCACTGGCGGCGCCCGACCTCGATGCTGTCGACGGCGATCCGCATGGTCTGCTGGGCGATCTCGCCGGCGACGCGCATCTTGTCCTGCTCCAGCGGCGACTTGACCACCCGCACCCAGTTGACCAGCTCGTGGCTGTCCAGCAGGTGCCCCTGCCCCAGCCGCGACAGCAGCGCCAGGTAGCCCCGGGGCGAGAAGAAGTGCGCGTCGGTCTCGGCGGCCACCCGCGCGTCCACCCCGACGGGCAGCAGCCCGACCTCGATCGCCCGGTCGGCGATCCAGCCGAAGGGGTGCACGTCGGGCCGCTGGACCAGGTCCTCGGGATAGCCGTGGATCTGGGACTGCGGGAGGTATGCCGTGTAGTGCGCCCCCTGCGCGTCCATCGCCCGGGTGAACAGGTGCGGCTCGCCGTGGGCGGGCACGATCAGGCACTGCGGCATGTAGAACGACCAGGCGTTGTAGCCGGTCAGGTAGTAGAGGTTCGCCGGGTCGACGACGACCAGCGCGCCGAAGGCGTGGCGGGCCATCGCCTCCTGCACCCGCTGCAGCCGGTCGCGGTACTCCGCCCGCGGGAACGGCCGGGACTCGACGTCCGTCGGGTCGTCAGGGGTTCCGTCACCAGGCCAGGGCATGGGGCCATCGTGCACCCTCGCCTGGATTGTTGACAATCAGACAGGCCGGTTCCTACGGTGACCGGGTGAGCACCCCACCGGTCCTGGTCGTCCTCTGCGCGAGCCAGGACGACGCCCCGCCGCAGCTGGCGGCGCTGGCGGACCGGGTGGACCTGCGGATCGCCACCGAGGCGGACCTCGGCGAGGCGCTGCGGGGCGCACGGGCGCTGTTCCTCTGGGACTTCTTCTCCTCGGCCGTGCGGGACGTCTGGCCGCGCTGCGGCGACCTCGAATGGATCCACGTGGCCGCCGCGGGCGTCGACACGCTCCTCTTCGACGAGCTGCGGGCCTCGGAGGTCGTCGTGACCACGCCCGGGGCGTCTTCGACCGGCCGATCGCCGAGTACGTCCTGGCCGCCGTCCTGGCCCACGCCAAGCGCCTCCACGAGAGCGCCGAGCTGCAGCGGCGGCACGAGTGGCGACACCGGGAGACCCGCCCGGTGCGGGGCGCCCGGGCCGTCGTCGTGGGGACCGGCGGGATCGGTCGGGAGACGGCGCGCCTGCTGACGGCGGCGGGCCTGGACGTCTCGGTGGCCGGGAGCAGCGCCCGCACGGACCTCGAGCTCGGCGAGGTGGTCGACAGCGGACGGCTGGCCGAGCACCTGGCCGGGGTCGACTACCTGGTCAACGCCGCCCCCCTGACGGACCGTACCCGGAGCCTGGTCGACGCGGAGGTGCTGGCGGCCCTGCCGCCGACGGCCCACCTGGTCAACGTCGGCCGGGGCCCGACCGTCGTCGAGGAGGACCTCCTGGTGGCCCTGCGCGAGGGGCGCCTCGACGGCGCCACCCTCGACGTCTTCGCCACCGAGCCGCTGCCGCAGGACTCCCCGCTGTGGGACGCGCCCGGGGTGGTCGTCTCGCCGCACATGTCGGGCGACGTCGTGGGCTGGCGGGGCACGCTGGCCGACCAGTTCGTCGCCAACGCGCGGCGCTGGCTGGACGGGGAGCCGCTGGAGAACGTCGTCGACAAGGAGCGCGGCTACGTGCCGGGTGGAGGCACGGGTCCGCCACCCGGGTGACCGGGGACGTCGGGCACCGGCGTTCCGGTAGGTTCGGCCGATGCACGTCGAGGTGGAGCACGTCCCCGGCCGGGTGACCTTCACCCTGGAGCCGGCCGCCGGCGACGAGGTCGGCCGGGTCGGCCTGGCGAGGCGCTCGGCCTCCTTCCTCGTCGACGCCCCTCCGGGCGGCGTGCACCCGGACGTGCTCGTCGTCGCCGCCCTGCTCTGCGCCCGACCCTGGGTCCACCGACGACGGCGCTTCTCCTGCTCGGTCCCCGCGAGCCGGGACCTGGCCGACGCCCTCCACGCCGGCCCACGCCTGCGGCTCGCGAACCTCGGGGACGGGCCCCCGCGGCATACCCCCGCGGACGGACGTCCCGGGCTGTGCTTCAGCGGAGGCACGGACAGCGTGGCCGCGCTGGCGGTGATGCCGGGGACGACCCGCAGCTACCACCTGGCCCGGCGGGCGCCCGCCGGCGAGCGCCGGTCCACCCTCATGGACGGCCGGGCCGCGCTGGAGTCCTGCGAGGTGCTGCGGCAGCAGGGGCACGCGGTGACCGTCGTGCCCAGCGACGTGGAGTACCTGGCCGACCCGGTCGGCTTCCCGCACGACCTGACGACCGCCGTCCCCCTGCTGCTGCACGCCGACGCCGACCGGCTGGACGCCGTGGCCTGGGGAGCCCCGCTGGAGGCCACGTACCGGCTGCAGCGGGGCCGCTTCCGCGACTACGCGCAGTCGCCGTTCGTGGCCGAGTGGGGACCGGTCCTGGCCGCGCTGGGCCTGGCGACGTGCGTGCCCGTCGCCGGTGTGTCCGAGGTGGTGACCAGCACGATCGTCGCCCGGCACCCGGCGGGGCGGGCGGCCCAGTCGTGCGTGCGAGGTCCGGGCCTCGGCCGTCCCTGCGGACGCTGCCCCAAGTGCGCCCGCAAGACGCTCCTGGCTGCGTCGATCAGCGGCGCCTGGCCGCCCGACCGCGTGCTCGAGCGGCAGTGGCGCGGCACGGAGTCGCGGCAGCACCTGCTGGCCGAGCCGATGAAGGTCGAGCCCGTCCTGGCGCACTGCGCGCACCGCTACCTCGCCGACGGCGGGGGCAGCGAGCTGCTCCGGATCGTCGCGGCGAAGGCGGGTCCCGACCCCCGCGCCTGGCTCGCCCGTTCCTACGAGCCGGCGCTGGAGCTGCTGCCCGCCCGCTACCGGGACGCGATCGCCGACCGGCTGCACGAGTACGCCCTGCCCATGAGCGCGGACGAGGAGGCGGCGGTGCGCGCCTACGACGTCACCGGACCCGACCCTGGACGCGCGTCCGCGCAGGAGGACCTGCACCGCTGGATGGCGGCCCGCCCTCCCCGGGACCTGACCCGCCGCGCCGCGGACCGGGTCCGTCGCGAGCTGCGGGCCCGACGGGCCAGGACCGACCTGGACGCCGGCTGAACCGTCCAGGTCCGCGCACCTGACCTAGGCTCGGTGGATGAGCACCTCCACCCGGCCGGCCGTCTCCCTGGAGGCCCGGTTCGCCACCGAGCTGCCCGAGCTGGCCATCCCGTGGCAGGCCGAGACATCCCCCGAGCCCCGGATCCTGGTCCTCAACGAGGCCCTGGCCACCGAGCTGGGCCTCGACCCGGGGTGGTTGCGGACCCCCGAGGGCGTGGACCTGCTCACCGGACGCAGCGTCCCGGCCGACGCGACCCCCGTGGCGCAGGCCTACGCCGGGCACCAGTTCGGGGCATACTCCCCGCGGCTGGGCGACGGACGTGCGCTCCTGCTGGGCGAGCTGCTCGACCCCGTCGGCCGCCGCCGCGACCTGCACCTCAAGGGGTCCGGGCGCACCCCCTTCGCCCGCGGGGGCGACGGCCTGGCCACCGTGGGCCCCATGCTGCGCGAGCACGTGGTCTCCGAGGCCATGCACGCGCTGGGCATCCCGACGACGCGCTCGCTCGGGGTCGTGGCCACCGGTCGGTGGGTGCAGCGGCGCACGACGCTGCCCGGCGCGCTGCTCGCGCGCGTGGCCGGCAGCCACCTGCGGGTGGGGACCTTCCAGTTCGCCCGGGCCACCGGCGATGTCGGGCTGCTGCGTCGGCTGGCCGACCACGCGATCGACCGGCACCACCCGGAGGCGGCCGGGTCGGAGGACCGGTATGCCGCGCTGCTGCGGTCCGTGGTCGCCGACCAGGCCTCCCTCGTGGCGCGCTGGATGCTCGTGGGCTTCGTGCACGGCGTGATGAACACCGACAACACGACGATCTCCGGGGAGACCATCGACTACGGGCCCTGCGCCTTCCTGGACCGGTACGACCCCGCCACGGTCTACAGCTCGATCGACACGGAGGGTCGCTACGCCTACGGCAACCAGCCCGCCGTCGCCCGGTGGAACATGGCCCGGCTGGCCGAGGCGATGCTGCCGCTGCTCCACGAGGAGGAGGACCGCGCGGTCGAGATCGCCGTGGAGGCGGTCGAGGCGTTCGTCCCGGCCTACGGCGCCTCCTGGTCCACCGGGATGCGGGCCAAGCTGGGTCTGCCGGCGCAGGTCACGGCGGCCGATGCCGACTCCCTGACCGAGGAGCTGCTGGTCCTGCTGCAGGAGCACCGGGTCGACCACACGTCCTTCTTCCGCAGCCTCGGCGCCGTCGCGCGTGGCGACACCGACGCGACCCGGCGGGCCGGGGCGGACCCGGCCGCGTTCGAGGCCTGGTTCCGCCGCTGGCTGCCGCTGCAGCCGGACGCGGCGTCGATGGACCGGGTCAACCCCGTCCACATCCCCCGCAACCACCTGGTCGAGGAGGCGCTGGACGCCGCCGTGGAGGGCGACCTGACGCCGGTGGACCGGCTGCTGGAGGCGGTGACCGACCCCTACGTCGAGCGTCCCTCCCTGGAGCGCTACGCGGGACCGGCCCCGGCGGACCTCGGCCCCTACGTGACGTTCTGCGGGACCTGACGTCCGGCCCGAGACCTGCTGATGGCCGGGCTGCGCTGACGACGGAGCCGCTCACGGGTCCAGGGGTGTCCGCCAGGCGGCTCAGGGCGGCCACCGGTGCGCCGAACATCTCCGGGTCGTTGTGGTCGACCCCGTCCAGGACGACCTCCTCGACCAGGTGGCCGGCGCCGGCGGCGACCCGGCGGCTGAGCTCGGGAGGAATGACCGAGTCGTGGCTCCCCCGGACGACCGTCACGGGCACGGCGCTGCCCCGGACGTGCTCCAGCACGGGGAAGCGGTCGCGGAGCAGGAGCCGCACCGGAACCCAGGGGTAGTGGTGCGCCCCGACGTCGGCGAGCTCGGTGAACGGCGACCGCAGCACCATTCCGGCAGGAGGCCGTCTCGCGGCCAGGGCGGGCACCACACCGGTGCCGAGGGACTCACGGAGGTAGATCGTCCGCTGCGCGGGGAACCCCTCGTCCTCGAGCAGCTGCACTGCCGCCCGGGCGTCGGCCGCCAGGCCGTCCTCGTCGGGCGAGCCGGGATTGCCGCCGTAGCCCCGGTAGTCCATCAGCAGGACGGTGAACCCGCGTCTGGCCAGCTCCTCGGCGAGCCCGGCGCGTCCGGCACGGTTGCCACCGTTGCCCGGCGCGTACAGCACCCCCAGGCCCCGGTCGCGTCCCTCCGCCGCCGGGACCAGCCAGGCTCCCAGCTCCAGCCCGTCCTCGGGCCGCAGCACGACGTCCCGCGCCCCGGGCAGCACCTCCGCGGCCGGCGGGACGGGCCTGGCGTCGGGGAAGTAGATGAACGAACGCTGAAGCGAGGAGAGCACGACCACGAGCACCACCACCAGGACGATCGGGACGAGGGCGAGGAGCCCTACCGATCGCCGGGGTCCTCCGTGTCGGCGAGAGGTCACGCCAAGGGCTGGTCAGCGCGGCCTGATGTGGCGGGGGCGTCCGGTCCAGGCGAGGTAGGCGCTGCCCGCGGTGAGGGCGGCACCACCGCCGGCCACGAGTGGACCCGCGAAGCGGCCCAACCGGTCCCTGTAGGCCACGAGCACGTTGGTGCCGCCGGTGATCATGGCCGCCACCACCAGAGCGGCGACGACCCGGTCTCCGGTGCGCTCCATCCGCCCGACCAGCGGCTCGATCTCAGCCGTGCGGATGGTCACGTCGACGCCACCGCTGTCGATCCGATCGAGCAGCTGCCGGGCGTAGGAGGGCAGGTCGACCCCCAGCTGGGCGGCCGTCAGAGTGGCGTCTCGCAGCCGCGCCGCCATCTGCCGCGGGCTCAGCTGCTCCTCGATCAGACGTCGTGCGTAGGGGTGGAGCACCGTGGTGATGTCGAAGCCGGGATCGATCTTGAGTCCCAGACCGTCCACGATGATCAGCATCCGGAACAGCTGCACCACCTCGGGCGGGAGGGAGAGCCGATGGTGGCGCACCACCGTGAAGATCTGGTTGGCGACCCGGTCGAGGTGGATGTCGGCCAAGGCCCGTCCGTCCAGCCAGCTGGTGATCCGAGCGACCTCGCTGCGCATGCGCCAACGGTCCAGCGCACCCCGGGGCGGAGCGATCTCGAGCAGGATGCTGACGAGCCCGTCGGTGTCCTGCCGGACCAGGGCCATCACCATGCGGGCGAACTGTCCACGCATCTCCGGACTGATCCGCCCGACCATCCCGAAGTCGATCAGACCGATGGTGCCGTCACGCTCGACGAAGAGGTTGCCGGCGTGCGGGTCTGCGTGGAAGACCCCGTCCTCGAAGACCATCCGTATCAGTACCTCGACCGCGCGCCGGGCGAGGTCCGGGCGGTCGATGCCGGCGGCATCCAGGGCGTCGACGTCGTCGATCCGAATGCCCGAGAGCTCCTCCATGGTCAGCACCCGTGACGTCGTGGTCTCCCAGTCGATCCAAGGCATGTGGACACCCGGCGCTCCGCGGAAGTTGTCACCGATCTCCTCACAGGCTCGGGCCTCGGTGAGGTAGTCCAGCTCCGCCCTCAGGGAACGGGAGAACTCCTCCACCAGGCCTGCGAAGTCCATGTCGGACAGCAGCTGGGAGTTGCGGGACAGGTGGCCGGCGAGGTTCCTGAGGATCTCAAGGTCGTTGTGGACCTCCTGGACCACCCCAGGCTTGCGGATCTTCACCACGACCGAGCGGCCGTCGTGCAACCGGGCACGGTGGGCCTGGCCGATGGAGGCGGTGGCCACCGGGACCGGGTCGAACCAGGCGAAGAGCTGCTCCACCGTGGCACCGAAGTCGTCGTGCACCACCGCGGCCAGCTGCTCGAAAGGGACCGGAGAGGTGGAGTCGGTGAGCTTGGCGAAGGCCTGACAGTACGCGGCGGGGAAGATGTCCGGTCGGGTGGAGATCAGCTGACCCAGCTTGATGAAGGTGGTCCCGAGCTCCTCGAAGGTGTCCACGAGCAGGCCCGGAAGCTTGTCCCGCTCAACCTCCAGGACCGGCTCGGTGGGCTGGTGCGGGAGCCACCGACCCAGACCGGCCTGGACCGCGGTGGCGTGCAGCCCGTGCCGCGTCAGGACACGGGCGATCTCCCGGTAGCGCTTCAGGTGACCGGCCATGTCAGCACGCTACAAGGGCAGGCGCCCTGCCTCCCCGTCGGTCTCGCACAGGAGGAGAGCTGGCGAAGGGACTCGAACCCTCAACCACCTGTTTACAAGACACTCGAGCAAAACGCGCTGACCTGCACCTATCGCACGAAACTGGGGCTTTGTAGCGCCTTCGTGCAACATACGTGCATCACTGGTGGTCACCCGGGTCCGCTTCTGACCGGCGGCTGCGGGCACTAGCTGTCCTGCCCACGGCCGTTGGGTACGCGGTTCACGGTCAGTCACCTCGGAGTCCGGAGTGGCCGCGGTGGTGAGTGATCCCGGCCGAGGCGAAGTAGGCGTCGGCCCGGGCCCAGGACCCGACGGCGGTCTCCTTGCGCTCATCGGTGAGCAGCTCGCTGGAAGCCAGCCAGGAGCAGTCGACGACGGCGTTGCGGATGTACCAGTACCCCCGCGGCCTGCTCCTGCGGCGCTTGCCCTCGGCGCGGCCCAGGAACCGCCACACGCCGTGCATTCGTACGGACCCTGCATCACGGCCGCCACGGCACCAGCTCACCGATGCGCTCACCCTCCAGACGCACGTCGCGCGGCTAGCCGCTCCAGGGAACGCGTCGCCGATGCACAGGCCCGCAGGCAGGGAGACGGTGGGCAGGCCGCCCGCCGGTCCCGGCACCGCCCTCCCGTAGGCTGCGCGGCCATGTGCCCGCCTCCCCTCATGCCCGCCGCCGCACGCCCCGGCGACCCGGCGACCTGCCCGGGCGCCTGCCCGCGGCGATGAGCGGCCTGCTCGTCGCCGGCACGACGTCGGACGCCGGCAAGACCGTCGTCACCACCGGTCTGTGCCGGGCTCTGGCACGCCGCGGCGTGGACGTCGCGCCCTACAAGGCGCAGAACATGTCGAACAACTCCATGGTCTGCCTCCGCGCCGACGGCACCACCGCTGAGATCGGGCGGGCGCAGTGGGTCCAGGCCCTCGCGGCCCGGGTCGAGCCGGAGTCGGCGATGAACCCCGTGCTCCTCAAGCCCGGGTCGGACCGCCGCAGCCACGTCGTGCTCATGGGGCGGCCCGGTGGCGAGCTGACCTCGCGCGAGTTCCCCGGCGGCAGGAGCGAGCTGGCGCGGGTCGCCCACGCGGCCTTCGACGACCTCGCGGCCCGCCACGACGTCGTCGTCGCCGAGGGGGCCGGCAGCCCCGCGGAGATCAACCTGCGCGCGAGCGACTACGTCAACATGGGCCTGGCGCGGCACGCCGACCTGCCCGTCGTCGTGGTCGGCGACATCGACCGGGGCGGCGTCTTCGCCGCGATGGTGGGCACCCTGGCGGTCCTCGACCCCGCGGACCAGGCGCTCGTCGCCGGCTACGTCATCAACAAGTTCCGCGGCGACGTCGGGCTGCTGCGCCCGGGCCTGGACCAGCTCGAGGCGATGACCGGCCGGCCGGTGCACGGCGTCCTGCCCTGGCACCCCGACCTGTGGCTCGACTCCGAGGACGCGCTCGGTCTCGCCGGTCGGCGCAACCGCGGCGCCGGGCGGCGGGTCGCCGTCGTGCGGCTCCCCCGCGTGAGCAACTTCACCGACGTCGACGCCCTCGGCCTCGAGCCCGACCTCGACGTCGTCTTCGCCTCCTCCCCCCGGGACCTGGCGGACGCCGACCTGGTCGTCCTGCCCGGCTCGCGGGCCACGCTCGCCGACCTGGCCTGGCTGCGTTCGCGTGGCCTCGACGAGGCCCTCGTTGACCACGCCCGCAGGGGGCGGCCGGTGCTGGGCGTCTGCGGGGGCTACCAGATGCTCGGCACGAGGATCGAGGACCCGTGGGGCGTCGAGGGGCCCGCTGGAGCGGGCGCCGACGGGCTGGGGCTGCTGCCGGTGACGACGACCTTCGCCCCCGACAAGGTGCTGCGGCTGCCCTCCGGCGAGGCGCTGGGGGCGCCGGTCGCCGGCTACGAGATCCATCACGGGCGTGTCACGCGGGCCGACGGCAGCGAGGAGTTCGTCGGCGGTGCACGCTCCGGTCAAGTCTTCGGCACGATGTGGCACGGCAGCCTTGAGAGCGACGCCTTCCGCGCGGCCTTTCTTGCCGAAACCGTCGGTATCGCGCGCTCGGGCGCGAGCTTCCCGGCCGCGCGCGAGCGGCGGATGGAGCTGCTCGCCGACCTCGTCGAGGAGCACCTCGACGTCGGGGCGCTGCTCGACCTGGCCGGGGGTGGTGCCCCCGCGGGGCTGCCCACGCTCACCCTGGGGGCGGCGCGGTGAGGGTGCTCCTGCTCGGCGGCACCGCCGAGGCGCGCGACCTGGCGCAGGCGCTGGTCGACGAGGGCGTGGACGTGCTGTCCTCCCTCGCCGGCCGGGTGGCCCGCCCCCGGCTGCCCGTCGGGCGGGTCCGGGTCGGCGGCTTCGGCGGCGTCGACGGCCTCGTCGCCGCGCTGGCCGACCTCGGCATCGACGTGGTCGTCGACGCCACGCACCCCTTCGCTCGGGGCATGACCGCCAATGCCGCCGCGGCCTGCGCCGCCACCGGTGTGCCGCTGCTGCGGCTGGAGCGGTCCGGGTGGGACCCCGACCCGTCCTGGCACCGGGCGGCCGACCACGCCGCCGCGGCGGAGCTGGCCGCTGGGCTGGGCCGGCGCCCCTTCCTGACCGTGGGCCGCCAGGAGCTGGCCCGCTTCGTGCCGCACCTCGGCGGGCTCGCCGTCCTCGCCCGGGTCGTCGACCCGCCCCAGGACCCGCTGCCGGCCGCGTGGACGCTCGTCACGAGCCGCGGCCCCTACACCCTCGACGGCGACCGGGACCTCATGGCCGGGCACGGGGCGGACGTGCTCGTGACCAAGGATTCAGGAGGCAGCTACACCTGGCCCAAGATGCAGGCCGCGGCGCAGCTGGGCATCCCCGTCGTCGTCGTCGAGCGGCCGGCGCCCGAGCCCGGCGCGCTCGTCGTCAACGCCGTGGCCCCGGCGCTGGAGTGGGTGCTGGCGCGGCGCTGAGCCGGGCGCCTCACTCCTCCAGGTCGCCCTCCACCTCCAGGTAGGCCTGCTGCATCGCGGCGACGACCTCGGGGTCGGGCCGCTGCCACAGGCCCCGGTCGGCCGCCTCGACGAGGCGCTCGACTATAGAGCGCAGCGCCCAGGGGTTGGCCTGGCGCAGGAACGCCTGGGTCTCCTCGTCGAGGACGTACTCCCGGGCGAGGCGGTCGAACATCCAGTCCGGGACGACGCCGGCCGTCGCGGCGAAGCCGAAGACGTAGTCGGTCGTCGCCGCGAGCTCGAAGGCGCCCTTGTAGCCGTGCCGCCGCATCGCCCCCACCCAGCGCGGGTTGACGACACGGGAGCGAAAGACGCGGGCCGTCTCCTCCGAGAGCGTGCGCGTGCGGACCGCGTCGGGGGTCGTGGAGTCTCCGACGTAGGCTCGCGGCTCAGCGCCGGCCAGCGCCCGGACGGTCGCGACCATGCCGCCGTGGTACTGGTAGTAGTCGTCGGAGTCCAGGATGTCGGACTCGCGGTTGTCGACGTTCTTGGCGGCCACCTGGATGCGGCGGTAGGTGCGCTCCATGTCCTCCCGCGCCGGCGCGCCATCCAGGTCCCGGCCGTAGGCGTAGCGCCCCAGGCGGTGTAGACCTCCGCCAGGTCGGCGCCGTCGCGCCAGCCGCCGGACTCGACGACCTGGAGCACCCCCGCCCCGTAGCTGCCCGGCTTGGAGCCGAAGATCCGGGTCCGCGCCCGCCGCTCGTCGCCGTGCTCGGCCAGGTCCGCGCGGGCGTGGGCGCGCACATAGTTGTCCTCGTCCGCCTCGTCCAGTCCGGCGACGAGGGCGACGGCATCGTCCAGCATCGCGACGACGTGGGGGAAGGCGTCACGGAAGAAGCCGCTGATCCGCACCGTCACGTCCACGCGGGGGCGGCCCAGCTCGGCCAACGGCACCGGCTCGAGCCCGGTGACCCGCCGCGACTGCTCGTCCCACACCGGCCGCACCCCAAGGAGGGCCAGGACCTCGCCGATGTCGTCACCGGAGGTCCGCATGGCGCTCGTGCCCCACGCCGACAGGCCGACCGAGCGGGGCAGCTCGCCGGTCTCCTCCCGGTACCGCCGCAGCAGCGACTCCGCCATCGCCACCCCGGTGTCGTAGGCGAGCCTGCTCGGGATGGCCTTCGGGTCGACGGAGTAGAAGTTGCGCCCGGTCGGCAGCACGTTGACAAGGCCGCGCAGCGGGGAGCCGGAAGGCCCCGCCGGGACGTAGCCGCCGTCGAGGGCGTGCAGCACCATCGGCACCTCCCCGGTGGTGGCGGCCAGGCGGGGCACGACCTCCTCGCAGCCGAAGCGCAGCGACGCCTCGACCCCGTCGGCGTCCACGCCTGGCAGGTCGGTGCCGGCCAGCACGTCCCGGACCACCCGGGCCACCTGCCGGGCGTCCCAGCCGGTGCCGGCGACGGCCTCGACGAGATCGCGGGCCACCTGCTCGACCCGGTCGGTGCGGGCGACCGACTCGGCGCCCTCCCCGCCGCTCAGCCCGAGCGCCGCGCGCAGGCCGGGCACGCCGTCGCCGGAGCCGCCGAAGAGCTGTCCGGCCCGCAGCACGGCCAGGACAAGGTTGACCAGGCCCTTTCCCTCGGGAGCGGCGCCCAGCACGTGCAGGCCGTCGCGGATCTGCACGTCCTTGATCTCGCAGAGCCAGCCGTCGATGTGCATGACGAGGTCGTCGAAGCCGTCGGCGTCCTGGAGGTCGACCTCCTCGGTGAGGCCGAGGTCGCGGTGCATCTCGGCGGCCTTGAGCAGGGTCCAGATCTCCCCGCGCAGGCCGGGGCCTTGGCCGGGTCCATGACGCTGACGTTGCCGTACTCGTCGAGCAGCTGCTCCAGCCGCGCGATATCACCGTAGGTCTCGGCCCGTGCCATCGGCGGGACCATATGGTCCACGACCGTGGCGTGCGCCCGGCGCTTGGCCTGGGTCCCCTCCCCCGGGTCGTTGACGAGGAAGGGGTAGACGAGGGGCAGGTTGCCAAGGGCGGCGTCGGCGCCGCACTCGGCCGACAGCGCCAGGTTCTTGCCCGGCAGCCACTCCAGGTTGCCGTGCTTGCCCATGTGGACGACCGCGTGCGCGCCGAACTCCTCCTCGATCCACCGGTAGGTCGCGAGGTAGTGGTGGCTCGGCGGCAGGTCGGGGTCGTGGTAGATCGCCACGGGATTCTCCCCGAAGCCGCGCGGCGGCTGCACGAGGAGCGTCACGTTGCCGGCCCGGAGCGCGGCGGCGACGATCGCCGGCTCCTCGCCCTCCTCGTCGACGTAGAGCGTCCCCGGCGCCGGACCCCAGTGCTCGGTCATCTCCGCGCGCAGGCGGGTGACAGGCGGGCGAACCAGCTCTCGTAGCGGCTGCGCGGGATCCGGACGTGATGCTCGGTGAGCTGGGCCTGGGTGAGCCACTCCGGGTCCTGCCCGCCGGCCTCGATAAGCGCGTGGATGAGCGCGTTGCCGGCGGTGGTCTCCGGGTCCTCCCCCGGTACCGGCTCCAGGAGGTCCTCGTCGAGGCCGGGCACCTGGCCGGGCGCGCCCAGGTCGTAGCCGGCGTCCCGCATGGCCCGCAGCAGCCGGACCGTCGACACCGGTGTGTCCAGGCCGACGGCGTTGCCGATCCGGGCGTGCTTGGTCGGGTAGGCCCCCAGGACCACCGCGACCCGCCGGTCGGCCGGCGCGGTGTGCCGCAGCCGGGCGTGCGCCACCGCCGTGCCGGCGACACGGGCGCACCGCTCCGGGTCGGGCACGTAGGAGGGCAGCCCGTCGTCGCCGATCTCCTTGAAGGAGAAGGCGACCGTGATGAGCCGCCCGTCGAACTCCGGCACCGCGACCTGCGTGGCCACGTCGAGGGGCGACATCCCGTCGTCCGAGCCCGCCCAGGCCTCGCGGCCCCAGGTCAGGCACAGACCCTGGAGGATGGGGATGTCGAGGGCGGCCAGAGCGCGCACGTCCCAGGCCTCGTCGTCCCCGCCCGCCTGCGCCCCGGCCGGGCGGGTTCCACCGGCGGCGAGGACGGTCGTGACGAGGGCGTCGTAGGCGCCCAGGTGCGCCAGGAGGTCCTCCGGCGCCTGGCGCAAGGACGTGGCCCAGACGACCCCGGCGTGACCGCCGGCCGCGTCGACCGCGTCGGCGAGCGCCTGCACGTAGGCGGTGTTGCCGGCCGCGTGCTGGGCCCGGTAGAAGAGGATGCCCACGGCCGGGCGCGTGCCACCGTCGGGCAGCGGCGAGGGCGCCGGACGGTGGAGCACGCCCCAGGACGGCAGCTCGCGCGGCGGCTCGAAGCCCTCACCGGTGAGCAGCAGGGTGTCGGAGAGGAAGCGGTGCAGCTGGGTGAGGTTGTCCACCCCGCCCTGCGCCAGGTAGCGGTGCGCCTCGGCCACGACCCCTGCGGGGGCGGTCGAGAGCTCCATGAGCGCCGCGTCGGGCTGCTGCTCCCCGCCGAGGACCACGAGGGGCACCCCGGTGCCGCGCAGGCGCCGGACCTCCTCCGGCACGTCGTCGGGGCCGCCGAGGATCCGGGCGACGACGACGTCGGCCGTCGCCAGCACCTCCGGCAGCCTGGCCGGCCGGGCCGGGTTGGCGTAGACGTACCGGGCGTCGGCCGCCCGGGCGCAGAGCAGGTCGGTGTCCGAGGTGGAGATGATCGCGATGGCAGGGGTCATGGCAGGCGCCGTCCTCCTGCGGGGTCCGCGCCCCGCTGGTCGTGAGGAAGGGCGCCGGTCGGCGCCCCCGGCCGGGGTGACAGCTCTGACTCGGGGCCGGGAGGGCGTGCGGCGTCGCCGCCCTCCTGGCCGCTCACAGTGGCGGGACCGTCCCGGACTCGCACCGGGTTCCGTCGCCGTCGGCCGCCGCCAGTGTAGGGGCCCGGGCGCTCCGCGTTGGCTGGTAGGGTCCATTGCGACCGGACACCCCGGTCGACGTCGGTCGCACCCCGTGTGCAAAGGGAATCCGGTCCAAATCCGGAGCTGACGCGCAGCGGTAGGGGTGACGGCCGGGGCGGACACGCCACTGGGCTCATGGTGCCCGGGAAGGTGCCCCGGTCGGACGATCCCGAGCCCGAAGACCTGCCGACGTCGTTGGTGAGGGCCTCGCGCAACGGCCCGGAACAGCGAAAGAGCGACCATGCCCCGACGTCGTCCCGTCGTCCTGCCCGCCCTCGCCCTCGCGGGCCTCCTCCTCTCCGGCTGCGCCGGCGCCCCCGGCGGCAGCGCCGCGGCCGCGTCCGTTGCCCCGGCCACGCAGCAGATCGGTCCGGTGTCGGACGGGGAGGCCACGGCCTACCCGGTCACCCTGGACAACTGCGGCCTGGAGGTGACGCTCGAGCGGGCGCCCCAGGGCGTCGTCACGCTCAACCAGGGGATGACCGAGGTGGCCCTGGCGCTGGGCCTGGCCGACCGGATGAGCGGCACCGCCTACCTCGACGACGAGGTGGCCGAGCGTTACGCCGACGACTACGCCCGGGTGGCGGTGCTGTCGGAGGAGTACCCCACGGTCGAGCAGTTCCTCGCCGCCGGGCCCGACCTCGCGCTCGCCTCCTACGCCAGCGCCTTCGGTGACACCGGGGTCGGCGACCGGGCCGAGCTGCACGAGCGCGGTGCCGCCACCTACGTCAGCCCGCTGGCCTGCCCCGGCGGGCCGGCCGGTGCGCCGACCTTCGAGGCGGCCTGGCAGGAGCTGCGCGAGGTGGGCCTGCTCACCGGCACCACCGCCCGGGCCGACGCCGAGGTCGACGCCCAGCGCGAGGTGCTCGCGCAGGTCGAGGAGGAGGCGGCCGGCCGCGGCCTGGAGCTGCTCTGGTACGACTCCGGGAAGGACACGCCCTTCGTCGGCGCCGGCGCGGCGGGCCCCAGCTGCTCGTCGACGCGGTCGGCGCCGAGAACGTCTTCGCCGACCTCGACGGCGGCTGGGCCGACGGCTCCTGGGAGACGGTGCTGGCGGCCGAACCCGACGTCGTCGTCCTCGCCGACGCCGCCTGGTCGACCGCGCAGGCCAAACGGGCCTACCTCGAGGGCGACCCGGTGCTGAGCCAGCTGCGCGCGGTGCGGGAGGAACGCTACGTCGTCATCCCCTTCAGCGAGACGACCCCGGGCGTCCGCCTCGTCGACGGGGCGCAGCGGCTCTCCGAGCAGCTCAGGGCCCTCCGGCGGTGACCGCCCCGGTCGTGCGTCGGCCCGGCCGCCGCACCGCGACCTGGCCGGCGGGGCTGACCCTCGGCGCGCTCCTGCTCCTCAGCACCGTCGTGGTGCTCGGGATGGGGTCGGTGCCGGTCCACCCCGGCGACGTCGTCCACGTCGTCGCCCGCCGGGCCGGGCTGGTCGACGGCGCGGCGTGGGGGTGCTCGAGGACCAGATCGTCTGGCAGCTGCGCCTGCCCCGGGTCGTCGCCGCCGCCGCCGTGGGCGCCGTCCTGGCGCTCTGCGGCGCCGTCATGCAGTCGCTGCTCGCCAACGAGCTGGCCGACCCCTTCCTCCTGGGTATCTCCAGCGGCGCCGCGCTCGGCGCCGTGCTCGCGCTGACCTTCGGGTTGTCCGGCGTCGCCGCCGGGCCCGGCCTCGGCGCGGCGGCGATGCTCGGCGCGGTCCTGGCCCTCGCCGTGGTGCTGGCACTCGCGGCGGAGGCGGGAGGTGGCCTGCCCCCGGTGCGCACCATCCTCGCCGGAGTCGCCGTCGCCCAGCTCGGGGCCGCCGGCACCTCGCTGGTGATCATGGTCTTCGGCAGCCGTGACACGGCCCGACAGGTGCTGGCGTGGACGCTCGGGTCCTTCGCCGGGGTGCGCGCCGACGACGCGCTCGTGCTGGCCGCCGTGGCCGGCCTGGTCGTCGTCTGCGTCCTCACCGCCGCTCGGACCCTGGACGCGTTCGCCTTCGGGGAGACCTCCGCCCGGTCGGTCGGCGTGGACGTGCCGCGCGTGACCTGGCTGCTCCTCGTCGGCACCGCCCTCGCGGCCGCCGTCACCGTGGGTGCGGTCGGGCCGATCGGCTTCGTCGGGCTCGTCGTGCCCCACCTCGTGCGCCTGGTCGTCGGGCCCGTCCACCGGCGCCTGCTCCCCCTCAGCACGCTGGCAGGGGCCCTGCTCATGGTGTGGGCGGACACCGCCGCCCGGTCGGTGGCGCCCGACCGGGAGATCCCGGTCGGCGTGGTGACCGCGCTCGTCGGAGCGCCGGTGCTCGTCGCGCTGCTGCGGCGCCAGGCACGGAGGTCGTCGTGAGCGTGCTGCGGGTGCGGGGCCTGTGCTGGTCGGCCGGCGACCGGCGGATCGTCCACGACGTGGACCTCGACGTGGCGCCCGGGAGTGTCACCGGGATCATCGGCCCCAACGGGTCGGGCAAGACGACCGTGCTGCACCTGGTCGCCGGCCTGCGCCGACCCTCCGCGGGGACGGTGCTCCTGGGCGAGGACGACGTGACGGCCCTTCCACCGCGCGAACGGGCGCGGCGGGTCGCCCTCGTGGAGCAGAAGGCGGGGACCGACCTCGACCTGACCGCCCGGGACGTAGTGGCCCTCGGCCGCTTCGCCCGGAGCTCACCGTGGCACCGGGCCGGCACCGAGGCCGCGGTCGATCGGGCGCTCTCGCTCGCCGGTGCCAGCGGGCTGGCCGACCGGACCTGGGTCACTCTGTCCGGCGGCGAGCAGCAGCGGGTGCACCTCGCCCGGGCGCTGGCCCAGGAGCCGCAGGTGCTCCTGCTCGACGAGCCCACCAACCACCTCGACCTCGCCCACCAGATCGGCCTGCTCCACCTCGTCCGCTCCCTGGGGTGGACGACCCTCGTCGTGCTGCACGACCTCGACCTCGCCGCGGCCTCCTGCGACGAGCTGGTCGTCATGGACGCCGGCACCGTGGTCCGCTCCGGGCCGACCGAGGAGGTGCTGGGGGCCGACCTGCTCGGTGACGTCTTCGGGGTACGGGCCTCGGTGCGCCGCGAGGACCGCCTGCGGATGCTGTGGCACGGCCTCGTCGGCACCTCGTCGTGGGAGGGCGCCCGGTGACCGCCGACGACACCGCTGTCGTCCTCGTCACGGTCGACATGGCGGACCCGCGCACCTGCGACCCGCTGGTCCGGACCGCGTCCGGGCTGAGGGCTCGCCTGGCCACGGTCCACGGTGCGGGGCCGGCGCTGGCCGACGTGCTCACCGAGCTCGCCGCAGCGTTGCCGCCGCCCTCCCGCACGGTGCTCGTGCCCGTGCCCGGCGCGGAGCCCGGCACCGGCTGGTCGTGGGTGCGCAGGGTCGCGGGGCACTGGTGGCGCACCCACCCTGCCCCGCCCTTCCCCCTCGAGGTCACCGCCCCGGCGGCCGCCGCGACCGTGCCCGCCGCCCGCGCAGGCCTGGCCGGCACGCGTCAGCTGGTGACCGGCGCCGAGGCGGACCTGACCAGCCCCGCCTGGGAGCACGTCCCCGAGCACCGCCACCACCTGCTGGTGTGCCGGGGCCCGCGGTGCAGCGCGCAGGGCGCCGCCGGCACGGCCCGGGCCATCGCGACCGGCCTGCGGGAGCGCGGGTGGGGCGACGAGGAGGTCCTCGTGACCCAGACCGGGTGCCTCTTCCCCTGCAACCGGGCACCCGTCGTCTGCGTGCACCCGGGCGGGCGCTGGCTCGGCCCGGTGCGCCCCGACAACGTCGACGCCCTGCTCGACGACCTGCACGCCACGCCGCTCGCCGCGGCGCACGAGGAGAAGGAGACCGCACCGTGAGCCGGCCGCCCCGCCAGGTCCGCGTCATCGGGGTCGGGGTCGGAGGCCCCGGCCAGCTGACCCTTGAGGCGCTCGCCGCGCTGCAGGAGGTCGACGTCGTGCTCGTCGCCGACAAGGGCGAGGGGCTGGAGCAGCTCGTGGACGCGCGGCGGGCGCTGCTGGAGACCCACCGTCCGGCCCCCGGCGGCGGCACGGCGGTGCGCGTGGTGCAGGTGCCCGACCCCCGCCGCGGGCCGGACCCCCGGGAGACCGCCTCCTACCTGGAGGGCGTGCGCAGCTGGCACGAGGCCCGGGTCGACGCCTACGCCGCCATCCTCGGCTCGCTCGAGCCGCACCTCGTCGTCGGGTTCCTCGTGTGGGGCGACCCCGCGCTCTACGACTCCATCCTGCGCGTCGTCCGGGCGCTGGGCGAGCGCACCCCGGTCGCCGTGCGCACCGTGCCGGGCGTCACCGCGCTCTCGGCCCTGGCCGCCGCCCACGACGAGGTGCTCCACGCCATCGGCGACCCGGTCCACGTCACGACCGGGCGGCGCCTCGTGCGCGAGTGGCACCCCGGGCTCGGCACGGTCGTCGTCATGCTCGACGGCCAGCTGCGCTGCCGCGACCTCCTGGCCGCCCGCCCCGAGACCGCCGACCTCGAGCTCCTGTGGGGCGCTTGCCTGGGGCTCCCGCAGCAACGGCTGGCCCGCGGCCGCCTCGGTGACGTCCTCGACGACGTGGCCGCGGCCCGCGCCCGGCTGCGGGAGGAGCACGGCTGGGTGATGGACGTCTACGCGCTGCGGCCCGCGCCGGCGCGGTCGGCCGCCTTACCGGCAACTGCCGCGTCGGCCACCGGCGAGGCGGCGAGGTGAACGCCGCCGGCCACCGCGGTCAGCCACCGGGCGCCACCGGCGCCCTGCCCCCGCGGACCGGGGGCGACACCTGCCCGGGGACCCTACGCCCGTACCCCGCGCTCGACGGCTCCCTCGTCCGGCTGCGGCTGCCCGGCGGCGGCGTCGACGCCGCCGCGCTCGACCGGCTCATGGGACTCGCGCGCCGGCACGGGTCACCGATGCTGCAGCTCACCTCGCGGGGCAACCTGCAGGTGCGCGGCCTGCCCGACCCGCTGCCCAGCGCCCTCGTGGACGAGATCGAGGCGCTGGGGCTGCTGCCCTCCCGCACCCACGAGCGCGCCCGCGGCATCCTCGCCGTGCCCGACCCGGTCGCGCAGGCCCTCGCCCGGCAGGTCGACGCGGCGGTCCGGGCCGAGCCCGACCTCGCCGAGCTGCCTGGTCGCTTCCTCACCGTCGTCAGCGACGGCTCCGCCCAGCTGCTCGCGGAGCGGTGGGACCTGGCGCTGCAGGTCGCCGACCGCGCTCACACGGCCTCGGCAGGGGTGCGGGTGCTCGTGGCACCGGACCACGCCGTCCGGCACGCCCTTCCACCGGCCCGGGCCGTCGCCGAGGTGGTCGGGCTCATGCGGACCTTCCTGGGGCGGCGCCCCGACGAGCGCACCTGGAACGTCCGCGACCTGCCCGATCCGGCGGGGCTGCACCCCGACCTCGTCCCGGCCGGGCTGCGCCCGCCCCCGCCCTTGAGCCCCGGCGACCGCCCGGGTGCGGGGCAGCTCGTGGCCGCCGTGCCGCTCGGCCTGCTCCGCCCCCAGCACACGGCCGCCCTCCTGCGCGCCGCGGGCGACGGGGGCCGCGTCGTCCTGACGCCGTGGCGCTCGGTGGTCCTCGTCCTCGGCCAGGCGGAAGGTTCGGACGGCGCGGTGCGCGCGGCAGCGAGCGGCCTGGCCGACGCCGGCCTGGTCCTCGGCCCCGGGTCGCCCTGGGCGCGGCTGAGCGCCTGCGTCGGCGCCCCTCACTGCCGACGCACGGCCTCCCCCACCCTGGCCCTCACCGCCGAGGCTGCGGACCGCGTGCCGGAGCACGGGGCTCGCGTGCACGTCGTCGGGTGCGGGCGGGCCTGCGGCCGACCGCAAGGCAACCACGTGCTCGTCGTCGACCCCACCCACCACGACCAGATCGTCAAGGAGGCGCGTTGAGCGCGACCCACCCCACCGGCAGCCACCCCGACGACGTCCCGGAGATGGCGGCCTCGTCCGCACCCGGCGAACCGACGCGACCTGCAGGCACGACCTCGACGGCCGACACGGTCGGGCCCCGCCGCCCGACCCGGCGCTACGCCTACCTCACCGACGGGCAGGAGATCTACCGACGCTCGTTCGGCACCGTGCGCGCCGAGCTGGCCGGCCGACTCAGCGCCCTCGAGCCGCAGCTGGCCACCGTCGTGACCCGCGTCGTCCACGCCGCCGGCGACACCGGCGTCATGGACGACGTCGACGCCCACCCCGACGTCGTCCGTGCCGCCCGGGAGGCCCTGCGCGCCGGGACCCCCGTGCTGACCGACTCGCACATGCTCGCCAGCGGCATCACCGCGCGCCGGCTGCCGGCCGGCAACCCGGTCGTGTGCACCCTGCGGGACCCACGGGTGCCGGGGCTGGCGCAGCGGTGGGGCACCACCCGCGCCGCCGCGGCCGTGTCGCTGTGGGAGCCGTGGCTGGAGGGGGCGGTCGTGGCGGTGGGCAACGCCCCGACCGCGCTCTTCCACCTGCTCGAGCTGCTCCACGACGGCGCCCCGCGCCCGGCGGCCGTCGTCGGGATGCCGGTGGGCTTCATCGGCTCGGCTGAGTCCAAGGTCGCCCTCGCCGGGCACGACCTGCCCGGAGGCCCGGTGCCGTGGCTGACCCTGCACGGGCGGCGCGGCGGGTCGGCGGCCGCCGCCGCCGCGGTCAACGCCCTGGCCACCCCCGAGGAGCTGGCGTGAGCGCGGTGTGGGCCGAAGGGCCGGCCGCCCGGGGCGGTCACCTCTACGGTGTCGGGGTCGGCCCCGGGTCCCCCGACCTGCTGACCCTGCGGGCGGCCCGGCTGGTCGCCACCGCCGACGTGGTCGCCTACCATGCCGGCCGGCGCGGATCCTCCCAGGCGCGGCGGATCGTCGACGAGGCCGGGCTCCTGCGAGCCGACGTCGTGGAGGAGGAGCTGGTCTACCCCGTCACGACTGGCACGAGCGGGCACGAGGCCGGCTACTACGGCGCGCTGGCCGAGTTCTACGACGCCTGCGCCGAGCGGCTGGCCACGCACCTCGACGCCGGCCGGAGCGTCGTCGTCCTGGCCCTCGGCGACCCGCTCTTCTACGGCTCGTTCATGTACGTCCACGATGCGCTGCGCCCCCACCACCCCGTGACGGTCGTCCCCGGCGTCACCGCCGTGGCGGCGGTCACCGCGGCGGCCGGCACCAACCTGTGCCTGCACGAGGACACCCTCACCGTGCTGCCCGGCACCCTCCCGACCGCGGAGCTGGCCCGCAGGCTCGCCGACACGGACGCGGCGGTCGTGCTCAAGCTCGGGCGCACCTTCCCCGCCGTCCGGGAGGCGCTGCGCCAGGCCGGGGTGCTGGCGCGGGCGGTCTACGTCGAGCACGCCTCCACGCCGCGGGAGCGGGTGCTGCAGGTCACTGAGGTCGACGAGGCGGAGGTGCCCTACCTGTCGATGGTCGTCGTGCCCGGGCAGGACCGGCGCGCCGACGCGGCGGGCCGCGCCTGGGTGGAGGAGCAGCACGCCGATTCCCCGCCGTCGCCACGTGCCGGCGCGGCACCGGGCACGGTCCACGTCGTCGGGCTGGGACCCGGAGGCGCGGGGTGGACGACACCCGAGACGACCAGGCTGCTGGAGCGGGTCGCGCACGTCGTGGGCTACGCGCCCTACCTCGCCAGGGTGCCGCAGCGGCCCGGCCTGACCCGGCACGCCAGCGGCAACACCGTGGAGCTCGACCGGGCACGGCTCGCACTAGACCTGGCCCGGGCCGGTGAGGACGTCGCCGTGGTCAGCGGCGGCGACCCGGGGGTGTTCGGGATGGCGGCGGCCGTCCTGGAGCTGCCGCCGACGAGGGGGACGCCCCCGTGCCGGTCCGCGTCCACCCCGGCGTCACCGCCGCCCACGCGGCCTCGGCCCGGGTCGGGGCGGTGCTCGGGGGCGACCACGCACTCGTCAACCTCTCCGACAACCTCAAGCCGTTCGAGGTGCTCGTGGACCGGGTCGTGGCGATGGCCGAGCGGGACGTCGTCGTGGCCTGCTACAACCCCCGGTCGCGCAGCCGCCCCGACACCCTCGGTGCCGTGCGTGACCGGTTGGTCGAGCGCGTCGGTCCCGACCGCACCGTCGTGGTGGCTCGGAACGTCGGCCGGGACAGAGAGTCGGTGGAGGTGACCACGCTGGGCGGGCTCGACGTGGGGACCGTCGACATGGGGTGCCTCGTCGTCGTGGGGGCCTCTACCACGCGGGTCACCCCGGAGGGGCAGGTCTGGACGCCGCGCGGCGTGGGCTGACCACGGCGCGTGCGGTCAGGGGGCGGTGGCCCGTCCGGCGGCGCGGTGGCAGGAGTACAGGTGGGACTCGACGAAGTCCGCCGCTCCCAGGGCGGGGCCGACGAGGATCACCGCGGCCTGCCGCAGCCCCGCCGCTTCGACCTGATCGGCGATGTCGGCGAGCGTGCCGCGCAGGACGAGCTCGCCCGGCTGGCTGACCTGGGACCCCACGGCGACGGGGCAGGCCTCGCCGTAGTGGGGCACGAGCTCGGCAGCCAGCCGGCGGGTGTGCCGGATCGACAGGTGCAGCACGAGGGTGGCGCCGGTCGCCGCGAAAGCGGCCAGCTCCTCGGTCGCGGGCATGCGGGTGGAGTCCTGGTGCGTGCGGGTCAGCACGACGGACTGCGCGACCTCGGGCACGGTGAGCTCGCGGCCCACGAGGGCCGCCGCGGCGGCGTAGGCCGGGACGCCCGGCGTGACGTCCCATGGGACGCCCGCCGCGTCCAGGCGCCGGGTCTGCTCGGCGACGGCGGAGTAGACCGAGGGGTCGCCCGAGCAGAGCCGGGCGACGTCGTCCCCCTGGGCCGTCGCCTCGACGAGGTGCGCGGTGATCTCCTCGAGGGTGAGGTGCTGGGTGTCGACGAGGCGGGCATCGGGCGGGCAGTGGGACAGGACCTCGGTGTCGAGGTAGGTCCCGGCGTAGAGGCAGACCTGGCTCTCGCCGAGCAACCGGACGGCCCGCAGCGTCAGCAGGTCGCCCGCGCCGGGGCCGGCGCCGATGAAGTGGACCGTCATGCGTGGGGTTCCTTCCGGGTGCACGAGAGCTGGACGACGGCCCGGGCGGGCGTCCAGGACAGGTAGCGACCGAGAGCGGTCGCGTGCTCCACCGAGAGCCGGGTCAGGTCGCCGCCGAGGCGTCGCTGCGCGCGGACGAGGACGGCCTCTCCCTCGAGGGTGACCGCGTCGGCGACCAGCCGACCGCCGGGCGGCAGGGCCTGCCAGGCGAGGTCGAGGAGCTCGTCGCTCGCTCCCCCGCCGACGAAGACGGCGTCGGGACGTGGCAGGGCGGTGCCGCCCTCGGCGGCCCGGCGGAGCAGGTGGGCGCTGTCGCCGTGGAGCACCTCGACGCGGGCGCGACCCCGTGCGCCTGCGCGTTGGCGCGGGCCCTGTCGGCACGCTCGGCGTCCCGCTCGACGGCGGTGCAGCCGGCCCGCGGCGCCGCCAGGCACCACTCGACGCCGACGGAGCCCGAACCGGCCCCCAGGTCCCACAGGTGCGCCCCCGGCGTGGGCCGCAGCCGAGCCAGGGCGGTGGCGCGCACGTCGCGCTTGGTGATCTGCCCGTCGTGGTCGAAGCAGTCCTCGGGCCGCCCGGGGACCGGGCCCCACGCCCCGGCGAGCGCCGCGGCACCGGTGCCGGCCCCGGCGAGCCGCTCCGCGGGCGGCACCTCGACCGCGCAGACGACAAGGTCGGGGGTGGCCCGGCCGGCCGCGTCCTGGTCCGCCCACTCGCCCGCGGTGGCAGTGCGCGAGCCCTCCTCGGCACCCCCGAGGTGCCACAGGGCGGTGAGCCGCGCCGCGGCCAGCCCCCGCCCCGCCAGCAGGCCGCCGAGACGCGCGGGGTCCCGGCCGTCCGAGCAGAGGACCACGACCCGGGCGCCGGGGGCGAGCAGCGGCAGGACGGCCTCCAGGTCACGGCCCACGGTCGTGACGACGTCGGTGGTCTCGGCCGGCCAGCCGAGGCGGGCGCGCGCGAGGGTGTCGCTGGAGACGGCGGGGTGGATCCGGACGGCGGGCGGGCCGAGCAGCTCGACCAGCGTCGTGCCGACGCCGGAGCGCAGCGGGTCGCCGCTGGCCAGCACGACGACGCTGCCCCGGACGTCCGCGAGCAGGGCGGGCAGGCCCTCCCGCAGGGGGCTCGGCCAGGTGCGGCGGTCCTGACCGTCGACGGGGGGCACGAGCGCGAGGTGGCGAGCGCCGCCGAGCAGCAGGTCGGCACCCCGCACCAGCTCGCGCTGCGGCTCGCCCAGCGCCGCCCAGCCGGCGTCCCCCAGTCCCACGACCTCGATCACGGTCCCCGAGCCTAGACGCACGCGGGACCTGCTGCGGCGGCGGCGGTCGCGCCGGCGCCGGGGGTGCCTCAGGTCGGCTCCGCGGCGTCGACGGCGCGCCCGGGGTGGGTCCGTGGCCCGTCCGGTGCTGTGGCATGCTGACCCCGACGCAGGGCGTGGAATCCGGTGAGAGTCCGGAGCGGTCCCGCCACTGTGATCCGGGCCTGACCTCGTGCCGGGGCGCCGGAAGCCAGAGCTTCGCTCCTGCGTCCCTGGTGCCGGTCCCGGCCCCGGAGAGACTCGACGCGAGCGCGGATACTCGCAGGAGGCCCGATGGTCACCCCGTCCTACCCCTTCACCGCCGTCGTCGGCGCCCAGGAGCTGTCCACCGCCCTGCTCGTGGCGGCGGTCTCCCCCGAGATCGGGGGCGTGCTGGTCCGTGGCGAGAAGGGCACCGCCAAGTCCACCATCGTGCGGGCCCTCACCCGGGTCCTGCCCGCCCAGGAGGTCATCGCCGGCTGCCGCTTCGGCTGCGACCCCGCGCAGCCCGATACCTGCCCCGACGGGCCCCACGGGTCCGCCCCGCCTGTCACCCGCCCGGCCCGGCTGGTGGAGCTGCCGGTCGGCGCCACCGAGGACCGCGTCGTCGGGTCCCTGGACCTGCGCCGCGCGCTCGGCGAGGGCCGCGCGGACTACCAGCCCGGGCTGCTGGCCGAGGCGCACCGCGGCATCCTCTACGTCGACGAGGTCAACCTCCTCCACGACCACCTCGTCGACGTCCTGCTGGACGCCGCGGCGATGGGGCGCAACACCGTCGAGCGTGACGGTATCTCGACGAGCCACCCGGCGAGGTTCACCCTCGTCGGCACGATGAACCCCGAGGAGGGGGAGCTGCGCCCGCAGCTGCTTGACCGCTTCGGGCTCACCGTCGAGGTCCGCGCCAGCCGCGACCCCGACGAGCGGACCGAGGTCGTCCGCCGCCGGCTCGCCTTCGACGCCGACCCCTCCGGCTTCGCGGCCCGCTGGGCCGACGCCGAGGCGGCGCTCACCGCCAGGCTGGCGCAGGCCCGTGAGCTGGCAGCACGCGTCCGTCTGGGCGACCGCGCGCTGCGGGCGATCTCCCGGGTCTGCGCCGGCTTCGACGTCGACGGCCTGCGCGCCGACATCGTCACCGCCCGCGCCGCCGTCGCTCACGCCGCCCTCCACGAGCGCCAGGAGGTCACCCGCGCCGACGTGCGTGCCGCCGCGCTCCTGGCGCTCCCCCACCGCCGCCGCCGGTCCCCCTTCGACGAGCCGGGCCTGGACGAGGAGCTGCTCGACCGGCTGCTCGACGAGGAGCTGCCGCACGACGACGGCCCGGACGGGCCCGAGGACGACCCGGGGTGCGGCCCCGACGACGACGGCGGCGACGGCCCGGACGGCGGCGGCGGGGCCGGGACCGACCAGTCGCCCCGGGACGGCGGGCCGGACACGACCGCCACGTCGCCGGCCGACGGCCCCGGCACTCCCGACGGCACAGCCTCCCAGGACCCCGATCTGGCCCCGCAGGCGCCGGCCGACAACGCCGGTGACGCCGACGGCGGCGCCCCGCCCCGGGCCGCCGCACGGTCGCCGTCGCCGCTGCCGGCAGGGCCTACCGCGCCCGCAGCCTCGCGGCCCGGGGCCTCGGGCGCGGGTCCGCCGGGCGGCGCAGCCCCGCGCTGACCACCTCCGGACGCATGGTCGGGGTGCACCCGGCCGGCCGGCCGGCACCCGGTGCGCCGGTGCACCTGCCCGCCACGCTGCGGGCCGCTGCCCTGCGCGACGGACTGCGCGCCGGCCGCGCGACCATCGGGCCGGAGGACCTGCGCTACGCCGTGACGCGCGGCAAGGAGGCCAACCTCGTGCTGCTCGTCGTCGACGCCTCCGGGTCCATGGCGGCGCGACGGCGCATGCAGGAGGTCAAGACCGCGGTCCTCTCCCTGCTCATGGACGCCTACCAGCGGCGCGACCGCGTCGGGCTCGTGACCTTCCGCGGCACCGGCGCCGAGCTCGTCGTGCCCCCGACCTCCTCGGTCGAGGTCGCGGCCGCGCGCCTGCACGAGGTGGGCCACGGCGGCCGCACCCCGCTCGCCGAGGGGCTCGTCCTGGCGCACCGCGTCGTGGCCCGGGAGCGGATCCGCGACCGGCACCAGCGGGCCCTCGTCGTGCTCGTCACCGACGGCCGCGCGACCGCCGGCCAGGACGCGCTCACGCGGGCACGGCAGGTCGCCGACTGCTGGCCCGGCACCCACACCGTCCTCGTCGACTGCGAGACCGGGCCGGTGCGCCTCGGTCTGGCCGCCGACATCGCGCGGCGGATGGGCGCCGAGCACCTCCCCCTGGAGCGGGTCGCTGCCGGCTCCATCGTCGACATCGTCACCGACCGGAAGGCCGCCTGATGGCACAGGGACAGCTCCCCGTCACCCCCGACGACGGCCGCACCACGCGGCAGCGCCGGCACAGCCCGTTGCTCGTCGTCCACGCCGGCGAGGGCAAGGGCAAGTCCACCGCCGCCTTCGGCCTGGCCCTGCGGGGGTGGAACCAGGCTGGTCCATCGGGGTCTTCCAGTTCGTCAAGTCCGCCAAGTGGCGCATCGGCGAGGAGGCGGCCCTGATGGCCCTCGACCAGGTGCACCGCGACACCGGCCAGGGCGGCCCGGTGGAGTGGCACAAGATGGGCGCCGGCTGGTCCTGGTCGCGCAAGGCGGGCACCGAGGAGGACCACGCCGCGGACTCCCGTGAGGCTGGGCCGAGGTCCGGCGCCGGCTGGCAGTCGAGCAGCACACGCTCTACGTGCTCGACGAGTTCACCTACCCGCTGAAGTGGGGGTGGATCGACGTCGAGGAGGTGCTGGAGACCCTGCGGGACCGGCCGGGCTACCAGCACGTCGTCATCACCGGGCGCGACCCCCACCCGGACCTGCTCGCGGCCGCTGACGTCGCGACCGAGATGACGAAGCTCGCCCACCCCTTCGACCGGGGCCAGAAGGGCCAGAAGGGTATCGAGTGGTAGCGCCGGCCCCCGCCGCGCCTCCCACCGACCTGCCCAGGGTGGTTGTCGCCGCCCCGGCCTCGGGGCAGGGCAAGACGACCGTGTCGGTCGGGCTCATGGCGGCCCTCACCGCGCGCGGGCTCACCGTCGCCCCCGGCAAGGTCGGACCGGACTACATCGACCCCGGCTATCACGCGCTCGCCACCGGCCGCCCCGGCCGCAACCTCGACCCGTGGCTCGTGGGTGCCGAGCGGGTGCCGGGGCTGCTGGTCCACGCAGCACGCACGCCGACGGTCGCCGACCTCAGCGTGGTGGAGGGCGTCATGGGCCTCTTCGACGGGCGCAACGGGACCGACGGCGAGTCCTCCACCGCGCACGTCGCCCGGCTCCTGGGTGCACCGGTCGTGCTCGTCGTCGACACGGGCCACGCCTCGGGGACGGTCGCCGCGACCGTCCACGGCCTGCGGACCTTCGACCCGCGCGTGCAGGTCGCCGGGGTCGTCCTCAACCGCACCGGCTCGCCGGGGCACGCGACGGAGGTCACCCGCTGGGTCGAGCGGCTGGGCCTGCCCGTGCTCGGCGCGTTGCCGCGCGACGCCGCCATCAGCGCCCCCTCCCGGCACCTGGGGCTCGTCCCCGCCGCCGAGCGCGCGGACGCCGCGGCCGCGCTGGAGCGGCTCGCGGAGCGGACGGCCCGTCACGTCGACCTCGACGCCGTCCTCGACGTCGCCCGCTCGGCTCCCCCCCTCGACGCCGAGCCGTGGTCGCCGGAGGCCGGGTCGGTCGCCGGCAGGGGTGGTCGCCGCCCCGTCGTCGCCGTCGCCGGGGGTCGCGCCTTCACGTTCCGGTATGCCGAGACCGAGGAGCTCCTGCGCGCGGCGGGATGCGACGTCGTCACTCTCGACCCCGCCGTCGACCGTTCGCTGCCGGCTGGCGTCGCCGGGCTCTACCTCGGCGGCGGCTTCCCGGAGGTGCACGCGGCCGCGCTGTCGACCAACACCTGCCTGCTCGCCGAGCTGCGCGACGCCCTGGCGGCCGGCCTGCCGACGGTCGCCGAGTGCGCCGGCCTGCTCTACCTGGCCGAGTCGGTCGACGGCCACCCGTTCGCCGGGGTCGTGCCGGCCGCGGCGGCGATGGCGCCGCGGCTCACGCTGGGCTACGCGAGGGCCCGCACCGCCACCGACTCCGTGCTCGGCCCGGCCGGCACGACCGCGACCGGCCACGAGTTCCACCGCACGGTCACCGACCCGGCGTCCGGCGCGCAGTCGAGCAGCCCGCGAGCGGGGGCCGCCTGGACGTCCGAGCGCGGACCGTCCGGCTTCGCCCTTGACCCCGCCGGCACCGGCCGGGCCACCGTGCACGCGGCCTACCTGCACACCCACTGGGCTGGGCACCCGCACCTGGCGCGCAGCTTCACCCAGGCCGTCGCCGAGCACGACCGCGCCGGACTCGCCGACCGCGTCCTCGCCCGGCGCCCCTCACCCGCCCCCACCGGCGTCGCGGAGGCCGGTGTCGCGGAGGCCAGCGCCCCGGCGGTCCCCGCGGCCGACGACGACCCCGACCTCATGCATCACGGTGATCGGGAGACCGCCCCCGACCTGGTGGACCTCGCCGTCAACGTCCGCCTGCCCGAGCCGCCCGCGTGGCTGGCTGAGGTCGTCGCCGGCACCACCCGGCAGCTCGCGGCCTACCCCGACCCCGCCCCCGCCCGCGCCGCCCTCGCACGCCGGCACGGCGTGGCGGAGGACATGGTGCTGCCGACGGCGGGTGCCGCCGAGGCCTTCACGCTGCTCGCCCGGGCCGGTCTCGGGGCTCGGGCCCTCGTCGTGCACCCGCAGTTCACCGAGCCCGAGGCGGCCGTGCGCCGGGCCGGGCTGGACGTGGAGCGGCACCTGCTCGGCCCCAGCGAGGGCTTCCGTCTCGACCCCCAGGCCGTGGGACCGGCCGACCTGGTCCTCGTCGGCAACCCGACCAACCCCACGGGCGTGCTGCACCCCGCACAGACGCTGCGCGACCTCCACGCGCGCACCGGCGGGGTACTCGTCGTCGACGAAGCCTTCCTTGACGAGGTGGTCGACGGCGAGCGCGAGAGCCTGATCGCCCCCTCCATGCCTGGGGTGCTCGTCCTGCGCAGCCTGACGAAGACCTGGGGCCTGGCGGGCCTGCGGGCCGGCTATGTCGTCGGGAACCGCGCCCTCGTCGCGCGGCTCGCGGCGCAGCAGCCGCCGTGGTCGGTGAGCACCCCCGCACTCGCCGCGACGGTCGCCACGGCCGCGTCCTCCGCGCTGGCCGAGGCCGGGCGGCTGGCCCTCGAGCTCGAGCCGTGGCGGCGCCACCTCGACGCCGGGCTCCGGGCGCTGGGCGTCGAGGTCGTGCCCTCCGAGGCACCGTTCCTGCTCGCCCGCGTCGGCCGCGGTGTCCGCGAGGCCCTGCGGGCCCGGGGGTATGCCGTGCGCCGCGGCGACACCTTTCCCGGCCTGGACGCCACGTGGGCGCGCATCGCCGTGCGGGACCCGCTGACCATCGACGGCCTGCTGCGCGAGCTGCGCGCGGTGCTGGCCGACCGGCCGGTGACGCCCGCTCGTGACGTTCCGGAGGAGGACTAGTGGAGAACGAGCCCACCGCGGGGTGGACCCTACCCGGCCGGCCCAAGTCGGCGATGGTCACCCGGCCCGGCCCCCGGGTCAGCGAGACAGTGCACGCACTGCTCGACCGCGGCCTGGGGGTCACCGTGGCCACCGGCTCCCCCGACGCGCGCCTGCGCGACCTGGCGGGGCGCGGCCTGGTGACCCTGGCGGAGCCCGGCGTCACGGACCTCGAGGAGTTCGATGTCGTCATCCGGGACACTGCACACCTGAGCGGCGGCGACGCGACGCACCTGGCCGGTGCGACGCCCGGCCAGGCCGGCAGCGCGGCGAGGTCCTCCTCGTCGGCGGCGGGCCCGGTCCCCTCGGCCTTCTGACGCTCGCCGGGGCTGAGGCGCTACGCGCCGCCGACGTCGTCGTCTACGACCGGCTGGCGCCGCTGGGCGCCCTCGACCTCGCCCCCGCCGACGCCGAGCGGGTGCCGGTCGGCAAGATCCCGCGCGGGGAGTTCACCCCGCAGGAGCAGATCAACGCCATCCTGGTGGACCGTGCCCGGCAGGGCGCCACCGTGGTGCGGCTCAAGGGCGGGGACAGCTTCGTCTTCGGCCGCGGGGGCGAGGAGTGGCTCGCGTGCGCGAGCGCCGGGATCCCAGTCCGGGTCGTCCCCGGGGTGACGTCGGCGGTCGCCGTACCCGGCCTGGCGGGCGTGCCGGTGACGCACCGGGCGGTCACGCCAGGCTTTGTCGTCGTCTCCGGCCACGTCGGTCCGGACGACCCCCGCAACCAGGTGGACTGGGCGGCCCTGGCCGGGGCCGGCCTGACGATCGTGGTGCTCATGGGCGTGGCGACGCTGGCCGCGATCGCGGAGCGGCTCATCACCTGTGGGATGCCCGGCAACACGCCCGCTGCCGTAGTCGCCGACGGCGGCCTGCCGTCGCAGCGCCAGGTGACCGCGCCGTTGGGGCAGGTCGCCCAGGCCTCCCAGAAGGCGGGGCTCGGGGCGCCGGCGGTGGCCATCATCGGCGCCACTGTCGCGGCGCTGACTCCCGTCTGAGCCGGACGCACGACGCCCACCGGCCTCAGGTCCGGGACTGTCCGCAGAACGGCGCTGGGTGACGCGTCGGCCTAACGTGCGAGAAGTCGTGTGATGACCGGACGGATTCCCAGGGTGAGTTCGATGCCGAGACTTGGGGAAGGGGACAACCCTGTGCAGGGAGGCCGAGCAGGCCACAGTCCGGAGAACAGTCAATGCCACCCGGGCCCGAGGTGAGGACCTGATCGGCTTGCACGGGCTGCTCACGGCGCGCACCGCCACCGTCCCGGAAACAGCGTTGGACGAAGGATGACCGAGCTTCGGCGTCACCAGAGACACCAGACACTCACGGCGGAGAAAGGCAACATCCGTAACCGCACCATGCCCATGACTGTGCTCACCGAGGACGTCGGGCTACGCGGGGCTATCGGCACTCAGCCTCGATCCGCCGAGCGGGTTCCTGGGGGAATTGAGATGCGGGCTGAGAGGATTTGCTGAGCGAGTTCGGCGTCGGGGCGCGCGGGAGCCGCCGGTCTGCCCGGCTTTTCCACTTGGGGTCGTTCCTCGTCGGGGCAGGAGTGGGTGTCAGGCGGGGGCGTAGGCGCCGGCGTACATGCCTGCCCAGGCGTCCTGCCAGGGCCAGTTGGTGGGTAGGTGCAGGTGCAGTCGTCGGGCCCGGTTGGCGATCCGGGCCGGGATC
>NZ_MKKA01000002.1 GCF_001942405.1 Ornithinimicrobium sp. CNJ-824
ACCCCCGCCACGCCGACCCACCACCACAGTCCTACCAGGACCCACCACCGCTCCTGGACACCTTCCACGGCCGACCACCCACCACCGCACCACCACCCCCCACCCACCCCACCGACGACAGCGACCACGACCAGGCCGACGACCAGGACGACCCCCTCCCACGCAGCGCCTGAGGGTCCGGCTCCCCGCGGTCTCGTGCCCCCGGGGGCCGGCAGGTCCAGCCCTCCTCAGGAGGAGAGGGAGGAGGACGACGCGTCGCCGGTTCGCGCCAGGGCCAGCGCCGCCAGGACTGACCTTGCCTTGGTCACCGTCTCCTCCAGCTCCTCCTGCGGGTCGGACAGGGCCGTGATCGCCCCGCCGACGCCGAAGGTCACGTCGCCGTCGTGCCAGGTGGCCGTCCGGATGACGATCGAGGTGTCCATGGAGCCGTCGAGGCCGATCCAGCCGACCGCGCCCGAGTACACCCCCCGGGCGGCCCCCTCCAGCCGGTCGATGATCTCCATCGTGCGCACCTTGGGCGCCCCGGTCATCGAGCCGCCGGGGAAGCAGGCACGCAGCACGTCCGTCGGCCCCATCCCGTCGACCAGCCGTCCCCGCACGGTCGAGACGAGCTGGTGCACCGTCGCATAGCTCTCCACGGTGAAGATCTCCGGCGCGTGCACGCTCCCCGGACGGCAGACCCGGTGCAGGTCGTTGCGCAGCAGGTCCACGATCATGAGGTTCTCCGCACGGTCCTTCTCCGCCGTCACGAGGTCTGCGGCCAGCGCCGCGTCCTCGACCGGGTCGGCCGCGCGCGGGCGGGTCCCCTTGATCGGCCGGGCCTCGACGCCTCCGTCGGCGTCCACGGAGACGAACCGCTCCGGGGAGCATCCGAGCACGCTCACGTGCGGCGAGCGCAGCCACACGCCGTGGGGCACCGGGCTGACGCTCCTCATCGCGCGGTACAGCTCGGCCTCGCCCACCCCAGCGTCCGGCGCCGACCAGGTCGTCGTCAGGCAGATCTCGTAGGACTCCCCCCGCGCGATCTCCTCCTGGCAGCGACGGATCAGGTCCAGGTATGCCGCCGCGTCCTCCCGGGGTGCGGCCGGCACCGTCCCCGTCCCTGGAGCGGCCTCCCCCGGGCCTCCCGGTCCTCGTCGCACGTCGGAACCAGGGCCCGCCACCGGCCGGGACCGCTCCACCACCCGTCGCACCTGCCCCACCCAGTCCCGCTGCTGCCGCGCCGGCGACCCCGACCCGTGAGCATCGTCCTCGAGCCACACCGCCCACACGTCGCCCGACGCGTGGTCGAGCACGACCCCCCGGTCGGCGAACAGCAGCCAGGCGTCCGGCCACGGCGACCGGTGCGCGGACGCACCACCGGTCTCCGCCTTGAGCTCGTAGCCCAGGTAGCCGACGTAGCCCGGCCGCCACCCGAAGGGCACGTCCGGCACGGGCCCGACCAGCTCCCACCGGGAGAGCTCGGTGTCGACCCGGTCCAGGAGGAGCTCCCCCTCCCCCACCCGGTGGACCAGCTCGTGCGCCAACGGCCCCTCGCCGTCGACGACGACCGACCATCCGCTGCCGTCCGAGGCGTCCAGCCAGACCGACGTCGGCGCCTCTCCGACGAGCCCTTCCCGGAGGCGCCAGGGGTCCACCGGGCCGGGCACGCGGCATACCTCGACCCGCACGCGCCGCCCCCCGCCCGGGTCGGGGTGCGGCGCCAGCGCGTCCCCCACGGCCACGGTGCCGGCGTCCTGCCCGGCGGGCCCGAGCGGAACGCCCGCCAGCCGCAGGAAGTTGGCCAGGATCAGCCCGCCGTGCTCGGACAGGACCGACTCGGGGTGGAACTGCACGCCCCACTGCGGGGCGGAGGGGTCGGCGAGCGCCATGACCGACCCGTCGTCCAGGGCCCGCGCGGTGACCCGCAGGCCGGAGGACACGGGCTCGGCCACGTCGAGGGAGTGGTAGCGCACCACCCGCACAGGGTCGGGCACGCCCGCGAACAGCCCCGTCCCGTCGTGGGTGACCTCGCTGACGATGCCGTGCCGCGGCACCGCCATCTGCCGCACGACGTCCCCTGCGCGGTGCGCCATCCCCTGGTGGCCCAGGCACACGCCCAGCACGGGCACCTCCCGCTGCCGCAGCGCCAGGTCCGACAGGCCCATGTCGGTCGCGACCTGGGGCCGCCCCGGCCCGGGACCCACGACGACCGCCGCGAAGTCCCCCAGGTCCTCGGCCGTGGCCGGGTGGTCGTGGCCCCACACCACGGGCGGCCGCCCGAGCACCCGGTGGAGCAGGTCGGCGACGTTGTAGGTGAAGCTGTCGACGTTGTCGACGAGCAGGACGGGCCGGTCCACGCGCCCGGCTCAGCCCCGCGGTCGGAGCCGGACGTGGGGCAGCGCCGGCGCGGGCAGGGAGTCCCCCGGGTAGTCGACCGCGCCGAACCTGCCGTCCTCGGCATGGCCGAGCTCGGCCTGCCACTGCTCGCGCGCCTCGACGACGTCGTCGTGGTTGCGGCCGACGAAGTTCCACCACATGACGATCTCCTCGCCGAACGGCGTGCCGCCCAGCAGCACCACCCGGGCGCCATCGGCCCCGGAGGCCAGCTCGAGGGTGTCCCGGCCGGGGGGCAGGTGGAGCAGGTGCGCGGTCGGCACGTCCTCGCCGGCGACCCGCACCTCGCCGCGGTCCAGCAGCACCCCGTGCTCGAAGGTCGGGTCCAGGTCCAGCACCAGGGACGCGTGCGGGTGCAGCACGATCTCGGCCCCCAGCAGCGGGGAGTATGTCGTCACGGGGCTGACCGCCCGCGTGCCCGCCAGGCCCAGCTTCCCGAGGAAGACGCTGGCCACCGCCCCGTCCACCTCGACCGGCCCGGGGACGTGGTGGACGAAGGACGCCTCGACGTCGGCGTGCTCGGCCGGCAGCGCGGTCCACAGCTGCACGCCGTGCAGCACCGTCGTCGAGGACGTCGACACCTCGCTGTGGCACACCCCGTGGCCGGCGGTCATGAGGTTCAGCTCCCCCGGGACCACCATCGCGTGGACGCCGGTGCTGTCCCGGTGCTCGATCTCGCCCTGGAACAGCCAGGACACCGTCTGCAGTGCGGTGTGCGGGTGGGGCGGCACGACCATGCCGCCCGTGTCGGCGACGTCGTCCGGCCCGTAGTGGTCCACGAAGCACCACGCCCCCACCATCGTGCGTCCGCGGGCGGGCAGGGTGCGCCGCACCCGCATCGCCCGGGGACCGCCGAGCGGCACCTCCCGGGGCGGGACCAGCTCGGCCCGGTCGTGCGCCTCCTCGCCGCAGACCCGCTCCGGAGGGTCCTTCTCCAGGGTGCTCATCCCCCCAGTGTGGCAGGGGGCCGCCACCCACGTGACCCACGTCATCCCGTCGTAGGTGGCCGCCGGAGGGAAGAATCCGGGTCGCCAGGGCGCTGTCCACCCCATGACTGCGCCCACGCCCACGCCCGCCTCGACCCACCGCGTCGTCGTCGTCGGCTCCGGCTTCGGCGGCCTGTTCGCCACCAAGGCCCTCGACGAACCGGAGGTGGCCGTGACGATGGTCGCCCGCACCAGCCACCACCTCTTCCAGCCGCTGCTCTACCAGGTGGCCACCGGGATCCTGTCCGAGGGCGTGATCGCGCCCACGACCCGGGACGTGCTCGCCAGCCAGGACAACGTGCAGGTCATGCTGGGCGACGTCACCGGCATCGACCTCGAGGCACGCACCGTGACCGCCGGCACCGTGGGCCAGGAGACCGTCTACCCCTACGACAGCCTCATCGTCGCCGCCGGGGCCAACCAGTCGTGGTTCGGCAACGACAGCTTCGCCGAGTTCGCCCCCGGCATGAAGACCATCGACGACGCCCTGGAGCTGCGCGGCCGCATCTACGGCGCGTTCGAGATGGCCGAGGTGGCCGCCGCCGCCGGCCGGCACGACGCGGTCCGCCGGCTGCTGACCTTCGTCGTCGTCGGCGCCGGGCCGACGGGCGTGGAGATGGCCGGCCAGCTGGCCGAGCTCTCCCGCCGGACCCTGACCAAGGAGTTCCGCCACATCGAGCCCGGCTCGGCCCGGATCATCCTGCTCGACGCGGCGGACGCGGTCCTCAGCAGCTTCGGCCCGGGGCTGGCCACCCGCACCAAGCGGGACCTGGAGAAGGTCGGCATCGAGGTCCGGCTCAACACCATGGTGGTGGACGTCGACGCCGGCGGGCTGGAGGTGCGCACCCCGGACGGCTCGACCGAGCGGATCGAGGCGACCACCAAGGTCTGGGCCGCCGGCGTGCAGGCCAACCCGTTGACGAGGACGCTGGCCGAGCAGTCCGGCGCCGAGCTCGACCGGGCCGGGCGCATCGCCGTCAACCCCGACCTCACCCTCCCGGGCCACCCCGAGGTCTACGCGGTCGGCGACATGGTGGCCCTCGAGGACGTCCCCGGCGTGGCCCAGGGCGCGATCCAGATGGGCCGGCACGCGGCCGACCAGGTCCTGCGCCGCCTGCGCGGGGAGGAGACGGGCCAGCCGTTCGAGTACTTCGACAAGGGCTCGATGGCCACGATCTCCCGCTTCCGCGCGGTGATGAAGCGCGGCCGGATCGAGCTGACCGGCGTGCCCGCGTGGGTGGCCTGGCTGGCGGTGCACCTCTTCTACATCATCGGCTTCAAGTCCCAGGTCACCACGCTCATGCACTGGGCCGTGAGCTTCGTCGGCCGGGACCGCTCCGAGCGCACCGTCACCGAGCAGCAGGTGCTGGCCCGGCTGGCGATGGAGTACCTCGGCGAGGACTTCCTGCGCACGTCCCTGCGCAAGGAGCCGGTGGAGCGCCGGACGCTGACCCGCCACCCGTCCGACGAGACGTCCGTCGACGAGGAGCCGGGCGGGCAGAGCTCCTAGGTCAGCCCTGCCCCGCCCCGCCCGGCCGCAGGACCATGGGCAGGTGCGGGATCCCGTCCTCGACGAAGTCGGGGCCGGACCGCACGAACCCGAACCGGGCGTACCACCCCTCCAGGTAGGTCTGCGCGTCGAGGACCACCTGGGCCTGCCCGGACCGGCGCAGCGCCGCCCGGACGAGCGCGTCGGCATACCCCTGCCCCCGGTGTCCCCGCACGGTGGCGACGCGCCCGATCCGGCGGGTGCCGCCCTCGTCGGTGAGCAGCCGCAGGGTCGCCACCGGGGTGCCCCCGACCTCCACCCACAGGTGCTCGGTCGTGGCGTCCGCGTCACGGCCGTCCAGCTCGGGGTAGGCGCACTCCTGCTCGACGACGAAGACGTCCACCCGCAGACGGAGCAGGTCGTGCAGGGTGGTCGGGTCGAGGTCGCGCAGGCGGGCGGCGCGCACGTCGGGAGCCATGCAGGGAGGGTATGCCGTCGCGCCAGGGGCGGGCGCGGCCTACCGTGGCTGCCATGCCGATCGAGCCCGTCGACGCCCTGCGCCGGATCGCCTACCTGCTGGAGCGGCACCGCGAGTCCACCTACCGGGTCGAGGCCTACCGAACTGCGGCCGCGGCGATCCTGCCGCTCGGCGAGGACGAGGTGCGCCGCCGGGTCCGGGAGGGCACGCTCCGCGAGCTGCCCGGGGTCGGGGCCTCCACGTCGGCCGTGGTCGAGCAGGCCGTCACCGGGGCGGTGCCCGACAAGCTCGCCGAGCTGGAGCGCACGCACGGCGGCCCGCTGGTCGAGGGCGGCGAGGCGCTGCGGGCCCGGCTGCGGGGCGACCTGCACACGCACTCGTCGTGGTCCGACGGCGGCTCCCCGGTCGAGGAGATGGTGGCCTCGGCGATGGAGGCGGGGCACGAGTATCTCGCGCTGACCGACCACTCCCCCCGGCTGACGGTGGCCAACGGCCTGTCCGCGGCCCGCCTGCGGCGCCAGCTCGAGGTCGTCGACGCGGTCAACGCGCACACGGGCGCCTCGTTCACCCTCCTCAAGGGCATCGAGGTGGACATCCTCGACGACGGGGAGCTCGACCAGGACCGCGACCTGCTGGCCCGGCTCGACGTCCGGGTCGCCTCCGTGCACTCCAAGCTGCGGATGGAGCGGGCGGCGATGACCCGCCGGATGGTCGCCGCCGTCCGTGACCCGCTGACGAGCGTGCTCGGGCACTGCACCGGGCGGCGGGTGATGCCGCGGGCCGGCGACCGGGGCGGGGAGGGGCGCAGCGGCGGGCGCACCCGGCCGCCGAGCGAGTTCGACGCCGAGGCCGTGTTCACCGCGTGCGTCGAGTCCGGGACCGCGGTGGAGATCAACTCCCGGCCCGAACGGAAGGACCCGCCCGACGAGCTGATCACGCTGGCGCTGGAGCTGGGCTGCCTGTTCGCGGTCAGCACCGACGCGCACGCCCCCGGCCAGCTCGACTTCCTGGCCTACGGGTGCGAACGGGCGCAGCGCCTGGGCGTGCCGGTCGAGCGCGTGGTCAACACCTGGCCGGTGGACCGTCTGGTGGACTGGGCCCGCCCCTGACGGAATGCCGCCCCGGGGTCCGCCTGTTGGCCCTGACATGCGTATCGCACTCGTCGGAGCCCATGGCCACATCGCCCGCCTCGCCGGACCCCTGCTCCAGCAGGCCGGCCACACCGTCAGCGGGATCGTCCGCAACCCCGACCACGAGACCGACGTCCGCGAGGCCGGCATGGAGCCGGTCGTCGCCGACGTGGAGCAGCTCGACGTCGGCGGTCTCACCCGCCTCCTCGACGGGCACGACCTCGTCGTCTGGTCCGCCGGGGCCGGCGGCGGCAACCCCGAGCGCACGCTGGCCGTCGACCGGGACGCGGCGATCCGCTCGATGGACGCCGCCCAGGCGGCCGGCGTCGAGCGCTACGTCATGGTGTCCTACGCCGGTTCCCGCCCCGACCACGGTGTGCCGCAGGACAACCCGTTCGCCACCTACGCCGACGCCAAGGCGGCCGCCGACATGCACCTGCGCGAGAGCTCCCTGGGATGGACGATCCTCGGCCCGAGCCGCCTGACCGACGACCCCGGCACGGGGGCGGTCGAGCTCGTCACGGCCGACGGCTCCGGGCGGCCCGCCGAGGGGTTCGAGGGTGGCGAGGTGCCCCGGGCCGACGTGGCCGCCGTCCTCGCCGCGGTCGTCGAGCGGCCCCGGCTGGCGGGCACCACGCTGGTGTTCAACGGTGGCGACGTCCCCGTGGACGCGGCCCTGGACACGGTCCTCGACGGCCGGCCGGACGCCTGACGGGACCCTGGCCGCACCGCATTTTGGCGTCCGGCCCGGCATCCCGTATGCTCTCTCACTGTCCTCAACGGAACCGAGCAGGGCTTCTGAGCGAGGGACCGGGCAGGACGGGTCCCCATCGTCTAGTGGCCTAGGACCCCGCCCTTTCACGGCGGTAACACGGGTTCGAATCCCGTTGGGGATGCACAGGTCTCGTCCTGTTACGAGGCCCCGTGGCGCAGTTGGTTAGCGCGCCGCCCTGTCACGGCGGAGGTCGCGGGTTCGAGTCCCGTCGGGGTCGCAGAGAGTGCGGCGTGGCTCCTGGTCCAAGGACCGGGGGTCACGCCGGTGCACTACTCGGGCCAGGTAGCTCAGTTGGTACGAGCGTCCGACTGAAAATCGGAAGGTCGGCGGTTCGACCCCGCCCCTGGCCACGGCGACAAGCCGCGGGGCGCCCCTGAGACCCCCGCGGCTTTCGCGCGTCCGGGGCCGGTGACGACGCCCCGGCATGGTGAGATTTAGCGCACGTGGGCCTTCCCCAATTGCATCCCCGCCCGCCCCTGTGGTGAAGTAAGGGTTGCCTTGCCTCAACGATGTTGCGCAAGCAGACCCTGTCGCATCACACCTCGGGAGACCCGATGACCCTCCGCGCACCGCGCACCGTCGCCACCCTCGCCGCCCTCGCCGCGCTCGGCCTCACCGCCTGCGGCTCCGACGCCGAGGAGCCCGCCGGGTCCGACGGCACCGACGGCACGACCGAGGACGCCGCCGCGAGCGCCCCCGCCGAGGGTGACGGGACGGTCACCCTCTACAGCGGCCGCAACGAGGACCTGGTCCAGCCCGTCCTCGACGCCTTCACGGACGAGACCGGGATCGAGGTCGAGGTCCGCTACGCCGACACCGCCGCGATGGCCGCCCAGATCCTGGAGGAGGGCGACAACTCCCCGGCCGAGGCCTTCCTCGCCCAGGACGCCGGCGCCCTGGGGGCCGTCGCCAAGGAGGGGCGTCTGCTCGAGCTGCCGCAGGAGACCCTCGACCTGGTGCCGGAGACCTACCGCTCCCAGGACGGCGACTGGGTCGGCCTCACCGGCCGGGCCCGGGTGCTGGTCTACAACAAGGACGCCGTCGCCGAGGACGAGCTGCCCAGCTCGGTGCAGGAGCTGACCGAGGACGAGTGGGCCGGCCGCGTGGGCATCGCCCCGACCAACGCCAGCTTCCAGTCCTTCGTCACCGCGATGCGGGTCCAGGAGGGCGACGACACCGCCCGGCAGTGGCTCACCGACATGGCCGCCAACGACCCGCAGGTCCGGGAGAAGAACGGCATCATCGTCGCCGACGTCGACTCCGGCGCGATCGACACCGGCCTGGTCAACCACTACTACCTCTACGAGCTCGCCGAGGAGCAGGGCGTGCCGGCCGAGGAGCTCTCCGCCGCGCTGCACTTCTTCCCCGACGGCGACACCGGTGCCCTCGTCAACATCTCCGGCATCGGCCTGGTCGACGAGCAGCCGGACGGCGAGGCCCAGGCGCTCGTGGACTACCTGCTCTCCGAGGCGGGGCAGACCTACTTCGTGGAGAACACCCACGAGTACCCCATGGTCGAGGGCGTCGAGCCCGACGCCTCGCTGCCCCCGCTGGACAGCCTGGACGTGCCGGACATCGACCTCAACGACCTCGACGACCTCCAGACGACGATCGAGATGATCTCCGAGGCAGGCTTGCTCTGACCCGACGACCGCACCCAGCGCTCACCGCCGGGGCCCTCGTGGCCACGGCGGTGGCGCTCATCCCCCTGGGCTACCTGCTGCTGCGGACGGCCCAGGGGGGCCCGTCGTCCTGGTGGGACACGGTCGTCACCCCCCGCACCGCCACGTTGGCGAGCACCTCCCTGCTGCTCGCCGCCGTGGTCACCCTCGCCTGCCTGGCCATCGGGGTGGCCGGTGCGTGGCTGGTCACCCGCTCCGACGTCCCCGGCCGACGGCTCCTCGCCGTCCTGCTGGCCCTGCCCCTCGCGGTGCCCAGCTACGTCGCGGCCTTCACCTGGGTCTCGGTGGCCGACCTGTGGTCCGCCGACCCCGGCACCCGGTTCGAGGGATTCACCGCCGCCGCCGTGGTGCTGACCCTCTACACCTACCCCTACGTCTACCTGCCCGTCGCCGCGGCGCTCGTGCGCGTGGACCCCGGCCAGGAGGAGGTCGCCCGGTCGCTGGGCCGCGGCCCCTGGAGCACCCTGACCACGGTCACCCTGCCGCAGGTGCGCCCCGCGATCGCCGGCGGCGCACTGCTGGCCTCCCTCTACGTGCTGGCCGACTTCGGGGCCGTGTCCATCCTGCGGGTGGACACCTTCACCCGGGCGATCTTCACCGCGTTCAACGCCGGCTTCAACCGGACGATGGCGCTGACCCTCGCCACCCTCCTCGTGCTCATCACCCTGGTCATCCTGTGGGGCGAGGGCCGCACCCGCCGGGCGGGGGCGCGGTTCTCCTCCCCGCGGGTCGTGCGCCCGGCCCGCGCCCTCCACCTGGGGGTATGGCGCTGGCCCGCCCTGGCAGGTCTGGTCGCCGTGGTCCTCGCCGCCCTGGGCGTGCCCGCCCTGTCCCTGGTCCGGTGGATCGGCGACGGGACCTCGGGCTCGCAGGCGTGGGAGCGGCTCGGGGAGGCCGCGGTCGGGTCCTTGACCGCCGCCGGGGCCGGGGCGCTGCTGACCATGGCCCTGGCCCTGCCCGTGGGCATCCTCGCCGCCCGGCACCCGGGGCGCCTGTCCGCGGCCCTGGAGCGGGCGGCATACCTGGCCCACTCCCTGCCGGGCGTCGTCGTCGGCCTGTCGCTGGTGTTCTTCGGCGTCACCGTGGCGCTGCCGTTCTACCAGACGACCTGGCTGCTGGCACTGGCCTACGCCACCCTCTTCCTGCCGCTGGGCGTCAGCGCCGTCGCCTCGGCCGCGGGCCAGGCGCCGCCCTCGCTGGAGGAGGCCGCCCAGGCGCTGGGCACCAGCCCGGCGGCGGTGTTCCGCCGGGTCACCCTGCCGCTGACCCTGCCGGGGATCGGCGCGGGCGCGGCGCTGGTGTTCCTCACCGCGATGAAGGAGCTGCCGGCGACCCTGCTGCTGCGACCCACCGGCACCGAGACCCTGGCGACCAGGCTGTGGAGCGCCACGGCGATCGGCCGCTACGCCGAGGCCGCCCCCTACGCCCTCGTCCTCGTGGCGCTGGCGGCGATCCCGACCTGGCTGATCACCCGGCGCAGCGGCATCCTGCCGGCGGCCGCGGCCGACGGGCCGGCCGTCGAGGTGGCCGAGCTCGAGGAGCCCGAGGTCGATCTCGTGAGAGACATGCAACCATGAACCTGACCATGACGACGTCCACCACCCGCACCCCGACGCAGGCCCGCGCGGCCGCGCACGCCGTCGAGATCGTGGGCGTGAGCAAGCGGTTCGGCGACGTCACGGCCCTGGACGAGGTCTCCCTGCAGCTGGACTCCGGCGAGTTCCTCGCCGTCCTCGGCCCGTCGGGCTGCGGCAAGACGACGCTGCTGCGCTGCATGGCCGGCTTCGAGCGGATCGACAGCGGGCGGATCGCCCTCGACGGCCGGGCGGTCGCCCTGCCGGGGATCCACCTGCCTCCCCACCGTCGCCAGGTCGCCGTCGTCCCCCAGGAGGGGGCGCTCTTCCCGCACCTGTCGGTGGCCGAGAACGTCGGCTTCGGCCTGTCCCGCCGCGACCGCAACCGGTCCGCCCGGATCGCCGAGTGCCTCGAGCTGGTCGGCCTCGGCGGGCTGGGGGCCCGCATGCCGCACGAGCTCTCGGGCGGTCAGCAGCAGCGCGTCGCCCTGGCCCGGGCCCTGGCGCCGCGGCCGCCGCTCGTGCTGCTCGACGAGCCGTTCAGCGCCCTCGACGCCTCGCTGCGGGTCGACCTGCGCCGCGACGTGCGCCGCGCCCTGCACGAGGACGGCGCCACCGCCATCCTCGTGACCCACGACCAGGCCGAGGCGCTGTCCATGGCCGACCGGGTCGCGGTCATGCGCGACGGCCGGGTCCGTCAGGTCGGCACGCCGGAGGAGGTCTACGGCACCCCGGTCGACGCCTGGGTCGCCTCCTTCGTCGGTGAGGCCGACCTGGTCGACCTCGTCGACGAGACCGCCACCGAGGTCCGCACCCCGCTGGGCCGGGTCGAGGTGCTGCCCGGCGTGCCCGGGGCCACCCGGGTCGTGGTCCGTCCCGAGCAGGTCCAGCTGGCCCCCGCCGACGACCCCGCCCGACCGGCGCCGGAGGGGTCCGTCCGCGCCCGGGTCACGACGGTCGACTTCCACGGGCACGACGCCCTCGTGACCCTCGAGCTCGCCGGCGGGCTCACCGCCCAGGCGCGCACCGGGGCCTTCCCCCCGGCCGTGGGGGACACCGTCGACGCCTGGGTGGAGGGGCCCTGCCGGGCGGTGCCCGGGGCGGAGACGTGAGCGGCCCGGCCGCCCCACGGGCCGCCCCACGGGCCGCCCCACGGGCTGGCTCGCGGTCCGCCCAGCGGGTCGGCCCGGTCAAGGCGCTGGCCCGGGACCCCCGGGTGCTGCGCGTCGGGATGAACGCCTGGCCGCCCTTCCTCTTCTCCGGGATCCACGTGCAGCACATCGCCGAGGACTTTCGCGAGGTCGCCGTCCGGCTGCGGCACACGCCGCTGACCAGCAACTACGTCGGCACCCAGTTCGGCGGGTCCATCTTCGCGATGTGCGATCCATTCTGGATGCTCATGGTCATGCGCAACCTCGGCCGGGGCTACGTCGTGTGGGACCGGGCGGCCGAGGTCGAGTTCCTCGCCCCGGGCCGTGGGCCGGTGGGCACCACCTTCCACCTGACGCAGGAGGTGCTCGACGAGCTGCAGGTGCGGGCGGACGACGGCGACCGGGTGCTGCGCTGGTTCGACAACGACGTCGTCGCGGACGACGGGACCCTCGTCGCGCGGGTCCGCAAGCAGGTCTACGTCCGGCGCGCCAGGGGCTAGGCCCCCTCGACCGTGAGCCGGGCCACGTCGGCCACGACGGCGGCCAGGTGCCCGGTCCGGCGCAGGACCTCCCGCTGCCGCGTGGCCTCGCCCCCCTGCCGGAGGACCCGGCCCATCCCCTCCTCCACCAGGGCCAGGTCCCCGGTCTCCACCAGCGCGGGACGCACGAAGGTGACCAGGTCGCCCATCACCCGGCCCGCCGGCGCGAGCCGGCCGGTGGCCGGGTGCACCAGGTGGCCGGTGAGCCCGGCCCGCGAGGCCTGCCAGGTCGCGGCCCGCAGGGTCGTCGTCCCGGCCAGCGGACGGTCCCGCACCGCGGCACCGTCCACGGTGCTCCCGTGCGCGGCCACGGTCTCCACGAGGGCCCGGACCAGGACGGCGAGCAGCACGGTCACCCGCACGTCCGGGCAGACGTCGGCGACGCGGACCTCCACCGTCGACTGGTGGTGGGACAGCCGGGCGTCCAGGTAGAGACTGCCCCGGTCGAGGATCACCCCGGTGTCCAGCAGTCCGTCGACGAGGGCCCGGTAGCCCTCGGCCGTGCCGACGATCGGCGGCGGCCCCCCGGAGGGCCAGCGGGCCATGAGCTGCCAGCGGTAGCTGGCGTAGCCGGTCTCCTCCCCGCCGGCGAACGGCGACCCGGCGGACAGGGCCAGCAGGGCCGGCAGCCACTCCCGGACCCCGTCGAGCACGACCGCCCCCTCGTCCTCGTCGGCACCTCGACGTGGACGTGGCAGGCGCAGGTCAGGTGCTGACGGGCCAGGGCGCCGTAGGCCTCGAGGATCCGCCCGTAGCGCTCGACCGGCCGGACGACCCCGCGCGTCGGCAGGGGTGAGGTGCTCAGCCCGGCAGGGACCGCCCCCCGGTCGCCCGCCCGGGCGGCGACCTCCGCCCGGGAGCCGAGCAGGTCGGCGAGCAGGTCCTCGGCACCCTCCTGGGGCCGGGTCCGCGTCTCGACCATCTGCTCGAGGAACTCCCCGGTGATCTGGTCGTCGCTCTCCCGCAGGATCTCCCCGGCGACGGGCACGAGCTTCCCGGTGCGCACGTCGACCAGGAGCAGCTCCTCCTCCACGCCGACGGTCCGCATCCGCCTAGTCTCCCCCCGCAGGCGCCCCCACCGCGTGCCGAAGCAGCCCGTGCAGGGTGACCAGCCCGTCGCGGGAGAGCACCGACTCGGCATGGCCCTGGATCGTGGCGACCCCCCGGCCGCGCAGCGCCACGACGCCCTTGCCGTCCTCGTGCAGGGCCGTCTCCAGCTCCCGCCCGGCCAGCACCGGAGCCGCTGCCGAGGGTCGGGCGACGAAGGTGTTGTAGAAGCCGATCAGCCGCCGCCGCCCCCACAGGTCGACGGGCAGCTGCACCCCCTGGTTGGGCCGGTCCAGCGCCGAGATCTCCAGGCCGGCCAGGTCGCACAGCACCTGGTGGGACAGGCACACGGCCAGCAGCGGCCGGTCGGCCTCGAGCCGGGCCAGGGCCAACGCGCGCAGGCGGGCGATGCGCGGGTCGCGCCGCCGCGTGGGGTCGCCCGGCCCGGGACCGAGCAGCAGCAGGTCCACCTCCGGGTCCAGCACGTCCGCCACCTGCACGTCCTCCCACCGTCGGACGGTGGCGACCATCCCGACGTGGCGGACCATGTGGGCCAGCATCTGGGTCCAGGTGTCCTCGGCGTCGACGACGAGCACCCGCCGGCCCGCGAGGTCGGGGTCCGGGCGCACCTCCTGCGGCGAGAGCCAGAACGGCGAGAGGGTCTCGTTGCGCGCGGCCAGGGCCTCGGCGACGCCGGGCAGGGAGGCGAGCTGCACGGCATACCCCTCGCCCCGGCGCTCCCGCAGCCCGAGCGCGGCGAGCATGCCGCGCGCCTTGGCGCTGGTCTCCTCGACCTCTGAGCGCGGGTCGGAGTGCCGCACGAGGGTGGCGCCGGCGCTGACGGTGATCGCACCCTCGTCGTCGACGTGGGCGGTGCGGATGAGGATCGGGGCGTCCAGCCGCTCCCCGCCCTCCTCGTCGAGGTCCACGAGGGCCAGCACCCCGGAGTAGTAGCCGCGGCCGCCGGGCTCGTGCCGGCGGATCACGCTGCAGGCGTTCTCCATCGGCGAGCCGGTCACCGTCGGCGCGAACATGGTGGCGCGCAGCACGTCCCGCACGTCGGCCTCGCTGGACCCGTCGAGGAGGTACTCGGTGTGCGTCAGGTGGGCCATCTGCTTGAGCAGCGGGCCGGTGATCCGGCCGCCGTCGGAGCAGATCTGGGCCATCATCTTCATCTCCTCGTCGACCACCATGAAGAGCTCCTCGGTCTCCTTGGTGTCCTGGACGAAGTCGGTGAAGGCGGCCGTCACCACGCTGCCGTCGGGGTCGGCGCCGCGCGGGTGGCGGAAGGTGCCCGAGATGGGGTTCATCCACACCCGGCCGTCCTTGACGCTGACGTGCCGCTCGGGGGTGGCGCCGACGAGGGTGTGGCCGGGGGTGTGCACCGCGAACGTCCAGTAGGCGCCCCGCTCGTCGGTCAGCAGCGTCCGCAGCCAGGTCAGCGCCGCCAGCGCGGGGTCGGTCCCGGTGCGGCACAGCACGTCCCGGCGGATGACGAAGTTGGCGCCCTCGCCGGTGCCGATCTCCTCGGTGATGACCCGCTCGACGATCCGGGCGTAGTCGTCGTCGGAGACGCTGAAGCGCTCGTCGGTCACCTCGACGGGGACCGTGGGCAGCGCGGCGACGAGCTCGTCCACGGGCAGGTGCTGGTATGCCGTGGGGCCGGCCGGGCGCAGCACGCGCAGCGGGGTGCCGTCGTCGTGGGCGGCGAAGCCGCGCTCGGTGATCTGCCGGTAGGGCACGAGCGCAAGCACGGGCTCGCCCTCACGCGGCCGGGGCAGGTCGGCCAGACGGGAGAGGTCGACGACGTCGCCGACGATCACCTCGGCCCCCTGCTGGCCCTCGCGCCGCAGGACCGCCCAGGACTGGCCGGCGGGGTCGGCGAGGATCTGGTCGAGGACACGTGCGGGCATGGGGCACAGTCTCGCACCCGGCGGGGCCGTCCCCGGGTGCCCGCCCTCACTCCCCAGGATGACGACACGAGGTCGGGCCGCGCCTAGGGTGAGGGCTCCGGGACGGGTCCACGCACGGTCCTGGTCGGTGGCGGTGCGGGGGGTCACGGCACCACCGAGGACCCAGGTCTGCAGGGAGATCGCCATGTCCCGTCCGTCCATCACCACCCTCGTGTGCTGCGGCACGCTGGCGACGGCCCTGGTCGCCGCCCCCGCCCACGCCGGCCCCGGGGCCGAGCCGGAGACCGTCGCCGAGGGCCTCGCGGGGCCGCTCACGCTGGCCGTCCACGACAACTCGCCCGGGGTCTACGTCACGCAGACCTTCGCCGGGCTGCTGACGTCGATCGACCGGAAGGGACGGACCGACCTGGTCGCCGACGACAACCCGGCCGGCGAGGTCGTGGGCGTGAGCCTCGGGGGCGGGAGCGTCTACTACGTCGGGACCGACTACGCCGGCTGGTCGAGCCACGTCTACCGCATCGGTCCGCGCGGTGACGTGACCCGGGTCAGCGACGACCTCTTCGCCCACGAGGCGATGCACAACCCCGACGGTGGGGCGACCTACGGCTTCACCGACCTCGACGCCGGCTGCGCCGAGGAGCTGGCGGCCTTAGAGTCCGAGAACCCAGGCCTGCCGATGCTGTTCGGGTACTCCGGGATCATCGAGTCGCACGGCTACCAGACCTCGGTCCGCCAGGGCGACGTCTACGTCGCGGACGCTGCCGCGAACGCCGTCCTGCGGGTGGACGGCCGAACGGGTGCCATCAGCACCGTCGCGGTGATCCCGTCCACGCCGGTCACCGTCGACGCCGGGATCCACGCCATGATCGAGGGGATGGCTGAGATGGACCTGCCGGACTGTCTGGTCGACCAGCGCTTCACCCCTGAACCCGTCCCCACCGACGTCGAGGTCGGCGAGGACGGCATGCTCTACGTCTCCACGTTGCAGGGCTGGCTGGGCGAGAGCACGCCACTCAGCTCGGTCTACCGGGTCGACCGTCCTCGGGCGCGACCTCCTGGGTCGCCGGTGGCCTGCACGGCGCCACCGGGCTGGCCCTGCGGGACCAGGACATCGTGGTCGCCGAGATGTTCGGCGGACAGGTGTCGATGATCCCCGGCGGCAGCGCGAGCGCGCAGGCGCTCTTCGCCGCGCACAGCCCGGCGGACGTCGAGGTGCACGGCTCCATGCTCTACGCGACGACCGGGACCTTCGCCGAGTCGGGGTCGGTGGTGCGCCTGCGCCTGCCGTGAGCCGGTGCGGTCAGTGGGTGACCGCCCCCTGGGAGGCGGACCCGACGAGCTGGACGTACTTGGCCAGCACGCCGCGGCGGGCCCGCTCGGGCGGCTCCGGCGGGGTCCAGGCCGCCCGGCGCCGCTCCAGCTCGGCCGCTCGACCTCCAGGTCGAGCCGGCCCTGCGCCACGTCGAGGACGATCGGGTCGCCGTCCTGCACCAGCGCGACCGGGCCGCCGTCGGTGGCCTCCGGGGCGATGTGGCCCACGCACAGGCCGGTCGTGCCGCCGGAGAAGCGGCCGTCGGTGACGAGCAGGACGTCCTTGCCGAGCCCGGCGCCCTTGATGGCCCCGGTGATCGCGAGCATCTCGCGCATCCCCGGACCGCCCTTGGGCCCCTCGTAGCGGATGACCACGACGTCGCCGGCCGAGATGGTGCCGGCCTCGAGGGCGTCCATCGCGGCCCGTTCCCCGTCGAAGACGCGGGCGGTGCCGCGGAAGACGTCGGAGTCGAAGCCGGCCGACTTCACGACCGCTCCTCCGGGGGCCAGCGACCCCTGCAGGATCGTCAGCCCGCCGGTGGCGTGGATCGGGTTGTCCATCGTCCGCAGGACCGTCCCGTCCAGCGGCGGGGCGCCGAGCTCGCGCAGGTTCTCGGCCACGGTCCTCCCGGTCACCGTCATCGCGTCGCCGTGCAGCAGGCCCGCGTCGAGCAGGGCCTGCATGACGACCGGGATGCCGCCGATCCGGTCGATGTCGACCATGACGTGCTGGCCGAACGGCTTGACGTCCGCCAGGTGCGGGACCTTGGCCCCGATCCGGCGGAAGTCGTCCAGGGTGAGCGGCACCTCGGCCTCGCTGGCGATGGCCAGCAGGTGCAGCACCGCGTTCGTCGAGCCGCCGAAGGCCATCGTCACCGCGATCGCGTTCTCGAACGCCTCCCGGGTGAGGATCTGCCGCGCCGTCAGCCCGGTGCGCAGCATGTTCACCACGGCCTCCCCGGACCGGCGGGCGAACCCGTCCCGGCGCCGGTCCGTGGCCGGCGGCGCCGCCGACCCGGGCAGCGACATGCCGAGGGCCTCCGCGGCCGCCGCCATCGTGTTGGCCGTGTAGAAGCCGCCGCAGGCGCCCTCCCCGGGGCAGATCGCCCGCTCGATGGCGTCGACGTCCTCGCGCGACATCAGCCCGGCGGCGCACGCCCCGACCGCCTCGAAGGCGTCGATGATCGTCACCTCCCGCTCCGAGCCGTCCGAGAGCCGGGCCCGCCCGGGCAGGATCGACCCGGCGTAGACGAACACCGAGGCCAGGTCGAGACGCGCGGCGGCCATGAGCATCCCCGGCAGGGACTTGTCGCAGCCGGCGAGCAGGACCGACCCGTCGAGCCGCTCGGCCGACATCACCGTCTCGACCGAGTCGGCGATGATCTCCCGGGACACGAGGGAGTAGTGCATCCCCTCGTGCCCCATCGAGATGCCGTCGGAGACCGAGATCGTGCCGAACTCCAGCGGGTAGCCGCCGGCGGCGTGCACCCCGTCCTTGACCGCCTTGGCGAGCCGGTCCAGGGACAGGTTGCACGGCGTGATCTCGTTCCAGCTGCTGGCCACGCCGACCTGGGGCTTGACCCAGTCGTCGTCGCCCATGCCGACGGCCCGGAGCATGCCGCGCGCGGCGGTCTTCTCCAGGCCGTCGGTGACGTCCCGGGAGCGGGGCTTGGGGTCGACCCCCGGCGTGCCGGTCGTGCTGGACGGCTCAGTCACGCGCGGCCGACCCCTCGACGTAGTCGCTGTCGTGCGACTTGACCCAGGCCATCATCCCGCGCAGCTCCTTGCCGGTGGCCTCGATCGGGTGCTGGGCGCCCTTCTCGCGCAGCGCCTTGAACTCCGGCGCGCCGGCGTCCTGGTCCTTGATGAACCGGTCCGCGAACGACCCGTTGCGGATGTCCTCGAGGACGGCCTTCATGTTCTCCTTCACGCGGCTGTCGATGACGCGCGGCCCGGAGACGTAGTCGCCGTACTCCGCGGTGTCCGAGATCGACCAGCGCTGCTTGGCGATGCCGCCCTCGTACATGAGGTCGACGATGAGCTTGAGCTCGTGCAGGCACTCGAAGTAGGCCACCTCCGGCTGGTAGCCGGCCTCGGTGAGCGTCTCGAAGCCGTACATCACCAGCTGGCTCATCCCGCCGCAGAGCACCGACTGCTCGCCGAAGAGGTCGGTCTCGGTCTCCTCGGTGAAGGTCGTCTCGATGCCGCCGGCACGCAGGCCGCCGATCGCCGAGGCGTAGGACAGCGCCAGCGCCTTGGCGCCGCCGGTCGCGTCCTGCTCCACCGCCACGAGCACCGGCACGCCGCGCCCGTCGACGTACTCCCGGCGGACCAGGTGCCCCGGGCCCTTCGGCGCCACCATGCACACGTCCACGCCGGCCGGGGGCTTGATGTAGCCGAACCGGATGTTGAAGCCGTGGCTGAAGAACAACGCCTTGCCGTCGGACAGGTGCGGCTCGACCGCCTCGGCGTAGAGGTGGCGCTGCACGTGGTCGGGGACGAGCACCATGATGACGTCGGCCTCGGCGCAGGCCTCCGCCGGCGTCATCACCGACAGGCCCTCGGCCTGCGCCTTGGCCCGGCTCGAGCTGCCCTCGGCGAGCCCGACCCGGACGTCGACGCCGGAGTCCCGCAGCGACAGCGCGTGCGCGTGCCCCTGGCTGCCGTAGCCGAGCACGGCGACCTTCCGGCCCTGGATGATGGACAGGTCGGCGTCGTCGTCGTAGTACATGGTGGCCATCGGCGTGTTCTCTCCTGTGGTGGTGGGGGGTGGTGCTGCGGGGTGCGGGGTCTGGCTGAGGGTATGCGGCGGGGTCGGCTCAGAAGGCGGCGGCCGCCATCGCGCCGACCGGGCGCGGACCGTTGTCGTTGATCTCCCACAGCTGGGTGCGGATGGCGTCGGCGTCGTCCAGCTCCTGGATGTGGATGACCTCGACCAGCTTGTCGAGCTGGCTGGTGACCTTGTGCAGCTGCTCGGCGTTGACGTTGACCACGATGGTCATCCGGGAGACCTTGTTGTCCTCGGTCGGGCCGACGACCAGGTGGTCGATGTTGAAGTTGCGACGGGCGAACAGGACCGAGACCCGGGCGAGGACGCCGGGGTTGTTCTCGACCAGGACGGACAGGGCGTGGCGGTTGCGGTCGGGTCGCATGGGAGTGCCTTTCGTGGTGGTGCCGGAGCGGCGGGGGAGGGTGGAGGTGGGGGGTCGGTGGGCCTCGGGGGCCGTGGGGACGTCGCGGTCGGGGAGCGGGTAGTCGTGGAGCAGGGTCATCACTCGTCCTCGCCGAAGTCGGGGGTCAGGTCGCGGGCGTGCTGGATGGCGTCGTTGCTCGTGCCGGCGGGGACCATCGGCCAGACCATCGAGTCCTTGCTGACCCGGAAGTCGACGACGACCGGCTGGTCGTCGACGGCCATGGCCTGCTCGATCGTGCGGTCGACGTCCTCGCGGGTGTCGCAGCGCAGCCCCACGCAGCCGTAGGCCTGGGCCAGGGTGGTGAAGTCCGGGATCTGCGCCGACGGCAGCTGGGAGGCGCTGAACCGCTCGGAGTAGAACAGCGCCTGCCACTGCTTGACCATCCCCAGGGCCGCGTTGTTGATGATGGCGACCTTGATCGGGATGCCTTCGACCGCGCAGGTGGCCAGCTCCTGGTTGGTCATCTGGAAGCAGCCGTCGCCGTCGATCGCCCACACCGTGCTGCCGGGCATGGCGACCTTGGCGCCCATCGCGGCGGGCACGGCATACCCCATCGTCCCCAGCCCGCCGGAGTTGAGCCAGCGGCGCGGCTGCTCGTAGCCGATGAACTGGCTGGCCCACATCTGGTGCTGCCCGACGCCGGAGGCGAAGATCGCGTCCGGGCCGGCGAGGACGCCGAGCCGCTCGATGACGTACTGGGGCGCCAGGGCGCCGTCGCTGGGCTCGTCGTAGCCCAGCGGGTAGCGGCTCTTCCACCCGCGGCAGCGGGCGTTCCACGCCGCGTAGTCGTAGGTGGCGCCCTCGGCGGTGCGGCGGGTCCACTCGGTGATGAGCAGCTGGATGGTCGAGCGCGCGTCACCCAGCAGGCCGACCTCGGTGGGGAAGTTCTTGCCGATCTCGGCCGGGTCGATGTCGGCGTGCACGATCTTCGCGCCGGGGGCGAAGGAGTCCTTGGCTCCGGTGACCCGGTCGTCGAACCGGGCGCCCAGGCTGACGATGAGGTCGGACTTCTGCAGGGCGGCGACGGCGGAGACCGTCCCGTGCATCCCGGGCATCCCCATGTGCTGGGGGTGGCTGTCGGGGAAGGCGCCGCGGGCCATGAGCGTGGTGACCACCGGCATCCCGGTCAGCTCGGCCAGGGCGCGCACCTGCTCGTGCGCCTCCGCCCGGATGCAGCCGCCGCCGACGTAGAGGACCGGGCGCCGCGCGGTGAGCATCAGCTCGACGGCGTCGCGCACCTCCTGCGGCGCCGGGACCGAGGCGGGCCGGTAGCCGGGCATCGGCAGCTGGCGCAGCTCGTCGGTGGCGTGGGCGGTCAGGGCGTCCTTGGTGATGTCGACCAGGACCGGGCCGGGCCGGCCGCTGGCCGCCAGGTGGAAGGCCGAGGCGATCGTCGCGGCGATCTCGTCGGGCCGGGTGACGAAGAAGGAGTGCTTGGTCACCGGCATCGAGATCGAGCGGATGTCGGCCTCCTGGAAGGCGTCCGAGCCGATCGCGGTGCTGGCGACGTTGCCGGTGATGGCCACGATCGGCACCGAGTCCATGTTGGCGTCGGCCAGCGGGGTGACCAGGTTGGTCGCCCCCGGCCCGCTCGTGGCCAGGCACACGCCCACCTTCCCGGTCGCGGCTGCATACCCTTGCGCGGCGTGGCCGGCGCCCTGCTCGTGGCGGACGAGGATGTGCCGGATGCCCTCGGCCTCGTAGAGGGCGTCGTAGAGGGGCAGCACCGCCCCGCCGGGAAGTCCGAAGATGTGCTCCACCCCGACCCGCCGGAGGGTGTCGACGAGCTGCTCCGCGCCGGTGCGGGGGGTGCCGTCCGCCGACCGCCCGCCGGTGCTGCCGGGGGCGGTCACGGTCGCGCCGTCGGTGATGCTGTCGCTGCTCACGGGGGTGGCGGTCATCGTCCTGTGTCCTGACTACGAGGGGTGCTGGGGAGGGTCGGAGGGTGGTCGGGCAACAAAAACCCCTCGGCCCGGAGGGCTGACGAGGGGAGGACGCGGCGCGGTCTGGGTTCAGGCCGTGGCGCGTCCCTGGCTAATAAGTACGAGAGCGAAGTGCTGCATGGGCGCAACTCTGACCCATCGCTGCCCCGACGTCAACCCTCTGGATGGATATGTGACCGAGCGCACAGGTATGCAGTCGCGCTGTCGTCGGCGCGGGCGACCGGTTCCCGTCGCTATCGATATGACGTTGACATGTCGACACCGCGGGTCGACGATGGAGGCATGACACCGCGACGTGGGGGCTTCGACCCCGAGCAGTTCTTCGGCCCCGAGGGCCCGTTCGGTCCGCGGGGACCGATGGGCCCGGGGGGCATCTTCGGTCCGCAGGGACCGTTCGGCACGGGCGGCTGGCCCGGCGTGGACCTGGGCGGCACCGGGTTCGGCGACCGGCACCAGCACCGCCGCGGCGGCCAGCAGGGCCGCGGGCGTCGGGCCCGCCGGGGCGACGTGCGCAACGCCGTCCTGCACCTGCTCGCCGGCGGCCCGATGAACGGCTACCAGCTCATGCAGGAGATCTCCGAGCGGACGTTCGGCGAGTGGCAGCCCAGCTCGGGGGCGATCTACCCGGCGCTGGCGCAGCTGGAGGACGAGGGACTCATCGAGCAGGTCGAGCACGACGGCCGCAAGGCCTACACCCTCACCGACGCCGGGAGGCAGGCCGCCGAGGACGGGCCCGACCCCGGCTTCGCCGCCGGGCACGAACCGGCCGACCCGTGGGCGGGCAGCGGTCACGGGGAGGGCGCCCGGACCGGGGGTCGTCGCGGCGGTCGGCGGGAGGCGGGCCGGGGCAGCGGCACCCGGCTGTGGAAGGCCGTCGGCGGGCTGGCCGTGGCCGCGCAGGCCGTGGGCCAGTCGGGCGACGACGGGCTGACCGAGCGAGCGGCCGGGCAGCTGGACCGGACCCGGCGCGAGCTCTACCGGATGCTGGCCGAGGCCGAGGTCGCCCGTGAGGACGACCTCGACGACGACGCCGACGACTGGTCGGGCGGCGTCGACGAGGAGACCGATCACGTGGACGGCGAGATCATCGAGGACTGAGCCTGCGGGGGCGCCCCTCGCGCGGCCGGCCGGCGGGAACGGCATACTGACCCCATGGCCGATCACTTTGACGTTGTTGTCCTGGGCGCGGTCCCGGTGGGTATGTCGCGGCGATCCGCGCGAGCCAGCTGGGCAAGAAGGTGGCCGTCGTCGAGAAGAAGTACTGGGGCGGGGTCTGCCTCAACGTCGGGTGCATCCCGTCCAAGGCGCTGCTGAAGAACGCCGAGCTGGCCCACACGCTGCAGCACGACAAGAAGAAGTACGGCATCGAGGGCGACGCCACGATGTCCTACGGCCCGACCTTCAAGCGCAGCCGGCAGGTCTCGGCGGGCATCGTCAAGGGTGTCCACTTCCTCATGAAGAAGAACAAGATCACCGAGATCGACGGCTGGGGCACGCTCACCGGCCCCAAGAGCATGGACGTCGCGCTCAACGACGGGCAGACCCAGCAGCTGGAGTTCGACGACCTCATCATCGCCACCGGCTCGGTCACCCGGATGCTGCCGGGCGTCGAGGTGAGCAAGAACGTCGTCACCTACGAGGAGCAGATCCTCGACGAGGAGCTGCCCGGCTCGATCATCATCGCCGGCTCCGGCGCCATCGGCGTGGAGTTCGCCTACGTCATGAAGAACTTCGGGGTCGACGTCACGATCGTGGAGTTCCTGGACCGGATGGTCCCGGCCGAGGACGCCGACATCTCCAAGGAGCTGGCCAAGCACTACAAGAAGCTGGGCGTCAAGGTCCTCACCGGGACCAAGGTCGAGGCGGTCGAGGACACCGGCTCCGGCGTGAAGGTGAAGGTGAGCAAGGACGGCAAGGAGGAGACGCTCGAGGCGGACCGGCTCCTGTCGGCCATCGGCTTCGCTCCCCGCACCGAGGGCTTCGGCCTGGAGTCCACCGGCGTCGAGCTGACCGACCGCGGCGCCATCGCGATCGACGACTACATGCGCACCAACGTCGACGGCGTCTACGCCATCGGCGACGTCACCGCCAAGCTCATGCTGGCGCACGTGGCCGAGGCGATGGGCATCGTCGCCGCCGAGGTCATCGCCGGTGCCGAGACCATGCCGCTGGACTACCGGATGATCCCCCGCGCCACCTACTGCCACCCGCAGGTCGCCTCGATGGGCCTGACCGAGCAGCAGGCCAAGGACGCCGGGCACGAGGTGCGGACCGCGAGCTTCCCGTTCACCGCCAACGGCAAGGCGATGGGCCTGGGCGACGCGGTCGGCTTCGTCAAGGTCGTCGCCGACGCGAGCACAACGAGATCCTCGGCACGCACATGATCGGCCCGGACGTCACCGAGCTGCTCCCGGCCGTCAACGTCGCGCAGACGTGGGACCTGACCGCCGACGAGGTCTCCCGCGTCGTCTTCGCGCACCCGACCCTGGGTGAGGCCGTCAAGGAGGCCATGCACGGCATCGCCGGCCACATGATCAACTTCTGACGCGGGCGGGAGGGCCGGTCGGGATGGCCGCACGCTCCGGCGTGGGGCGTGCCGCCCTGCTCGTCGCCGTCCTGACCGCCGTCTCGACGTCCTGGGTCTGGTCCGGGACGCCGTCCTCGCCGCCGTCTACGGGGCGGGCCCGCAGCTGGACGCCTGGTTCGTGGCCCTCGGCCTGTCCAGCATCCTGCTCGGTGTCCTCGGCACCTCCCTGACCCGGGCGGTCACCCCCGTCGTGGCCCGGGAGGTGGACGCCGAGGGGGACGAGTGCCGGGGCCATCCCGGCTGGTGGACGGCCACGGTGGTGGGCACCGTCGGGCTGGGCGTCGTCGGGGTCGTCCTCGGTCTGGCGGCGGCCCCGATCTCGGTGGTCCTGGCCCCCGGACTGGCCCGGACCGACGACGGCACGCTCGTCCTGCTGGTCCGGGTCGTGCTGCTCGCGACCGTGCTCATCGCCGCGACCGACCTGCTCGCGGGCCTGGCCCACGGGCACGGGGTCTTCCGCTGGGTGGCCCTGCAGGGCATCCCGTTCAACCTCGTGATGATCGCCGCCGCCGGGCTGCTGGGCCCCCGCTACGGCGTCGCGGCGCTGGCCTGGGGGTTCGTCGTCGGGTCGCTGCTGCGCATGCTGCTGCAGCTGTGGCCCGCCTGGCGGCAACGGTGGCGGCTGGCCACGCGGATCGACCTGCGGTCCCCCGGCTGGCGCGAGATCGCCGCCATGGTGCCCGCCCTGATGCTCGGCCAGGCCGTGGTCAACGTCAGCACGATCGTCGACCGGGCCGTGGCCTCGACCGTGCAGGAGGGCGCGGTCTCGGCGATCTTCCTCGGCTGGCGGCTGACGAACCTGCCGGAGACGCTCGTCGTCGCCGCCCTCATGGCCCCCCTCTACCCGGCGATGGGCGCGGCCGCGGGCCGACCCCGCGAGCTGCGCGCCCTCCTCCACCGGGGCACCGGCGTGACGCTGACCATCCTCGTTCCGGTGGTCGCCGCCCTCGCGGTGGTCCCGGACCGGGTCGTCGCGCTGGCCTTCGGCCGGGGCTCCTTCGACGAGGAGGCCGTGGCCATGACCGCCACGGCGGTGGTGTGGTTCCTGCCCGCGCTGCTGGCCGTCGGCTGGCGCCACGTCGTGGTCAGCGCCTCCTACGCGGTCGGCGACACCCGGGGGCCGGTGGCGATCGGCGTCGTGGCCATGGTGGTCAACGTCGTCGGCGACCTCGCGCTGGCCCCCGTCCTCGGCGTGCGGGGCATCGTCCTGGCCACCTCGGTCTCGATGCTGCTCGCGGCCGTCCTCACCAGCTGGTACGTCGCCGACCGCCACCGGCTGCTCGACGTGGCCCGGGCCCGCGGCCAGGTGGTGCGGGCCCTCGTCACCGGCCTGGCCGCGGGGCTGGCCGCCGCGGCCGCGGCGGAGGTGCTCACGGGGTCGCCGGACCTGCTCGTCGTCCCGGTCGTCGGACTCGCCGCCCTCGGCGGCCAGCAGGCCGTCCTGCACCTCGCCCGCTTCCCCGAGCGGCGGGTGGCCGGCGAGGTCGCGACCCTGCTCATGCGTCGCCGTTGACGGGACGGGGCCCCTGGGTCCTCAGGACGCGAGCGCGTCGACCTCGACCACGTCGGCGGGCGCCGTCGTCTCCGGGTCCGGGTCGTCGGGCCGGAGCCGCGCGGTCAGCAGGTGGGCGACCGGGCCGGGATCGTCGAGCCGGACCAGGCTGTGCCGGGCCCCGACGGACCAGCGCAGGCTGTCGCCCACGTCCCGGACCAGCCCGCCGCGGCGCTCGGTGCGGGCCCGCCGCAGGTCGCCGACCAGCCACTGGTAGCGGACCCCCACCCGGCCGTCCGGCAGCGGTGGCACCGGCCGGTCCAGCGCTCCTCGGACCCAGGCGTCCAGCAGCCCGGGGCGGGCCCCCTCCGCGAGCGCCACCGACCCGAACGGGCGACCGTTGAGGTCGATCAGCCGGGGCGTCCCGTCCTTCCCGGTGAGGAACTGCAGCTCCACGAGCCCGACCCAGCCGATCCGGCGCAGCAGCTCCTCGCTGAGCCGGGCGAGCTCGGGGTCCACCGGCACCGTGACCGCGCGGGCCGAGGCACCGTGCGGCGTCGGCCACAGCCGGGGTGCGACCTGCTGCACGCGCCCCAGGAGCCGCCCCTGGTGCATCACCCCGACGAGTGCGCCGAGCCGCCCCCGGACCGGCACCTGCAGGACCGGGTCGTCCCCGTGCGCGCGGATCCGGGCGAGCTGGCCGGCCAGGGCGTCGAGGTCGCCGCACACCTCGGCCTCGACCCGGTGGCGCCGGGTCGTCCCCGGACGCCAGTGGGTGCGTGACTTGACCACCACTGGCAGCGGGACACCGGCCAGGTCGGCGTCCTCCCCCGGCAGCCAGGTGCGGGGCGCGTCCAGCCCGACGGCGTGGGCGTCCTCCGTCAGCCCCCGCTTGTCCAGCGCCCGCTCGACCACCTCGGGAGGAGGTGCGGCGACCGGGACGGGCAGCCGGTCGGCCACGTGGGACAGGGCCGCCATCCAGTCGTCGCCGGCCCCGACGACGAGGTCGTAGCCCCCGGCCTCCACCACCGCGGTCACCACCCGGACGAACTCCTCCAGCGTCCCCCGGACACGGGGGACGACGTGCGTGGCCGACACCGCCCGGGAGGCCCCCACAAATCCCCCCGAGGCCCGGGGGGTGCCCGCCCCCACGCGCCAGCCGTGGCGACGCAGCGCCCGGGCGACCGTGACCGCCGCCCGGTCCCGCACGTGCGCCAGGACCAGCACTGATCCTGGCGAGGGGGACATGCCGCCCAACCTAACAACCGGCCGGGCCACGATCCTGCCCATCCGCCCCGGTGTCGCCGCGGCACGGACGGCCCTGAGGAAGGGGTAGCGGCCGCGGTCCTCCCCCCGCTACGGTGGCAGGGCTGCCGCCCGCGCGCACGACGCAGTCCCCTCCATCGCCGGAGCGGAGACCGGGCGGACTGTTCGCCGTCCGGCGCGACCGGGCGGTCTCGGGGACCGACGACCTGGCGCCCGCGGAGCGGGCTCCAGCGCCGACCACCATCTCCCTGACCGGACCGTGCCGACGACACGCGCCGCAGGCCAGGCGGTCAGGACCGTCCGGGGTCGATCACGCTGCTGCGCGACCCCTGCTCGAAGGGAGCTCCTCCCATGGTTCATGCTCTGCGCACCACGGTCGCCGTCGCGGCCGCGGTCGCCCTCGTCCCGGCCGTCGCCCACGCGGGCGTCGACCCCGTCAGCTACGACGACGCCCTCGACCCGGGCTCGTCGGTCACCGTGACCAAGACGGTCACGACACCGGAGATCGCCCCCATGCCCGACATCGTGCTGCTCGTCGACCGGACCGGCAGCATGGGCGGGGCGATCGGCAACGTCAAGGCCAACATGAACGCGATCGTCGCGGCCGTCGAGGCACAGGCCCCGGAGGCGCAGTGGGCGGTCGCCAGCTACTGCGACGTCGGGGAGCCGAACCCGTTCCTGCTGCACACGGACCTGACCGACGACCCGGGCTCGGCCACGAGCGCGGTCGACGGGATCACGCTGTGCAACGGAGGCGACGGACCCGAGGACCAGCTCAACGCCCTCCACCAGATCGGCGCCGGCGGTGAGGCGGTCACCTTCCGCGAGGACTCCTCGCGCATCGTCGTCTGGTTCGGCGACGCGCCGGGGCACGACCCCAGCCTGGGCGTCACCGAGACGGCCGCCACCACGTCGCTGACGGACGTCGGCGCCAAGGTGCTGGCCGTCAGCGTCGGCGCGAACCAGCTCGACGCCTCCGGCCAGGCCACCCGCATCACCACGGCCACGGGCGGCGCCCTCTACTCCGGGGTCGGCGCCGGCGACCTGTCCGCGACCATCCTCGCGGGGCTGACCAACCTCCCGGTCGAGGTCGGGGCGAGCGCCACCTGCGACCCGGGGCTCGAGGTCACGCTCGACCCCGCGACGAGGACCGTCACCAGCGGCGAGGACGCCGTCTTCACCGAGACGATCAGGGTCGCCACGGACGCCGAGGAGGGTGCCACCCTCTCCTGCGAGGTCCGCTTCACCCTGGACGGCCAGCCGGCCGGCGAGGGCTGGACCCAGACGGTGACGATCGACGTCAACGACGTCACGGCACCGGTCGTCGCCTGCGAGCAGGGACCGAACCCCGCCGGCCGGATCCCGGCCTCGGACAACCCCGACGGCTTCTACCGGCTCACCGTCGGCGACAACGTCGACGACGCCCCGCTGGTCACCGTGGAGGACACCGGGTCGGACGCGTCCTTCGGACCGTACGCCTCCGGCACGACGATCAAGCTCACCCAGGCCCCCGGGGCCACGCCGTCCGACCGGGCCTTCCGCGGCGAGGTCGACCGGCAGATCCGGCTGAAGGGCGACGCCCGCATCGTGGCCACGGACGCCGCCGGCAACACCGCGACGGCGACCTGCGAGGTCCCGCCGACGCCGTGACGCACGGCTGAGCCACCCCTTGACGCGGGGCCGGAACCGCCCGCCCCGGCCCCGCGTCATACCCCTGTCACCGTCGACCACGGACCGCAGGAGGCTGCCGTGCCCGCATCCACCGCACTCCGACGGGTGGGCCTGCCGCTCACCGCCGTCGTCGCCCTCGCCGCCTGCGCACCGGCCCCGTCCGAGCCGGACCCGGTCCGCCCGGGGTCCACCGGCACCTCCACGCCCGCCCCGTGGGACGAGGGGGCCGCCCGGGCCGCGGTCACCGCCCTGCCGGCCGGCTACCTGGCCCCGTTCGACGACTGCTCCCAGCTGCTGACCTACTACCAGGCCAACGCCCTGGAGCTGGTCACCCCCTACGGACTGGGGGGCGGCGGGTGGCACTTCGGCGCGGACGACTCCGTGGCGATGGAGGACTCCGCCGCGGGCGACGCCGGTGCCGCCGCCGGCGGCGACGGCGGGGCGCAGGCGCCGGCGCACTCGAGCACCAACGTGCAGGAGGAGGGTGTCGACGAGGCCGACGTCGTCAAGACCGACGGCCGCGTCCTGGTCACGACGACCGGCGGGCAGGTGCGGGTGGTCGACCTCGCCGCCGAGGAGGTCGTGGCCCGGATCGCCCTTCCCGGCCGGCGCGACCAGGCCTCCCCCCGCGAGCTCCTCCTGGACGGCACCACCCTCGTGGTCCTCGGGGAGGAGTGGGCCTCGCCGCAGCCCGTCGACGGGCTGCGCGTGGCCTACCCGCCCAGCCGCACCCTCGTCATGACCGTCGACCTGTCCGACCCCGCCGACCCCCAGGTGGTGGGCACCGTCCGGGTCGAGGGGTCCTACCGCGCCGCCCGGATGGTCGACGGCACCGTGCGGCTCGTCCTCGTCACCGACCCTCCGGGGGTGCGGCAGACCCAGCCCGACTCGGGCAGCCTCCGGGCCGAGGACGAGGCCGAGGAGCGCAACCGCGAGCTGATCCGCTCCACGACCATCGAGGACTGGGTGCCGCACCGCCAGGAGCTGGACGCCGACGGGCGGGTCGTGGGCACCGAACCGCTCCTGGAGTGCTCGCAGATCTCCCGGCCGCGCGACCCGGCCGGACTGTCGACGATGTCGGTGCTGACCTTCGACCCGGCCTCCGGGCAGGTCACCCCCACCTCCGGCGCCGGGCTGGTGGCCAGCGGCAGCACCGTCTACGCCTCCCCCGACCGGCTCGTCGTCGGCACCAGCGCCTGGGACGCCTGGCAGTGGGCGGCCACGAGCATGCCGTGGCCGCAGGACCGGCCGACGCGCACGGACCTGCACACCTTCGACATCTCCGACCCGGACGCCACCGCCTACGTCGCCTCCGGCAGCGTCGACGGGCACCTGCTCAACCAGTGGGCCCTCGACGAGCAGGACGGCGTCCTGCGGGTGGCCACCACCGTCGACCCGCCCGGCCGCTCCCAGGTCTCCAGCTCCTCCCTCGTCGTCCTCGCCGAGGAGGGCGAGGAGCTGGTGGAGACCGGCCGGCTGGACGGCCTGGGCGAGACCGAGCAGATCTACGCGGTGCGCTACCTGGACGCCGACCTGGCCGCGGTCGTCACCTTCCGGCAGACCGACCCGCTCTACCTCGTGGACACCTCCGACCCCGCCGCGCCGACCCTGGCCGGCGAGCTGAAGATCCCGGGCTACTCGGCCTACCTGCACCCGGTGGGCGAGGGCTGGCTCCTCGGCGTCGGGCAGGACGCCGACGAGCGGACCGGGCAGACGAAGGGCCTGCAGGCCTCGCTCTTCGACGTGCGCGACGTCAACGCGCCCGTGCGCACCGAGGTGCTGACCTGGCCGGAGAGCTACTCCCCCGTCGAGTGGGACCACCGGGCCTTCACCCTCTGGCCCGCCACCGGGCAGGCCTTCCTGCCGGCGATGACCTGGGGCACGGTCTCCGCCGAGGACGGCGAGGTCGTCCAGGACGGACCCAGCTTCGCCGGCGTCCTGGCCCTCGACGTCGGCCCCGGGACCCTGGCGGAGGCCGGACGGGCCCGGACCATGGGCGAGGAGCGCGGGGGCGACGCCCCCTCCCGCACGATCGTCGTCGGGGACGACCTGTGGGCCCTCGACCACGAGGGGTTGTCGCGGTTCGACCTGCGGACCCTCGAGGGCGGCTGGGCGGTCGACCTGCCCTGAGAGGGGCCTGCGGCGCAGGGCCGGAAGATCGGCAGGAACCAGCGTCCCGCGGCCCCGCCACCGGCCGTCCTGCCCCGCAGAGTGGCGTGGACCGAAGCGAAACCCCTTGAGAAGCACTTCTCGTCGAGGATCCTGCGTCCAGGGGAGTCCGGAACACGACGGGAACGAATTGACTTCGGTGACGCGCCGCTGCTAGACATCTCCCCATGACCACCGACCGTCGCCGAATGCGCAGCTGCTGAGCCTCCCCCTCGCAGCCTGCGCCCCCGTGCGCGACCGTCGCGCCCCCGGTGCCCCACGGCATACCTCCACCGCTGCCGAGGCGGGCTCAGCAGAGTGAACTCCCTCCCTCACCCTGCACCCCCACCGCCCGGAAGGCACCGATCCCCCATGAGCACCAGCACCCCCCCGCGCCCAGTCGTTCGAGACCCGCCAGATCCACGCCGGCCAGACCCCCCGACGCCGCGACCGCGCCCGGGCCCTGCCGATCTACCAGACCACCTCCTACGTCTTCGACGACGCCGACCAGGCGGCGAACCGGTTCGCCCTCGCCGAGCTCGGCCCCATCTACACCCGGATCACCAACCCGACCCAGGAGGTCGTGGAGAACCGCATCGCCGACCTCGAGGGCGGCGTGGGCGGGCTGCTCGTGGCCTCCGGCTCCTCGGCGATCACCCTGGCGATCCTCAACCTGGCCCGCGCCGGCGACCACGTCGTGGCCAGCCCGCAGCTCTACGGCGGGACCCAGAACCTGTTCGCGCACACCCTGCCCCGGCTGGGCATCGAGGTGAGCTTCGTCGACGACCCGACCGACCCGGAGAGCTGGCGGGCCGCGGCGCGCCCGGAGACCAAGGCGTTCTTCGGCGAGACGATCGCCAACCCCAGCAGCGAGGTGCTCGACATCCGGGCGGTGGCCGACGTCGCCCACGAGGTCGGGGTCCCGCTGATCGTGGACAACACCATCGCCACGCCCTACCTGTGCCGGCCGATCGAGCACGGGGCCGACGTCGTCGTCCACTCGGCCACCAAGTACCTCGGCGGGCACGGCACCTCCATCGCCGGGGTGATCGTCGACGCGGCCGGTTCGACTACGGCAAGGGCGACCGCTTCCCCGGCTTCACCGAGCCCGACCCGTCCTACAACGGGCTCGTCTACGCCGAGACGCTCGGCGCCGACGGGATCTTCGGGGTCAACCTCTCGTTCATCCTCAAGGCCCGGGTCCAGCTGCTCCGCGACCTGGGCCCGGCGGTCGCCCCCTTCAACGCCTTCCTCATCGGGCAGGGCGTGGAGACGCTGTCGCTGCGGCTCGAGCGGCACGTGGCCAACGCGCGGCAGGTCGCCACCTGGCTGGCCGCGCACGAGCAGGTCGAGCGGGTGCACTACGCCGGCCTGCCGGACCACCCCTCGCACGAGCTGGCCCAGCGTTACCTGCCCGAGGGCGCCGGGGCGGTCCTCGCCTTCGAGATCACCGGCGGCGCGGAGGCCGGGCGGGCGTTCGTCTCGGCGCTGCAGCTGCACAGCCACGTGGCCAACATCGGCGACGTGCGCTCCCTCGTCATCCACCCCGCCTCCACCACCCACAGCCAGCTGTCGGAGGAGGCGCAGCGGGCCGCCGGCGTGACCCCCGGCCTCGTCCGGCTCGCGGTCGGCATCGAGGGCGTCGAGGACATCCTGGCCGACCTGGGCACCGGGTTCGAGGCGGCCGCCCGGGTCGCCGGCACCGCCGCCACCGAGGCGGCCTGAGCCGTGGCCCCCGGCCGCCGCACGCAGCCCGTCGGCGACCTGACGCTGGAGTCCGGCCAGGTCCTCGAGGGCGTGCGGGTGACCTACCAGACCTGGGGCCGGCTCAACGAGGCCGGGGACAACGCCGTGCTGGTCCTGCACGCGCTGACCGGCGACAGCCACGTCGTCGGTCCGCGCGGGCCGGACCAGCCGACCGAGGGGTGGTGGCCCGGCCTGGTCGGGCCGGGCTGCCCGGTCGACACCGACGAGTGGTTCGTCGTCGCCCCGGCCGTCCTCGGCGGCTGCGGCGGCACGACGGGGCCCGCGTCGGCGGCTCCCGACGGCCGGCCCTACGGGTCCTGCTTCCCCCGGATCACCGTCCGCGACCAGGTCCGCGCGGAGGCGCTGCTGGCCGACGCGCTCGGCATCCGCAGCTTCGCCCTCGTCGTCGGCGGCTCGGTCGGCGGGATGCGCGCGCTCGAGTGGGCGGTCACCCTCCCGGGCCGGGTCAGACGGTGCGTCGTGCTCGCCGCCGGTGCCGCGGCCACCGCCGACCAGATCGCCTGGTCGGTGCCCCAGCAGCACGCCGTCCGGCTCGACCCGGCCTTCCACGGGGGCGACTACTACCCCGGTCCCGGGCCGCGGCAGGGGCTGGCGATCGCCCGCCAGATCGCGCACGCCACCTACCGCTCCGCCGAGGAGCTCGCGCTGCGCTTCGGGCGCGACGGCCAGGCCGGGGAGGACCCCCTGCGCGGGGGCAGGTATGCCGTGCAGTCCTACCTGGAGCACCACGGCGCCAAGCTCGTGCGCCGGTTCGACGCGAACGCCTACCTCGTGCTGACCGAGGCGATGAACTCCCACGACGTGGGGCGGGACCGGGGCGGGGTGGACGCCGCGCTGCGCCGGATCACCGCCGAGCTGACGGTCGCCGTCGTCTCCAGCGACCGGTTGTTCACGCCCGCCGACGGGGCCGTGGTCGCCCGCTCGCCCGCCTGCCGCGAGCTGGCCACGATCGACTCCCCCTACGGGCACGACGCCTTCCTCGTGGAGACCGACCAGGTCTTCGCGATCGTCTCCCGGGCGCTGCGCGGCGACCCGGTGCCGGAGGAGAACCGCCCCCGCCGCCCCGCCGCGACGGCGACCGGACCGGCCACCCCGGCGCTGGTGGCCGGACCGAGCCTGTGGTGAAGGGCGCGGCTGGCAGACTGCTGCGGTGACCAGCCGCGCCGACCGCCTCCTCGTGGCGCTGGCGCTGTCGTCCGGCCCCCTGGTCTCCCTCGGCCTGGCCCGGTTCGCCTACGCCCTGCTCCTGCCGGAGATGTCGGCCGAGCTGGGCTGGACCTGGTCGCAGGCGGGGGCGCTCAACACCGCCAACGCCGCCGGCTACCTCGCCGGCGCCCTCGTCGCCGCGCCGACCGCCCGGGCGCTGGGCACCGGCCGGGCGTTCCTGCTGGGGTCCGCGGTCTGCACCGCGGCCCTGCTCCTGACCGCGCTGACCGGCACCTACGGCGTGCTGCTGCTCGCCCGCGCGGCCGCCGGGGTCGGTGGGGCCTGGGCGTTCGTCCTCGGCGCGGCGCTCGTCGCCGCCGCCGGTGCCGAGGGCACGCCACGCCGGGCGGCGCTGATGCTGGGGCTCTACTACGGCGGCGCGGGCGGTGGGATGACCCTGGCCGGGCTGCTCGTGCCGTGGGTCCTGGACCGTGCGCCCGGGTCGGCCGTGGACGTGCCCGGGGCGGGCGGGCTGGTCGGCTGGCAGCTGGGGTGGGTGGCCCTGGCCGCCCTCGGGGCCCTCGCCACGGTCGTCGCGGCCGGTGCGCTGCGGTCGACGGCCGACCCCGCCCCTCCCTCGGCCGAGCACCGCCGGTGGGACCGGGGGCGGATCGGGTGGCTCTCGGGCGGCTACACCTTCTTCGGGCTGGGCTACATCGCCTACCTGACGTTCGTCGTCGCGTTCCTCCAGGAGCAGGGCGTCGGGCTGGCGACGGTGGCCGCGTTCTGGGTCGTCGTCGGGCTGGCGGCGTCGGCGGGCTGGTTCGTCTGGGGGCCCCTCATCGGGCGGCTGGGCGGGTCCCGGGCGATGACCGTGCTGATGACCGTGCTCGCCCTGGGCACCGTCCTGCCGGTCGTCGTCGCGCAGACGTGGGCGTTCTTCGTGTCCGGCGTCGTCGTGGGCGGCACCTTCCTGTCGGTGGTGACGGCGATGACGGTCGGGGTGCGCCGGGTGCTGCCCGCCGGGCTGTGGACCTCGGGGCTGGCCTTCGCGACCGCGGCGTTCGGCGCCGGGCAGACGGTCGGCCCCTGGCTCACCGGCTGGTTCTCCGACCGGCTCGACAGCCTCGGCGCCGGGCTCGTCCTGTCCGCCGCGCTCCTCGTGGCCGGGGCCCTGCTCGTCCTTCCCCAGCGCGAGCCGGGAACCGCCCGGGGCGGCCCCGCGTCGGACCCCTAGACTGGCACCCCGGGAGGGAAAGGAGACCACATGGACTGGCTGCGGGACACGCAGTGGCTGTGGTGGCTCGGTGCGGCGCTGGCGTTCGGCGTCGTGGAGATGACCACGCTCGACCTGCTCTTCCTCATGCTGGCGCTGGGTGCCCTCGTGGCCGCCGTCGTCGCCGGCGCGGGGCTGCCCATCCTCGTCCAGGTGCTCGTCTTCGTCGGGGCGGCCGCCCTGTTCGTGCTCGCCCTGCGCCCCATGGCGCTGAAGTACCTGCGGCTGGAGGGCAAGGGCGCCGTCATCGGCGTCGAGGGCAACGTCGGCCACCCGGCCACCGTCGAGCAGACGGTGACCGACCGGGCCGGCCTGGTCAAGCTGCGCGGCGAGACCTGGACCGCGCGGGCCGAGCTGGCCGGGCAGACCTTCGCCCCCGGCGACGTGGTGACCGTGGTCCGCATCGACGGCGCCACCGCGGTCGTCGCCGCGGCCACCCCCGAGGACAAGCCGCTGGAGCCTCCCCCGCAGGACTGAGGCCAGCAGCACCCCCTCCCCCGACCTCTTGAAGGAGCATTCATGCCAGACCCCGTCAGCATCATCGTGTGGGCGGTCGTCGCCCTGCTCGTGCTGTTCACGATCGTGGCGATCGCCCGCGCGATCCGGATCGTCCCCCAGGCCACCGCCGTCATCGTGGAGCGGCTGGGCAAGTACGACCGCACCCTGGACGCCGGCCTGCACTTCCTCATCCCCTTCATCGACCGGCCCCGCTCGGTCGTGGACCTGCGCGAGCAGGTCGTCAGCTTCCCGCCGCAGCCGGTCATCACCAGCGACAACCTCGTCGTCTCGATCGACACCGTCATCTACTTCCAGCCCACCGACCCCAAGGCGGCGACCTACGAGATCGCCAACTACATCCAGGGCATCGAGCAGCTGACCGTCACCACGCTGCGCAACGTCATCGGCTCCCTCGACCTGGAGCAGACCCTGACCAGCCGCGACATGATCAACGGCCAGCTGCGCGGCGTCCTCGACGAGGCCACCGGCCGCTGGGGCATCCGCGTCAACCGCGTCGAGCTCAAGGCCATCGACCCGCCCGCCTCCGTGCAGGACTCGATGGAGAAGCAGATGCGCGCCGAGCGCGACCGGCGTGCCACGATCCTCAACGCCGAGGGCGTCAAGCAGTCCCAGATCCTCACCGCCGAGGGTGAGAAGCAGGCCCAGATCCTGCGCGCCGAGGGCACGGCCCAGTCGGCGATCCTGGAGTCCCAGGGTGAGGCCCGCGCGATCCTGCAGGTCTTCGACGCCATCCACAAGGGCAACCCCGACAGCAAGCTGCTGGCCTACCAGTACCTGCAGATGCTGCCGCAGATCGCCCAGGGCGAGTCCAACAAGATGTGGGTCGTGCCGAGCGAGCTCACCTCCGCGCTGGCCGGGATCGGCGACGCGCTCGGCGGGGGCGAGCGCTCGCGTGGCTCCAACTACCTGGACGCCCCGTCCTCCCAGCTGCGGCCGGACGCCGGCGACACCGGGCTGGACGACCTGGACACCCCCACCCTGGAGGACCCGCGCGAGGCGCTGCGCCGGGCCCGGGCGGAGGCCGAGGACGCCTCCCGGCACGCCGAGGGGGCGACCAAGCAGCGTTCCGGCAAGGAGGCCGAGGCCGCCGTGGCCGAGGCGCCCGCAAGGCCAGGGCCGCCCAGCAGCAACGCGCCGACCAGGACTCCCCCGAGCTGGGCACCCTGCCGCAGCAGGAGCAGGTCGTCCCCGACGTCCCGGGGCAGCCGGACCCCGCACGGGCGGAGCAGCCTGAGCAGGGCGCCCACCGGGACCAGCCCGGCGCGCACTCCTGGGAGCGCCCCGAGGGCGAGCGCAAGCCCTGGGACCAGAGCCAGCAGGACTGAGCCGACCGCGGCTCCGTGCCGCTGCACCACCCCGGACGGGGCTGTGACCGAGCAGGTCGCGGCCCCGTCCTCGGTTGAGGCCGGGGCCGCGGCAGGCCAGGGTGGGGACATGCGGATCACCGACACCAGCGACCTGTGGTGGAAGAACGCCATCGTCTACTCGATGGACGTGGAGACGTTCTACGACGCGGACGGCGACGGGGTGGGTGACATCCAGGGGCTGGCCCGACGGATCGACTACCTCGCCGACCTGGGCATCACCTGCCTGTGGCTGATGCCGTTCTACCCCAGCCCGGACCGGGACGACGGCTACGACGTCATGGACTACTACGGCGTCGACGAGCGGCTGGGCAACCACGGCCAGTTCGTCGAGCTGGTCCGGCTCGCGCACGACCGCGGGATCCGGGTCATCGCCGACCTGGTCATCAACCACACCAGCGACCAGCACCCGTGGTTCAAGGCCTCCCGGAGGGAGAAGGACCCGGAGAAGAACTACTACCGCGACTTCTACGTCTGGCGGCCGGACGACCCGGGCGACACCTCCGACCAGGTCGTCTTCCCCGACGAGGAGGACTCGATCTGGGAGCTGGACGAGCGGACCGGCGAGTACTACCTGCACCACTTCTACAAGCACCAGCCCGACCTCAACCTGGACCACCCGGCGGTGGTCGACGAGATCATGCGCACGGTCGGCTTCTGGCTGCAGCTGGGGCTGGACGGCTTCCGCGTGGACGGCGTGCCCTTCTTCGAGCAGTCCGCCGAGGCGACCGGCTCCCCGGAGTACGTGGTCGACCCCCACCGGTTCATGAAGCAGCTGCGCGACTTCCTCTCCCGGCGCAACGGCTCGGCCATGATGCTGGGCGAGGTCAACCTGAGCAGGGAGGAGCAGCTGCGCTTCTTCGGCGGGGACGCCGCCGACGAGATGCACATGCAGTTCGACTTCATCACCATGCAGCGCACCTACCTGGCACTGGCCCGGCAGGACGCCCGCCCGCTCGTCGAGGCCCTGCACGGACGTCCGCCGATCCACCGCACCTGCCAGTGGGCCACCTTCCTGCGCAACCACGACGAGCTGACGCTGGACAAGCTCACCGAGGAGGAGCGCCAGGAGGTCTTCGCCGCGTTCGGCCCCGAGGAGCGCATGCAGGTCTACGACCGGGGGCTCAAGCGTCGGCTGCCGCCGATGATGGGCGGCGACCCGCGGCGGGTCCGGATGGCCTACTCCCTGATGTTCTCCCTGCCCGGCTCCCCCTCCCTCTACTTCGGGGAGGAGATCGGCATGGGCGAGGACCTCGAGGCCGAGGGCCGGATGGCGGTGCGCAGCCCGATGCAGTGGAGCCCTGGGAAGAACGGGGGGTTCTCCACGGCCAGGCCCTCCCGGCTCGTCCAGCGGGTGGTCCCCGGCCCCTACGGGCCCGAGCACGTCAACGTGCTCACCCAGCAGCACGACCCGGACTCGCTGCTGTCCTGGATCCGTGGTCTCATCGACATCCGCAAGGCCTGCCCCGAGGTGGGCTGGGGCGAGCTGACCGTCCTGGAGCACGACGCCGGCCCCCAGGTGCTGGCGCACCGCCTCGACATCGACGCCTCCGCTGTCCTGGCGGTGCACAACCTGGGCGCCGAGCCGGTCACCGTGGAGGTGGACGTCGACGGGCCGATCGCCGACCCGCACCTGACCGACCTGCTCTCCCACGAGACGCTGGAGGTCGAGCAGGGCGGGACGCTGACGGTCCAGCTCGACGGCTACGGCGTGCGCTGGGTGCGGCTGCGGCCGCAGGGCCAGCTGTCCATCCCGTGACCGGCCCCCGCCGGCCCTCCCCCACCCCGCCCCCGGAAGGACGCGCATGACCAGGATCGGCTTCCACGCCTCGCACGAGCAGATCAGCCCCCGTCAGCTGCTGGCCGACGTCCAGCACGCCGAACGCGCCGGGTTCCAGATGGCCATGTGCTCGGACCACCTCTTTCCCTGGAGCGCCCGGCAGGGCCACTCGGGGTATGCCTGGTCCTGGCTGGGCGCTGCCCTGGCCACCACGGACCTTCCCCTGGGGTGCGTGTCCGCCCCCGGCCAGCGCTACCACCCGGCCGTGCACGCCCAGAAGATCGCCACCCTGGGCCAGATGTTCCCCGGGCGCTTCTGGGTGGCCCTCGGCAGCGGCGAGAACGTCAACGAGCACGTCACCGGCGAGGCGTGGCCCCGCAAGGAGGAGCGCGTCCTCCGGCTGGAGGAGAGCGTGGACGTCATCCGGCGGCTGCTCGCCGGCGAGGAGGTCTCGCACGAGGGGAGGATCACCGTCGACCGCGCCCGGGTGTGGGAGCGGGCCGACCCCGCCCCTCTGCTCGTCGGCCCGGCCGTCTCGGTGGAGTCGGCCGCCCGCGTCGCCGGGTGGGCCGACGGCCTGGTGACGATCAACCAGCCGGTCGCGACGCTGCGCGAGCTGCTCGCCGCCTACCGCGACGCCGGTGGGCGGGGGCGGACGTCCCTGCAGGTCCACCTCTCCTGGGCGCCCACCCAGGAGGACGCCGAACGGATCGCCGTCGAGCAGTGGCGCTCCAACGTCTTCTCCGAGCCGGTGAACTGGGACACCGCCACCACCGAGGGCTTCGACGTCGCCTCCGAGCACGTCGGGGTGGACGTGGTCCGGGACGGGGTGCGCATCTCCAGCGACCTGGGGCAGCACCGGGAGTGGCTGGCCGAGTACGCCGAGCTGGGGTTCGACGACCTCTACCTGCACCACGTGGGGCAGGAGCAGACAGCCTTCGTCGACGCCTTCGCCGAGGAGGTCCTGCCGGCGCTGCGCTGAGGACCGGGGGCCGGCCCGGCCGCCCTCAGCGCATCCGACGCAGGACGACCGACTCCCACCCGGGCAGCGTGCCGTCGGCGAGCACGGACCGGGCCGCCTCCGGGGAGGTCGGCACCAGCACCTCGGCGTCGGCCCAGCCCTGCACCAGCTCGGGGGGCAGGACGACCTCCTCCCGGGTGAAGGCCGCGAGCACGAGCAGCTCGGTGCCCTCGTGCCGGCGGGCGTAGGCCCACAGGTCCGGGTGGTCCGTCGCCAGCGGCTCCACGTCGCCGTGGGCCACGGCGGTCTCGGTGTGCCGCAGCCGGATCAGGTCCCGGTAGTGCTCCAGCACCGACCCCTCCACGCCCGCCTGGGACTCCACGTTGATCTCGGTGTGGTTGTCCGCCACCGCGATCCACGGCTCTCCGGTGGTGAAGCCCGCGTGCGTCCCGGCCGTCCACTGCACCGGGGTGCGGGCGTTGTCGCGGCTCTTGGCCGACAGCCCCGGCAGCACCTCCTCGACCGTCCGCCCGGTGGCGGTCTGCTCCCGCAGGTAGTTCACCGACTCGATGTCGCGGAACTGCTCCGGGGAGGTGAAGCCCACGTTGGTCATCCCGATCTCCTCGCCCTGGTAGACGTAGGGCGTCCCCCGCATGAGGTGCAGCACCGTCGCCAGCGTCCGCGCCGAGCGGGAACGCCATACCGCGTCGTCGTCGCCGAAGCGGGACACCACGCGCGGCTGGTCGTGGTTGTCCCAGTAGAGGCTGTTCCAGCCCACGTCGGCGAGCCCGGTCTGCCAGGCCATGAGGTTCTCCCGCAGCCGGGGCATGGACAGCGGGGCCACGTCGAACTTGCCCCCCGGCCCCGCGTCGAGGTCGACGTGCTCGAACTGGAAGACCATGTCGACCTCGCGCCGGGCCGGGTCGGTGAACAGCCGCGCCTGGTCGACGGTGACGCCGGGCATCTCGCCGACGGTGAGGAAGGCGTGCGGGTGGTCGGCGAAGACCTCGCGGTGCATCTCCTGCAGGTGCTCGTGGACCTTCGGCCGGGTGGCCACCATGGAGAACGCGTCACCCCACAGGCCGTCCTGCGGCACCGGTCCGTCGGGGTAGCCCTCGGGCTTGTCGATCAGGTTGATGACGTCCATCCGGAAGCCGTCGACGCCCCGGTCCAGCCACCAGCGCATCATCGCGTGGACCGCCTGCCGGACCTGCGGGTTCTCCCAGTTGAGGTCGGGCTGCTTGCGGCTGAACAGGTGCAGGTAGTACTCCCCCGAGGCCTCGTCCCACTCCCACGCGGAGCCGGAGAAGAAGGACCCCCAGTTGCTCGGCTCCGCCCCCGGCTGCCCGCCGACGTGGCCCGGCCGCGGCGGCGCCCAGTGGTACCAGTCGCGTCGCGGCGAGTCCGTGGACGAGCGGCTCTCCAGGAACCAGTCGTGCTCGTCGCTGGTGTGGTTGACGACGAGGTCCATGACGACCCGCAGCCCCCGCTGGTGGGCGGCGGCGATCAGCTCGTCGAGGTCCGCGAGCGTGCCGAACACCGGGTCGACGTCCTGGTAGTCGCTGATGTCGTAGCCGTTGTCGTCCTGCGGCGAGCGGTAGACGGGCGAGAGCCAGACGACGTCCACCCCCAGGTCGGCCAGGTGGTCGAGCCGGCCGATGATCCCCCTGAGGTCGCCCACGCCGTCGCCGTCGCTGTCGGCGAAGCTGCGGGGGTAGATCTGGTAGACGACGGCGCTCTTCCACCAGTCGCGGGGCAGGTCCTGGGTCAGCACGCACCCCAGGGTATGGGGTGGCTCAGCCGGGTGCGCGCCCCAGCATCGCGACCAGCCGGTCGAGCGGGGCGTCCGAGGCGGCCGGCACCGGCGGCGCGAAGAGTCCCTCCAGCCCGCCGGCGGCCACCCGCGGCTCCTCGTAGGCACGGGCCTCCGCCACCGCCTCGGCCGCCGGCGTGTACGGCTGGCCGGTCGCCACCGCGAGGTCCCAGCCGTGCACGACGAGGTCGACGAGCATCTGGGCGGCGTACTCGGTCACCGGGAGGGCCCCGGCCGACACCTCCACGGTCCGCGCCGGGTCCTCGACGTAGGCCCAGGCCAGCAGGGAGGAGGTGACCGCCGAGCGCCACGCCCCGACCGGGTCCTCCCCCAGCACGTCGCCGTCGTAGGCGTCACCGACGTCGGCCGGGCTCTCCCCGGCGAGCAGTCGCGGGGCCCACAGGTGCTCGGCCGTGAGGTGGTTCACGAGCGTCCGCACGTCCCAGCCCTCGCACGGCGTCGGGGCGTCCCACCGCCCGGCGGGCACCCCCTCGACGAGGTCGGTGACGGCGGCGGCCGCAGAGGGCAGCACCTGGAGCACGCGCGGGCTGGTCGGTCCGTCCATGGCCCCAGCGTCGCACGGGCACGTCCTACGCTGGCGGCCATGTGGATCCGTCGCTGCCGCCCGTGGGGCGGCCAGGTGTCCGACGTCCGGGTCGAGGGCGAGCTGGTCGCCGAGGTGGTGCCCGGGGGCGCGGGGGAGGGACCGGCCGGGGAGGAGGAGGTCGACGGCCGGGGACGGCTGCTGCTGCCGGCCTTCGCCGACGTGCACGTACACCTGGACTCCACCCGCCTCGGGCTGCCGTTCCGCCCGCACACCGGCGGCCCGGGGGTGTGGACGATGATGCTCAACGACCGCCGCCACTGGCGGGACGCCGAGGTCGGGATCGTCGAGCGGGTGGCGCACACGCTCGGGCTGATGGTGGCCCGCGGGACGACCCGGGTGCGGTCCTTCGCCCAGGTCGACGTCGACGCCGGGCTCGAGCGGCTCGAGGCCGTGCTCGCGGCCCGGGAGACGCACCGGGACCGCGTGGAGGTGCAGGTCGTCGCCTTCCCGCAGGCGGGGCTGCTGCGCGAGGAGGGGTCGGTGCAGGTGCTCGAGGACGCGCTGCGGGCCGGGGCCGACGTCGTCGGCGGCATCGACCCGTGCAGCCTCGACCGGGACCCGGTGCGCCACCTCGACCTCGTCTTCGGCCTCGCCGAGCGGCACGGCCTGCCGGTCGACGTCCACCTGCACGAGCCCGGCGAGCTGGGCCGCTTCTCGGCCGACCTGATCCTGGAGCGGACGGTGGCGCTGGGGATGCAGGGCCAGGTGCTGGTCTCCCACGGCTACGGGCTGTGGGACGGCACCGAGAGCCAGACCCGCGCGCTGGTCGAGCGGCTCGCCGAGGCCGACGTCGCGACGGCGACCGTGGCGCCCGGCGGACGGGCGAACCTGCCCCTGGAGCAGTTCGCCGAGCACGGCGTCCGGGTCGGCCTGGGCGAGGACGGGCAGCGCGACTACTGGTCGCCCTACGGCAACGCCGACATGCTCGACCGCACCTGGCAGCTGGCCTTCACGCACGGCTTCCGCCGGGACGAGCTCGTCGAGCACTGCCTGGCCGTGGCCACCCGGGGCGGGGCCTCGATCGTGGACCGGGCCCTGCCGCGGCTCACGGGTGTGTCCGACCGGCCCGGGCTGGCCGTCGGCGACCGGGCCGACCTCGTGCTCCTCGACGGGGAGACGCCGACCTCCGCCGTGATGGACCGGGGCACCGACCGGACCGTCCTGCACCGCGGCCGGGTCGTGGCCGAGGCGCTCGAGCTGGTCTGACCGGACCTACTGCAGGTGGGCCAGGACCACCCGCACGGCCCGCTCCACCGGCAGGGCGACGTCGACGAGGACGCCGCGCTCATCCGGCTCGAGCAGCTCGAGGGTGTCCAGCTGGGACTCCAGGAGGGTGGGCGGCATGAAGTGCTCACGGCTCTCCATCCGCTCGAGCAGGATCCCCTTGTCGCCGTGCATGTGGACGAAGTAGGTCCCCGCTCCCCCGTCGCGCAGCAGGTCGCGGTAGCTGCGCTTCAACGACGAGCAGGACAGGACCGTCGACTCTCCGCGCTCGTCCCGCTCCCGGGTCCAGTCCGCCAGCGTCCGCAGCCAGGGCCACCGGTCCTCGTCCATCAGCGGCCGGCCGCTGGCCATCTTCTCCACGTTGGCGCGGGGGTGGTACTCGTCCCCCTCCGCGAACTCCCACCCGAGACGCTCGTGGAGCGCCCGGGCGATGGTGCTCTTCCCGCACCCGGAGACGCCCATGACGACGACGTGGACGGGGACGTCGGGCACGGGCTCGAGGAGCGGGGTCATGACGGTCACCGTAACGAAGGGTCTGGCCCGACGGCAGCGGGTTGCCGCCAGTTGTCCGCCCGGGGCCCGGCCCCGGCGCGGGTCCGCTCAGCCGAGCTCGTCGACGACCCGGGCCACGAGCGCGGCCTGGGCGTCGACGGCATACCCCGGCAGGGCGTCCCCCGCCTGCTCCGCCAGGACGGAGAGCTCGGTGCAGCCCAGGAGGACCGTGTCGGCCTCCCCGCGGAGCCGCCCGACGAGCTCGAGGAAGTGCCCGGTCGGGACGTGGACCCCGGCCTTGACCCCCTGGTAGATCATCGCCATGACCGCCCGCTGGCCCTCCTCGTCCGGCAGCAGCGGCTCGGCGCCCAGGCCGGCCAGCGCGTCCTGGTAGACCCGGCTCAGCACGGTCCCGTCGGTGGCCAGCACCAGCACGCGAGGTCGCGCCGCGCCCTGCGCGCCGGCCCGGTCGACGGCCGCCCCGGCGCCGACGCGCACGAGCGAGAGGAGCGGCAGCGGCAGCTCCGCGGGCAGGAAGGCGTGCGAGGTGTTGCACGCGACCACCGCGCAGGTGGCGCCGAGCCGCGCCAGCAGCTCCAGGTCCCCCACGAGGTATGGCGTGGGGTCGGGCAGGTCGGGGTCGAGCAGCCGGGCGGTGCGGTCGGGGGTGGAGGCGTGACCGAGCACGACGGTGTCGATGTGGTCCTGGTCGCGCCCGGCCGGCGTGGCCCGCACGAGCGCGTCGAGGAAGGCGACGGTGGCCGCCGGCCCCATCCCGCCGAGGACCCCGAGCACCGGCCGGTCCCAGGTGGGCGGCAGCAGCCGGTCGTCGGCGGTCACGAGGTCACCGGCCTGCGGTAGTACCGGGCGAAGCTGCGCGCGTAGAGCAGGTCGTTCTTCAGCTGGGCCAGGCGCCGGTCCCGCCCGCGGTCGGGCCCGTAGACGAACGGCCGCACGACCCGCCCGGTGCGCCGGATGCGGGCGAGCCGCTCGCGGGTCCCCGGGTCGGTGACGTAGCGGCGCAGCAGCGGGACGGGCACGATCGAGTAGAGCCAGTCGTCGGTCTCCGGGCCGGTCTCCAGGCCGTCGTAGGGGTCCAGCCCCTCGACGTGCTCGCGCACCCAGGGCGTGGCGACCGGGTGGCCGGCCGCGGTGAGGTAGCCGTGCGAGCGGCCCAGGCGGGGGTTGAGCTCGAAGAAGTGCTCCCGGCCGTCGCGCGGGTCGACCTTGATGTCGAAGTTGGCCCAGCCGGTCCACCCCACGTGCTCCAGCAGCCGGGTGGCGTCGGCCATCGCGGTGGCGCTGGCCCCGTGGACGACCGCCAGCGGGTTGCCGATCATCCCCGGGTCGTGGTCCTCCAGCAGCACGTGCCCCATCCGGCCCCAGCGGACCCGGCCGGACCGGTCGGAGTAGGTGGTCAGCACGCGCATCTGCTCGTCGCCGCCGGGGACCCGCTCCTGGACGACGAGGGCGCCGGCGTACCCCGCGCCGGTCATGACGCGCCGCAGCGCGAGCAGCTCCGCGACCCCGTCGGCGTAGCGACCTTCTGCTTGCCCGCGTAGAGCAGCCCGTGGAAGGCGGGCGAGTCGGCCGGCTTGACGACGAGCGGCGCGCGCAGGTCGGCCAGCAGCGCGGGCACCCCGGACTCGGGCACGTCGGGGTCGAGAACGACCGTGCGCGGATGGGCGACCCCGACCTCGGCGCACACCTGGGCGAAGCGCTCCTTGTCGCTGAGCGCTTCGATGAGCGGCAGCTCGGGGTAGGGCACCACGACCCGCTCGTCGAAGCGGTCCCGCAGCGAGACGATCCGCTCGACCCACCAGTCCATCGTCCCCATGAGCATGACCCGGCGGTCGGGGTGGGCGTCGGCCACCCGGTGCACCGCGGCCACCACCTCGTCGAGGTCGTCGAGCCCGGGCACGACCTCGTCGTCGATGATCGCCGAGCCCCGCACCGGGGCCGGCACGCCCCGGGTCATCACCGTCGTGCGCACCCCGAGCTCGCCGTGGAAGGCCCGGGCGAGGGTATAGGTCGCCAGCTCGCCCCCGATGACCACGGGCACGAACGGGACGATCGGGGGGTGCGGGGGCATGCGGGAAAAGTACCAGCCGGGGCCGTGCCGGCCGCTGGTCGTCATGGCGTCGCGGGCCCCTCGTCCGCCCAGCTGCGGACCCGGCTGTCCTCGTCGACGACGGCGGCGCCGCCGGTGAGCCCGGCGAGCAGGCCGGGCAGCTCGTCGGCCCGGTCGACCGGCACCTGCACGCGCAGCCGCACCTGCTCGGCATACCCGACCGAGGGGACCGGCACGCGCCGCGCGCGCAGGTCGTGCTCGAGGCGGCCGGCCAGGTCGTGCCCGACCACGACGTCGACCTCCTCGACCTGCACCCGGGTGAGCACCCGCGCCTGCGCGACGGCCTCGCGGACCGCTCCCGAGTAGGCCCGGACCAGTCCCCCGCCCCCCAGCAGCGTCCCGCCGAACCACCGGGTGACGACGGCCACGACCTCGGTCAGCCCCGACCCGGTGAGCACCTCGAGCATCGGCGCCCCGGCGGTGCCGGCCGGCTCCCCGTCGTCGTTGCTGCGCACGGTCGCCCCGTCCGGACCGAGGACGAACGCGGAGCAGTGGTGGCGGGCGTCCCAGAAGGTGCGGCGGGCCTCCTCGACGACCGCGCGGGCCTGGTCCTCGTCCTGGGCGCGGCGCAGCCAGCAGGTGAAGACCGACCGGCGGTCCTCGACCGTCGCCTCGGCCGCGGCGGCCACGGTGCGGTAGGAGGTGGGACCCATCCGGGCAGGGTATGCGCTCCGGCGTCCGACGGGGCGTCGGAGTCGGCCTACAGTGGAGGGGTGCTCAGGTTCCTGCGTCCCCTCCTCCTCGTCCTGCTCACCGGGCTGCTCCTGGCCCCCGGCGCCGCCTCCGCGCACGACCAGCTGGTCGGGACCGACCCCGAGGACGGGGCGGTGCTGGCGCAGGCCCCCGGCTCGCTGACCTTCACCTTCTCCGGCGAGGTGGCGGTCATCGGCGCGCAGGTGGCGGTGACCGGCGGCCCGGGGGGCGACTACCTCGTGGGCGAGCCGGTCGTGGACGGTCAGGACGTGGTCCAGGAGGTCGCCGGGATGGAGGAGGGGACCTACCAGGTGGCCTGGCGGGTCACCAGCTCCGACGGCCACCCGATCTCCGGCACGCTGGGCTTCACCGTCGGCGAGGGGGCCGACCAGGGCGCGGCCCAGGAGCAGGGCACGGCCCAGGAGCAGGACGCGACCGACGACGCCGCCCAGGACGAGGAGGCCGGGTCGCCCGTGGCGCAGGGTGTGGACACCGGGCTGCCCGGCTGGGTCTGGGTCGTCCTGGGCCTGGCGGTGGTCGGGCTGGGCGCCATCCTCGTGCACACCTGGACCCGCAACCGGCGCGGCTGAGCAGCCCCGGTCCGGGCGATGCGGGTCGTGAGCCCCGTCTCATGTAACCTTGGCCCCACGAACATTCGCACTCCCGGACCGGCTGCGCGACCAGGTTGATCAGCCAGCGGTGCCGCTCCGGACGACACGACACGAGGGGGTCACGCCATGGGGCGCGGCCGAGCCAAGGCAAAGCAGATCAAGGTCGCCCGGAAGCTGAAGTACTCGGCTCCCAGCACCGACCTCACCGCCCTGGAGCGAGAGCTCCGCAGCGCGCGAGGTGAGTTTCCCGACGACAGCGACCACGTGGACGCCGAGGAGGAGGACGACGAGGACCCCTACGCGGCCTACGTCGACGACACCGACGACGACGAGGACGACGCCTGGGCCCCGGGAGACCCCGACCCGAGGTGATCGTCCCCGTCCGGGCGTCCGGGTGGTGAGGTGACCCACCCGCTCGCCCAGCTCTGGACCAGGTACCGCCAGTACCGCGCACGCGTGGTGCTGGCGTTCCTGCTGTCCACGGTGCGCAAGGTCATGGACGTCATGCCCGAGCTGCTCATCGGCGCGGCCATCGACGTCGTCGTGCGCGGCAGCGACTCCTTCGTCGCCGACCTGCTCGGGGTCGCCGACCGGCGCGAGCAGCTCGTCTGGCTCGCGGTCGTCAACGCGGTCGTGTGGGTCCTGGAGTCGCTCTTCGACTACCTGGCCGCGCTGACGTGGCGCAACCTGGCCCAGCAGGTGGAGCACGACCTGCGGCTGGAGGCGTACGGGCACGTGCAGGGCCTGGACATGGCCTGGCACGAGTCCCGGCCCACCGGCGGCACGCTCGCGGTGGTCAACGACGACGTCAACCAGCTCGAGCGCTTCCTCGACGCCGGCGTGGACAAGCTGTGGACGCTGGCCCTCAACATCGTCCTGGTCGGGGCCGTCTTCGCGGCGAGCAGCTGGACGCTGACCCTGCTGGCGTTCCTGCCCATCCCGGTCATCGTGGCCGGGTCGCTGTGGTTCCAGCGGCACCTGGTCCCCCGCTACGCCGTGGTCCGGGCCGCCGTCTCCCGCATCAGCGGGCTGGTCTCGGCCAACCTCGGCGGGATGGCGACGATCAAGTCGTTCACCGCCGAGGACCGCGAGCTGTCGCGGGTGCGCGAGGTGTCCGAGGCCTACCGGCTGGCCAACGCCGACGCCATCCGGGCCTCGGCGGCGTTCGTGCCGCTCATCCGCATGGCCATCCTGGTCGGGTTCACCACCACCCTGCTCATGGGCGGCTGGATGGCCCTCGACGGCACCCTGGAGGTCGGCCTCTACTCGGTGCTCGTCTTCATGACCCAGCGGCTGCTGTGGCCGCTGACCTCGGTCGGCGAGGTGCTCGACCTCTACCAGCGGGCGATGGCCTCCGTCCGCCGGATCCTGGCCCTGCTCGACGAGGAGCCGCTGACCGTCGAGGGGGACCGCACGCTGCCGCGGGTGCGCGGGCAGCTGGAGCTGGTCGACGTCCGGGCCGGCTACGCCGACGGGCCGGACGTCCTGCACGGGGTCTCGATGGAGGTGCCGGCCGGGCAGGTGCACGCGGTGGTCGGCGCGACCGGCGCGGGCAAGTCCACCCTCCTGCGACTGCTCCTGCGCTTCGCCGACCCCCGGTCGGGCCAGGTGCTGCTCGACGGCACCGACCTGCGCGAGCTGACCTGGGAGTCGCTGCGCGGCCGGATCGGCTACGTCGCCCAGGACGTGTTCCTCTTCGAGGGCACGATCGCCGACAACATCGCCTACGGCCGACCCGAGGCCTCCCGCGAGGAGGTCCGGCGGGCCGCGGAGCAGGCCGCCGCCCACGAGTTCGTCACCGGCACGCCCCTGGGCTACGACACCCTCGTGGGTGAGCGGGGCGTGACCCTGTCCGGCGGCCAGCGCCAACGGCTGGCCCTGGCCCGGGCCATCCTGCGGGACCCGGCCGTCCTGGTCCTCGACGAGGCCACCTCGGCCGTGGACAACGAGACCGAGGCGGCGATCCAGCGCTCGCTCGCGGAGGTCAGCCAGGGGCGGACGACGATCATGGTGGCCCACCGGCTCTCGACGGTGCGGCACGCCGACCGGATCTGGGTGCTGGAGGCGGGGCGGGTCGTGGAGGCCGGGACCCACGACGAGCTGGTCTCGCGCCCGGGGCCCTACGCGGACCTGTGGGCGGTGCAGACCGGCGTGCTCGCGGACGGGGTGGGCTGAGCCGCGCGCACGGCATACCCTGGGAGGTCGGCGACGACGGGGAGGACCGGACGGCATGGCGCAGCGAGCACGGCACGAGGCCAGGTGGACGGCCGACGACGCCGTCGTCAAGGGGAAGGTGCGGCGCAACCGGCTCTGGGTCGTCCTGCTTCTCTTCGGTCTCGTCGGCGTGCTCTCGACGTGGGCCTACACCCGGCTGCTGAACTTCCAGGACCTGCAGGTGCAGCTGCGGGTGTGCCAGGAGCCGTTGGGCGAGGACGCCACGGGTGCCGACGTCACGGCGGCCGGGTGCGTCCCGACCGACGTCACCGACGAACGGGTGCGGCTGTGGCACCAGTCCAGCCCGCGCGACCCCGTCTCCGCCGAGGGTCCGACGTGGCTGTTCGAGGACGTGCCGATCGACACGGTGGCCAACGCCGTGCAGGTGGACCTGGCCGACCCGGCCCGCAGCGTGGTGCTCTTCGACCACGAGGAGGGCGGCGTGCGCACCGCCCTGACGCCCGACGCCGCCGACACCCGGTGGACCGGGACCGTCGCACCCGGGGACCGACCAGCTACTGGCTGCTGGTGACGCCCGCTCAGGCGGGGTAGTCCCCCACCATCATCACGGCGCCCCCGTCGACGCCCTTGGCACCCTGCACGACCGGCGCCCCGTACATCGACACGGTGCTGGGATCGCCGACCGCCCCCACCACCCAGGCCTCTGTGCCGTGCGCCCGCAGGATCTCCTGGGCGCGAGCGACACCCTCCGGCGCCACGACGGCGACGAAGCCGACGCCCATGTTGAGCGTCTGCTCCAGGTCGGCCAGCGGCACCCGGCCCAGCTCCTGCACCAGGCGGAAGACGGGGGGCGGCGACCAGACCCGCTCGACGGTGGCCAGGGTGTCCCTGGGCAGCACCCGGGCCAGGTTGGCGGCCAGCCCGCCGCCGGTGACGTGCGACAGCGCGTGCAGCCCTACGTCGGCCCGGACCACCTCGAGCAGCGCCCGGGTGTAGATCCGCGTGGGCTCCAGGGCCTCCTCGCCGATCGTGCGGCCGAGCTCGTCGACGTGCCGGTCCCAGCCCCACCCGGCGGCCGCGACGACCCGGCGGACGAGGGAGTAGCCGTTGGAGTGCAGCCCCGAGGACGGCAGCGCCAGGACGACGTCGCCGCGCTCCACCCGGTGCGGCCCCAGGACGAGGTCGTGCTCGACGACCCCGGTGGCGGCGCCGGCGACGTCGTACTCGTCCGGCTCCAGCAGCCCGGGGTGCTCGGCGGTCTCGCCGCCGACGAGGGCCACGCCGGCCAGCTCGCAGCCGCGGGCGATGCCGGAGACGATCGCGGCGATCCGCTCGGGGACGACCCTGCCGCAGGCGACGTAGTCGGTCATGAACAGCGGCTCGGCCCCGCTGACGACGATGTCGTCGACGACCATGCCGACGAGGTCCTGGCCGATGGTGTCGTGCACGCCCATCGCCTGGGCGACCGCGACCTTGGTGCCGACCCCGTCGGTCGAGGTGGCCAGCACGGGGCGGCGCATCCCCTTGAGCGCCGAGGCGTCGAACATCCCGGCGAAGCCGCCGAGCCCGCCGAGCACCTCGGGCCGCTGGGCCCGGCGCACGGAGTCCTTCATCAGCTCCACCGCGCGGTCCCCGGCGTGGACGTCCACGCCCGCGCTGGCATAGGTGATCGGCTGGTCGGTCATCGGATCCTCCGGACGGGTCGGTACGGCGCGGCTCGGGTCAGGGACGACGCACGGCGTCGGAGCCGCCCAGGGCCGCGGACGGGGCGACCCCCTCGACGTCGAGCGTGCCCACGTCGGTCGGGTCGGCCCCCTCGCGGACGGGGAACTGCAGCTCGAGCACGTCCTTGCCCAGCTGGTCCTCGGCGGGCAGCTCGATGGGGTAGCTGCCGCTGAAGCAGGCGGTGCACAGGGCGGACGGGTCCTGCTCGGTCGCCGCGACCATGCTGTCCTCGCTGATGTAGCCCAGCGAGTCGGCCCCGATGGAGGCCCGGATCGAGTCGGTGTCCAGGCCGGTGGCGATCAGCTCGGCGCGGGTGGCGAAGTCGATGCCGTAGAAGCACGGCCAGCGCACCGGCGGGGAGGAGATGCGCACGTGCACCTCGGCGGCGCCGGCCTCGCGGAGCATCCGCACGAGGGCCCGCTGGGTGTTGCCGCGGACGATCGAGTCGTCGACGACGATGAGCCGCTTGCCCTTGATGACGTCGCGCAGCGGGTTGAGCTTGAGCCGGATGCCGAGCTGGCGGATCGTCTGGCTGGGGGCGATGAAGGTGCGGCCGACGTAGGCGTTCTTGACCAGCCCGTGGCCGAAGGGGATACCGGAGGCCTCGGCGTAGCCGATCGCCGCCGGCGTGCCCGACTCCGGGGTCGGCATGACCAGGTCGGCCTCGACGGGGTGCTCCCCCGCGAGCCGGCGGCCCATCTCCACCCGGGCGCGTAGACCTCCCGCCCCGCGATCGTGGTGTCCGGCCGGGCCAGGTAGACCCACTCGAAGACGCACCGCTTGGGGGCGGCGGGGGCGAAGCGCTGCGAGCGCAGGCCGTTCTCGTCGACCGCGACGAGCTCGCCCGGCTCCACCTCGCGGACGACCGAGGCGCCGACGATGTCCAGGGCCGCGGTCTCGGAGGCCACCACCCAGCCCCGCTCGAGACGACCGAGGACGAGGGGACGGACCCCCTGCGGGTCGCGGGCGGCATACAGGGTGGTCTCGTCGCAGAAGACCAGGCTGAACGCGCCCCGCAGCTGGGGCAGGACCCGCATCGCCGCCTCCTCCAGCGGCAGGTCGGCGTCGGCCGTGAGCAGGCCGGTGACGATGGCCGTGTCCGTGGTGTTGCCGCGCCCGACCTCCCCGGGGGAGGTGCGCAGGTCGCCGCCGTGCGACTCGGCGAGCAGGTCGCGCAGGGCCGCGGTGTTGATGAGGTTGCCGTTGTGGGTGAGGGCGACCGTGTGGTCGGCGGTGCCGCCCAGGGTGGGCTGGGCGTTCTCCCACGAGTTGCGGCCGGTGGTGGAGTAGCGGCAGTGGCCGACGGCCAGGTGGCCCTGCAGGGAGGCGAGCGCCGACTCGTCGAAGACCTGGCTGACCAGCCCGACGTCCTTGTAGACGACCAGCCGCTGCCCGTCGCTGGTGGCGATGCCGGCCGCCTCCTGGCCGCGGTGCTGGAGGGCGTAGAGGCCGAAGTAGGCGAGCTTGGCGACCTCCTCGCCGGGGGCCCACACCCCGAACACCCCGCAGGCGTCCTGGGGCAGGCGCTCCCCGGGCAGCAGGTCGTGCGAGAGCCGTCCGTCAGCGCGTGCCACGTCCCCGATCATCCCACAGGGGCCAGGAGGGGTATGCCGTGCGACCGCCTACCCTGGGCCGGGTGCGCATCGACATCTGGTCCGACATCGTCTGCCCCTGGTGCTCCATCGGCCGACGCCGGCTCGAGCAGGCCATCGAGGTCGTCCGTGCCGAGGACGGCGACGGTGCCGACGGCGTCGAGGTCGTCTGGCGGTCCTTCCAGCTCGACCCGGACGCCCCGGTCCCGCCGGCCGAGACGACGGTGGAGGCGCTCGGGCGGCGCTACGCGGCCGGGCCGGCCCAGGTGGCGGCGATGGTCGGGCAGGTCCGCGACCTGGCCGCCCAGGAGGGGCTGACGCACCGCCCGGAGGAGGCGCCCCACGTCAACAGCCACGACGCGCACCGCCTCCTGCACCTGGCCCGGGAGATCGGCGGCTCCGCGCTGCAGGCCCGGCTCGTCGAGGCGCTGATGGCGGCCTACCACGCGGACGCGCGGGACGTCAGCGACCACGACGTGCTGACGGAGGTGGCGGTCGGGGCCGGGCTGCCGGCCGACCGGGTGGGCGCGGTGCTCGCCGGCGAGGAGTATGCCGACGCGGTCGCCGCGGACATCGCGCGGGCACGCGCCTACGGCGCCACGGGGGTCCCGTTCGTCGTCGTCGCCGACCGGTACGGCGTGGCGGGGGCCCAGCCGGTCGAGGCCTTCGCCGACGCGATCAGGCGGGGGCTGGCCGACGTGGCCTGACGAGGGCGGTCGGCGAGGCCGGTCAGTCCTGGCCGCGCAGGCTGGCGCGGTCGGCCACCAGGTAGGCCACCGCCGCGAGCAGGCCCAGGACGATGGCGCCCACCGCGGCGAGCAGGACCACCTCCTGCACCTGCGTGCGGCCGGCGGCGTTGGGCCCCAGCCAGCCCAGCAGGCCGCCCAGGACCGCGCCCAGCACGGCCCCGGTCGTCAGGAACCGGACCAGGTCCGGCCGTCGACGCACCGGCACGTGCTCCGGCCCGGGCCGGTCGACGGTCTCGAGGTCGTCTCGCTCGCGTGCCACCCTCCCAGTATCACCCCGGTGCCTGGGAGGACGCTCCGCCGAGCGCGCGGCCGCCGGAGACGGCACAATCGCTGCCAAGGTCGGCCGCCGCCGGTGGCCGCAGGTCGCACGGGCAAGGGAGCTCCGCGTGGTCGCCGGTCCCACCCCCGCCGAGCTGGCGGTGCAGATCCTGGACACGCAGGACGTGCCCACCGCCGCCGAGGTTCTCGGCGACTGGCTGCTGCGGCTGACCGGAGCCTCGATGGCCGTCCGCGTGCGCATGGGCACCGCCGATGGCGACTGGCAGATCATGGCCTCGGCCCGCACCGAGCTGCCGCCCCCCGACGCCTGGCCGGGGCCGGACCGGCTGCGGGAGCACCCGCTCAACCGCTTCCACCGCGCGACCGGCAGCCTGCGTCCCACCCTGCTCCGGGAGGCCCAGGCCGCGGGCTGGGACCTCGACGACCGGGCCCACGAGGAGTTCGAGCGGCTGCGCCTCACCGGCCACCAGCTCACGGTCCCGACCCTGCGCGGCCCCGAGCCGCTGCGCAGGGGCGGGTGGTTGGGCTGGGTCCTGGTGTCCGACGACGTGCTCGACGCGCGGGCCGTGGACCGGCTGGTCGCCGCGCTGCCGACGGTGGTCGGGGCCGACTCCCACCTGGGTCTGCTGGACCGCCTCGCCCCCGCGCCGCCCGAGGCTCCTCCGCTCACCGGCCGAGAGCGGATGGTCCTGCTGATGCTGGCCCAGGGCCGCACGGCCGCGGGGATCGCCTCCCGGCTGGCGATCTCCCCGCGGACCGTGCACAAGCACCAGGAGCACCTCTACCGCAAGCTCGGCGCGGTCGACCGGCTGTCGGCCGTCCTCGCCGGGCAGCGGCTGGGGCTGCTCCCGGCACCGCCCCTCCTGGACCCGGTGCCGGAAGGCTCCGTCCGCGACCGGGCGCTCACTCCATCGGCGGCAGCGTGCAGCCTGCCTCGACCAGGGCGGGCATGAGCATGCCGAAGAGGCTGCCGAAGTGGTCGTCGGTGAGGTAGCCGATCGGCGGGGGGTTCTTGCCCTTGGCGTGGGCCCCGGCCCCGATGGTGGCCCTGCTGTGGACGAGCGGCTCCTGCGGGAACTCCCACAGCTGCACCCAGTCGGCCACCACCGCGTCCGCGACCGGACCGCAGGTCTCCTGCTCGTCCGGGGCGAGGAGGAACATCCGCACCATCCCGCTGACCGGCACCCAGGCGGTGCCGTTGGCGGCCAGCCCCTGTGCGTCAGGATGAGGTGAGACACCACCGCTGATCTGCTACTGACCTCGCACGGGGCGAGAAATGGACACTTTGAGATGACGATGACGGTTGCTGACGTCGCGCCGATGATGGGGCCATGGCTCCTCGTGCTGACCGTCCCAAGCGGCGCTCGTTCACCGCCGAGTTCAAGGCGGCGATCCTGGCCGAGTACGACGCCGCGGGCAGGGAGGAGCGAGGCGCGATCCTGCGCCGTGAGGGTCTGTACACCTCCCACATCGCCGAGTGGCGCAAGGCCGCGCAGGCCGGCTCGCTGTCCGGGCTGGGCAGCAGGCCGCGGGACCGGCGCGAGCGGGAGGTGCAGGCGCTACGGGTCCGGGCGGAGAAGGCCGAGGCCGAGCTGGCCAGGACCAAGGCGGCGCTGGACCTGATGGGAAAAGCACACGCGCTCTTGGAGACGCTCTCCGAGAGCGCGGACAAGCCGCCGCGGTCGCCGCGGTGATCAACCCAGCCGTGGACGAGGTGGCCGAGCACGTCGGCACCGCCAGGGCGTGCGCGCTGCTGGGCCGCTCCCGCGCCGGCCACTACCGGGCCAAGAACCCGCCACCGCCACGCCCGTCGCCACCCCGGCCGGCACCGGCGAACAAGCTGACACCGGCCGAGCGGGCCCACGTGCTGTCGGTGCTGACCAGCGAACGGTTCGCGGACAAGTCGGTCGCCCAGGTCTGGGCCACGCTGCTGGACGAGGGCACCTACCTGTGCTCGAGGTCGACGATGCACCGCATCCTGCGCGAGCACGACATGGCCGGGGAACGGCGCCGGCAGGCCACCCATCCGCCCCGGCAGCGACCGGAGCTGGTGGCCACCGCCCCGGGGCAGGTGTGGTCCTGGGACATCACCAAGCTCAAAGGGCCGGAGCGGGGCGTGTACTACGACCTGTACGTCGTGCTCGACATCTTCTCCCGGTTCGTCGTGGCCTGGACCATCGCGGCCCGCGAGGACGCCGACATCGCCAAGAACCTGCTCGAGCACGCGATGGGCATCCACGGGGTCCCCGAGGCGATCCACGCCGACCGGGGCACCTCGATGACCTCCAAACCGGTGGCCCAGCTGCTGGTGGACCTGGGCGTGGCCCGCTCCCACTCGAGGCCGCACGTGTCCAACGACAACCCCTACAGCGAGGCGGCGTTCAAGACGCTGAAGTACGCCCCGGTCTTCCCCGAGCGCTTCGGGTCGCTGGCCGACGCCGGCGCGTTCGCCGAAGCCTTCTTCGCCTACTACAACCACGAGCACCGCCACTCCGGGATCGGGCTGCACACCCCCGCCAGCGTCCACTACGGCACCGCCACCCAGGTCCGCGCCCAACGCCAGGCCACCCTGGACGCTGCCTACGCCGCCCGCCCCGAACGCTTCGGCCACCGCCGACCCCAAGCGCCGAACCTGCCCACCGCGGCGTGGATCAACCAACCCTCACAGGAGGCTCTCATACAGACCGCCTGACGGAACCTGTCTCACCCGCCTTGACACTTTCCGAGCTGCTCGTAGGCCTGCTCCTGCCAGTCGTGCTTGTAGCACTCGTGCGCCGAGGCCGCGGTGGCCCCGACCAACGACAGGGCGGCCCCGGCCGCCAGGGCCCCGACGGCCCGTTGTCCCATCCGCATGGCTGCTCCTTCGTCGTCGTGCGCCCCGGCGGGGCGCCCCGGACCAGCGTGGCGGCAGCGGTGCGGCGGGCACCATACGCAGTGGTGCGTACGCGGGCGGCTCAGACGAGGGGCAGGTGGCCCGACAGGTCCGCCCGTTGCCCGGACGCGCTGACCGTCCCCTCCTCGACGGCCTGCGCCCAGGACAGCCTGCCGGTGGCGAGGGCCAGCCAGGTGGCCGCGTCGGTCTCGACGACGTTCGTCGGGGTCCCGCGGGTGTGCCGCGGGCCCTCGATGCACTGGACGGCGGCGTAGGGCGGGACCCGCACCTCCACCGAGCGGCCGGGGGCGCGCAGCGCCAGCTCCTCGGTGGTCCAGCGCACGGCCGGACCCAGCACGGCGCGCCCGAGCGCGGCGGTGGCGGCACGCCATACCTGCGGGTCGTCCTCCCCCTGGGTGGCCGCGCGCCAGGCCGCCAGGGCCTGTTCCCCCTCGGCGGGGTCGGTGCGCCGTCGGGCGGGCACGCCTCAGCCCAGCGGGTCGCGCTCGATCGGGCAGGACATGCAGCGCGGACCGCCGCGGCCCCGGCCCAGCTCGGAGCCGGACATCGTCAGCACCTCCACGCCCTGGGCGCGCAGGTAGTCGTTGGTCACCGTGTTGCGCTCGTAGCCCACGACGACGCCGGGCTCCAGCGCGAGCACGTTGCAGCCGTCGTCCCACTGCTCGCGGGCCGCGGCGCGCGGGTCCTGGTCGGCGGCGAGCACGCGCAGCGAGTCCAGGCCCAGCGCCTCGGCGATGACGTCCATCATCCGTTCGGGCGCGTTGCGCCGGATGACCACGTCGACCTCCCCGTCGCCCGCCACGTCCCCGGCGGTCATCGTCCACGACGGCAGGTCCGGAAGCCCGCTGTAGCGGGTGAAGGTGCCCTCGTCGATCATCGTCATCACGGTGTCCAGGTGCATGACCGCCCGGGCCTTGGGCATGTCCAGCGCGACGACCGTGGTGACGTCGCCGGCGGCGAGCATGCGGCGCGCGAGCCGTTCCACGCCCATCGGCGTGGTGCGCTCGGACAGCCCGACGAGGACGACCCCCCGGCCGAGGACGAGGATGTCGCCGCCCTCGGCGGTGGCCGGTCCGTCGTGCACGCCGTGCGCCCACCAGCGCATGCCCGCGTCGGCGAACATCGGGTGGTAGGTGTAGATGGCGTCGTAGTGCACCGTCTCCCGGCGCCGCGCCTTCTTGTGCATCGAGTTGACCGCGACGCCGTCGTGCACCCAGGCGGAGGTGTCCCGGGTGAACAGGTGGTTGGGCAGCGGCGCGAGCACGGCGTCGTGCAGGTCCAGCTGCTCGATCATCAGGCTCTGCGGGGAGGGGATGGCGTCGAGCACCTCGGCCTTGGTGATCCCCCCGATGAGGTGGCGGGTCAGCCGGGCGTCGTCCATCTGCTCGAAGGCGGTGCGCAGCTCCTCCGCGGCCATCGGCCCCACGTGCCGCTGGTCCAGGGAGGCGTCGAGGATGTAGCGGCGCGCCTCGGGAACGGCGACGGTCTCGCGCAGCAGCTGGTCGAAGTGGTGGACGGTGATACCGCGGTCGGTCATCAGCCGGGAGAAGTGGTCGTGCTCCTCCTGGGCCTTCTCCACCCACAGGATCTCGTCGAAGAGGTAGCGCTCCTTGTTCGCCGGGGTCAGGCGGTGCATCTCCAGGCCCGGGCGGTGGACGATGACCTGGCGCAGGCGACCGACCTCGGAGCCGACGTGGAACGGCATACCGTGGCTTCCTCTCTCGTGGGACGCCCGAACGGGCGGCGGGGCGCCTCATCCTCCCACGGACGAGGTATGGGGTGCAGGTGCCGTCAGGGGTGGTCGGGCGCCGGTGGCAGGATGGCGCCCATGCGAGCCACGATCCTCCACGCGCCCGGTGACGTCCGCCTCGAGGAGGTGCCCGACCCCACCCTGGTCCGGCCGACCGACGCGATCGTCCGGGTGACCGCGAGCTGCGTCTGCGGGTCGGACCTGTGGCCCTACCGGGGCATCAACCCGGTCGACAAGCCGCGGCGGATCGGCCACGAGTTCGTCGGGATCGTCGAGGAGGTCGGCGACGAGGTGACCTCGGTGCGGCCGGGGCAGTTCGTCATCGCCCCGTTCCGGTTCAGCTGCGGCCGGTGCGCCCACTGCCGCAACGGCGTGCAGACCTCGTGCGTGCTGGGCGGCGACGGCTGGGGCGGCCGGGACGGCGACGGGGAGTGGACGCCCGGGTGCCAGGGGGACGTGATGCGGGTGCCCTACGCCGACGCCACCCTCGTCGCCACGCCCGAGGTGCCCGACGAGGAGCTGCTGCCCTCGATGCTGGCGCTGTCCGACGTCATGGCCACCGGGTGGCACTGCGCGGTCTTGGCGGGGGTGCAGGAGGGCGAGACCGTCGTCGTCGTGGGCGACGGGGCCGTGGGCCTGTCGGCGGTGCTCTCGGCGGCCCGGATGGGCGCCGGCCGGGTCGTGGCGATGTCGCGCCACGAGCCGCGCCAGGACATCGCCCGCCGGTTCGGCGCCACCGACGTCGTCGCCGAGCGGGGCGAGGAGGGTGCGGAACGGATCCTGGAGCTGACCGACGGCGTGGGGGCCGACCGCGTGCTCGAGTGCGTCGGCACCGGGGAGTCGATGACCCAGGCGTTCGACTCGGCGCGCCCGGGCGGGACCGTGGGCTTCGTCGGCGTCCCGCACGGCGTGGAGGTGCCGGTCCGACGGATGTTCCGGCACAACGTCGCGCTGGCGGGCGGGGTGGCTCCGGTCCGGCACTACCTGGAGCAGCTGCGCGACGACGTGCTCGCCGGCGAGATCGAGCCCGGCCTCGTCTTCGACCTGACGCTGCCGCTGGCCGAGGTGGCCGAGGCCTACCGGGCGATGGACGAGCGCCGGGCGATCAAGGTCATGCTCACGCCCTGAGGGGGTCCGGGGATGGAAGAACCCCTCGCGCACCTGGAAGAGCTCACCTGCCCTTGCTGCATTCCTGCCCTGGGGGAGTTCAGTGAGGTACCACCGCACGAGGGGTCCGGGGACCAGTGTAGGCGACCGGCGACGGGCGGGCCAACGAGCGGGTCGACGTGCGGTCGACGTGCGGGCCGCGCCGAGTGATGGCCTCACGGCGCCCGCCACGCGGTACGCTGGTGGTGCCATCGCGGCTGGACACCTCCGACGCGTCGATCTGCTGCAGATCCGCTGGACCAGCTCGCTCCCGGGGACGTCTCCGTCCGGGGCTGCCGGGCGTCCTCGCCTGCGGGTGAGGTGCGGGCCAGGTCCCGCCGGGGATTGACCGACCACTCCTGAGGAGGAGTTCGTGGCTCGAGGAGCCCAGCGTCCCAGCGGCGCACGCACGCGTCAGAACGGCGCACGCACGCGCCAGCACGACGCCCGCACCCGCACCCGGCGCGGGCCTGGCCACGACGCCGACGGCACGATCCAGGTGCTCGCCAAGGTGGTCCGCGAGGTCGAGGCCGCGGTCAGGCGCGGCCGCACGCCCCCCTCGGTCCGGACGAAGTTCCAGGTGGTGGCGCTCCTCATGCGTGAGGAACGGGCCCGCGTCAAGGCGGACGGGGAGATGTCGGCGGCGCGGCGTACCGAGGAGCTCAAGCGCCTCGACGGCATCGCCACCATCCTGGCGACGACCGCCGCCCGCGACACCACCCTCCTCGGCCTGCTCGCCGACGACGCCGTCATCACCGACCGGGCACGGTCGTTGCGCCGCGAGCTCCTCGAGCAGGCCGGCGTCGAGGTGCCGGAGGAACCCGTCGAGCAGGCCCCGCCGGCCGAGCCCACGCCGGCCGTGCAGCGACAGGTGGTGCCCCCGTCGGTGCTCTCCCGTCAGCGCGCCAACCCCTTCCTCCCGCCCGACTTCTCCGCCGTCGCCCGGCGCACGGCCAGGCCCCGCCGCCTCGCCGGCTGGGAGCTCATCGAGCCGTTGCTGCGGTCCTTCGAGGACGGCGGGGCGCTCTCGTGCATGGACCTGCCGGAACCGGCCCCCACCCTGCTGCCCGACGGGCTCGAGCTCATGCCGCACCAGGCGAGGGTGGTCGCCGCGGCCGCGGCGGGCCACCGGACGTTCCTGCTGGCCGACGAGCCCGGCCTGGGCAAGACGGCGCAGGCGCTGCTCGCCGCCCAGGCGGCGGACGCCTACCCGCTGCTCGTCGTCGTGCCGAACGTGGTCAAGATGAACTGGGCGCGCGAGGCCGCGCTGTGGACCCCCGCCCACCGGGCCACGGTGGTCCACGGCGACGGGCACTCGATCGACGGCTTCGCGGACATCATCGTCGTCAACTACGAGGTGCTCGACCGGCACGTGGGCTGGCTCGGGGAGCTGGGCCTGCGCGGGATGGTCGTCGACGAGGCCCACTACATCAAGAACCGCAAGTCGCAGCGGTCCCAGCACGTCCTGCGCCTCTCCGAGCGCATCCGCACGCGGACCGGCCACCCCCTGCTCATGGCCCTCACCGGCACGCCGCTGATCAACGACATCGAGGACTTCACGGCGATCTGGCAGTTCCTCGGCTGGATCGACGAGACCCGCCCGGTCGGTGAGCTGATGGAGGCGCTCGAGGAGATCGGTCTCACGCCGGCCGACCGGGGCTTCTCCGCCGCCGCCCGCGCCGCCGTCGTCGAGCGCGGCATCGTGCGGCGACGCAAGGTGGACGTGGCCACCGACCTGCCCGCCCGCCGCGTCGCCGACGTGCCGGTGGAGCTCGACGACGAGGCCGGCCGCTCCGTCCGGGCCGCGGAGCAGAGCCTGGCCCGCCGTCTCGTCGCGCGCTACGAGCAGGCGCTGGAGGCGCGACCCGGCGGCGGGGCCGTCGAGGGCGTCGACCACGACCTCGTGCGGAAGGTCGCCGCCAGGGAGCGGGCGAGCAGGGCGACGGCCTCGGACGAGAACGTCTTCAGCATGATGCGGCGCATCGGTCAGGCGAAGGCGGGGCTCGCGGCCGACTACGCCGCGCAGCTGGCCCGCAGCGCCGGGAAGGTCGTGCTCTTCGCCAAGCACATCGACGTCATGGACACCGCCGAGGAGACCTTCGCCCGGCGGGGCATCCGGTACGCCTCCATCCGCGGGGACCAGACGGCGTCGGCCCGGCAGAAGCACATCGACGCGTTCACCGAGGGCCCGGACGTGGCCGTCGCCGTGTGCTCCCTGGCCGCCGCCGGCGTGGGCATCAACCTGCAGGTGGCCTCCAACCTGGTCCTGGCGGAGCTGTCGTGGACCGACGCCGAGCAGACCCAGGCCATCGACCGCGTCCACCGCATCGGGCAGGAGGAGCCGGTCACGGCGTGGCGGATCATCGCCGCGCAGACCCTCGACACGAGGATCGCCGAGCTCATCGACAGCAAGGCGGGGCTGGCGGCGCGGGCCCTCGACGGGGCCGACCAGGAGATCCCCGACTCGGCCGACGTCCAGCTCGAGGCGCTCGTCACGCTCCTCGAGGAGGCGCTCGGGGAACGCGTCGCGGGGCCGGCGGTGGGCTGAGGCCGCCTCACCCCAGCCACCAGGCCACGGCCACCCCGGCCCCCGCGACGAGGAAGGCGAGCGCCCAAATCCGGTCGAGGTTGACCCAGTGCGAGCGCAGCACCCGCAGGCCGAGGACCTGGTAGACCACCAGGGCGGTGGCCCCGGCGGCCAGCGCCATCCCGAGGGCGTGGACGAGCGCGACCAGGACGGCCGCCCCCAGGTCGCCGGCGAGCGCCCCGGCGACGGCGTCCTCGTGGCCGCTCGTCGTCGTGGCCAGCAGCACGGGGGCCAGCATCAGACCCGCCCCGGTCGCCGTGGACATGAGGAAGGACCACCAGGCCAGCTGCCAGGGCCGCAGCCGCATCCCGACCCATCGGAAGTGCCGGGGCCGCAGCAGCTGCACGGCCCGACGACCACCAGGACGAGCGCCACGGCGCCCAGGGCGAGGCTGCGGGAGACCTGGCTGGCGAAGAGGGTGACGACCAGGGCGGTCGGCAGCACCGACAGCTCGTGGCCCAGCACGATCCACGCCAGGGAGCGCAGCAGGGCCCGCCGGCTCTTCTCCTGCAGCCCGTAGGACAGCGCGAACAGCCAGCCCATGGCGGGGTTGACCCCGTGGAAGAGCCCCAGCCCCAGGGCGGCGAGCAGCGCGGCGACGTCGACCACCCCGCCCCCGGCGTGGCCGGCGTGGGTCAGCAGCACCGGCCGGTCAGCTGAAGCAGTAGGAGTCGCTGGAGGCGTCGCCGCCCTCGAGGTGGGTCTGGTGCACGCGGTTGCCGCGGAAGTCGTCCCCGTGGGGGAAGAACCGCTCGTCCAGCGTCATCCGGCCCGTCCCGGGGTCGATGTCGGCCTTGGCCATCCAGGCGCCCACCCCGTCGGGGTAGAACTGGTCGTCCCAGGCGCCGTACAGCGAGTTGGTCCAGTAGACCCGCCGCCCGTCGCGGCTGATCTCCACCATCTGCGGGGCGCCGGCCAGCGGCAGGTCGGGGGCGGCGGGGTGGCTGGCCCGCGTCATGATGCCGCCGAGCCGGATCTCGCCGACCTGCCTCGGGTGCAGCGGGTCGGTGACGTCGAGCTGGATGCTCTGCCCGGTGCCGAAGCAGGAGACGTAGAGGAACCGGTCGTCGACGGACAGGTCGATGTCGGTGATGAGCGGGGGGACCGCCTTGAACGGCCGCAGCAGCTCGGGCAGCCGGTCGACGTCCTCGTCGGCCACCGGCTCGGCCGGGATGTCGAACACCTTGGTGATGGTGAACTCGCCGTCCCGGCCGTCGCGCTGCCAGCACCAGATCGAGCCGGAGAGGTCCTCCAGGCTCAGGACCACGCCGACGAAGCCGTACTGCTGGTCGGGGTCGTGGGCCGGCCGCAGCTCCAGGGCCATCTGGTACTGCGGGCCGAGCTCGAGCGTCTGCAGGTGGGTGCGGCGGACGAGGTCGAAGACGTGGACCTTGTTGCCGTAGCGGCCGGCGAGCAGGTCCTCGGGCAGCACGCCGTTCTCCACCTGGCGGGGGGTGCCCCACTCGCTGGTGATCATCCGGTCGTGGTTGAGGTGCCACCAGAAGTCGTAGGCCAGGTACTGCTCGCCGCGGTCCTTCTCCCAGGTGCCTTGACCTCGAAGGTGTCGTGGTCCAGCAGGGCGATCCCGCCCGGCCCCTCGTCCCCCCTCGGCGGAGCCGAGGTTGGTGACGTAGATCCCCTCGGGACCGCAGTGGGCGGTGTGCGGGCGGGAGTAGCCGCTGCGGGCCTTGTACACCTCCGGCTCGATGACCTTGGCGATCGTGGGGTTGCGGGGGTCGTCCCTGACGTCGACGAAGTGGATCCGGGAGGAGCGCAGGCCCATGAGCAGCAGGTAGCGCCGCTCGACGTGCGGGTGGGCGCTGCCGGGGCACAGGGCCGAGGAGCAGGCGTTCCAGCGTGGTGGTGCAGCTCGTCGCCGACGTTCGGCATCTCGCACCAGCCCACCACCTGCCCGTAGTCCGCCGCCGCGGGGTCGACGGAGACGACCGCGAGCGCGTCCTTGCCCGGCTCCCCCTCCCCCCGCCAGAAGGTGGCCACGAAGGCGTGCTGCTCCGCGGGCGCCTCGCCGGCCAGCTCCGGGGACGGGTAGAAGGTGGGGTCCGGCCGCCAGGTGGTGGTGCCCATGACAGGTCCTATCAGTCGTTGCTATGAGTTGGACAAGCAACAGTTATCCTGGCACATCCGCGGTCGTCGCGGAACCTCCCCGACCCGGCGCACGCAAGGACCCCCGGGGCCGTGGCGGCACCGGGGGTCGGACGCGTCCTACGCAAGGACCGTGGCGGAGGATGCGGGATTTGAACCCGCGAGGGGTTTCATCCCCAACACGATTTCCAATCGTGCGCACTAGGCCACTATGCGAATCCTCCGCGGACGAGGATACCTGACCGTCGCGCGAGGGTCGAAACCGCAGGTCAGCGCCGCTTGCGACTGGTCCCGAAGATGGACCGGGTGATCTCCCGCCCGATGACGGTGCCGGCCGAGCGCAGCATCGACCGGAAGGCCGTGGACTCCACGACCTGCCCGATGACGCCCTTGTCCTCCTGCGCCGCCCTGCCGCGCCGCCCGCCCCCGGACCGGGCCGGTGCCTCGGCCTCCTCCTGGGCGGCGGCCTCCTCGGCGGCCCGCTGCCGCGCCGCGAGCAGCTCGTGGGCGGACTCGCGGTCCAGCGCCTCGGCATACCTCTCCCGGATCGCCGAGCCGGCCTCCACCTGCCGGACCACGGCCTCCTCGGACGGGCCGATGCGGCCCTGCGGCGCCCGCATCATCGTGTGGGCCACGGGGGTGGGCGCCCCCTTCTCGGACAGGACCGTCACGACCGCCTCGCCGGTGCCGAGCGCGGTGAGCAGCTCCTCCAGGTCGTAGTCGCTCGTCGGGAACGTCGAGACGGTGGCCCGCAGCGCCTTGGCGTCGTTCGGCGTGTGCGCCCGCAGCGCGTGCTGCACCCGGTTGCCGAGCTGGGCGAGCACACTGTCGGGCACGTCCTTGGGGGTCTGGGTGACGAAGAAGACGCCCACCCCCTTGGACCGGATCAGCCGCACGGCCTGCTCGACGGAGTCGAGGAAGGCGTCGGAGGCGTCGTCGAAGAGCAGGTGCGCCTCGTCGAAGAAGAAGACGAGCTTGGGCCGCTCGGGGTTGCCGACCTCGGGCAGGTCCTGGAAGAGGTCGGCCAGCAGCCACATGAGGAAGGTGGAGAAGAGCACCGGCTTTTCCTGCACGCCCGGCAGCTCCAGGCAGCTGATGACCCCCTTGCCGTCGTCGGTGAGGCGCATGAGGTCGGCGGTGTCGAACTCCGGCTCCCCGAAGAAGACGTCACCGCCCGCCGCGGACAGCCCGACGAGCTCGCGCAGGATGACCCCCGCGGTGGAGGTCGCCAGCCCGCCGAGCGACTTCAGGTCGGCCTTGCCCTCGTCAGAGAGCAGGTGCTGGATGACCGCGGTGAGGTCCTTGAGGTCGAGCAGGGCCAGCCCCTGCTGGTCGGCCCAGTGGAACACCAGCCCCAGGCTGGACTCCTGGGTCTTGTTGAGCCGCAGCACCTTCGACAGCAGCGTCGGGCCGAAGGAGGTCACCGTGGCCCGCACCGGCGTGCCGACCCCCGTCCCGCCGAGGTTGAGCAGCTCGACGGGGTATGCGGTGCCGCTCCACTCCTGCGCGAGGGCCCCCATGCGCTCCTCGATCTTCCCGCCGCCCTCGGCCGGCGAGGCCATCCCCGTCAGGTCGCCCTTGATGTCGGCGAGGAAGACCGGCACGCCCTCGTCCGAGAGCTGCTCGGCCAGCACCTGCAGGGTGACGGTCTTGCCCGTGCCGGTGGCCCCGGCGACGAGCCCGTGCCGGTTCATCGAGCCCAGGGGCAGCCGGACGACCGCGTCGGGGACGACCTCGCCCTCGTGCACCGCCCCGCCGAGCACGATGCTCGGCGCGGTGAAGGCATACCCCTCCCGGATGCGGTCGACCTGGGCGCTCGGGCTGCTCTGCTCGTTCTCCTCGCTCACGACGCCGACTCTAGTGCGGGGCGCGGACGGGCCCGTCGCCGCCTAGACTTCCCGCCATGATCTTCAAGGGGGTGGGCGACGGGCGCCCCTACCCGCCGCACGGCCTGGACGAGGCCCGCGACTGGGCCCACCTGCCGCCGCGGATGCTGCGTCTCGACGAGCTGGTGACCACCCGGGCCCAGCTGGACCTGCACGTGCTGCTGTCCCCCGACTCGACCTTCTACGGCGACATCTTCTGCCACGTCGTCAAGTGGCAGGACGACCTCTACCTCGAGGACGGCCTGCACCGGGCCCTGCGCGCCGCCCTGCAGGGCCGTCCGGTGGTCCACGGGCGTGTCCTGGACCTCGACGCCGGTCGGGGTCGCTAACCTCGCACAGCGGGTTTTCCGCCCGCCCTGCCCCTGACCGACGCGACGGAAGGACCAGCCGTGGGCTACGTGCGCACCGCCGGCATGTCGACGGCCGCCCGCCGGGCCCGTCGGCGGGCCGGGCTGGTCATCGTCGCGGTCCTGCTCGGCCTGCTCCTGGTCTTCGGGTTCGCGCTCGCCTACGTCCAGGGATGGTTCGGGCTCAACGAGGGCGGGACCGACGACGCGGCCGTCTCGACGGCGGTGCCGGCGCCCGCCCCCAGCCTGGCCCCCGAGGACGTCCCGGTGAACGTCTACAACGCCAACGCAGGAAACGGGGCCGCCGGCCGGGCCGGGGAGGCGCTGCGGGCCCGGTCCTTCGACGTGCTGACGGTGGCTAACGACCCGGAGGGAGCGACCATCGACGGGGTCGCGGTCGTCCGGCACGGCCCCGAGGGCGTCGAGGAGGCCGAGGTCCTGCGGGACGCCCTGCCCGACGGGGTCGAGCTGGTCGAGGACGGACGTCAGGCGAGCTCGGTCGACCTCGTCCTGGGGTCGGCGTGGGAGGACCTGGCCGAGCCGGGTGACGACGAGAGCGGCGCGACCGACGCCGAGAGCACCGAGGAAGGCTGACCATGGACCACCACGTCACCCTTTCCCGACGCGTGTCGGCCCCGCCGGCATCCGTCTGGGAGGTGATCACCGACCTCGACGGCCGCGGAACGGCTCTCCCAGGTCACCGCCCTGCACGTCGTCTCCGACGGTCCGTATGCCGTGGGCACCCGCTGGCGCGAGACGCGCCGGATGATGGGCGCCTCGGAGACCCAGGAGATGGTGGTCGTGGAGAACGACCCGCTGCGCCGGACGGTCACCGAGGCCGTCGACGGGAGCACCCGCTACCGGACCACCCTGCTGCTGGAGTCGATGGACGACGCCTCGGGCACCCTGCTCACCGTCACCTTCGAGGCCTCCGTCACCGACCCGGGCCGGCTGCAACGACTGGCGCTGAAGGTGGTGGGTCCGCTGGGGACCAAGCTCACGGAGAAGTCGCTGCGGACCGAGCTGGACGACATCGCCCGGGCGGCGGAGGAGCTGGCGCGCGGGTAGCGTGCCGACCATGCGCGAGTTCCGGCCGACCCCGCCGACCGGGGGCAGCGAGCCCGAGGATCCCTGGGCCCTCCAGCCGGAGCGTCGGCAGGCCCCCTCCGGTCCGCCGACGTGGGGCGCCCCCTCCGGCTACGCCCACCCGCAGGGCACCACCGTGCTCGTGCTCGGCATCCTCAGCGTCGTGGTCATGCCGCTGCTCGGGCCGTTCGCCTGGGCCATGGGCCACCGCGCGCTGAAGGAGGTCGACCGATCGGGGGTGCCGGCCACCAACCGTTCGATGCTCGTCGGCGGCATGGTGACCGGCATCGTCGGGACCGTGTTCCTGGTGCTGGGGACCCTGGGGTTCCTGGCGTTCATGGGCCTGTTCATCACCTCGGCCGCCACCGTCACCGGCTGAGGACCCCCTCGGAGGCTCCTCCGCCAGGGTAAAGATCTGGTCTGGAGTTCTCCCGGACCCTGGTCAGGCGGACCCGTCGATCGCTAGGTTCGAGCCTTCGGCCGGGAGCCGGCCGGCGTTCGAGGGAGGACCCATGACCCGAGGCACCAGGAGCCGCCGCGCCACCCAGGGGCTGACCCTGGCCGTCTGCCTCGCCCTGGCGGGCGCCCCCACCGCGGCCTCGGCCCCCGATGGTCCGCCGGACGGGCCCCGCGGGAACGGCAACGGGCAGCTACCGGCGACCAGCACCACCGGGCTGACGATGCCCGAGTCGTACCCGGTCCAGCCCGCCCTTCAGGAGTTCGACCATGCGCCGGACGACAAGAGCTACGCCGCCGACCTGGTGGGCTACGCGGACCTGGCGCCACGGCTCAACGCGGTGATGGCCGAGAGCGACCGCGTCTCGACGCAGGTGGTCGGGCAGTCGACCGAGGGGCGCGACCTCTACCTCGTCACGGTGACCGCCCCCGAGACCCGGCAGCAGACCACGCAGCAGACCCGGTGGCGCGACCTCGTCGAGCAGGACCCGGCCAAGGCCGCCCAGGACGAGCGGCTGGCCCGCGACTACAAGACCCCGATCTGGTTCTCCGCCAACATCCACGGCAACGAGTGGGAGGGCACCGACGCGGTCCTCCACTACATCGAGGAGCTGGCCACCTCCGACGACCCGGCCGTGGCCGAGCTGCTGGAGAACCACCGGCTCTACTTCTCCCCGACGCTCAACCCGGACGGGCGCTACCTGGGCACCCGCGCGACCGCTCTGGCTTCGACGCCAACCGCGACATGGTCACCAACGTCACCCCGGAGGCGCTTTCCTACGTGGAGCTGGCGCAGGCGCTGCTGCCCCTCTACGCCTCGACCTGCACGGCTACACCGGCAACCTGCAGGTGGAGCGACCGGCCCGCCGCACGGGGAGAACTACGAGTACGACCTGTTCATCCCGCACAACTACGCCCTGGCCCTCCAGGTGGAGCAGGACGTGGTCGACGCCGCGATCGAGGGCAACCCGCTCACCGACGCCGGCGGCATCAAGATCCCCTACCGGGACACCCCGTCGGGGTGGGACGACTACCCGCCGATCTTCACCGCCCAGTACGCCGCCTACTTCGGCGCGCTGACCGCCACAGTCGAGCTGCCCCTCCCCCGGGACCGGCGCATCGGGGTGCAGACCCCGGAACGGGCGGCGGTCAACACCGCGGTCGCCTCCGAGGTCATCGAGAGCAGCGTGGACTACGTCGCCGCCCACAGCGAGGAGATCCTGGCCAACCAGATCGAGTTCTTCCGCCGCGCCGCCGCCGGTGAGCCGAAGACCGCGCTCACCGGGGAGAACATCGCCGAGGTGCCCGGGCCCGACCAGTGGAAGGAGCTGTGGGACCCGACCGACGACCAGGACCCGGTCGACCTGCCCCGGGCCTACGTCATCCCCGCGGGCGAGGGGCAGCGGTCAGCGAGCGACGCCGCCTCGCTCGTGGAGCAGCTGCGCCTCCACGGCGTCGAGGTCCAGGTCCTCAACGCCCCCCGCACGCTGGACGGGACGACCTACCCGGCCGGCTCCTACGTGGTCGACCTGCACCAGCCCCACCGGGCCCTGGCCAACGCCCTGCTCGACCTCGGCACCGACATCTCGCAGAAGGTGCCGACCATGTACGACATCTCCGCCTGGAGCTACGCCTACCTCTGGGGCGCGACGGTCGACAAGGTCGGCGACATCACCGACCGGGCGATCCCGGGGACCCGGGCGATCGAGGTCCCCCTCTCGGTGGGGACCGCGCCGAAGAAGCAGGTGGCCACCGCCTTCGACGTGGCCGGCGTGACGGACTACCGGGCGTTGAACGACCTGCTGGACGCCGACGCGGAGGTCTGGATGCTGGACGAGGGCGTGGCCGTGGTCTCCGCCGACGATCACGCCACGGTGGTCAACGCCGCCGTCGAGCACGACATCGTCGTCCGGGCCGCCGACGACGAGCAGCTCACCTCCGTCGCGGCCGGGGAGGCCAAGGCTCTCGACGACCTGACGGTCGGCGTGGTCGGCGGGGCCGACGACCGCACCTCGTTCGAGCAGCTGGGCTTCGACATCGTCCCGCTCACCGCAGGGAGCATCGCCGGCGACCCCGCCGTGCTCGGTGACGTCGACGTCCTGTGGGTCGACGGGACGTTCTCCTTCAGCGGCGCCGACGCGGGCGGTCGACAGACGGTCGCCGAGTGGTTGGCCGACGGCCACGCCATCGTCGGGGCCGGCACCGCCGGCTTCGGCGCAGCGGCGCAGTTCGATCTGGTCGAGGCCACACCGGTCCAGGGATCCGGCCGGTCCAACGGCATCGTCGCGGTGGACACTCCGGACGGGTCGATCCTGGCGCCCCACGCCCAGGACCACGCCTTCGTCTACCCGCCGGTGTGGTTCACCGAGCTCGGTGGATCGACCACGGTGGAGCAGACCTACGCGACCGACCCGATGCTGGCCGGGCACTGGCGGGCCACGAACGGGGCGAACGGTCCGGACGCTGCCGCCGGGCAGGCGTCGGTCATCTCGGCACGCGGGGACCAGGGCACCGCCGTGGTGTTCGGCACCTCCCCGCTCTTCCGGACCCACCCCAAGGGCGGCCTCAGCCAGGTGGCGCAGGCGGTCGTGTGGGCGGCTCCGGAGGCCGCCGAGGACTGACGGCCGCACGACCGACCGTCAGGCCAGCAGGTCGAACAGCCACGAGAGGACCACCACGACGAGGGTCGCCGCGGGCAGGACGAGGGCCAGGCGCAGGCGGGCACGTCCGCCGCCGGAGGGCTGCTCCCCGGGGGCCAGGACCAGGTCGGCCTGGTCGTGGTCGAACCACCCGAGCACGCTGGCGACGGCCACGAGGAGCAGCCCGAGGGCCAGCACCGGCAGCGCGGGCGCCTGGAAGGCGGTGGCGGGGAGGAGCACCATCGCGACGCTCATCGCCATGACCGGGACCACCATCAGGACCGCGCCGACCCAGAGCCGGGAGACGAGGGCCCGCAGGACGACGCCCGGGGCCAGCAGGAGGGCCCCCAAGGAGGTCAGCGCGAAGGCCCCGCCGACGAGCGCACCCACCGAGATGTCGGCCGGAGACTCCTGGAGCCACGCCGAGAAGCCCCACCCGGTCAGGATCATCCCGACCAGCCCGAGCACGGCCCAGGTCGCCGTGGCCGGCCCGACCGGACCGGGTGCGGCCCCCTCGCCCTCGGCCAGCTCCCGGGCGTAGGCCCGGGGGTCGCCGAAGGCTCCCGCGCCGTCTCCCCGGACTCGGCCACGTGCGACTCGACGGTGACGAGGGCGTCGCCGATCCGGGCCCCGGGCACGTCCAGCAGACGCTGCTCGAGGGCGAACTCGTCCGCCCAGGCCCGCTCGACGCTGGGCGCGAGGTCCGCCGGGTCCCGGTCCGCGGGATGCTGCGCCGCCCGGTCGCGTCCTGCCCGGCCGTTGCCCTGGTTGCTGGTCCTGTTCATCGGTGCTCCCCCTGGGGGTCGAGCGCGCCGTCGGTCAGCGCGCGGGTGGTGGTGGTGAAGGCGGCCCAGTCGGCCGCCTGCCGGTGCGCGTGGGCACGACCGGCGCCGGTGAGGGCGAAGTACTTCCGCCCCGGTCCGCCGTCCCCGGGTCGCCACTCGACCTCGACGTGTCCCGCCTGCTCGAGGCGGCCCAGGAGCGGGTAGAGCGTCCCGCCCTTGACCTCGCCGAGGCCGACCTGGGCCAGCCGCTGGGTGATGGCGTAGCCGTAGCTGGGGCCGTCCAGGAGGATCCGCAGGACGCACACCCCCAGGACTCCGCGCAGCCACTCGCCGGGCCACTGCTCCGTCTGCATGACTAGACCATATGCCTGACTAGTCAGGCAGCGCAAGTAGTTGGCCTTCCGATGCAGGTGCTCCGCGGAGCAGCCCCGAAAAGGGTGCTCCGCGGAGCACCCCCCGCGCCGGCGAACTCCATCGGAGACGCAGAGAGCCCACGACGCCGATCGGCTCGGGGGTCCTGGGTCCGCTCCGCGGACCAGCGCGGTGGCGGTGGGATTTGAACCCACGGAGGACTTGCGCCCTCACACGCTTTCGAGGCGTGCTCCTTAGGCCGCTCGGACACGCCACCGCGGATCAGGCTACCCGACGCCCGCGACCGCCAAAAATCCTCGCCCCGGCGACGACCCCTCAGCCCCGCCGGTCGCCGAAGAAGCCCAGCAGCAGGCGGGCGCTCTCCTGCGCCAGCACGCCCCCGACGACCTCCGGGCGGTGCAGGGCCGCCCGGTCGCGGGGCAGGTCCCAGACCGACCCGCACGCCCCCGCCTTCTCGTCCCACGCGCCGAACACGACCCGGTCGACCCGGGCCAGCACCGCCGCCCCCGCGCACATCGCGCACGGCTCCAGGGTCACGACGAGCGTGCAGCCGTCCAGCCGCCACCGCCCCAGCGCCCGGCCGGCCTCCCGCAGGGCCACCACCTCGGCGTGGCCCGTCGGGTCGTGCTCCGCCTCACGCACGTTGCGTCCGCGGCCGACCACCCGGCCGTCCGCGTCGACGACGACCGCTCCGATCGGCACGTCGCCCGAGGTCAGCGCCCCCTCGGCCTCGGCGAGCGCGAGCCGCAGCCACTCCGCATACCGCGGGGGGACGGCCGGCCCCGCACCCGACCCGACGCGCACGCCGGACGCCCCGTCCGCCCCACCGGGCCCGTCCTCCCCCACCGGGGTGCCGTCGTCGTCCGTCACGACCTAGAGTCTTGCCCATGCGCGTGCACGTTGCCGACCACCCCCTCATCGCCCACAAGCTCACCTACCTGCGCGACCGGCGGACCGACACCCCGACCTTCCGCCGGCTGACCGACGAGCTGGTGACGCTGCTCGCCTACGAGGCCACCCGCGAGGTGCGGGTCGCGCCCTTCGACATCCAGACCCCGGTGGCCCCCACCCAGGGCATCCACCTGGCCAGCCCCAAGCCGCTCGTCGTGCCGATCCTGCGGGCCGGGCTGGGCATGCTCGACGGCATGATGCGGATGCTGCCGACCGCCGAGGTCGGGTTCCTGGGCATGCTGCGCAACGAGGAGACGCTCGAGGCGCACACCTACGCCAACCGGCTGCCCGACGACCTCGAGGCGCGGCAGTGCTACGTCCTCGACCCCATGCTGGCCACCGGCGGGACCCTCGCCGCGGCCATCCGCTACCTCGCCGAGCGGGGCGCCGACGACATCACCGCCATCACGCTGCTCTCGGCACCCGAGGGGATCGAGCGCCTGCAGTCCGAGCTGTCCGACCTCGCCTGCCCGGTGACCATCGCCACCGGGGCGATCGACGAGCGGCTCAACGAGCACGGCTACATCGTCCCCGGGCTCGGGGACGCCGGCGACCGGCTCTACGGCGTGGTCTGAGGAGGACCGGGTATGCCGTCGCGCCCGGCGCGGGTCTCGCGGCGGTCCGCGGTCGAGCCCTTCCACGTGATGGAGGTGCTCAAGGCCGCGGCCGAGCGCCAGCGCACCCACGGCGACGTCCTCATGCTGTGCGCCGGGCAGCCCTCGACCCCCGCCCCGGCGCCGGCCGTGAGGGCCGCGGTCGAGGCGGCCACCTCCCAGGTGCTGGGCTACACCGAGTCCACCGGGATCCTGCCGCTGCGGGAGGCGATCGCCCGCCACCACCGCGAGCTGAGCGGCATCGAGGTCGACCCCGACGAGGTCCTGGTCTTCCCCGGCTCGTCGGGGGCGTTCACCGCGCTCTTCCTGGCGGCGTTCGACGCCGGCGACACGGTCGTGATGGCCCGCCCGGGCTACCCCGCCTACCGCAACACGCTGCAGGCGCTGGGCGTGCGGGTGCACGAGGTCGACTGCGGTCCACAGACCCGCTACCAGCCCACGGTGGCGATGCTCGAGGACCTGGCGGCCGAGTCGGGGCCGCCGGCCGGGCTGATCGTCGCCTCCCCGGCCAACCCGACGGGGACCGTGATCGACGCCGACGAGCTGGTCGCCCTGGCCCGCTGGTGCGAGGAGCACGGGACGCTGCTGGTCAGCGACGAGATCTACCACGGGCTGACCTACGGCCGGCCGACGGCGAGCGCCTGGGAGACCTCGCGCGAGGCGGTCGTCGTGGGGTCGGTGAGCAAGTACTTCTCGATGACCGGGTGGCGGGTCGGCTGGCTGCTCGCCCCGGCGTCGCTGCGCCGCCCGCTCGAGGTGCTCACCGGCAACCTCAACATCTGCCCGCCGGGCATCAGCCAGCACGCGGCCCTGGGCGCCTTCACCGCCGAGGCCCGGGCCGAGCTGGAGGGGCACCGGGAGCGGTATGCCGCCACCCGCGAGCTCCTCGTCGCCCGCCTGCCCGAGGTCGGGCTGCGGATGGACGCCCCGCCGGACGGGGCCTTCTACGCCTGGTGCGACGTCGGCCACCTCACCGACGACTCGGTGGCCTGGTGCCAGGACCTGCTGGCCGACTGCGGGGTGGCGATCACGCCCGGCGTGGACTTCGACACGGCGAACGGCCACCGGATGGTGCGCCTGTCCTTCGCCGGGTCGACCGCCGAGGTGGCCGAGGCGCTGGACCGGATGGCCGCCTCGCCGCTGCTGCGGGCCTGAGCGACCAGGTCCGGCCGCGACGCAGCTGCGACACTCCCGACCGCACGCAGCACGGCATACCCGGTCACTTCTGCCACACTGGCACCAGGACTGTGACCGGGGCGGCACCCGGTGGCACACGCGTGACCGACCCCGACCCCGACCCTCTGGAGGACGTCCGATGCCAGCCACGGTGAAGAAGGTCCTGCACTGGCTGCTGTGGGGGTTCATCATCTACGCGGTCGTGACCAACCCCGAACGGCCGCCGACATCGTCCGCGCCATCTGGGACATCATCAGCCAGGGCGTGCTCAACATCGGCCGGTTCTTCGGCAACATCGTCAACGGCTAGCGGACATGTCCGCGGCCGCCACGACCGACGACGGGATCCGGCTCAGCCGGCGCATCCTGCAGCGCTACCTGCTCGACGACGAGCGTCCGGTCGTGGCCACCCGCCAGCACTGGGCCTACCTCGTCGAGCCCGTCGCGACCACGCTGGCCGCCCTCGTCGCGGTGGCCGCGGTCTCCCCCACGGTCGAGGAGACCGTCGGCCAGCTCGTCGCCGTGCTGTGGTGGGCGTGGTTCGCGGTGCTGGGACGGGCGGTCTGGCGCTTCGCCGAGTGGCGCAACGAGTGGTTCGTGGCGACCGACAAGCGGCTGATCATGACCTACGGCCTGCTGACCCACAAGGTCGCGATGATGCCGCTGCGCAAGGTCACCGACATGAACTACGGCCGCAGCCTGCTGGGGCGGATGCTCGGCTACGGCACCTTCGTGCTGGAGTCGGCCGGGCAGGAGCAGGCCATGCGGGAGATCAACTGGCTGCCGGACCCGGACGACAAGTACCGCCGGATCTGCGCGACCATCTTCGGGCCGGCCGGGTGGGACTCCGAGGAGGACGCCGGCGCCGCGCCCGAGGAGGACGCCGGCCGCGACGGGGACGGGCGGGCGCCCGGCGGGGGCCGTCCCGCGGACTGGGACGAGCCGGGCGAGCAGGACCCGTTCGAGACCGACCTGCCCGACCGCCCGGGTGTGGCCGACCGGTTCGACGCCGACGTCCTGGTCGCCCGCCGGGGCACGCCCGCAGGCCGGCTGCGACGGCAGGACCACGCCGAGGTGCCGCCCGCGGGGCCGCGGTGGGAGCCGGTCGACCGCGACGACCTGCCGGCGGACTGGGAGTGGATCGACGAGCAGCCACGCCGTCGCCGCGTCGCGGTCGACCCCGACCCGACCCCGCCCCGCCCGCGCAGGCGGTAGGCCGGGCCGGTCCCCGGCGGCCGGCGGCCGGCTCGGGCTCGGGCTAGGGCTCGTCAGACCTTGTCGGAGGTCTGGGTGGACGGGTCCCACTTGAGCACGCCGTCCTCGGCCCAGCCGCGGTCTTTGATCGCCTCGCGCGCCTCGGCCTTGACGGGACCGGTCAGCCGGTCGACGTAGAGGTAGCCGTCCAGGTGGTCGGTCTCGTGCTGCAGGCACCGGGCCAGCAGCCCTTCGCCCTCGACGACGACCGCGTTGCCGTCCAGGTCCGTGCCGGTGACCCGGGCGTGGGGGTGCCGGGCCAGGGCGAACCACTCCCCGGGCACGGACAGGCAGCCCTCGCCGTCCTCCTCGGAGTGCAGCGGCGGCGGGGTGCCCAGGCGCTCCAGGACGGGGTTGACTACGACGCCGCGCGCGTTGGGGCCCTCGGGCACCGGGCAGTCGTAGACGAAGATCCGCAGCCGCGAGCCCACCTGGTTGGCCGCCAGGCCGACGCCGTCCGCGGCCTCCATCGTGTCGAACATGTCGGCGACCAGCGTGCGGATCTCCTCGGTCACCTCCTTGACCTTCTTGGTCGGCGAGTGGAGGGCCTTGTGGCCGATGACGGTGATGGGACGGACTGCCATGGTGCAGATCCTAAAGGCGCCAGCGCCTACGCTTCGCCCATGAACTGGATCGAGGTGGTGGGCTGGACGGGCTCGGCGGTGCTCGTCATCTCGTTGCTGCAGACACGGCTGCTGCGGCTGCGGATCATCAACCTGGCGGGGTCGCTGATCCTGCTGGCCTACAACGCGATCATCGCGGTCTGGCCGATGGTGGGCCTCAACGTCGTGCTCTCGCTCATCAACGTCGTCTACCTGTGGCGGATGCTGCGTTCCCGGCACGACGCCCACGCCTACACGGTCCTGGAGGTGGAGCCCGACGACCGCTACCTGGCGCACGTGCTGCACGTCCACCGCGAGGACATCGCCCGCTACAACCCCGGCTTCACGCACGCCCCCCAGGGCGACCAGAGCTCCTACCTGGTCCTCCAGGGCGACGAGACCGTCGGCGTCGTCCTCGTCAAGGACGCCGGCGGCGGCACCGCGCAGGTGGTCCTCGACTGGGTCAGCCCGGGCTACCGCGACTTCACCCCCGGCGAGTTCGTCTACCGCGAGTCCGGGCTGTTCGCCCGCCGGGGCTTCGAGCGCGTGCTCTCCCCCGCCGGCATGGCCAACCCCTACTACGGCCGCATCGGCTTCCGGCCCGAGGGCGACCGCTGGGTGCTCGACGTCCGGGAGGAGGCGGCCGCCTGAGGAGCCCATCCCCGGGACAAGGTTGTGCACCAGGGACCAGGTCGTCGACGTCGTCCTCGGTGCACAACCTTGTCCTCGCCGCCCGCCGCCCCGCCACCCGAACGGCACCGGCCCCGGTCGGTCAGTCCATGTCCTCCAGCTCACGGCCCTTGGTCTCCGGCACCCACTTGAGCACGAAGAAGAACGACAGGATCGCGCACAGGGTGTAGAAGCCGTAGGCGAAGCCCAGCCCCAGGTCGGCCATGACCGGGAAGCTCGTGGAGATGGCGAAGTTGGCCAGCCACTGCGCGGCGGCGGCGATGCCGAGCGCGGTCGCGCGGATGCGGTTGTTGAACATCTCGCCGAGCAGCACCCACACCCCCGGGCCCCAGGACATGCCGAAGAAGACGACGAAGGCGTTGGCAGCGATCAGGGCGACCAGGCCCTGGGTGTCGCCCAGCACCGGCTCCATCTCCCCGGCGTCGTTGGCCACCTTGGTGGCGGTGGCGAAGATCCAGGCCATCACGCCCAACGAGACGAACATGCCGGCCGAGCCGATGAGCAGGAGCCTGCGCCGGCCGATCTTGTCGATGAGCGAGATGGCGATGAGCGTGACGACGATGTTGGTCACCGAGGTGATGACCGTCTGCGTCAGGGCGTCCTCCTCGGTGAAGCCGACGGCCTGCCACAGCGTCGAGGAGTAGTAGAAGATCACGTTGATGCCGACGAACTGCTGGAAGACCGACAGCGCGATCCCGATCCAGACGATCGGCAGCACCTTGCCCGCGTCGCTGGTCAGGTCCGACAGCGAGGCCCTCGCCTCCTGCCGCACCGTCCGCTTGATCTCGGCGATCCGCTCGGAGATGCCCTTGAGCATGACCCGGCCCAGGACCTCCTTGGCCTCCTCGACCCGGCCGCGGGCGACGAGGTAGCGGGGCGACTCGGGGATCGTCAGGGCGAGCACGCCGTAGGAGATCGCGGGGACGACCTCGGTGAGGAACATCCAGCGCCAGGCGGTCGCGCCCCACAGCGGCTCCGCGGAGCCGCCGGCCACGGTGGCGATGAAGTAGTCCGACAGCAGCGCCACGAAGATGCCGGTGACGATGGCCAGCTGCTGCAGGGACCCCAGCCGCCCGCGGATCGAGGCCGGCGAGATCTCGGCGATGTAGGCCGGCGCGATGACCGACGCGGCACCGACCCCGACGCCGCCGAGGACCCGCCACAGGATCATGTCCCAGGCCCCGAACGCCAGGCCGGACCCGATCGCCGAGGCGGTGAACAGCGCGGAGGCGAGCACCATGACCCGGATCCGGCCGATCCGCTCGGCCAGGCGGCCGGCCAGGTAGGCGCCGAGCACGCAGCCCAGCAGGGCGGAGCTGACGACGAACCCGGTCAGCGCCGACCCCATCTGGAAGTCCTCGCGCATCGCGTTGACCGCGCCGTTGATGACGGCGGTGTCGAAGCCGAAGAGGAAGCCGCCGAGGGCGGCGACCGAGGCCAGGTGGATCGCCTTGCCGAGCACGTAGTCCCGCTGCTGACCCTCGTCCGTGGTCGTCGCCATGGTGCCGTCCTTCCCGGGGTGGTGCGGTGGCCGTCGTCGGTGACGGGAGGTGCGGGCCAGTCTGCACCCTGGGTATGACGTACGCCACACGGGACGCGCCGCATACCCTGGGGCGATGGCGACGGTCGTGGTGACGGGCAGGCTGCCGGAGGAGGCGTTCGCGGCGCTCCGGGGGGCGGGGCACGAGGTGCGGGCGTGGGAGCGCGAGGAGCGGGTGCCCCGCGAGCAGCTCCTCGGGCTGGTCGCCGGTGCCGACGCCCTCGTCACGCTGGTCACCGAGAAGGTCGACCCCGAGCTGCTGGACGCGGCCGGGACCGGGCTGCGGGTGGTGGCGAACGTGGCGGTGGGCTACGACAACGTGGACGTGGCGGCCTGCGCCGGGCGCGGCGTCGTGGTGACCAACACCCCGGGGGTGCTCGAGGAGGCGACCGCAGACCTTGCGATGGCCCTGGTCCTCATGACGACCCGGCGTCTGGGCGAGGCGGAGCGGCTCGTGCGCTCGGGGCGGCCCTGGCAGTGGGGGATGGGGTTCATGCTCGGCCGGGGGCTGCAGGGACGCACCCTGGGGATCGTCGGCCTGGGCGGGATCGGCCGGGCCACGGCACGACGGGCCCGGGCCTTCGGGATGCAGGTCCTCTACACCGGGCGCCGGGACGCGCCGGCGGAGGTCGTCGAGGAGCTGTCGACGCGACGGGTCGAGCTGCCCGAGATGCTGGAGACCGCCGACGTGGTCTCGCTCCATCTGCCCTACAGCCGGGAGACCCACCACCTCGTCGGGGCGGACGAGCTGGCCCGGCTGGGCCCCACGTCATACCTGGTCAACACCGCCCGCGGTCCGGTCGTCGACGAGGAGGCCCTGGTGGCGGCGCTGCGCGGAGGGACGATCGCAGGGGCCGGGCTCGACGTCTACGAGCACGAGCCGCGGGTCCACCCCGGGCTGCTGGAGCTGGAGAACGTCGTCCTGCTGCCCCACCTGGGCTCGGCCACCGTGGAGACGCGCACGCAGATGGCGCTGCTGGCCGCGCGCAACGTCGTCGCCGTGCTCGGCGGCCAGGAGCCCCTCACGCCCGTGGGCTGAGGTGGCCGGACATGCCGAGGGCCCCACCGCATCCGGTGGGGCCCTCGACCTACTGTCTCAACACAGCGCGCGCCCGAAGGGATTCGAACCCCTAACCTTCTGATCCGTAGTCAGATGCTCTATCCGTTGAGCTACGGGCGCTTGCGACGACCTACCTTAGCCCACGGGTGCGGAGGCGGCGAAATCGCCGCCGGGGCCACGGCGGGGCCGCCGGTCGAGGCGGCGCATGACGGGCGTGGCGGTCAGCCCGTGGAGGACGACCGACAGCGTGATGGTGAACGCGACGACGGACCACAGCTCCAGGCCCTCGGCGACGTACTCGCTGCTGAGGGCGTAGGCCAGGTAGTAGATCGAACCGATCCCGCGGACGCCGAACCAGGAGATCGCGGCCCGCTCGGCCCGGTCGGCCCCCCGGGAGCCGAGCAGCGAGAGCCAGCCCACCAGCGGCCGGACGACGAGGACCAGCAGCACGCCGACGGCCGCCCCGCCCCAGGTCAGCCCGGCCAGCAGGCCCGCCGACATTGCGGCGCCGACCATGAGCAGCAGGACGAGGGTCAGGATGGTCTCGGTCTGCTCGACGAATCCGTGCAGGGCCGTGTGCACGCCGTGGTCGCGCTCGGCGCCGCGCAGCGCCAGCGCCGCGACGAAGACGGCCAGGAAGCCGTAGCCGTGGACGACCTCGGTCAGCCCGTAGACGGCGAAGGTCGCGGCGAGCGCGAAGATCGGGGTGCCGACCTCGGCGACCCGCCGCCCACGCAGACGGCCGCGGAAGAGCAGCGCCCCGAGGAGACGCCCGGACAGCCACCCCACCAGGCACCCGACGACGATCTTGCCGACGAGGGTCCACAGGAGCCACTCCATACCCCACTCCTGCCAGGCGCCGCGGCCCATGAGGAACAGCCCGAGGTAGACGAAGGGGAAGGCGAAGGCGTCGTTGAGGCCGGCCTCGGAGGTGAGCGTGAACCGGACCTCGTCCTCCTCGGCCCGGCCGTCCGCCCGCTGCTCCTCGGTGCGGTCCTGGCCCAGGCCCCGTGGCCCCTCCACCTGGACGTCGCTGGCCAGCACCGGGTCGGTGGGGGCGAGCACCGCGCCGAGCAGGACCGCCGCCGGCACCGTCAGGCCCATGGCCCACCACCCCAGCAACGCGACGCCGGCGATCCCCAGGGGCATCGCCAGGCCGATCATCCGCCACGTCGGCATCCACGTCCGCCAGCTCAGCGGGCGCTCCAGGGCCAGCCCGACCCCCATGAGCGCGATGATCACCGTGGCCTCGGCGATGTGGGCGGTGGCCCGCGCGTCCAGGATCGGGCTGACCGGGTCCTCCCCGGGGACGACCAGGCCGACGACGACGCCGAAGGAGAGCACCACCATCGGCGCCGAGAACGCCCGCCCCTCGGCGATCGTGGGCAGCAGGCTGACCATCAGCAGGCCCAGGCCCAGGACGACGTAGACGATCTCGGCGGGCACCAGCGCAGCGTAGTCCCGGTGTGACCGATCTCGCGTCGCCGACGGGCGACCCCGGGCTGCGGGACCGGCGGGTCACGATACGGTAAAGGTCAAGGTGATGACGCCTTGCAGGGACCAATGGCGCCGAGGCCAGGGAAGGGACTCATTCATGCAGCAGACGCAGACCGTCGGAGGCACCAGCCACGCCGAGCTCGACGCGTGGGTGAAGGAGGTGGCCGCCCACACCCGGCCCAAGGAGGTCGTGTGGATCGACGGGTCCGACGAGGAGATCGAGCGCATCAACGCCGAGCTGGTCGAGGCCGGGACCTTCACCAAGCTGGCCGACGAGACGTTGCCCAACAGCTACCACGCGCTCTCCGACCCGGACGACGTGGCGCGGGTCGAGGACCGCACCTACATCTGCTCGGTGGAGGAGAAGGACGCGGGCCACACGAACAACTGGATGGACCCCCAGGAGATGAAGGACCTCCTGTGGCCGCTCTTCGAGGGATCGATGGAGGGCCGCACGATGTACGTCATCCCGTTCGTCATGGGCCACCTCGAGGCCGAGGACCCCAAGTACGGCGTGGAGATCACCGACTCCGCCTACGTGGTCGCCTCCATGCGCATCATGGCCCGCATCGGGGCGCAGATCCTGGCGAAGATGGAGGAGACCGGCGCCCCGTTCGTCAAGGGCCTGCACTCCGTCGGCGCACCGCTGGCCGAGGGTCAGCAGGACGTGCCCTGGCCGTGCAACGAGACCAAGTACATCGTCCACTTCCCCGAGGAGCTGGCGATCTGGTCCTACGGCTCCGGCTACGGCGGCAACGCCCTGCTCGGCAAGAAGTGCTACGCCCTGCGCATCGCCTCGGTCATGGCCCGCGACGAGGGCTGGATGGCCGAGCACATGCTCATCCTCAAGCTGACCAACCCCGAGGGCAGGACCCACTACATCGCCGGCGCCTTCCCGTCGCAGTGCGGCAAGACCAACCTGGCGATGATCCAGGCGACGATGCCCGGTTGGAAGGCCGAACTCGTCGGCGACGACATCTCCTGGATGCGCTTCGGCCCCGACGGGCGCCTGTACGCCGTCAACCCCGAGTTCGGCCTCTTCGGCGTGGCCCCCGGCACCGGCGCGGACACCAACCCGGTGGCGATGGCGACGATCGAGAAGGGCAACTCGATCTTCACCAACGTCGCGCGCACCCCCGACGGGGGCGTCTGGTGGGAGGGCATGACCGAGGAGCCGCCGGCCGAGCTCATCGACTGGCACGGCGAGCGGTGGACCCCGGACATGGGCAAGGTCTCCTCGCACCCGAACAGCCGGTTCTGCACCCCGATCACCCAGTGCCCGACCATCGCGGCGGAGTACGACGAGCCCAACGGCGTGCCGATCTCGGCGATCATGTTCGGCGGCCGCCGCAAGACGACGGTCCCGCTCGTGTCCCAGTCCCGCGACTGGCAGCACGGCACCTTCGTCGGCGCCACCCTGTCCTCGGAGACCACCGCCGCGGCAACCGGTGCGGTCGGCGTCGTGCGGCGCGACCCGATGGCGATGCTGCCGTTCATCGGCTACAACGCCGGCGACTACGTCGACCACTGGCTCGAGATCGGCAAGCAGGCCGACGCCGACAAGCTGCCGAAGATCTTCATGGTCAACTGGTTCCGCCGCGACGAGGACGGCGGCTTCCTCTGGCCGGGCTTCGGCGAGAACTCCCGCGTCCTGAAGTGGATGTTCGAGCGGATCGAGGGCGACGTCGAGGCCCAGGAGAGCCCGATCGGCTACCTGCCCCACCCCGAGGACATCGACACCGACGGGCTGGCGACCTCGACCGAGGACGTCGCGGCCGCGCTGAAGTTCGACGCCGAGGAGTGGCGGCAGGAGCTGCCGCTCATCAAGGAGTGGTTCGCCAAGTTCGGCGACGACCTGCCCTCGGCCATGGAGGACGAGCTGGCCACGCTCGAGGAGCGTCTGGCCGGGGCGGACGCCTGATGGGCATCGTCCCGGGCACCGAGCCCGGACCTACGAGGAGGAGCCGCTGCTCGCCGAGGAGCCCCTCCCCCCGGGCAAGGAGGAGCGGGTCGAGACGGTCGACGAGATCGAGCAGAGCGTCCGCGCGTCGGGCTCCGCGGAGGCCAGGGCGGCCGAGGACGCGGCCGACGCCGTCGAGGGCGAGGGCCAGCACGAGGAGGGTGAGGAGAAGACCGAGGACGGCGAGCCGGCCGACGGTCCCGGGGACCCGGAGGAGACCGGAGACGCCGCCTCGGGCGCGGACGCCGACGCCGACCCCACGGACGACGGCGAGGGCACGGACGTGCCGGACTGAGCGGGCGCGTCATACCCCTCGGTATGCAGAAGCCCCCGGACGAGGGTCCGGGGGCTTCTGCGTCTGCGCGGTGGCAGTCGATCGGCGGAGGCGGAGGGATTTGAACCCTCGATGGGGCTCTAAACCCCAAACCCGCTTAGCAGGCGGGCGCCATAGACCAGACTAGGCGACGCCTCCAGATCGCGGATCAGCCTACTGCACCCCTGGTCCGCCCCCCAAACCACGCCGTGCCCTCCCAGCGGTTCACCAGCGACGGCTGGTAGGACATGATGGTTGCTCACGTGTTGAGATGAAAGGTTGCCCCGGCCCGATGAACGAGTCGCGCGACGCCGCCCGTGCCGACGGCCCCGGCGGTGGTCGGCACGTTGCGCACGCCACCCGTGCGGACCGTCGGCGTCGGCGCACCCCGGAGTCGCTGCGGCGGGCCCTGGGCCTGACGGCCCTCAGCGCCGTGGTGCCCGGCGCCGGCCTGCTGCCGACCCGGCGCCGGTGGCTCGGCCTGCTGCTCGTGGGCCTGGCGCTCCTGGCCGTCGTCGCCCTCGTCTGGTGGGTCTCCCGGGAGGGGCTGACGAGCACCGCCCTGCAGACGGCCGCCGACGGAGGCCGTCTGCGGACGATCATCGGCATCCTGGTCGCCGGCACGGTCGTGTGGATCGGGGCGATCTCGCTCACCGCGCTGATGACCCAGCCCCGTCGGTCCACCACCGGCCAGCGGGTGACCCTGGCCGCGTTCACCGGGCTGCTGTGCCTGGTCGTCAGCGCACCGGCGGTCATGGGGGTGCGCTACATCGACAGCCACCTGGCCGCCATGGACAAGGTCTTCACCGACGGCACCGTCGGCGGCGGGGACGACGGGACGGCCGACGGCACCGGCGCCACCTCCTCGGTGCGGCCGGGCGCGGACCCGTGGGCCGACCTGCCCCGGGTGAACATGCTGCTGCTGGGCTCGGACGCGGCCGAGGCCCGGGAGGGCACCCGCACCGACACGATGATCGTGGTCAGCATCGACACCACCACCGGGGACTCGGTGCTCTTCTCCATCCCCCGCAACCTGCAGCAGGTGCCCTTCCCGCGGGACCACCCGCTGCACGAGGTCTACCCGGAGGGCTACGACTGCGGCGACCAGTGCCTGATGAACGCCGTCTGGATGGAGGCCGAGGCGCACGCGGAGGAGAACCCCGAGCTCTACGCCGGCGACCCGAACGTGGGTCTGACCGCGACCCGGCGCACGCTGGAGACGGTGCTGGGCGTGCCGATCCACCACACGGTGATCGTCAACCTGCAGGGTTTCGAGGACCTCATCGACGCGATGGGTGGGGTGACGGTCACGGTGAAGGAGGAGATCCCGATCAACGGCCGGACCTACACCGACGCCAACGGCAAGCTGCAGCTGGACCCGAACTCCCCCCAGCTGGAGTGGCTGGAGCCCGGCACCCAGACGCTGACCGGCTTCCAGGCCCTGGGCTACTCCCGCTCGCGGGTGATGTCCGACGACTTCGACCGCATGCGGCGGCAGCGGTGCATGGTGGCCGCTGTCATCGACCAGGCCAACCCGATGACGCTGCTGCAGCGCTACCCGGCCATCATCACCGCCGTCGGGGACAACGTCGTCACCGACATCCCGCAGGGGGACCTGGGCGCCTGGGCCGAGCTGACGCTGCTGGTGCAGGACGCCACCATCAAGAGCCTGCCGTTCACCGCCCAGAACACCGACACCGCCGACCCCAACTACTCCGACATCCGCTACCGCGTCTGGGAGGCGCTGCACCCCACGCCCGAGCCCGAGACCGCGGCGCCGGCCACCCCCGCACCCGCCGACGGGGCGACCGCCACGGACGGGGACACGGCCACGGAGGGTCCGGACGAGGACGGTGCTGGCGCGCCGGCGGACGAGGAGGCCACGACCAGCGAGCCCCCCAGCGACGAGCTGGAGGAGATCGGGGCCGTCTGCGACTGAGGACGCCGGCCTCGCGCTCACCCTGCCTGCCCGGGCACAGGCGAAGGCCCCCGCCACCAGTGGTGGCGAGGGCCTTCGAGAAGCTCGGTGAGCCGGGGCTCAGATCGGGCGGACGGCGTCCGCCTGGGGGCCCTTGGGGCTCTGGGTGACCTCGAACTCGACGCGCTGCGCCTCCTCGAGGGACTTGTACCCGGTGCTCTCAATGGCCGAGTAGTGGACGAACACGTCGGGGCCACCGCCATCCTGTGCGATGAAGCCGAAGCCCTTTTCCGAGTTGAACCACTTCACGGTTCCCTGTGCCATGGGATGTCTCTTTCTGCAGTACTGCCAGGTGCGGCCCCCCACCAGGTCGGCAGGGGACGGTGAGCGATGAACCCCCTAGCGACCCGGTGACCCGGGGTCGTGCGCTCAGCCGTCCTGCGCCCGCCGGAGCGGTCGTGGGCCGGTGTCCTTCACAGCCAGAGAAATGCAACGTCAACCACCGACAACGGTAGCAGCACCGGGGACGATTGCTCGCATCGTCCACAGCGAGCCCTGGGCTCGTGGGACACTGGTCGTCCGCCGCCGGTCCGCCGGCGGTGCTGGAGGGTTCGCATAGTGGCCGAGTGCAGGCGCCTTGAAAGCGCCCGAGGGAGACCTCCGTGGGTTCGAATCCCACACCCTCCGCCGGGAGCGCCGCGGTCCGCCGCGGGGCGGGTATGCGGTGCGGCCGCTTCGGTGTGCCATCGTCGCCGGGGGCTTGTAGGGTCGGGGGGAAAGACGTTGACCCACGGAAGGGAGTCATCATGAACAAGCTGCTGCTGCTCGTCGGTGCCGGAGTCGGCTACGTGCTGGGGGCCCGCGCCGGGCGCGAGCGCTACGACCAGATCGCCGACCAGGCCAACAAGCTGTGGACCGACCCGCGCGTGCAGACCAAGGTCGAGGAGGTCAAGGAGAAGGCCCCCGAGGTCGCCCAGAAGGTCTCCGAGCAGGCCAAGTCGAAGGCCGGCGAGGCCCGGTCCAAGATGGGCGGGCACGAGAGCACCGCCACCGACGGGTCCTACGCCAACGCCACCGGGTCCTACGACCCGAACTCCGGCGTCGACGTGGACTCCACCCAGTTCGGCCCCGGCGGCGACAAGCTGCCCTGACCGGCGCCCCACGACACGCGGACGGCCCGCCCCGGATCTTCCGGGGCGGGCCGTTCCGTCGTGCGAGGGCGGTCGCCAGAGGCGGGGGCCCTCAGATCCAGAGGGCCGGCTCGTCGTAGAGCGCGTGCTGCGGGTCGACCGTGCCGTCGGTGCGACGGATCTTGGCCGGGATCCCGGTGGCCACCGCCATCGACGGGACGTCCTTGGTGACGACCGCGTTGGCCCCCACCTGTGCCCCGTGCCCCAGGACGATGTCGCCGAGCACCTTGGCCCCGGCGCCGATGGTGACGCCGTCACCCAGGGTCGGGTGCCGCTTGACCGCCTCCATGGACCGGCCGCCGAGGGTGACGCCGTGGTAGAGCATGACGTCGTCCCCCACCTCGGCGGTCTCCCCCACGACCACGCCCATGCCGTGGTCGATGAAGAAGCGTCGCCCGATCCGGGCGCGGGATGGATCTCCACCCCGGTGGCCGCCCGGGCCGCCTGCGACAGCAGGCGCGCCGGCAGCCTCGAGCCCGAGGTCCACAGCGCGTGCGAGACCCGGTGGGTCCAGACGGCGTGCAGCCCCGGGGAGGCCAGGGCCATCTCCAGCCGCGAGTCGGTGGCCGGGTCGCGGGCGACCGCGGAGTCCAGGTCCTCGCGGACGTGCGTGACGAGGTCGCCGGCCGCGCGGGCCAGCGCACCCAGGGTGGAACGGATCGGCATCAGTCGCGCAACCCCTCGAAGAGGACGGTGGACAGGTAGCGCTCGCCGAAGGAGGGGATGATCACCACGATCGTCTTCCCGGCGCTCTCCGGACGGCGGGCCACCTCCAGGGCGGCCCACACGTTGGCCCCGGAGGAGATGCCGGCCAGGATGCCCTCCTGGGTGGCCAGCGCCCGGGCGGTGGTGAGGGCGTCGTCCAGCTCGACGTCGACGACCTCGTCGTAGAGCTCGGTGTCGAGGATCTCGGGCACGAAGTTGGCCCCCAGCCCCTGGATCTTGTGGGGACCGGGCTGGCCGCCGGACAGGACCGGGCTGGCGGCCGGCTCGACGACGACCAGCCGCACGTCGGGCTTCTGCTCCCGCAGGTAGCGCCCGGCGCCGGTGATCGTGCCCCCCGTGCCGACGCCGGCGACGAAGACGTCGACCTCGCCGTCGGTGTCGTCCCAGACCTCCGGGCCGGTGGTCTCGTAGTGCACCTTGACGTTGGCGGGGTTGGCGAACTGGCGGGCCCGGACGGCGCCGCGCTCGGCGGCGATCTCCTCGGCCCTGGCCACGGCACCCTTCATCCCCTCGGCCCCCGGGGTGAGGATGAGCTCGGCGCCGTAGGCGCGCAGGAGCGCCCGCCGCTCCAGGGACATGGTGTCCGGCATGGCCAGGCACACCTTGTAGCCCCGGGCCGCGCCGACCATCGCCAGGGCGATGCCGGTGTTGCCGGAGGTGCCCTCCACGATCGTGCCGCCGGGCTGCAGCTCGCCGGACTCGACGGCCGCGTCGATGATGGAGGCACCGATGCGGTCCTTGACCGAGGCGGCCGGGTTCTGCGACTCGAGCTTGGCCAGCACCCGGGCACCGTCGGCGATGCCGTCGGTGAGCCGGTTGAGGCGCACCAGGGGGGTGTGGCCGATGACCTGGGTGACGTCGTCGAAGACGGGCACGAGGGGACCTTTCGTCGAGGGGATGGCGAAATCTTCCAGCAGTTATACATCACGCAATCCGGAGTTATTCCATCGTGGCACGGTCCCCCGGCCGGGGGCCGCCGGGCCCTCGGCGCGCCGAGCCCCCGTCGGTCCGTCCGCCCCGACGGCTACCCTGCACCCATGGACGTCAGCACGCTGCAGGTCTTCGCCATCGTCGTCGCAGGCCTGGTCACGCTGGCCGCCGTCGCCCTCTTCGCGCGGACGATCGTCGGCTTCGTGGCCAAGTTCCGGCTCGGCCGGCCCGAGGAGCGCACCGACGAGCCGGGGACGAGGACGCTGACGCTCCTGCGCGAGTTCCTCGGGCACACCCGGATGGCCCGCAAACCGCTCGTCGCCGTGGCGCACTGGGGCGTCATGCTCGGGTTTCTCCTGCTGACCACGACCCTGGCCACCGCCTACGGCCAGCTGTTCGACCCCTCCTTCGCGCTCCCCCTCATCGGGCACTGGCCGCCCTACATCTGGCTGGCCGAGCTGTTCGGGTGGTTCACGATCCTGGGCATCGTCGCGCTCATCGTCGTCCGGCAGCGCCAGCACCCGCGCTCCCTGGAGCGGCGCAGCCGGTTCTGGGGGTCCACCTTCTGGCAGGCCTACGTCGTGGAGTTCGTCATCCTCGGGGTGGGCCTGTGCATCGTCGCGCTGCGCGGGCTGGAGTATGCCCTCGGCCGGGCCACCGGTGCCAGCTGGGCCGACCTCGTCCACTTCCCGACGACCGGCTGGCTGGGCCGGTTCTTCGAGGGCATGTCGGTCCAGGCCCTGGAGAGCACGATCGTCGCGGTCGCCCTGCTGAAGATCCTCATCTCGATGGGGTGGATGATCACCGTCGCCGTCACCCCGACGATGGGCGTGGCCTGGCACCGCTTCCTGGCCTTCGTCAACATCTGGTTCAAGCGGCACGCGGACGGCCGGACCAGCCTCGGCGAGCTGCAGCCGATCGCCGTCAACGGCCGGCCGGTGGACTTCGAGGACATCGAGGAGCTGGACGAGGACGCCGCCCTCGGCGTCGGCAAGGTCGAGGACTTCACCTGGAAGGGCCTGCTCGACTTCTCCACCTGCACCGAGTGCGGCCGCTGCCAGGAGCAGTGCCCGGCCTGGCACACCGACAAGCCGCTCTCGCCCAAGATGCTCGTGGTCAACCTGCGCAACCACCACCACGCCAAGGCCCCGTGGCTGCTCGCCGACAGCGAGCACCGGGACGCGGCGATGAAGGCCTTCGAGGCCCTCGGCGACGGGGAGCGTCCCGAGCAGCTGCACGGCATCCCCACCACCGCCGTGGCGGAGGCCGCCCGCCCGCTCGTGGGCGAGACCGTCGGCGACCCGACCGTCCCCGACGGCGGCGGCGTCATCGACCCCGAGGTGCTCTGGTCCTGCACCACCTGCGGCGCCTGCGTCGAGCAGTGCCCCGTCGACATCGAGCACGTCGACTCGATCGTCGACATGCGCCGCTACCAGAACCTCATCGAGTCCGCCTTCCCCAACGAGCTCGGCGGGCTGTTCAAGAACCTGGAGAACAAGGGCAACCCGTGGGGGATGAACGCCCGGCTGCGGATGGACTGGGCCAAGGACCTGCCGTTCGAGGTCCCGATGGCCGGGGCCGACGTCGAGGACCTCTCCGCCGTCGACTACCTCTTCTGGGTCGGGTGCGCCGGCGCCTTCGAGGACCGCGCCAAGAAGACGACCCGCGCCGTGGCCGAGCTGCTGCACACCGCGGGGGTGTCCTTCGCGGTCCTCGGCGACGGCGAGACCTGCACCGGCGACCCCGCCCGGCGGGCCGGCAACGAGTTCCTCTTCCAGATGCTGGCGATGCAGAACGTCGAGGTCCTCAAGGAGGTCAACGCCACGAAGATCGTGGTGACCTGCGCCCACTGCTTCAACACCATCAAGAACGAGTACCCCCAGGTCGGCGGCCAGTTCGAGGTCGTCCACCACACGCAGCTGCTCAACCGCCTCGTCCGGGAGAAGCGCCTGACCCCGGTCTCCCGGCCGGACCAGGCCGACACCGCCGGCGTGGCCTCCACGGCCTCGTCGGTGACCTACCACGACCCGTGCTACCTGGGCCGGCACAACCAGGTCTACGCCCCGCCCCGCGAGCTCCTGGGCGCCCTGCCCGGCGTGGAGATGCGGGAGATGCCCCGCCACGGGGAGAAGTCGTTCTGCTGCGGCGCCGGTGGCGCACGCATGTGGATGGAGGAGAAGCTCGGCACCCGGATCAACCTCAACCGCACCGAGGAGGCGCTGGCCACCGGTGCCGACCGGATCGCCATCGGCTGTCCGTTCTGCCGCGTCATGCTCTCCGACGGCCTGACCCAGAAGCAGTCCGAGGGCGCCCGCGAGGAGGTCGAGGTCGTCGACGTGGCCCAGATGCTGCTGGCCGCCGTGCGCCGCGCGGAGGAGCCCGGCACGGAGGAGCCCGTCGCCGAGGAGCCCGCGGCCGACGCGCCCGCCGACACGCAGGCGCCCGGGGACGGGGCCCCGGTGGCCGAGCAGGCCCAGGCCGAGGACGACGCCCTCCAGGAAGGGGTGGCGCCGACGCAGGACGAGGCGGTCGAGGCGACCGACGGCCCGGAGTCGGCGGTCGAGCGTCCCTCGGACTCCTCCCCGACGGCCGACACCGACGGGACGCCGGAGCGCTGAGCGGCCCGGTCGGGGCGCGCGTCAGCTGACGATGCGGGTGCGGTGGAAGCCCGACCAGGACCGGCTGGCGGTCGGACCGCGCTGCCCCTGGTAGTGGCTGCCCCGCACGTCCGAGCCGTACGGGTGCTCCGCCGGGGAGCTGAGCTGGAAGAAGCACAGCTGCCCGATCTTCATGCCCGGGTGCAGCACGATCGGCAGGGTCGCCACGTTGGACAGCTCGAGCGTCACGTGCCCGGTGAACCCGGGGTCGACGAAGCCGGCGGTCGCGTGCGTGAGCAGCCCCAGCCGGCCGAGGGAGCTCTTGCCCTCGACCCGGGCCGCGACGTCGTCGGGCAGGCTCACCTGCTCGTAGGTGGAGCCCAGCACGAACTCCCCCGGGTGGAGCACGAACGACTCCTCCGGCTCCACCTCCACGAGACGGGTCAGGTCGGGCTGGTCCTGGGCGGGGTCGATGACCGGGTACTTGTGGTTGTCGAACAGCCGGAAGAACCGGTCCAGCCGCACGTCCACGCTGGAGGGCTGGACCATCGCCGGGTCCCAGGGGTCGAGCACGACCCTGCCGGCGTCGATCTGGGCGCGGATGTCGCGGTCGGAGAGCAGCACGCAGCCACTGTAGTGGGCGTCCGGGAGGCCCGGGACGGCCGGGTTTCCGGGCGAGTGCGCAGGTGGGGTATGCTCTCTACCCGACCCGGGAGACCTCGGGTCGAGCCGGTGCGGGCGTAGTTCAATGGTAGAACATCAGCTTCCCAAGCTGAATACGCGAGTTCGATTCTCGTCGCCCGCTCCAGCGCAGAAGGCCCCGCCGACCACCGGCGGGGCCTTCTGCCGTTCCGGTCGGGTCGCACCAGGCTCTTCCCCCGGCCGCCCCTCCTGCGGCACAGTGGAGGGAGGTGACCCCGCCGTCGAGGAGGACCAGTGAGCCGGCAGATCCAGGTGACCTTCGGCGCCCACGACCCCAGGACGCTGTCCGTGTTCTGGCGGGACGTGCTGGGCTACGTCCATCCCCCGCCCCCGGGCGTCGACCTGCCCGCGGGCGCCGACCCGTTGGCCGCCTGGGACGACTTCCTGGAGCAGGCGGGGGTGCCCGAGGACCAGCGCAACAGCGCCTCGGCCCTCGAGGACCCCGACGGGTCGGGGCCGCACCTGTACTTCCAGCAGGTGCCCGAGGACAAGGTCGCCAAGAACCGCCTCCACCTGGACGTGCGCGCCGCTCCCGGGCAGGAGGGTCAGGAGCGGATGGCCACGCTCGAGGCCGAGTGCGAGCGTCTGGTCGCCCTCGGCGCGCGCCGGCTGCAGCGGTTCGAGCCGGACCCGCCCATGACCCACGGGTTCATCGTCATGGCCGACCCCGAGGGCAACGAGTTCTGCCTGGACTGACCCCCGGCGGCCGGCCCCCCGGTCGCACCCACGTCACACCCGTCTCACCGCAGGAGAGGTCCCATGGCACACGGAGACATCACGCACATCGACATCCCGGTCTCGGACACCGGACGGGCGACCGACTTCTACCGCGCCCTGTTCGGGTGGCAGATCGCCGAGGTCCCCGGCTTCGATGGCTACCCGATGTGGCAGGCCCCCAACGAGATCAGCGGCGGCGGGCTGGCCCCGCGCAGCGAGGACTTCAGCCAGCCGCGCTCCTACGTCGAGGTCGACTCCATCGAGGACACCCTGCGGACCGTGCAGGAGCGGGGCGGCCGGGTCGTCATGGACCGCAGCCCGATCAGCGAGACCAGCTGGTGGGCGATCTTCGAGGACCCCGACGGCAACCAGGTCGGCCTCTACGAGGGCACGACGAGCACCGGCTGACCGGCCCGCTCACCCGCCCCTCAGCCGGGCGCGTCCGCCCGGCCGGACAGCTCCGCGTCGTCGATGCCGTCGGCGTGCTGGCGCACCCAGGCGGCGTACTCCCCCAGCGCCTGGGTGATCGGCACGGCGACGACCTCGGGCACCTCGTAGCCGTGCAGCGCGCGGACCGCCCGCGCCAGCGCCGGGAAGGACACGGCGGTCGTCTTGGCCAGCAGCAGCCACTCCTCGCTGCGGTGCACCTCGCCCTCCCACGTGTAGACCGAGGTCATCGGCCCGAGCACCTGGACGCAGGCCGCCAGCTGGCGGGCGACGAGGTCGCTGGCGATGCGCTGCGCCGTGTCCGTGTCGGGCACGCTGACGTGGGCCTCGACCAGGGCGGGCAGCTCCTGGGCGGTCGCGTCGTCCGGGCCGGCGGTGGCAGCGGTGTCGGTCATGCGTCGAGTATGCCGTGCCGACCTCCTCCACGCCGCAGGCAGGAGGCCACGGCCCCGGGTGGAGCGGGTGCCCCCGGCGGGGGCAGGATGGCCCCATGGACGACAGCGCAGTCCCCGCCCCCTCGCCCGACCTGTCCCACGCCCGGGGGCGCGACGACATACCTCTGCTGGAGACCACCATCGGGCAGGCGCTGGACGACACCGCCCGGGCCCACCCGGACCGGGAGGCGCTCGTGGAGTCCGCCAGCGGGCGGCGCTGGACCTGGTCCGAGCTCGTGCAGGACGTGGACCTGCTGGCCCGGGCGTTCATCGCCTCGGGGGTGCGGACCGGGGACCGGGTGGGGATCTGGGCGCCGAACTGCGCCGAGTGGACCCTCGTGCAGCTGGCCACCGCCAAGATGGGCGCGGTCCTCGTCAACATCAACCCCTCCTACCGCACCCACGAGCTGGCCTACGTGCTCGACCAGGCGGGGATCAGCACGATCGTGGTCGCCGAGAGGTTCCGCTCCAGCGACTACCCGGCGATGGTCGAGGAGGTCCGCCGCGACTGCCCGACGCTGGCGCAGGTGCTGGTGATCGGCAGCCACGCGTGGGAGGAGTTCCGGGGCGGGGCCCACCAGGTGAGCAGGGCGCGGCTGACCGAGCTGCAGGGGCGGCTCTCCCCGACCGACCCGATCAACATCCAGTACACCTCCGGGACCACGGGCTTCCCCAAGGGCGCGACCCTCTCGCACCGCAACATCCTCAACAACGGCTACTTCGTGGGCGTGGGCTGCGGCTACACCGAGGAGGACGTCGTCTGCATCCCGGTGCCCTTCTACCACTGCTTCGGCATGGTCATGGGCAACCTGGCGTGCGTCACCCACGGCGCCTGCATGGTCATCCCGGGGCCGGGGTTCGACCCGGCGGCCACGCTGACGGCCGTGCGCGAGGAGGCGTGCACCTCGCTCTACGGGGTGCCGACGATGTTCATCGCGATGTTCGAGCTGATCGACGCCGATCAGGGGTTCTCCGTCCAGGACCTGGCCACGGTGCGCACCGGGATCATGGCGGGGTCGCTGTGCCCCGCGTCGGTGATGCAGCGGCTCATCGACGCCGGCGTGCGGGACATGACGATCGCCTACGGGATGACCGAGACCTCCCCGGTGTCGACGCAGACCTCGCCCCGGGACCCGTTCGAGAAGAAGGTCGGCACCGTCGGCCGCGTCGGTCCGCACCTGGAGATCCAGATCGTGGACCCGGTGACCCGCGAGGTCGTGCCGCGCGGCGAGCCCGGCGAGTTCTGCACGAAGGGCTACTCGGTGATGCTCGGCTACTGGGAGGAGCCGGAGAAGACCGCCGAGGTCGTGCGGGACGGCTGGATGGCCACCGGCGACATCGGCGTCATGGACGAGCAGGGCTTCGTGGAGATCACCGGCCGGATCAAGGACATGGTCATCCGCGGCGGGGAGAACATCTACCCCCGGGAGATCGAGGAGTTCCTCATGTCGCACCCGGACGTGGTCGACGCCCAGGTCGTGGGGGTGCCGGACGAGAAGTACGGCGAGGAGCTCATGGCCTGGCTGCGGCTGCGGGCCGGGGCGCCGCGGCTGGACGCCGAGGCCGTGCGGGAGTTCTGCTCGGGCCGGCTGGCGCACTACAAGATCCCGCGCTACGTGCAGGTCGCCGAGGAGTTCCCGATGACGGTCACCGGCAAGATCCGCAAGGTCGAGCTGCGGGAGAAGGGCGAGCAGCTGCTCCGGGAGTGATGGCCCCGGAGGGGGGTCGGCCCGCACTCTCATCCGGTTCCTGACAGGTGGGGCCTGCGCGACCTGCGGAAACGTCCGGGTCCGCGTCAAGAACCGGCTGAGAGTGCCCTCAGGAGGCTCAGGTCGGGGGCGTGAACCGCCCGTCGATGGCCGTCCACCCGCCGTCGACCATGACCTGGCTGCCGGTGACGAAGCTGGCCGCGTCCGAGGCCAGCCAGCAGACCGCCCCGACGATCTCCTCGGGCCGCGCCCACCGGCCCAGGGCCGACTTCTCGGCGTAGGCCCGCCCCCACTCGGCGTCGTCGCGGATCTGCTGGGTCAGCGGCGTCTCGACGACCCCGGGCGCGACCGCGTTGACCCGCACCCCGTCCGGACCGAGCTCGGCCGCCAGGGTCCGCACCAGCTGCATGGCCCCGGCCTTGGTCGCGGCATAGACGCCCTGCCCCGGCTCGACGGTCACCGCCCGGATGGAGGTCAGCACCACGACCGACCCGGTGCCCCGCTCCACCATCCGCGGCGCGAACGCCCGCGCGGCGTCGAAGGTGGCGCGCAGGTTGAGACCGACGACCCGGTCGAACTCCTCGCCGGTGTAGTCGAGCAGCCGCTTGCGCACGTTCATGGCCGCCGTGAGCACGAGCACGTCGACGTCGCCCAGCTCCTCGGCGACCCGGGCCAGGGCGCCCTCGGCCCGCACGTCGACGGGGTATGCCGCGTGCCCGGCACCGCCGGTCCCGTCACCGTCGCCGGTGCCCGCCTCCCCGTCGCTCTCGTTGCGGGACAGCCGGTCCCGCACGGCCACGGCGACCGCCTCGTCCTTGTCGAGACAGCTCACGCGGGCCCCCTGGGCGGCCAGCCCGGCGGCGATCTCGGCCCCGATGCCGCCGCAGCCGACCACCACCGCGTGGCGGCCGTCGAGACGGAACATGCGGGCGTAGTCCAGCGACGTCATACCCCGATCCTGGCAGCGCCCGGCCCGGGACGCCAGGGGGAGGTCAGTTGAAGACGACCGTGCGACCGCCGCGCAGCACGACCCGGTGCTCGGCGTGCCAGCGCACCGCCCGCGAGAACGCGGCGGCCTCGACCTCCTGGCCGGCCTGCGCCAGCTGCTCGGGGGTCAGCCGGTGGTCGACGCGGCGGAAGTCCTGCTCGATGATCGGGCCCTCGTCCAGGTCGGCCGTGACGTAGTGCGCGGTCGCCCCGATGACCTTGACGCCGCGGTCGTGCGCCTGCGTGTAGGGCCTGGCCCCCTTGAAGCTGGGCAGCAGCGAGTGGTGGATGTTGATGATCCGGCCCGACATGTCGGCGCACAGCTGCGGGGAGAGCACCTGCATGTAGCGCGCCAGCGCGATCGTGTCGACGTCGTGCTCGGCCAGCAGCTCGCGCAGCCGCTCCTCGGCCTGCGGCTTGGTGTCCCTGGTGACGGGGACGTGGTGGAACGGGATGCCGTGCCAGGCGGCCAGGTCGGCGAAGTCCTCGTGGTTGGACACGATCGCCGGGACCGTGATCGGGATCTGGCCGTTGCGGGCCCGGAAGAGCAGGTCGTTGAGGCAGTGGCCCATCCGGCTGACCATGACGAGCACCCGGTGCGGCTCGGCCCGGTCGTGCACGTCCCACTGCGCGCCGAAGCGCTCCCCGACCGGGGCGAACGCGGCGCGCAGGTCGGCGATCCCGGCCGGCCCCGTGGCCGGCCGCCCCTGCGCGCCGCCCCCGTCGCGCCGCAGCTCCATCCGCAGGTGGAACTCGCCGCTGGAGGGGTCGGCGAACTGCTGGCTGTCGGTGATCGTCAGCCCCTGCTCGAGCGCCACGCCGGAGACGGCGTGCACGATCCCGGGGCGGTCGGGGCTGGACAGGGTGAGGACGACGTCGCGTCCGGGCTCGGCGGTCACGGTCAGCGAGTCTAGGTGCCGGTCGGCAGGCTTCTCACCACACGGCGCTGGGGAAGGCGTCGACGTAGCCCCGCCACGTCCCGGCCGAGGTGGTCACGGTGGGGGCCGCCAGCGTCGCCCGCACCATCGCGCGGGCCACCACGTCGGCCGCGCCCTGGAGGAGCTGGTGCATGGCCCACGCGTCCGGCGCCTCGCGCTCGCCGGTGGCCAGGGTGAAGAGGGTGTCCCCGTCGAACATCGTGTGCGCCGGCACGACCGCCCGCGCCATGCCGTCGTGCCCGCTCATCGCCAGCCGGGAGGCCTGCGCCTTGGACAGGGCGGCGTCGGTGCCGACCACCCCGATCGTCGTGGCCAGCGTGCGCGGCAGGCCCTCCGACCCCAGCTCGGCCGCCCGGGTGCGGGCGGCCTCGACGTCCACCGGCTCGGGGGTATGCAGCCGCGCCCCCTCGGGGAAGCCGGGCAGGTCCTCCAGGTCCCGGGGCAGGAGGCGGTGGGCGGCGTAGAGCTCGCCCGTGGCCGGGTCGACCGTGGACCCCACGGCGTTGAGGACGATCAGCGCCGCCACGGTCGTCCCGTCCTCGAGCACGAGGCTGGCCGTGCCGACCCCGCCCTTGAGCCCCCCGGCGACCTGGGCGCCGGTGCCCGCGCCGACGGCCCCGACCGGGGGCGCGGCGGCACGCCCGTCGGAGCCGGCGGCGAGCGCGTCCCGGGCCGCCTCGCAGGCCTGCCGGCCGAACTCGGCGTCCGGCGTGCTCGTCCACCTGCCGCCGCGGCCGAGGTCGAAGATGACCGCGCCGGGGACGATCGGGACCACCTGGCCGGGCGCCCCCATCGGGAAGCCGCGCCCCTCGTCGAGCAGCCAGCGCATGACGCCGTCGGCGGCCGCCAGGCCGAACGCCGACCCGCCCGACAGCGACACGGCGTGAACCCGGTCGACGAGGTTGTGCGGGTCCAGCAGATCGGTCTCCCGCGTGCCGGGGCCGCCGCCGCGGACGTCGACCCCGCCGACGGCCCCCTCCGGCGGGGCGAGCACCACGGTGGATCCGGTGAGCCACCCCTCGCCGGCGGCCGTGTGGTGGCCGACCGACAGGCCGGCGACGTCGACGAGGGAGTTGGTGGGGCCGGCGGTGGGCTGGGTCGTCATGGTGCCTCTCCGTGGTCGGGGTGGGTCGGGCGGGGCAACGAGTCGTCGGCGACGAGGGAGACCATCCGCCAGAGCTTCCTCGGCCGGTCCGTGGGCGTGCGGCTGCGCTCGATCGCCCGGTCCATGAGCGCCTCGAGCTCGCCGCTGAGCCAGCGCACGTCCTCCTCGGTCAGCTCGACGAGCCCGGTGTGGATCGCGGCGCGGACCGACTCCTCCCGTCCGCTGCCCCACGCCGCCGCCCACGCGGTGATGCGGGCGACCAGGTCGTGCAGGTCGAGCGCCTCCTGGTCCATGAAGGAGCGCAGCACGAGCTCCTCGTCCGCGGTCACCGGGCCCTCCGGCGGACTGACGGTGAAGCCGCTGCCGGAGGCCACCCAGACCCGGTCGCGCCGGTCCCGGGCGTGCTCCGGTGCCTCCACGATGAGGCCGGCCTTGGCCAGCTGGCGCAGGTGGAAGCTCACCGAGTTGGCCGGCGCGTCGACCAGCTCGGCCAGGTCGGCCGCACGGCGGGGCACGTCCTCGTGCATCAGCTCCAGCAGACGTCGGCGCAGCGGGTGGGCCATCGCCTTGAGCATCGGCGAGGTGAGCCGGACGGTGCCGGACGCCGGCCCGGCGGCGGGCGCGGAGGACGGGTCGTCGGTCATTACGGCCACCCTACCGATCATCCCGCACAAATAGTTGCGCACCTTCTATTGCGCAACTCTCGGTGCGGGTCTACTGTCGGTCCATGACCACCACCGCACCGGCCGACCCGTCGGCTCCCAGCCCCGCCGGCCGGACGGCCGTCCCGCCGGCCCTCCCCCCGTTGCACCGGCACCGGGCCTACTGGGCCTGGCTGCTCAGCGACACCGGGCAGGCCCTGGGCTCCTCGCTGCAGTTCTTCCTCGTCCCCCTGCTCGTCGTCGTCGTCAGCGGCAGCGCCGCCGCGGCCGGCACGGTCGCCGCGCTCGGCGCCGGGGGCCGCATCGCCACCACGCTCCTCGGCGGGGTGCTGGCCGACCGGCACGACCTGCGCCGGCTGATGACGCTCAGCGGGACGCTCGCCGCGACGGTCGTCGCCGGGATGGTCGCGGTCCTGACGCTGGACCTCGGCCTCGTCGCGCTCGGGGCGCTCAATCTGCTGGCAGGCGTCCGCGCGGGCCTGCTGGCCGGCGCCTCCGACGCGGCGCTCAAGCAGGTCGTGCCGCCCGCCCTGCTGCCGACCGCCTCCAGCGCCAACCAGGCCCGGGACGCCGCCGTGGCGATGGGCGGCCCGCCGCTCGGCGGCCTCCTGCTGGGGATCGGGGCGCTGCCCGCGCTCGCCGCCGCGGGCGCGGCATACCTCGTCGCCGCGGCGGGAGCGCTGGTGCTCCGGGGCGACTTCCGGGCGGAGCGGGCCACCGACGTCGCCTCGGTGCGCGCCGAGGCCGTCGAGGGCCTGCGGTGGCTGTGGGCCCGCGCCGAGCTGCGGCGCGTCATGACCGTGGCCCTGCTGCTCAACCTCGGCCTCAACGCCGCCGTGACCACGCTGCTCTACCACCTGGCCACGACCGGCGAGGACCCGGCGCGCATCGGGCTGGTCTCGACCGCCCTCGGCGTCGGGATGCTCGTGGGCGCGGTGGCCGCCGGCCCGGTCGTGCAGCGCTTCCCCTCCGGCCCGGTGGCGATGGCGGGGATGTCCCTGGCGGGGCTGTCGATGCTCGTGCTGCCGTTCGTCCCCGGGTTCTGGGGCACCCTGGCGGTGCTGACCGTGGGGATCCTCGGCGGCCCGGCGACGAACGCGGCGATGATGAGCTACCTCATGCACCAGACGCCACGCCGGGTGCTGGGCCGGGTGATGAGCGCGGCCGAGCTGGTCGGGGCGGGCGCCCTGCCGCTCGCGCCCGTGCTGGCGGGCTGGGGGCTGAGCCTGCTCGGCCTGCGCCCGACGCTGCTGGCCTGCGCCGCGATCTGCCTGCTCGCGGTGGGGGCGGTGCTGTCCAGCCGGGCGCTGCGCACCCTGCCGCGCCCCGCCGACTGGGCCGCGTCCGGGGCGTGAGGTCCCGGGGACGGGGCCCGGGCGCCGGCCAGGGCGGTCAGCCCGTCCCGGCCCCGTCCTGCCCGCGGCGGGCCACGTCGGCGGCCAGGTCCCGCGCGGTCCGGCCGGCGAGCGCCCCGTGCAGGTCGGGGACGGCCGCCAGCAGCTGCTGGGTGTAGGGGTGCTGCGGGTCGTTCCACAGCTGCTCGGTCGGGGCGACCTCGACGAACTCCCCGCGCCGCATCACCGCGACCCGGTCGCACACGTGCCGCACCACCGACAGGTCGTGGGAGACGAAGATCAACGTCAGGTCGAAGCCGTCGACCACCTCGTCGATGAGGTTGAGCACCTGCGCGCGGACGGAGACGTCGAGCGCGCTGACCGGCTCGTCGGCCACGAGGATGTCCGGCCCCGGCGCCAGCGCCCGGGCGACCGAGATGCGCTGACGCTGCCCGCCGGAGAACTGGTGCGGGTAGCGGTCGGCCGCCTCCGCCGACATCCCGACCGCCTCGAGCAGCTCGTGCACGCGCTCGCGGTTGTCGTGCCGGCCCTGGGCGACGAGCGGCTCGGCGACGATGTCGCGCACCCGCATCCGCGGGTCGAGGCTGCTCATCGGGTCCTGGAAGACCAGCTGCAGCGTCTCCCGCAGCCAGCCGAGCCGACGCGCGGGCTGGTCGTGCACCGGCCGGCCCTCGACGAGGATCTCCCCGGCCGTCGGCTGGTCGAGGCCGCTGACCAGGCGCAGGAGGGTCGACTTGCCCGACCCCGACTCGCCGACGATGCCGAACCGCTCGCCCCGGGCGACGGTGACGCTCACGTCCCGGACGGCGTCGACGACCGGCGCCGGCGTCAGCAGGGACGTGCGCCGCCGCCGGAACTGCCGGCTCACCCCGCGCAGCTCGACGGCGGGCGTGCCGGTCCCCTCACCCATCCTCCTCACCTCCCGCCGGGTGGAAGCAGGCATACCCGTATGCGGTCGCGCCCGCGGGGTGCTCCCCGCGCGGCGTCCACGGGGGCGGGGTCGCGCAGACGTCGGTGGCGTGCGCGCAGCGCGTCCGGAAGACGCAGCCGGCGGGGAAGCGGCCGGCGGGCGGCACCGAGCCGGGGATCGTCGGCAGCCGGGCGCGCTCGCGCCGGCCGTCGGCCCCGGAGAGGTCGCTGGCGGCGACCAGCCCCTGGGTGTAGCGGTGCCGCGGGTCGCCGAAGACGTCCTGGACCGGGCCGGCCTCGACGATGCGCCCGCCGTACATGACGAGCACCCGCTCGCAGACGGTCGCGACCACGCCGAGGTCGTGGGTGATGAACAGCAGGGCCGCCTGACGGGCCTCGACGCCACGGACGACGAGGTCGAGGACGGTCGCCTGGACGGTCACGTCGAGGGCCGTCGTGGGCTCGTCGCAGATGAGCAGCGCCGGGTCGTTGGCCAGGGCGATCGCCAGCACGACCCGCTGGCGCTGGCCGCCGGAGAGCTCGTGCGGGTAGGCGCGGGCGACGTGGGCGGGGTCGGGCAGGCCGACCTGCTCGAGCAGCTCGACGGCCCGTTCCCGGGCGGCCCTCCTCGAGCGGGTGCGGTGCAGCAGCATGACCTCGGCGACCTGGGCGCCGACCCGCATCGTGGGGTTGAGCGCGGTCATCGGCTCCTGGAAGACCATCGACATACCGTCGCCGCGCATCCGGGCCAGCGCCCGCTCCCCCAGCGCGAGCAGGTTGTGCTCCGCCGGGGTGCGCGCGGCCAGCCGGACGTCGCCCGTCGCCCCGAGCCCCTCGGGGAGCAGGCCCATGACGGACAGGGCGGTCAGCGACTTGCCCGACCCCGACTCGCCGATCAGCCCGACCCGTTCGCCGCGGTCGATCGCGAAGGAGACGTCCTGCAGCAGCGGCGTGGAGCCGGCGTGCACGTCCAGGCCGTCGACCCGCAGGACGGTGCGGTCGGGCACCTCCTGCACCTCCTGGCCGTCCCCGACGCGCCGGCCACGCTGCTCACCGCCGCTCCAGCCGCGGGTCGAGCCAGTCGCGCAGGCCGTCGCCGAAGAGGTTGAAGCCGAGCACCGACAGGGCGATCGCGGCGCCGGGGACGAGCGCGAGGTGGGGCGCCGAGCGCAGCGTGGTCTGCGCCTCGTAGAGCATCCGCCCCCACGACGCCTGCCCGGTGGGCGTGCCCAGGCCCAGGTAGGCCAGCGCCGCCTCGGCGAGGATCGCGATCGCGAACGACACCGAGGCCTGGACGATGACCAGCCCGGCGACGTTGGGCAGCACGTGCCGCCAGGCGATGGCCAGCGGGGAGCGGCCCGCGGCGCGCGCGGCGACGACGTACTCGCTCTTCATCACCCCGAGCGCGCCCGACCGGGTGATCCGCGCGAAGGCGGGGATCGTGGCGATCCCGATGGCGATCATCGCCACCCGGGTGGACCCGCCGTAGAGCGCGGCGAACATGATCGCCAGCAGCAGGGCCGGGAAGGCCAGCAGCACGTCGTTGGTGCGCATGACGACCTGGCCGAGCCAGCCCGGCGACATGGCGGCCAGGATGCCCAGCGGCACGCCGACGACGGCGGCCACGCCGACGGCGACCAGCCCGACGTAGAGGGTGGTGCGGGCGCCGACGAGGATCTGGGTGAACACGTCCCGCCGGAAGCGGTCGGTGCCGAGCCAGTGCTCGGCGTTGGGGGTCTGGTACGCCTCGACGGGCAGCACCCGCATCGGCGGCCAAGGGGTCCAGACGTAGGAGACCAGGGCCAGCACGACGATCGCGGTCACGAGCACCCCGCCGACGACGAGGCTGGGGTTGAGCCGGCGCCCCCAGGCGCGCCCGACCTCGCTCATCGGGCCCCCGTCCGCAGCCGCGGGTCGATCAGCAGGTAGAGCAGGTCGACGACGAAGTTGATGACCAGGACCGCCACGACGAGCACCATGACCACGGCCTGCACGGTGAGCAGCTCGCGCTTGGCCACCGAGTCCAGCAGCAGCGAGCCCAGCCCGGGGACGACGAAGACGCGCTCGACGACGACCGCGCCGATGAGCAGGGTGGCCAGCTGCAGGCCCAGGACCGTGACGACCGGGACGGCGGCGTTGCGCAGGCCGTGCCGGACCAGGGCCTGCACCGGCCGCAGCCCCTTGGCCCGGGCGGTGCGCAGGTAGTCCTCGCGGAGCACGTCGAGCACGGCCGAGCGCACGTAGCGGGCCAGCACCGCCCCCTGCACCAGCGCGAGGGACAGCGCCGGCATCGCCAGCCGCCGGGCGAAGCCCACCGGGTCCTGCGCCGGCACCACCCACCCGCCCGAGGGGAGCCAGCCCAGCCGGACGGCGAAGACCGAGATCATGAGGATCCCCGCCAGGAAGGCGGGCACGGCCACGCCGACCTGGGAGAGCCCGGAGAGGACGATCCCGTCCCAGTGGCGGTGCCGCAGCGCCATCCACAGGCCGACCGGCACGGCGACGACGAGCGCGAGGAGCATCGCCGAGACGACGAGCCAGGCCGTGACGAGCAGCCGGTCGGCGATCTGGGGGCCGATCGGGGCGCGGGAGAGGAACTCCACGCCCGGGTCGAGGGTGAGCAGCCCGCCGACCCAGTCGACGTACTGCACGAGCACCGGCCGGTCCAGCCCGAACTGGGTGCGCAGCGCCCGGACCGCCTCCTCCGAGGCGTTCACCCCCAGCGCGACCCGGGCCGGGTCGCCGGGCAGGACGCGCATGAAGGCGAAGACCACCACCGAGGCCAGCGCCAGGCTCACCAGCAGCACCGTCAGCCGGTGCGCGACTCGCAGGAGCATGGGGAAGGTGGTCTCCGTCTCGCCTCGGGCGGGTGCGGACCGTCGGGGCGTCGGTCAGCCGCGGCCGAGCTGGGCCAGGCGGAAGGACTCGGTGATCGCGTTCTCGGGCAGCCCGGTGATGTCCGGGTCGGCGACCATGAGGTTGGGCAGCAGGAAGAGGAAGTCGGCTGCCGCGTCGGTGCTGATCAGCTCGGCGGCCTCCTGCATCTTCTGCACCTGCTCCTCCTGGGTGCCGGCGTCGGCCTCGTCGAGCAGGGTCCGCAGCTCCTCGGTGCCGTAGGAGGTGTAGTAGTCCGGGTTGCCGAAGACGTTGCCCAGGTCGCGGGGCTCGACGTGCGCGACGATCGACATGTCGTAGTCCTTGTTGGTGTAGACCGTCTCCAGCCAGGCCGAGGGGAACTCCAGCTCGTCGACGGTGACCTCGAAGCCCGCGTCCTCGAGCATGGACTCGACCACGGTGCCGCACGCGACGGCATACGGGAGGGTGGGCAGGCGCAGGCGCACCTCCTCGCCCTCGGCGCCGGCCTCCTGCAGGAGGGTGCGGGCCCGCTCGGGGTCGAAGGGGTAGTCGCCGGTGCGGTCCTCGTACCAGGGGTCGGTGGGCGGGACCATGCTGCCGATGAGCTCGCCGCGGCCGGCCCAGCAGGTGTCCAGCAGGCTCTCGTGGTCGATCGCGTGGCGCGCCGCCTGGCGCACCTGCAGGTCGGTGAACGGGCCGTCGCCGTTGTTGAAGGACAGGACGACCTCGCCGTTGGTGGTGCCCTCGACGATCTGGTAGTCACCGCCCTCGAACTGGTCGAGCGACTCCGGTGCCTGGACGGTGGAGACGATGTCGATGGCGTCGGTGAGCATCGCGTTGTTGAGCGCGTTGGGGTCGCGGAAGTAGTGCATCTCCACGGTGGCGAAGTACGGCGTCTCGCCGTGGTAGTCCTCGTTGCGCTGCAGGGTGATCCGGGAGCCGCGCTGCCACTCGTCGAAGACGTAGGGGCCGGTGCCGACCGGGTCGTTGGCCAGGTCGTCCACGCCCTCGGTGTCGTACATCGCGCCGACGCGGGTGGTCAGCGCGTAGAGGAACTGGTTGCTGGGCCGGGAGAGGGTGACCTCGAGCGTGCGGTCGTCGACCGCCTCGACGCCCTCGACGACGTCGAGCTGGGCCTTCAGGCTCGTGGTCCAGGCGTCGGAGGAGACCCGCTCGAGGGAGAACGCCGCGTCCTCGGCGGTGAACTCCGAGCCGTCGCTGAAGGTGACGCCGTCCTTGAGGGTGAAGGTGTAGGTCAGCCGGTCCTCGCTCACCTCCCAGTCCTCGGCGAGCGCCCCGACGACCTCCCCCGTCTCGACGTCGACGCGCACGAGCGTCTCGTAGACGTTGTCGAGCAGCAGCTGCGGGATCGCGGCGCCGTCGGTGGTGGAGAAGTCGAGGCTGGCCGGCTCGGCCACCAGGCCGATGCGCACGGTCTCGTCGCTGCCGCCGCCGGCGGCCTCCCCCGTCGCGGCACCGGTGTCGTCCTCGGCGTCGGCCGGGTCGGTCGCCTCCTCGGTGCCCCCGTCCCCCGGGTCGGTGGTCGGGTCGCTGCTGCCGGCGCCCGCGTTGCACCCCGCGAGCAGGGCCACCGCGGCGACGCCGGCGACGGCGCGGGCGCGGGTTCTCGTCCTCATCGACGTCCTCATGGCTCCGCATCATCCTGCATGGCACCCCGCCACCGCCACCCGCCCCTGCCGTCGCCGGCGGTCTGGGCCACAATCGGGGGGTGGCCACCCCCACCCCAAGACAGGCGCTGCTCAGGTCCGTGTCCCTCTGGGACCGCAACCCGATCGCGGCCAACGCGTTCCGCACGATGCTCGCGGTCGCGCTGGCCTGGATCGTGGCCTCCAACCTGCCCGGCGAGGCGTCGAACTACGCCTACTACGCGCCGCTGGGCGCGGTCATCGCCACGACCAACAACCCCGGCGGCTCGCTGCGCACCGCGCTGCAGGCCTCGGCCGCGATCGTCCTGGGCGGCACGGCGGCCATCGTCGCCGACTTCTTCGGCGACCACGACGGCTGGCTCGCGATGGGGATCACCGTCGGCATCGCGGTGGTCCTGGGCTCCTTCCGCTGGCTGGGTCCGATGGGGTCCTGGGTGCCGACGGCCGCGTTGTTCACGCTCATCTTCGGCGGCGGCGACCTGCCGTTCGTCGGGTACTACACGCTGCTGATCCTGCTCGGTGCGGTCATGGCGATCCTCATCGCCGTCGTCCTGCCCGGCCAGCCGGTCGCGCTGGCCGAGCAGAACCTGGACCGGTTGCGCTACGCCCTGTCCAACCGGGTCGAGGACGTCATCGACCGGCTCGAGGACGACCTGGAGGCCGCGCAGGAGGAGGACGAGGACGACGAGGAGCAGAAGGACTCCGCGGACGCCCAGGGCCGGGGGGACCAGCGCGAGACCCGGGGGGCGGCGACGACCGGCGGGACGGAGACCGAGGGGACCCGGCAGGAGGACGCCCGCAGCGCCGAGGAGATGGCGGAGGACGCCAAGGACCCCGGGAAGGGCCGGGCCCCCGACCTCGACCAGGAGCTGGCCAGGGCGCGGGAGTCGGTGGCCGAGCTGCGCGACGCCCGGCGCAAGAACCAGCGCGCCTACCAGCACGGCGCCACGATCGCCCGGGCCGAGGACCAGCTGCGCACCTGGGAGTTCGCCGCGGCGGCGATGGGGATGGTCGCCGCCGGCAGCGACCTGAGGGGGCCGGCCATGCGGGAGCCGGTGGCCGAGGTCACCTGCGAGGCGCTGCGCGCGCTGCAGGAGCTGCTCGACGGCTGGCGCCTGCCCATGGACACCCTGGACCTGCGACGCATGCGGAGGGCCACCGAGGCCCTGGACGACGTCGTCAACGACCCCTCCACCCCGGCCTCCCCCACGGCGACCGCCGTCCTCATCACCATGTCGCGGACGCTGGAGATGCTGGCGTCCCGGGAGAAGTCCTACGAGGACGAGGAGCAGCGGCGCGAGGAGGAGAAGGCTCGGAAGGAGCAGGAGAAGGAGGAGAAGGAAGCGGAGAAGGAGCGCAGGAAGCAGGAGAAGGAGGAGCGGAAGAACAAGAAGGAGACGTCGGGGGGCGGGGAGGACGACGGGGCGCCCGCGACGACCGATCGGAAGGACAGCGGCGGGGGGACGTAGCATCGGCAGATGGATGGGGACCGCACGCAGGACGCCGGACGTCGGCGCGTGCTCGTCGTGGCCCCGGACAAGTTCCGGGGGTCGCTGACCGCCCCCGAGGTGGTCGCCGCGGTCACCCCCGCCGCCGAGGAGCTGGGCTGGCAGGTCCGGGGCATGCCGTTCTGCGACGGCGGGGAGGGCATGCTCGACGCCTTCGGCGGGGCGACCCGCACGAGCACGGTCACCGGGCCGCACGGCCGTCCGGTGCAGGCCGCCTGGCGGCTCGGCGACGACGGCACGGCCGTCATCGAGAGCGCACAGGCCTCCGGCCTGGCGCTGGCCGGCGGCGCCGCCGCCAACGACCCGGTGCGGGCCACGAGCCGCGGCACCGGTGAGCTGGTCGCCGAGGCGGTGCGCGCCGGGGCCCGGACCGTCATCGTCGGGCTGGGCGGGTCGGCCACGACCGACGGGGGTCGCGACGCGGTCGCCGCGGTGCTCGAGCGGATGGACGGCCGGACCCCCCTGGGGCTGGGCGTCGACGTCGTCGCCGCCTGCGACGTGACGACCGTGCTCACCGACGCCGCTCGGGTCTTCGGCCCGCAGAAGGGCGCCGACCCCGAGCAGGTCGAGGAGCTGACCGCGCGGCTGGAACGGGTGCAGGCGGAGTACCTCGACGTCTTCGGCGAGCGTCTCGCCGCCGCCGGGGTGGACCTGCCCACGATGCCCGGCGGAGGTGCCGCCGGCGGCCTCGGCGCCGGGCTCGTGGCGCTCGGGGGTCGGCTGGCCCCCGGCTTCGACGTCGTCGCCCAGCACGTGGGGCTCGAGGCCGCGCTGGAGGGGGCCGACGCGGTCCTGACCGGCGAGGGGGCCCTGGACGAGCAGTCCTTCCGCGGCAAGGTCGTCGGCGGCGTGGCCTCGGCCGCGGCGCGGCACGGCATCCCGGTCGTGGTCCTCGTCGGGACCGTGCGGCCGGGCACCCCCGTGGGCCAGGTGGGGCGGGTCAGCGCCGTCGACCTCTCCGCCCGGTTCGGCGCGCACGCCTCCTGGCACCGCACCGCCGAGTGCCTGGCCCGGGCGACCCGCGAGCAGCTGCTCCGGCTCTGACCCGCAGCACCGTCGACGGTCCGCACGCACGTCCGCGGGCACGGGGCCGGCGCGGCCCCCCACGGCCCGGCACGACGGCATACCCCCCGATGTTGCTTTCCCCGGACCCGTGGGCCACACTTGTTACCAAGAAGTAGGTACTCCCGGTACCGGGTACCGGGACTCAACGTGGAGGCGACCGTGGGTCACTACCGGAGCAACGTCCGTGACATCGAGTTCATGCTGTTCGACGTGCTGGAGCGGGGGGACGTGCTGGGCACCGCGCCGTTCGAGGACATCGACGTCGAGACCGCCCGCGACGTGCTGCACCAGGTCGCCGAGCTGGCCGAGGGGCCCATCGGGGACTCGCTGCTGGAGTCCGACCGCACGCCCCCGGTGCTCGACCCCGCCGACGGCTCGGTGACCATGCCCGAGTCGTTCGTGAAGTCCTACCAGACCTGGGTGGACAACGAGTGGTGGCGCCTGGAGGTCCCCACCGAGCTGGGCGGCACGGCCTCCCCGCCGAGCCTGGCCTGGGCCGTCGCCGAGATGGTCCTCGGCGCCAACCCTGCGGTGAAGATGTACTCCGCCGGCTTCTCCTTCGCCACGGTCCTCTACCGCCTGGGCACGCCGGAGCAGCAGAAGCTGGCCCAGCTCATGGTGGACCGGAAGTGGGGCGCGACCATGGTGCTCACCGAGCCGGACGCCGGCTCGGACGTCGGGGCCGGCCGCGCCAAGGCCGTGCAGGCCGAGGACGGCTCCTGGCACATCAGCGGCGTGAAGCGGTTCATCACCAGCGGCACGGCCCCGTTCTACGACAACGTCATCCACTTCGTCCTGGCCCGTCCCGAGGGTGCCGGCCCGGGCACCAAGGGGCTGTCGCTGTTCGTCGTGCCCGGCAAGCACGTCGACCTGGAGACCGGCGAGGTCGGCGAGGTCAACGGCGTGCAGGTGGCCAACATCGAGCACAAGATGGGCCTGAAGGTCTCCACCACCTGCGAGCTGCGCTTCGGCGAGGACGAGTCGCGGCCCGCCGTCGGCTGGCTGCTCGGCGAGGTCCACGACGGGATCGCCCAGATGTTCCGGGTCATCGAGTACGCCCGGATGCTCGTGGGCACCAAGGCCATCGCGACCCTGTCGACCGGCTACCTCAACGCGCTGGACTACGCCAAGGAGCGGGTCCAGGGCGCCGACCTGACGCAGATGACGGACAAGACCGCCCCGCGGGTGACGATCACCTCCCACCCCGACGTGCGGCGCTCGCTCATGCTGCAGAAGTCCTACGCAGAGGGGCTGCGGGCGCTGATGCTCTACACCGCCTCCTTCCAGGACACGGTGCAGGCCGCCCAGCTGGCGTCCGGGCACGAGCAGGTCGAGCCGGACTCCGAGGCCGCGATGGCGGTCAAGGTCAACGACCTGCTCCTGCCGCTGGTCAAGGGCTGCGGCTCCGAGCGGGCCTGGGTGCTGCTGGGCACCGAGTCCCTGCAGACCTTCGGCGGCTCGGGCTTCCTGCAGGACTACCCCGTCGAGCAGTACGTCCGCGACGCCAAGATCGACTCCCTCTACGAGGGCACGACCGCGATCCAGGGCCTGGACTTCTTCTTCCGCAAGATCGTCCGCGACAAGGGCGCGGCCCTGGGCTACGTCGCGCAGCAGATCATGGCCACCGCGACCGCGCAGACCGACGACGGGCTGGGCGAGGTGCGCCAGGCCGTGATGCGGGCGCTGGGCGAGCTGCAGGCGATGGTCGAGCACCTCGTCGGCAAGGCGATGGCCTCCCAGCAGGAGGCCGAGCAGATCTACGCGGTCGGCCTGCACACCACCCGGCTGCTCATGGCCGCCGGCGACCTCGTCATCGCCTGGCTGCTGCTGCGCCAGGCCGAGGTGGCCCAGCGGCTGCTGACCGCCGGCGAGCGGCCGGCCGACGAGGCCTTCCTCAAGGGCAAGGTGGCCGCCGCCCGGTTCTTCGCCGCCGAGGTGCTGCCCCGGCTGGGCGCGGACCGTCGGGTCGTCACCGCCGGCGACGCCTCGGAGCTGATGGAGCTGCCGGAGGAGTCCTTCTGAGGGATCTGACCACGGTCCTCCCGGCTCAGGCGTAGCGCTTCTGCCGGAAGACGACGATCCGCATCATGAGGTACATGAACACCGCCTCGCAGGCCCCGGCGACGAGCCGGGCGGCGAGGAAGTGCACGCCGACGGCCTCGAGCGTGCTGGACAGCAGCAGGATGAACAGCACGTAGTTGGCCACGACGGTCAGCACGTAGCGGCCTGTCTGCCCGGCCACGGGTCCGTGCGACTGGAAGTTCAGCCACCGGTTGAGCACGAACGCCAGGGTGAACGCGACGAGGTAGCCGACGGTGACGGCGACCGGGTAGGGCAGCTCCAGGACGTCGAAGCCGACGGCCAGGACGGTCAGGTCGACGGCGTAGGTGAAGGAGCTGATCGCCGCGAAGCCGATCGCGGTGGCGGGCAGGATCCGTGCCAGCCCGCGTGGGAGCCACGCGTGCACCCGGTCCCGGGCCGCGGCGAACCGGTCCGCCGCGGTCCCGGCGCGGGGACCGACGGCTCAGACGTCGCGGTGACGGACGTCGGTGTCGTCGCGCCGGTCGACGACCTCACGGTGGGTGGTGTTGGCGCGCTGGGTGTTCATCACCAGGCCCAGGAGGAGGGCCAGGACGCCCGCCGCCATGAGGATGTAGCCGACCGTCTGCAGCTCGATGCCGTAGACCGCGTAGTTGACCGCGAACGCGAGGATCGCGCCGACGGCGAGGAGGAAGATGCCGAGGCCGAGGCCCATGGTGGTTCCTTTCCGTGAAGACCGTCCACCACGGTAGCCCGTCCGACGCCGACCGGCCTGTCGACGCGCTGCGGCGGTCGTCGAGACGGTCGGCCGCGGGGTGGCCTCAGAGCCTGCGGTCCCCCAGCACGGGGAAGTCGGTCCGCGCCCGGTCCACCTGGCCGGGGTCGATCTCGACCGAGAGGACCTCCTGCCCGGTGCCCGCCTCGGCCAGCACCGTGCCCCACGGGTCGATGACGGCGCTGAAGCCGCCCATCCGGATCCCGGCGTGCTCGCCCGCGGTGTTGCAGGCGACCACGAAGCACTGGTCCTCGATCGCCCGGGCGCGCAGCAGGAGCCGCCAGGCCTCCACCCGGGGCGCCGGCCAGGCCGCCGGCACGACGAACATCTGGGCGCCCAGGTCCACCTGCGCCCGGTAGAGCTCGGGGAAGCGCAGGTCGTAGCAGGTCGACAGGCCCACCGTCAGCGCGTCGGCCGGTGCGGGCAGGTCGGTGACGACGAGGTCGTCCCCGGCCTCCATGAGCCGCGGCTCCCCGCCGCCGAAGCCGAACCGGTGGATCTTCGGGTAGGTCGCCACCACCTCGCCCTCGGGGTCGAGCACCACCGAGGTGTTCCGCAGGTGGCGACCCTCGGGGCCCGGCTCGGCGGTGCGTTCCACGACCGACCCGGTATGCAGCACCGCGCCGGTCCCTCGGACCGCCTCCCGCAGCGGGGCGAGGGCCTCCGGCAGCTCGGGCCCCTCCAGCGACTGGGAGCGCTCCTCCCACTCGGACACGGCGAAGCCTCCGGCGCTCCACAGCTCCGGCAGGACGACGAGGTCGTGCCCCGGCGCGTGCTCGCGGACCAGGTCGGCGACGCGGGCGGCCCGCTCGGCGACGCTCTCGTCGGCCCCCTCGCCGTAGGACAGCTGGACGACGGCGATCCTCATGGTGTGCTCCTCCGGTCGGTGCGGGCGGACATGGCCGCCAGGCGTTCGTTGTAGGCGCGCAGCTCGGCGTCGTCGTCCCGGTCGGCCTGCCGGTCGGACCGGACCGCCTCGCGGGTGTCCCGGCGCAGCCAGTCGAGGCCGACCATGAGCATGAGCACCACGGTCGGCAGCTCGCCGATGCCCCAGGCGATGGTGCCGCCGAGCTGCTGGTCGGCGAGCAGGTCGGGCACCCAGGGCACCTCGATGGCCTTGAAGAACCCGGGGGCCAGCAGCCAGGCGCCCTGCATCAGGGCCAGCCCGAAGAAGGCGTGGCCGGCGAGCGTGGCCAGCAGCACCATCATCCGGAACGGCGCGGGCCACTTGGGCGGCCCGGGGTCGGTGCCCGCGAGCGACCAGACGAAGGCGTAGCCGGTCAGGGTGAAGTGGATGACCATGAACAGGTGGCCGACGTGGGTGGTCAGCGCCCACTCCAGCATGCCGCTCCAGTAGAAGACGACGAGGCTGCCGAAGAACAGGGCGCCGGCGACGGCCGGGTTGACGACGAACGCGGCCCACCGGGAGTGCACGACCGCCAGCAGCACCTCCCGTGGACCCAGCGTGCGGTCGCGGCGGGCCGGCAGGGCCCGCATCGCCAGGGTGACGGCGTTGGCCGGGACCAGCAGGATCGGCACCGCCATCATCAGGGCCATGTGCTCGACCATGTGGACCGAGAACATCACCCGTCCGTAGACCCCGGGGGCACCGTTGGTGACGTAGACGAACACGCCCCAGCCGAGCACCCACAGCAGCAGCTTCCAGACCGGCCACCCGTCTCCCCGGCGCCGCAGCCGGACCATCCCCCACACGTAGAGACCGACGGCGGTCAGGGCCATGAGGAGGAAGAGCCAGTCCACCCGCCACGTGGTCAGCAGCCGTCCGGCCGCCCACGGCTCGGGCATCGGGTAGCCGGTCAGGTCGATGACCGAGTTGATGTCGATCTGCTCCGGCACCGCCGGCTCGGTCCGGGAGAGCACGACGCCGAGGGCGACGGCCGCTCCCATGAGGGCCAGCTCGACGGAGGCCAGCCGGGCGAACCGGCCCGGGGAGTCCACGCCCCGGTCGACGACGGTGCGCCGCTGCCGCCACCCGAACACACCGAGCACCACGAGCAGGACGACCTTGGCCACGATGACCAGCCCGTAGGGCGTGGCGAGGTTGCCCACCCCGCCCAGCGTCACGGTGGCGAAGATGACCCCCGACAGGCCCACGGCCACGTAGCTCCACAGGGCCAGCACCGAGTAGCGGCGCACCGTGTCCGTCAGCGCCCGGCCCAGCACCGGCAGCAGCATGGCGATGGCCATCAGCCCGCCCACCCAGACGGACAGGCCCACCAGGTGCAGGCCCAGGCCGGTCACCGTCGTCTCGTGCCCCAGGGCCGAGGCGGAGTGCCCGGTGAAGGCCAGCGGCGTCAGGGCCAGCAGGGCCAGCGCCGCCGACCAGGCGAGGGCGCCGCGCGTGCGCGCCCAGGACGCGAGGAGCAGGAGCAGGGTGACGAGGAGGATCTCGGTGACGAGCAGCCGGGTCAGCTCCAGACGCCAGACGTTGTCCACCAGGTCGGTCAGGAAGCCGGGGGTCCCCACCGGCATGCCGGCCAGCTCGGCGAAGGTCAGCACCAGCCCGACCGCGGCCGTGGCCAACCAGATCGCGGTGGAGCGCACCGCCAGCCGGGCGGCGGTGCCGCGCCGGTCGGTGGTCCGTCCCTCCCGGACGAGGAAGGCGGCGACCACGAGCAGCCCCACCGTGAGCGCGGCGGCGAGGTCGTGGACGACCCCGACCAACGGCATACCCCAGCGCACGAACGGGCCCGCGTCCCCCAGCACCAGCGGGGCCGCGGCCCCGGAGAGCGCGGCCGCCGGGACCGCCGTCACCAGGGCGACCAGCAGGACCGTGACGGGGGTGGCCCACCGCGGCGACCGGGTCGCGGGGGCGCTGGTGAGGGACATGGACCCATGCTAGGGAAGCGCTGATCATTTCGCGGTGCCGGGGTGGCGTGCGGGGCTGGTGGGCGGTTGGCCGGGATGATGTTGGTGTGGTCGACGAGCAGCCCAGC
>NZ_MKKA01000003.1 GCF_001942405.1 Ornithinimicrobium sp. CNJ-824
GGCTGGAACGACCGCTGCCACCCCTTCGTCTGGACCAAGACCGCCGACGACATCCTCAAGAAGGCCAACCGTCAAGCAACTTCAAACGCGGGCCACTAGGAAACCTATGGCTCCCCGTGCCCAGCTCCTGGCTTGGTGAACTACATCTGCCTTTCTGTCTTCATTCATGAAGACCCCACCACCGCGATCGGCGCGCCCGCCGGGGTGCCCGAGCCGTCCCGCTTGTCGTTGGTCTCGGGCAGGTCGACCGGGACGCCGTTGCCGGACGCGGCCCTGGGCGGGGCGGCCCCGGCCCAGGCGAGCACGAGGGCGTCCTCGCCGCGGAGGAAGCGGTGGCAGCGGACGCCGCCGGTGGCCCGGCCCTTGGCCGGGTAGGCCCACATGTCGGTCACCTTGACCGAGCCGGTCTGGGTGCCGGCCGGCGCCCCGGCCGAGCCGGCGACCGTGACGACGACGTTCTCCCGCCCGGGCTCGACGGCCGTGAAGGAGACGGCGGACGCGCCGGCGGACAGCTTGACCCCGGCCACCCCGCCGCCGGACCGGCCCTGCGGCCGGACCAGGGAGGCCGGGTAGTGCAGCAGGTGGGCGTCGGTGGTGACGAAGACCAGGGACTCCTCGCCGGTCGTCAGCTCGACCGCGCCGACGACCCGGTCGCCGTCCTTGAGGGAGACGACCTCGAAGGCGTCCTTGTTGCCGGGGTAGTCGGGGTTGACCCGCTTGACCACGCCCTGGGCGGTGCCCAGGGCCAGCCCTGGCCCCTCGCCGGTCAGCGTGCACAGGGTCAGCGCCCGCTCGTCCGGAGGGAGGTCGACGAACGCGCTGAGCGGCACCCCGCCGGACAGCGAGGGCGCGTCGGCGGTCGGCGGCACGGTCGGCAGCTCCACCACGGACAGCTTGACGACCCGCCCGGCGGAGGTGACCAGGCCCACCTGCCCGCGGGCGGTGGCCAGCACCTCGGCGACGACGACGTCGTGCTTGGACCGGCGACCACCGGTGCCCAGCGGCTCGTCGGTGGTCGTGCGCGCCAGCAGCCCGGTCGAGGACAGGATCACCCGGCACGGGTCGTCGGCGACCTCCAGCCCGGCCCCGCCCCGGGCGGCCTGCGCCCCGGCGCCGGCGGACGGCATGCCCGACTGCCCGTCCGACTCCAGCAGGACGGTGCGGCGCGGGGTGCCGTGCTCCTTGGCGACCTCGGCGAGCTCGTCGGAGACCTGCCGGCGCAGCAGCTGCTCGTCGGCCAGAAGCGCCTCCAGGCGCTCGATCTCGCGCAGCAGGTCGTCGCGCTCGGCCTCCAGCTCGATCCGGGAGAACTTCGTCAGCCGGCGCAGCTGCAGGTCCAGGATGTGGTTGGCCTGGATCTCGGAGAGGTCGAAGACCTGCATGAGGCGGGTGCGGGCGGTGGCCACGTCCTCGGCCGCGCGGATGAGCTGGATGACCTCGTCGATGTCGAGGATCGCGATGAGCAGCCCCTCGACCAGGTGCAGCCGGTCCTGCTTCTTGCCGAGCCGGTGCCGGGTGCGCCGGCGCACGACGTCGGTGCGGAAGTCGACGTAGACCTGAAGCAGCTGCTTCAGGCCCAGCGTGCGCGGCTGACCGTCGACCAGGGCGACGTTGTTGATGCCGAAGGACTCCTCCATCGGCGTCATCCGGTAGAGCTGCTCGAGCACGGCTTCGGGGTTGAAACCGGTCTTGATCTCGATGACCAGGTGCAGGCCCTTGGACCGGTCGGTGAGGTCGACGATGTCGGAGATGCCCTGCAGCTTCTTGTTCTGGACCAGCTGCTTGACCTTCTCGATGACCTTCTCGGGGCCGACGAGGTAGGGCAGGTCGGTGACGACGATGCCCTTCTTGCGCGGTGTCACGTTCTCGATCCGTGCGGTGGCCCGGGTCTTGAACGACCCGCGGCCGGTCTCGTAGGCGTCGCGGATGCCGTCGAGCCCGACGATCCGTCCGCCCAGCGGAAGGTCCGGGCCGGGCACGAAGCGCATCAGCGCTTCCAGGTCGGCCTCCGGGTCCGCGATGAGGTGCCGCGCCGCGCCGATCACCTCGACGAGGTTGTGCGGCGGCATGTTCGTGGCCATGCCGACCGCGATGCCGGAGGCGCCGTTGACGAGCAGGTTGGGGAAGGCCGCCGGCAGCACCTCGGGCTGGTAGAGCTGGTCGTCGTAGTTGGGGACGTAGTCGACGGTGCTCTCGTCCAGGCTGGCGGTCATCAGCAGCGCCGCCGGCGCCATCCGCGCCTCGGTGTAGCGGCTGGCGGCGGGCCCGTCGTCCAGCGAGCCGAAGTTGCCGTGCCCGTCGACCAGTGGCAGCCGCATCGTGAACGGCTGGGCCATGCGCACCATCGCGTCGTAGATCGCGGTGTCCCCGTGCGGGTGGTACTTGCCCATCACCTCACCGACCACCCGCGAGCACTTCACGTGGGCCTTGTCGGGGCGCAGCCCCAGCTCGTCCATCGCGAAGAGGATCCGCCGCTGCACCGGCTTCAGCCCGTCCCGGGCGTCGGGCAGGGCCCGGGAGTAGATCACCGAGTAGGCATACTCCAGGAAGGCGCCCTCCATCTCCGCCTGGACGTCGATCTCGACGATCTTCTCCTCGACGTCGAACAGGTCGGTCTCCTGCGGGCGCTTGCGGCGGGCCATGGGGGTGCGGGCGCTCCTTGCTCTGCCGCGTCCGGCGGCGGGGTGGTCGGGGACGGCCCCAGGGTATGCGGTGCGTGCGGGCGGGCCGCGCAGGCGCGGCGCAGGCGGGCCCGGCGGGGCGGCCGTGGCCCCGGGCCTATGGTGGCGCGGTGTCCCGACGCGCGAGCCTGCTGACGATCCTCGCGGTCGTCCTCGTCGCGCTCAACCTGCGTGGGGCGATCGCCGCGGTGCCGCCGGTGCTGGAGGACCTGCAGGTCGCGGTCGGCCTGACCCCGGCCCAGGCGGCCCTCATGACGAGCCTGCCGGTGCTGCTGTTCGCCCTGGCCGCCCCGCTGGCCGCGCGCCTGGGCCGACGGCTCGGGCCGGGCCGCGCCGTGCTCGTGGGTCTGGCCCTCATCGCCGTCGGCACCCTGGTCCGGGTGCTGGGCGGGCCGCTCGTCCTGCTCCTGGGCACCGCGGTGGTGGGGCTGGGCATCACCGTCGGCAACGTCCTGGTCCCGGTCGTGATCAAGCGGGACTTCGCCGGCCGGGCCAGCCGGGTCACCGGGTTCTTCACCGCCACCCTCGCCGTCGGGGCGGCCCTGACCTCGGCCCTGACGGTCCCGGTGGCCCAGCTCCTGGGCTGGCGGGTGGCGCTGGCGCTGTGGACCGTGCTGGTCCCCGTCGCGGTCGTGGGATGGGTGCGGCACGTGGTGCGGCGGGAGCGGGACGGGGCGGGGGAGCCGGCGCGACCGCATACCCCCGTCCCTGCCGGGGTGCACGAGGACCGGTTCGTCTGGCGGCTGCCGACGGCCTGGGCCCTCGCGGTGGCGCTGGGCAGCCAGTCGGCGCTCTACTACTCCCTGACCACCTGGCTGCCGACGATCCTCGTCGACCGTGCAGGGGTGACCCACGCCGTCGGGGGGACGGCGATGGCGCTCTACCAGATCACCGCGATCCCCACGGCCCTGACGATCGCCGGCTTCGCCCGGATGCGGCCGCGGCAGGGCTGGATCGGGGTGCTCATCGCCCTCGCCTGGACCGTCATGGTCGCCGGGCTGCTGCTCGCGCCCGCCGCCTGGCCGGTCTGGGCGGTGGTCGGTGGGCTGGCCCAGGGGGCCGGGTTCACCTACGCCCTGACCCTCATCGTGCTGCGGGGGCACGACGAGCACGTCGTGCGGGCGCTCAACGCCATGGCTCAGCTGGTCGGCTACACGATCGGGGCGGCCGGTCCGTTCGCGGTGGGCTGGCTGGCCCAGTCGACCGGCGGGTGGGGCGCCCCGGGCCTGCTGCTCGTCGCGCTCGCGCTGTCCCTGGCCACGAGCAGCCTGGCCGCCGGGCGGGACGTGGTGGTCCGGGCCCCGTCGGGGCGGGGCCCGGACCCGTCCTAGCCGATCGCGTTCGGGTGCCGGCTCAGCGCCTCGACCTGCGTGCTGATCCAGCCGAACATCGGCAGGCCGGAGACGCAGGCGTGCAGCTCCTCGTGGTCGGCCACGTCGAAGAGGCAGTAGTTGGCGAACTGCCCCGAGACGCGCCAGATCCCGGCGATCTTGCCCTCGCGCTGCAGGCCCTGGCTGTACTCCTTCTCCGCGGCGACCAGCCTCTCCCGCAGGTCGGGGTCGAGGTCGGGCGGCAGGTTCACCTGCATGCGGACCATGTAGAGCACGGTGACGCTCCTCGCCCCGTCAGGCGACGGTCGTGGCCGCGGGGGTCTCGTCGGAGACCGGGTCGAGGACGAAGGAATAGTCCATCGTCCGCTTTCCGTCGCCGGTGTCCTGCGGGTCGAGCATGAGCTCGGGCTTGACCGCCGAGGCGATGTCGTCCTCGTTGTGCGGGTCGCCGGGGAAGTAGAGCTGGGCGGTGAGCAGCTCGTGTCCGGGGGCGGACACCTTGACGTGCAGGTGCGCCGGGCGCCAGGCGTGCCAGCCGGCCGCCGCGATGAGCTTGCCGCAGGCCCCGTCGGTGGGGATCTGGTAGGGCGCCGGCTCGACGGTGTCGATCTCGAAGCGGCCCTCCTCGTCGCTGGTGAACGTCCCGCGCAGGTTCCACTCGGGGATGTCGGGGGCGAACTGGGAGTAGAAGCCGTCGGCGTCGGCGTGCCACAGCTCGACCTTGGCCCCGCCGAGGGGGCTGCCGTCGGTGGAGGTCACCTGGCCGGTCCAGTGCAGCGGGGTGCCGGGCTCGTCGTCGCGCATCGGGATGGTGCCGCGGGCCCCCTGCTCAGGGGCGTCCGGGACGTAGTAGGGGCCCTCGATGGAGCCCTTGGAGCCCTCGCGGTGGGAGGTGTTGACGTCCTCGACCACGTGCTCGACCCACACGTCGAGGAAGAGCGGCCACTCGCCGTCCTCGCCGACCTGGATCAGCCACGCCTTGAGCGCGTCGTACTCCTCGTAGGTCATCTCGTGCTTGCGGATGACGTCGTGGATCGCGGCGAGCGCGTCACCCGCCAGGGCGCTGACGCGCTCCTGGGAGACCTGCAGCCCGGCGTGCTGCTTCTTGCGGAACGACTCGGTGGCGCTCTGGCCCGAGGCCCGGGCGCTGGCGGTGTCCTGCCCGTCGGTGTGGACGCTGTTCTCGGTCATCGTCGTGCTCCTTCGCGTGATCGGTGATGACGGTCGTGGACGGACGCTCAGGCGTCCTGCCGGTACCGGGCCAGCTTGTCGGGGTCGACGTGCAGGCCCAGCCCGGGGGCCGTGGGGGCGGCCATCCGGCCGCCGGTGATGGTGAGCGGCTCGACGAGCAGGTCGTCGCTCATGTCGAGGAAGTTGGACAGCTCCGCGGCTCGTGCGGAGGTGGATGCGTGCGCGGCCGCGAAGACGACGGAGGCCAGGGTGCCGACCTGCCCGTCGATCTGGTTGCCGACGACGACCTCCACGCCCAGGCCCTCGGCCAGGTGCAGCACGCGCTGGGACTCGGAGAAGCCGGTGCGGGCCGTCTTGATCGAGACCGCGGTGGCGGACCCGCCGAGGATCTCGCGGGTGACCTCGGCGGGGCGGGTGGCGCTCTCGTCCGCGACGAAGGGGACGGGGCACTGCTGCACCAGCCAGCGGCGGCCGAGCACGTCGTCGGCCGGGTTGAGCTCCTCGGCCAGCGTCAGCCCCAGGTCGGCCATCTCGGCCAGGGCCCGGGCGGACTCGGAGGCGGTCCAGCCGCGGTTGCCGTCGACGTAGAGCTCGACCTCGTCGCCGAAGGCCTCCCGGAGGGCGCGCACGACCGCGACGTCCAGCTGGTAGGGCCGGCGGCCGACCTTGACCTTGAAGGTGGTGATGCCGTGGGCCTCGCGCATCCGCTCGGCCTCCTGGACCATGACCTGCGGGTCGTCGAAGCCGAGCATGTGGCTGACCCGGACGGACTCGGCATACCCCCCGAGGAGGCGGTGCACGGGCTGGCCGAGGAGCTGCCCCACGGCGTCCCAGGTGGCCATGTCCAGCGCGGCCTTGGCGGTCGGGTTCGCGATCGTGCGGTGCAGGCGGGCGCGGTGCAGCTCCCGGTCCAGCACCGAGGTGCCCACGAGGGCGGGGCCGAAGAGCTGCTCGACGACGGCGACGATCGAGGACTGCGTCTCCCCGTAGGTGAACGGCCGGGGCGGCGCCTCGGCCTGCCCCACGACGCCCGCGGCGGTGCGCACGCGGACGAGGACGTGGTCGGCGGTGCGGACCTCACCGGAGGCGAAGCGCAGCGGCTTGGTGTAGGGGATCGCGAAGGGGATCGCCTCGACGTCGGTGATCGTCAGGTCGGTCACAGGGTCTCCTCGACGGGCGTGGGGGGTGCGCTCGGGTCGCGCGGGATCAGGTCGTGGGCGTGCAGCGCCTCCACGAGGCGGGTGACGACGGGTCGGGGGCGGCCGGCGGCCCAGGCCAGCGCCAGGTCGAGCCGCCGGTGGGAGTCGACCGGGCGGAAGACCACCCCGTCGAGGGTCAGCGCCGCCGCGGACTCCGGGACCAGGGCCACCCCCAGACCGGCGGCGACCAGGGCCACGGTCGTGGACGTCTCGGTGACCTCGTGGGCCCGGCGCGGGACGAAGCCGGCGTCCTGGCAGGCGTCCAGCACGGCGCGGAGCACGACCGAGCCGGTGCGGTCGGCGTAGGTGATGAAGGTGGCGTCGGCCAGCTCGGCCAGCGGCAGGGCGCCCCCGCCCCCGGCCGACGGGTAGCCGGCCGGCAGGGCGGCGACGAGACGTTCACGGGCGACGACGACGTGGTCCAGGTCCGGGGATCCCGTGGGCAGGCGCAGCACGCCGACGTCGAGCTGGTCGTCCAGCAGGGCCCGTTCCTGCTCGGGGGTGAGCATCTCGGTGCGCACCTGGAGGCTCACGTCCGGCATCGCCGTCGCGGCGGCCCGGGCCAGGGCGGGGAGGAAGCCGAAGGTCGCCGAGCCGGTGACGCCCAGGCGCAGGGTGCCCGACCGTCCGTCGGCGGTCGCGCGGGCGGCCACGGCCGCCTCGGCGAGGCGCGCGGTGAGGCCCCGGGCGCGGTCGGCGTACTCCGCCCCGGCGGGGGTGAGGGACACCGACCGGGTGGTCCGAACCAGCAGGTCCACGCCGAGCTCGCGCTCGAGCTGACGCACCGACTTGGAGACCGCCGGCTGGGCCAGGTGCAGCTGCTCGGCGGCGCGGCCGAAGTGGAGCGTGTCGGCGACGGCCAGGAAGCAGCGCAGGTGGCGGACCTCGACGTCCATGCCGCGCACCTCCCTGTCGTCGCCTGCCGTTCTCCTCGACGGTACGGGCTGTGGGCGGGGCGCACAAGAACAGATCGACGCTCATTGATTCGTGGCAGGAATGAGTTATCCGACGTCGCGGGGCCGGCCACGTGCCAGACTCCAGGCATGCGGAGCGGCGGCGGGGTACGGCGGCTGTCCTCGACCGTCGCCTGGGCGGTCCTGCCGGCGGCTCCCGGCACACGGGTGGCCCGGCGGGCCGTGCACATCCTCACGACCGTCCTCCAGGTCCTCGGCGCCGGGTACGGCACCACCAGGATCAACCGGGTGCGCGACCTGGACGGCCTGGACCCGCGGGTCGACGCGGACCCCTTGGGTCGGGTGAGGGTGTCCGGCACCGGGCCCGGCCTGCCCGATGGCCCCGGTCCCTGGCGGGCCACCGTGCGCTGCGACGGCCTCGTCGTCGACGCCCACCCGTCCGACGTCGAGCCGGTCGACCTGCACCTGCCGCTGCGCCGGCTGCGGCTCGTGGACGCCCGCCGGCTCGGCCGGGGCGGCCGGTGGCCGCGGACGCCGACGCCCGGTGGCGGCTGCACCTGGAGGGCGGGGGCTACGACGTGACGGTCGAGGGGACCTGGGTGCTGCTCGCCCACCTGGGCACCCTCGGCGGGTGGCCCCAGCCGTGAGCTCCTCCCGGCCGTCGGGTCAGAGCCCGAAGGCGAACCGGGTGCAGTCGGTGGGGAAGTCGAACCACGCGAGCACCACGTGCGGCGTGATCACGCGCAGGCCGCCGCCGTCCTGCCCCGACCAGGAGTCGGGGCCGGGGGAGTAGCCGGCGTCGTCGTACTTGGCGAACGCCTCGGCCAGGCGCATGCCCCACCCGCCCGGCTCCGCCCGGGTCGCGTGCGACTCGCCCTCGACGATCACCACCTCGGTGCCGCTCTCCAGGGTGAGGGTGACGGCGGGGTTGCGGTCCACGTTGCGCGTGTGCCGGGTCGTGGGAGCGCCGTCGTACCAGAACCGGCCGTCCAGCCAGACGCCCCACCGCGGCACGGCGTGCGGGCGACCGTCGGGCCGGACGCTGCCGAGCCAGTAGTGCCGGGCCGTGCGCAACCGGGCCTCGACCGTGCTCCAGTCCAGCAGCCCGGCCGTCGTGGCCGGCAACCCGTAGCCCTGGGGCAGGACCGGTCGGTCGGCGGTGGGGGTGGCATCCACGCCACCGACGGTAGCCCCGTCCTGGGGCGAGGGAAAGTGTCTGCGGGGGCCTCCCTCCTACGGTCAGGGTGCTTCCGCTAGCGCGAGGAGGCCTGCCGGAAGCGTGCGACCGCCACGGGGATGAAGACGGCCAGCATCAGCGCCGACCCGACCAGGACGGTCAGGACCGGGTTCTGCATGGGGAAGGTGTCGGCGACCGGCGCGGTGCCGGTGTTGCCGAACAGCTCCCGGGCGGCCTGGACGAGGGCCGACACGGGGTTCCAGTTGGCGAAGACCTCGAGCGGCCTGGGCAGGTTGGAGGCCTGCACGAAGGCGTTGGAGATGAAGGTCAGCGGGAAGAGCACCATGAACGAGGCGTTGTTGATGACCTCCGGCGTGCGCACGACGATGCCGATCAGGGTCATCACCCAGCTGAAGGCGTAGCTGAACAGCAGCAGGATCCCCACGCCGGCCAGGAAGGACACCCACCCCTCGTGGAACCGCCACCCGACCAGGCACCGGTGGCGATCATGATGACCATCGAGATGGCGTTGAGGACCAGGTCGGCGCTGGTGCGCCCGAAGAGCACCGCCGAGGAGTGCATCGGCAGCGTCCGGAAGCGGTCGATCAGGCCCTCCTTGAGGTCCTGCGCCATCTGGTAGCCGCTGAACGTGGAGCCGAACAGCACGGTCTGGCCGAAGATCCCGGCCATGAGGTACTCGGTGTAGTTGCCGCCGTCGATCTGGATGGACCCGCCGTAGACCTGGCTGAACAGCAGCACGAACATGATCGGCTGGAGCACCGCGAAGACGAGCATCTCCGGGTTGCGCCGCAGCTTGAGCAGGTTGCGCCACGTCACGGTCCAGCCGTCGGACCACCAGGTCGCCAGGGTCCCCTCCGGTGCCGCCCCGCTCATGCGCCCTGCCCCTCCTCGGTCTCCTCGGCGTGCTCCCGGCCCGTGAGGGTGAGGAAGACGTCGTCCAGGGTGGGGCGGCGCATGCCCGCGTCGTGCAGGCGGACGTCCTGCGCCGCGAGGTCGGTGAGCACCTGCTGCAGCGCGGCCGGACCGGTGTCGACCGGGACGTCGAGCGTGCGGCCGGCGGCGTCGACGTGCACCTCGCCCGACCCGTGGCGGGCCAGCACCTCCTCGGCGGCGGGCGCGTCCTGGGCCTCGACCAGGGTGACGACGATCCGGTGCCCGCCGAGCTGGCCCTTGAGCTCGTCGGCGGTGCCCTCGGCGATGACCCGGCCGTGGTCGACGACGCTGATGTGGTCGGCCAGGTGGTCGGCCTCCTCGAGGTACTGCGTCGTCAGCAGCACGGTGGTGCCGCCGCCGACGAGGTCCTGGATGACCTGCCACAGCCCCAGCCGGCTGCGCGGGTCCAGACCCGTGGTGGGCTCGTCGAGGAAGAGGACGGGCGGGGTGTTGACGAGCGCGCACGCCAGGTCGATGCGGCGCCGCATACCCCCCGAGAAGCCCTTGACGGGGCGGTCGCCGGCGTCGGCGAGGTCGAAGGCGTCGACCAGCTCCCGCGCCCGGGTGCGGGCGCGCCGGGTGCCCAGGTGGTAGAGCCGGCCGACCATCTCCAGGTTCTCCAGGCCGGTGAGGTTCTCGTCCACGGCGGCGTACTGCCCGCTGGCCCCGATGACCTCCCGCACCCGCCCCGGCTGGTCCAGCACGTCGACGCCGGCCACCTGGGCCGAGCCCGCGTCCGGCCGGATGAGGGTGTTGAGCACCTTGACCGTCGTCGTCTTCCCCGCCCCGTTGGGGCCCAGCAGTCCCTTGACCGTCCCCTCCGGCACGCTGAGCGTCAGCCCGTCGAGGGCGTGCACGTCCCCGCTGCGGGAGCGGTAGGTCTTGCGCAGGTCGCGCGCCTCGATCATGGCCACCGGGCAAGGATAGGGACCGGCACCGACAGACCGGGGGTATGCGGCCGCGCCCCTCTCCGCGGGTCCTGCCTCAGGCGGGCGCGGAGGTGGCGTGCCCCGGTCGTTGGGTGGGGGCGCGCAGGGCCTCCGGCAGGTAGGCGCACGTGGGGTCGCTGCCCAGGATGTCGCCCGTGACGGCGTAGGCGTGGCTGCGCGAGCCGCCACACACGTCGTTGAACTCGCACACCCCGCACTTGCCGTGGAACCGTTCGGGACGGCGCAACGACCGCAGCAGCTCGCTGGTGCGGTAGACCTCGCGGAACCCGCCCTCCTTGACGTTGCCGCAGTGCTCAGGGAAGAAGCCGCTGGGGTAGACGTGGCCGAGGTGGTCGACGAAGGCGAACCCGCGGCCGGAGTTGATGTCGATCGGCGGCCGGGGAGGACGCTGCGGCACGGTGTTGCCCTGCGCACGCCACCGCTCCAGGTGCTCCCGGGTGTCCTCCGTCAGCCGCCGGTAGGTGTCGCCGCGGTGCTCCGGGTCGTGGGGGTCGAGCCCCTCCGCCCGGCGGCGGGCCCGCTGGACCAGGACACGGCGGTACTGCGGCGCCTCGGTGGTCTTGACCGCCAGCGTGCCCGAGATGTCGGCCATCCAGTGCAGGACGTCCTCGATCTGCGGAGGGTCGAGGGTCTGCAGCTGCTGGCCGCGCCGGTGGGGACGAGGAAGAACAGGCTCCACAGCGAGACGTCGAGGTCGAGCATGATCGGCAGCATCGCCGGCAGCTCGACGACGGTGTGCCGGGTGACGGTGGTGTTGACCTGCAGGCGGATCTGGTCGGCCCGGATCCAGCGCGCCGCCTCCAGGGTGGCCTCGAAGACGCCCGGGACGCCGCGGAACCCGTCGTGGGTCGCGGCGACGGCACCGTCGAGGGACAGGGACATGGAGTTGGCCCCGGCGGCGTGCATCTGCCGGACCGCGTCGTGGGTCAGCTTGGGCGTGACGGAGGGGGACAGGGCCATGTGCAGCCCGAGGCCGGCCCCGTGGCTGATCAGCTCGTGCAGGTCGGGCCGCTCGAAGGCGTCCCCGCCCGTGAGGATGACGATGGGCTGCGGCCGGCCGAAGGCGGCGACGTCGTCGAGGAGCGCCTTGCCCTCCTCGGTGGTGAGCTGGTCGGGGTGCCCCACGGGCTGGGAGTCGGCGCGGCAGTGCCGGCAGACGAGGGCGCAGGCCCGGGTGACCTCCCAGATGACGATCATCGGCCGGTCGTCGATGTCGTGCCGCAGGCGGCGGACGGCGGGGGCCGGCGGGTGGGTGGGGAGATGGTCACGCAGGCTCCTTGCTCTTGGTCGCGGTGAGGTGGTCGTGCAGCCGGTCGACGGCGCCCCGGGCCGAGGCGGCGCAGGAGGTCAGGCCGAGACCGTCGTAGGAGGAGCCGGCCAGCTCGACGCCGGGGGCGTCGTCGGCGAGAGCCTCCCGTGCGGCGGCCAGCCGGGCCGGGTGGCCGACGGTCAGCTGGGGCAGGGCGGAGGGCCACCGTTCGACGTGCACCTGGACGGGGTCCGCACCGATGCCGGTGAACCCTGCGAGGTCCGCGCGGAGCCGCTCCACGAGCTCCTCGTCGTCCGAGGGGAGGTGTGGCCCGTCGGCCCGTCCCGCCGACAGCCGCACCAGGACGGTGTCGTCCAGGTCCAGGTGCGCCCACTTGGTGGACAGGAAGGTCGCCGCCTTGAGCGTCGAGCCGGTCGTCGAGGGCACGAGCATCCCGGTGCCTGCGAGGGCGGGGGCGTCGACGACGGCCGCACGGGGCAGCGCCAGCAGCACGGTGGCGACGTCCGCACGCCAGGTGGCCCGCAGCTGCTCCGCGGCGGTCGGGGAGCGCGGCGCCAGCAGCTCCGCCGCCACGGCGGCGCCGACGGCCAGGACGACGCCGTCCACGACGTGCGTGGCCCCGTCGGTGGTGCGCAGACGCCAGCGCCGGCCCTCCCGCGCGAGGTCGGTGACGGCCGACCCGGTCCGCACGGTGGCGCCCAGCTCCTCGACCAGCCGGTCGACCACCCGGCCCAGCCCTTCCGGCCAGCTGACGAACGACATCCGGCCGGCGGCGCCCGGACGTCGGCGGACCAGCAGGGAACGCCCGGAGCCGGCGGCGGGCACGAGGGCAGGGGCGCAGGCCCGGAGGCTGAGCCGGCGCACGTCCCCCGCGTGGAGTCCGCCGAGGAGCGGGTCCACGAACCGCTCGACCACCTGCCGGCCGAACCGGCCTGCCACGAAATCACCCACGGAGACGTCCTCCCCTGCCTCCAGGGTGGGGACGCGCCCGGAGCGCACCAGCAGCGGCTCCAACCCGGCCCTGGCCATCCCCGGGACGGTCATCACCCGGCTGCGGACCACGGGCCGCAGCCGGGTCGGACCCGCGGGCCCGACACCGGCCGGCAACGGCCGTAGGCCGCGCGGCGTGACCAGCCAGCTCCGCCCGGTCCGCGCGGTGACCATGGACTCCGTGAGGTCGAGCTCGTCGAGCAGCTCGGCCGTCCCCGGGGCGGCCAGGTGCATCGCCTCGGCGCCCACGTCCACCGGGACGCCGGCCACCGGCACGGTCCGGATCTGGCCGCCCACCCGCTCCGAGGCCTCCAGGAGCAGGACGTCGGCGCCTTCCGCCCGCAGCTGCCGGGCGGCCAGCAGGCCGGTGAACCCACCGCCCACGACGGCGACCGTGCGGCGGCAAGGCGAGTCCGGTCCGCCGGAGGATGACGTAAGAGTCGGAAGGTCTGGCACCGGGCCTCCTGTGAGGGGAAAAGCAGCGACGACCAAGTCTGACATGCCGTAGTAGTGACGTGGTCAGCAGGGAGCGGCCCGACGGCGCGCGGGCGTCGATCCTGTTTCCCGGGACCGGGCCTCGTCTGCCCCTCCGGGTCGCGCCGTGTGCGATGGTCTCCCTGGGAACGACGACGACCGACGGCCCGGGAGGGTCGCGAGGAGGCTGGGATGACGACACGGACCGTGCTGGTCACCGGTGGAGGCAGCGGCATCGGGGAGGCCATCGCCCGGCGCAGCGCCCAGGACGGGATGCGGGTGGTCGTGGCCGACCGGGACCCGAAGGCCGCCGAGCGGGTCGCCGAGGCGGTCGACGGGGAGACGTGGGTGGTCGACCTGTCCGACACCGCCGCGCTGGAGGACCTGCGGCTGGAGTGCGACGTCCTCGTCAACAACGCGGGGGTCCAGCGGGTCGCGCCCATCCACGAGTACGACCCGGCCGACTTCCGGCTCATCCACCGGCTGATGCTCGAGTCGCCGTTCCTGCTGGTCCGGGCCGCGCTGCCGCACATGTACGCGCGGGGGTGGGGCCGGATCGTCAACGTGTCCTCGGCCCACGGCCTGCGGGCCTCGGCGTTCAAGTCCGCCTACGTCTCCGCCAAGCACGGCCTGGAGGGCCTGTCCAAGGTCGCGGCCCTGGAGGGGGCTGCGCACGGGGTGACCTCCAACTGCATCAACCCGGGCTACGTGCGCACCCCGCTCGTGGAGAAGCAGATCGCCGACCAGGCGGTCACCCACGGGATCCCCGAGGCGGAGGTGGTGGAGAAGATCATGCTGACCCGCTCGGCGGTCAAGCGCCTCGTCGAGCCGGCCGAGGTCGCCGCCCTGGCGGCCTTCCTCATGAGCGACGACGCCGGGATGGTGACGGGCACCTCCTACACGATGGACGGCGGCTGGACCGCCCAGTAGCCGACGTGCGCGTTGACTGCCCGCCCCGCCGCCCCGCCCGGCCGGGCCGACGTCAGCGGCCCAGCCAGGACATCGTCGCCGCCACCATGGCCCGCACGCCGGTGTCCAGGGTCGGCTGCAGCACCGGGGCGAACTGCGGGGCGTGGTTGTCCGGGAAGTCGGCCGCCTGGGTGCCGGCGGCCTCGGCGTCGGCCCACCGCCGGGCGTCGAAGGCGCCGAAGCCCCAGTAGCAGTAGGGCACGCCCCAGGCGTTCGGCAGCTCGGAGAAGTCCTCCGAGCCCATCTCCGGCTCGAACTCGCGGACCTGCTCGGCCCCGAGCTCGGCGGCCAGCGCCGACCGCACCCGGTCCGTGGTCGCGGGGTCGTTGTCGGTCACCGGCAGGTGGTCGAAGGTCTCCACGAGGGGTTCCGGCGCGCCCCAGGCCGCCGCCTCCGCCCGTGCCGTGCGGTGCAGGATGTCCAGGCACCGGCGGGCCACCTCGTCGTCGTAGGTGCGCACGGTCCCCTCCACGACGGCGCTCTCGGGGATGATGTTGGTCTTCGTGCCGGCCGCGATCCGGCCGACCGTGACGACGGCCGTGGCCCGGGGCGACACCTGGCGGGAGACGATCGTCTGCAGCCGGACCACGAGCGAGGCGGCCATGACCACCGGGTCGATCGCCGTGTGCGGCGCCGACCCGTGGCCGCCCCGACCGCGCAGCGTGATCCGGAAGTCGTCGCAGCTGGCCATGATCGGGCCGGCGGCCACCTGCACGGACCCCGCCGGCCCGGGCAGGACGTGCTGGCCCAGGGCGACGTCCGGGCGGGGGAGCCGCTCGACGAGGCCGTCGGCGACCATGGCCTCGGCCCCGTTGAACTGCTCCTCGGCGGGCTGGAAGACGGCGACCAGGGTGCCCGACCACGTGTCCGGGGCGGCGAGCAGCAGACGCAGCGTCGCCAGTAGCGTGGCCACGTGGGTGTCGTGGCCGCACGCGTGCATGACGGGGACCGCCTCGCCCGCCGCGTTGGCCGCGGTCGCCGTCGAGGCGTAGGGCAGCCCGGTGTCCTCACGGACCGGAAGACCGTCCATGTCGGCGCGGACGAGGACCGTGGGTCCCTCCCCGTGGCGCACGACGACGGCCACCCCGGTGCCGCCGACCCCGGTGAGGACCTCGGCCTCCTCGGCCCCCGGCATCGCCCGCACCTCCTCGACCACACGGGCCGCGGTCGCGTGCTCCTGCATCGACAGCTCGGGGTACGCGTGGAGCCAGCGGTAGGTCTCCTCCAGCCAGGGCTGGATCGCGGGCAGCCCGGTCAGGACGGCGGTGACGGCGGACGTGGGGGCGGTGGTGGTCACGGGCTCTCCTCGGTGCGGTGCGGGTGCTGGCCCGACGCTAGCCCGTGGCAGGCTGTGCGGGTGACATCACGGGTGATCCACACCGGTCAGGCGCTGGTCGACGTCGTGCTCGAGGTCGGCGGTCTGCCGGTCCGCGGCGGCAACGTCAACGCGCACTCCTCGCAGCGCTACGCCGGGGGAGCGGTGAGCATCCTGCTGGCCGCGGCCCGCACCGGGGCCCGGGCCGTGCACGCGGGGGCCCACGGCAGCGGCCCCAACGGCGACCTCGTCCGGCGGGCCCTCACGGCGGAGGGGGTGCACCTGGCCGACCCGCCCGTGCCCGGGGAGGACACCGGGATCTGCGTGGTGCTGGTGGAGCCCACCGCCGAGCGCACCTTCATCACCACCTACGGCGCGGAGCGCCGCATCAGCGTCGACTCCCTGGCCCGCAGCGGCCCGGCCCCCGGCGACGTCGTCTGCGTCACCGGCTACAGCCTCTACCCCCCGACGAGGGAGCCGCTCCTGGAGTGGCTCGAGGGGCTGCCCGAGGGGGTGCAGGTCGTCCTGGACCCCGGAGCCGCCCTGGCGGAGATGCCGGGGGAGGACCGGGCCCGGATGCTGGCGCTGACCCAGGTGTGGACCTCCAACGCGCTCGAGGCCAAGGAGCTCACCGGGGTGGGGGACGTCGCCGCCGCCGCGGGTGCCGTGGCCGGGCACCTGCCCGAGGGTGCCGTCGTCGTGGTCCGGGACGGCGCGGACGGGTGCGTGCTCCACGTCGAGGGCGCGACGACCACGGTGCCGGGGTTCCCCCAGGTCCCGGTCGACACCAACGGTGCCGGGGACGCCCACACGGGGGTGCTCTGCGCCGAACGGACCCTCGGCACCGACTGGGTCACGGCCGCCCGGCGGGCCAACGCCGCCGGCGCGATCAAGGTGACCCGCCGCGGACCCGCGACGGCCCCGACGCGGGCCGAGGTCGACGCCTTCCTGGCCTCCCCCGACCGGGACGAGGACCGCCCCGGCGGGTCACCGGGCCGCGGGACCGTCCCAGGGCACGCCGAACCGCCCGTCGTGCACGACCTCTGAGAGGGGCCTCCGCGGCCGCCGGGCGGAACCTCCCGGCGGCCGGGCCACCGCATACCCCAGCGCGACCACGCCGAGCAGACGGCGGTCGGGAGGGATCCCGAACGCCGCCCGCACCACGTCCCAGCGGTCGCCGGGCACCCCGAGCAGGAGCGCTCCCAACCCCTCGTCGACGGCCGTCAGCAGCGCCAGCAGCGCGGCCATCCCGGTGTCCACGTCCCACCAGGCACCGGCCACGTCGCAGCGTCCCGGTCCGTGCGTCCCTTGTCGGGCTCGGCGTACCGGTCCAGGTAGGCCTCGGGGGAGGACAGCAGGACCACGAGGCAGGGCGCGCTCGAGACGCCGCGCAACCACCGGTCGGGGACGAAGCCCGGGTCTGCCCGGCCCGGCACCGTGGCGGCCCACCACCGGTCGCGGTCGGCGGGGCGGGTCAGCACGAGCAGGTCGGTGCCCTGGCTGAAGCCCGCGCTGGGGCCGCGCCGGGCGCGGTCCAGCACCCGGGCGAGCACCTCCGGGGGCACCGGACGGTCGGGGTCGAACTCCCGGGTCATCCGCCGGCGTCGCAGGACCTCTCCCAGCTCCATGCCCCGCATGGTGGCACGGCCGCCCGGGCGAGGACCGACCCGAACCCGGCCGCCCCGTGACGGACCGGCCTGCCATGATGGACGCATGACCGAGCCGGCACCGCTGCCCCCGGGCTACCCGCAGGAGTGGGAGGCCGACGTCGTGCTGTCCGACGGGATGGTCGCGCACGTGCGACCGATCCGGCCCGACGACACCGAGGCCATCCACGAGTTCCACGCCGGCCAGTCCGACGAGTCCATCTACCTGCGGTTCTTCGCGCCCATCAAACGCCTCTCGGACAAGGACGTCCACCGGTTCACCCACGTCGACTACCACGACCGGGTCGCCCTGGTGATGACCGTGCGCGACAAGCTCGTGGGGATCGGCCGCTACGACCGGCTCGAGCCCGACGGCCCGGTGGCCGAGGTCGCCTTCAACGTCTCCGACCACCACCAGGGCCGCGGCATCGGGTCGGTGCTCCTGGAGCACCTGGCCGACATCGGCCGGGAGGACGACGTGCGCCGGTTCGTCGCCGACGTGCTCCCGCAGAACCGGAAGATGATCGGCGTCTTCCGCGACGCCGGCTACGAGGTGTCCCACGAGTTCGACGACGGCGTCATCGCGGTGGCCTTCGACATCGAGCCCACCGACGAGTCCCGGGCCGTACGGATGAGCCGCGAGCACCGCTCCGAGGCCCGGTCGATGCGGCAGGTGCTGCACCCCTCCTCCGTGGCGGTCATCGGCGCCAGCCGAAGGCCGGACACCGTGGGCCGGGTCTTCCTCGAGGACATCGTCGCCGGCGGCTACCGCGGGCGCCTCCACGCGGTCAACAACCGGGCCGAGCCGGGCACCCTCATCGAGGGCCTGGAGTCGGTGGCCTCGGTGCGCGACGTCGAGGGGGGCGTCGACCTGGCCGTGATCGCCGTGCCCGCACCGGACGTGCTCCAGATCGTCGACGAGTGCGCCGACGCGTCGGTCAAGACCCTCGTCGTGGCCTCGGAGGGGTTCGCCGAGTCCGGTCCGGAGGGGGAGGAGCGGCAGCGCGAGCTGCTCGAACGGGCCCGGCGCTACGGCATGCGCGTCCTGGGCCCCAACAGCTTCGGCCTTATCAACAATGACCCCGAGGTCTCCCTCAACGCCACCCTGGCCTCGGTGGAGCACGTCCCGCCGCACGGCAGCCTGGGGCTGTTCGCCCAGTCCGGCGCGCTCGGCGTGGCGGTGCTGGCCTCCGCCCAGCGCCGGGGCCTGGGGATCTCGACCTTCGCCTCGGCCGGCAACCGGGTGGACATCTCGGGCAACGACCTCATGCAGTACTGGCTCGACGACGACGCCACCTCCGCCGTGGGCCTCTACCTGGAGTCGATGGGCAACCCCCGCAAGTTCTCCCGGATCGCCCGCAAGCTGTCGAGCATCAAGCCGGTCGTCGTGGTCAAGTCCGGCGTCGGCGGCGGCAAGTACGCCACCCCGCGGGGGCACCGGGTGCGCTCGACCCAGGAGCGGCCCGAAGCCTTCGCCCAGATGCTCAAGCAGGCCGGGGTCATCCGCGTCGAGAACCTGCACCAGCTCTTCGACGTGGCCCAGCTGGTCATCAACCAGCCGCTGCCGGCGGGACGCCGGGTCGGGGTGGTGACCAACAGCGACGCGCTGGGTTCGCTGGCCGCCGACGCGGCGGTCTCGTGGGGCCTGGAGGTGACCCACGGCCCGGTCTCGGTGACCGCGGAGGCGCGCACCGACTCCTTCCGGGAGGTGGTCGAGCAGGCGCTCGCCGACCCGGCCGTGGACGCCCTCATCGCCTGCTTCATCCCGCCGGTCGCCCAGATCGACCCTGAGGTCGTCGACGCGGTCGAGCAGGCGGTGGACCGGTCGGACAAGCCGTGCGTGGCCACCTTCCTGGGGATGCGCGGGGTCGGGGCCACCCGGCGGCTGCCGGTCTACCCCACCCCCGAGGACGGGGTGCGCGCGCTGGCGGCGGCGAGCCGGTATGCCGACTGGCGCCGCAGCGACCGCGGCGAGCGGGTGCGTCCCGAGGGGATCAACCGGCGCGCGGCCCACGACGTGCTGGAGACGGTCCTGGCGCAGGAGCCGGCCGGGCGGGAGCTGACGCCCGAGGAGGCCGACGCGCTGCTGTCGGCCTACGGCATCGACGTGTGGCCCACGGTCGCCGTCGGCTCCGACGAGGAGGCGGTCGACGCGTACAAGAAGATGCGCGGCACCGTCGTCATGAAGGCGACCTCCCCGCTCCTGCAGCACCAGCCGGGCCAGGGGTGGATCCGCACGGGGCTGCGTCACCCCAAGGCGGTGGGCGCGGCATACCGGGACCTGGACGCCCTGGTGCGCCCCCTGGGCGCCGAGGGCATCGCGCTGCAGCAGATGGCGCCCCCCGGGGTGGCCGTGGAGATCAACACCTCCGAGGACGCGCTCTTCGGCCCGGTCGTAGGCTTCGGCGTGGCCGGCCTGCCCGTGGACCTGCTCGGCGACGTGGCCCACCGCTTCCCGCCGATGACCGACGTGGACATCGAGGACATGGTCGGCTCCATCAAGGCGGCGCCCATGCTCGACGGGTACCGGGGCGCCATGCCGGTCGACCACGGTGCCCTGCACGACCTGATCGCCCGGGTGTCGGTGCTCACCGACGACCACCCCGAGCTGGCGCACGTGCGGCTCAACCCGGTGATGGCCCACCAGGACGGCATCGAGGTGCTGGGGGCCCGCGTGCACGTCGCGCCCGCGCCCACACGCACCGACGCCGAACGGCGCGCGATGTCGTCCTGACGGACGGCGCACCCGCCCCGGACCGCACGAGGAGAGGACGGACGTGGCCGCACGGTTCGAGGAGCTGGCGTGGGCGCAGACCCCGATCGGCGAGCTCAGCCTCCGGCGACGGCGGGAGCCGGTGACCGGGACGGAGGTCCACGAGGTCAAGCTCGGCGAGGAGTACCTCATGTCGAGCCTGTTCACCGTGGCCGAGGAGGAGCTGGCCCGGCTGGCCCTCGCCCGCCTCGAGGGCGAGGGTCTGCGGGTCGTCGTGGGCGGGCTCGGCCTGGGCTACACCGCCCGGGCCGTGCTCGAGGACGACGGGGTGGCCGACCTCGTCGTCGTCGACGCCCTCGAGCCGGTCCTCGACTGGCACCGGCAGGGCCTGGTGCCCCTCGGGGCCGGGCTCACGGCCGACCCCCGGTGCCGGCTCGTCCACGGGGACTTCTTCGCGATGGCCGCCGGCGAGGGGTTCGACCCGTCCGGCGGGGGCAGCGGCTGGGACGCGGTCCTCGTCGACATCGACCACTCGCCCCGGCACGCGCTGGCCGAGGGCAGCACCGGCTTCTACGGGCCGGTGGGGACGCGGGCGCTGGCGGGGCACCTGCGCCCCGGCGGCGTCTACGCCCTGTGGTCCGACGACCCGCCGGACGCGGACTACCTGGAGGTCCTGCGGGCGGTGTTCACCGACGTGGCCGCCCAGGTCGTCGAGTTCCCCAACCCCCTGCAGGGGCGGACGGCCGCCAACACGGTCTACCTGGCGACCCGGCAGGAGTGAGGAGCCCGGGGGCACCTCGTCCGCGGGGACGGACCGGCGCCGGTCCGTCCCGCACGTCGGCAGGTGGCACCATGGGTCCATGGTCCGTCGCCTGAGGTCCCCGCTCCCCGAACAGCTCGTCGCCGACATCGACCGCGCCGGCTACCTGCCGGCCGTCGTCCACGACGTCGTGCTCACGGCCGTCGGGCGGGACCAGGTCGTGAGCCACCTGGTGCACGCCGAGACGACCTTCGACGAGCAGGCCGTGCGCAACCACCTCACCGTGCTGGTGCTCACCGACCGCCGCCTGGTCATCGCGCACGCCGACGACCACGAGGGTCCCGACCGCCAGCGGATGGCGACCGCCACCAGCGAGACGGTGCCCCTGCGGGCGGTGCGCGGCGTGATGCTCACCCACGTCGTGGCGGACCCGGAGAACTACGACGGGTCCCTGGACGGACGGGCGGTGACGCTCACCCTGGGCTGGGGCGCGGTCTCGCGGCTGGACCTGCTGCCCGCGCTGTGCGAGGACCCCCAGTGCGAGGGCGACCACGGCTACGAGGGCACGGTCTCCTCCGACGACATCTCGCTGCGGGTGTCGGCCGACGCCGACGGCGTCGAGCAGCTCGAGCACGCGCTGACCTTCGCCCAGGAGCTGTCGGCCCGACTCGGCCGGTGAGCACGCCCGTCCCGGCGCCGGACGTGCGCCCGGAGGCCGTCGCCGCCGCGCGGGACCTCTACCGACCGCCCGCGCCCGGCGAGGGCCTGGCCTCGGTCCTGCCCGCCGCCCTGGGGGCGCTGGGGGTCGAGCTGCCCGACGGCATACCCGCCCCGACGTGGTCCCTGCCCCCCTGCGCGCCACGTCGTCGTGGTCCTCGTCGACGGCCTCGGCGCCCGGCAGCTGAAGCGTCGCGCCGGGCACGCCCCCTTCCTGCGGTCGATGACGGCGGCGACGCCGGACGCCCGGTGCGGGTTCCCCTCGACCACGGCGACCAGCCTGACCAGCCTGGGCACGGGTCTGCCGCCCGGCGGGCACGGGATCGTCGGCTGGCAGACGGTGCTTCCGGACGGCCGGCTGTTCAACCACCTCGGCTGGCGCGACGGGCCGGAGCCGGAGGTCCACCAGCCCCACCCGACACTGCTGCAGCACGCGGAGGCCGCCGGGGTGTCGGTGACGACCGTCTCGCGGCCCCTGTTCGAGACCTCCGGGTTCACCCGGGTCGCCCTGCGTGGCGGCGGCTACGTCCCGACCGAGGACGCGGGGGAGCGGGCTGCGGGTGTCCTCGGCGCCCTGGCCGGTGCCGGCCCGGCAGGCCGCAGCCTCGTCTACGCCTACTGGGACGAGGTCGACAAGGCCGGGCACGTCCACGGGCCCGGGTCGGTCGAGTGGGGCGAGGCGCTGGAGGAGATGGACGCATTCGTCCGCGAGGTCGCCGCCGGGGCCCCCGACGGCACCGTCGTCGTGCTGACCTCCGACCACGGCATGGTCGACGCACCGCACGCCTCCCGCCGGGACCTGGCCTACGACGACGTGCTGGCCGCCGGGGTCCGGGTGCTGGCCGGCGAGCCGCGGGCGCCGCAGGTCTGGTGCGAGCCGGGGCGGGTGGTCGACGTCGTGACGATCTGGGCCGAGGAGCTGGGGGGCTCCGCCCTCGTCCTCACCCGTGAGGAGGCCGTCGAGGCGGGCTGGTTCGGCCCCGTGCGGGCCGGCTACGAGCAGCGGATCGGGGAGGTCGTGGCCGTGATGCTCGACGCCACGACCGTCCTGGACTCCCGTCTGCTGCGGCCCCAGGTGCTCGCCCTGCGGGGGCACCACGGGTCGGTCACCGACGCCGAGACCGCCGTCCCCCTCCTGGTCCACCCGGTATGACGTCGCGCACCTGCGGGCCGGTGCCGCGCGGAGGATCGCACCCGGACGGGACCGCCGCGGCGCCCTCGTAGACTGCCCCGGTGGCCGAACTCGTCTTCTTCACCGGGACCATGGACTGCGGGAAGTCGACCCTCGCGCTGCAGATGGACCACACCCACGCCAGCCGCGGTCGCGCCGGGCTGCTGTTCACCCAGCACGACCGTTCCGGGGAGGCCGTCCTCTCCTCCCGCCTGGGGCTGACCAAGCCGGCGCTGGAGGTCGACGACGACCTCGACCTGTGGGAGTTCGTCGTGGACCAGGTCACCGCGGGCCGACGGGTGGACTACCTGGTGTGCGACGAGGCGCAGTTCTACACGCCCGTGCAGGTGGAGCAGCTGGCCCGGCTCGTGGACGAGATGGACGTCGACGTCTTCGCCTTCGGGATCACCTCCGACTTCCGCACCGAGCTCTTCCCCGGGTCGCGGCGCCTCATCGAACTGGCCGACCGCACCGAGCAGCTCCAGGTGCGCGCCCTGTGCTGGTGCGGCAAGCCGGCCACGGTCACGCCCGGGTCGTCGACGGGGTCATGGTCGTCGAGGGGGAGCAGGTCGTCGTCGGCGACGTCACCGGGGAGACCGGCCAGGTGCCGACGGTGGAGTACGAGATGCTCTGCCGCCGGCACTACATGCGGCGGATGAACTCCTCGGCCGCCCGCGCCCAGTCCCTGTCCCCGGACGTCCTGCCCTTCGACCTGGACCTGTGCGCCCTCCCCGGCACGGCCGAGCCGTCCCCGGACGGCCGGGCAGGACCCCCGGCGGGCTGACCCGGGCGCGGTCGGCCGCTCAGCGCTTGCGGTCGGCCGCGCCGAACATGATGTCGTCCCAGCTGGGGACGCTCGGTCGACCCTTCGCCCTGCGGCGGGGCGTGGTGGCCGACCCGTCGTCGGCCGGGACCACCTCCGGACCGTCCGAGACGTCGTCGCCCCCGTCCGTCGTGCCGGGGGCGTCCTGCGGAGGCTCCGGAGGGGCCTCGACGTCGACGGCCTCCGGCTCGTCGTCGGGCACCGGCCCCGCCAGCACCTCGTCGTCGGCGAGCTCGTCGTCCTCGAGGTCGACCTCGTCGTCGGCGAGCTGCTCGTCGTCGAGGTCGACCACGTCGTCGTCGACCGGGTCGCCCTCGTCGTCGGTGCCGAAGAACTCCTCGAAGCTGACCTCCTGCGGGTCACCCCGGCGGGCGTAGGCCAGGTCGGGGTTCTCCTCGTCGTGGAGGTCGTCCTCCTGCGGCTCGCCGACCGGGGTCGGCAGCTTGGGAAGACGCAGACGACGGCGTCCGCCGCGGCCCCCCTGCCGTCCTGCGCGTCCGGGAGTCTCCTCGGGCTCCTCGTCCGGCCCGCCAGGTTCCTCGTCCGGGCCGCCGGGCTCGTGGCTCTCCTCCTCCGCAGGGTGGACGGGGGAGGGCGCCTCGGGCGCCGAGCCGCGGGGATGGGCCGCCGGCGGGTCGCCCATGGTGTCCGGGTCGAAGCGCAGGTCCTCCAGCGGAAGAACCTCGTCGGGCATCGCCTGCTGACCGGGCACGTGCGTGGCGTCCCCCTCGACCGTCTCGGGCCGACGGGTCCGGCGGCCGCGCCGCTGCCGCCGTTCCCGCATGGTCGCCATGAGGTCGGCCGTCTCGTCCTCGGCCGTGCTGGGCCCCAGCAACGGGTTGCCGGCCAGCCCCCCGGGAAGGGCCTGCTCGTCCTCGCTGAGCCACCGGGCCTCGTCGTCCAGCGCCTCGATCGACCGGTCCGACACGGAGTAGTGCCAGACCGCGCGCCGCCCGCGTCCCCCGGCCAGGAAGGTCACCTGGACCGTCCAGGGGCCGTGCGCCTCGGTCCGTGCGGCGTCCCACCCCACGTCCTGCGGCTGCACGCCGCGGGCCTGCAGGCGCTCGCGGACCCGCCGCTCGAGGGTGTGGGAGCCGTCGGTGCGGCCGGCGGCCCGCACGTGCGCGGCCTTGGCCAGCCCCACGACGTGCTCGCGCTCGGCCAGCACCGGACCCTCGAACCGGCGCACCCGCGCCAGCTCCCACCCGGTGCCGGAGGCGACCTCCTCGGCCGTCTGTCCCGCCCGGATCATCGACTGGACCTCCCGCGGCGTCGCCGCCGCGGTCGTCCCGTGCTCGGGCGAGGGGTGGTGCGGACGGGCGCGGAGCGCCGCGCGGAGACGGTCGTCGACGGTCACGACGTAGTGCGTCTGGTCCTCGCCCACGAGAACGAGACGTCCCCCCTCGTCGAGGTCCTTGAACTGCAGCTGCTGCATGGTTCACCACTGTGCCATCCCGGGCGTCGGCCGGGGCGCAGGGCACGCCGCCGCACGCCGCCGCCGACCGCCCGGCGGATACGCTGTGGGCGTCATGCTGACCGCCCCCGCCGATCTCCGGCTCGCCCTCGACCTCGTCGGGATCTTCGCGTTCGCCATCTCCGGCGGGCTCGTCGGCGTGCGTGCCCGCCTGGACCTGTTCGGGGTGGCCGTGCTGGCCTGGGCCACGGGTCTGGGCGGCGGCATCCTGCGGGACCTGCTGCTCGGCGACGTGCCCCCCGTCGGCATCAGCGAGCCCCGGTACATCATCACGGTGCTGCTGGCGGGACTGGCGGTCGTCGCGGTCTACCCGGTCGTCGTCGACCTGGGACGCAGACGCCCGCGGCTCCGGCTCGGCGTCATCGGCCAGGCCGTGAAGTACCTCGACGCCGTCGGGCTGGCGGTCTTCTCCGTCGCCGGTGCGCTGAAGGCCCTCATCCTGGGCGCGCCGCCCCTGGCCTGCATCGTCGTGGGCGTCCTCACCGCCGTCGGCGGGGGTGCGATCCGGGACGTGCTCGTCGGCCAGGTGCCCGAGGTCCTCCGGCGCGAGGTGTATGCCGTGCCCGCGCTGCTGGGCGCCTCCACCGTCGTCGTGGCCTCACGGCTCGAGGTGCTCAGCGTCGCGGTCGTGTGGGGGGCCGTGGCCCTCGTGCTGGGCCTGCGCATCACCGCGATCGTCCTCGACCTCCAGGTGCCCACCCGGCTGCACCTGCCCACCCTGCCCACGGTCCGCCGCGGACAGGACCACCGACCGGCGCGACCGCATACCGTGCGCCGGCGCGAGGGTCCCGCCGGGCCCGCGACCACGGACCACCGTCCCCCCGACCTGCCCGCCCGCACCGACGGGCGACCCTCCGACCACCTCCCCCCACCTCCCGAGGAGAGCTCCCGATGAGCCAGCCCACCGCCGACCCGTCCGACCCCGGCCGCCCGATGCCCGACGGCCCGGCACCCGAGCCCGTGACCCCGGGAGGCGGCCCCGTCGAGCCCGCCGCCGGGACCGGGGGGACGCCCGCCACCGCCGCCGAGGACGAGGTCGTCGCCGAGCTCGAGGAGAGCCTCGCCGAGGCCGAGGAGCACGACCTGTTCCCCTACCAGGCGGTCGTGCTCACCTCGTTCGGCGGCCCGGAGGCCCCCGAGGAGGTCATGCCCTTCCTCCGACGGGTCACCGGCGGGCGCGGCATCCCGGACGAGCGCCTGGCCGAGGTCGCCGAGCACTACCACCACTTCGGCGGCAAGAGCCCCATCAACGACCAGAACCGGGCCCTCGTGGCCGCGCTCCAGGAGGAGCTGCAGCGGCGCGGGCTGACCCTGCCCGTGCTCTTCGGCAACCGCAACTCCGAGCCGTTCCTCACCGACACCGTCCGGGATGCCCACGAGGAGGGGATGACGCGGCTGCTGTCGATCACGACCAGCGCCTACTCCTGCTACTCCTCCTGCCGGCAGTACCGCGAGGACATCGCCGCCGCCGTCGACGCGCTGGCCACCGAGGGCCGGACCGTCGACGTCGACAAGATCCGGCAGTACTGGAACCACCCCGGCTTCTCCCGGGCCAACGCGCGCATCGTCACCGAGGGCGCCCGCCAGATGATGGAGCGCACCGGGGTCGCCCCGCACCTGGTCTTCGTCACCCACTCCCTGCCGCTGGCGATGGACGAGACGTCCGGACCCGGCGACGAGGAGGGCCACCTCTACTCCCGCCAGCACCTGGAGCTGTCCGCCGCGGTCGCCGAGGAGGTCTCGGCCACGCTCGGCACCGAGCTCGGGCACGACCTGACCTACTGCTCCCGGTCCGGCCCACCCTCCCAGCCGTGGCTGGAGCCGGACGTCAACGACCACCTGCGCGAGCTGGCCGGCCGGGGGGTGCGGCACGTCGTGCTCGCCCCGATCGGCTTCGTCTCCGACCACATGGAGGTCGTCTTCGACCTGGACACCGAGGCCGTCGAGACCGCCGAGGAGCTGGGCCTGGACCTGCTGCGGGTGCCGACGGTGGGCACGGACCCCGAGTTCGTCTCCGGCCTGGTCGACCTGGCACTGGAGCGGGCGGCCGAGCGCGTGGGGGGCAGCCGGTCCGGCCGACCTGGCCGGGGGAGCGGCCGCGGCCCTCGACCTGCCTGCCGGGGTGCTGCCCCAACCTGCGGGTCGACCGGCGCGCCGCCTGCGGGATGGACTGACCGTGGCCGAGGACGCCGCCGACCGTCCGTCCGCCCCCGACCCCTCCGTCGTCCCCGAGCAGGAGCGGGCGGCGCTCGAGGAGCTCGCCGTCCGGATCGCGGTCGAGGCGGGACGGCTGGTGCGCGACGAGCGTCCCCGCGCGGTCGACGTCCACCGGACCAAGTCGACCGACCTCGACGTGGTCACCCTCATGGACACCCGCAGCGAGGCGCTGGTGCGCCGTCGTCTCGCCGAGGCCCGGCCCGACGACGGCGTGCTGGGGGAGGAGGAGGGGGTCACCGGCGGCACCTCGGGGCTCACCTGGGTGGTCGACCCGATCGACGGGACGGTGAACTACCTCTACGACCTGCCGGCGTACGCCGTCTCCCTCGCCGTGGTCGTGGGCGACCCCACCCGGCCGGGGGCCTGGAGCCCGGTGGCCGGTGCGGTGGTCGCACCCCGCACCGGCGAGGTCTTCTCGGCCCGGGCCGGTGGCGGCGCCCGCCTGCGCCGGTCCGACCCGGCCGGCGACCACGCCGACGAGGCCCCGGCCCGGTTGCGCGTCAGCGACGTGCGGGACCTGGCAGGGGTGCTGCTGGCGACCGGTTTCGCCTACGACCGGCAGGTGCGCGAGGACCAGGCGCGGGTCGTGGCCGACCTGCTGCCCCGGGTCAGGGACGTGCGCCGGCTGGGTGCCGCGGCGCTGGACCTGTGCCACGTCGCGGCCGGCCGGGTCGACGCCTACTACGAGGTCGGGACGCACGCGTGGGACGTCGCCGCCGGCGCCCTCGTCGTCGCCGAGGCCGGGGGCGTGGTCACCGGGCTCGGGGCCGACGACCCGCCCTCGGAGACCATGGTCGTGGCCGGGGGACCGGCCGCGCACGCCACCGTCCGGGCCGAGGTCGAGCGCCTGCTCCGGCGCGGCTGAGCGGCCGACGCGGGGGCTGTTGGCGCGGAGGCCCTCGATAGGGCACAATCCGCCCGACACGCACGTGACGGTCGAGCGCCGTCGTCGGGCACAAATCCGGCGGCCCGTGCGTTCTGCACCGCTGACGACGCATTCCGCCGGAGCCGAGGAGGACGAGGATGGCGACCGACTACGACGCCCCCCGCAAGAACGACGACGAGCTGAGCGAGGACTCGCTCGAGGAGCTCAAGGCTCGCCGCAACGACAAGTCCTCGGGCAGCGTCGACGTCGACGAGACCGAGCAGGCCGAGGGCTTCGAGCTGCCGGGGGCCGACCTGTCCAACGAGGAGCTGTCGGTGCACGTGCTGCCCCGTCAGCAGGACGAGTTCACCTGCTCGAAGTGCTTCCTGGTGCACCACCGCAGCCAGCTGGCCAAGGAGGTCGGCGGGCTGCCGGTCTGCACCGAGTGCGCGGCCTGAGCCCGACGGGTCCGCCCAGGACCCCGACCGGCGCCCGCGCGCACCCCGAGGGTCCCGACGCCTCGGCCACCACGGTGGCCGGGGCGTACCCTCGAGAGCGATGAGCACACCACCCGCGCCCCCCGTCGTCCCCGTGCTCCTGCGCCGGTTGGACACGGAGCTGCCCGTGCCCTCCGCCGCCCGTGCGGACGACGCCGGGGTCGACCTGCACGCCCGGGAAGGGCTGACCCTGGCCCCGGGCGAGCGGGCCCTGGTGCCGACCGGCGTGGCGCTGGCCCTGCCACCGGGGCACGCGGGCTTCGTCCACCCCCGGTCGGGGCTGGCGGCCCGGCACGGGATCACCGTGGTCAACGCGCCCGGCACCGTGGACGCCGGCTACCGGGGCGAGATCCTCGTCAACCTCCTCAACACCGACCCGCAGGTCCCGTTCACCGTGCGCCGCGGCGACCGCATCGCCCAGCTGGTCGTGCAGGAGGTCGTGCGCCCCGTCTTCGAGGTCGTCGACGAGCTGCCGGCCTCCGAGCGCGGCGAGGGCGGCCACGGGTCCACCGGCACCTGGGGTGCCCGCGCGACCACGACCTCCCCCGTCCCCGACCCCGACCCGAAGGACTGACCCGCCCGTGGCACTGTTTGGCAAGAAGCGCGAACGCCTCTCCGACGAGGACCTCCTCGCCGAGGACGAGGTCGTGGAGACCTCGGTGCGCCCCGAGCCGGCCGACGGCGAGCCGGGGGTCGACCGGGAGTGGGACCGGGCCGGCGACGGCCCCTACGACATCACCGAGTGGTCCGCGCTGGACGGCCGCCTCGACCTGGGCGCGCTGCGCCTGCCGGCCCAGGCGGGTATGCAGATGCGCCTGGACCTGGAGCAGGGCTCCGGGCGGGTGGTCGGGGCCACCCTGACCTTCGGGGCCTCCCAGGTCCAGCTGCAGGTGTTCGCCGCCCCCCGGACCACCGGCCTGTGGGACGAGCTGCGCCCGGACATCGCCCGCGGGATCGTGGAGGCCGGTGGGGCCGCGGAGGCCGTCGACGGCGTCATGGGCAAGGAGCTGCGCGCCCGGATGCCCGGTCGGGCCCCCGACGGCCGGGTGGCCTTCCAGCCGGCCCGCTTCCTCGGGGTGGACGGACCCCGATGGTTCCTGCGGGTGGTCGTCAACGGGCCGGCCGCGGCCGACGACGCGCAGCTGCGTCCGATCCTGGCCTTCGTCCGCAGGGTGGTCGTCCGGCGGGGCGAGGAGCCCCGTCCGCCCCGCGAGGTGCTCGAGCTGACCGCGCCGGCCGGCCTGCTGGAGGCCGCGGCCAAGCAGGCGCAGGCGCGCAAGGAGGCGGCCCAGAAGGCCGCCGCGGCCAAGGCCGCCACCCAGACCCAGCTCCTGCGCACCGCCGACGCAACCCGGCTCACGGGCATCAGCACCCGGCCCGGCGGCCAGCCCGGGTCCGGCGGCCCGGCGGCCCCCGAGGCCCCGTCCGCCCGGCAGGCCGCCGCGCGCCCGAGGGCGGGCGCCACCGCGCCCCCTCCGGCGACCCGCAGCGCGCCGACACCCCCCGGGCCCCGATCAACCCCGACTTCCGGTGACCGCACCCGACGTCGAGGCCACCGTCGAGCAGGTCATCCGGCAGCGGATCGGCGACGCGCTGGGCGGTTGGTACGGCTCCCTGGAGACGGCGCTGCCGACGGTCGCGTTCGTCGTCACCTGGCTCGTCGTCGACGAGGTGCGCACGGCCGTGTGGGCCGCGGCCGCGGTCCTGCTGCTGCTGGGCGGCATCCGTCTCATGGTCGGGGGGTCGTGGCGCTTCCTGGCCTCTGCCGTCCTGGCCACCGCGCTGGCCGCCTTCTTCGCGCTGCGCTCCGGCCAGGCCGAGGACGCCTTCCTGCCGGGGATCCTGCTTAGCGGGCTCTACCTCGTCGGGGCGCTCGTGTCCATCCTGACCCGCTGGCCCCTCGTCGGGTTCGTCGTCGGGATCGGCGATCCCGAGTACGCCCAGGACCCGACCGCGTGGCGCCGCGACCGGGGGCTGGTGCGGGTGGCCTCCCGGCTGACCTGGGTGCTCGTGGCGCTCTTCGCGCTGCGGGTCGCCGTCATGCTGCCGCTGTACCTGGCCGGGGAGGTGGCCCTGCTGGGGGTCGCCAAGATCGGCCTGGGCTGGCCGGCCTACCTGCTGGCCGTCGTCGTCATGGGCTGGCTGCTGGCGACCGGACGGACCCCGCAGACCGACGACGGGACGGGTGCCCGCACCACGCCGGGGGCGCTGCCGTGACCGCGGACCGCCCTCCGGGGCTGGCGGTCGGCGACGAGGTGGTCGTCGACGTCGGTGCGGTCGCGCACGGCGGGCACTGCGTGGCCCGGCACGAGGGCCAGGTCCTCTTCGTGCGGCACACCCTGCCGGGGGAGCGGGTCCGCGCCCGGGTGACCGGTCTGGGACCCCGGGGCAGGTTTGCCCACGCCGACGCCGTGGAGGTGCTCGAGGCCTCCCCCCACCGGGTCGCCCCGCCGTGCCCCTACGCCGGGCCGGGCCGGTGCGGCGGGTGCGACCTGCAGCACGTCGACGTCGCCGAGCAGCGTCGGCTCAAGGCCGCCGTCGTCCGTGAGCAGCTGGCCCGGCTCGGCGGCGTCGCGGACGTCGACGTCGTCTGCGAGCCGGTGCCCGGGGACGAGGAGGGCCTGCGGTGGCGCACCCGCGTCGAGTTCGCCGTCGGCCCCGACGGGGTGGGGCTGCGACGGCACCGCTCCCACGAGGTCCTGCCGCTGAGGGACTGCCTCATCGCGGCCCCCGGCGTCGTCGGCACAGGCGTGCTGGACCGGGCCGCGCCCCGCGGCGTCGCCGCGCTGGACGTGGTCGCCCCCTCGGTGGGGGACCCGGTCGTCGTCCCTCTCGTCGCCGGGGACGAGGGGGCACGCGGACGGGGTGGCGGCCGCCGTCGCGGCGGCGGCGGGCGACGGGCGCCGCATACCCCTCTCCGTCCCCGGGGGCCGGTGCCCACGGTGCAGGAGCAGGTGGGTCCGGACCGGTATGCGGTCTCGGCCCGGGGGTTCTGGCAGGTGCACCCGGGTGCCGCCGCCACCTTCGTCGAGCAGGTGCTGGACTGGCTGGACCCGCAGGAGGGGGAGAGCGTCCTCGACCTCTACGCCGGCGTCGGCCTCTTCGCCCGGCCGCTGGCCGACCGGGTCGGGTCGCACGGGTGGGTGCTGGCCGTCGAGGCCGACCGGGGCGCGGCGGAGTCGGCGACCGGGAACCTCGGCGAACGCCCCTGGGCGAGCGTGCTCGCCTCACCCACCGAGCGCGCCGTCGCGGACCTCGTCGCCGCGGGGGAGCGGGCCGACCTGGTCGTGCTCGACCCGCCGCGGTCGGGCGCCGGGGCGCAGGTCGTCCGCGGGATCGCCGCGCTGCGGCCCCGCGCGGTGGTCTACGTCGCGTGCGACCCCGCCGCGCTGGCCCGCGACGTGCGGACCGCTGCGGAGGAGGGGCTGGAGCTGGTCGAGGTGCGCGCCCTCGACGCCTTCCCGATGACCCACCACGTGGAGACGCTGGCCCTGCTGCGCCCACGGCCCACCTGACGGGCCCGGAGGGCATACGGCAGGATGGGGGGCGGACGGTGGGCGTGTCGAGGTTTGCCCGCGCCACGGCCCGTGAGATATCTTGACGTCAAGATAAATAGCCGCCGAGCGAAGGAGCGAGACGTTGAGCACGAACCCGAACAGCTTCGGTGCCAAGGGCACCCTCGAGGTCGGTGACCAGAGCTACGAGATCTTCCGCATCGGCGGGCTCGAGGGTGCCGAGACGTTGCCCTACTCGTTGAAGGTGCTGCTGGAGAACTTGCTGCGCACCGAGGACGGCAAGAACATCACCGCCGAGCACGTCAACGCCCTCGCCGGCTGGGACCAGGACGCCGAGCCGGACACCGAGATCCAGTTCACCCCGGCGCGCGTCATCATGCAGGACTTCACCGGCGTGCCCTGCATCGTCGACCTGGCCACCATGCGGGAGGCGATGGGGGACCTGGGCGGCGACCCGACGAAGATCAACCCGCTGGCGCCGGCCGAGCTGGTCATCGACCACTCGGTCATCATCGACGTCTTCGGGCGCCAGGACGCCTTCGAGCGCAACGTCGAGATCGAGTACGAGCGCAACGGGGAGCGCTACCAGTTCCTGCGCTGGGGCCAGACCGCGTTCGAGGACTTCAAGGTCGTCCCCCCGGGCACCGGCATCGTGCACCAGGTCAACATCGAGCACCTGGCCCGCACCGTCATGACGCGCGAGGTCGAGGGCCAGCTGCAGGCCTACCCCGACACCTGCGTCGGCACGGACTCGCACACCACGATGGTCAACGGCCTGGGCGTGCTGGGCTGGGGCGTCGGCGGCATCGAGGCCGAGGCGGCGATGCTCGGCCAGCCGGTCTCGATGCTCATCCCGCGCGTGGTGGGCTTCAAGCTGTCCGGCTCCATCCCCGCCGGCGCGACCGCGACCGACGTGGTGCTGACGATCACCGAGATGCTGCGCGACCACGGCGTGGTCGGCAAGTTCGTCGAGTTCTACGGCGACGGCGTCGCGGCGGTGCCGCTGGCCAACCGCGCCACCATCGGCAACATGAGCCCCGAGTTCGGCTCCACCTGCGCGATCTTCCCGATCGACGAGGTCACCCTGGAGTACCTGCGCCTGACCGGCCGCTCGGACGAGCAGGTCGCCCTCGTGGAGGCCTACGCCAAGGAGCAGGGGATGTGGCACGACCCCGAGGGCAACGCCGAGGCGCGCTACAGCGAGTACCTGGAGCTGGACCTGTCCACGGTGGTGCCCTCCATCGCCGGGCCGAAGCGCCCGCAGGACCGGATCGCGCTGTCGGAGTCCAAGCAGCAGTTCGCCGCCGACCTGGAGAACTACACCGAGGGCGGGGTGACCGTCGAGAGCGACGTCGACCGCGAGCTCGAGGGTACCTTCCCCGCCTCGGACGCCCCCTCGCACGACGCGCGCGACGACGACCACGGCAACGGCCACCCGCACCACGTCGAGCACGTGGGGCCCGAGATCGAGCGCGTCAGCCACCCGGTGGAGATCACCATCGACGACGAGCAGGCCACGATCGACCACGGCCACGTGGCGATCGCCTCGATCACCTCATGCACCAACACGTCCAACCCCTCGGTGATGATGGCCTCGGCCATGCTGGCCAAGAACGCCGTCGAGAAGGGCCTCACGGTCCCGCCGTGGGTCAAGACCTCGATGGCGCCGGGGTCCAAGGTCGTCACCGGCTACTTCGACAAGGCCGGCATGTGGCCCTACCTGGAGGCGCTCGGCTTCCACCTGGTCGGCTACGGCTGCACCACCTGCATCGGCAACTCCGGCCCGATCATCGAGGAGGTGTCCGAGGCGGTCAACGAGAACGACCTGGCGGTCGTCTCGGTGCTGTCGGGCAACCGCAACTTCGAGGGCCGGATCAACCCGGACGTGAAGATGAACTACCTGGCCTCCCCGCCGCTGGTCATCGCCTACGCCCTGGCCGGGACGATGGACTTCGACTTCGACAACGAGCCCCTCGGCCAGGACAAGGAGGGCAACGACGTCTACCTCAAGGACATCTGGCCGGCCCCGGAGGACGTCGAGCGCACCATCGCCTCCTCGATCAGCCGGGACATGTTCACCGAGGACTACGCCGACGTCTTCGCCGGCGACGAGCGCTGGCGGTCGCTGTCCACCCCCGAGGGCGACACGTTCGCCTGGGACGACGGGTCGACCTACGTGCGCAAGCCCCCGTACTTCGAGGGCATGCAGGCCGAGCCGGCGCCCGTGGAGGACATCTCCGGTGCCCGGGTGCTGGCCAAGCTGGGCGACTCGGTCACCACCGACCACATCAGCCCGGCCGGCGCGATCAAGGCCGACAGCCCCGCGGGCAAGTACCTCGCCGAGCACGGCATCGAGCGGAAGGACTTCAACTCCTACGGCTCGCGCCGCGGCAACCACGAGGTGATGATCCGGGGCACGTTCGCCAACATCCGGCTGAAGAACCAGCTGCTGGACGGGGTCGAGGGTGGGTTCACCCGGGACTTCACCGCCGGTGGCGAGCAGACGACGATCTACGACGCCGCCCAGAACTACGCCGCCGCCGGGACGCCGCTGGTCATCCTGGCCGGCAAGGAGTACGGCTCCGGCTCCAGCCGCGACTGGGCCGCCAAGGGCACGCGCCTGCTGGGCGTCAAGGCCGTGATCGCCGAGTCCTACGAGCGCATCCACCGGTCCAACCTCATCGGCATGGGCGTGCTCCCGCTGCAGTTCCCGGCCGGTCAGAACGCCGACTCGCTCGGCCTGGACGGCACGGAGACCTTCTCGATCAGCGGGGTCACCGCGCTCAACGAGGGCACCGTGCCGCGGACGGTCGCCGTCACCGCCGAGAAGGAGAGCGGTGAGACGGTCGAGTTCGAGGCCGTCCTGCGCATCGACACTCCCGGCGAGGCGGACTACTACCGCAACGACGGGATCCTGCAGTACGTGCTGCGCTCCCTCGTGGGCAGCGCCGCCTGACGTCGCGGGAGCGGCCCCGAGCGGGTCGCCGCCACGCCCGACGCCCCCGTCGACCACCCGGTCGGCGGGGGCGTCGGCGTGCCCGGCCTCCGCGCACCGACCGGACGTCCGGGCTGGACACCCGAGGGGGAGGTGCCCTAGACTAGGTGACACGTCACGCATTGAGGAGCCGTCATGACCGACCCGACCACCACGCCCGCCACCGTCCGGCAGGACCGGCTGGCCGCCGACACCGCGATGGGCCCGGTGACCCTCGAGGTCGCCGACCTGGCGGGGATGACCGCCTTCTACCGCGACGCCGTCACCCTGCAGGTCCTCGCCGAGGACGGCGACGTCGTCACCATGGGCCGGGGGAGCACCCCGGTCGTCGCCCTGCGCCACCGCCCCCAGCTGCGTCACGCCGCCCCCGGGTCGGCGGGGTTGTTCCACACGGCCATCCTCTTCTCGACGCAGGCGGCCCTGGCGGCCGCCGTCGCCTCGATGGCCAAGGCGCGCGCGCCCTACACCGGCAGCGCCGACCACCTGGTCAGCAAGGCGTTCTACTTCGACGACCCCGAGGGCAACGGCATCGAGCTCTACTGGGACCGGGACCGGACGCAGTGGAGCTGGGTGCACGGCCGCGTGGAGATGGACAACCGCCTCCTCGACGCCGACGCCTTCCTCTGGGAGCACCTGACCCCCGAGGGCCTGGCGCGTCCGGACGCCGGCCCGGCGGTCGTGGGCCACGTCCACCTGTCGGTCGGCGACGTGGGCACGGCCCGCGACTTCTACGTCGACACCCTCGGCTTCGACACCACCCTGGAGTGGGGCGGCGCCGCCCTGTTCGTCAGCGCCGGCGGCTACCACCACCACATGGCGATGAACGTCTGGAACAGCCGGGGCGCCGGCCGCCGCTTCCCCACGCTGGGGCTGGGGCAGGTGGACATCGAGCTGCCGACCCCCGACGACGTCGGGGCGCTGACCGAGCGGATGCGCCACCACGGCGTGCAGAGCGCCGACGACGGGCGCACGGTGACCTTCGAGGACCCGTGGGCCAACCGGCTCCACGTCCGGGTCGCCGGGGCCTGAACGGCCGACCGTGCCCGACTACGGCCACGAGGTGCGGCTGGGGGTGTTCCCGACCCCGGCGGCGGCCGAGCCGCACCGCGCCGTGGAGCTGGGGATCCTGGCCGACACGGCAGGGATCGACCTGGTCACCGTCCAGGACCACCCCTACCAGGCGGCCCACCTGGACAGCTGGACCCTGCTGTCCTGGATCGCCGCCCGGACGACGCACGTCCGGCTCGGGCTCAACGTGGCCAACCTGCCGCTGCGGCCGCCCGTCGTGCTGGCCCGCTCGGTGGCCACCCTGGACCTGCTCTCCGGCGGCCGGGCCGACCTCGGGCTCGGCGCCGGTGCGTTCTGGGACGGGATCGTGGCCGCCGGGGGTCCCCGTCGACGCCCGGGGGAGGCCGTCGACGCGCTCGTCGAGGCGGTCGACGTGGTCCGCCAGGTATGGCGCGGGCAGGGATCGGTGCACGTGGACGGTGAGCACCACCGGGTCAAGGGGCTGCACGCCGGCCCGGCGCCCGCCGGGGACCCGGCCCTGTGGATCGGCGCCTACGGCCCGCGGATGCTGCGGGTGACCGGTCGGCTCGCCGACGGCTGGCTGCCGAGCCTGGGCTACCTGCCGCCGGAGAGGCTCGGCGCGGCCAACGCCAGGATCGACGAGGCGGCGGCCCGGGCCGGGAGGGCGCCGCAGGACGTCGTCCGGCTCTACAACGTCCACGGCCGCTTCGGCCGTGGCGGCGGACTGCTCCAGGGCGGTCCGTCGGAGTGGGCCGAGCAGCTGGCCGACCTCGTGCTCGGACACGGCATGTCCACCTTCGTGCTGGCCACCGACGACCCCGGGGCCGTCAGGACGCTCGGCCAGGAGGTCGGTCCGGCGCTGCGCGAGCTGGTGCAGGCCGAGCGGTCCGCGACCGCCGCGGGCGGCGCCGGCGACCCGGCACCGGGGGTCACCACGGTCCCGGCAGGGTCCGGCGCCCCGGCCGTCGACGGCACGGTCCCGCCGGGCATCACGCCCACCCCCGACGACGGCACCCGGCTCACCGGCGAGCTGGCCTGGGACGAGGACTCCCGTCCCAGCGCGCCCGCGCCCGAGGGGGAGCCGGCGGCATACTCCACCGAACGGCTGGCCCTGCCCCAGCACCTCATCGACATCCACGACCACCTGCGCGGCGAGCTGGCCTCCGTCCGGGACGTCGTCGACCAGGTCCGTCGCGGCCACCTGCAGGTGGGCCAGGCGCGATCGGTCGTCAACACGATGGCCATGCGGCAGAACAACTGGACGCTGGGGGCGTTCTGCGAGTCGTACTGCCGGATCGTCACCGGGCACCACACCCTGGAGGACCGGTCGGTCTTCCCGCACCTGCGCCGCCTGGAGCCCGGCCTGGCCCCGGTGCTGGACCGGCTGGAGGAGGAGCACGAGGTGATCGCCGACGTGCTCGACCGGCTCGACCGCGCGCTGGTCGCCCTCGTCGACGAGGAGGGCTACGGGCAGGGGGCGCGGGACGCGCTCGACGAGCTGGGCCGCAGCGTCGACCTGCTCACCGACACCCTGCTGTCCCACCTCTCCTACGAGGAGCGCGAGCTGGTCGGCCCGCTGGCCCGGCACGGCTTCGGCTGAGACCGGGGGCTCAGGGGGTGTGCCACTCCACGACGAGCCCCGCCTTCTGCCCGAAGCGCTCCAGGTGGGACCCGACGACGTGGGTCAGCCGCTCAGCGACCTCGGGGCTGCTGCCCTCGACCTCCAGCCGCAGCACGTCCGGGCGGGTGGTGTCCATCAGGCAGCGGGCCGATCCGTGCTCGCCGTCCATCACCACCTGGGGTCCGGACGGCGTCTCCTCCTGGGTGAGCTTGCGCCCCAGGTGGGAGGCCAGTTGCTTGGCCCAGCGGGCCGGGGTGTCGGTGCGCACGTCGGCGCGGACGGTGGTCATCGGGAGAGGCTCCTGTCGGGGGAGGGGACGAGGTCGGGGTCGGTGGCTGGGGCGTCGACCGGCACGGAGGGCGGGTCCTCGACGGGGGCGCGTCGCCGTGGTGGGCCGCGACCGGCGCACCGGGTGTCCAGTAGACGCCCAGACGCATGCCGTGCAAATCCTGCACGACGATGTCCATGTCGAAGACCTCGCGCAGCACCTCGCGCCGGATGATCTGGGAGGGCGGCCCGGCCGCGACGACGGCGCCGTCCCGCATGGCCACGATGTGGTCGGAGTAGGCGGAGGCGAAGTTGATGTCGTGCAGCACCACCACCACCGTCTTGCCGAGCTCGTCGACCGCGCGGCGGAGCAGGGCCATCGTGTGCGCCGAGTGCTTCATGTCGAGGTTGTTCAGCGGCTCGTCCAGGAGCAGGTAGTCGGTGTCCTGCGCCAGCACCATGCCGAGGAAGGCACGCTGGCGCTGCCCGCCGGAAAGCTGGTCGAGGTACCGGTCCCGGAAGGCCCCCAGGTCGACCCACTCCAGCGCCTGCTCGGCGATGCGGTGACACTCCGGCGTGAGCCGCCCCTTGCTGTAGGGGAAGCGCCCGAAACGCACCAGGTCGATCACGGTCAGCCGGGCGGTCACGTGGTTGTCCTGCCGCAGCACGGCCAGCTGCCGGGCCACCTGGTCGGCCGGCGCCCGGAGCACGTCGAGGTCGCCGACGACCACGTGGCCGCGGTCGGGGGTCAGCATGCGCGCGACGACCGACAGCAGGGTCGACTTCCCGGCGCCGTTGGACCCCACCAGCGAGGTGAGCGCGCCCCGGGGGATCTGCAGGTCGACGGCGTCCAGCACCGGGGTGCTGCCGTCGTAGGAGTGGTGGACGTCGGAGACGGTGATCACAGGCGGGAGGTCCTCATGAGCAGGAGCAGGAAGTAGACGCCGCCGACGAGGTTGACGACGACCGAGAGCGTGGTGCGCAGGTCGAACAGGTGGGTGACGAGCAGCTGGCCGACCACGCAGCAGAGGACCCCGACCAGGCCGAGGCGGGGACCAGGACGGTGTGCCGGTGGCTGCGCACGACCTGGCGGGCCAGATTGGCCACGATGAGTCCGAGGAAGAGCATCGGCCCCACGAGCGCTGCCGAGGCGGCCACCAGCACGGTGACCGTCACGAGCACCCGGCGCACGACGCGGTGGTAGTCCACGCCCAGGGCCACGGCGTTGTCCCGGCCCAGGTCGATCACGTCCACCGCGCGCAGCAGCGGCCACATGGCGACCAGGCCGACGACGGTGGCGACCGCGGTCACGAGCAGCAGCCGGGTGTCCACGGTGGTGAAGCTGGCGAAGGTCAGCTGCTGCAGGGTGAGGAAGTCGTCGGGGTCGAGCACCCGGGAGGCCAGGGTGGTGAGCGAGCCGAAGAAAGTGCCCATGACGATGCCCACCAGCACCAGGACGAACAGGTTGCGGCTGCGCGCGCGGAACAGCCAGGAGAACAGGAGCAGGCCGAAGGCGGTCAGCACCGCCGTGTTGAGGGCGAAGCGCGGCAGGACGCCCAGCAGCAGCGCCCCCGACCCGAAGGCCGTGACCAGCACCGTCTGCACGAGCACGTAGACCGAGTCGAAGCCCATCACCCCGGGGGTGAGGATCCGGTTGCCGGCGATCGTCTGGAACACGAGGCTGGAGGCCCCGACGGCCGCACCCACGACGACGAGGGCCCCGGCCTGACGGCCGCGCAGGTCGAGGGCGTAGGACCAGCTTCCGCGCACGTCCCAGGTCAGGTATGCCGCGAGCGCGGTCAGGGTGAGGAGCGCCAGGACGACCATCGTGCGCCGGACGTGCCGCTCCCGCGCCTGTTCCGGGCCGGCGCCGTCCAGCTGTGGCAGGGGGCCGCGGTCGGAGGCGCGTAGGACGGTGGTGCTCATCGCGCTGCTCCTGCCGTCCGGGCCGCCGGGCGGGTGGAGCGCAGGATCAGCCAGATGAACACGCCGCGCCCACGACGCCGGCCACGACGCTGACCGGGATCTCGTAGGGGTGGATCAGGGTGCGACCGACGATGTCGCAGGCGAGGACGAAACCGGCTCCGGCCAGGGCCGTGACGGGCAGGATGCGGCGCACGTTGTCGCCGAGGAAGAGCGAGACGATGTTGGGGACGATCAGCCCCAGGAAGGGGATGGCGCCGACGACGACCACGACCGTGGCTGCCATCACCGACACGACCACCAGCCCCGTATAGAGGATGGTGGTGTAGCGCACCCCCAGGTTGACGGCGAACTCGCGGCCCATCCCGACGACGGTGAACCGGTCGGCGAACAGGTAGCCGACCACCCCCACCAGCAGCACGAGGTAGAGCGGCTCGTACATCCCGGCCATCATGCTGGAGAAGGACCCGCTGCTCCAGATCTCCAGCAGCTGGAGCAGGTCGCGCTGGTAGGCGATGAACGTGGTCACCGAGCCGATGACGCCGCCGTACATGAGGCCGACCAGGGCGACGACGACCGGGTCCCGGAAGCGGATCCGGTGCAGCAGGTGCAGGAAGACCATCGTGCCGAGGATCCCGGTGCCGATGGCGAAGGTCATCTTCCCGACCAGGCCGACCTGGGGCAGGAAGAGGGTGGCCAGCAGCACCCCGAGCACGGCCGCCTCGGTCGTCCCGGAGGTGGACGGGGAGACGAAGGAGTTCTGGGTGATCCGCTGCATGATCATGCCGGCGACGGCGAGCGCAGCTCCGGCCAGCAGCACGGCCACGGTGCGCGGCAGCCGCGCGACCGAGAGGATCCGCCACTGGTCCTCGGTGGGGGAGAGCAGGTCGCCCAGCGGGATCGGGACGGCACCGATCCCCAGGGACAGGTAGGCACCCGCCAGGACGGCCAGCAGCGAGGCGGCGTAGACGAGCCGCCACCGCGTCGCCCCGCCGGCGGTCGTGGTGACCGCGGCGGGGGGTTGGACGTCGTTGTGGGGGGCACTGTCAGCCGGCGTCCGGCAGGCTCGCGCGGACGTCGTCGACCATCTGCTGGATCGAGCTGGGTGCGCTCGTGGCCAGGTACCAGGCGAAGCCGTCGACCTCGACCACACGGCCGTCCTGGACGGCCGTGGTCGTGTTGGCCAGGCCGTTGTTCAGCACGTCCAGCGCCGGGGTCTGCTCGTCGTCCCCGATCGCCTTGGCCCGGTCGAGCACAAAGAGGACGTCGGGGTCGTACTGGACGAAGAACTCCTGGCTGATCTCGTCGCCGTGGCCGCCGCCCTCCTGGAGGGGCGCTTCGGTCGGCGCGTAGCCGAAGTCCTCGTAGACCAGACCGAAGCGTGAGCCCGGACCGTAGGCCGAGACCGTGCCGTCGGAGACCTGGACGACCATCGCCGTGTCACCGCTGGCGGAGATCTGCGACTCCAGCTCCGCGATCTGGGACTCCAGGTCGTCCATGAGCGTGGCCGCCTCGTCCTCGACCGCGAAGATCTGGCCCAGCTGCTCGACCCGCTCCCGGGTCTGCGGAATCACCTCGGCCGGTTCTTCGGCGCGGACCGACAGGTCGATGACGGTGGTGAACTTCTCGAACTCGGCGACGACCTCCGGGGTGCCGCTGCGGCTGCCGACGATGACGACGTCGGGTGCCATGCCCTCGATGGCCTCGTAGTCCGGCTCGAACACGTCGCCGACCTTGGGGACGTCCTCGCCCTCGTAGATCGCCAGGTCCTCGGGCAGGCCGCTGACCGGAGCGGGGACGGCGTCGGCCTGCACGCCCAGGTCGGTCAGGGCGCGGATGACGCTCCAGTCGGTGACCACGACCATCTCGGGGTCGACGGGCACCTCGACCGTGCGGTCCTGCGCGTCGGTGATGCTCACGGTGGCGGCCTGCGGGTCGCTCGTCGTGGAGACGTCGGCCGCCTCAGCCGCGGTGCCGGCGGTCTGGGGCGTGTCGGTGCTGCCGCAGGCGGTCAGCGTCAGGGCGAGGGCGGCGGCGCCTACGGCGTGCCGAGAGTGTCGGAACATGGTCTCCGTCCAGGACTTCGATGATTAGGCAAGGGTTACCTAAGCATCCTTTCGTTGTTTTTCCAACATGGGTATGTCGTAAGTGCACGAGGCGTGACCGACGCCGGTGAGGAGTCGTACACTTGTTCGCATGTCGACCGGACCTCCTGGCTGGCCCGACCGGGTGCCCCCAGCGGGGGTGCCCGGCTGGGAAGAGGCGGCGGTGTCCTGGTTACTGGACCAGTGCCCGGCCGACTACCGCGCCTACCAGGCCTGGCGCCGTCACCCGACGGCGCTGGCGTGGATGGCCACCCGGCACCTGGAGGCCCAGCTGGCGGCGATGCGCGGCGCCTGGCGGGACGTGCGGCCCGAGCTGGGCCCGGTGCTGCCCCCGGGGACCCTCGGGGACGTCCTCGAGTCACTGACCAGGGAGGGCCTGCGGCTACGGGCCGCGCACCGGGCGGCCGGGCTGCTGCTGGAGGCGCTGCGGCTGCGGGCACCGATGCGGTAGGACGCCGGTCGCCCGGCCGTGCCACGATGGACCATGGCCAAGAACCGCATCCCCCGTCTGGACCGCAAGATCTACGAGGCCGAGCTGCTCCGGCTCCAGGGTGAGTTGGTGCAGATGCAGGAGTGGGTCCGCGAGACCGGCCAGCGGGTGGTGATCGTCTTCGAGGGGCGCGACGCCGCCGGCAAGGGCGGGGCGATCAAGCGGGTCACCGAGTACCTCTCACCCCGGCAGGCGCAGATCGTCGCGCTGCCCACGCCGACCGAGCGGCAGAAGACGCAGTGGTACTTCCAGCGCTACGTCGAGCACCTCCCCGCCGCGGGGGAGATCCGGCTGTTCGACCGGTCCTGGTACAACCGGGCGGGCGTGGAACGGGTGATGGGCTACTGCACGCCCGAGGAGCACCGGCGGTTCCTGCAGCAGTGCCCGATCTTCGAGCGGATGCTCATCGACGACGGCGTCCTGCTGCGCAAGTACTGGTTCTCGGTCAGCGACGCCGAGCAGGAACGACGGTTCCGTTCCCGGCTGGAGGACCCGATGAGACGGTGGAAGCTCTCCGGCACCGACCTGGAGAGCCTGACCCGGTGGGAGGACTACAGCCGGGCCAAGGACGAGATGTTCGTGCACACCGACATCCCCGAGGCCCGGTGGAACGTCGTCGAGAGCGACGACAAGCGGTCGGCCCGGATCAACATGATCGCCCACTTGCTGTCCTCGCTGCCGTGGCACCAGGTCGACCTGCCCGAGCTGCAGATGCCGGACCGGCCGGCCTCGACGGGCTACCAGCGCACCGACCGCTCCCTGCAGCTGCAGGTCCCCGACCATGCCGCCGAGGTCGCGCACGCCCAGGGTCAGAAGCTCGTGCGGCGCTCCCGGGAGGACATGGACTGACCGTCACGTCCAGCGCGCTCGCAGGCGCGGGACCGTACACTGGGTCGGCCTCTCGCCGACGTCGTCGACCCCCGACAGGAGCACGCCCCGTGGCACTCATGCGGACCATCACCGGCCCGACCGCCCTCAAACGACTCTCCGCCCGGCAGGTCGAGACGCTGGCCGCGGAGATCCGGGACTACCTCATCAGCTCGGTCTCGCGCACCGGCGGCCACCTGGGGCCCAACCTGGGGGTCGTCGAGCTGACCATCGCCCTGCACCGGGTCTTCGACTCGCCGCGCGACACCATCCTGTTCGACACCGGGCACATCTCCTACGTGCACAAGCTGCTGACCGGGCGGCACGACTTCTCCACGCTCCGCAAGCAGGGCGGACTGTCGGGCTACCCCAGCCGCGCCGAGTCCGACCACGACGTCGTCGAGAACTCGCACGCCTCCACCTCGCTGTCCTGGGCGATCGGCATCGCGGCGGGCCGCAAGCTGCGGGGCGAGACCGACCGGCACACGGTGGCCGTGATCGGGGACGGTGCCCTGACCGGGGGCATGGTCTGGGAGGCGCTGAACAACATCGCCGAGCACCGCGACCTGCCGCTCATCATCGTCATCAACGACAACGAGCGCTCCTACGCCCCGACGCGCGGCGGGATGGCCGACTACCTGGCGTCCCTGCGCGCCACCCAGGAGTACGAGCACGTGCTCTCCTGGGGCAAGCGGCAGCTCAACCGGACGCCGCTGGTGGGCCGGCAGGTCTACGAGACCTGCACGGGATGAAGAAGGGCCTGAAGGACATCGTCAGCCCGCAGGGCATGTTCGAGGACCTGGGCCTGAAGTACCTGGGCCCGGTGGACGGGCACGACGCCGAGGCGATGGAGACGGCCCTGCGCCGGGCGCACGACTACGGCGGGGTCGTCCTGGTCCACGCCATCACCGAGAAGGGGCACGGCTACGACCCGGCGACGGCGGACGAGGCCGACCGCTTCCACGCCGTCGGCGTGATCAACCCCGAGACCGGCCTGCCGCTGGAGCTGTCCGGGCGCAGCTGGACCGACGAGTTCAGCGACGAGATGGTGCGCCTGGGCAAGGAGCGGGACGACGTCGTGGCGCTCACCGCCTCCATGCTCATCCCGGTGGGGCTGCAGCCGTTCGCCGAGCGCTACCCCGAGCGCGTCTTCGACGTCGGCATCGCCGAGCAGCACGCCGTCACGATGGCGGCCGGACTGTCCTTCGCCGGGCTGCACCCGGTCGTCAGCGTCTACGCCACCTTCCTCAACCGTGCCTTCGACCAGCTGCTCATGGACTGTGCCCTGCACCGGCAGGGGGTCACCTTCGTCCTCGACCGGGCCGGGATCACCGGCACCGACGGGGCCAGCCACAACGGGATGTGGGACCTGACCCTGCTGAGCATGGTGCCCGGGGTGCGCGTGGCCGCGCCCCGCGACGGGCAGCAGGTGGCCCGGATGCTGCGCGAGGCGGTGGACGTCGACGACGCACCGACGGTGGTCCGCTTCCCCAAGGGCACGGTCGGAGAGCCGGTCGAGGCGGTGCGCCGGTCCGGCACGGTCGACGTCCTGCGGGACCCCGTGCCGGTCGATGGCGCCGCCGAGGACGACCAGCAGGGGGTCGACCTGCTGCTCGTCGGGGTCGGGGCCATGGCTACGACCGCGCTCGAGGTCGCCGACAAGCTGTTCGCGGAGGGGCGTGCCGTCCGCGTCGTCGACCCCCGATGGGTGATCCCGGTCAGCGACGACCTCGTCGAGATGGCCAGGTCGTCCCGGTCCGTCGGCGTCATCGAGGACTCCCTCGTCGGCGGCGTCGCCGGACGGATCGGTCAGGCCCTGGCCGACGCCGGGGTGGACGTGCCCGTACACGCCTACGGCATCCCCCAGGAGTTCCTCGACCACGGCTCGCGCGGTCAGGTCCTCGACCGGGTCGGCCTGACCCCCGACGCCGTGGCCACGTCGCTGACGGCCCGGCTGGCCTGAGCGTGCCGGTCCCGGCTCCCGGCCGGGTCACGGTCGTGGTCAACCCGGTCGCCCGGGGCTCACGCGCCGCGGTCGAGACGGTCCGGCAGGCCTGCGCCGCCACGGGACGGGGCGACCCCGTCGTGCTGCCGACCACGGTCGAGGAGCCCGGGGGGCCACAGGCGGTCGAGGCGGTCCGTCGGGGAACGTCCAGGATCGTCGTCGTCGGCGGGGACGGGACCGTGCGGCACGTCGCCGGAGCCCTGGCGGACGAGGGCAGCGCCGGCCCCGGCCGTCCCACCGGGCTGGGGGTCGTCCCGGCGGGCACGGCCAACCTCTTCGCCCGCGGCGCGGCCCTGCCCCTGCGGGACCTGCGGTCCGCGGCGGGACTGGCGGTGTCCGGCCCCGCCCGGCCCACGGACCTGGGCCGGGCGCTCCTACGGACCGCCGACGGCCGGACGCTCGTGGAGCCGTTCCTCGTGGTCGCCGGGGTAGGGCACGACGCCGCGACCCTGGCCGCAGTCCGGCCGGACGCCAAGCACCGGCTGCGCTGGCTGGCCTACTTCGTCCCCGGCCTGGGCCGGCTCGGGCACCCCGGCCACGCGCTGACCCTCGAGCTCGACGGCCACGATGTCGACGCCGGGGAGCTGTGGAGCCTGCTGGCGGTCAACGCGGCCCGGCTCCCCGCCGGGGCCCGCGTCGTCCCCGGGGCCGAGCTGGACGACGGGCGGCTGCACGTGGTGCTGGTCACGCCCAGGCACGTGGGGGACTGGGCCAGGATCGCCGCCACCGGCCTCCGCAGGGTCCCCGCGGCCGACCACCCGGCGCTGCGCTACCGCAGCGGGCGGACGCTGCTGGTCGGCTCGCCCGAACCCGTCCTGGCCCAGGTCGACGGCGACGTCGTCCCCGATATCGTGGGCGGCGAGCTCGCCGTGCTGCCGTCCGCCCTCCGGGTGGCCCGCTGACCCGGCCCCCACCACCCCCCCCCAGGATCGAGGACGAGACCATGGACCCGCGTGCGCTGCAGATCATCAGCCTGACCGGTGGCTGGCGGACCGGCAGGGACGCCGAGGTGCAGGTGCTGCGGATCCTCCGCGACGTGCCTGCGGGGGAGCTGGACGCCGTGCTGGCACCGCTGGACCTCGACGAGGTGGTCGGGGACATCGACAACCACGTGTGGGGCCCGGACCACCGCACCGAGCTGCTCGAGCTGCTGCTGGTGCGACGGCGGGAGGAGCTGTCCCTCCAGACCGTGGCGGAGATCCTCGCCGCGCTGCACCACGGACCGACGCCCCGGCCGCACCAGGAGGCGATCGTGGACGTCCTCACCGACTGCGAGGGCACCGACTTCCACGACCTGAAGTACCGGCTCAACGCCCAGGGCGACTACCACGACCTCGAGCACCTGGTCTTCGACGACGTCGACGAGGACCTGCGGGAACGGCTGCTCGCGCACTTCGCCGAGCAGGCCACGGTCGACGCCACCTCCGACCTGCGCGTCCTGTGCGACATCGACGACACCCTCACCTGCGCGATCCACGACGACCGCTACCCGCGCGGCACGATCTACCCCGGCGTGGTGGCCCTGCTGCACGCCCTCGACGACGGGGCGGCCCAGGAGCCCAACCGGGCCGGTGACCTGACCTTCGTCACCGCCCGCCCCGGCGGGCCGCGCGGTCTGGTCGAGCAGTACACCCGCAACCACCTCGGGGAGCTGGGGCTGCCCCCGCACGCCGTGCTCGGCGGGTCCTTCCTCAACCTGCACACCAAGGCGGCGATCGCCGAGCGCAAGATCCAGAACATGGAGCGCGACCGCCTCCTGTTCCCCGAGTGCCGCATGGTCTTCATCGGCGACAGCGGCCAGGCCGACGGCGACGTGGGCGCGCAGATGCACGAGCGTGATCCCGGCCACATCGTGGGCACGCTCCTGCACAACGTCACCGACCTCGACGAGGAGGCCCGCGGGCAGTGGGCCTCCCGGGGTGTGCACGTCTTCGACACCTACGTCGGCGCCGCGGTCCACGCCGTGCGGCTGGGGCTGCTGCGCACCGACCAGGCCCACGAGGTGGCCCGGGCCGTGCGCACCGGCCTGGGCGCCGTGGACCTGTCGACCGACCAGCGGGACCGGCTGGAGCGGGACCTGGCCGCCGACGTCGCGGCGCTGGAGGCCCTGGCCTGACCCGGTCCGGGCCCGGCGGTGGCGTTCCGCGCGCGGGCCGGGCACAGTGGGGCACGGCAGGCCCGGACCGTCCGGGCGCCGAGGAGGAGACGCATGGCACTCACGAGCAAGGCTTCGACCACCTGGACCGGCAACCTCCCGGACGGTTCGGGACGCACCAGCCTGGACAGCTCCGGTCAGGGCACCTTCGACGTCAGCTGGCAGGCCCGGGCGGAGGCGCACGGGGGCACCACCAACCCCGAGGAGCTCATCGCCGCGGCCCACGCGTCCTGCTACTCGATGGCGTTCGCCGGGGCGCTGGGCAAGAACGGCACCCCGCCCACCCAGCTGGACACGTCCGCCGAGGTCACCTTCGACCCGACCGGCCCGGCGATCACCGGCATCCACCTGACGGTCCGGGCCTCGGTCGAGGGTCTGGACGAGTCGGACTTCCAGCGGATGGCCGAGGGCGCCAAGGAGGGTTGCCCGGTGTCCAAGGCCCTGGCCGGCACCGAGATCACCCTGACGGCCGAGCTGGTCTGACGCCCGCCCGGAGGCGGTCAGGCCCGGGTGATCTCGGCCTGCTCCGCCTCCGGGATCTCGTCCTCCAGCCGGGTGGCCACCACCTTGGCCAGGAGGCCGACGACGACCAGCCCCACGGCGACCGCGACCAGGCCAAGCCAGGTGCTCAGCGTGATCGCGAAGACGACGTAGCCGCCCAGGGCCACCAGCGCACCCAGGACGGCGTAGGGCAGCTGGGTGGTCACGTGCGTGATGACGTTGCACCCGGCCCCCGTGCTGGACAGGATCGTGGTGTCGCTGATGGGGGAGCAGTGGTCGCCCCACACCGCTCCGGCGAGCACGGCGCCGAACGCGGGCAGCAGCAGCTCGGGACCGCCCTCGACGGTGTTCATGATCTGTCCGGCGATCGGCAGCAGGATCCCGAAGGAGCCCCACGAGGTGCCGGTGGAGAAGGCCATCGCGCCGGCGAGGACGAACATCACCGGGATCAGCCAGGCCGGCGGCAGCGCGGTCCGCTCGACGAGGTTGCCGAGGTACTGCCCGGTGCCCAGCTCGGCGATGAGCGAGCCCAGCATCCACGCCAGCAGCAGGATGTAGACGGCCGGCAGCATGGACCGCACCCCCTCCCATAGGCCCCTGCCGAGGGTGGAGGTGGAGAAGCGCGGGTTGGAGGTGGTGTAGCGCAGGTAGTAGTACAGGGCCGTGACCAGACCCAGGAGGCCTCCGTAGAGCAGGGCGTCGGTCACCGCCGTGTTGGCCAGGACGTCCAGCACCGCCCAGCTGCCCCCGGCCTGGTAGCCGGTCCAGACGATCCCGCCCAGGACGCCGGCGACGAGGACGAGGAACGGGATGACCAGCGCCCTCTTGGCCCCCGGCTCGTGCACCGGCAGGTCCTCGGCCAGCTCGCCGGGCACCTCCTCGGAGGAGTCGAAGGTCCGCCCCTCGACGATCGCCCGGCGCTCCTCCCGGCGCATGGGCCCGACGTCGAGCTGCAGCACCACGACGATCCACACCAGCAGGACGGCCGCGATGGCGTAGTAGTTCATCGCCGCCGCGCCGAGGAAGGCCTCGACGTCGCTGACCGCCAGGGCCGACCCGGCCACGATCGGGGCCATGATGCCGATGATGCTGGCGCCCCAGCTGGAGAACGGGGCGAGCACCGCCACCGGGGCCGAGGTGGAGTCGATGATGTAGGCCAGCTTGGCCCGGGCCACGTGCATCCGGTCGGTCACCGGTCGCGCGACCTGGCCCACCGCGAGGGCGTTGAAGTAGTCGTCGATGAAGATGACGATGCCCAGCACGGCGGGCAGCACGGTCGCTCCGCGGCGGGTCCCGATGCGTTCCAGGGCCCAGTCGGCGAACGCCGCGCTGCCGCCCGCCATCATGATGAGGGCCGCGATCATCCCCAGGAGCAGGGTGAAGACGAGGATGTAGACGTAGTAGGTGTTCACCGCCCCCTCGTCCCAGAAGATGCCGGCGAAGGCCTCCCAGACCAGGCGCAGCGTGGGCACGGGGGAGAGGTCGGCCACCAGCAGGGCGCTGGCCAGGACACCCGCCCCCAGGCTGAGCAGGACCTTCCTGGTCGCGATGACGAGGACGATGGCCAGCAGCGGCGGCAGGATCGTCAGGACGGGCAGGTTCTCGGTCATGGTCGGACCCTTCTGAGGAGGTGAGCCCTTCTGAGGAGGTGAGCCCGAGGACGACAGTAGCGGCGACGACGCCGCCTGCACAGGGTCCCGTGGCGGGACGGTCCCTGCGCCGTGGCAGGGTTGGCCCCGTGCCGATGGACACCCAGACCGTGCTCACCCTCCTGCAGGACGTCGCCGCCGAGGTGATCGACCCCCGCTTCCGCGCGTTGGCGGACGGCGAGGTCACCAGCAAGACCCACCCCGGCGACCTCGTCACCGTCGCGGACCGGGAGGCCGAGGTCATCCTCGCCCGTGAGCTGCGCGCGGCCTACCCGGACGCGATGGTGCTGGGGGAGGAGGCGTACGCCGAGGACGCCGACCTGCTGGAGCAGTTCCGCGGGGCCGCGCACGCCTTCACCGTCGACCCGGTCGACGGGACCCGCAACTTCGTGCACGGCTCCCCCGACCACGCGGTGATGGTGGCCGAGGTCCGGGACGGTCGGGCCGAGCGGGCCTGGATCTGGCAGCCTCAGCACCGTCGTGCCTACGTCGCCGAGCGCGGCCAGGGGCTGTGGTGCGACGGACGCCGGGTGAGGCGAGACGCCCCGGGCGCCGACCCCGCCACGTGGCGGGTCCGGGCCTCGGCACGCCGCCTCGTGGGGACCCACCTGGGCCAGGCCGGACCCCTCGGGCTGACCTGGGTCAGCTGCGGGATCGACTACCCCCACCTGGCCGAGGGCGACTGCGACGCCCTCGTCTACCGCGGCACGATGCCCTGGGACCACGTGCCGGGGTCGCTGATGCTCGAGGAGGTGGGCGGGACCGTCCTCACCACCGACGGGGAGCCCTACTCACCCTCCGGCCGGCCCCGCGGCCTGGTCGCCGCCGCCTCGCGGGAGGTCGCCGCCGGCCTGGTCGCCGCCCTGTGACCCTTCCGCGGTGCCCTCGGAGGCGTCCCGGGCGGTGCCCGGCCGGGACCGGTGCCGGGTGGTGTCGTGCACCGCGGCCCGCAGCGCGAGCTCCCGGGCCAGGGTCGTGACCTGCTGCTCCACCTGCCGCATCCGGCGGTAGGACGAGGCCACGTAGCCCAGGAAGACCACGGTCAGCCCGTACAGCAGCAGGTCCGCGCCACGCCCCACGCCCAGGAACTGGGCCACCTGGGTCAGCAGCCGGGGGAAGAGCACCGCCGCGGCGGCCAGCAGGACGAACCCCACGAGCAGGAGCCGGCGGATCGCCTGGTGCCGGGAGTCGGCCGTCGAGGCGTTGAGCATGAGGGTGACGACGACGACGGCCACGAGCAGGACCGCCTTGATGAGCGGCTGGTCCAACGGTTGGTCAAGCACGGGGAGCCCTCACTTCAGCAGGGTGTCGACGAGGATGTTCACCGAGTTGATCAGCGACTGGCCCTTGCGGCGGCTGTAGTCGGTGTAGAGCACGTGGACCGGGTGCTCGGCCCACGGCAGCCCGGTGCGGCCCAGCTGCAGGACGATCTCGGTGGCATGGGCCATCCGGTTCTGCCGCAGGTCCAGGGCGGCCGCGGCGTCCCGGCGCAGCACCCGCAGCCCGTTGTGCGCGTCCGTCAGCCGCATCCCGGTCTGCTGGTTGGTCAGCCACACCGCCGCCTTGAGCACGAGCTTCTTCAGCAGCCCGGGCCTGGTCCGGTCGTCGAGGAAGCGCGACCCGAAGACGACCCCGAGGTCCTCCTCCTCGGCCCGCCGCACCATGGCCGCGGCGTCCTCGACCCGGTGCTGGCCGTCGGCGTCGAAGGTGACCAGGTAGGCGGCGTCCGTCGCCTCGAGCACGTACCGCAGCCCCGTCTGCAGGGCCGCCCCCTGGCCGAGGTTGAACGGGTGCCGCACGACGACCGCACCGGCCTCCCGGGCCCGCTCAACGGAGTCGTCGGTCGAGGCGTCGTCGACGCAGACGACGTGGGGGAACACCTGCCGGGCCTCGGCGACCACCTGCCCGACGACGCTCGCCTCGTCGTACAGGGGGATCACCAGCCAGGCGTCCTCGTGCCGGGGCGATAGGGTCATACCCGTCATTGTCCCGCACCCGGGTGCGGGACGCCCGAGGACGTCCAGTGGCAAGGGAGAGCAGTGGCGACACGCATCGTGGACAGCGCCGACGTCTCGCCGGAGGCGACGATCGGCGAGGGCAGCTCGGTCTGGCACCTGGCCCAGGTGCGCGAGGGGGCCGTGCTGGGGGCCGGCTGCGTCGTGGGCCGTGGTGCCTACGTCGGGACGGGCGTGCGCATGGGGGACCACTGCAAGCTGCAGAACTACGCCCTCGTCTACGAGCCGGCCGAGCTGGGCGACGGGGTCTTCGTCGGTCCCGCCGCCGTGCTGACCAACGACACCTTCCCCCGGGCCATCAACCCCGACGGCTCGCTGAAGAGCGCCGCGGACTGGCATGCCGTGGGGGTGCGCATCGGCCGCGGGGCCTCGATCGGGGCCCGTGCCGTGTGCGTCGCCCCCGTCACCGTCGGCGAGTGGGCCACCGTGGCCGCCGGTGCGGTCGTGACCCGGGACGTGCCCGCGCACGCCCTCGTGGTCGGTGTGCCCGCCCGCCAGGTGGGCTGGGTCGGCACCGCCGGTCACCCGCTCCAGGAGAGCGGCACCCCCGGGGTATGGCGTTGCCCCGCCACCGGGGAGAGCTACCGCGAGCAGGACGGCCGGCTGGTCCCCGAGACGGCACCCACCCCCACCCCGAGCCAGGAGAGCGCCGATGTCTGACCTGCCCATGATCCCTGCCGCGAAGCCGATCATCGGTGAGGAGGAGCGGGCGGCGGTGGACCGGGTGATGCGGTCGGGGATGGTCGCCCAGGGTCCGGAGGTGGCGGCGTTCGAGGTCGAGTTCGCCGAGCAGCTGGTCGGTGGACGCACGTGCGTGGCGGTCAACTCGGGGACCTCGGGGCTGCACCTGGGGCTGCTGGCCGCAGGGATCGGGGTGGGGGACGAGGTGATCGTGCCCTCGTTCACCTTCGCGGCGACGGCCAACGCGGTGGCGCTGACGGGGGCCAGGCCGGTGTTCGCCGACATCAGCGCGGATACCTTCAACCTGGACCCGGCCAGCGTCGCGGAGGCGGTCACGGAGGCGACGGCGGCGGTGATGCCGGTGCACCTCTACGGTCATCCGGCCGACATGGACGGCCTGGGGCAGGTCGCGGCCGAGCACGGGCTGCAGCTGTTCGAGGACGCCGCGCAGGCGCACGGGGCGACCTACCACGGGGCGCCGGTGGGCTCCTTCGGGGTGTTCGGGATGTTCTCGTTGTACCCGACGAAGAACATGACCTCCGGCGAGGGTGGGATGGTCGCGTGCGCGGACGAGGAGATCGCCCGCGGGGTGCGGCTGCTGCGCAACCAGGGGATGGAGCGCCAGTACGCCAACGAGGTGGTGGGGCTGAACAACCGGATGACCGACATCCACGCGGCGATCGGGCGGGTGCAGCTGACCAAGGTGGCGGGGTGGACAGAGACGCGCCGGGCGAACGCGGCCTGGCTGGACGAGGCGCTGGGGGACGTGGTCGTGGTTCCGCCGGTGCGGGCGGGCTGCACGCACGTCTACCACCAGTACACGGTGCGCATCGCCGGTGCCACGGGCGCCGAACGGGACCGTGTGGTGTCCGCGTTGCGGGAGGAGCACAAGGTGGGGTGCGGGGTGTACTACCCCACGCCGAACCACGAGCTGGTCTCGCTGTCGCGGTTCGCCCCGGAGCGGGAGCTGCCGCAGACGGCCCGGGCGGCGGCGGAGGTGATCTCGCTGCCGGTGCACCCGTCCCTGTCGCAGGGTGACCTGGAGCGGATCGCCGCGGCGGTCCACGCGGTCGTGGGGGCGGGCCGATGAGCGGGGTGCTGCCGGAGGGGCGGAGCATCCGGATGGGGCTGATCGGACTGGGCTCGATGGGCCGGCACCACGCGCGGGTGATCCGCGAGGTGGACGGGATGGACCTGGTGGCGGTGGCCGACCCGCACGGGGACCGGCACGGGGTGGCCGGGGACCTGGAGGTGCTGGGTGACGTGGCCTCGTTGATCGCCGCGGGGATCGACGCGGCGATGGTCGCGGTGCCGACCTACCTGCACGAGGAGGTCGCGCTGGCGCTGGCGGCGGCGGGGGTGCACACGATGGTGGAGAAGCCGATCGCGGCGTCGGCGGCGGCCGGGGCGCGGGTGGCGGAGGCGTTCACCGAGGCCGGGCTGGTCGGCGCGGTGGGGTATGTGGAGCGGTGCAACCCGGCGCTGCTGGAGATGCGGCGGCGGATCGCGGCCGGTGAGCTGGGGGAGGTCTTCCAGATCACGACGTCGCGGCAGGGGCCGTTCCCGGGGCGGATCGCCGACGTGGGCGTGGTCAAGGACCTGGCCACGCACGACATCGACCTGACCTCGTGGATCGCGGGCTCGCCCTACGCGGTGGTCTCGGGTCAGGTGACGCACCGTTCGGGCCGGGAGCACGAGGACATGGTCGTGGCCACGGGCCGGCTGGCCAACGGGGTCATCGTCGCGCACACGGTCAACTGGCTCAGCCCGATGAAGATCCGCCAGACCGTGGCCACCGGGGAGAAGGGGGCGTTCATCGCCAACACCCTCTCCGGGGACCTGACCTTCGTGGCCAACGGGGACGTGCGCAGCGAGTGGGCCCGCTCGACCGCCTTCCGGGGCGTGTCCGAGGGCGACTCGGTGCGTTACGCCATCGCCCGGCGCGAGCCGCTGCGGGTGGAGCAGGAGAACTTCCGCGACGCCCTCTTGGGCCGGCCCTCCGAGACCGTCTCCATGCCCGAGGGCGTGCACACCCTCCGCGTCGTCGAGGCCATCCTGGCCTCCGCCGCGACCGGGGAGACCGTCCACCTGTGACCCGGCGGCCGCGGGTGCTGGTGGCCTCCCGGATCTTCGTGCCCGAGGCGGCGGCGGCCACCTTCCGGCTGCGGGCGCTGGTGACGGCCCTGGCCGGGCGGGCGCAGGTGGAGGTGCTCACGACCGACCCACCACCGGCCCTGCGGGCCCCCGGGCACGACCCCGACGAGGACGTGCCCGACGGGGTGCTGGTCCGCCGGTGGCCGGCGCTGCGGGACGCCACCGGATACGTCCGCGGCTACCTGCCCTACCTGTCGTTCGACCTCCCGCTCGCCCTCCGGCTCGTCCTGGCGGACCGCCCCGACGTCGTCGTCGTCGAACCGCCCCCGACCACGGGTGCGGTCGTGCGCGCCACGCTGGCGCTGCGGGGGCTGCGCGGCGGGCGGATCCCCTACGTCTACTACGCCGCCGACGTCTGGTCCGACGCCACCGCCTCCATGGGCGCCCCGGCCCCCGTCGTGGCCGCCATGCGGTGGGTCGAGCGGTTCGCGCTGCGCGGGGCGCGCGACGTCGTCGCCGTCTCCGACGGGGTGGCCGACCGGGTCCGGGCGCTGGCGGGGGACGAGGCACCGGTCACCGTGGTGCCCAACGGGGTCGACACCGACCTCTTCACCCCCGAGGGGCCACCGTCGCCGGAGGCGCCGCGCACGCCATACCTCATCTATGCCGGGACCGCCTCGGAGTGGCAGGGCGCCGAGATCTTCGCCGCCGCCATGCCGCAGGTGCTGGCCCAGGTGCCGGGCGCCCGGCTGGTCTTCCTCGGCCAGGGCTCCAGCTGGCCGGAGCTGGAGCGGCTGCGGCGCGAGCTGCCGGCCGGGGCGGTCGAGCTGCGCCCGCTGGCGCCCCCGGCGCAGGCGGCCGCGTGGCAGCGTGGGGCGGCCGCGGCGCTGGTCAGCGTCCGGCCCGGGATCGGCTACGACTTCGCCTACCCGACCAAGGTGCTGGCCGCGCTGGCCTGCGGCACGCCCGTCGTGCACGCCGGCCCCGGCCCCGCCGGGGAGGACCTGCGCCGCGACGACCTGGGGGAGGCGGTGGCCTACGACGTCGACGAGGTCGCCGCGGCCATGGTGCGGACGCTCCGCGGCGCCGTCACGGACGTGGACCGGGACCGACGGGCCGCCTGGGTCCGGACGCACCGGAGCCTGCGCGCCACCGGCCGCCGCGTCGCGGACGTGGTCCTGCCACCCACGGCGCACTGACCGGACGACCCGGCGCCGTCCGCGAACGCTGCCGGAACGCCACCCTCCGTAGCGTCGACCCCGAGCCGACGGACGGACCGCCGGGCGCAGGAGGGCCGCGATGACCGTCACCACCGCTCCGCACGCACCGGCCGGCCGGTCGGTGACGCTGCTGGCGCCGCTGGCCCTGGCCGGGATGGCCTCCCAGTCGCTGCTGCTCGTGCTGGCCCCGTCCATGGCGGCCGTCGCCGACGACCTGGGGGTGGGGGTCCCGGCGGTGGGCCAGGCCCGGACCGTCACCGCCGCCGTCGCCCTGGCGGGAGCCTCGTGCTCCTGGTCCAGGTCTCCTCCCTCGGGGTCCGCCGCGTGGCGGTGGCCGGGTCGCTGCTGGCGGTGGCCGCGCTGGTGACCGTCTCCTTCGCCGGGATAGCGACCTTCGCCGGGGCGGACCGGTCGTGGGCCGCCGGGTGGGTGACGGCCGCGACCGGCTGGATCTGGCTCGGGCCGGTGCTGGCCGTGGTCCTGCTCGCGTCCGCCGCGCTCATGGCGCGGCTGCCGGACAGGTCGGTACCGTAGGGCCATGAGCGGCCAGGCCGACGGACGTCCTCCCTGGGGGACCCCCGGGCGGCGGCCGGGCGCGCCCGCCGCGGACGACCAGCTCGCCGACCAGGGCGTCCGGCGGTGCCCGCCCCCGCGGGCCACGGCCCAGGCGGTCTCGGGCTGGGTCGACCAGCAGATCCAGCAGGCCCAGCGGCAGGGGGCCTTCGACGACCTCCCGGGAGCGGGGCGTCGGCTGCCGGACGTCGACGTGAGCACCGACCCCGACTGGTGGGTGCGCGGCCTCGTCCAGCGGGAGAAGCTCGACCTGTCCGAGGCGCTGCCGGGGGTCCTGCAGCTGCGCCGCGAGAAGTCCACCTTCCCGGAGTCGCTGCTGGGGCTGCCGGACGAGGCGGCCGTCCGCGAGCGGCTCGAGGACTTTAACGAGCGGGTCCTGGCCGACCGTCGGCGTCCCCACGTGGGGCCGCACCCGCCGCCCGTCGTGGGCCGGGTCGACGTCGAGCAGATGGTGGGCCGGTGGCGGACGCTGGCCGCCGCGCAGCCGGAGCGGACGGGTGCTCTTGACGACGCGGAGCCCGGACCGTCGGCGGCGGGACCGGCCGGGGGCCAGGTCAGCCCGCAGCCCCGCCGCCCCCGCCGCTGGTGGCGCCGAGGACCTCGCTGAGCACCTGCGCGGCCCGGCGCCCGTCGTGGTGCTCCCGGGCCCACGCCGGCCCGGCGGCCGCGACCTCACGGTAGGCCTCCGGCCGGGAGACGATCTCGCGCACCACGTCCTCGAACGTCGTGGGGTCCGCCTCGACGACGGGCAGGTCGTGACCGGCGGCCGAGAGCTCCCGGGCCCGGGTCCGCACCGCGTCGGTGACGTGCCCGACGACCAGACGGCCGGCGGCCATCGACTCCGCGGCCAGGGTGGCCACGTTCCCCAGGGCGACCTGGTCGACCACGACGTCGGCCTCCGCGACCACCTGCGGCATCCGCGCGTGCGGGACGCCCGTCAGCCGGCGGTAGACGATCCGCCCCTCGTCGTGGAGCCGCGTCAGCACCGGCTCGACCACGGCCGTGCCCTTGAGGCGCGGGTTGGTCGGCGCGTGCAGGACCACCGGGACGGGACGCCGCAGCGCAGGGGCGTCCGTGGTGAACAGGTCCACGTCCGTGGTGATGGGCAGCAGCCCCGCGCCCGGCACGGCCTCGAGCATGTCGAGGGTCGGCACGAGCACCGGGCCAGGAAATGCCTCGACGACGGTGCGGGTGCGGTCCACCAGGGCCTGCAGGGCCTCGAACCGCTCGTCCCACCGCTCCCGGAAGGGCGAGTGGGGGTCCCGCTCGGCGTGCTGACGCAGGTCCCGCATCTCCGAGCCGTGGACGAGGAGCGCGGTGCGGATCCCGGCGTCCGCCAGGGCCGGCAGGTCGTCGAGGATCGTCCCCCCGAAGAAGTTCCCCAGCACCGGGCGGCCGCTCTCGGCGAGGACACCCGTGGCCCCGGGCACACCTCGGCCCAGGACCCGGTCGCGGTGGGCGGGGGTGCCGCGCAGCTGCATACCCCGGTCCAGGTGCACCTCGGTCGCGTAGCCGAGGGTCCCGGCCCCGGCGGCGATGCGTTCCACCGACAGGCTGAGGGCCTGGGCCCCGGCGTGCCGGCGCGCCGACCGGGCCCAGGCGGCCGCCTGGCCGGCCGTGTCCAACGGGCCGAGGAGCCACCGGTCGGGCGGCTCCGGGGTGAACCAGGGCTGGCGTCGCACCCCGCTGCCGGCCCGCACCCGCAGCACCGTCTCGGGCAGGGAGCGCACGGGGGCGGGCAGGCCCCGGTAGGTGTCGTAGACCACCTTGCGGACACCCGTGAGCGCAGCCATGGCTCCCAACCTAGGTCAACTACGCTGGGGCGACCTGCCATCCGGACCGGGAAGGAGCAACGTGCTGTCCCTGTGGCGCACCGTGCGTGACCTCCTGGCCGTGCTCCCCCCGGGGACGAGGCGGTTCATCATCACCTTCGCCGGCCTGCAGTCCCTCCTGGCGACCCTGGACGTCGCGGCCATCGGGCTGCTGGCGCTGGTGCTGGCCCCCATGCTCACCGGCGCGACCCTGACCGTGCCCGTCATCGGGCTGGAGATCTCCACCCCCGAGCAGTTCCGGACCGTGCTGATCATGGTCGGCGTGCTCATCATCGCCAAGTCGGTGCTCGCGGTCGCCCTGCAGTGGTGGGCCACCCGCCGGTTCGCCCGCTTCGAGCAGAACCTCGGGGCCCGCCTGCTGGAGTCGACCTTCGCGGCCCCGTGGACCGAACGGCTGCAGCGCAACTCCACCGACCTGGTGCGCTCCACCGACGTCGGGGTGGCCTCGACGGTCTCCGGGGTGCTCATCCCGTTCTGCCAGCTCTCCGGGGAGCTGTTCACCTTCCTGGCCGTGCTGACCGTCCTCCTCGTCGCCCAGCCGCTGCTGGCGGGGGCCACGATCGTCTACTTCTTCCTCGTCGGCCTGCTGCTCTACAAGGTGGTGCTGCGCCGGGCCGTCCAGGCCGGCCGGGACAACCGGGACGCCTCCACCCGGGCCGTGCGCCTGGTGAGCGAGATGGTCCACTCGCTCAAGGAGATCACCTTGCGGGACAAGCAGGAGAGGTGGCCGAGGTGGTGCTGGAGGTCCGCCGGCGCGCGTCCTCGGCCCGGGCCGACCAGGCCTTCCTGGGGGCCATCCCGCGCTACCTCCTCGAGGCCGCGCTCATCGGCGGGCTGGGGATCGGGGCCGCGATCGGCTACCTGCAGGGTGGTCCTGCAGGCGCGCTGGCGGCGATCGCGCTGTTCGGGGTGGCCGGCTTCCGGATCGTGCCCAGCCTGACCCGCTTCCAGACGATCATGGCCCAGACCGGCGCCAACATCCCCTTCGCCCGGCAGGTGCTGGACGAGATCGAGCGCGGGTCCAGGTATGCCGAGGAGCGCCGGACCGGGGGAGCCCGCCCGGTCCCGGAGGACGCGCGCAGCCTGGTGCTGGACCGGGTCACGTTCAGCTACCCCGGCGCGGACGCCCCGGCGGTGAGGGGTATCTCGCTGGAGCTGCCGTTCGGCCGGACGCTGGCGCTCGTCGGCGCGTCGGGGTCGGGCAAGTCCACCCTCGTGGACATCATCCTCGGGCTGATGCCGCCCGACGAGGGCGAGGTCCGGGTCGGCGACCAGCCGCTGGCCGAGGTGCTGCACGACTGGCGGCGCCGGGTCGGCTACGTGCCGCAGGACGTCTCGTTGTTCGACGCCTCGGTCGCCCGCAACGTGGCGCTGACCTGGCGGGACGAGGAGATCGACGAGGACCGGGTGCGGCGGGCCCTGGCCCGGGCCCAGCTGCTGGACCTCATCGAGTCCCGGCCCGGCGGCATCCACGGGCGGGTCGGCGAACGCGGCCTGGCGCTCTCCGGGGGGCAGCGGCAACGGCTCGGGGTGGCCCGGGCGCTCTACACCGAGCCGCTCGTGCTCGTCATGGACGAGGCCACCTCGGCGCTGGACACCAGCACGGAGGCGGCTGTGACCGCGGCCATCCGCGAGCTGGCCGGCGAGGTCAGCGTCATCGTCGTGGCCCACCGGCTGGCCACCATCCAGCACAGCGACCAGGTGTGCTTCCTGCGCGACGGGCAGCTGGTGGCCAGGGGGAGCTTCGACGAGGTGGTGGCCGCCGAGCCGGACTTCGCCGTCCAGGCGGCCCTCGCGGGTCTCGGGGACCCGGGGGCCCGGCAGGCCGCCCTGGAGGGGCGGGTCGATGGCTGAGCCGCCCCGGCTGCCGACGGTCGGCGGGCGCCCGGCCCGGGTCGTCAGCCTGGTCTACAACGACGCCAGCGCCGACTCGCGGGTGCAGAAGACCGCGGCCACCCTCCGCGCCGCCGGTGCCGACGCCCTCGTCGTGGCGATCTCCCGGGAGGTCGCCGGCCACCCGCCCGGTCCGGGCACCCTGGGCGACGGCCTGCCGGTGCACCGCGTCCACGACCTCGACCTCACCCGGCTGCTGCCCCGCACGACCCGGGCGTGGCGCCGGCTGCGGGGACGCGCCCCGGACGGCGGCCCCCGGACCCCGTCGGCGCCGGTGCCCGCACCGGCCGCGGCCCCGCCCTCCGCGGAGCCGTCGCCGACCACACCAGCCGCCTCCTCGACCGCCCGTGCCGTGGCCGTCGACCTGTGGATGCGCCTCTACCAGACCGTCCGGCTCGGCCACTGGTGGTACGGCGCGGTGCGCACCGCCCGCGGGCTGGAGCCGGACGTGGTCCACGCCAACGACGCCAACACCCTCGTGCCCGCCCTGCTCACGACGATGGGCACGCCGGGGCAGGTGGTCTACGACTCGCACGAGCTGTGGCGTCGACGCAACACCCGGCAGGACCGGTGGCTGGCCCCCGCCGTCGACGCGCTGGTGGAGACCGTCGGCACCCGCCTGGCGGCCGGGGTGATCACGGTCTCGCCCTCCATCGCCACCTGGCTCCAGGACCGCTACCACCTCGCGCAGACCCCCACCCTGGTGCGCAACATCCCCACCGCGCGCCCCACCCCTGCGCCCGCCGAGGGCCGCCTGCGCGAGCTGGCCGGCCTCGGCCCCGAGGCCCGGGTCGTGTCCTACACCGGCAGCATCACCACCGGCCGTGGCCTGGAGGAGACGGTCGACGCCCTCGCCCTCCTCGACGACGACGTCCACCTCGTGCTCCTGGGCTACGGGGCGCCGCAGTACGTCGAGCGGCTGCTCCGGCGCGCCCGTACCGAGGGGGTGGCCGACCGCATGCACCTCGTGGGGTCGGTGCCCTCCGCCCAGGTCCCGCAGACGCTGGCCGACGCCGACGTCGCCGTCGTCTACGTCCGCCCGATCTGCCTGAGCTACCTCTACTCCCTGCCCAACAAGCTGTTCGAGTCGATCCACGCCGGCCTGCCGATCGTCGCGGCCGACCTGCCGGACACCGCCGAGGTGGTGCGCCGGCACGGGGTCGGTGAGGTGTTCGACGCCCGGACCCCCGCCGACCTGGCGGCCGCGATCCGCACGGTGCTGGCCGACCCCGGCCACTACCGGCAGGCCGCGGTCGCCGCCGCCCGCGACCTGACCTGGGAGCGGGAGGCCGCCCGCATGGTCGCGCTCTACGACCGGGTGCTGACCGGCCGGGCCGCCCGATGAGGCCCGACCCCCGGCCCCGGCTGCTGGTCATGGCCTTCAGCCCGCTGCGCTCCGACGCCCGCGTGCTGCGCCAGGTCCGGCTGTTCCGTGAGCGTTACGCGGTGACCACCCTCGGCTACGGTGAGGCGCCCGACGGGGTCGTCGAGCACCTGCGCCTGCCGGACGACGTGGTCGCCTGGCACAAGGACCGCCGCCTCCTGGCGGCGCACCGCTACGAGACCGCCTACCGCCGGTCCCCCGTCGTCCGGGCCGCCGAGGAGCTGCTCGCCGGACGGCGCGGCCGGTTCGAGGTGGTGCTGGCCAACGACGCCGACACCCTGCCGCTGGCGCTCGACCTCGCCCCGCAGGGCGGGCTGCACCTGGACCTGCACGAGTACGCCTCCCGGCAGAGCGAGGAGTCGTGGCGCTGGCGGGTCTTCGTGGCGCCCTACTACCGCTGGCTGCTGCGCCGCTACGGGCACCGGGCCGACTCGGTGAGCACGGTGGGCCGGTGGCTGGCCCGGGAGTACCGTCGCGAGTTCGGCCTCGTCGCCGGCGTCGTCCCGAACGCCGCCCCGTGGGCCGACCGGACGCCCACCCCCGTCGGCTCGCCCCTGCGGCTGGTCCACTCCGGCCTGGCCCGGCGGGGGCGCAGCCTGCACGTGATGCTCGACGCCGTCCGCGCCACCCGCCGGGGCGTGACCCTCGACCTCTACCTCATGCCCAACGACCCGGCCTACCTGGCCGAGCTGCAGGAGGCGGCCCGCGACCTGCCGCAGGTGCGCTTCCACGACCCCGTCCCGCCGGACGCGCTCGGGGACGCCCTCGCCGGCGCCGACCTGGGGGTCTTCGTCCTGCCCCCGGTCAACTTCAACTACAGGTTCACCCTGCCCAACAAGTTCTTCGACTTCGTCCAGGCCCGGCTGGGGATCGTCGTGGGCCCCAGCCCCGAGATGGCCGACCTCGTGCGCTCCCACCACCTGGGGGTCGTCCTCGACGACTTCACCGGGGAGGCGCTGGCCGCGGCGCTGGACGACCTGGGCGACGAGGACGTCGCCGGCTTCAAGGCCGCCGCGCACGACGCTGCCCGCGCGCTGTCCGCCGAGGAGCAGGTCCGGGGGTGGGTGCGGGCCGTGGACACCCTGGCGGCCAGGGTCAACGGCTGAGCGGGGGTATGCCGCGACCCCGCCTCAGCGGGGCAGGTCCCCGGCGAGGGCGTCCAGGACCGCGGAGGCGGCGTGCCCGTCGCCGTAGGGGGTGGCGTCGGTGGAGGCCGGCAGGGGGCGCGAGGCCGCGGCGGCCAGGTCGGGTCCGGGCTCGACGAGGACGTTCCAGCCCAGCTCGACGGTCTCGACCCACTCGGTCTCGGTGCGCACGGTCGTGCAGGGGGTGCGCAGGACGAAGGCCTCCTTCTGCAGCCCGCCGGAGTCGGTGATCACGCCGCGGGCCTGGTCCACCGCTCCGACGAGGGCGGGGTAGGGCAGCGGCTCGTGCACCCGCACCGACCCCCCGGCCAGGGCCAGCCCCTGCTCGGCCGCCCTGGCCCGCAGCCGTGGATGGGCCAGCAGCACGACCGGGTGGTCGACCTGCCGCAGGGCGTCCACGACCGCGGCCAGCCGGGCCGGGTCGTCGGTGTTCTCGGCCCGGTGGACCGTGGCCACCGAAAAGCCTCCCGGGACGACGCCCAGACGCTGCAGCACCGCGTCGGCGTCGACGAGCTCCTCCCGCACCCGGTGCAACACGTCCACCATCACGTCGCCGACGAGAACGGACCGGTCGGCCAGCCCCTCGGCGGCCAGGTGCTCCATGGCCGCTCGGGTCGGGGCCAGGCACAGGTCGGCGGCGTGGTCGGTCAGCACCCGGTTGTGCTCCTCGGGCATGCGCCGGTTGAAGCTGCGCAGCCCCGCCTCCAGGTGGGCCACCGGCACCTGCAGCTTCACCGCCGACAGGGCACCGGCCAGGGTGGAGTTGGTGTCCCCGTAGACCAGCACCCGGTCGGGGCGGTGCTCGGCCAGCACCTCGTCCATGGCCGCCAGGATCGCCCCCGTCTGGACCCCGTGGGTCCCGGAGCCGACCCCCAGGTGCACGTCCGGGTCCGGGATCCCCAGGTCCCGGAAGAAGACGTCGGAGAGCGCCGGGTCGTAGTGCTGCCCGGTGTGCACGATGACGTGCTCCACCCCGCGGACGGCGCACTCGGCCGCCACCGGCGACAGCTTGACGAACTGGGGACGGGCACCCACGACCGAGAGGATCCTCACCGGGCCAGCGTAGGGCCCCGGTAGGTTGGGCCCTGTGCGCGTGCTGGTGGTGACGACCTGGTTCCCCACCCCGTCGTCCCCGGGCACGGGAGTGTTCGTGGCCCGGGACGTCTCCGCGCTGGCAGACCGCCACGACGTGCGCGTCCTCCACCTGGTGGCGCCCCGCCTCGCTCCCGGCTCAGGGGAGGACCCGGCAGGGGAGGACGCGCGAGCCCGGGTGCCCGTCCGGCGGCTCGTCATGGATCCGCGCCGCCCGGACCACGTGCTGCGCGCCGCCCGGGTCCTGCGACGGGAGGCGCGGTCGGCCGACCTCGTCCACACGATGGCGGTCTCCGCCCTGCTGCCGACGGTCCGGTGGCGGCCCGCGGTGCCGTGGGTGCACACCGAGCACTGGTCGGGCCTCGGCGCGCCGGGGACGCTCTCCGCGGGTCTGCGCCTGGCCCGCAGGGTCGTGCGGCACCTGCTGGCCGGCCCGGACGTCGTTGCCGTCGTGGGGGAGGAGCTGGCCGCGGAGGTGCGCCGGCACCGCACCGGGCCCGTGGCGGTGGTGCCCAACATCGTGACCCGGCCACCTGCCCTCGCGCCCCGTCGGCGGCCGCAGGAGCCGCTGGCGGCCCGCGGCCCGTTCGAGCTCGTCGGCGTCGGCGGGCTGATCGGACGCAAGGACCCCCTCACCGCCGTGCAGACGGCCGCCGAGCTGCGCCGACGGGGGGTCGACGCCCGGCTGACCTGGGTGGGGGAGGGTCCCCTGCACGACCGGGTGGAGGCCGCGGCCCGCGGCGTGGGGGTGCCGGTGCGGCTCACCGGTCCGCTGCCGCCGGAGCGGGTGCAGGCGGTGGTCGCCGAGGCCGACCTGTTCCTCCTGCCCAGCCGGGCGGAGACGTTCTGTGTGGCCGCCGCCGAGGCCCTGGCCGCCGGCCGGCCGGTGGTCGTCGGCGACAGCGGCGGCCCCCGGGCCTTCGTGCATCCGCCGGCCGGGGCGCTGGTCGAGCCCGGTGCACCCCCGGGGCTCTGGGCCGACGCCGTCGAGCGGGTGTGGCGTGCCGCGGCCACCACCTCGGCCGAGGAGATCGCCGACCCGGTGGCCGGTCGCTACGGCCCCGACCGCTACGCCGACCGCGTCGACGAGGTCTACGCCACGGCCAGGGGCGGCCGACGCCCCGCCGGCGACCACGGCCCGGCCCCGGAGGACCATCCGGTCCCGGAGGACGACGGACCGCTGGTCGACCTCGTCGTGGCGACCCACTCGCCGGACCGCCGGACGGGCCGGGCGGTCGCCTCCGCGCTCACCGACGACGTCGGCGGGGGTGGGGTGCGGGTCAGCGTGGTCTGCCACAACGTCGACCCCGCCGTGATCCGGGCCGCCTTCCCCCCGGAGCTGCGCGACGACCCCCGGGTGAGGCTGCTGGAGCTCCACGACGGGGTCCCCAGCCCCAGCGGCCCGTTCAACGCCGGGCTGGACGCGGCCACCGCGCCCTGGACGGCGATCATGGGCTCGGACGACACCCTGGCCCCCGGTGCCCTGTCCGGGTGGCTGGCCGTTGCGAAGGACCTCGACCCCGACGACCCGGTGGTGGTGGTCCCGCCCCTGGAGCTGGCCGGCCGCACCGTCCCGACGCCGCCCGTGCGCCCTGGGCGGCACGACCGCCTCGACCTGGTGCGGGACCGGCTGAGCTACCGATCGGCCCCGCTGGGCCTGCTCTCCCGGGGCGCCCTGGGCCTGCCCGGCGCGCGGCTCCTCGAGGGCGCGCAGGTCGGGGGCGACGTGCCGATGGTCACGGCGCTGTGGTCCGGGGCCCGCGTCGTCCTGGCCCGGGACGCCCCGCCCTACCGGATCCACGAGGACGCCGGCGACCGGGTGACCTACGACCCGCGCCCGTGCGGGAGCAGCTGCGCAGTGTCGACGTGCTGTGGGACCTCCCGGCGACGCAGGCGCTCCCACGTGCGGCCCGGCAGGCCCTGGGCACCAAGGTGCTGCGCATCCACGTCTTCGGGGCCGTGCCCACGCGCCCCGACCCGGCCTGGTGGACACCGGCCGAGCGCGCGGAGCTGGCCCGGGTGACCCGCCAGGTGATCACGGCGGCCCCGGGCTGCGCCGACCCGCTGAGCCTGGCCGACGCCGACCTCCTCGAGGCCGTCCTCGACCCGGACGTGCCGGCCCGACGGCTGCTGGCCCTGGCCGCGGCGCGGCGACGGCACGGCCGCCCGCGCACGCTGCTGCCCACCTCCTGGCGGCACGTGCTGCACCGGGAGGCGCCGTTGCGCTTCATGGCCGCCTCGCTCGCGGCCCGCCGGTCCTGAGAAGGGCGCCCTCGCCGCGGCGCGGCCGGGAGGAGCCCCGGCTCAGCGCGGTAGGTGCGCGTCCAGCCAGCCCACGACGTCGTCGAGGACCTCGTCCCGGTCGGTCTCGTTGAACACCTCGTGGCGGGCGTCCGGCCACACCCGCTCGGTGACGTCCCGCACCCCGCCGGCGCGGAGCAGCCCGGCCACCTCGGCCACCGCCGACGCCCCGCCCACGGGGTCGACCTCCCCGGAGACGACGAGGACGGGCAGGTGTGCGGGCACCCGGGCCGCGACGGCCGGCTCGCCCACCCAGAGCAGGCCGGTGAGCAGGTCGCGGTAGAAGGCGGCGGTGCCGTGCCCTCCGCAGAGCGGGTCGGCGACGTAGGCGTCGACCCGGGCGGTGTCCCGGGACAGCCAGTCGAAGTCGGTGCGGTTCGGGCGGAACGGACGGTTGTTCGGCCCCAGGACGAGGGCCTCCATCATCCGGCTGCGGACCCGCGGTCCCCGCAGCCGCACCTCGAGCTCGGCCAGGGCCAGCCCGACGCGGCCGATCGCGCCGGGGTGCCCGGCCGTGCCGGAGAGCACCAGCGCCGCGAGCCGGTCGCCGTGGCGGGCGGCGTAGGCCCGCGCCAGGAAGGAGCCCATCGAGTGGCCGAGCAGCACGACCGGCACGCCGGGGTGCTCCGCCTGTGCGTGCCCGGTGACCACGAGCAGGTCGTCGACGGCCCGCGCGAACCCGCCCTCGTCCGCGAGGTGGGCCAGCGACCCGGGCCCGTCGCCGGTGGCCCCGTGGCCGCGGTGGTCGGCGCCGAGCACGGCATACCCCTCCGCCGCCAGGCGCCGCCCGAGGTGGTCGTAGCGGCCGACGTGCTCGACCATCCCGTGGGCCAGCTGCACGACGGCCCGCGGCGGACCGGCCGGCAGCCAGCTGCGTCCGTGCAGGACGGTCCCGTCGGGGGCCGGAAGGGAAAAGGTCGCGGTGCTCGGTGCGGTCACGTCGTCAGGGTATGCGGCGCGCGCCCACGTATCCTGGGCGGGCACCCAGCCCCCTCCAGGACGGACGCCTCCGCATGAAGATCGCCGTTGTCGCCCTCGGCAAGATCGGCCTGCCCCTGGCCGTGCAGTTCGCCGACGCCGACCCCTCCCACGAGGTGGTCGGGGTGGACGTGGACCAGCGGGTGGTGGACCTGGTCAACGCCGGCACCGAGCCGTTCCCGGGGGAGGACCACCTGGCCGACAAGCTCGCCGAGCTGGTCCCGGCCGGTCGGCTGCGGGCCACGACCGACTACGGGCAGGCGATCCCGGGCGCGGACGCGGTGGTGCTGGTGGTGCCGCTTTTCGTCGACGAGGCCACCGGAGCGCCCGACTTCGGCTGGATGGACGACGCGACCCGGTCGCTGGCGGCGCACCTGACCCCCGGCACGCTGGTCTCCTACGAGACGACGCTGCCGGTGGGCACCACCCGGACCCGGTGGAAGCCGATGATCCAGCAGATCTCCGGGCTGACCGAGTCACCGGCGGCGGGGGAGGACGGATTCCATCTCGTGTTCTCCCCGGAGCGGGTGCTGACCGGGCGGGTGTTCGCCGACCTGCGCCGCTACCCCAAGCTCGTCGGCGGCCTGACCGAGGCCGGCACCGCCCGGGCCGTGGAGTTCTACGAGGCCGTGCTGGACTTCGACGACCGCGACGACCTGCCCCGGCCCAACGGGGTCTGGGACATGGGCAGCGCGGAAGCCGCCGAGATGGCCAAGCTGGCCGAGACGACCTACCGGGACGTCAACATCGGCCTGGCCAACCAGTTCGCCCGGTTCGCCGACTCCGCCGGCATCGACGTGCACACGGTCATCGAAGCCTGCAACTCCCAGCCGTATTCCCACATCCACACCCCCGGCATCGCGTCGGGGGGCACTGCATCCCGGTCTACCCGCGGCTCTACCTGTCCACCGACGCCGACGCCACCGTCGTGGCCACGGCCCGGGCGGCCAACGCGGCCATGCCCGAGTACGCCGTCTCCCGCGCCGAGGCCCTCCTGGGGTCGCTGTCCGGGCTGCGGGTGGTCGTGCTCGGAGCCTCCTACCGGGGCAAGGTCAAGGAGACCGCCTTCTCCGGCGTGTTCGCCACCGTGGACGCGCTGCGCTCCCGCGGGGCCCACGTGCTCGTGCACGACCCGATGTACACCGACGACGAGCTCGCCGGCCACGGGTGGGACCCCTACTCCCTCGGCGAGCCCGTGGACGTCGCGATCGTCCAGGCCGACCACCCCGAGTACGCCACCCTGTCCACCGACGACCTGCCCGGGCTGCGCCTGCTCCTGGACGGCCGCCGCGTCACCGACCCCGCCCGCTTCACCGGCGTGCCCCGGCTGACGATCGGCGGGGGTGAACCGGCTCCCGCATGAGCTGGCCGGAGGCGGCTCCCGGGATCGTCGGGCTCGCCCTGCTCTGGGTCCTGCCCGGGTATGCCGTGCTGCGCCTCCTGGGGGCGCGGGGGCTGCTGGCCCTGGGAGCGGGGGCCCCCGTCACCACCGGGCTGTCCGGGACGTTGGCCATGGCCTACCCGTTCCTGGGCGTGCCGTGGTCGCTGGCCACCCTGCTGGCCGGGCTGGCGGGCGCGGTCGTCCTGGCGGCCGTCCTGGGTCGCGTGCTGGGCACCACCACCGACCCGGCCGGGGTCACCGTCGCGGGGGAACGGCGCCTACGCACCGACGACCGCGCCTGGCTGACGCTGTCGTGGGCCCTGGGCGGCGGCGTCGTGGCCGCGGCCATGATGCGGGGCATGGGCCGGGCCGACCAGCCGCCCCAGGCCTGGGACGCCGTCTTCCACCTCAACGCGCTGTGGTTCGTCCGGGACACCGGCAACGCCAGCTCCCTCGGCGGGCTGGCGCCGATGTACGCCGACAACGCCGCCCCGTTCTACCCCGCCACCTGGCACGGCATCGTGGCCGTGCGCCCGGCTTCGACCGCGTCACCGAGGCCGCCAACAGCTCCTCCCTCATCGTCGGGGCGGTGGTCTGGGTGGCCGGCTTGGTCGCGCTGGCCCGGGTCGTCTTCCCCGCCCGCGCCCTGCCGGCCGTGCTCGTGCCGGTGCTGGCGGCCTCCTACGTCACCTTCCCCGACGTCGCGGTCTCGATGCTGGCCGTCTGGCCGTTCGCGCTCTCGGTGGCCTGCCTGCCGGGGACGATCGCCCTGGTCATCGCCACCCTGCGCGGGGTGCTGTCCTGGCAGATGCACCTGGCCCTGGCGCTCGGCCTGGGCTGGGCGGTCGTCGGCGTCGTGCTGGCCCACCCCTCGGGCGTCTTCTCGCTGCTGCTGCTGGGTCTGCCGCTGCTGACCGTCCTGCTGGCCCGCCAGCTGCGGCGGACGGCCCGGAGGGGCCGGCCGGTGCTGGCCTGGTCGCTCATGGCGGCCTGGGTCCTCCTCGTGGTGGGCGCGATCACCTTCCTGGTGACCTTCCCCCCGGTGCGCTCGATCATGGACTACCAGCGCGGCGGTCAGGACTCCTACCTGCCCGGCGTCGGCTCGCTGCTCATCGACCACCCGCTGATCTACGTCTACAAGATCACCTCGGTCAACCTCGTCGGTGCGGTGCTCGTGGCGACCGGGGTCGCGCTGACGGTCCGTCGCACCCACGCCCGCTGGCTGGTCGCGGCGCTCCTCGCCGCGGCGGCCGTGACCCTCCTGGCGGCCGGTCCGCCGGAGCAGCCGCTGCGGGTGCTCGCCGGCTTCTGGTACACCCAGGCGTCCCGGGTCAACCAGCTCCTGCTCGTGCCGGCCGTGGTCCTGGCGGCAGGCGGCGGGTCCTGGCTGGCCCGGCGGGCCGCCGAGCAGCTCCGCGTGCCCGTCGCCGCCACGGCCGGGCTCCTCGTCGTCGCGCTGGTGCTGCTCACCTCGGGGCTGCGGTGGACCTCGCACGTGCAGGTGATGGCCTCGACCTACACGGCATACCCCATCGCCTGGGGGACGATCCTGGAGCCGGAGGAGATCGCGATGGTCGACCGGGCCGCCGAGACCCTGCCCGACGACGCCGTCGTCCTGGGCGAGGCGGTGGCCGGCTCGCCCTACCTGCTGCACCGGGCCGACGTGCAGGTCGTCTTCCCGCAGCTCAGCCCGATCCCCGGCTCGCCGGAGCGCAACGTGCTCGAGCAGCGGTTCCACGAGTGGCGCACCGACCTGGCGGTCTGCGAGGCGGTCCGGGACCTGGGCGTGACCCACGTCTACGCGGACTCGTTGACGTTCGAGGACGAGCTCAACAGCAAGTGGGAGGAGACGACCCCAGGCCTGCGCAACATCACCCCTGGCGGCGAGGGATGGCGGAAGGTCGACGAGGGCGGGCACGCCTCGCTGTGGGAGTTCACCGGCTGCGACCGGTGAGCGACCGGCCGGTGGAGGGCGGGAGCGGTCAGTCGTGCCACTGCCCCCGCTGCCGGAGGACCTCCCTGAGCACGTCCGCGCGGTCGGTCATGATGCCGTCGACCCCCAGGTCGAGCAGCCGGTGCATCTCCGCCGGCTCGTCGATGGTCCACACGTGCACGAAGCGGCCGACCTCGTGCGCCGCGGCCACGGTCGTCGGCGTCACCACCGGGATGCCGCGGTGCTCCGCCGGCACCTGCAGGCCGTCCACGCGGCCCAGGCTGCGGGCCACGACCGTGGACCGGATGAGCGGCGGCAGCTCGGCCGCGGCCCGGAAGGAGGCGGTGCTGCGCTGACCGGCCGAGGTGGCCACCGGGCGGGTCAGGCGCATCACGGCCGCGTCCCGGCGCTGGTCGGAGAAGCTGGTCACGCAGACGCGGTCGTGGGCCCGGGTGCGTTCGATGACCCGGACGAGGGGCAGGATCGCGCCCGGGCTCTTGATGTCGATGTTGACCCGCAGCTCGGGCCAGGAGCCCAGGAGGTCCTCCAGCTGGGGGACCGGCTCGGCACCGCCGACGCGGGCACGCGACACCTCGCGCCAGGACAGCTCGGGGATCGCCCCGCGGCGGTCGGTCACCCGGTCCAGCGTCTCGTCGTGGAAGGCGACCACGACACCGTCGCGGGTGGCGTGGACGTCGGTCTCCACGTAGCGGTAGCCCAGCCGGACCGCAGCCTCGAAGGCGGGCAGCGAGTTCTCCTGCCCCCTGCCGGTGTCGTCGAACCCCCGGTGGGCCATGGCGATCGGACCGGGATGGTCCAGGTATGCCGTGCGCACGGTCCGAGACTAACCCGGCCGGGCCCCCGTGACCGGGCAACGGCGCGGGCCGGATCCCGTCCCGCGGAGGCCGGCACGGGACATCTCAGGCCAGTCCGGCGCGGTAGGCCATGACCACGGCCTGCAGCCGGTCACGGGCGGCCAGCTTCTGCAGGATGTGGGCCACGTGGCTCTTGACCGTGGCCAGCTCGACGACGAGCCGGGCGGCGATCTCACCGTTGGACAGGCCCTGACACATGAGGGCCAGCACCTCCCGCTCCCGCTCGGTGAGCCGGTCCAGCCCCTCCCGGGGGCGGACGGAGTGGCTGCGGACGAAGTGCGCGGCCACCCGGGACAGGACCTCCGGGGTCAGCACGGCCTCGCCGGCCGCGCACGCGTGGACGGCGGCGATCAGCTCGCGGGCGTCCGCGGTCTTGAGCAGGAAGCCGTGTGCGCCGGCCTGCATCGCGCCGGCGACGTACTCGTCCAGGTCGAACATCGTCAGCACGAGGATGCGGACCTCGGGCAGGACCCGGAGGAGCTCGGCGGTGGTGCGCACGCCGTTCCACCCGGGCATCTCCACGTCCAGGAAGACCAGGTCCGGGCGGCGCTCTCTGGCCACCCGCACCGCCTCGGCGCCGTTACCGGCCTCCGCGACCACGTCGATCTCCGGGTCGCTGGCGAGGACCATCGACAGGCCCGCCCTCATGGAGGCGTGGTCGTCGACGAGCATGACGCGGACGCTCATCCAAGCACCTCCGTGGTCCGGGCCGCCCGGGTGGGGGCGGGCAGGAAGGCGTCGACCCGGAAACCGCCCCGGGTGGCGTCGCCGCCCGCCTCGAGGGTCCCGCCGGCCAGCGCGACCCGCTCACGCAGTCCCACCATGCCGTACCGGCGCACCGGCTGGCCAGCCGGACCGGGTCCGTCGTCGTGCACCGAGAGCCAGGTGCCGTCCGCGGTGGTGCGGACCCGCACGGCGACGTCGGCGCCCGGCGCGTGCTGCATGGTGTTGGTCAGCGCCTCCTGGAGGACGCGGTAGACCACGCCCATCTGGGTCGCGGGCGGCTCGCCCACGAGGGTGAGGCCGACGCAGCCGCCCGTGGCGCGCACGCGGTCCACGAGAGCCAGGACGTCCTCGACGGTGCGGGGTCCGACTGCGGGCATCTCCTCGAACCGGTCCAGCGGGGTGAGCTCGCGCAGGGCCTCGTCGCTGGTGGCCACGACGTCGCGCAGCGCCCGGACGCGGGCCTCCGGCGTCGTCGCGACCTCCAGGACGTTGAGCTGCATCGAGATGAGGCCGACGCTGTGGGAGACCACGTCGTGCAGCTCGCGGGCCATCCGGACGCGCTCGGCGGTCACGGCCAGGGCCACCTCGTGCGCGGTCCGGCGGCGCAGCAGCGTGGCCGCCTCGATGGCGGCCGCGGACCGACGGGCCGTCCTGGACCGCAGGAGGCCACCGGTCAGGGCCACCACGACGACCGCCGCCGTCGCGCCGACACCCAGGGCGGGCTCCTGCTGACGGCTGGCCAGCACCGTCGTGGCCAGCAGCAGCGCGGCTCCGAGCTCAGCCCTGCCCGGGGCGCCGGAGGCGGTGCGCCACAGCACGGCGCCGACGCCCCGGACGAGCCACACGCCGGACATGACCGGTGCACCCAGCCAGGAGGCCACGGCGAAGACGAGGGACTGGACGACGGCGGTGACGACGGGCGCGACGGTGCGACCGACGAACGCGCCGGCCGCCAGGACGGTCGCCACGACGACCCCGACGGCCACCGCTCCGTCACGGGCGGAGGTGTTGATGACGGCCTCCGCCGCCCCCAGGGCCACGATCACCGCGGTCTCGACGACGTCCCGTCGGGGTGGCCTCCCTGCCTGGTCGGTGGCCCGCGCGGGGCCTGCGGCCGGAGGCACCTCCTCCTGCTCGTCCACCGGGTCGTGGACGGGGCCGTCCGTCCCGTCGGCCACCCGCAGGATGCCCAGGAGCCGGCGCAGCTCGCTGGTCGCGACCTGGGTCCTGGTGCGCAGCGAGGCCACCAGGGCATCCCCGGCGCCCGCGTCCCCGGCCGGTCGGGTCAGGGCTCGTTCCGCCCCGTCCCGGACCTGGGTGAGGGTGTCCACCAGGACGCCGCGGATGTCGACGGCCAGCCGGCGGCGCTCCTCGTGCACGGCCCGGTCGGCCAGGACGTGGCTGGACACGCCGGCGTCCGCCCGCAACCGGGCCTCCTCGTCGCGCAGGGCACGGCGCGCTGCCAGGACGTCCACGAGGACGAGGCCGGCCACCGACCAGACGTAGGCGGCGGCGAACCACAGCAGGACGGGGCTCTCCGGCGACGTGAGCAGCAGGGTGAGGGTGGCCAGGGCGCAGCCGGTCAGCACGACCGCCCCGACCGTCACCAGGGTCCGGCGGTGGGCGGACCTCGTCCTGGCCATCTCACCCCTCTCCGACGCCGTCCGGCCCAGGATCGCCCAGCCCCCCGAGCTGGGCAACCCTGGGCCGCGCAGCAGAGCGGCGGTCTCCTCCGCTGGGCTCAGCCGCAGTCGTGGCTCATCGCGGCACCGATCCAGGTCTCCAGCATCTGGTCGGCCAGCGTGGAACCGGCACCGAAGTACTCCATGCCCTTGCCGTTGGCGCCGTTGGGGTTGGGGATCCGTCCCTCACCCTTGGGGTCGCCGATGGTCATCTTCGCGAAGATCTTGATGCCGACCGGCAGACCGGCCGCCTCCAGGGCTTCGTAGCCGGCGGCAGCTGCCTCCGGGCACCCCAGCGTGATCCCCGCGATCTCGGGATCGGTCGCGGCCGCCTCGGCGGTGTAGACGATCCAGTTGGCCGACGACGTCGGCCCGTTGAGGGTGTACATCGGGACGAAGCAGTGATGGGCCGAGGCGGACCCGGCGGCCATCGCGACGGCGGCGGTGCCGGCCGCGGTGGCCAGGAGCCCTCGGCGGACGATGCGGTGCATGGGTGTTCCTTCCGTGGCGGGGCGGCCCGGCGTCGCCCGCTGCCCTCCAGCGCACCGGTGGCCGGTCGCCGACCACGACCGCCAGGAGGACGAACCTGCTCATCCGGCGGGACGAGCGTCGTCCGCCCCGAGGATGAGGCTCTCCCTGACGGCAGGGCCTACCGCAGCCGCAGCGGGCCGTCGTCCGGCGGCGGGGGAGAGGCCTCGCCGACCTCCTCGAAGGGCGGCACGCCCCGCTCGGCGGCCGCGAGCTGCGCGCTGGGCCGCCAGCTCGTCGGGAAGTTCGCCCGCGCCGCGGCCCGGGTCAGGGTGACGTCGTCCAGCGGCGCCCTGGAGGCCACGAGGACCACGTTGCCGAACCTCTTCCCCTTGGCCACCTCCCGCAGGACCAGCTGGCCCACGTGGGGCAGCTCGGTCCGCAGCGTCGCCCCCAGCCGGGTGACCCAGCGCAGTCCGGGGGAGTCGGCGGCGTTGACGAGCAGCAGCCCGTCGGGCGCCAGCACGCGTGCCGACTCCCGGGCCCACCGGCGGCCGGCCAGCTCGGCGGGCAGCCGCCCGTCGTCGTAGGCGTCCACGACCAGCACGTCGGCCGACCCGTCCCTCAGCCCGGCGATCCCCTCCTGCCCGGTCAGCGGTCGCACCCTGATCCGGTGGCCCCGGGGCAGCGGGATCTCCCGGCGGACCAGGTCGGTCAGGGCGACGTCGGGCTCGAGGACGATCTGCGGGGACCCCGGGTGCATCCGGTGCACCCAGCGGGCCAGCGTCATACCGGCTCCGCCCACGTGGGTGACCGCCAGCGACGCCGGGTCCGGGCGCAGGGACTCCAGCACGAGGGCGAACTGCTGGACGTACTCGAAGACCAGCAGCAGCGGGTCGTCGGGGTCGACGTAGGACTGCGGGTGCCCGTCGCGGACGACGGTCGCACCGCCCCGCTCGTCCCAGACGATGCTCATCGGGTATGCCGTGGCCGGCGCTGCGTCCGGTGCGCGGCTCAGATGTCCCGGAAGGTCTGGATCTGGGCCCCGAGGGCGTTGAGCCGGGTGGCCAGGTCCTCGTAGCCGCGGTTGATCACGTAGACGTTGCGCAGCACCGAGACGCCGGGAGCCGCGAGCATCGCCAGCAGGATGACGACGCCGGGGCGCAGCGCGGGCGGGCACATGATCTCGCCGGCGCGCCACTTCGTGGGCCCCTCGATCATGACCCGGTGCGGGTCCATGAGGTGGACCTTGGCCCCCAGGGTGGTGAGCTCGGTGAGGTAGATGGCGCGGTTCTCGTAGACCCAGTCGTGGATGAGCGTCGAGCCGTGCGCGCACGCCGCGATGATCGCGAAGAACGGCAGGTTGTCGATGTTCAGGCCGGGGAAGGGCAGCGGGTGGATCTTGTCCAGCGGCGCCTTCAGCGGTCCGGGCACGGTGCGCAGGTCGACGAGCCGGGTCACCCCGTTGGCCGAGGTGTACTCCTCGGAGAGCTCGCACTCGAAGCCCATCGTGTCCAGGACGGCCAGCTCGATCTCCATGAACTCGATCGGCACCCGCCTGATGGTGATCTCGCTGCCGGTGACGACCGCCGCCGCCAGCAGGCTCATCGCCTCGATCGGGTCCTCCGAGGGGGAGTACTCGATGTCCTGGTCGATGCGCTCCACGCCGGTCACGGTGAGCGTCGTGGTGCCCAGCCCCTCGATGGTCACGCCCAGCTGTTGGAGGAAGACGCACAGGTCCTGGACCATGTAGTTGGAGGAGGCGTTGCGGATGACCGTGGTGCCCGGGTGGCGGGCGGCGGCCAGCAGGACGTTCTCGGTGACGGTGTCGCCGCGCTCGGTGAGCACGATGGGACGCTGGGGGCTGGCGGTGCGGTCCACCGACACGTGGTAGGACCCCGTGGTGGCCGTCACGTCGATCCCGAAGTGCCGCAACGCGATCATGTGGGGCTCGACGGTGCGGGTGCCAGGTCGCAGCCGCCGGCGTAGGGCAGCTCGAAGGTCTCGAACTCGTGCATGAGGGGACCGAGGAACATGATGATCGTGCGGGTGCGCCGGGCCGCGGTCTCGTCCATCGCGTCGAGGTCGATCGTCTCCGGCGGCACGATCTCCAGGTCGGAGGAGTCCGGCAGCCACCGGATCTTGAAGCCGATCGAGGTCAGCACCTCGGTGATCCGGTTGACCTCCTCGATGCGGGCCAGGTTGCGCAGGGTGGTCCGCCCCTTGTTGAGCAGGGAGGCGCACAGCAGGGCCACGGCGGCGTTCTTGGAGGTGCGCACGTCGATCTCGCCGGAGAGCTTGCCCCCGCCGACGATCCGCAGGTTCTGCGGCACCCCCGAGGAGACCTGGACGATCTCGGAGTCCAGCTTCTCCCCGATGCGGGCGATCATCTCCAGGGAGAGGTTCTGCTTGCCCTGCTCGATGCGGGCCACGGCGCTCTGGCTGGTGCCGAGGAGCTGGGCGAGCTCGGCCTGGGTGAGGTCCTTGTGCCGACGGGCGTCGCGGATCAGGCCGCCGATGCGGGAGAGGTAGCTCTCAGTCATGACGGCCACTCTAGATCACATATGAGATAGACGCGGGACCGCGCGCGTCGGTCGAGGTCAGCCCGACCTCAGTGCCGAGTGCACCACCGGGACCACGAGCTCGCGCTGCCAGGGGCGCGCCCCCAGATCGGCGAAGGCGGCCTCCAGCGCCTCCGGCGTGGCCGGTGACGGGGGCTCCCACAGCACCCGGCGCACCAGGTCGGGGGTCATCAGGTTCTCCACGGGCACGTCCACCCGCTCGGACAGCTCGGCGAGCCCGGCGCGGGCCCGCTCGAGCCGGGCCGCGGCCTCGGGGTCCCTGTCGGCCCACGCCCGGGGCGGGGGAGGGCCGTCCGGCCGCGGGGGTGGCGGGGGCAGCTCGTCCTCGGGGAGGTCGGCCGCCGGCCGCAGCGCGGCCAGCCAGATCCGCTGGTGCCGCGCCAGGCCCTGGTCGGCCCGGCGCTGGCGGGCGTGGCTGCGCTCGGTCTTGCCGCCGGCAAGGTCGGCGGCGTGCTGGGGGAGGCGGGCGGCGAGGTCGACGAGGGTGGCGTCCGGCAGGATCCGGCCGGGAGGCACGTCCCGCTCGCGTGCGAGCCGGTCGCGCTCGAGCCACAGCTCCCGCAGGGCCGCGGCCTGGCGGGGCCGGCGGGCCCGCTGCGCGCCGCTCGTGCGGCGCCAGGCGTCCTCGTCGTCGCGCTGCGGCCCCACGAAGGAGACGAGCGCCGCGAACTCCTGCCGGGCCCACTCGAGCTTGCCCTGCTCGGCGAGGTCGCGCTCCATCCGGTCCCGCAGGTCGACGAGCAGCTCGACGTCGAGGGCCGCGTACCGCAGCCAGGGCTCCGGCAGCGGCCGGGTCGACCAGTCGACCGCCGAGTGCTCCTTGGCCAGGGTGACGCCCAGGTAGTACTCCATCGAGGCGGACAGGCCGACGCGGGGCAGCCCTGCGAGCCGGGCACCGAGCTCGGTGTCGAAGAGGCTGGTGGGTCGCAGCCCGACCTCGGCCAGGCAGGGGATGTCCTGGGTGGCGGCGTGCAGCACCCACTCGACCCCGTCGATCGCCCGGGCCACCGGGGAGAGGTCCTCGAGGGCGACCGGGTCGACGAGCCAGGTGCCGGCCCCCTCCCGGCGCAGCTGCACCAGGTAGGCCCGTTGACCGTAGCGGTGGCCCGAGGCCCGTTCGGCGTCGACGGCGACCGGTCCCTCGGCACCGGCGAGCGCCTCGGCCAGCTCGGCGAGCCGGGCCGGCGTCTCGACCACGGCGGGAACGCCTTCCACCGGGGCGTCCAGCGGCTCGAAGTCCTCGAGCGCGACCTCCCGGTCGTCCCCGCGGGGCTGGTTCACCGGCGCAGCCCCGTGATCGCCACGACCCCCTCCGGCAGCGGCGGCAGGCCGGCCAGCGTGCACAGCAGGTCTCCCCACGCCCCCAGGTGGGCGGCCGTCTCCTCGGCCTCGCGGCCCGGGGTCAGGACCGGCGTCCACGAGGCCCGCAGCTCCAGCTCCACGGTGGGCGGCCGGTCCTCGAGCGCGCCGAAGCTCTCCGACGTCACGCAGGTCACGGTGCCCGCCGGGGCCGCCCACGTCAGGTCCGCCGCCTCGAGGGCGTCGGTCAGCCAGGACCATCCCGCCTGCCCGGCGAGGGGGTCGTGACCCACCTCGGGCTCCATCTCGGCCTTGGCGTAGCTGACGATCCGCCACGGCCCCTCCCAGGGCTCGGGGCAGTCGGGGTCGTGCAGCAGGACGAACCGGCCGGTGGCGATCGCGTCGTCGTCCTCGGTGAGGTGGCTGGGGACCACCTCGCCCGAGAGGGCGACCGCCTGCGGGGCCAGCCGGGTCGGGGCGGGCACCTCCTCCAGCCGCAGCTCGGGGCGGGTCGTGGCCAGCCGGATGCCGTCGAGGGCGAGCGCGAACGGGGAGACGGCGGAGGTCCCCGCCGGTCCCGGCGCCGTGGAGCGGCCCGCGGTCCCCGACCGCGGGCGAGGTCCGGGTCCGCGGCTCACCACGTCTCCACAGTAGGCCGCACCAGCGGCTGCGGCGTGGAGGCGAGGCCCACCGCGTGTCCGTGGCCAGGGGTCCGACAGGCTCCTCGTGGGACACTTCCGGGGTGAGTGTTCCCACCCCCCAGGCCGACAGCGTCCTCGTCCGTGCCGCCCGCCGGCAGCCCGTTCCGCACACCCCCGTGTGGTTCATGCGTCAGGCCGGGCGCTCCCTGCCGGAGTACCGCGCGATCCGCGCGGACGTGCCGATGCTGGAGTCCTGCCGCACGCCGGCGCTGGTCACCGAGATCACCCTCCAGCCGGTCCGCCGGCACGGGGTTGACGCCGCGATCTTCTTCAGCGACATCGTCGTGCCCCTGCAGGCGGTGGGCCTGGACCTGGACATCGTGCCGGGCACCGGCCCGGTGGTGGCCCGGCCGGTCCGGGAGCGGTCGGACCTGGACCGGCTGCCCGAGCTGACGCCCGAGCACGTGCCGGACATCACCGAGTCGGTGAGGCTGCTCGTCGCCGAGCTCGGGGACACCCCGCTCATCGGGTTCGCGGGAGCCCCGTTCACCCTCGCCTCCTACCTCGTCGAGGGCGGACCGTCGAAGAACCACGAGCGCACCAAGGCGCTCATGCACGGTGACCCGCAGCTGTGGCACGACCTGTGCGCACGGCTGGCCCAGATCTCGCTGGCCTTCCTGCGGGTGCAGGCGGACGCGGGCGCCTCCGCGGTGCAGCTGTTCGACTCCTGGGCCGGCCACCTCTCGCGGGCCGACTACCTCCGGTTCGTCGAGCCGCACAGTCGCGCCGTGCTGGAAGGGATGGGACGGTCGCACCCCGACCTGCCCCGGATCCACTTCGGCGTGGGGACCGGCGAGCTGCTCGCGCAGATGGCCGAGGCGGGGGCGGACGTCGTCGGCGTGGACTACCGGGTCAGCCTGCCCGACGCGGTCGAGCGGACCGGGGGCCGGTATGCCGTGCAGGGCAACCTGGACCCCGCACTGCTGTTCGCCCCCTGGGACGCGCTGGAGCGCAGGGTGCGCGAGATCGTCGAGGAGGGCCGGCGGGCCCCGGGCCACATCTTCAACCTCGGCCACGGCGTGCTCCCCGCGACCGACCCGGACGTGCTCACCCGGGTCGTGGAGCTGGTGCACGAGGTGTCGCGGCGCTGACGCCCCGGAGGACCTGCGCCCGGCGTCCCGGCCCCTGGTGGACCGTCAGCGGTCGCCGAGGAAGCCGTCCGGGGTGACCGGCAGGGCGCGCTTGTGGGCGGTGCGGCGGTACCAGCCCAGGATCGTGGCCTCGTCCTCCTCGGCGATCTCCTGACCCTCCAGGTAGTCGTCGATCGCCACGTAGGTGACGCCCAGGGCCTCCTCGTCGGTCAGCAGCGGCCGGTCGCTCTCCAGGTCCGCGGTGGGCACCTTGTCCACCAGCGGGTCCGGGGCGCCCAGGACCCGTCCGACCTCGCGCACGCCCCGCTTGGGCAGGCCGAAGAGGGGCGTGACGTCGGCCGCTCCGTCGCCGTACTTGGTGAAGAAGCCCACGATCGCCTCGGCCGCCTGGTCGGTGCCCAGGACCAGCATCCCGCGGGCCCCGGCGATCGCGTACTGCGTGACCATCCGGTGGCGGGCCTTGACGTTGCCCTTGTGGTACTCGTCGACGTCGTCGTGGACGTCCAGGCCCGCGTCGAGCATCGCCTGCCAATGGGCGTCGACGCCCGGCCCGATGTCGATCGTCATCACCTCGTCGGGAGCGATGAAGTGCAGCGCGGCCTGGGCGTCGTCCTCGTCGGCCTGCACGCGGTAGGGCAGCCGGACGCCGACCAACGCGGCCTCGCCGCCCTCGGCACGCACCCGCTCGCAGGCCAGCTGCGCCATCCTCCCGGCCACGGTGGAGTCGACCCCGCCGCTGATGCCGAGCACGTAGCCCTTGGTGCCCGTGCGGCGCAGGTACGCCGCGAGGAAGAAGATCCGGCGCTCGGTCTCCGCGGCCGCGTCGAAGGTGTCCGGGTCGACGACCTCGAGGGCCGCACGGATCTCGTCCTGGGTCTGTCGGTCGGTCATGCGGCCGACTCTAGCCGGGGACGGGGTGAGACGCTGGGCGGATGACCTCCTACCTCGTCGTCGGCGGCGGCGTCGCCGGCCTCACGGCGGCCGACGAGCTCCTCCGGCGCGACCCCACGGCCGAGGTGACCCTCCTCGAGGGCAGCGACCGCGTCGGCGGCAAGATCCGCGCCGGTGCCGTGGCCGGGGTGAGCGTGGACGTGGGGGCCGAGGCTGTGCTGGCCCGCCGGCCCGAGGCGCTGGAGCTGATGGAGCACGCCGGTCTCGGGGGGCAGGTCGTCCACCCCACGGGAGCCTCCGCCCAGATCTGGTCCCGCGGGCGCCTGCACCGCGTCCCGCCACGGACCCTCATGGGGGTGCCGGCCGACCCGGGGACGCTGACGGGCCTGCTCACCGACGACGAGGTCGACCGGGTGCGTCACGAGACCCCCGGCGTCCGCCCGGGCCCGGACGAGGACGTGCCCGTGGGGGAGCTCGTCGGGTCCCGCCTGGGGCGGGCCGTGGTCGACCGGCTCGTCGAGCCGCTGCTGGGCGGGGTGTATGCCGGGTCGGCCGACCTCCTCTCCGCAGCCTCCGCGCTGCCCGGGCTCCTGGCCGCCGCGCGGGCGGGGGAGCCGCTGCTGGCCGCGGTGGACCGGGTCGTCCCGGCGGGGGGCGGCACGCAGGCCCCCGCACCCCGACCGGTGTTCGCCACCCTCGCGGGAGGGCTGCACCGGCTCCCGGCCGCGCTGACCGGGTCGTTGGAGTCGCGCGGTGCCCGGGTCGTCCTGGGGACCGTGGCCCGGGAGCTGCACCGGCGTCCCGACGGGGGCTGGGAGGTGGTGACCGGCCCGCGGCCCCGGCCCACGTCATACCTGGCGGACCGCGTCGTGCTCGCCGTCCCGGCCGCGCCCGCCGCCCGCCTGCTGCGGCCGGTGTCGCCGGAGGCGGCCGGACTGCTGGGCGAGGTCGAGACCGCGTCCATGGCGGTGGTCACCCTCGCCTACGGGAGCCGCGAGCTGGGCGAGCTGCAGGGGTCCGGCTTCCTCGTGCCCCCCGTCGACGGCCGGACCGTCAAGGCGTCCACCTTCAGCGCGGCCAAGTGGGACTGGGTGCGCGAGGCCGGGCGGGGCGCCGGCCCCGACGGGCAGGACCTCACGTTGCTGCGCGTCTCCGTGGGGAGGCACCGCGAGGAGGCTACCCTGCAGGTGCCCGACGCCGACCTGGTCGCGGTGTGCCGCTCCGAGCTGGCCGCGGCCCTCGGCCGGGACCTTCCCTCACCCGTGGACGCCCACGTCCAGCGGTGGGGCGGCGGCCTGCCGCAGCACGCCGTGGGGCACCAGGACCGGATCGCGCGGGTGCGTGCGGCCCTGGCGTCCGTGCCCGGCCTGGCGGCGTGCGGGGCGGCCTTCGACGGGGTCGGCATCCCGGCCTGCATCGCCTCGGCGCGCCGGGCGGTCGAGGACCTGGGGTGAGGCACCCCGCCGGGCCCCGTCCAGCCGGAGCGGGGACAATGCCGCCATGACGTCCTACACGCCGCCCACGTCCGAGCAGGTCGACGAGATCAACGCCACCGTCCGCTACGCCGCGTACTCGGTGTTCCGGGCAGCGGCACCGCTGCCGCACGAGCGCGACGGTCTGGTGGCCGAGGTCGAGAGCCTCTTCGCCGAGCTCGAGGACGAGGGCCTCGTCGTGCGGGGCGTCTACGACGTCTCCGCCCTCCGCGCCGACGCCGACCTCATGGTCTGGTGGCACGCCGAGGAGGTGGAGACGGTGCAGCGGGCCTACCAGCGCCTGCGCCGGACCGAGCTGGGCCGGCACCTGGACCCCGTCTGGTCGGTCGTGGGTCTGCACCGGCCCGCGGAGTTCAACCGGGGCCACGTGCCGGCGTTCCTCACCGGCCAGGAGCCGGGGCGTTACCTGTGCGTCTACCCCTTCGTGCGCTCCTACGAGTGGTACATCCTCGACCCCGCCGAGCGCGGCCGGATGCTCCGCGAGCACGGCCAGGCGGCCGCGGGCTACAAGGACGTGCTGGCCAACACGATCTCGGCGTTCGCCCTGGGTGACTACGAGTGGCTGCTGGCGTTCGAGGCCGAGGAGCTGCACCGCATCGTCGACCTCATGCGCGACCTGCGGGCCACGGACGCCCGGCTGCACGTGCGCGAGGAGGTCCCGTTCTTCACCGGGCCGCGGGTGGAGCTGGGCCAGCTGGTCGCCAGCCTCCCCTGAGCCGGGCGCGCCGCGGCATACCCTCGCGGTCATGGTCTCCCGCACCCGCTCGGCGCGCGCCTCGCGCCGGCGCGCGCGCCGGATGGCCCGGGTCGAGCACGACCTCACACCCGCCCAGTGGGCGCTGCTGGTCGAGGCGTGGGCCGGCTGCGCCTACTGCGGCGCCAGGACGCCAGGCCTGCAGAAGGACTGCCTGCTGCCGATCTCCCGGGGCGGGCGCTACACCCTCGACAACGTCGTGCCGGCCTGCCGGTCGTGCAACGCGAGCAAGTGCTCCACCGAGGTCACCGTCTGGCTGCGGCGCAAGAAGCTCGACGAGCGGGCCTTCCTGGTCCGGCACGCCGAGCTGACGGCGGTCGTGGCCGGCAGGGCGGCCGACCACGACCCGGTGACGGGGTGAGGCGCGCTCAGCCCCGGTCGCCCTCCGCCGGCTGCAGCGTCATCGCGATGGAGTTCATGCAGTAGCGCAGGTCGGTCGGGGTCTCGTACCCCTCGCCCTCGAAGACGTGCCCCAGGTGCGAGCCGCAGGATGCGCAGCGCACCTCGGTGCGGGTGCGACCCAGGGAGTTGTCCTCGATGTACTGGACACGGTCCTCGGCCAGCGGGGCGTAGAAGCTGGGCCAGCCGCAGTGGCTCTCGAACTTGGTCTCGGAGCGGAACAGCTCAGCCCCGCAGGCGCGGCAGCTGTAGACGCCCTCGGTGGTGGTGTTCGTGTACTCCCCGACGAAGGGACGCTCGGTGCCCGCCTCGCGCAGGACGTGGTACTCCTCCGGCGTCAGCTGCGTCCTCCACTCGTCCTCGGGACGGGCGGTGGGGTATGCCGTCGCGTTCTTGGCGGCGTCGGTCGCGGGGGTGCTGTGGTGGTGGGCCATGTCGTGGTCAACGACACCTAGCCCCAGATGTTCCCGGACCTACGCGTGCAGGAGCCGGCACCCGGGGGCGCCGGCTCCTGCGTCCCGTACGTTCCCGTCGGTTCAGTACTTCTCCATGGCCCGGAAGGTGTAGGTGCCCACCAGCCCCCAGCCGTCCACGAGATTCTCGCTGCCCACCGTGCCGGTGGCGGTGCCGGTGGTGAACTTCTGGGTCCTCGTGCCGCGGTAGGAGTAGCCGGTCGCCGGGTCGCGGTAGGTCTCCATGAAGCGGGCGGTCGCCGGCTTGGTCGAGTCGGCCGTGACGGTCACGTCGACGTCGAACGATGCGTCACCTGGGACCGGCCAGCACTCCACCTCGTCGCAGTCCCAGACGACGCTGGAGTACATCCCCGTCAGGACGCCGCTCGTCAGCCTCTTGCCGACCTCGATGTCGGCGTCGAAGCTCTCGAGCTCCACGAAGCCCACGTAGTCGCACAGCTCCTCACCGGTCTCGGGGTCGTAGGGCTGGGTGACGCCGTCATCGCAGGCCCAGCTGTCGACGTACCCGTAGCCGTAGGTGCCGTCGTCGGACTCATCGGCGGTCACGAAGACCTGGTGGACGTTGCCGTCGAGCCCGTCGACCTCGCCGAGGAGCTGGCCCGAGGTCTCGACGTGCGTGCCGGAGTCGGTGTACCTCATCGGTGGTGCGGCCGTCGCCGGCACGGCCGCGCCCGCGACGAGCGGGGCGGCGAGGAGGGCGGTGGTGAGGGTGCGGGTGGTGGTGCGCATGATGGTTCCCCTTCGAACCGGGGCCGTCCCCTGGGCGGCCCGTCAGGCGGGTGCCGAGCGGCACCTGTGCTGATCGTCCCGCCGAAACCGCCCACTGTGGTGCACGTCACTCCCAGTGATCTTGGTCACATCGCACGGGCGGGCGGCTCGGTAGGTTGGGGCCATGCCCGAGGCCCTCACCCTGACCGCTCCCGGACCCGACGGGACGGACCGGCAGGTCCGCCTCTCCAGCCCGGACAAGGTTGTCTGGCCCGCCACGGACCGAGGCGCAGCGATCACCAAGGCCGACCTGGCGGCATACCTGCAGGCCGTCGCGGAGCCGATGCTGCGCGGGCTCGCCGACCGCCCGGTGACCCTGCAACGGGTCCGCGGGGGGATCGAGGGGGAGGAGTTCTACTCCAAGAACCCTCCCAAGGGGGTCCCGGAGTGGGCGCGGACGACGATGGTCACCTACCCCAGCGGCCGCAGCCACCCGCAGCTGGTCGTCGACGACCCGGCCACGCTGCTGTGGACCGCGCAGATGGGCACGGTCACCTGGCACCCCTGGCCGGTGCGCACCGGGGACAACGATCACCCCGACGAGGTGCGGGTGGACCTGGACCCGCAGCCGGGCCGCGACTACCGGGACGTGGTCGAGGCCGCGCACGGCCTGCGGACGGTCATGACCGAGGTGGGGCTCGACCCTCACGTCAAGACCACCGGCAGCCGGGGCGTCCACGTCTTCGCCGCGGTGCGCCCGACCCTGGAGTTCCTCGACGTGCGGCACGCCGTCATCGGCATCGCCCGCGAGCTGGAGCGGCGGCTGCCCGACCTGGTGACACCGCCTGGTGGAAGGAGGAGCGGGGCGAGCGGATCTTCGTCGACTACAACCAGGCCACCCGCGACCGCACCCTCGCGGCCGCCTGGAGCCCCCGTATCCTGCCTGGCGCGCCGGTGTCGGTGCCGGTCTCCTGGGAGCAGCTCGACGAGGTCGACCCCACGACCCTGACGGTGCACACGGTCCCGGGGTGGCTGGCCGAGCACGGCGACCCCTGGGCCGACCTGCACGAGGACCCGGCCGACCTCGCCGCCGCGCACGCCCTGTGGGAGGCGGACCTGGAGCGCGGCCTGGGGGAGCTGAGCTTCCCGCCGGACCACCCCAAGATGCCGGGCGAACCGCCGCGGGTGCAGCCCAGCAAGAAGGTCGCCGAGCACTGGGACGAGCACGGCAACCGCGTGGAGCCACCGTCGGCCGGACCGGATCGGGCAGACTGACCCCGTGGACCTGCCCGTCGTGCCACCCGTCGCGCCCATGCTGGCCAAACCGCTGAAGACGCTGCCCGCGGGCTGGTGGTACGACCCCAAGTGGGACGGCTTCCGCTCGATCGCCTTCCGCGACGGCGACGAGGTGGTCCTCGGGAGTCGCAACGAGAAGCCGCTGACCCGCTACTTCCCCGAGGTCGTGGATGCCGTCCGGGCGCACCTGCCGGAGCGGTGCGTCGTCGACGGGGAGATCGTCGTGGCCACCGCAGACGGCACCAGGCTGGACTTCGAGGCGCTCCAGCAGCGGATCCACCCCGCGGACTCCCGGGTGCGGATGCTGGCCGAGGCGACACCGGCGACGTTCGTCGTCTTCGACCTGCTGGCCCTGGGGGACGAGGACCTCACGGGTATGCCGTTGCGCGAGCGGCGGGCGCGGCTGGACGAGGCGCTGGGCGGGCTGGGCACCCCGGGGGGCGTCGAGGACGGCCGGCCGGTCGGGGTGCACCTGTCCCCGGTCACCGACGACGAGGCCGTGGCGATGCGCTGGTTCCAGGACTTCGAGGGGGCGGGGCTCGACGGGTTGATCGCCAAGGACCCGGACGCGCCGTACCAGCCCGGGAAGCGGGTGCTCACCAAGCTCAAGCACGAGCGGACGGCGGACTGCGTGGTCGCCGGCTACCGGACGCACAAGACCGACGACGAGGCGATCGGCTCGCTGCTGCTGGGCCTGTGGACCGAGGAGGGGACGCTGGCCAGCGTGGGCGTGGCCTCGTCCTTCCCGATGAAGCGCCGCCGGGAGCTCTTCGTCGAGCTGCAGGGGCTCGTCACCGACCTGGACGGCCACCCGTGGGACTGGGCGCGCCACCTGGCCGGCGAGCGCACCCCCCGCAAGAGCGAGCAGTCGCGGTGGGCGGCGGGAAAGGACCTGTCGTTCGTGCCCCTGCGGCCGGAACGCGTCGTGGAGGTGCGCTACGACTACCTCGAGGGGGAGCGGTTCCGGCACACGACCCAGTTCGTGCGTTGGCGCCCGGACCGCGACCCGCGCAGCTGCACCTACGACCAGCTGGAACGCCCGGCCGATTTCGACCTGGCCGACGTGCTGGGGGTGGGTCGATGACGAGCGGGGCCCGGCGGGCGGCCTCGGTCGGGGCCGGCGTGGTCGGTGGCGCCGCCCTCGGCGGAGCGGTGTCGATGGGCACCGCCACCTACTTCGCCCACCGCATCATCACCCCCGAGCACGAGAAGAAGGACGACACCACCATCGTCGAGGTCGGCGAGGACACGGTGACGCTGCGGGCCACGGCCTGGACCACGGCCTCGGGCCGTTACGGGCTGTGGCTGGACGGCGGGGCCGGCCACGCGCGGCTGGGCGAGGTCGTCGAGCCCGGGGACGCGCCTGCGCGAGGTCGGCGGTCCCCGGCGACGGTGACCCGCCGCCTGCTGGGCGTGGACCGCGGAGAGCTGGTCCCCGGCAGCGCCCGGTGGAACAAGTACTTCTACTGCGGCACACCACGGTCGGCGCTCGGGCTGGAGCACGAGGACGTCGTCGTCACCTCCGACGTCGGGGACCTGCCCGCCTGGCGGGTGGCCGCCGACCCGGCCGCGGACACCGGGGACTGGGCGATCCTCGTGCACGGCCGCAGCGCCCAGCGCGAGGAGTGCCTGCGCGCGCTGCCCGTCCTCCACCGGCTCGGTTTCACCAGCCTGGTCCCGATGTACCGCAACGACATCGGAGCGCCCCCGTCGGCCGACGGCCGGTACAGCCTAGGGCTGTCCGAGTGGCGCGACATCGACGCCGCGATGCGGTTCGCCCTCGCGCACGGCGCCCGGCGGCTGGTGCTGGTGGGCTGGTCCATGGGGGGCGCGATCGTCCTGCAGGCGCTCAACCGGTCCGACGTGGCCCACCGGGTCCACCGGGTCGTCCTCAACGGACCGGTGATCGACTGGGGGTCGGTGCTGGCGCACCAGGCGGACCTGCACTTCATACCCCGTCCCATCGACCACCTGGCCCGCTCGCTCATGCGCTCGCGCGCCTCGCGCCACCTCCTGCGGATCGCCGAGCCGGTGGACGTCGCCGCGACCAACTGGGTGGACCGCGCCGACGAGGTCAGCCACCGGATCTTCATCATCCACTCCGCGACCGACGAGACGGTGCCCTTCGGCCCCTCTCAGGACCTCGCCCGCAGACGTCCCGGCATGGTGCACACCTTCGTCTGGCCCCGGGCGCGCCACTGCCAGGAGTGGAACACCAACCCGGCGCTGTGGGAGGACCTGGTCGCCAGCTTCGTCCGATGACCCGGTGGGCGCCGTGCCGTCGACGGCGCCCACCCCGGGGGGGGCTCTGCCAGGATGGGCCGATGGGCAAGAGCAAGAAGAAGCAGAAGAAGGCCGCGGCGGAGCCGGCGGGCACCCCTGACCCCGTCGTCGAGACCGACGCGGGGACCCCGTTCAGCGACGCGCTGCGCGTCGGGGACGACTTCGTGCTGGCCGACGTCGACCCCCGGGCGACCCCGGAGTTCGACGGGGGGAAGGCGGAGGGCAAGGCGGCGCTCCAGGAGGTCGACGACGAGCTCGACGCGCTGCAGGAGATGCTCTTCGCCGGCAGCACGGCGGGGGACCGGCGCCGTGTCCTGCTGGTGGTCCAGGGCATGGACACCGCGGGCAAGGGCGGCATCATGCGACACGTCGTGGGGGCCGTAGACCCCCAGGGCGTGCAGATCCGCGCGTTCAAGAAGCCGACCGAGGAGGAGAAGCAGCACCCCTTCCTCTGGCGCATCCGCAAGGCCCTGCCCGAGGCCGGGATGATCGGCGTCTTCGACCGGTCGCACTACGAGGACGTGCTGGTCGTGCGGGTGCACGACCTCGTCCCTCCGGCCCAGTGGGCGCGTCGCTACGCGACCATCAACGAGTTCGAGCAGGGCCTGGTGGACGACGGCGTGACCCTGATCAAGGTGATGCTGCACATCTCCCCGGAGGAGCAGAAGGAGCGGCTGACCGAGCGGCTGGAGCGGCCGGACAAGTACTGGAAGTACAACCCCGGCGACGTCGACGAGCGGGCGCACTGGGAGGCGTACCAGGAGGCCTACCAGGCCGTGATGGACCGGTGCAGCACCGAGGCGGCACCGTGGTTCGTCGTCCCGGCCGACCGCAAGTGGTACGCCCGGCTGGCCGTCCAGCGGCTGCTCCTGGAGCACCTGCGTGCGCTGGACCTGCGGTGGCCGCCGGCGGACTTCGACGTGGAGGCCGAGCAGGAGAGGCTCGCCGCCAGCTGACCGGACGGGTCGTCAGTCCCCGTTCGTCCCCGACAGCTGGGGATGGGGGGTGGCCTGGAGGAGGACGACGGCGCGGGGAGGCATGGGGTGCGTCGACCCCGTCTCCCACGGGACGTCGTCGTCGATGTCGTCCCCCGAGGTGTCCACCGCGACCCGCCAGGTCGTGGTGTCGATGCCCTCGGGGACGGTGAACTCGACCGTCTCGTGGTGGCCGTTGACGAGCAGCAGGAAGTGGTCGTCCAGGACGGGGCGGCCCCGCTCGTCGGTCTCGGTGATCGCCTCCCCGTTGAGGAACACCGCGAAGGCCTGCTTCTTGCGGTGCCACCCGTCCTCGGTCATGACCGAGGCGTCGGGGGAGTACCAGACGATGTCGCCGAAGTCGCTCTGACCCCCGTGGTCGGCGTCCCCGGCGAAGAACCGCCGCCGACGGAAGACGGGGTGCTCGCGCCGCAGCTGGATGAGGTGGGCGGTGAAGGCGAGCAGGTCGCTCTGCTCGGGGTCCAGGTCCCAGTCCATCCAGGCCAGCTCGTTGTCCTGGCAGTAGACGTTGTTGTTGCCCATCTGGGTGCGGCCCATCTCGTCGCCGTGGGCCAGCATCGGCACGCCCTGGCTGAGCATCAGGGTGGCCAGGAAGTTCTTCTGCTGGCGCAGGCGCAGCGCCTGGATCTCCGGGTCGTCGGTGGGTCCCTCGACGCCGCTGTTCCAGGAGCGGTTGTGCGCCTCCCCGTCGTTGCCCCCCTCGCCGTTGTCCTCGTTGTGCTTCTCGTTGTAGGACACCAGGTCCCGCAGGGTGAAGCCGTCGTGCGCGGTGATGAAGTTGACGGAGGCGAACGGGCGGCGGCCGCTGTGCTCGTAGAGGTCCGAGGACCCGGTGAGCCGGGAGGCGAACTCGCCCATCGTGGCGGGGGCGCCGCGCCAGAAGTCGCGGACGGTGTCGCGGTACTTGCCGTTCCACTCGGTCCACAGCGGCGGGAAGTTGCCCACCTGGTAGCCGCCGTCGCCCAGGTCCCACGGCTCGGCGATGAGCTTGACCTGGGAGATCACCGGGTCCTGCTGGATGATGTCGAAGAAGGCCGAGAGCTTGTCGACCTCGTGGAACTGGCGGGCGAGGGTGGCGGCCAGGTCGAACCGGAACCCGTCGACGTGCATCTCGGTGACCCAGTACCGCAGCGAGTCCATGATGAGCTGCAGCACGTGCGGGCTGCGCATGAGCAGGCTGTTGCCGGTGCCGGTGGTGTCGTAGTAGTGGGCCTTGTCGAAGTCGACCAGCCGGTAGTAGCTGGCGTTGTCGATGCCGCGGAAGGACAGGGTCGGGCCCAGGTGGTTGCCCTCGGCGGTGTGGTTGTAGACCACGTCGAGGATGACCTCGATGTCGGCCTCGTGCAGCGCCTTGACCATCGACTTGAACTCGGTGACCTGCTGGCCGCGGTGGCCGTAGGCCGAGTACGCGTTGTGCGGGGCGAGGAAGCCGATGGTGTTGTAGCCCCAGTAGTTGGACAGGCCCTTGTCCTGCAGGTGGGGGTCGTCGACGAACTGGTGCACGGGCAGCAGCTCGATCGCGGTCACCCCGAGGGTGGTGAGGTGCTCGATGACCGCGGGATGGGCGACGCCGGCGTAGGTGCCCCGGATCTCCGGCGGCACGTCGGGGTGGTTCATGGTCAGGCCCTTGACGTGGGCCTCGTAGACCACCGTGTCCGCGTAGGCGTGCCGCGGCGGACGGTCGTGGCCCCAGTCGAAGAACGGGTTGACGACCACCGACAGCATCGTGTGCAGCAGGGAGTCGTCCTCGTTGTAGGAGGTCGGGTCGCCGAAGTCGTAGCCGAAGATCCCCTGGTGGTTGCGGATCTGGCCGCTGATCGCCTTCGCGTACGGGTCCAGCAGCAGCTTGTTCGGGTTGAACCTGTGACCCTCCTGCGGCGCGTACGGCCCGTGCACGCGGTAGCCGTAGCGCTGGCCCGGCTGGCAGTTGGGGATGTAGGCGTGCCAGACGTGGGCGTCGACCTCCTCCAGGGGGATGCGCGTCTCCTTGGCCCGCTCGCCGATGAGGCACAGCTCGACGGCGGTCGCGTGCTCGGAGAACAGCGCGAAGTTCACCCCGCTGCCGTCGAAGGTGGCGCCGAGGGGGTAGGCGCTGCCGGGCCAGACATCCATGGTGGTCGTCTTTCGGGTGGGGGAAGGGACGGAGGGACCGCATCGTCACCGCCCTCCATTGTGACCGAACCGGACGCTCGTCCCGACCATGGCGGGGCCGTGACACGCGCCCTGCCCCGGATTTGGACGTCCGGCGCACGTCGGCTAGTGTTCTTTCTCGCGCCACCGATTCGGTGGGGCACGCGGACGTAGCTCAGTTGGTAGAGCGCAACCTTGCCAAGGTTGAGGTCGCCGGTTCGAGGCCGGTCGTCCGCTCGGAGGCACAACCACCGAATGCCTCTTTGGTGGCGTGGCCGAGAGGCGAGGCAACGGCCTGCAAAGCCGTCTACACGGGTTCAAATCCCGTCGCCACCTCGCAGGACCGGCCAGCAGCACCGGCCACGGGCGATTGGCGCAGTGGTAGCGCGCTTCCTTGACACGGAAGAGGTCACTGGTTCAAACCCAGTATCGCCCACCAGTTCGAAACACCCCCTGACCTGCAAAGACAGGCCAGGGGGTGTTTGCGTTCGCCGGATCCGTGTCGCCCCCGTGTCGTTCGTGTGTAATCGATGGATGCTGCCCGGACGGTTCTCCCAGTCGTCGAGCGACTCGGACAAGCGGTCCCGTCGGATGCGGTGGTGAAACCCGAAGGCGGCCGAGATGCGCATGTGGGGGGCATGGCGACCACAACCAGAACGGCGACCGCGATGTCCTCACGCCGCTACGAGACCCTCGCAGCAGCGGCCGATCGTACGGGCATCAGCGTGAAGACCCTCCGTCGGCGCATCGCTGACGGCAGCCTTCCTGCTTACCGCACGGTTGGCGACGATCAGTGCGGGGCCGGCGACGAGGAGGACGGCGGTCAGGGCGGCCAGGGCCCGGGTGCGCAGGCCCCCCACGAGGGGCGCGACCAGGAACAGCAGGGCGTAGGTGGCCAGGATGACGTTCACCCGGTCGGTGAGGATCTGCAGCAGCAGTCCCAGGACCAGCAGGAGCAGCACCCGCCACGTCAAGGCCCGCCACATCGCCGTGCCGGTGCGTCGCTGCAGGAAGAGGCCCATCCCCAGCCCGGCGACCACCACGAACAGCACCGACGCCCGGCCGTAGGGGACCAGGTAGAGCCGCTCGAGCACGGTGTCGGCGTTGGTGGGTCCCACGTTGACCACGATCATCCCGACGATCGCCAGCCCCCGGGCCGCGTCGAGCCCCAGCAGCCGCGGCCGCGTCCGCGCGACCGAGGCCGACCCCCTCGTGACGGGGATGGCCAGGGCAGCTCCCTCGTTCGTGGGCCCACGCCGTCGGCCCGGTGCGTCCCACTGTACCGAGCGAACCGGAGAACCCGACCCGACTGGACAGGGCGCGGCCCTCTCCGGTGAGGTGGTGCCGTGAGTCCCGCCGAGTCCGGTCCCCCCCGCCACCTGCACCTGCGAGCCGCCGGCACCTCCCTGGTGCTGGAGCTCGTCGACGACCTCCTCCCGGTCGTGCGCCACTGGGGAGCCGACCTGGGAGCGCTCGACCAGGACGACCTCGGCGCGCTCACGCTCGCCGGGCGGGAGGCGCTGGGGGACAGCCCCTTCGACGTGGCGGACAGCGTCGCCCTCCTGCCCGAGCACGGGCGCGCCTGGATCGGCCGGCCCGGCGTGGAGGGCTCCCGGTCCGGCCGGGACTGGTCGCCCGCCTTCCGCACGACCCGGTCCCCGGAGAGCGCGACCGCGCCCGAGGGGACCCAGCGGGTCGTGGTGCACGCGGCCGACCCGGCCGCATACCTCTCCCTGGTGCTGGAGGTCGAGCTGCACCCGGGAGGGCTCCTGCGTTCCCGCTCGACCCTGACGAACACGGGGGAGGAGACCTACGACGTCGGCGCCGTGCGGACCGCCCTGCCGGTGCCCGAGCGGGCCACCGAGCTGCTCGACTTCACCGGCCGGCACACCTACGAGCGCATCCCCCAGCGTCAGCCGTTCTCGGCCGGCGTGCACTCCCGGGAGGTGCGCACCGGGCGTACGGGGCTGGACGCGGTCCACCTGCTCTGCGCCGGCGAGCCGGGCTTCGGCTTCCGGCACGGCCAGGTGTGGGCCGTGCACCTGGGTTGGAGCGGCAACCAGCAGGCCTACGCCGAGCGGCTGTCCAACGGCGCCCGGGTCCTGGGGACAGGGGAGGCGCTGGAGCACGGGGAGGTGCGCCTGGACGCGGGGGAGTCGATGACCACCCCCTGGACGTATGCCGCGCACGGCATCGGCCTCGACGAGGTCGCCGGCCGCTTCCACGCCTGGCTGCGCTCCCGGCCGCACGCCCCCTCCCGGCCGCGGCCGGTGACGCTCAACACCTGGGAGGCGGTCTACTTCGAGCAGTCGCTGGAGCGGCTGACCGCGCTGGCCGACCTGGGGGCCCGGGTCGGCGCCGAACGGTTCGTCCTCGACGACGGATGGTTCGGCGGCCGCCGCGACGACACCACGAGCCTGGGCGACTGGGTCGTCTCGCCGGACGTGTGGCCCCAGGGCCTGGGGCCTCTCGTCGACCACGTGCACGGGCTCGGCATGGAGTTCGGGCTGTGGGTGGAGCCGGAGATGGTCAGCCTCGACTCCGACCTGGCCCGGGCGCACCCCGAGTGGTTGTTCAGCGCCGGCGGGCGCCGGGGGTTGGACTCCCGGCAGCAGCAGGTCCTCGACCTGGGTCACCCGGGCGCCTACGCGCACGTGCGCGACCAGATCGTGCACCTGCTGCGGACCTACGACATCGCCTACCTGAAGTGGGACCACAACCGCTACCTCAACGACGCGGGGCACACGCCGGGGGGAGAGCCGGGGGTGCGGGCGCACACGTTGGCGGCCTACCGCCTGATGGACGAGCTGCGCGCCGTCCGGCCGGGCCTGGAGATCGAGTCCTGCGCCGGCGGCGGCGGGCGCATCGACCTGGGCGTGCTGGACCGGTGCGTCCGGGTGTGGGCCTCGGACTGCATCGACCCCCTGGAGCGGCAGCAGATCCAACGGTGGACCTTCGCCCTGCTGCCCCCCGGCTGGGTCGGCACCCACGTCGGCTCGCCCCGGTCGCACACGACCGGCCGGCGGCACGACCTGTCCTTCCGCGCCCAGACCGCGATCTGGGGCCACATGGGGATCGAGTGGGACCTCACCACCGCCTCCGAGGAGGAGCTCGACGTGCTGGGGCGCTGGGTCGCCTTCCACCGCGAGCACCGCGACCTGCTCCACGGCGGGACGGTCGTCAACGGCGACCACCACGACGATGACACCTGGGTGCACGGGGTGGTCGCCCAGGACCGCTCAGAGGCGCTCTACGGGGTGGTGTCGGTCCGGCGCCCGGTCTCCGGCCCGGGCCGGGTGCGGCTGCCCGGCCTGGACCCGGAGCGCCGCTACCGGGTGACGGTGCCGGACCTGGCGGGGACGGCGTCCTGGAGCGACGGCCGATGGTCCCGTGGGCCCGCACCGGGGTGGTCCTGCCCGGACGGGTCCTGGCCGAGGTCGGTCTGCCGATGCTCCCGCTGCACCCCGAGCACGCCCACCTCCTGCACGTCGGGGAGGCCCGGTGAGCACGCGGGACGCGGGTGGGGTCGGGCCCCTGACCTGGCTCGAGCCCGCGGTGGACACGGACGTCGCCGACTCCCTGTCCACGCAGTTCCTCGACCGGTTCGGCGACCTGCCCGACGGGGTCTGGGCGGCCCCCGGCCGGGTCAACCTCGTCGGGGAGCACACCGACTACAACGGCGGCTACGCCCTGCCGCTGGCCCTGCCGCACCGGACCTACGCCGCCGTCCGACGTCGGGACGACGGGCTCCTGCGGGTGGCCTCGCTGCAGGCCCCGCACGGCTGGGAGGGTCCCGTCACCACGGTCCGGCAGGGGAGTCCTGACGGGTGGGCGGCCTACGTCGCCGGGGTGGCGTCCGTGCTGGCGGAGCGCGCCGGGGCGGCCGAGGTCGGCATGGACGTCCTCGTCGACGGGCACGTCCCCCTCGGGGCGGGCCTGTCCTCCTCGGCCGCGCTGTCCTGCTCGGTCGGGCTGGCGCTGCGCGACCTGGTGCCGCAGCTCGACGCGTTGTCCGCGGCGGAGCTGGTGGACGTGTGCGTGCGGGCCGAGAACGAGGTGGCCGGCGCCGCGACCGGCGGGATGGACCAGACCGTCTCGCTGCGGGCGGTCGACGAGCACCTGCTGCTGCTCGACGCGCGCGACCGCAGCGTCGTGCCGGTGGCCTGGACGCTGCCCGACCACGAGCTCCTCGTGGTGGACACCCGGGTCCACCACGCCCTGGGCGACGGCCAGTACGAACGGCGACGCCGCACCTGCGAGGAGGCGGCCGCGGCGCTGGGGGTCGGGTCCCTGCGGGAGCTCGACCCGGAGGTGCTCGACCGGGACTGGGAGCGACCTGCCGGGCCCGCCCGGGCGCTGCACGGCATACCCGACGCCCTGCCCCGGGTCCGGCACGTGCTGACCGAGAACGAGCGGGTGCTGGACCTGGTGGCCGCGCTGCGCGAGCAGGACATGGCCCGGGTGGGCTCCCTCATGACCGCCTCGCACGCCTCCCTGCGGGACGACTACGAGGTCTCCTGCCCGGAGCTGGACCTGACCGTCGAGGCCGCGCTCGGGGCCGGAGCCCCTGGTGCCCGGATGACCGGAGGCGGCTTCGGCGGGTCGGCGGTCGTGCTCGTCGCCAGGACCGAGGTGGAGCAGGTCGCGGAGTCGGTGGCGCAGGCGTTCGCCCGGGAGGGGCTGGACGCCCCGGCCTTCCTGCACGCCGTGCCCGGGCCGCCCGCCCGCCGGGTCCGCTGAGGCCCCTGCCGCCGGGCCGGCGGCTCAGGCCGGCGCGACCAGCTCGGCGGCCTGGCGGGCGATCTCGTACTCCTCGTTCGTCGGGACCACCCACACGGCCACCGAGCTCTCCGGGGTGCTGATCAGCGCCTCGGTGTGGACCGCCTCGTTGGCCGCCTCGTTCAGCCGCAGGCCGAACCCGGCGAGCCGCTCCACCACGGCGGCGCGCACGAGCGGGCTGTGCTCCCCGATGCCGGCGGTGAAGGCGATCACGTCCAGCCGTCCCAGCACCGCGGCATACGCCCCCACGTAGTGCAGGAGTCGGTGCACGACCACGTCGAAGGCGAGCCGCGCGTCGGGGTCCCCCTCCTCCATCCGGCGCTCCACGTCGCGCATGTCGGCCGACCCGGTCAGACCCAGCAGGCCGCTCTCCTTGGACAGCGCCCGGTCGTAGTCCTCGACCGCCAGCCCGGCCACCTCGGCCAGGTGGCGGGGCAGACCCGGGTCGACGTCGCCGGGGCGGGTGCCCATGACGAGGCCCTCGAGCGGGGTGAGGCCCATCGAGGTGTCCACGCTGCGGCCGCCGTCCACCGCGGTGGCGCTGGCCCCGTTGCCCAGGTGCAGCACGATGGTGGCCAGCTCCTCCACCGGGCGTCCGACGAGGTCGGCCACCCGCCGGGAGACGTAGGCGTGCGAGGTGCCGTGGAAGCCGTAGCGGCGGACGCGGTACTGCTCGCGCCAGGACCGCGGCACGGCGTAGGTGGAGGCCTCCGGCGGCATGGACTGGTGGAACGCGGTGTCGAAGACCGCCACCTGCGGCACGTCCGGGAACACCTGCCGGGCGACCTCGATGCCCTGCAGGTTGCCCGGGTTGTGCAGCGGGGCCAGCGGGATCAGCCGGCGCACGGCGTCGAGCACCGCGGTAGTCACCACGGTGGGCTCGCTGAAGTCCGCACCGCCGTGGACCACCCGGTGGCCGACCGCGACGAGCTCGACCTCGGCCAGGTCGGGGCCGTGCTCGGCGAAGGCGGCGCGCAGCAGCTCCATGGCGCGGACGTGGTCGGGGACGGTGGTCTCGTGCGTGTGCGTGCCCGAGGGGCAGGTATGCCGCACCCGCCCGGCGGGCAGCCCGATCCGCTCGACGAGGCCGGTGGCGTCGGAGGCGCCGGTGTCGGGGTCGACGAGCTGGTACTTCAGGGAGGACGAGCCCGCGTTGACGACGAGCACGCGCCGGGTGCCGGGGGAGAGTTCACCGGTCGTTGCCACGTCAGCCCCTCGCCTGGATGCCGGTGATCGCCACCGTGTTGATGATGTCGCGCACGGTCGCCCCGCGGGACAGGTCGTTGACGGGGGCGTTGAGCCCCTGCAGGACCGGGCCGATGGCGATGGCGCCGGCGCTGCGCTGGACGGCCTTGTAGGTGTTGTTGCCGGTGTTGAGGTCCGGGAAGATCAGCACCGTGGCCAGACCGGCGACGGGGGAGTCCTTCATCTTGGTCGCCGCGACGGTCGGGTCGACGGCCGCGTCGTACTGCAGCGGGCCCTCGACCAGCAGGTCCGGGGCCTGCTCCCGGACCAGGGCCGTGGCCGCGCGGACCTTCTCGACGTCCGCGCCGGACCCCGAGCCGCCGGTGGAGTAGGACAGCATCGCCAGCCGGGGGTCGACCCCGAACTTGGCGGCCGTGCGCGCCGAGGAGACCGCGATGTCGGCCAGCTGCTCGGCGGTGGGGTCGGGGTTGATGGCGCAGTCGCCGTAGACGAGGACCCGGTCGGCCAGCAGCATGAAGAAGACGCTGGAGACGACCGAGACCCCGGGCGCGGTGCGGATGACCTCCAGCGCGGGCCGGATCGTGTGGGCGGTGGTCGTGATCGAGCCGGACACCATGCCGTCGGCCCGGCCGCCGTGCACCATCATCGTGCCGAAGTAGGCGGGGTCGGCCACGACGTCCCAGGCGTGCTCCAGGGTGACGCCCTTGTGGGCCCGCAGGCGGGCGTACTCCTCGGCGAAGCCTGCCGCAGGTCGCTGGTCTGGGGGTCCACGACCGCGGCCTCGTCGAGGTGCAGGCCGAGGGTGGCCGCACGGGCCCGCACCTCGTCCTCGTCGCCGAGCAGCGTCAGCCGGGCGACCCGCCGTGCCAGGAGGGTGTCCGCGGCCCGCAGGATCCGGTCCTCCATGCCCTCCGGCAGGACGATGTGGGCGTCGGCAGCGCGGGCCCGGGCGGTCAGCTCGTGCTCGAACATCAGCGGGGTGATCACCCGGGGACCGGCCGAGCCCACCGGGTGGTGCCCGCCGACGGGCAGCAGCACGTCCATGTCGACGTGCTCGTGGACCAGGGTGCGGGCGCGCTCGATCTTGCGGGTCGAGCCGGGGCCGATGCGGGCGTGCACGCGGGAGATGGCGGTGGCCGTGGTCATCGTCCCGGTGGTGCAGGTGACGACCGGGAGCTCGACGCCGACGCCCTCGACCAGGCGGTGGACCTGCTCGCTGGGCAGGAAGCCACCGTTGAGGAGGATGCCCGACATGGACGGGAAGGTGGAGGCGCGGTGGGCCAGCAGCGTGGCCAGCAGCACCTCCTCCCGGTCGCCGGGGCAGATGAGGGCGCAGCCCTCGTGCAGCCGGTCCAGCACGTGCGGCATCGTCATCCCGGCCACGACCATGCCGGTGACCTCGCGGTCCAGCAGCGTCTCCTCGCCGAGCAGCAGGCGGCCGTCGACGGCGCCCATGAGGTCGCGCATCGTCGGAGCGCTCAGCAACGGGTCGCCCGGCACGGTGAAGACCGGCACCCCCGCGCCGACGTTGGCCCGTCGCTTGCCGGTGGGCGTCACCTCCGAGCGGAGCCGCTCGACGATGCCCGCCCGGACCGCCTCGCCCTGCTCGGACGGGACCCGGTTGGCGATCACCGCGGCGACGTCGGCGTGCCGGCTGCGCGCCTCGGAATAGATCACCTGGCGGCGGTGACGCTCTCGTCCACCGACCGGTCGCGGCAGGGCACGACCAGGACCATGGCCGCGCCCAGGTGGGCGGCGATCGTGGCGTTGACGGAGAACTCCGTGGGGGCCGGCACGCCGGTGAAGTCCGAGCCGACGACGAGCACGGTGTCGTGCTCGGCGGCGTAGGCGTGGAAGCGCTCGACCGCGGTGCCCACGGCGGCCTCCTGCCCGCGGTGGACGTCGTCGTAGGTCACGCCCACCGCCGCGGACGGGTCGGCGGGGGAGGTCGACATCGGGTGCAGCAGCTCGAGCAGCGGGTCGTGGGCGGTGTCGAGGACCACGGGGCGGAACACCCCCACCCGCCCCCCGCGGGCGCACAGCTCGGCCAGCAGACCGACGGCCAGGGCGGACTTGCCGGACTGCGTCTCGGCCGAGGACAGGTAGAGCGCGTTGACCACGGTCCAGAGCCTAGCCCCGTCGCCTCCGTGCGAGAGTGACCCCCATGGGAGCTGGTATGCCGCAGGTGCGGGTATGGGTCGACGGTCACCTGGTCCGGCCGGACGAACCGGCCCTGACGCCGCTGGACCACGGGATCACCGTGGGGGACGGGGTCTTCGAGACCGCCAAGGTCGTCGACGGGCAGGTCTTCGCCCTGTCCCGGCACCACGACCGGATGGACCGGTCGCTGGCCGGGCTCGGGCTGGCGCCGCTGGACAGGGACCGGGTGCAGGAGGGCATCGAGGCCGTCCTGGCCATGGCGCCGATGTCCTTCGGACGCCTCCGGTGGACCGTCACCGCCGGTCCCGGCCCCCTGGGCAGCGACCGCGGGACGGAGGGCACGACATACCTCGTCACCGCCCAGGAGCAGGAGCCCCCGCCGCGCACGACCGCGGTGGCCGTCGTCCCCTGGGCGCGCAACGAGAAGGGTGCGCTGACCGGGCTGAAGACGACCTCCTACGCCGACAACGTGGTCGCGCTCGCGGCGGCCAAGCGGGCAGGCGCCGCCGAGGCCCTGCTGCCGAACACGGCCGGCGAGCTGTGCGAGGGGACCGGATCCAACGTCTTCGTCGTGCTCGGCGACGTGGTGATGACGCCGGCGCTGACCGCCGGACCGCTGGCGGGCGTCACGAGGGACCTGGCGATCGAGTGGCTGCGCGACGAAGGGGTGGAGGTGGTCGAGGGGCACCTGCCGATGGCCGTGCTCGACGAGGCCGACGAGGTGTGGATCACCTCCTCGGTGCGAGACGTCTGCGCGGTCACCCGGATCGAGGTGACCGGCCCCGCCACGACGGCGACCGGGCTTGAGCTCGCGGCGCCCGTCGTCATGCCGCGATCGCTGGGGGAGGAGGCCGGTCCGACCACCCGTCTGGCCCAGGAGGTGTTCGCCCGCCGGGCGGCCGCAGACGTCGACCCCTGAGCCTCGACGGCCCCTGAGCCCGGCGGGTCGGTCCCGGACGCAGGCGGGTCCGACGGAGCTCCTGAGTCCCCCTGTTCAGCACCCCCGACACACGCCCCACGACTGCGGTCTGCTGGTGCCCGAACCGGTAGGCAGGCACACCCTGCAGGCGTACGCGAGCCGTGCACAACTCTTGCAGGGTTCGAACACATGTCCTAATATGGGTGTCAGGCAAGGGGATGCTGGGGAGGAGGGTTCGATGAGTCGCAGTGTCGGTGGTCGAGAGGTGTCCTGGGTGGCCGGTGGTGGTGGCCAGTCCGGCGGTGTGGCCGTCGTCGGACCTCCCTGGGAGGACCTGGAGCCCTACGACGCGGAGGCGTGCGCGGTGGGGGAGTCGTTGGAGTGGCAGCAGCTGGCCGGCCCTGGGGCCTGGGCCGAGCCTGCGGTCGAGCACGACCAGGGGCTGACGTTGCGGGATCCGGTCGGGGCCGTGGGTCGTGTCCTGTCCGACCTGGGCCTGGGGGCCGCGACCGTGGAGGCGATGGCCGGTGCGGCCGTGGTGGCGGCCGAGCACGAGGGCGCCCTGGCGGTGCCGCCGGTGGATCTGGAGGCGGTCCGGGGGGTGGGTGCGCTGGCGCTGCTGAGGTGTCGGATGGAGGCGGTGCAGCTGGTGGCGGTGGCGGACCTGGCGGTGCGCACGGGGCGGCGGCTGCTGGAGGAGAGGGGGATCTCGGACGCGGCGGGACTGTCGGCCACGGCCTGGGGGAAGTGGCGGGCGCGGGTGAAGTCGTTGGTGGCCGCCGAGCTGGAGGTGGCCCTGGGCCTGGGCCGCGGGGAGGCCCGGGACATGGTGGCGGTGGCCTGCGCGCCGGAGGGGGTCGGTGCGCCGGTGCTGGCGGCGCTGCGCCGTGGTGAGGTCCCCTGGCATCTGGTGCGCCGGTTCTGGACCAAGGCCGGGTCGTTGCCGGTGGAGGACGTGAGCACGATCGCGGCGGTGCTGTTCGGCAGCGACGTGTCGTGCGCGGCGCCGGAGCGGCTGGACCCGGACGGGGCGCTGCACGGTCGGGCGTGGGCGGTCAAGGAGTTCTATGCCGCGCTCGACCGTGAGGTGGTCCGTGCCAAGGGCAAGGACGAGCGGTCGGCCAGGGCGGCGCGTGAGGAGGCGGTCGCTTCGCGGGACGCGTGGCTGCGGGTGCATGACGACGGGACGGCGACGGTGGGCGTGCGGACTGCGTTGATCTCGGGGGTGGGGGTGTTCGCCCGGGTGGACCGGATGGCCCGGGCGTGAGGGGTGCTGGGCAGGAGCGGTCGCTTTCGCAGCTGCGCTCGGACCTGTGCGCCAGCCTGCTGCTGCACGGCACGGTCGAGGTGCCCGAGGTCGTCGACGAGCTGGTCACGCCGCAGGACCTGGACGGCCTGGCCGCGGTCACGACGGCGACCCCGCCGGTGACCCTGCAGGTCGTGGTCCCCTGGGACTGCCTGACCGGCACGGTGGTCTGCCCCCGGTGCGCCCACACCGGCCGGGGCACGGGCCGCCCGGGCCTGGAGCATCCGCACGGCCGCGGTGGTGTCGTCGGCACCCGTGAGGAAGCCGGTGATGGTCGCACCGGGCCCGGGCCGTTCACCCTGGCCGGCGCTGGGTGGCCTCGGCTTCCGGACTGGTTGGTCCGCAGATGCGGGGACCAGTCTGCGCGGTTGCCCTCGGCAGGGCCGCCGACCCCGCCAGGAGCCTCGCCGCCCTCGCCGGACGCCTCGGCACCTGCGGCCGTCCCACCGGGCGGGCCGGTGGTGGGGCAGGCTGCGTTGCCGGGGGTGGCCTGGTCGGGCACGGTGGCCGAGCTGCTGGGGCTGCACCCTGCGTTCCTGACCCCTGGGCAGGCGCGGGACCTGGCGCTGGCTCCGGGGACCACGATGCACCGGATCCTGGTGGACCCGGCCGACGGGCGGTGCATCGAGCGGACGATCGCCTCCTACCGTCCCGACGCGGACATGCGCCGCCAGATCGTGGCGGCGGATGTGTACGGGCGTGGTCCGGGGGAGCGGAC
>NZ_MKKA01000004.1 GCF_001942405.1 Ornithinimicrobium sp. CNJ-824
AGGGCAGGTTACTCACGTGTTACTCACCCGTTCGCCACTAATCCACCCAGCAAGCTGGGCTTCATCGTTCGACTTGCATGTGTTAAGCACGCCGCCAGCGTTCGTCCTGAGCCAGGATCAAACTCTCCGATAAAAACCAAAACTCTTACCAAAGAATCCAGTTTCCTGACAAACAAACCACCACGCCCCACCGGGGGGCAGGAACGCGATGGCCAAACAAATACATGGCATCAATAAACTGACACGCTGTTGAGTTCTCAAGAATCGGACACACACCACCAGAAACCCACACAACCGTGCAAGCCTCATCCGGGGCAACCTCTCCAGCCTACCCGATCTGCGCTCCACCTCCAAATCCGCTCTGCGGACGGGATGAGGTGGGGGGAGACCAAGGGGCTGGTCCGCCGCTCCGCTTGCGCGGTGCGGCGAGGGGATACATTACACAGACCGAGCGGCCAGGTCCAAATCGGACCTGCGGACCCGGAGCGGGAGCGCAGGTCGGCGGGGACGAGGATCGGTCCCGGGCGAGCGTTCCCGCAGGTCAGCCGCCCTCATGGGCCGCGCCCTCGGCCGGTGGCCGGCAGCTCAGGACCCTGCGCGCACCGTGATGCCGACCTTCCCGCGGACGTCCCCCGAGGCGAGGTGCGCGAGCGCGTCGGCGGTGCGCTCCAACGGATACGTGCTGTCCACCGCCGGGCGCAGTCCGGCCGTCTCCACGAAGCGGCACAGCCCACGGAGCTCGTCCAGGGTGCCCATGGTCGACCCCACCACACGGAGCTGCTTGAAGAAGATCTTCGTCAGCTCGGCCTTCTCAGGCGCATCGCCTGAGGTCGCACCGCAGATCACCACGGTGCCGCCCGGCCGGAGCGCGTTGATCGAGTGCGACCACGTCGCGGCGCCGACGCTCTCGAGGACGGCGTCCACCCGCTGCGGCAGCCGCTCCCCGCTCTCGAAGGCACGTGCGGCGCCGAGCTCGACGGCCGCCCTGCCCTTCTCCTCGTCCCTGCTGGTCACCCACACGGTCAGGCCGGCAGCGGACCCGAGCTGGACGAGCGCGGTCGCCACCGCGCCCCCGGCCCCCTGGACCAGCACGGTGTCCCCCGGACGGACCCCGGCGTTGCGGAAGAGCATGCGGTAGGCCGTGAGCCAGGCCGTGGACAACGCCGCCGCCTCGACGGGTGACAGGTGGGCCGGCATGGGGGCCCAGCTTCCGTCGGGGACGGCCACCTGCTCGGCCAGCGTCCCCTGGTGCAGCTCCGAGAGCAGGGTCCGGCGCGGGTCGAGGGTGATGTCCCCGGTCCAGCCGGGGGTCCCGGAGATCACCGGCAGCACCACGACCGGCCCGTCCTCGGGGTGGTCCGCCACGGCGTCGCACCCCAGGGTCATCGGCAGCCGGTCCGCCGGCAGGCCCACGCCCTTGAGCGACCACAGGTCGTGGTGGTTCAGGCCCGCGGCGACGACGTCGAGCACCGTCCACCCGGGTCGGGCCTCCGGTTCGGGCCGGTCCCCCACCACGAGCCCGCTCAGGGGGTCCTCGGCGTTGATGGCGTCGACGTAGGCAGCCAGCATGGCCCCCAACCTAGCGTGCGTCGCCTCCCGACCGGTGGACCGGTCCCCGCAGGGCCCGGGCCTCGTCGGCACGGGACTCCAGCCCCTCCCGGGTGGACGGGTAGTCGATCTGCTCCAGGCACAGCCCGTGGGCGGGCATCACCTGCACGCCCGGGTCGCGCACCCGGCCGTCCAGCACCTCGCGCGGCCAGGCCCCTGACCGCCGCCCCTCCCCCACCGGGACCAGGCCCCCGACGAGGGCCCGGACCATGCTGTGGCAGAAGGCGTCCGCCACGAGGGTGGCCCGGACCGTCCCGTCGGCCTCGCGCGTCCAGTCGAAGGACTTCAGCTGGCGGACCGTGCTCGCCCCCTCGCGCGGCCGGCAGTAGGCGGCGAAGTCGTGCAGCCCCACGAGCGTCTCGGCCGCCGCGGCCATCGCGTCGACGTCCAACGGTCGTCGCCAGACCACGGTGTCCCGCCGCCTCAGGGGGTCCAGACGCGGCGGGTCGTCGCAGATCCGGTAGGTGTACCGGCGCCCCGTCGCGGAGAAACGCGCGTCGAACACCGCCGGCACCTCCGCCGCCCGCCGGACGACGACATCGGGGGGAAGCACCCCACGGAGCCTGCTCACCAGGGCCTCCGACGGCGTCCGTCCAGACCGCCCCGGGACCGCCGCCCACGCGTGGGGATCCACGTCCAGGTGGCAGACGGACCCGCGCGCGTGCACCCCGGCGTCCGTGCGTCCCCCTACGGTCAGCCGGACGTCGGGAGCGCGCAGCACGGTGGCCAGGGCCCGACCGAGCTCGTCCTCGACCGTCCGGCGACCGGGCTGACGGGCCCAGCCGGAGAAGTCCGTCCCGTCGTAGGCCAGATCGATCCTGATGCGCACGCGTCCCATCCTGCCCTGCCCTTCTCCTCGGGACGACGAAGGCCGCCCACCCCGGATCGGGATGGGCGGCCTCGAGGTCGCACGTCAGCGCGGGGAGGGGACGGACCTCACTTGGAGGTGTCGTCCTCCTCGGTCGCGTCGGCGGCGGGCTCCTCGGCGTCGTCGGCGCCGCCGGAGACCATGGCGGCCTCGGTGGTGTCGTCGGCCGTCTCGTTCTCGCTCACCTCGGCGACCTCACCGGCCGCGGCGACGTCCGCGCCCTGCTCGGCGGCGCTGTCCGCGGCCTCCACCTCGGCCTGGGTCTGCTCGACCTCGGCGGCGTCGTCGGTGGTGGGCTCCTCCGCCGCCAGCTCGGCGTCGGTGATCGCCGCAGCGTCGGCCTCGGCGGCCTTGCGGTCCTTGGCGGACCGCTTGGTGGCGCCCTCGGCCTGGGTCACGACCGCCTTGCGGGCGACGGGCTCCCGGACCAGCTCGATCACGGCCATCGGAGCGTTGTCGCCCTTGCGGGGGGCGATCTTGGTGATCCGGGTGTAACCGCCCTCGCGGTCGGCCATGTCCGGGGCGATCTCGGTGAACAGGCGGTGCACGACCCCCTTGTCCCGGATGGTGCTCAGGACCTTGCGGCGGTTGTGCAGGTCACCGCGCTTGGCGAAGGTCACCAGGCGCTCGGCCAGCGGCCGGAGGCGGCGTGCCTTGGGCTCGGTGGTGGTGATCCGGTCGTGCTCGAACAGGGCGGTCGCCAGGTTCGACAGCATGAGGCGCTCGTGGGCGGCTCCGCCGCCGAGGCGCGGGCCCTTCTTGGGTGCAGGCATGAGAATGACTCCTGGGGTGAAAAATGCGGTATCAGTACTGCTCGTCCTCGACGAAGGCGGCGTCGCCGTCGTCGTCGTAGGACCCGTCCTCGTAGGAGCTCGCACCCTCGAACCCGGGCGGGCTGTCCTTGAGCGCCAGGCCCATCTCGGCCAGCTTGTCCTTGACCTCGTCGATGGACTTGGCGCCGAAGTTGCGGATGTCCAGCAGGTCCGCCTCGCTGCGGCCGACGAGCTCGCCCACCGAGTGGATGCCCTCGCGCTTGAGGCAGTTGTAGGAGCGGACGGTCAGGTCCAGCTCCTCGATCGGCAGCGCCAGGTCGGACGCCAGCGCGCCGTCCCCGGCGGAGGGACCGATCTCCACGCCCTCGGCCTCGGTGTTGAGCTCACGGGCCAGGCCGAAGAGCTCCACCAGGGTCTTGCCGGCCGAGGCCATGGCGTCGCGGGGGCTGATCGAGCTCTTGGTCTCGACGTCGACCACGAGGCGGTCGAAGTCGGTGCGCTGCTCGACACGGGTGGCCTCGACCTTGTAGGTCACGGCCAGGACCGGGGAGTAGATCGAGTCGACCGGGATCCGGCCGATCTCCTGCTCTCCGGACTTGTTCTGCTGGGCCGAGACGTAGCCACGACCGCGCTCCACGGTCATCTCGATCTCGATCGTGCCGGACTCGTTGAGCGTGGCCAGGTGCAGGTCGGGGTTGTGCACCTCGACCCCGGCGGGCGGGGCGATGTCGGCGGCGGTGACCGCGCCGGCGCCCTGCTTGCGCAGGTACATCACGACCGGCTCGTCGTGCTCGCTGGAGACGACCAGGCGCTTGAGGTTGAGGATGATCTCGGTGACGTCCTCCTTGACCCCGGGGATCGTGGAGAACTCGTGCAGCACGCCGTCGATCCGGATGCTGGTCAGCGAGGCGCCCGGGATGCTCGAGAGCAGGGTCCGGCGCAGGGAGTTGCCGAGGGTGTAGCCGAACCCGGGCTCGAGCGGCTCGATGGAGAACCGGGAGCGGGAGTCGGTGACGACCTCCTCGGAGAGGATGGGGCGCTGTGCGATGAGCACTGTTCATGTCCTTTCCACGGGCGACCGCTATATGACGCCTCGTGAGTCCGCCGGCCCGAAGAGCCGGCTGTCGGGACCGCCTCGGTCCGTGGTCCCGACGGCGAGGGGGCAGGTATGACGAGGGACGCCATACCTGCCCGCTCAGGTGTCCCGGGGGCGGGCCCCCGGGGATCAGTTCTTCGAGTAGAGCTCGACGATCAGCTGCTCGGTGAGGATCGTGTCGATCTGCTCACGGGTGGGCAGCTGGTGGATGAGGATCGTCAGCGAGCCGGGCAGCACCTTCATCCAGGCCGGGACCGGGCGGTCGCCGTAGGTCTCGCGGGCCAGCTGGAAGGGGAAGGTCTCCACCGACTGCGGGCGGACCTCGATGATGTCGTACTTCTCGACGCGGTAGGACGGGACGTCCACCCGGCGGCCGTTGACCATGAAGTGGCCGTGGGTCACCAGCTGGCGGGCCGCACGACGGGTGCGGGCCAGACCGGCGCGGTAGACCACGTTGTCGAGGCGGGACTCGAGGATGACGAGCAGGTTGGCACCGGTCTTGCCGGGGCGGCGCGCGGCCTCCTCGTAGTACCGACGGAACTGCTTCTCCATGACGCCGTAGGTGAAGCGGGCCTTCTGCTTCTCCTGCAGCTGGGTCAGGTACTCCTTCTCCTGCGACCGGCGGCGGCCGTGCTGCCCCGGGGGGAAGGGACGCAGGTCGAAGTTCTTGTCGCCGCCGACGAGGTCGACCTTGAGCCGGCGGGACTTCTTGGTGATGGGTCCGGTGTAACGGGCCATGTCTGTTTACCTAGATCCTTCCGGGGCTCAGTTGCGGCGCTTCTTGGGCGGGCGGACGCCGTTGTGCGCCTGGGGCGTCACGTCGTTGATCGTCCCGACCTCCAGGCCGGCGGCGGTCAGCGAACGGATGGCCGTCTCGCGGCCCGAGCCCGGACCCTTGACGAAGACGTCCACCTTGCGCATGCCGTGCTCCATCGCACGACGGGCGGCGGCCTCGGCAGCCATCTGCGCGGCGTAGGGGGTCGACTTGCGCGATCCCTTGAAGCCGACCTGGCCCGAGGAGGACCAGGCGATGACGGCCCCGGTGGGGTCGGTGATGGTGATGATGGTGTTGCTGAACGTGCTCTTGATGTGGGCGTGCCCGACGGCGACGTTCTTCTTCTCCTTGCGGCGCACCTTGCGCGCGCCGGCCTGACGGCTCTTGGGGGGCATTGTCTCTCCTGACGAGGAAGCTGTTCTCTAGGCGTGGGGCCAACGGGCCGGACACGGGGTCCGGGGCGCAGCCCCAGCGGGGGCAGTCGGGGGCAGGGCCCCCGACCGGTTACTTGCCGGCCTTCTTCTTGCCGGCGACGGTGCGCTTGGGGCCCTTGCGGGTCCGCGCGTTGGTCTTCGTGCGCTGACCGTGCACCGGGAGGCCGCGGCGGTGCCGCATCCCCTGGTAACTGCCGATCTCCACCTTGCGGCGGATGTCGGCGGCCACCTCACGGCGCAGGTCGCCCTCGAGGCGGTAGGCGCCCTCGAGGTGGTCACGCAGAGCGACCAGCTGCTCCTCCGTCAGGTCCTTGACGCGGGTCGACGGGTCCACACCCGCGGCCGCCAGCGTCTGGTCGGCGCGGGTGCGGCCCACGCCGAAGATGTAGGTGAGGGCGACCTCGACGCGCTTGTCGCGCGGGAGGTCGACACCGATGAGTCGTGCCATGTGGCAGATGCTCCTAGGAATCGTGCGAGAGTCTGGTGCAGCACCGGTCCGCATCCTCTGAAGTGGGCCGGAGCCCGCGGTCCCCGGCTCTCGCGGCCGGGGGTGACGTCCCGTGTCGACGGGGGTCGGGTGCTGCTTGCTGCTTCGGTATGAAGTTGTGTCGCTCTTCTCGACGTGGCGGGAAGCCCTGCGAGCCGTGCGGTCGTGCTCTGCTCAGCCCTGGCGCTGCTTGTGGCGCAGGTTGTCGCAGATCACCATGACCCGGCCGTGGCGGCGGATCACCTTGCACTTGTCGCAGATCTTCTTCACGCTCGGCTGAACCTTCATGGCCTGCCTGCTTTCGGATCTTCGGGTGGTGGATGTGGTGCGGGTGCAGCGGGGCCCGTCCCTGCCGTGACCGGCAGGGCCCGGGACGTCAGCGGTAGCGGAAGACGATGCGTCCACGGGTGAGGTCGTACGGGCTGAGCTCCACCACGACCCGGTCCTCGGGGAGGATCCGGATGTAGTGCTGACGCATCTTCCCGGAGATGTGGGCCAGCACAACGTGTCCGTTGGTCAGCTCCACCCGGAAGTTCGCGTTCGGAAGGGCTTCGACTACCGTGCCCTCGATCTCGATGACGCCGTCCTTCTTCGCCATGTCCTCCACTTTTCGCGTGACTGCACTGCGTCGACCCAGTCCGGGCCGACGCACCATCGTACGGGAACCGGGCAAGGGAAGGCCAATCCGCCCGGCGGACGGGCAGGGCGGTCAGTCGGCGAGCGGGGCGAAGGGGGCCCCGCGGGCGCGCAGCTGCTCCTCGCCGCCGTCGTGCGCGGTCAGCACCCACAGCCCGGCGTCGGTGACGGCCACCGTGTGCTCCCAGTGCGCGGCCCTGGACCCGTCGGTGGTGACGACCGTCCAGTCGTCGTCCAGCGTGCGGGTCTCGATCGTGCCGAGCGTGACCATCGGCTCGACGGCGAACGTGGCTCCGGAGGGCACGGTGGGGCCGGTCGAGGTCACGGCGTAGTTCGGGACGTGGGGGTCCATGTGCATCTGCCGGCCGATCCCGTGGCCGACGTAGTCCTCGAGGATCCCGTAGGCGGACACCCCCTGGTCGGCGCGCCGCGGGAGGGCCGACTCGACGGCCGCCTCCACGGCGTCGCCCACGGCATACAGCCGGCCTCCGGCGCGCAGGGCGGCGATCCCGTCCCACAGGGCGTCCTCGGTGTCGTCCATGAGGGCGAGGTCCTCGGGCCGCCCCCGGTCCCGTCCACCGACGACGAGGGTGATCGCGGCGTCGCCGTGCCACCCGTCGACGATCGCGCCGCAGTCGACCGAGAGCAGGTCACCCTCCCGAAGGACCCGCGACCCCGGGATCCCGTGCACGACCTCGTCGTTGACCGACGTGCACAGGCTCCCCGTGAAGCCGTGGTAGCCGAGGAAGCTGGGCTGGGCGCCGGCGGAGCGGATGAGCTCCTCGGCGGCGGCGTCGAGCTCGCCGGTGCTGACCCCGGCGGCCGCACGTCCGCGGACGAGGGCGAGGGTGTCGGCCACGACCAGCCCGGCGCGACGCATGGCGCGCAGCTGGTCGGGCGTCTTGGCCTCGATGGAGGAACGATGACGGAAGAGCGACATCGGGTGGCGCCGCGGGTCAGGACCGGCCGGCGGAGGAGGGCAGGACCGCCTCGATCCGCGCGGTGACCTCCTCGACGGTCCCCATGCCGTCGACCACCCGGAGCAGCCCCCGGTCGCGGTAGACGGCCGCCAGGGGGGCGGTCTCCTCGGCGTAGATCCGCATCCGTTCCCGGATGACGTCCTCGGTGTCGTCGGCCCTGCCCTGCTCCTGCGCCCGCGCCAGCAGCCGCCCGACCACCTCGTCGGTGTCCACGGTCAGCTCGACCACGGCGTCCAGGGCGGTGCCCTGCTCGGCCAGCATCGCGTCCAGGGCCTCGACCTGGCCGGTCGTGCGCGGGTACCCGTCCAGGAGGAACCCCTGGGCGGCGTCGGGCTCGGCGAGGCGGTCCCGCACGATGGCGTTGGTGATCTCGTCCGGGACGTAGCCGCCGGAGGCCGTGATCTCCTTGACCTGCAGCCCCAGCGGCGTCTCGTTCTTGATGTTGGCGCGGAAGATGTCGCCGGTCGAGATGGCCGGGACGCCGTGGGCGGCGGACACCAGGGCGGCCTGGGTGCCCTTGCCGGCACCGGGAGGACCGAGCATGATCAGACGCATCAGCGGAGGAACCCTTCGTAGTCGTGCTGCTGGAGCTGGGACTCGATCTGCTTGACCGTCTGCAGACCGACACCCACGATGATGAGGATCGAGGCGCCGCCCAGCGGGAAGTCCGCCACCTGGAGCGCGTTGAACGCGATCAGCGGGATGAGGGACAGCCCCGCCAGGTAGAGGGCACCCGGGGTGGTGATCCGGTTGATCACGTACTCAAGGTACTCGGCCGTGGGCCGGCCCGCACGGATGCCCGGGATGAACCCGCCGTAGCGCTTCATGTTGTCCGCCACCTCGGTCGGGTTGAAGGTCACGCCGACGTAGAAGAACGTGAAGAAGATGATCATCGCCACGTAGAGCAGCATGTACACCCAGTGCGTGCCCTGCCCGGTCATCCCCATGGACAGGTAGCGGTCCACGAAGGTCACCCACTCGGGGGCCTGCTGGGCGGGGTCCGTGGGACGGGCGAAGTTCCCGGCCAGCTGCGGCAGCATGAGGATCGAGCTGGCGAAGATGATCGGGATGACGTTGGCCATGTTGAGCTTGAGCGGGATGTAGGTCGAGGTGCCGCCGTACTGGCGGCGGCCGATCATCCGCTTGGCGTACTGCACCGGGATCCGGCGCTGGCACTGCTCGACGTAGACGACGGCGGTGATGATGGCCAGCCCCATGAGCATGACGAGCACGAAGGTCGTCACCGACTTCTGGTAGATGACCGACAGCGAGGAGGGGAAGGTCGCCGCGATCGAGACGAAGATCAGCAGGGACATCCCGTTGCCGACCCCCTTCTCGGTGATCAGCTCGGCCAGCCACATGATCAGCCCGGTGCCGGCGGTCATCGTCAGCACCATGAGGACCAGCACCGGGATGCTGTCGTCGGGCATCACCGTGGTGCAGGTGCCGCCGAACAGCCGGGCCGGGTCGCGGGCGATCACCACCAGAGTGGAGGCCTGCAGCACCGCCAGCCCGATCGTCAGGTAGCGGGTGTACTGCGTCATCTTCGTCTGCCCGGCCTGCCCCTCCTTCTTCAGCTCCTCGAAGCGGGGGATGACCACGGTCAGCAGCTGGGTGATGATGGCGGCCGTGATGTAGGGCATGATGCCCAGCGCGAAGATGGACAGCTGCATCATCGCGCCCCCGGAGAAGAGGTTGGCCATGCCGAGCACGCTGCCCGCGGCCGTCGCGTTCTGCTGGCACTGCTGGACCAGGCCGTAGTCGATGCCCGGGCTGGGGATGTGCGTGCCCAGGCGGTAGATCGCCATGATCGCGAGCGTGAAGAGCAACTTGGTGCGCAGGTCCGGGGTCCGGAACGCACGCACGAAGGCGGAGAGCATAGGGAGGGTCCTCCTGTGGTCCCCGGGGCACGTCGTGCCCGGGGGCGGACTGGCGCCGGGTGCGGGCGTGATCGCCGACGACGATAACACCCGGCGCTGGGGGTGGGAACGGCCGGACCGGGGCGCCCGGCCCGCCGAACGCGTCGGGCCCCGGGCCGCTGACAGCGACTCGGGGCCCGACGTGTGGGGGGCGGAGCGATCGAGGTCGCCCCGCGGTTCCCCGCGGGGAAAGGCTCAGGCCTCGGTGGCGCTGCCGCCGGCGGCCTCGATCTTCGCCCTGGCCGAGGAGCTGAACCGGGTGGCGGTGACGTCGACCTTCACGTCGATCTCGCCCTCCCCCAGCACCTTGACCGGCTGGTTCTTGCGGACCGCACCGCGGGCCACGAGGTCCTCGACGGTCACGGTCCCGCCCTGGGGGAACAGGGCCGCGATGTCGGCGACGTTGACGACCTGGAAGGTCGTCTTGAACGGGTTCTTGAACCCGCGCAGCTTCGGCAGCCGCATGTGCATGGGCGTCTGGCCACCCTCGAAGGTCTCGGGCACCTGGTAGCGGGCCTTGGTGCCTTGGTGCCACGACCGGCGCTCTTGCCCTTGGACGCCTCGCCACGCCCCACGCGGGTGCGGGCGGTGCGGGCCCCCGGGGCGGGGCGCAGGTGGTGGACCTTCAGCGCGGCGCCACCCTCGGTGGGCTTCGTGCTGTCAGCCATGGTCAGTCAACCTCCTCGACGGTCACCAGGTGGGCGACCGTGCGGACCATCCCGCGGAACTCGGGGCGGTCCTCCTTGATGACGGTGTCACCGATGCGCTTCAGGCCGAGGCTCCGAACCGTCTCCCGGTGCATGTGCTTGGTGCCCACCGTCGACTTGCTCTGGGTCACCTTCAGACGTGCCATCACGCACCTGCCTTCTGCTCGGCACGCGCGGCGGCGCGGGCACGGAGCATGGCGGCGGGGGCCACGTCCTCGACGGACTTGCCCCGTCGGGCGGCCACGGCCTCCGGCTGCTCCAGCCCCTTGAGGGCGGCCACGGTGGCGTGCACGATGTTGATCGAGTTGTCCGAGCCGAGCGACTTGCTCAGCACGTCGTGGATGCCCGCGCACTCCAGGACCGCACGCACCGGACCACCGGCGATGACACCGGTACCGGGGCTGGCCGGCCGGAGCATGACCACGCCTGCGGCGGCCTCGCCCTGGACCGGGTGCGGGATGGTGCCGCCGATGCGGGGGACGCGGAAGAAGTTCTTCTTCGCCTCCTCCACGCCCTTGGCGATCGCCGCGGGCACCTCCTTGGCCTTGCCGTAGCCGACACCGACGGATCCGTCGCCGTCACCCACCACGACGAGCGCGGTGAAGCTGAACCGACGGCCGCCCTTGACGACCTTGGCCACGCGGTTGATGGTGACGACCCGCTCCAGGTACTGGTTGCGGTCGTCGTCACGGCCCCCGGAGCGCCGCGAGTCGCGGTCGCGTCCGGTGCTGCGGTTGTCGCGGTTGCCGCCCCGACGGTTGTCGCGGGCGTCGCCGGCGGTGTTGCTGTCGCCGGTGCCGCGGCGCTGGAAGTCACCAGCCATGGTTGTTCCTCTTTCCGTTCGTCGGGGTGGTCACAGGGACAGGCCGGACTTGCGGGCGCCGTCGGCGATCGCGGCGACGCGACCGGCATACCGGTTGCCGCCGCGGTCGAAGACCGCGGAGTCCACGCCGGCCGCCTTGGCACGCTCGGCGAGCAGCTCGCCCACGCGCCGGGCCTTGGCGGTCTTGTCACCCTCGAGCGCGCGCAGGTCGGCCTCCATCGTCGAGGCGGAGGCCAGCGTGCGGCTCGCGGTGTCGTCGACCAGCTGGACGAAGACGTGGCGCGAGGACCGGTTGACGACCAGGCGGGGGCGCTCGGCGGTGCCGGTGACCCGCTTGCGCAGGCGCACGTGGCGACGGTTGCGCGCCGCGAGCTTGGTCTTGGAACGCTTGACGATCTGTGCCATGGCTTACTTACCAGCCTTTCCGACCTTGCGGCGGATGTGCTCACCCTCGTAGCGCACGCCCTTGCCCTTGTAGGGGTCCGGCCTGCGCAGCTTGCGGATGTTCGCAGCGACCTCGCCGACCTGCTGCTTGTCGATGCCCGTGACCGAGAACCGGGTGGGGTTCTCGACCGCGAAGGTGATCCCCTCCGGGGCCTTGATCAGGATCGGGTGCGAGTAACCGAGGGCGAACTCCAGGTCGCTGCCCTTGGCGGTCACGCGGTAACCGGTGCCGTGGATCTCGAGCTTCTTGGTGTAGCCGTTGGTCACACCCTCGACCATGTTGGCGATGAGGCTGCGCGTCAGGCCGTGACGGGAGCGCGAGTCGCGCTCGTCGTCGGGACGGGAGACCTGGAGGGCCCCGTCCTCGGCCTTGGCCACGGAGATGGGCTCGACCACGTCGAGCGCCAGCTGGCCCTTGGGGCCCTTGACGGTGACGGTGGACCCGTCGATGGTCACGTCCACACCCGAGGGGATGGTGACGGGGAGTCGTCCGATACGAGACATGTCTGTGGAGCTCCTTCCCTGCTCACCAGACGTAGGCGAGGACTTCCCCACCCACGCCCTTCTGGGCCGCCTGCCGGTCCGTCAGCAGACCGGAGGACGTGGAGATGATCGCCACGCCCAGGCCGCCGAGGACACGAGGCAGGTTGGTGGACTTGGCGTACACGCGCAGGCCCGGCTTGGACACCCGGCGGACGCCGGCGATGGAACGCTCACGGTTCGGCCCGTACTTCAGGTCGATGACGAGCGTGCTGCCAACCTCGGCCTCCTGCTCGGACCAGGAGGCGATGTAGCCCTCGGCCTTGAGGATGTCGGCGATGTTGGACTTGAGCTTGGAGTACGGCATGCGGACCTGGTCCTTGTGCGCCGAGTTGGCGTTCCGGATCCGGGTCAGCATGTCCGCGATCGGGTCGGTCATGGTCATGGGGCTTCAGGCCCTTTCTCATCGCGGTTTCCCCACGGCCGGCGGAGCCGGTCGGGCGACCTTCGATGTTCCAGGTGGTGCGTGATGAGGTTTCGGGTATGCCGTGCGTCAGCGCTGCCGACGGTCACCAGCTCGACTTGGTCACGCCGGGCAGCTCGCCGGCGTGCGCCATCTCGCGCAGGCAGATCCGGCACAGGCCGAACTTGCGGTAGACCGAGTGGGGCCGGCCGCACCGCTGGCAGCGGCTGTAGGCGCGGACCTTGAACTTCGGCTTGCGGTTGGCCTTGTTGACGAGTGCGGTCTTCGCCATGGTCAGTTCTCCTTGAACGGGAAGCCCAGCCGCTTCAGCAGCGCCCGGCCCTCGTCGTCGGTGGTGGCGGTGGTCACGACCGTGATGTCCATGCCGCGGACCCGGTCGATCCTGTCCTGGTCGATCTCGTGGAACATGGACTGCTCCGTCAGACCGAAGGTGTAGTTGCCGCGACCGTCGAACTGCTTGGGCGAGAGCCCGCGGAAGTCGCGGATGCGCGGCAGCGCCAGGGACAGCAGCCGGTCGAGGAACTCCCACATGCGGTCGCCGCGCAGCGTGACGTGCGCGCCGATCGGCATGCCCTCGCGCAGCTTGAACTGCGCGATGGACCGGCGGGCCTTGGTCACCGATGGCTTCTGCCCGGTGATGGTGGCCAGGTCGCGGATGGCGCCCTCGATCAGCTTGCTGTCGCGGGCCGCCTCGCCGACGCCCATGTTCACGGTGATCTTGACCAGGCCGGGCACCTGCATGACGTTGCCGTAGCCGAACTCCTCGACCAGCGCCGGCTTGATCTCGTCGGCGTAGCGCTGCTTGAGGCGCGGGGTGGGGCGGGCCTCGGGGGCCGCGTCCTGGGTCTCGTTGATGGTGTCAGTCATGTCGCTCACAGGTCCTTACCCGAGCGCACCGCAACGCGGCTGCGCACCGTCTTGGTCCGACCGTCCTCCTGCTCGACGGTCTCGACGCGGGTGCGCACACGGGTGGGACGCTTGTCCTCGGGGTCGACCACCATGACGTTGGACACGTGCACGGCAGCCTCCTGGACCTGGATCCCTCCGGTGCTGACACCGCGGTCGCCGCCGGCGCGGGTGTGCTTGGTGATGCGGTTGACGCCTTCCACCAGCACCCGGTCGGTGTCGGTGTTGACGGCGATGACGCGGCCCTGCAGGCCCTTGTCCTTGCCCGCGATGACCTGCACGAGGTCGTTCTTCTTGATCTTCATCTTCGCCATGGCTCAGATCACCTCCGGCGCGAGCGAGACGATCTTCATGAACTTCTTGTCACGCAGCTCGCGGCCCACCGGGCCGAAGATGCGGGTGCCCCGAGGGTCACCGTCGGTCTTGAGGATCACCGCTGCGTTCTCGTCGAAACGGATGTAGCTGCCGTCGGGCCGACGGCGCTCCTTGCGGGTGCGCACGACGACCGCCTTGACGACGTCGCCCTTCTTGACGTTGCCGCCGGGGATGGCGTCCTTGACGGTGGCCACGATGGTGTCCCCGATGCCTGCGTAGCGGCGGCCGGAGCCACCGAGCACGCGGATGCACAGGAGCTCCTTGGCACCGGTGTTGTCGGCGACGCGAAGTCGCGACTCCTGCTGGATCACTGTTCGTTCTCCTAGGTGCCGGCTGGTTCTCGCCCCGGGGGGCCGAGCCTGGCCGAACGTTGTGGACGGTTGTTGCTTACTTGGCCTTCTCGAGGATCTCCACCACGCGCCAGCGCTTGGTGGCGCTGAGCGGGCGGGTCTCCATGATGAGGACGCGGTCGCCGACGCCGGCCGTGTTGGCCTCGTCGTGCGCCTTCACCTTGTGGCTGCGACGCATGACCTTGCCGTAGAGGGCGTGCTTGACGCGGTCCTCCACGACGACCACCACGGTCTTGTCCATCTTGTCGCTGACCACCAGGCCCTGACGGGTCTTGCGGTAGTTGCGGTCGCCGCCGTGGCCCAGGGCGCTCTCGTCGGGCTGGTGCGCCTCGACGGTCGGCTCCGGGGTGGCCTCGACCTCGGTCGTGGTGTTCTCGCTCATCCTCAGCCCACCTTCTCGCTGGTCTCGGTCTGGACGGCCTCGCGGCCGATGCCGAGCTCACGCTCGCGCATCTCGGTGTAGATCCGCGCGATGTCCCGACGGACGGCGCGCAGGCGGCCGTGGTTGTCCAGCTGGCCGGTGGCCGACTGGAACCGGAGGTTGAACAACTCCTTCTTGGCCTCGGCCAGGGCGTCGGCCAACGGGCCGTCCTCCAGGCCGCGGAGCTGCTCGGGGGTCAGGTTCGAGGAACCGAGTGCCATCAGATGTCACCACCCTCACGCGTGACGAAGCGGGCCTTCATGGGAAGCTTGTGCATCGCCAGCCGGAGCGCCTCGCGGGCGATCTCCTCGGAGACGCCGGAGAGCTCGAACATGACGCGGCCCGGCTTGACGTTGGCGACCCACCACTCGGGCGAGCCCTTGCCGGAACCCATGCGGGTCTCTGCCGGCTTCTTGGTCAGCGGACGGTCGGGGTAGATGTTGATCCACACCTTCCCGCCTCGCTTGATGTAGCGGGTCATGGCGATACGGGCCGACTCGATCTGCCGGTTCGTGACGTAGGCGGGCTCCAGGGCCTGGATGCCGTAGTCGCCGAAGGCGACGGTCGTGCCGCCCTTGGCCATGCCGCTGCGCTTGGGGTGGTGCTGCTTGCGGTGCTTGACGCGACGCGGAATCAACATCAGGACTGCTCTCCCTCGGTGGTGGCAGGGGCGGCCTCCGTCGCCGCCCCGACGCCGGTCGCCACGGGGGCGCTCGGCCTGGGCCTCCTCGCGGGCCAGCTCCTTGGCGGTCAGGTCGCCCTTGTAGATCCAGACCTTCACGCCGATGCGGCCGAAGGTCGTCTTGGCCTCGTAGAAGCCGTAGTCGATGTTCGCCCGGAGGGTGTGCAGGGGCACGCGGCCCTCGCGGTAGAACTCCGAGCGCGACATCTCGGCACCGCCGAGGCGGCCCGAGACCTGGATCCGGATGCCCTTGGCGCCGGCGCGCAGGGACGACTGCAGGCCCTTGCGCATGGCGCGCCGGAAGGTCACGCGGGCAGCGAGCTGCTCGGCGACGCCCTGGGCGACGAGCTGGGCGTCGACCTCGGGGTTCTTGACCTCCAGGATGTTCAGCTGGACCTGCTTGCCGGTGAGCTTCTCGAGCTCGCCGCGGATGCGGTCGGCCTCGGCGCCGCGGCGGCCGATGACGATGCCGGGGCGCGCGGTGTGGATGTCGACCCGCACGCGGTCCCGGGTGCGCTCGATCTCGACCTTGGAGATGCCGGCGCGGTCCATGCCCGTGGACAGGAGGCGGCGGATGGCCACGTCCTCCTTCACGTAGTCGCGGTAGCGCTGACCCGGCTTGGTCGAGTCGGCGAACCACCGGCTGCGGTGGTCCGTCGTGATGCCCAGGCGGTAGCCGTTCGGGTTGATCTTCTGCCCCATCAGCGGGCACCTCCCTTGTGGGTACGCGGAGCGACGATCACGGTGATGTGGCTCGTCCGCTTGTTGATGCGGCTGGCGCGGCCCTGGGCGCGCGGCCGGAACCGCTTCATCGTCGGACCCTCGTCCACGTACGCGGACGAGACCACGAGCTCGCTCTCGTCGAAGGCGGTGCCCGTCTGGTCGGCGGCGAACCGCGCGTTGGCCACGGCGCTGTTGAGCACCTTGAGCACCGGGTCGCTGGCGCTCTGCGGCGCGAACCGCATGAGCGCGACGGCCTCGGGGATGCTCTTGCCGCGGATCAGGTCGACCACGCGGCGCGCCTTCATCGGCGTCACGCGGACGAACCGGGCCTGCGCCCTGGCTTCCATGGTCTGTCCTTCGCTGGTAGTGGTGCTCAACGTCGGCGGCCCTTCTTGTCGTCCTTCTCGTGACCCTTGAACGTGCGGGTCGGAGCGAACTCGCCGAGCTTGTGGCCGACCATCGACTCGGTCACGAAGACCGGGACGTGCTTGCGGCCGTCGTGCACGGCCAGCGTGTGGCCGAGCATCTCGGGGGTGATCATCGACCGGCGGGACCAGGTCTTGATGACGTTCTTGGTTCCGGCCTCGTTCTGGGCGTCCACCTTCTTGGTGAGGTGGTCGTCGACGAACGGGCCCTTCTTCAGGCTGCGAGGCATCTGTCGTTACTCCTAGCTCAGCGCTTCTTGCCGCGACGACGCACGATGAGCTTGTCGCTGGGCTTGTTGGGCTTGCGGGTGCGGCCCTCGGGCTGACCCCACGGGCTGACCGGGTGCCGGCCGCCGGAGGTCCGGCCCTCGCCACCACCGTGCGGGTGGTCGACCGGGTTCATCACGACACCGCGGACGGTGGGGCGCTTGCCCTTCCACCGCATCCGGCCCGCCTTGCCCCAGTTGATGTTGCTCTGCTCGGCGTTGCCGACCTCGCCGACGGTGGCGCGGCAGCGCGCGTCGACGTTGCGGATCTCCCCGGAGGGCATGCGCAGCTGCGCCATCTTGCCCTCCTTGGCGACCAGCTGGACGCGGGTCCCGGCGGACCGGGCGATCTTGGCGCCGCCACCGGGCCGCAGCTCGATGCAGTGCACGACGGTGCCGACCGGGATGTTGCGCAGCGGCAGGTTGTTGCCGGGCTTGATGTCGGCGGAGGGACCGTTCTCGATCACGTCGCCCTGGCGCAGCTTGTTCGGCGCGATGATGTAGCGCTTCTCGCCGTCGGTGTAGTGCAGCAGCGCGATGCGGGCGGTGCGGTTCGGGTCGTACTCGATGTGCGCGACCTTGGCGTTGACGCCGTCCTTGTCGGCCCGGCGGAAGTCGATCACGCGGTAGGCACGCTTGTGGCCACCACCGATGTGGCGGGTGGTGATCCGGCCGGAGGCGTTGCGGCCGCCGGTCTTGCTCAGCGGGCGGACCAGCGACTTCTCCGGCGTGGTGCGGGTCACCTCGACGAAGTCCGCCACGCTGGAGCCGCGTCGGCCCGGCGTCGTCGGCTTGTACTTACGGATAGCCATGTGGGTTGCAGTCCTTTAGCTCTAGACCCTCGGCGCTCAGAGCGTGCCGAAGATGTCGATGGTGCCGTCCTTGAGCGTGACGATCGCGCGCTTGACGTCCTTGCGGCGGCCCGTCCCGAACCGCGTGCGGCGCGACTTGCCCGGGCGGTTCAGGGTGTGGACCGAGGAGACCTTGACACCGAAGACGTTCTCGACGGCCTTCTTGATCTCGGACTTGTTGGCGCGCGGGTCGACCAGGAAGGTGTACTTGCCCTGGTCCAGCAACGCGTAGGACTTCTCGGAGACGACCGGCGACAGCAGGATGTCGCGGGGGTCCTTCTGCACGGGGGTGCTCACTTCTCCTCCTCGGTGGCCGGGGCGGCCGTGCCGGCGCGGGACACGTAGGCGTCCAGCGCGGCCTGGGTGAAGACCACGTCGTCGGCGCACAGCACGTCGTAGGTGTTGAGCTGGTCGACGAAGAGCACGTGCACGTCGGCGAGGTTGCGCAGGCTCTTGAGCCCGACCTCGTCCGCACGGTCGATGACCACCAGCAGGTTGGGCCGCTCGGTCAGGCCCGACAGGGCCGCCCAGGCGGCGCGGGTCGAGGGGGCCTCCCCCTCCACCAGGGCGGACAGGACGTGGATGCGTCCGTGGCGGGCCCGGTCGGACAGGGCGCCGCGCAGCGCGGCGGCCTTCATCTTCTTGGGCGTCCGCTGGGCGTAGTTGCGCGGCTGCGGGCCGTGGACGATGCCACCGCCGGCGAACTGCGGGGCGCGCACCGAGCCCTGGCGGGCGCGGCCGGTGCCCTTCTGGCGGTAGGGCTTGCGCCCGCCGCCGCGGACCTCGCCGCGCGTCTTGGTGGCGTGCGTGCCCTGGCGGGCCGCGGCGAGCTGGGCCACGACGACCTGGTGGATCAACGGCACGTTGGTCTGCACGTCGAAGAGCTCGGCGGGCAGCTCCACGGTGCCCGCCTCACCGCCGGTCGGCTTGGTGATGGAGACAGTCGTCATCGAGGTCACGCCCCCTTCGCGGCCGTGCGGACCAGGACGATGCCGCCGCGGGGGCCGGGGACGGCACCCTTGATCAGCAGCAGACCCTTGTCGGCGTCCACGGCGTGGATGGTCAGGTTCGGGGTGGTCTGGCGCACGCCGCCCATGCGGCCGGCCATGCGCAGACCCTTGAAGACCTTGCCCGGGGTGGCGCAGCCACCGATCGAGCCAGGCTTGCGGTGGTTGCGGTGGGCACCGTGGGAGGCGCTGACGCCGGAGAAGCCGTGCCGCTTCATGACGCCGGCGAAGCCCTTGCCCTTGGTGGTGCCGGTCACGTCGACCCGCTGCCCACCCTCGAAGGCCTCGACGGTGATCTCCTGACCGAGCTGGTAGTCGCCCGCGTCGGAGGTGCGCAGCTCGACGAGGTGGCGGCGAGGGGTGACCCCGGCCTTCTCGAAGTGCCCGCGCAGCGGCTGGGTGACCTTGCGGGGGTCGACGGCGCCGAAGCCGATCTGCACGGCGTCGTACCCGTCGGTCTGCTGGTCGCGGACCTGGGTGACGACGCACGGGCCGGCCTTGACGACCGTCACGGGCACGAGGCGGTTGTCGGCGTCCCAGACCTGGGTCATGCCGAGCTTCTCGCCGAGGACGCCCGTGACGGCGCGCGTGTTCGTGGTGGTAGCAGTCATCGTCATACTCACAGCTTGATCTCGATGTTGACGTCCGCCGGCAGGTCGAGGCGCATCAACGAGTCGACCGCCTTGGGCGTCGGGTCGACGATGTCGATGAGCCGCTTGTGGGTGCGCATCTCGAAGTGCTCGCGGCTGTCCTTGTACTTGTGGGGCGACCGGATGACGCAGAAGACGTTCTTCTCCGTCGGGAGCGGCACCGGGCCGACCACGGTGGCGCCGGCACGGGTCACCGTGTCAACGATCTTGCGCGCCGAGCTGTCGATGACCTCGTGGTCATAAGACTTCAGCCGGATGCGGATCTTCTGTCCCGCCATCGCTTGTCTGACTCTCTCTCGTCGTCCTACAGAACATTCCTGGACCGTCGGCCGCCCTGGACCAGGCACCGACCCCCGCGGTCGGGCGTGTCGCGCCTCCTGCGGAGGTGTCCCACGCTCGCTCGCGCTACTTCATCGGGCTGGTGTCCGTCCCGGCGACCACCGGGGCTTGCGCTGCCGTCGCCCGCGCTCCTTCCGTGTCCCGGGGCAGCTGCCCCGACCACGACGATCGCGCGTGCCGGACGGCTGGCGACGCACACACGGGTGCGCGTCACGCGTCAAGCAACCTGCCTAGTGTGCCACGAAGCGGTGGCGCACCCCAAATCCGCCCGGCCGGGCCCCCGGGAGGGTGGGTCGTCCGGGTGTCCGCCCGGTCAGCTCTCCTGCTTGATGGCGGAGATCTCGAACTCGAGGCTCACCTTCTCCGACACCAGCACCCCGCCGGTGTCCAGGGGCATGTTCCAGTGCAGCCCGAAGTCCCTGCGGTTGAGCCGGCGGGTGGCCTCGAAACCGGCCCGCAGGTTGCCCATGGGGTCGCGCTGCACCCCGAGCAGGGCGATCGGGATGGCCACCTGCTTGGTGACCTCCTTGATGGTCAGGTCCCCCACGACCATGAAGTTGCCCTCCTCGACCTCGTCGATGGTCGAGGAGACGAACCGGATGTCGGGGTAGCGCTCGGCGTCGAAGAAGTCGATGGAGCGCAGGTGCTCGTCCCGCTGCTCGTTGTTCGTGGTGACGCTCGCCGTGCCCAGCCGTACCTCCACCCGGGACGCGGAGACGCTCTCGGCGTCGACGTGGATGGTCCCCTCCACGTCGGTGAACGTGCCCCGCACCGTGGTGACCATGGCGTGCCGGGCGGAGAAGCCGATGCGCGTGTGGCCCGGGTCGAAACGCCACACGCCCGCCATCGCTGGGTCGAGGTCGGCCACGAGACTCCTCCTGTTGTCATGGTCGCCCGCACCCGTTCCGGCGCGGTACTGCTGTCCTTGGGCAGCGTACCTGCCAGCGGCCCGGAAGACCGGGAGGACACCAGGACCAGGACATGCAGCAGGCCCCCGCCACCGGGTGGGTGGCGGGGGCCTGCTGGACCGGGAGGGGGCAGGTCACTTGAGGATCTTGGTGACCCGGCCGGCGCCGACGGTGCGGCCACCCTCGCGGATGTTGAACATCAGGCCCTCCTCCATGGCGATCGGCTGGATCAGCTCGACGCGCATGTCGGTGTTGTCACCGGGCATGACCATCTCGGTGCCCTCGGGCAGGTGGCACACGCCGGTGACGTCGGTGGTCCGGAAGTAGAACTGCGGACGGTAGTTGTCGTAGAACGGGGTGTGCCGGCCGCCCTCGTCCTTGGACAGGATGTAGGCCTGCGCCTCGAACTCGGTGTGCGGGGTGATCGAGCCCGGCTTGACGACGACCTGGCCGCGCTCCACCTCCTCGCGCTTGGTGCCGCGCAGCAGCAGGCCGACGTTCTCGCCCGCACGGCCCTCGTCGAGCAGCTTGCGGAACATCTCGATGCCGGTGACGGTGGTCTTCATCGAGGCGTCCTTGATGCCGACGATCTCGACCTCCTCGTTGACCTTGAGGATGCCGCGCTCGATACGACCGGTGACGACGGTGCCACGACCGGTGATCGTGAAGACGTCCTCGACCGGCATCATGAACGGCTTGTCCAGGTCGCGCTCCGGCTCCGGGATGTACTCGTCGACGGTGTCCATGAGCTCCAGGACGCTGTCGACCCACTTCTGCTCGCCCTCGAGGGCCTTCAGCGCCGAGACGCGCACGACCGGCAGGTCGTCGCCGGGGAACTCGTAGGAGGACAGCAGCTCGCGGACCTCCATCTCGACGAGCTCCATGATCTCCTCGTCGTCGACCATGTCGGACTTGTTGAGCGCCACGACGATGTAGGGGACGCCGACCTGGCGGGCCAGGAGGACGTGCTCCTTGGTCTGCGGCATCGGGCCGTCGGTGGCGGCGACCACGAGGATCGCGCCGTCCATCTGGGCCGCGCCGGTGATCATGTTCTTGACGTAGTCGGCGTGCCCCGGGCAGTCGACGTGCGCGTAGTGCCGCTTCTCGGTCTGGTACTCGATGTGCGCGATCGAGATCGTGATCCCGCGCTGCTTCTCCTCGGGCGCCTTGTCGATGCTGTCGAAGGGCGACGCCTCGTTCAGGTCGGGGTACTTGTCGTGCAGCACCTTGGAGATGGCGGCGGTCAGCGTGGTCTTGCCGTGGTCGATGTGACCGATCGTTCCGATGTTGACGTGCGGCTTGCTCCGCTCGAACTTGGCCTTGGCCACTGGGGTCCTCCTGTTGGACGGGTTGTGCTCGTCACCGGCTGGATGCCGCGACGACGTTCACTGGTTTGCTGGAAAGGTGGTGCGTCGGTCCGTCACTCCGCGGGCGGAGTGGTGGTCAGCTCACTCGCCGCGGACCTTCTTGATGATCTCCTCCGCGACGTTCCGGGGAACCTCGGCGTAGGAGTCGAACTGCATCGTGTAGTTGGCACGACCCTGGGTCTTGGACCGGAGGTCACCAACGTACCCGAACATCTCGGACAGGGGCACGACGGCCCGGACCACCTTGGCCCCGGAGACGTCTTCCATCGCCTGGATGTGCCCGCGACGGGAGTTGAGGTCGCCGATGACGTCGCCCATGTAGTCCTCGGGCGTGCGCACCTCGACGGCCATGACCGGCTCGAGCAGGACCGGGTCGGCCTTGCGTGCGGCCTCCTTGAAGGCCATCGAACCGGCGATCTTGAACGCCATCTCCGAGGAGTCGACGTCGTGGTAGGCGCCGTCGAGCAGGGTCGCCCTGACGCCCACGACCGGGTAGCCGGCCAGGATGCCCAGCTGCATGGCGTCCTGGATGCCGTGGTCGACCGAGGGGATGTACTCCTTCGGCACGCGGCCGCCGGTGACGACGTTCTCGAAGGCGTAGAGCTCGCCCTCGCCGGTGTCCATCGGCTCCAGCGCGATCTGGATCTTGGCGAACTGGCCCGACCCACCCGTCTGCTTCTTGTGGGTGTAGTCGAACTTCTCGACCTTGCGCCGGATGGTCTCGCGGTAGGCGACCTGGGGCGCGCCCACGTTGGCCTCGACCTTGAACTCGCGCTTCATCCGGTCCACGAGGATGTCGAGGTGGAGCTCGCCCATGCCGCCGATGACGGTCTGGCCGGTCTCCTCGTCGAGGCGGACGGTGAAGGTCGGGTCCTCCTGCGCCAGCTTCTGGATCGCGGTGCCCAGCTTCTCCTGGTCGCCCTTGGTCTTGGGCTCGATCGCGACGTGGATGACCGGCTCGGGGAAGGTCATCGACTCGAGGATGATCTGCTCGCTCATGTCGCAGAGCGTGTCGCCCGTGGTCGTGTCCTTGAGCCCGATCACCGCGTAGATGTGCCCCGCGGAGACCTTCTCGACCGGGTTCTCCTTGTTGGCGTGCATCTGGAACAGCTTGCCCAGCCGCTCCTTGCGCCCCTTGGTCGCGTTCATCACGGGCTGGCCCGCGCTGATCTCGCCGGAGTAGACCCGGATGTAGGTCAGGGTGCCGAAGAAGGGGTGCGTGGCGATCTTGAACGCCAGCGCCGCGAACGGCTCCTTGGTGTCGGGGGTGCGGGTGATGACGGTCTCCTCGTCGCCCGGCTTGTGCCCCTCGGTGGGGGGCAGGTCGACCGGCGAGGGCAGGTACTCCACGACGGCGTCCAGCAGGGGCTGGACGCCCTTGTTCTTGAACGCCGTGCCGCAGAAGACCGGGTTGACCTCGCCGGCCAGGGTCAGCGCACGGACGCCGGCCTTGATCTCGTCCTCGGTCAGCTCCTCGCCGCCGAGGTACTTCTCGAGCAGCTCCTCGTCGGACTCGGCGACCTTCTCGACGAGGGCGTTGTGGTACTCCTCGGCCTTGTCCTTAAGGTCCTCGGGGATCTCGCCGGTCTCGTAGGCCTCGCCCAGCGGCGTCTCCTTGGACCAGGTCAGCGCCTTCATGCTCACCAGGTCGATCATGCCGACGAAGTCGGCCTCCGACCCGATGGGAAGCTGCATGACCAGGGGGGGTCGCACCGAGCCGGTCGACGATCGTCTTGACCGAGAAGTAGAAGTCCGCGCCCATCTTGTCCATCTTGTTGATGAAGCACATGCGGGGGACGCCGTACTTGTCGGCCTGGCGCCACACGGTCTCGGACTGGGGCTCGACACCCTCCTTGCCGTCGAAGACGGCGACGGCGCCGTCGAGCACGCGCAGGTTGCGCTCCACCTCGACGGTGAAGTCCACGTGGCCGGGCGTGTCGATCAGGTTGATCTGGGTGCCCTTCCAGAAGCTGGTGACGGCCGCGGAGGTGATGGTGATCCCCCGCTCCTTCTCCTGGTCCATCCAGTCGGTCGTCGACGCGCCGTCGTGCGTCTCGCCCATCTTGTGCTTGACACCCGTGTAGAACAGGATGCGCTCGGTGGTCGTCGTCTTGCCGGCATCGATGTGCGCCATGATGCCGATGTTGCGGACCTTCGTCAGGTCCGTCAGGACGTCCTGTGCCACGGTCTCTCTCTCTGCTTGGTCGTGCTCGTCGTCGTGTGCGGCGGTCCGGGGGCGAGGGGCGAGGGGCGCGCGGCGCCCGGCGGGCGCGCGCGGCATACCCTCACCCCCGGGACGTCACCAGCGGTAGTGCGCGAAGGCCTTGTTGGCCTCGGCCATCTTGTGCGTGTCCTCGCGGCGCTTCACCGCGGCGCCGAGGCCGTTGCTGGCGTCGAGGATCTCGTTCATCAGGCGCTCGGTCATCGTCTTCTCCCGACGCTGACGGGCGTAGCCGACCAGCCAGCGCAGGGCCAGCGTGGTGCTGCGGCCCGGCTTGACCTCGATCGGCACCTGGTAGGTGGCGCCACCGACACGGCGGGACTTGACCTCCAGGGCCGGCTTGACGTTGTCCAGCGCACGCTTGAGCGTCTGCACCGGGTCCGTGCCGGTCTTGGCGCGGCAGCCCTCGAGGGCGCCGTAGACGATGCGCTCGGCGGTGGACTTCTTGCCGTCCATGAGGATCTTGTTGACGAGCTGGGTGACCAGCTGGCTGCCGTAGACCGGGTCCTGGATCAGCGGGCGCTTGGGAGCGGGGCCCTTACGAGGCATTACTTCTTCTCCTTCTTCGCGCCGTAGCGGGAGCGGGACTGGTTGCGCCCCTTGACGCCCTGGGTGTCCAGGGACCCGCGGATGATCTTGTAGCGGACGCCGGGAAGGTCCTTCACACGGCCGCCGCGGACGAGCACGATCGAGTGCTCCTGCAGGTTGTGGCCGACGCCCGGGATGTAGGCCGTCACCTCGACGCCGCTGGTCAGGCGCACACGGGCGACCTTGCGCAGGGCGGAGTTCGGCTTCTTGGGGGTGGTCGTGTAGACGCGGGTGCAGACGCCGCGGCGCTGCGGGTTGCCCTTGAGGGCCGGGGAGTCGGACTTCTTCGCCTTGTCCGAGCGGCCCTTGCGGACGAGCTGGTTGATCGTGGGCACTGAATCTCCGTCAGTCGTTGGTCTTCCGCGCTCCCCCGGGTCTGGCCGAGGGTCGCGCTCCTTGGGTTGCGCCTGTCCGGTTCCTCCGGGTCGGAGGGCCGGACACGCTGCTCTCCCCTGCACTTCCCGTCCGGACCGCCGTGGTGCATGATGAGCCCCACGGGGACCGGGCGGACTGCCCGGCGAGAGATGGTCGCTCCGGGGCCGGTCGAGGACCGGGCCACCGGCAAGCGTGCAGGGCCTGGGGCCACACACAGTTCTCCAGGGTACCGGCTGGCGGGCGCCCCGGACAAATCCCGGTGCCCGGCCCCGGTCCCCCGTCACGCCACCGCGCCCGCGCCCCCACCCGCGACGCGCGAGGGGCGGGTATGCCGTGTGCACGGCATACCCGCCCCTGGCGGTGCGTCACGCGGCCGGCCGGAGCCGACCCGTGACGTCAGTAGCGCTCGTCGCCCGCGGGCAGGTCGTCGAGGCGGACGGCCTCGCCGGTACCCTGGCCGAACGCGCCGGCGTAGTCGAAGTCCTCGTAGACCGGCGGTGCGTAGGCCTCGGCCTTGGCCTCCTCGGTCGGCTCCACCGGCAGGTTCCGGTAGCGCGGCAGGCCGGTCCCCGCGGGGATCAGCTTGCCGAGGATGACGTTCTCCTTCAGGCCGAGCAGCGGGTCGCTCTTGGCCTCCATGGCCGCCTCGGTGAGCACCCGGGTGGTCTCCTGGAAGGAGGCCGCCGAGAGCCACGAGTCGGTCGCCAGCGAGGCCTTGGTGATGCCCATGAGCTCGGGCCGGCCGGAGGCGGGGCGGCCGCCCTCGGACACGACCCGGCGGTTCTCGGCCTCGAACCGGCCGCGCTCGACGAGGGTGCCCGGCAGCAGCTCGGCGTCGCCGGCCTCGATGACCGTGATCCGGCGCAGCATCTGCCGCACGATGACCTCGATGTGCTTGTCGTGGATCGAGACACCCTGCTGGCGGTAGACGTGCTGGACCTCGTCGACCAGGTGCTGCTGGGTGGCCCGGGGGCCCAGGATGCGCAGCACCTGCTTGGGGTCGATGGCACCGGTGACCAGCTGGGCGCCGACCTCGACGTGCTCGCCGTCCTTGACCAGCAGGCGGGCCCGCTTGCTCACCGGGTAGGCGTGCTCCTCGGAGCCGTCGTCCGGGGTGAGCAGGAGGCGGCGGGTCTTGTCGGTGTCCTCGATCTCGATCCGGCCGCTGGCCTCGGCGATCGGGGCGACCGCCTTGGGGGTGCGGGCCTCGAACAGCTCGACGACACGCGGCAGACCCTGGGTGATGTCGTCACCGGCCACACCACCGGTGTGGAAGGTGCGCATCGTCAGCTGGGTGCCGGGCTCACCGATCGACTGCGCGGCGATGATGCCGACCGCCTCGCCGATGTCGACGAGCTTGCCGGTGGCCAGCGAGCGGCCGTAGCACCTGGCGCAGGTGCCGACGAGCGACTCGCAGGTCAGGACCGAGCGGACCTTGACCTGCTCGACGCCGGCGGCGACCAGACGGTCGATGACGACGTCGCCGAGGTCGATCCCGGCCTCGGCCAGCACCTCGCCGTCCTCGGAGGTGACCGACTCGGCCAGGGTGCGGGCGTAGACGGCCGTCTCGACGTCGTCGTGCTCGCGCAGCCCGCCGCTGGGGGTCCGGACCGCGATCGGCATGACGAAGCCGCGCTCGGTGCCGCAGTCGTCCTCACGGATGATGACGTCCTGCGACACGTCGACGAGACGACGGGTCAGGTAGCCGGAGTCGGCGGTCCGCAGCGCGGTGTCCGCCAGCCCCTTGCGGGCGCGTGCGTGGAGATGAAGAACTCCAGCACGGACAGGCCCTCGCGGAAGTTGGACTTGATCGGCCGCGGGATGATCTCGCCCTTGGGGTTGGCCATGAGGCCGCGCATCCCGGCGATCTGCCGCAGCTGGAACCAGTTGCCTCGGGCCCCGGAGGTCACCATCCGGTAGATGGTGTTGTCCTTGGGCATCGTGGTCTCCAGCTCCTTGGCGACCTCGTTGGTCGCCTGGGTCCAGATCTCCACGAGCTCCTGGCGACGCTCGTCGTCGGTGATCAGGCCGCGCTCGTACTGCAGCTGCACCTTGGCGGCCTTGGACTCGTAGCCGGAGAGGATCTCCGTCTTGCGCTCCGGCGTCTGCACGTCGGAGATGGCCACCGTGGTGCCCGACCGGGTCGCGAAGTGGAAGCCGAGGTTCTTCAGCGCGTCGAGGCTCGCCGCGACCTGCACCTTGGTGTAGCGCTCGGCCAGGTCGTTGACGATCGCCGAGAGCCGCTTCTTCTCCACGACCTCGTTCACGTAGGCGTAGTTCGGCGGCAGCGCGTCGTTGAAGATGGCCCGGCCCAGGGTCGTCTCCAGCTCGAAGGCGTCCACCACCCCGTCCTCGGTGGCGACGGCGCTCGGGCAACTCGTGGCCCAGCGGGGGCGCGGTGTCCGTCAGCCGCAGCCGGATCGGGGTCGCCAGTGCGATCTGCCCCGCGTCGAAGGCCATCTGGGCCTCGGCCACCGAGCTGAAGGACCGCAGGTGGCCCTGGCCGTCGGCACCCTCGACCATGCCGTCGCCGGCCTGGCCGGTCTCGTCGCGGAGGTCAGGTGGAACAGCCCGATCACCATGTCCTGGGTGGGCATGGTCACCGGACGCCCGTCCGCCGGCTTGAGGATGTTGTTGGAGGACAGCATGAGGATGCGTGCCTCCGCCTGGGCCTCGGCCGACAGCGGCAGGTGGACGGCCATCTGGTCGCCGTCGAAGTCGGCGTTGAAGGCGGTGCACACCAGCGGGTGGATCTGGATGGCCTTGCCCTCGACCAGCTGCGGCTCGAAGGCCTGGATGCCCAGGCGGTGCAGGGTGGGTGCACGGTTGAGCAGCACGGGGTGGTCGGTGATGACCTCCTCGAGCACGTCCCACACCACGGAGCGGCCGCGCTCGACCATCCGCTTGGCGGACTTGATGTTCTGCGCGTGGTCCAGGTCGACCAGCCGCTTCATGACGAACGGCTTGAACAGCTCCAGGGCCATCTGCTTGGGCAGGCCGCACTGGTGCAGCTTCAGCTGCGGGCCGACGACGATGACCGAACGGCCGGAGTAGTCGACGCGCTTGCCCAGCAGGTTCTGGCGGAACCGGCCCTGCTTGCCCTTGAGCATGTCGGACAGCGACTTCAGCGGCCGGTTGCCCGGGCCGGTGACGGCGCGACCGCGACGGCCGTTGTCGAACAGCGAGTCGACGGCCTCCTGCAGCATCCGCTTCTCGTTGTTGACGATGATCTCCGGCGCGCCCAGGTCCAGCAGCCGCTTGAGGCGGTTGTTCCGGTTGATGACGCGGCGGTAGAGGTCGTTGAGGTCGGAGGTCGCGAACCGACCGCCGTCCAGCTGGACCATCGGGCGCAGGTCCGGCGGGATGACCGGGACGCAGTCCAGGACCATGCCGGCGGGCTCGTTCTTGGTCTGCAGGAACGAGGTGACGACCTTGAGCCGCTTGATGGCGCGGGTCTTGCGCTGCCCCTTGCCGGTGGCGATGGTCTCGCGCAGCGAGGCGGCCTCGGCGTCCAGGTCGAAGGTCTGCAGACGCTTCTGCAGCGCCGCGGCGCCATCCCGCCCTCGAAGTACATCCCGAAGCGGTCCCGCATCTCGCGGTAGAGCACCTCGTCGCCCTCCAGGTCCTGGACCTTGAGGTTCTTGAAGCGGTCCCAGACCTGCTCCAGGCGCTCGATCTGCTGGTCGGCGCGGCGGCGGATCTGGTTCATCTCCCGCTCGGCGCCGTCCTTGACCTTGCGCCGCGCGTCGGCCTTGGCGCCCTCGGCCTCGAGCTCGGCGAGGTCGGACTCCAGCTTCTTGGCCCGCTCCTCCACGTCGCTGTCGCGACGGTTCTCCAGCGCCTTCTTCTCGGTCTGGATCTGCGCCTCGAGGCTGGGCAGGTCGGCGTGCCGCTGCTCCTCGTCGACGTGCGTGATCATGTAGGCCGCGAAGTAGATGACCTTCTCCAGGTCCTTCGGAGCCAGGTCCAGCAGGTAGCCCAGGCGGGAGGGGACGCCCTTGAAGTACCAGATGTGGGTGACGGGGGCGGCGAGCTCGATGTGGCCCATCCGCTCGCGGCGCACGCCGGCGCGGGTCACCTCGACGCCGCAGCGCTCGCAGATGATGCCCTTGAAGCGGACGCGCTTGTACTTGCCGCAGTAGCACTCCCAGTCCCGGGTGGGACCGAAGATCTTCTCGCAGAAGAGCCCGTCCTTCTCCGGCTTCAGGGTGCGGTAGTTGATGGTCTCGGGCTTCTTGACCTCGCCGTGGCTCCACGCGCGGATGTCGTCCGCGGTCGCCAGGCCGATGCGCAACTCGTCGAAGAAGTTGACGTCCAGCACTGTGTGCTTCCTTTTCCTCGGTATGCAGTGAAAAGTTGAGTTGGGGGGTGGGCCGCCGGGCGGGCGGTCGGGCGACGCCCGGCGGCCTGACGTTCCGGGGGGCACGCGCGCGGCGTGCCCTCCCGGTCAGACCTCTTCGACGGAGGAGGGCTCGCGACGGCTCAGGTCGATGCCGAGCTCCTCGGCCGCGCGGAACACCTCGGTGTCGGACTCCCGCAGGTCGATCTGGGTGCCGTCGGAGGAGAGCACCTCCACGTTCAGGCAGAGCGACTGCATCTCCTTGATGAGCACCTTGAACGACTCCGGGATGCCGGGCTCGGGCACGTTGTCGCCCTTGACGATCGACTCGTACACCTTGACGCGGCCGGTGACGTCGTCGGACTTGATCGTCAGCAGCTCCTGCAGGGCGTAGGCGGCGCCGTAGGCCTCCAGGGCCCAGACCTCCATCTCGCCGAAGCGCTGGCCGCCGAACTGCGCCTTGCCGCCCAGCGGCTGCTGGGTGATCATCGAGTACGGCCCCGTGCTGCGCGCGTGGATCTTGTCGTCCACGAGGTGGTGCAGCTTGAGGATGTACATGTAGCCGACCGACACCGGGTCCGGGTAGGGCTCGCCGGACCGGCCGTCGAACAGCCGGGCCTTGCCGCTGGAGCCGATGAGCCGCTGACCGTCCCGGGCCGGGGTGGTCGAGTCGAGCAGACCGGAGATCTCCTCCTCGCGGGCGCCGTCGAAGACCGGGCTGGCCACGCGCGTGCGGGGCTCCGCCTCCCGGGCGTCGCCGGGGATGAGCTCGGCCCACTCCGGCTCGCCCTCGATCTTCCAGCCCTGCGCCGCGGCCCAGCCGAGGTGCAGCTCGAGGATCTGGCCGATGTTCATCCGGCCGGGCACGCCCAGCGGGTTGAGCACGACGTCGACCGGGGTCCCGTCCTCGAGGAAGGGCATGTCCTCCACCGGGAGGATCTTGGAGATGACGCCCTTGTTGCCGTGGCGGCCGGCGAGCTTGTCGCCGTCGGTGATCTTGCGCTTGTTGGCCACGTAGACGCGCACCAGCTGGTTGACGCCCGGGGGCAGCTCGTCGCCCTCCTCGCGGTCGAACACCTTGACGCCGATGACGGTGCCGGTCTCGCCGTGCGGGACCTTCATCGAGGTGTCGCGCACCTCACGGGCCTTCTCCCCGAAGATGGCGCGCAGCAGTCGCTCCTCCGGCGTCAGCTCGGTCTCCCCCTTGGGGGTCACCTTGCCGACGAGCAGGTCGCCGTCGCGGACCTCGGCCCCGATGCGGATGATGCCCCGCTCGTCGAGGTCGGCCAGGACCTCGTCGGAGACGTTGGGGATGTCCCGGGTGATCTCCTCGGGGCCCAGCTTGGTGTCCCGGGCGTCCAGCTCGTGCTCCTCGATGTGGATCGAGGAGAGCACGTCGTCCTGGACGAGACGCTGGGAGAGGATGATCGCGTCCTCGTAGTTGTAGCCCTCCCACGGCATGAACGCCACGAGGAGGTTGCGCCCCAGCGCCATCTCGCCGCCGTCCGTGGCCGGGCCGTCGGCGATAAGACCGCCGGCCTCGACCCGCTGGCCGGTGTCGACCCGCACCTGCTGGTTGTAGCAGTTGCCCTGGTTGGACCGGGTGAACTTGCCGATGCGGTAGGAGGTGTAGGTGCCGTCGTCGTTGGCCACGGTGACCAGGTCGGCCGAGACCTCCTGGACCACGCCCGGCTTGCCGGCACGCACGACGTCGCCGGAGTCCAGCGCGGCGCGGTGCTCCATCCCCGTGCCCACGAGCGGGGCCTCGGCCCGCACGAGCGGGACGGCCTGACGCTGCATGTTGGCGCCCATGAGCGCGCGGTTCGCGTCGTCGTGCTCGAGGAAGGGGATCATCGCGGTCGCAGCCGAGACCATCTGCCGGGCGGAGACGTCCATGTACTCGACCTCGCTGGCCGGCACGTCGACGGCCTCGCCGTCGCGGGCCCGCACGAGCACGCGCTCGTCGAGGAAGGTGCCGTCGTCGCCCAGCTGCGCGTTGGCCTGGGCGATGACGAAGCGGTCCTCCTCGTCGGCGGACAGGTAGTCGACCTCGTCGGTGACCTTGCCGTCCTTGACCCGGCGGTAGGGGGTCTCGACGAAGCCGAACGGGTTGATGCGGCCGTAGGAGGCCAGCGACCCGATCAGACCGATGTTCGGACCCTCGGGGGTCTCGATGGGGCACATCCGGCCGTAGTGGCTCGGGTGCACGTCCCGGACCTCCATGCCGGCGCGGTCACGGGACAGACCGCCCGGGCCCAGGGCCGAGAGACGACGCTTGTGCGTCAGGCCCGAGAGCGGGTTGTTCTGGTCCATGAACTGGGACAGCTGGCTGGTGCCGAAGAACTCCTTGATGGAGGCGACGACCGGCCGGATGTTGATCAGCGTCTGCGGCGTGATGGCCTCGACGTCCTGGGTGGTCATCCGCTCGCGCACGACCCGCTCCATCCGGGACAGGCCCGTGCGGACCTGGTTCTGGATGAGCTCGCCGACGCTGCGCAGGCGACGGTTGCCGAAGTGGTCGATGTCGTCGACCTCGACCGGCAGCTCGCCGACCGGCGCCTGCATCGTGGTCTCGCCGGCGTGCAGCGCGACGATGTAGTGGATCGTGGCGACGATGTCGTCCAGCCCCAGCACGGACTCGCCGAGGGGTGCCTGCAGGCCCAGCTTCTTGTTGATCTTGTAGCGGCCGACCTTGGCCAGGTCGTAGCGCTTGGGGTTGAAGTAGAGGTTGTCCAGCAGGGTCTGGGCGGCCTCCTTGGTGGGGGGTTCGCCCGGGCGCAGCTTGCGGTAGATGTCCAGCAGCGCCTCGTCCTGGTCGGCCGTGTGGTCCTTCTCCAGGGTGGCCCGGATCGACTCGTAGTCGCCGAACTGCTCGAGGATCTCGGCCTCGGTCATGCCCAGCGCCTTGAGCAGCACGGTGACGCTCTGCTTGCGCTTGCGGTCCACGCGCACGCCGACCTGGTCACGCTTGTCGATCTCGAACTCCAGCCAGGCGCCCCGGCTGGGGATCACCTTGGCGGAGAAGACGTCCTTGTCAGAGGTCTTGTCGAGGCTGCGCTCGAAGTAGACCCCCGGGGACCGGACGAGCTGGGAGACGACGACCCGCTCGGTGCCGTTGACGATGAACGTGCCGCGCGGCGTCATGAGCGGGAAGTCGCCCATGAAGACCGTCTGGCTCTTGATCTCGCCCGTGGAGTTGTTGATGAACTCCGCGGTCACGAAGAGCGGCGCGGAGTAGGTCATGTCCTTCTCCTGGCACTCCTCGACGGAGTACTTCTGCTCCTCGAACCGGTGGTCGCGGAAGCTCAGCGACATGGAGCCGGAGAAGTCCTCGATCGGGGAGATCTCCTCGAAGATCTCCTCCAGACCGGAGGTGGTGGGGATGTCGTCGCGCCCGTCGGCCTGGGCGGCGGCGACACGCGCCTGCCACGCCTCGTTGCCGAGCAGCCAGTCGAAGCTCTCGGTCTGGAGGGCGAGCAGGTCGGGAACCTCGAGAGGCTCCCTGATCTTAGCGAAGCTCAGACGGCCGGAAGCCGTACGAGCGGTGGACACAGTCTTCTTCGCAGTGCGCGAGGCAGCCAAGGATTGGTCCTTCCACGGGCCTGGGGGCGGCTAGGTTCATCACGGCCAGGACCTGAGCCCCTCGCGGCACGTGCCGGACCGGGGTCGCATCGAGGGGCTCGACGCGGGCAGCGGTCAGCGGTGGGCGGGAGACAGGTGCAGGGCAGCGCAAAGCGACAGCATACACGTCCAGGCACACGTCGTCCAACCCCTGCGTGACCCCCCACCGCAGACGACGTCGTCGTGGCAGCAACTGTGCCCCTCCCGGGCACGTTCGTCAAGCGTGCGCGCCGCGCACGGGGCACGCGGCGCCGGGAACGCCGAACGGGCGGGGCCGGACCAGCGTGCGCTGGTGCGACCCCGCCCGTGGCGGAGCATGTTCCCGGACGGTCGGACCGTCCGGGAGGGGCTCACTTGAGGGTGACGGTGGCGCCGGCGCCCTCGAGCTGCTCCTTGGCCTTCTCGGCAGCGTCCTTGTCGACCTTCTCCAGGACCGGCTTCGGGGCCCCGTCGACGAGGTCCTTGGCCTCCTTCAGGCCGAGGGAGGTCAGCGCGCGGACCTCCTTGATGACCTGGATCTTCTTGTCGCCCGCGGCCTCGAGGACGACGTCGAACTCGTCCTGCTCCTCGGCGGCGTCCGCGCCGTCGCCGCCGGCGGCGGCCGGCGCACCGGCGGCCGCGACGGCGACCGGGGCGGCAGCGGTGACCTCGAAGGTCTCCTCGAAGGCCTTGACGAACTCGGACAGCTCGATGAGGGTCATCTCCTTGAAGTGGTCAAGGAGCTCCTCGGTGCTCAGCTTCGCCATGATGGCGTCCTTTCTCTTGGTGCCGTGAGTGGCGTGTAGGGGTTGTGCGCTGACCGGACCGGGCGGTCGGTCAGCTCTCGTCGCCACCCTCGGCGACGTCGGTGGGCGCCTCGGCCGGAGCCTCGGCGGGAGTGTCCTCGGCCGCGGCCTCGGGTGCCTCGTCGGCAGGTGCCGACCCGGCGGTGGAACCGCCCTGCTCCTCGACCTTCGCCCGCAGCGCGTCGACGACCCGGGCGGTCTGCGACAGCGGTGCGGCGAAGAGGGAGGCGGCCTTGCTCAGGTTCGCCTTCATGCGCCCGCGAGCTTGGCCAGCAGGACCTCGCGGGACTCCAGGTCCGCGAGCTGGGTGATCTCCTCGGGGGACAACGGCTTGCCGTCGAGCACCCCCGCCTTGATGACCAGGGCCGGGTTGGCCTTGGTGAAGTCACGCAGACCCTTGGCGACCGCGACCGGGTCGCCCTCCACGAAGGCGATCGCGGTGGGGCCGACCAGGTGCTCGTCGAGTCCCTCGATCCCGGCCTCGGCGGCTGCCCGCTTGGTCAGCGTGTTCTTCACCACGGCGTAGGTGGCGTGCTCGCGCATGGAACCGCGGAGCTCGGTGAGCTGGCTCACCGTCAGTCCGCGGTAGTTCGTCAGCACGGCCGCACCGGAGCTGCGGAACTTCTCCGTCAGCTCGGCAATGGCTGCGGCCTTCTCGGGCGTCGCATGGTGGCCTCCTTCGTCACGTGGTGCCGGCTACCCCCGGGCCGCACGACAGGAGCCCCGGCGCAGGCGCGCACGGGGCTCGGACGCTGCAGGGGCGACCTGGGGTCGCGCCGCTGAGCGAGGCTCGCTACACATCCTGCGCTGGTCGCTCCGACGTGGAGGCCTTCGGTCGGTGCACCGTGGCTGCTCTCGTCGAGCTCCGGGCACACCGACGACCGGCGGTCATGGGTATGGAGCAAGCGTACGGCACCCCGGGGCGGGGGCCCAAATCCGGCCCCGGGCCGTCCGCCACCTGTCAGGCTGGTGGCATGACCTCCGGCATCACCGACGTCCCCGGCGTGCGCGTGGCCCACGTGACGCTGAGCCAGGACGCACCGGTCGTGCGGACCGGGGTGACCTGCGTCCTTCCCCACCACCGCGACCTCCTCGCCCACCCGGTCCCCGCGGCGGTCCACGTGGTCAACGGATACGGCAAGCCCGTGGGGCTGAGCCAGGTCGTCGAGCTGGGTGAGCTCGAGGCTCCCGTGCTGCTGACCGGGACGCTGGCCGTGGGCGCGGTCCACGAGGGCGCGGTGCGCGAGCTGCTGGGACGCCACCCGGACCTCGGGCGTCCGGCGACCGTCAACCCGGTGGTCCTGGAGTGCAACGACGGGCGGCTCCACGACGCGCGCACCCTGGCGGTACGGCCGGCCCACGCGGAGGCCGCGGTCCGCGCCGCACGGACGGCCGGCGAGGGGCACCCGGTCGGGCAGGGCGCCGTCGGGGCGGGCACCGGGATGGTCGCCTTCGGCTGGAAGGGCGGCATCGGCACCGCCTCGGTGCCGGTGCAGGACGACGGCGGTGTCCGCGCGACGCTCGGCGCCCTGGTGCTGACCAACATGGGTCGGCCGGAGGACCTCGTCGTGCACGGACGACGGGTCGGCGCCCGGGGCGGGGAGCCGGTCGCCGGCCCCGCCGACGGGTCCGTCGTGGTCCTGCTGGCCACGGACGCCCGGCTCGACGCCCGGCAGCTGGGCCGCCTGGCCCGCCGGGCGCAGAACGGGCTGGCCCGCACCGGGGTGCCGACGGCGCACGGGTCCGGCGAGTTCGTCCTCGCCTGGAGCACCGGCTCGACGACCGACGCGCCCCGACGGGACGGAGGCTGGCTCACGCCCTGGTTCGACGCCGTCGCCGAGGTCGTCGAGGAGGCCGTCCTGAGCTCGCTGCGGCACGCCTGCGCGACCACCGGCCTGGACGGGCTCGTCGCGGACCGCTGCCCGCACGTGTGAGCAGCCCGGTCGGAACCGGCTCGGCGAGGATCCGGCCCGCGCGGCGTCCCCCGGGGGACCTCAGGCCTGCCGGCCGGAGACCTCCGGCAGGCGCCAGGACACCACGGCGCCGACGAGCCCGAGCACGGCCAGGAAGACCAGCGCCGGCACCTCCCCCAGGGTGGCCAGCCCGGCGCTGACCGCCCCGGTCACCAGCAGGATCACCCCCATCGCGGTGTTGGCCGTGGCCACGTAGCGCGTGCGCAGGTCCCCCTCGGCCATGTCGACCACGTAGGTCTTGCGGGCCACCCGTACCCCCACGTGGACGAGGCTGATGACGAGGTAGCCGCCGACCAGCGTCGGCAGCACGAGCCCGTCGGCCCCGGCGACCACAACGGCGACCACGAGCAGCACGACCAGCGAGGCCGCCACGGCCCCGACGGTCATCACGAGCCGGCTGGACCGGTCGGCCAGGCGCCCGAAGACCCGGCCGCCGACGACGGAGGCGACGCCCTGGGCGATGACGAACGCGCCCAGGCCGGCCAGCCAGGAGGTGCCCCGGTCCGCGGCCAGGGTCACGAGGAACGGCGGGGCCAGGGCGGAGACCAGCAGGAGCGCCCGGGCGGTGACGAACCAGCGGAAGTCGCGGTCGGTGCGCAGCAGGTCCAGCGTGTCCCGCACCCACGAGGCCCGGCCGTCGCCGCCGTCCTCCTCCTCGCCGGACCGTCCACCCGCCGCCCGGGCCCGTCCGTCGGTCCGCTCCGGGATCCCGGCGTAGACCACGACCCCGACGAACCAGGTCAGGGCCGCCCCGACGAGCAGGCCCGCCAGGACGGCGACGTCCAGGTCCTGGCCCAGCCGCTGGAGCACGACGCCCAGGAGCACGGCCACGACCCCGGAGACCGCGGTGGCGATGCCCGTCACCTGGCCGCGCTGGCCCTTGGGGACGGCCCGCCCCTGGACGTCCTTGGACGCCATCGAGCACAACGCCCGGGAGAGCGCGAAGACCGCCAGGGCGGCGACGACGAGCACGCCCGCGAGCAGCCCGTCGGCGAGCGCGGCGGCGGCGGCCATCCCGAGCGTGGCCACTCCCTGACCGGTCGCGCCGACCATCCACACCCGGGTGCGTCGGGGCGCCTTCAGCACCCACGGGGTCAGGGCCGCCTGGGGCAGCATCGAGCCGGACTCGCGGACGGGGACGAGCAGGCCCACAAGGGCCGCCGGCGCCCCGAGGAGCGAGAGCAGCCAGGGCAGCACGGTCTTGGCGTTGACCACCTGGTCGCCGGCGCTCTGCAGGGCGTTGGCGGTGATGAGCCGCAGGCCCCCGGCGGCGACCCGCTGCGGACCACCCAGCGCGTCCTCGGCCTCCCGGTCAGCCGTGACCAGCCGGTGGTACCAGCGCACGGAGGCCGGCTCCTGCTCCGCGGGTCCCCGGCCGGGCGGGGTGGTCCCCCCGGCGGGCGGGTCCGTCCCGCTGCGGTGGTTCACGGCCTGCCTCCCGGCTCGACCCCCGCCGCCCGCAGGGTGGCCAGCCGCTCGCGCAGCTGCTCGACCCGGTGGGCGTTGCCGTGCAGCCCGAGGTAGTCGCCGCCGTGCAGGCTCAGCAGCGCGTCGTCCAGGCGGCGGACGGCGGCCGGCGGGTAGCGGTAGCCCATCGCCTCGTTCACCGCGGTGGTGTCCACGGTCGAGAGCTGGGTGCCCAGCTCGTCCAGGGAGGTGATCCCCAGCTCCAGGAGCAGCCCCGAGATCCAGCCGTAGTGCTCCGTGCGCGACCACCCCGCCCCGGGGAAGCGGCCGGCGAGGAAGGTGGCCAGGTCCTGGGCCCCGATCCGGGGGTCGTCCCCGTCCGGCTCGGCCGGGACCGCAGGCATCGCCTGGAGCCGGTCGCGGATGGCCGAGAACTCCCGGTCCGCCAGCTCCAGCAGCCCGGCGGCCAGCGTGAACCGGCGGTTCAGGTCCGAGGCGTGCTCCACCGGCACCGTCCCCTTGTAGCGGATGTCGTGCTCGAACTCGGCCCAGGCGTGCTGCAGCACCGTCCGCACCTGGACCGAGGCGGCGTAGGGCCGGAGCAGCTCACGCTCGGGCGTCAGGGAACGTGAGGCGTCGACGGCGACGAGCAGGTGCCGGCTGGCGTAGCCGAAGGCGCCCTGGTCGGCGGTCTCCCGACCCATGTCGCGGTCCTCGAGCACGGCCAGCGAGGAGGCCAGCAGCTCGGCGACGATCTCGACGTCGTCCCGCACGTAGGTGATGACCCGCAGCCCGATCTGGTCGGTGATCTCGGCGAGCGGCCGCAGGAAGACGGGGCGACCGTCCCGGGTGCGGCCGGCCTTGGCGGCGAAGGACTGCACGCTCTTGGTCCGGCCGGAGACCGACAGGTAGTTGACCCCCGCGTCGTCGAGCAGGTCGGTCACCAGCCGGACGAACCCCTGCGTGGCCACCTCCAGCTCCGGCAGTCGGGCGACGTAGGCGTCCACGGCGGCCCGCAGGTCCTGGGGGTCGCGTCCGCTCATGGGCCCCATCCTGCCGCACCGGTCCGTGCACCCGTCGCGGCGACCCGCGTCCGGGATCGAGCCCGCGTCCGGGATCGAGCCCGCGTCCGGCGGCGTGGGCGGGACTCCCCCGGCACCCGCCGCGGACGCGCCGGGGCCCGGGGAGCAGCGCGCTCCCCGGGCCCCGGGACGTCGTGGCCGGTCGTCACCGGCCGGTGCTCACTCGCCGTCGGTGGCCGTGCTGCCCACGCGCGAGGGGTCGACCGGGATGCCCGGGCCCATCGTGGTGGCCACGGTCGCCTTGGTGACGTAGCGGCCCTTGGAGCTGGACGGCTTGAGTCGCAGCACCTCGTCGATGGCGGCGCCGTAGTTCTGCACGAGCGCGGCCTCGTCGAAGGAGACCTTGCCGATGATGAAGTGCAGGTTGGCGTGCTTGTCCACGCGGAACTCGATCTTGCCGCCCTTGATCTCGGTCACGGCCTTGGCGGTGTCCATCGTCACGGTGCCGGTCTTGGGGTTCGGCATCAGGCCGCGGGGACCCAGCACCTTGCCCAGCCGACCGACCTTGCCCATGAGGTCGGGGGTGGCAACGACCGCGTCGAAGTCGGTCCAGCCGCCAGCGATCTTCTCGATCATGTCGTCGGACCCGACGAAGTCCGCCCCGGCCTCGCGGGCGGCCTCGGCCTTGTCCCCGTTGGCGATGACCAGGACCCGGGCGGTCTTGCCGGTGCCGTTGGGCAGGTTCACCGTGCCACGGACCAGCTGGTCGGCCTTGCGCGGGTCGACGCCCAGGCGCAGGGCGACCTCGATGGTCGCGTCGTACTTCGTGGTCGCGGTCTCCTTGGCGAGACGGACGGCCTCGACCGGGGTGTAGAGCCGGCCGTCCTCGATCTTCTCGGCGGCGGCCAGGTAGGCCTTGCTGCGCTTCATGCGAACTCCTTGGTGGTGGTGGGAGCTGTGGTCGGACGGGCCGCGCGAGACCCTGCCACAGGAAGGTCGGTCACTGGACGGTGACGCCCATCGACCGGGCGGTGCCGGCGATGATCCTCTTGGCCATCTCGATGTCGGTGGCGTTGAGGTCCTGCATCTTCATCTCGGCGATCTCGGTCAGCTGGGCGTCCGAGATGCTGGCGACCTTGGTCTTGTGCGGCTCGCCGGAGCCCTTGGGCACACCGGCGGCCTTCTTGATCAGCTCGGCGGCCGGCGGGGTCTTGGTCACGAAGGTGAACGAGCGGTCCTCGTACACCGTGATCTCGACCGGGATGACGTTGCCGCGCTGGGACTCCGTCGCGGCGTTGTACGCCTTGACGAACTCCATGATGTTGACACCGTGCTGGCCCAGCGCGGGGCCGACGGGGGGCGCGGGGGTGGCCGCACCGGCCTGGATCTGCAGCTTGATGAAGCCGGAGACCTTCTTCTTGGGGGGCATGTGCCTCTCCTTGGGGGTCGTGGGCCGACGCCGTGGGCGATGACCCGGTTGCATGCCCGGCGCCGGTCGGCGTCGGGCGGAGGTCGCAGCGGCTAGAGCTTGGCGACCTGGTTGAAGGACAGCTCGACCGGGGTCTCGCGGCCGAAGATGGACACGAGCACCTTGAGCTTGTTGCTCTCGGGGATGATCTCGGAGATCGTCGCCGGCAGGGTCTCGAAGGGCCCTTCCATGACGGTGACGGACTCGCCGACCTCGAAGTCCACCGGGGTGCCGGTCGCGGCACCGCCCGCAGCGGCGCCGGAGGCGGCTGCGCCGGAGGCGCCGGCGGTCCCGCCTGCCGAGGGGGTCTCGAAGGTGGGCGCCAGCATGGAGACGACCTCGTCGATGCTCAGCGGCACCGGCTGGTGGGCGTTGCCGACGAAGCCGGTGACGCCCGGCGTGTGCCGCACGGCGCCCCAGGACTCGTCGGTGAGGTCCATCCGGACCAGCACGTAGCCGGGCATCCGCACGCGGCGCACCTGCTTGCGCTGGCCGTTCTTGATCTCGGTGACCTCCTCCATGGGGACCTCCACCTCGAAGATGTAGTCCTCCATGTTGAGGCTGGTGATCCGGGTCTCGAGGTTGTGCTTGACCCGGTTCTCGTAGCCGGCGTAGGAGTGCACGACGTACCAGTCGCCGAACTTGCCCCGCAGGACGGACTTGAACTCCTCCAGCGGGTCGGCCGGTTCGTCGTCGGCGACCTCCGCGTCGTCGGCGGCGTCCTCGTCCTCGACGGTCTGCGGGTCCTCCTCGGCGGTCTGGGGGTCGTCCTCGGCGTCGTCGAAGCGCTCGGCCGCCGCCAGGTCGGCCTCCTGCACGGACTGCTCGGCGCTGCCCTCGTCGACGGAGGGGTCGCCGGCGCCCAGGCGGACGTCGGTCTCGGGGGTCTGCTCGGCCATGCCCTACTTCCTCATACGGTGTCGTCGTCGCGACCACGGTCGCGGCGCGGGTGCTCGGGTGCTGCTGGTCAGGAGGCGAACACGACGCCCATCAGCCAGCGGAAGATCTGGTCCAGGCCGAACACGTAGCCCATGACCGCCGCGACGAAGACGAGCACCACGATGGTGTAGGTGATCAGCTCCTGCCGCGTCGGCTGGACGACCTTGCGCAGCTCGGCCAGAACCTGCTCGACGAAGGACGACGGGCGGGCAGGCTGACCGGTGCCGGTCGGGCCGCCACGCGCGACACCCTCGGTGTCGTGGGCCGGGTTCGCCACGGATCGCCTCTCCTCGTGCTGTAGATGATGCGCGGCCGGCGTCCGGACCTCGGACCCGACCGCTCGCGCAGGGCATGAGGGACTCGAACCCCCAACCGCCGGTTTTGGAGACCGGTGCTCTACCAATTGAGCTAATGCCCTTCACCGGGTGCGCTGCGCCGACCGCCGCGGGGTGGCAGGCTGGCGCACGGTGCGAACACCCGAACAGGCAGTCTACGTGAGCCCCTCCCCAGGTGCAAAGATGGGCGGGTGAGCGAGCAGACCCAGACCCCCAGGACCCGCATCTCCGCCCGGATCGGCTCCATCGCCGAGTCCGCCACCCTGGCGGTGGACGCCCGGGCCAAGGCGCTCAAGGCCGAGGGCCGACCGGTCATCGGTTTCGGCGCGGGCGAGCCCGACTTCCCCACCCCCGACTACGTCGTGGAGGCGGCGGTCCAGGCGGCCCGCAACCCGGTCAACCATCGCTACTCCCCCGCCGGCGGCCTGCCCGACCTGAAGAAGGCTGTCGTGGCCAAGACGCAGCGCGACTCGGGGTATGCCGTGGAGCCGGCGAACGTGCTCGTCACCAACGGCGGGAAGCAGGCGGTCTACAACACCTTCGCCACCCTGCTCGACCCGGGCGACGAGGTCGTCCTGCCCACCCCCTACTGGACCACCTACCCGGAGGCGATCCGTCTCGCGGGCGGGGTTCCGGTGGAGGTCTTCGCCGGGGCCGACGCGGCATACCTGGTCACCGTCGAGCAGCTCGAGGCCGCCCGCACCGACCGCACCAAGGTGCTGCTCTTCTGCTCCCCGTCCAACCCCACCGGTGCGGTCTACCCGCCCGAGCAGGTCGAGGCGATCGGCCGGTGGGCCCTGGAGCACGGCATCTGGGTGGTCACCGACGAGATCTACGAGCACCTCCTCTACGACGGGGCGCAGGCGCCCTCGATGCCGGTCGTCGTGCCCGAGCTGGCGGACACCTGCGTCGTGCTCAACGGGGTGGCCAAGACCTACGCGATGACCGGCTGGCGGGTGGGCTGGATGATCGGCCCGACGGATGTCGTCAAGGCGGCGACCAACCTGCAGAGCCACGCCACCTCCAACGTCGCCAACGTCTCCCAGCGGGCGGCGATCGCCGCGCTGGAGGGGTCGCTGGACGCCGTCGACGAGATGCGCACGGCCTTCGACCGCCGGCGACGTCTCATGGTCGACATGCTCAACCAGATCGAGGGGGTGCACTGCCCCGTGCCCCAGGGCGCCTTCTACGCCTACCCCTCGGTCGAGGGCGTGCTCGGCAAGGAGATCCGTGGCCGTACGCCGCGGACCTCCGCCGAGCTGGCCGCCCTCATCCTCGACGAGGTCGAGGTCGCGGTCGTGCCCGGCGAGGCGTTCGGACCCAGCGGCTACCTGCGGCTGAGCTACGCCCTGGGCGACGACGACCTCACCGAGGGCGTCGGCCGGATCCAGGCGCTGCTGGGCGAGGCCCGCTGACCCGGTCGGGCGACCGGAGGCCGGACGGCCCGAGGCAACGAAAGTCGCCCGGAGCAGGGGAAATCTCCCCCGTTCCGGGCGACTTTCGTCGTTTCCAGCGATGTCAGTCCGTGCCGAACTCCATCGCGGCCCAGTCGAGGGCCTCCTCCTCGTCCTCGGTCGGCCCCACGCCGCCGGCGATGCGCTCGGCGCCGCCGGGGGTCAGCTCCCCGACGAGCGAGGTGGTGGCCAGCCCCATCGCGGACGCGGCCGCCCCGCCGCTGCCGAGCAGGCCCATCCCGACGTACTGCTCCAGGCGCGCCCGCGAGTCCGCGATGTCCAGGTTGCGCAGGGTCAGCTGACCGATCCGGTCGGTCGGCCCGAAGGCGGCGTTGGTGACCCGCTCCATCGAGAGCTTGTCCGGGTGGTAGGAGAACGCCGGCCCCTCGGTGCCCACGATCGAGTAGTCCTCCCCCCGCCGCAGCCGCAGGGTGACCTCGCCGGTGACCGCCGAGGCGACCCAGCGCTGCAGGGACTCGCGGATCATCAGCGCCTGCGGGTCCAGCCAGCGGCCCTCGTACATGAGCCGGCCCAGCCTCCGGCCCTGGTCGTGGTAGGCCGCGATCGTGTCCTCGTTGTGGACCGCGTTGACCAGGCGCTCGTAGACGATGTGCAGCAGCGCCATCCCCGGTGCCTCGTAGATCCCGCGGGACTTGGCCTCGATGATGCGGTTCTCGATCTGGTCGGCCATCCCCAGCCCGTGCCGGCCGCCGATCTCGTTGGCCCTCATGACGAGCGCGACCGCGTCCCCGTCGAAGTCGTCGCCGTCGATGGCGACCGGACGCCCGTCCTTGAAGGCGATCGTGACGTCCTCGGTGGGGATCTGGACCTCCGGGTCCCAGAAGCGCACGCCCATGATCGGCTCGACGAGCTCGATCCCGACGTCGAGGTGCTCCAGCTTCTTGGCCTCGTGGGTGGCGCCCCAGATGTTGGCGTCGGTCGAGTAGGCCTTCTCCTTGCTGGCCCGGTAGGGCAGGTCGCGCTCGGAGAGCCACTGGCTCATCTCGTCGCGGCCGCCCAGCTCGTGCACGAAGGCCTCGTCCAGCCACGGCTTGTAGATGCGCAGCTGGGAGTTGGCCAGGAGGCCGTAGCGGTAGAACCGCTCGATGTCGTTGCCCTTGAAGGTGGAGCCGTCGCCCCAGATGTTGACGCCGTCCTCCTTCATCGCCCGGATGAGCATCGTGCCGGTCACGGCCCGGCCCAACGGCGTGGTGTTGAAGTAGGTCCGACCGCCGGAGCGGATGTGGAAGGCGCCGCAGGCGAGGGCGACCAGGCCCTCCTCGACCAGCTCGGGGCGCAGTCGACCATGCGGGCGATCTCGGCGCCGTACTCCTGCGCTCGCGCCGGGACGGTGTCGATCTCCGGCTCGTCGTACTGGCCGATGTGGGCCGTGTAGGTGCAGGGCACGGCGCCCTTCTCCCGCATCCACGCGACCGCCACCGAGGTGTCCAGACCGCCGGAGAAGGCGATCCCGACACGTTCACCGACAGGGATGCTCGTCAAGACCTTGGACATGCACCACAGTGTATGCGTTGTCGCGCATAGATATGCAATCCGCAGGTCAGCGGCACCCGAGGGGGTGAGCAGGTATACATGGCTCATGGTCGAGAGGTCCGTCGCGGAGCTGCCCAAGGCGCACCTGCACCTGCACTTCACCGGGTCGATGAGGGTCTCCACCGTGCGCGAGATGGCGCAGCGGCACGGGATGCGGCTGCCGCACGCCTTCACCACGGACTGGCCCCCGCGGCTCTCGGGGCAGGACGAGCGCGGCTGGTTCCGCTTCCAGCGGCTGTACGACTCCGCCCGGGCCTGCGTCCGCACCGAGGACGACCTGCGACGGATCGTCCGCGAGGCGGCCGAGGACGACGCGGCCGAGGGCTCGCGGTGGCTGGAGCTCCAGGTCGACCCGACCTCCTACGCACCGTACGTCGGCGGCCTGACGCCGGCCCTGGAGATCGTCCTCGACGAGGCCCGGGCCGCGAGCGCCACGACCGGCACCCAGGTCGCGGTCGTGGTCGCCGCCAGCCGGATGCGCCACCCGCTCGAGGCACGGACGCTGGCCCGGCTGGCGGCCCGCCACGCCGGGGAGGGTGCGGGGACGGTGGTCGGGTTCGGGCTGTCCAACGACGAGCGTCGGGGGACGACCAGCGAGTTCGCCGCGGCCTTCCGGATCGCAGCCCGGGCCGGGCTCTCCAGCGTGCCGCACGCCGGTGAACTGCTCGGCGCCGACCACGTGGACGTCGCCCTCGAGCACCTGGTGCCGGACCGCCTGGGGCACGGGGTCCGTGCGGTCGAGGACCCGGCCGTCCTGCGCCGGGTGGTGCAGGAGCAGGTCACCCTCGAGGTGTGCCCGACGAGCAACGTCGCGCTGGGCGTCTACCCGACCCTGGCCGACGTGCCGCTGCGGGGATTGCTGGAGGCGGGGGCCCGGGTCGCCCTCGGCGCGGACGACCCGCTCCTGTTCGGCCACCGCCTGGTCGCGCAGTACGACAGCGCCCGCCAGGACCACGGCCTGACCGACGAGCAGCTGGCCGAGCTGGCCCGTGGGTCCATCCGCGGGTCGTCGGCCCCCGTGGCGGTGAAGGCCGAGCTGCTCGGCGCGGTCGACGCGTGGCTCGGCGACAGGCCGGTCACGGGCTGACGGCACCGAGGAGCACCGTGGGTGGCCCCGCGGACGGGGCGGACCTCAGAGCTGCAGACCGACCAGCACCGGCTCGTTGACCAGGCGCACGCCGAACGCCTCGTCGACGCCGTCGCGCACCTCCCGCGCCACCTGGAGCACGTCCTCGGCCCGCGCGGAGCCGCGGTTGGTCAGGGCCAGGGTGTGCTTGGTCGACAGCCCGGCCGACCGCCCGTCGCGGGTGGCGTACCCCTTGCCGAAGCCGGCCCTCTCGATCAGCCAGGCCGCCGAGGTCTTGACGTGCTCCTCGTCGCCGCCGGGGAACTCCGGCGGGGCGGGCGCGTCGGGGCCGAGCCGTGCGGCCGCCCGTGCCCGCAGCCGGGCCATCTCGTCGAGCCCGAGGACCGGGTTGGTGAAGAACGACCCGCAGGACCAGGTGTCGTGGTCGCCCGCCTCGAGCACCATGCCGCGGCGCCGCCGCTGCTCGAGCACGGCGGCCCGGGCGTCGGCCAGGGGGACTCGCTCCCCCAGGGCGATCCCCAGGCCGTCCGCGAGCGCGGCGTACCGGACCGGCTGGGACAGCTCGGTCGGGCGCAACGAGAAGGTGACCGAGAGGACGACGTGGCGCGGCGTGACGGCACCGCCGGGCGCGCCCTCCCCCAGCATCGACTCCTTGAGGACCGAGTGCCGGTAGGAGAACTGCAGGTCCGCGGCGAAGAGGGTCCGGACCCGTTGCTCGACGCGGTCCCATACCCGGACCGAGGCGATGGTCTGCGCGACCTCCTGGCCGTAGGCACCGACGTTCTGCACGGGGGTCGCCCCGGTGGAACCGGGGATGCCGGAGAGGGCCTCGATGCCCGACCACCCGTGCTCGACCGCGTGCGCCACCACGTCGTCCCAGACCTCGCCGGCGGCGACCGTGGCGGTCACTCCCCCGCAGGCGCTGTCGTGGGGCACCTCGATCCCCGACGTGCGGACGTGGACGACCGTCCCGGGGAAGCCCTCGTCGGCCACCAGCAGGTTGGACCCGCCGCCGACGACCAGCAGCGGCTCGCCCGCCGCGTCGACCTCCCGCACCGCCTCGACCAGCTCGGTCTCGGTGGTGACGGGGACGAGCCGGCGCGGCGGCCCGCCGACGTGCATCGTGGTCAGGTCGGCGAGGGAAGGGTATGCCGTGCCGCCCCCTCCGGCGGCGGTGCCGGGGTCCACGGGGGCGGATCCCTGGGGAGCGGTCATGCGCGGACCACGGCCTGGCACCGGCCGAGGACCTTCCGTCCTCCGCTGGTGACGGTCAGCTCGAGGGTCTGGGTGCCCGCGGCCTCGTCGGTCCTCTTCACGGCTCCCTCGACGTGGATCTCGACCGTCGCGTCCTCGGGCACCACGACCATGCCGGTGAACTTCGTGGAGCAGGACAGCACCCTGCCGGGGTCGCCGCCGACGTAGGCGGTGACGACGTCGAGCGCGGCGCCCATCGTCCACATGCCGTGCGCGATGACGTCCTCGAGCCCGGCCGCGCGGGCGGCGGCGGTGTCCTGGTGGATCGGGTTCTGGTCCCCGGAGGCGGCGGCGTAGTCGAGGAGGCGGGCGCGGTCGACGGGGACCGTGCGGGTCAGCGCGGCAGCGTCGGTGGTCAGCTCGCTCATCAGGACTCCCCCCGGACGACGATCGTGGAGGTGACGGTCGTCACCGGCCGACCGCCGTCGTCGGTCAGCTCGACGCGGGTGGAGACCATGCCGTGCCCACCGGCCTCGCGCATGCGGTCCACGTGCAGCACGCCGGTGAGGACGTCGCCGGCGACGATCGGCCGGTGGTGGGTGAAGCCCTCCTCGCCGTGGACGACCCGGGTGAAGTCGATGCCGGCCTCGGGGTCCTGGACGAGCTGCGCCTCGCACCGCTGCGCGAGCCGGACGGCGAAGGTCGGCGGGGCGACGACGTCGCGGTGCCCCAGCGCCTGCGCGGCCGCCGGGTCGCGGTGGGCCGCAGCGGTGGCGCCGACGGCGGCGGCGAAGTCGGCGATCTCCTCGCGGCTGACCGGGAACGGTCCGGCCGGCGGGTACTCCCGGCCGGCGAAGTCGGTGTTGAGGGCCATGCGCGTCAGCCTATCGGGGCGGGTGCGGCGGTCCCGGTGCGACGTCGACGCCCGGCGGCGCACGTCATACCCGGGGACGACGAAGGCCGTCACCCTCCTGGGGTGACGGCCTCGTGTGGCGCAGCAGCGTCAGCGGGTCTCGCGGTGGGCGGTGTGCTTGCCGCAGCGGGGGCAGAACTTCGCCATCTCGAGCCGGTCGGGGTTGTTGCGCCGGTTCTTCTTGGTGATGTAGTTCCGCTCCTTGCACTCGGTGCACGCCAAGGTGATCTTGGGGCGGATGTCGGTGCTCTTGGCCACGGTGCAACCTGCTCTCGAGACGATGGGGTGGTGCTGTCGGGGTGGTAGCGGGAGCGGGGCTCGATCCCGCGACCTCACGATTATGAGTCGTGCGCTCTAACCAGCTGAGCTATCCCGCCTCGGGCGGCGATCCTGACGGATCGTCCTGCCAGAGCCCCCAAACGGAATCGAACCGTTGACCTTCTCCTTACCATGGAGACGCTCTGCCGACTGAGCTATGGGGGCGGGCTGTCGTTCCTGCCGGCCAACCGGCCCGCAGGCAGCGATCCGCAACTTTACACGACCGTGCCGGGCAGTCCAAAACCCGACCGCCCGGCACGGTCGCCGGCCCGGATCAGCCGTGCTCGGCGTCCCGGCCGGTGGCCGCGGGAGCCGCGGTGACCTGCATGGTCAGGTGCAGCCTGCCCCCGTCACGGTCGGTGACCGCGAACCGGCCGCCGTCGCCTGGAGCTCGCCGCGCAGGACGACGGTCGAGGGCAGCAGGACCGGCTTGACGAACTGCACCTCGACGGTGGCCACCTCCGGGACCCTCGACCTGGCCGCGGCGAGGACCCGGGCGTGGGTCCACATGCCGTGGGCGATCGCGCGCGGGAAGCCGAGCGCCTTGGCGGTCAGCCCCGTGAGGTGGATCGGGTTGGCGTCGCCGGAGACGGCGGCGTAGCGGCGCCCCAGGCCGGCCGGCAACCGCCAGCGGGCCATCTCGGTGGTCGGCAGCCCACGGTCCTCGGCCTCCGCGCCCGCCACCTCCGGGGCGGCGCCTCCGTCGGATCCCCCCTGGCCCACGGACGTGGCCTCCTGGGGGGAGGACGTGCGGGCCAGGTAGGTGCTGCGGCCCTCCCAGACCACCTCGTCGCCCACGCGGACCTCGCCGCACAGGTCGACGGTGCTGCCCCGGCGGTGCGGCCGGACGTTCTCGGCCCAGCTGGACAGCACCAGGGTCTCGGCGGCCCGCACCGGTCGGTGCAGCGTCATGGTGTTGGCCACGTGCACCATCCCGACCATCGGAAACGGGAACGACCGGTCGGCCATCAGCTGCACCTGGAGGGGGAAGGTGAGCACGGGCAGCCACGTGGCCGGCACGGTGTCGCCCAGGACGTCGCCGGTGACCTCGCAGTAGTCCCGCAGGCGGGCGAGGTCCTGCTCGACGCCGGGCAGGACGAGCCGGTGGCTCGGCAGGGCCCCGTCGGCCCCCGTGCGGCCGCGGCTGGTGACCACGGCCCGGGCCAGGAGCGCGGGGATGCGGGGCGGTCCGTCGAGCAGACGGACGTCGACGTCGGTCATCACGCCCCCAGCTGCGACTGGCCGCAGACCCGCAGCACCCGGCCGGTCACGGCGGCGCTGGCGGGCTGGGCGAACCAGGCGATCGTCTCGGCGACGTCGACCGGCCGGCCGCCCTGCTGCAGGGAGTTGATCCGTCGGCCGATCTCCCGGGTGGCCACCGGGATCTTCGCCGTCATCTCGGTCTCGATGAACCCGGGAGCGACGGCGTTGACGGTGATGCCACGGGCGCCCAGCCGCTCGTCCGCGCCCATCGCCCGGACCAGGCCGATCACGCCGGCCTTGGAGGCAGCGTAGTTGGCCTGGCCGCGGTTGCCGGCGATGCCGGAGGTGGAGGCGACGCCGACGATCCGTCCGCCGTCGTCCAGCCCGCCGGGCAGGTCGGGGTCGAGCAGGACCTCGTTGATCCGGACCTGGGCTGCCAGGTTGACCTCCAGCACGCTGCCCCACCGCTCCTCGTCGGTGTTGACCAGCAGGCGGTCGCGGGTGATGCCCGCGTTGTGCACGATCGTGTGGATGCGTGCGGCGTCGCCGAACCGCTGGGCCACGTGGCCGGCGATGCGCTGCCCGGCGCCGGCGGCGGTGATGTCCAGCTGGAGGGCGGTGCCGCCGATGCGGTTGGCCACCTGGGACAGGCCCTCGCCGCCGGCCGGGACGTCGACCGCCACGACCATGGCCCCGTCCCGGGCGAAGGTCTCGGCGATGCTCGCGCCGATGCCACGACCGGCGCCGGTGACCACGACCACCTGGCCCTCGAAGGGCCGCTGGGAGGTGATCTCGCGGACGCGTGCCTCGTCGGCGTGGCCGACGTGCAGCACCTGCCCGGAGACGTAGGCCGACCGTCCCTCCAGGAGGAAGGACAGGGTCGAGGCCAGGTCGGTCGCGGTGGTGGGGGCGTCGGTGAGCAGGTCGACGCGCACCAGGTTGGCGGTCGCGCCCTTGCGCAGCTCCTTGCCCACGCTGCGGACCACGCCCTCGAGGGCCTGCTGGACGGCGACCGCCACGGGACCGCCGGCCGTCTCCGGCTCGACGCCCACGACGACCACCCGGCCGGAGGCCTCGAGGGCCCTGAGCGCGGGACGCAGGACCCCCCGGAGAGCCTCCAGGTCCTCGATGGCGGTCGCGGCGGTCGCGTCGACGAGCACCGCGCCGACCGCGCCGGGGTAGGGCGCCGGCACCTGCCGGGTCCTGCCCTCGTCGGTCGTCTCGGTCACCCGCGTCTGCGGCGTGTCGACCAGCGCGTCGTCGGCGGCCACCCCCAGGACGTCCAGGGTCCGGCGCACGAGGGTCGGCGCCCCGCCGGCGGCACCGACGACGACCGGGCCGGTCGGCAGGTCCCGGCCGCGGCGCAGCCGGGTGGGCTGGGGGACGCCCAGCTGACGGGCGAGCGGGTTGGACGTGAGCAGCTGCACGAGGTCGGCCATGGTCAGCACCCTTCCAGGATCGCGACGACGCCCTGGCCGCCGGCGGCACAGATGGAGACGAGCCCGCGCGAGCCCGGGCCCTTCTCGTGGAGCAGCTTGGCCAGGGTGGCCACGATGCGGCCGCCGGTGGCGGCGAAGGGGTGCCCCGCGGCGAGCGAGGACCCGTGGACGTTGAGCCTGGAGCGGTCGATCGAGCCCAGCGGGGCGTCCAGACCGAGCCGGTCGCGGGCGAACTCCTCGCTCTCCCACGCGGCCAGGGTGGCCAGGACCGTGGAGGCGAACGCCTCGTGGATCTCGTAGTGGTCGAAGTCCTGCAGGCTCATCCCCTGCCGGGCCAGCAGCCGGGGGACGGCGTAGGCCGGGGCCATGAGCAGACCCTCGTCGCCGGAGACGTAGTCGACCGCGGCGACCTCGGCGTCGACGAAGCGGGCCAGGACGGGCAGGTGCCGCTCCTGGGCCCACTCGCGGCTGGACAGCAGGACCGTGGCGGCCCCGTCGGACAGGGGCGTGGAGTTGCCCGCCGTCATGGTCGCGCCCTCGCCCTTGCCGAAGACCGGGCTGAGCGTGGCCAGCTTCTCCACGGAGGTGTCCGGCCGCAGGCCCTCGTCGCGGGAGAGCCGCAGGAATCCGGTGGCCAGGTCGTCGAAGAAGCCCGCGTCCCACGCGGCGGCCAGGTTGTGGTGGCTCGCGGCGGCCAGCTCGTCCTGGGCCTCCCGGGTGATGCCCCACTCCTTGGCCGTGCGGGCCTGGTGCTCGCCCATGGACAGCCCCGTGCGCACCTCGGCGTTGCGGGGGGTCTCCGGGGCGAGGTCGCCGGGCCGGATGCCGGCCAGCGCCTTGACCCGGTCCAGGGGGGTCTTGGCCGCGCCGGCCTTCAGCAGCGCCTTGCGCAGGCCCTCGCCGACGGCGATCGGGGCGTCGCTGGCCGAGTCGACCCCGCCGGCGATGCCGGCCTCGATCTGGCCCAGGGTGATCTTGTTGGCCACCTGGATGACGGTCTCCAGGCCGGTGCCGCAGGCCTGCTGCAGGTCGTAGGCCGGGGTGGTCGGGTCCAGGGCCGAGCCGAGCACGGCCTCGCGGGTGAGGTTGAAGTCGCGCGAGTGCTTCAGCACGGCGCCGGCGGCGACCTCCCCCATCCGCTCGCCGGCCAGCCCGAAGCGGGCGACGAGGCCGTCGAGGGCCGCGGTGAGCATGGCCTGGTTGGACGCGGCGGCGTAGGCCCCGTTGGCCCTGCCGAACGGGATGCGGTTGCCGCCGACGACGACGGCGTCTCGCGGGGTGGGCTGGTCGGGCATCGACTCTCCTCGGGACGGGCCGGCACCGGGCCGGCACGACATGGGCGGAACAGGTATCCGGTACCGACTGTAGCCGATACGGCCGGTACACGGTACTGTGAACCGCATGACCACCGTCGGCCGCCCTCGTCGCGCCCCCGTCCCTGGGGTGCGGGACGGACGCGACGTGCGCTGGGAGGCCCACCGCACGGAACGCCGCCGCCAGCTCGTCGAGGCCGCGCTGCGGGCCGTGCGGGCGCACGGGGCCGGCGTGGGGATGGACGAGATCGCCACCGAGGCGGGCACGAGCAAGACCGTGCTCTACCGGCACCTGGGCGACCGGGCCGGGCTCTACCGGGCCGTCGTGGAGGCGGTGGACGGCCGGATCCTGGCCGACCTGGCCCAGGCCCGGGCGACCGGCGACGACGTCGTCGAACGGATCGCGGCCATGGTCCGGTCCTACCTGCGTCTGGTCGAGCAGGACCCCGAGATCTACCGCTTCGTCATGACCCGTCCGCTGGAGACCACCGAGGTCGACCCGGCCGACCCGGTCCACCAGCTCACCGACCGCATCGCCGAGCAGCTGGGCGCCATCCTGCGGGAGCACCTCGAGACGGTCGGCCACCCCGACGCCGCCACGCTGGCCCCCCTGTGGGGGCACATGGTGGTCGGGATGGTGCGCTCGGCCTCCGAGCACCGGCTGACCCGTCCGGGCGAGGACGCCCAGGACGCCGAGACCCTCACCGGGGCGGTCGTGGCCCTGCTGCGCCCCGCCCTGACCGACACCCACCCGTGACCAGCTCCACGTCATACCGGAGGACCACGATGACCGAGACCACCACCCAGGCGACCAGCTCCCCCCAGGCCCCCGCGCCCCCCACCGACCCGGCAGCACCGGAGGTGCCGATGACGGCCGCGGCCGGCGAGGGCGCGACCACCGTGCGCACCACCGAGGAGCTGACCCCGCTCGGCGAGGGGCTGCGCCGGGCCACGGCCGGCCGCTACGGCCCCGTCCGGGAGCTGATGCGCAGCACCCTGCCGGCCGACCTCATGGTCCGCGACCCCTCGCTGTCGATGGAGGAGGCCCGCGACTGGACGGTGCAGACCCTGCGCTCGCTGCTGGAGCTGGGCCTGGGCGGCACCGGCTTCCCGACCTCGGTCGGCGGGCTGGACGACGTCGGCCGCTCCTGCGTCGACTTCGAGATGACCGCCCACGGCGACCTGTCGGTCACCGTCAAGTCCGGCGTGCACTTCGGGCTCTACGGCGGGGCGGTCACCTCCCTGGGCACCGACCGCCACCACGAGGAGTTCCTGCCGCCGGTCATCTCGACGGAGCAGATCGGCTCCTACGCGATGACCGAGTTCGGGCACGGGTCGGACGTGGCCTCCCTGGAGACGACGATCACCCACGACCCGCGGACCGACGAGCTGGTCGTGCACTCCCCCACCCCCTCGGCGACCAAGACCTACATCGGCGCCGCCGCCCGGGACGCCCGGATGGCGGCCGTCTACGGCCAGCTGGTCGTGGACGGCGTCTCGCACGGCGTCCACGTCGTGCTGGTGCCGGTCCGGGACGAGCAGGGTCGCCCGATGCCGGGGGTCACCCTCGGCGACAACGGCCACAAGGGCGGGCTGCTCGGCGTCGACAACGGGACGATGACCTTCGACCAGGTGCGGGTGCCCCGCCGGATGCTGCTGGACCGCTACGGCGGCATCGACGACGAGGGGCGCTACGTCTCCGACATCGAGGGGGACAGCAAGCGGTTCTTCACGATGCTCGGCACCCTGGTCCGGGGACGCATCTGCGTCGGCGTCGGCGCCGGGGTCGCCTCGCGCAAGGCCCTGTCGATCGCCACCCGCTACGCCCTGCGACGACGGCAGTTCGACGCGCCCGGCCGCGACGACGAGGTCCTCCTCATGGACTACCGGGCCCACCAGCGCAAGCTGCTGCCGGCGATCGCCACGACCTACGCGCACACCTTCGCCCTGAACGAGTGCGTCGACCGGCTCCAGGAGCTGCACGAGGCCTCCGAGAAGGTCCAGGTCGCCCAGCGCGAGCTGGAGACCCGGGCCGCCGGGCTGAAGGCCGTCGTCACCCGCTTCGCCAACGACACGATCCAGGTGTGCCGGGAGGCGTGCGGCGGGGCGGGGTACATGGCCGAGAACGGGCTGACCGTCCTGCGCGGCGACGCCGACGTCTTCGCCACCTTCGAGGGCGACAACACGGTCCTGCTGCAGCTGGTGGCCAAGGGCCTGCTCACGGGCTACCAGGAGATGTGGGGAGACCTGGACACCCGCGGCATGGTGGCCGCCGGCGCCCGGATGATCGGTGGGCAGGTCGTCGAGGCCACCGCGGTCCGGCCGCTGGTCAACCGGCTCGTCGCGGCCGCCGCCCGCCGGTCCGAGGACGAGACCCTGCTCGACCGGGGATGGCACCTGTCGATGTTCGTCGACCGGGAGAAGCACGTCCTGCAGACCCTCGCCAACCGGCTGCGGTCCCGGGCCAAGGACGAGGACTCCTTCGCGGCGTTCAACGACGCCCAGGACCACGTGCTCATGGCGGCCCGCACGCACATGGACCGGATCGTGCTCGAGGCCTTCGTCGAGGGCATCGAGGCCTGCGAGGACGGCGAGGTGCGCGACGTTCTCGAACGGCTGTGCACCCTCTACGCGTTGACCTCGATCGAGGCCGACTCCGGGTGGTTCCAGGCGCACAACCGGATGTCGGCGGCCCGCACCAAGGCGGTCACCGCCCAGATCAACACGCTGTGCGGCGAGCTGCGGCCGCACGCCCTGGGGCTCGTCGAGGGCATGGGCGTGCCCGAGGCCTGGCTGGGCTCGGCGATGCTGTCGCAGGACCCGGCCCGCTGGACCCCGGGCACCACCCCGGTCTGACCGGCCGACACGTCCGGCCGCACGGACCTGACGGGTTCAGGTGAGCCCGACGGGTCGGTGCGGCCGGGCGCGTCTCAGCCCTGGCGGGCCTCGGCGACCACCTCGGCCAGCGCGTCGGTGACGATCTTCAGCTCCTCTGCGGTGATCGTCAGCGGCGGGGCCAGCCGGATCGTCGAGCCGTGCGTGTCCTTGGCCAGCACGCCCTTGACCGCGAGCGCCTTGCAGGCCTCCTTGCCGGACAGCAGCCCGGGGTCGATGTCGACGCCGGCCCACAGGCCGCGCACCCGCACCTCCTCGACGCCCTGCCCGACGAGGGCCTCCAGGGCCTGGCGGAACTGGCCCTCCAGGCGCGGGCGTTCTCCTGGTGCCCACCCGAGGCGAGCAGGTCGCAGACAGCCTTGCCGACCGCCGCCGCGAGCGGGTTGCCCCCGAAGGTGGAGCCGTGGGTGCCCGGCGTGATGACCCCCATGACGTCGGCGTCCGCGGCGACCGCCGACACCGGCACGATGCCGCCGCCGAGCGCCTTGCCCAGGGTGTAGACGTCCGCTTCGACGCCCTCGTACTGGCAGGCCAGGGTGGTGCCCACCCGGCCCAGGCCGGCCTGGATCTCGTCGGCGACCATCAGCACGTTGCGGTCGGTGCACAGCTCGCGCAGACCGGGCAGGAAGCCCTCCTTGGGGATCTTCACGCCCTGCTCGCCCTGGATCGGCTCCACGAGCACCGCGACGGTGTTGTCGTGGATCGCGGCCTCCACCGCGGCCAGGTCGCCGTAGGGCACCGAGACGAAGCCCTGGGTGTAGGGGCCGTAGTGGTCGCGCGCCTCCGGGTCGTCGGAGAAGGAGATGATCGTGGTCGTGCGGCCGTGGAAGTTGCCGTCCATGACGATGATCTCGGCCATGTCCGCCTCCACCCCCTTGACGAGGTAGCCCCACTTCCGGGCGATCTTCAGCGCGGTCTCCACGGCCTCGGCCCCGGTGTTCATCGGCAGGATCATGTCCTTGCCCACGAGCTCGGACAGCGCGGCGCAGAACGGGCCCAGCTGGTCGTTGTGGAAGGCGCGGCTGGTCAGGGTGGAGCGGTCGAGCTGGTCCTTGGCGGCCTGCACCAGCGCGGGGTGACGGTGGCCGAAGTTCAGCGCCGAGTAGCCGGACAGCGCGTCGAGGTAGCGGCGGCCCTCCACGTCCGTGACCCAGATCCCCTCGGCGTGCTCGACGACGACGGGCAGCGGGCTGTAGTTGTGGGCGGCGACCCTGTTCTCGAGGTCGATGAAGTCCTGGTTGGTCGACAGCTGCGTCATGGTCGTCATCCTAGGGGTGGGGCCGGTGGTGGACCGGGGTGCGGGTCGGCAGGGCGCGCGGTCCGGCAGCGCCGACGGACCTGTGGGGAAAGTATGCAGTGTCAAGAATAAGTATGCAAAGACCGGGTCAGGTCGCGTCGAGGCTCTCCCCCGCCCGCTCGGGCAGGAGCAGGTATGCCGCGACGGCCCCGACGAGGAAGGTGCCCCCGAACAGGGCGAACAGTCCGGCGTTGCCCCACAGGACGAGCAGGGCGGGGACCGACAGCGGTGCCACGATGGAGGCGATCCGGCCGAAGCCGGCCGCGGCCCCCGCGCCCGACCCGCGGACCGAGGTGGGGTAGATCTCCGGGGTGACGGCGTACAGCGCGCCCCAGGCCCCCAGGTTGAAGAAGGACAGCGCCATGCCCGCGGCCAGGACCTGGGTGGTGCCGTCGGCGACGCCGAACAGACCGGCGGAGACCGCCGACCCGACGAGGAAGGACGCCAGCGTCACGCGGCGTCCCCACACCTCGACCAGGACCGCCGCCAGGGCGTAGCCGGGCAGCTGGGCCAGCGTGATGACGAGCGTGTAGCCGAAGGAGCGGACCAGGTCGTAGCCCTGGGCGTAGAGCAGGCTGGGCAGCCAGATGAAGGCCCCGTAGTAGGAGAAGTTGACGCAGAACCAGACCAGCCAGATGCCCAGCGTCCGCCGCCGGTAGGTCGGCGACCACAGCTGCCCGGGCGTCTTCGGCGGGACCGGGGGCAGCGGGCGGCTGCGGGCGGGCGGCTCGACCCCGGCGGAGTCCTCGAACCGGCGCACGACCGCCTCGGCCTCCTGCGCACGGCCGCGCCGCTCGAGGAACAGCGGGGACTCCGGCAGGCCCCACCGGATCACGACCGCCCACAGGGCGGGGACCAGCCCGATGGCGAACGCGTAGCGCCAGCCGCCCTCGAACCGCGGCACGACGAAGAAGCCGACGAGCGCGGCCAGCAGCCAGCCGACGGCCCAGAACGACTCCAGGGCCACGACCATCCGGCCGCGGATGCGCGTGGGCGAGAGCTCGCTCACCAGCGTGGAGGCCACGGGCAGCTCGGCCCCCAGGCCGAGCCCGACGAGGAAGCGCAGCAGCAGGAGCACCGCCAGGCCGGTCGCCAGGGCGGAGGCCCCGGTGGCCACGCCGTAGACGAGCAGGGTGAGGGCGAACACGGTGCGGCGCCCGTAGCGGTCCGCGAGCATCCCGCCGAAGGTGGCCCCGATCGCCATGCCGACGAACCCGATGGACAGCAGCCAGGACTGCTCGGTGCGCGTCAGGTCCCAGGACGTGGCGATGGCCAGGCCGACGAAGGAGATGAGCCCCACGTCCATGGCGTCCAGCGCCCAGCCGGTGCCCGCACCCAGCAGGGTGCGGGTGTGCTCGCGGGTGTAGGGCAGGCGCCCCATCCGCTCCGCGCGGGTGGGGGCCTGCTCAGGCGGATCCGCGCCCGGGGGCGTCGCCGTCGACATGGTCGCTGATCCTAGGTCACTCCCGGGCACCCGCCTCGGCCGCCCGCACCGCGAGGGCGATCGCCGCGCCGCCGCCGAGCAGGAGGACCACCCCCAGGGCCAGCAGCGTCCCGCCGAGGGGCCGGGCCCAGGGCATGGTCGCGGCCACGTCGATCCGGGCCTCCAGGCCCCTGCTGCCGTCGGCCGGCATGACGACGGCGACCCAGCTGCCGGAGGTGGCCGGCAGCTCGACCGACTGCCGGCCGGGACCCTCGGCGCTGGCCACCCAGACGTCGTGCCCGTAGGGGTCGGTGCGGGGGGCGACGCCGGAGACCTCGCGCACGTCGGCCGTGAGCGGCCCGGTCTGCACGGTGTGCTCGACCCCGGCGAGGTAGGACGCCGCGTCGTCGGCCCGGGCGACACCCACGAACACCTCGCCGCCGTCGGCGTCCTGGGCACGGACCCGGACCTCGCCGAGCCCCTCGTCCAGGCCCAGGCCCCGCAGCTCGAGCGGCTCGGTGGCCACGGCATACCCGTCCGTCTGCACCCGCAGGGTGGGGCTGGTGACCCAGCCGTCCTGCCGCAGCGCCGAGACGCCCGCGCCGCCGACGACCAGCCCGAGGCCGAGGAGCAGGGCCAGGGCCCCGGCGACCACGGCCACGGTGCGGCCGGCCGTCCAGGCGTGCGACCTGCCGGTGCCCGGGTGCCGGGCCGGGACGGTCCGGTCCTGCGGAACGGCGGCCGGCCCGGTCGGCGCCAGGGTGTCCTGGAGGTCGCCGCGGCCACCCTGGTCCAGCCGGAACGGCGGGTAGGTGTCGGTCATCAGGCCGGCGTAGGCGGCCACCCGCAGCACCCAGCGGTTCAGGCCGAGGAGCAGGTCGTAGAGGCCCTGGGGGTAGCGGCCGGTGAAGAGCAGGAAGAACCCGGCCACCACGGCCAGGAGGGCGATCAGGCCGCCGCTCTCCCAGGCCCACCGGGTGCCCTCCGCGGTCTCCCAGGCCAGGCCGTCCACGCGGGCGTCGTCGACGAACCGGATGCCGTTGGTCGTCAGCAGCCCGACGATCAGGTAGTGCGGGATCGCCAGCAGCCACCACTTGACGAGGACGAGGCCCCGCGAGAGCTGCCCGGGCGGGTCGACCTCGAGGTGGGCCGGGTAGTCCGGGACGTCCTGCAGGGTGAACGGCGGGTAGCGGTCGGTCGCGAGGGCGCCGTAGGAGTAGTAGGCCACCCGCCAGCTCCACCGGAGGACGCCGACGTTGAAGTCGAAGATCGCGCGCGGATACCGCCCCGTGAACAGGATCGCGAAGAACGCGACGACCGTGAGGACCACGAAGGCCGCCCACAGCACGGCGAGCACGATCGCGTGCGGGACGACCAGCACCCACTTGACCAGCCACAGCCCACGGGAGGGCCGGTCCGGACCGGGGTCAGCGATAAGGTGGAGGGGGTATGCGGGAACGGTTCCCGGTGCGAGGACCGCAGTCATCGCGATCACCTTCTTTTTGTCAACCCCACCCTATCTCTCCCCGGGAGGCGGCGGAAGAGGCTCGGGCCCGCCGTGACCAAGGTCACCCCTCCACCGCCACACGGCGGGGGCCGACCCCGCGGTCAGCGGTAGTTGGTGAACTGCAGCGCCACGTCCAGGTCCTTGCCCTTGAGCAGGCGCTGGACCTCCTGGAGGTCGTCGCGGGACTTGGACGTCACCCGCAGCTCGTCCCCCTGGATCGTCGGCTTGACGCCCTTGGGGCCCTCGTCGCGGATGATCTTGGAGATCTTCTTGGCGTTCTCGCTGGAGATCCCCGACGTCAGGGCGGCCTCCAGGCGGTACTCCTTGCCCGAGGCCCGCGGCTCGCCGTCGTTGCTGTACTCCAGGTGCTTGAGCGAGACACCGCGCTTGACCAGCTTGGTCTGCAGCACGTCGAGCACGGCCTTGCAGCGTTCCTCGCTGTTCGCCGCCATCGTGATGGTCTCGCCGGACAGCTCCACCCGGGCCCCGACGTTCTTGAAGTCGTACCGCTGGTTGATCTCCTTGGCCGCCTGGTTGACGGCGTTGGCGACCTCCTGGTGGTCGACCTTGCTGACGATGTCGAAGGACGAGTCGGCCATGACGGCATACCTCCTGCTGCGCTCGGTTCGGACCCGTGGTCCCGTCCTGTTATCCTTTCATCCGCGCGCAGCGCACTGGCAGGTTGTCCGAGCGGCCAATGGAAGCGGACTGTAAATCCGTCGGCGTATGCCTACGCAGGTTCGAATCCTGCACCTGCCACTCCCGCGAGAGGGCCCCACCAGGGTGGGGCCCTTCGCCGTTCCGGGGCCGGTCGGACCGCGGCTGCTCCCTCGCCCGGCGACGGTCCCGCGGCGCGCTTCGTGCAACACCGGGCCCGCCGGGGACATAGTGCGGGTGTCGGCCCCCGACCGGGGGCGGCGCCACTCGTGCGCCAGGAGGAGCGATGGCCGGCAGCCTCGCCGACGACGACGGACCGGCCGCCCTCGCCGTGGACACCCGGGACGCCGCGTGGTTCGACGCCTTCTTCGCCGACCACGCGACCGCCGTGCACCGCTACTTCGTGCGACGGGCCGCCCGCGACGACGCGGAGGACCTCGCCGCCGAGGTGTTCGCCACGGCCTGGCGACGCCGGGACCGCATCCCGGCCGGCTTCGAGCTGCCGTGGCTCTACCGCACCGCCTCCTACGTCCTGGCCAACCACCGGCGACGGCCGACGCTGACGCTGATCTCGGAGTACGGCAACGAGCAGGAACGGCACACCACGCGCACGGCCGACCCCGCCGAGCTCGTCATGGCCGACCAGGAGGTGCGCACGGCGATGGCCCGGCTCAGCAGCCGCGACCGGTCCGTGCTCATGCTGCACGCCTGGGAGGGCATGGACGGAGAGGGCCTCGCCAAGGCCCTCGGCCTGACCCGCGGCGGCGCCGCGGCCGCCCTCTCCCGCGCCCGGGCCCGGCTGCGCCAGGCCTGGTCCGAGGACCACTGAACGACCCAGGAGGATCTGCACCATGGTCGACCACGACGACGAGGCCCTGGCCCGTCTGCGGGCCAGCGACCCGGCCACCGGGTCCCATCCCGACCTGCGGACGCTGCGGGCGCGCATCGCCGGCAAGGCGCCGGACAGCCTGGGCGCGGACCGGGCCACCGCCGTGCCCGACGAGGTGTGGCGGGGGAGCCGGGCGGCGACCCTCCCCTGGGTGGCGGCGACGGTCGCGCTGGCCCTGGGCATGGGCTCGGGGGGCTACGTCCTGGGCGCCCGGAGCGGCGAGGACCCCGGGGTCGTCGCGGCGCGCGAGGCGGACGTCGGCCCCGCCGTCGACGACGCCCTGCCGGGCCTGTCCCCGGGCGCGCAGCCGGTCCAGGACATGGAGGGCTCGGTGCCGGCGTCGCAGGACGGTGTGCCGACGAGCGGGGGGACCGTGGAGGGGGCGAACTACGACCCGGGACCGGTCCGGCTCGTCGCGGGCGAGGGCCTGCCGGAGGAGCGCACGACCGGAGAGGTGCGCACGCTGGTGTCGGCCCTCGACGCGGAGGAGTTCCTGGCCGACTGGGCCCGGTCCCTGGGGCTGGACGGGGCCGGCGTCGTGGAGGCCGACGACCTCTGGGGGGCCGGGCAGGGTCTCTACGACCCGGCGACGGGACGCATGCTCAGCGTCCATGCGGCCGACGGCGGGGCGCTGAACTACTCCTACGAGGACAGCTACCGTTCACCCTGGTGCCGGGAGATGGTCCCCAGCGACGAGGAGGGCCGCGCGCAGATGGCCCAGGAGTGGACGGACGCCATGGGACCGGACGTGCCGATGCCCGACCCGGCCAACTGCCGCGAGGTGGCCGGCGAGACACCGACCCCGGAGCAGGCGGTCGCGGCCGCGCGCGACTTCCTCACCGGCACGGGGGTGGTCGGCGAGGACTGGGACCTGGTGGCCCCGGGCTGGGACGACCCCACCTCCGGCACGGTGGCGGTCGAGGGCCGGCCCGCCGACTCCAGCTTCCAGGAGCTCACCGTCACGGTCACGGTCGGGCCCGAGGGGGTCGTCAGCGCCTGGGGAGTGACCGGGGAGCCCACCTCTCTGGGGACCTACCCGGTGATCTCGCCGGTGGAGGCCGTCGAGCGGCACGGTCGCCGGGAGTTCTCCGTCGACTACGGCGTCTCGATCCCCGAGGACCTCTCCTGGGCCGACGACGGCGCGTCGACGTCGATGCCCTACCCCGAGTACGAGATGCCCGAGCCCACCCCGCCGGAACCCGGGATGAAGATCCCCATGCTCATCAAGGACAAGACCGTCACCGACGCCGAGCTCGTCCGCGGCACCATGTGGACCCAGACCGGCGGTTCGCTCGAGGTTCCGGTGTGGAAGCTGCTCACCGGCGACGGGATGCACTACACCGTGATGGCGGTGGCCGACGAGGCGATCGACTGGCAGAGCTGGGAGTGACGGGACGCCGACCTCGGCCGGAGCGCGGTCAGGGTCAGCGGCGTTCGATGCCGGGCTGCCGCGCCTGCGCCATCCCCTCCAGCCGGGCGATCCGCTGGTCCATCGGCGGGTGGGTGGCGAAGATCTTGCCGACGTCCTTGGCCCGGAACGGGTTGGCGATCATCATGTGCGCCGCGTTCTGGAGCCGGGGCTCTGGCGGCAGCGGCGCCCGCGCGGTGCCGGCCTCGAGCTTGCGCAGCGCGGAGGCCAGGGCCAAGGGGTCGCCGGTGAGGGCGGCGCCGTCCTCGTCGGCGTCGTACTCCCGGGTCCGGGAGATGGCCAGCTGGATGACCGTGGCCGCGAACGGGGCGAGCAGTGCCATCGCCAGCATCGCCAGCGGGTTGCCGCCGTTGCCCCGGCCGGCCCCGCCGAAGAAGAGCATCATCTGGGCCACGGAGGTGATCACGCCGGCGATCCCGGCGGCCACCGAGCTGGTGAGGATGTCCCGGTTGTAGACGTGCATGAGCTCGTGCCCGAGGACGCCGCGCAGCTCGCGCTCGTCGAGCAGGTGCAGGATCCCCTCGGTGCAGCACACCGCGGCGTTCTCCGGGTTGCGGCCGGTCGCGAAGGCGTTGGGCGCGGCGGTCGGGCTGACGTAGAGCCGGGGCATGGGCTTGCCGGCCTGGGCGGAGAGCTCCTCGACGATCCGGTACATCTGCGGCTGCTGCTCGGGGGTGACCGGCTGCGCACGCATCGCCCGGATGGCCAGCTTGTCGGAGTTCCAGTAGCTGTAGAAGGTCGTGCCCAGGCCGATCAGGCGAACAGCCAGATGTAGCGTCCTGCGCCCACGACCGCGCCCAGCCCGAGGAAGAGCGCCATGATGGCGCCGAAGAGCAGCGCGGTCTTGGCGCCGTTGAAGTGGTTGTGCATGTCGGGTCCAACGTCTGTCCCGGCCCCCCGTGTTCCGCCGGGGCGGCCCCCGTCCGGCGACGGTTCAGAGCACGCCGACGGGGGTGATGCTGCCCACGACGACGACCGCGGTCAGGACGGCGACCAGGACGCCCTCACGCACCGGGACCCTCGGGCGGGCCGCGCCCTCCTGGGCGTCGTCGACCGCCGGGCGGTCCGCACCCTCCTGGGCGTCGTCACCGTCCCCGTCGGCCCCGTCGCCGGGCGAGGTGGCCTGCACGGCCTGGGCCGGGTCGGGCGTCTGCAGCAGCACCGCGACCCAGCGGACGTAGACGGCGATGCCCAGGGCCACGTTGAGGGCGGCCACCACCGCCAGCCACCAGGTGCCGTCCGCCGCGACCGGGCGCAGGGCGACGATCTTGGCGACCAGCCCGAGCACGGCCGGCGGCAGACCGGCCAGGGTCAGCAGCGCCAGGGCCAGCGGCAGCCCCAGCAGCGGACGGGTCCGCACGAGGCCGCGGTGGGCGGTCATCGCCGTCCCCGGGCCGGTGGTCACCGGACCACCGGTCGCCGGCCGGGCCACCGCCACCACGACGACGAGTGCGAGCAGCGTGCCGACGACGTAGACGACCAGGTAGGACCCCGCGGCGTGCACCGCCCGGGAGGACAGGGCCGCCAGCGGCAGCAGCACCCAGCCCGCCTGCGCCACCGTGGACCAGGCGAGCAGCCGCACGGTGTCGACCTGGCCCAGCGCCACGAGGTTGCCCACGGTCATCGACAGGGCGGCGAGCAGGGCCACCGCCAGCAGCGTCGTGCCGTCCACCGTCCCCAGCGCGCGGACGAGGACGACCAGTCCGCCGAGGGCGGCGACCTTGGAGACGGTCGCGAGGTATGCCGTCACGGGCAGGGCGCCCGCGCGTAGGTGACGGGGGTCCAGGCGTGGAAGGGGACGGCGGACACCTTGAACGCCAGGCCGGCCAGCAGCAGCACCGCCGCGACCGCGAGCAGCCCGGTGTCGTCGGTGGTGGGGACGGCCAGCAGGGCCGTCCCCGTGGCGGCGACCCAGAAGGCCGCGCCGAGGGCCATGAGCCCGAACGAGACGAGCGAGGTGGTCAGCAGCGAGACGGCCCCGTCGACCGCCCCGGCACGGCCGCCGGAGGTCCACCGCGGGTCGGCCAGGACGACCAGGGCCACCGTCGGCAGCGTCGCCAGCTCGAGGGCGACCAGCAGCGTGCCGAGGTCGCCGGCCGCGGGGACGGCGGCGGCGCCGGCGGTCGCCCCCAGGACCAGTGCTGCCACGACGGGCGTCCGGCCCACGCCGGAGGGCTGGCGCCAGTCGTCCCAGGCGAGCACGAGGACGACGAGCCCGCCCAGCAGCGCGGTCAGCTGCAGCACCGAGGTCAGCCGGTCGGCGGTGTAGAGGCACTCACCCGACGGCAGGCAGAACGCCGTGCGGGCGTCGCCGGCGACCAGTCCGAGACCGGGCCAGGTGCCCAGCGCCCCGGCGAGCAGGCCACCGCCGGCGACCAGCAGGTGCGGCTCCCGCCGGCCGGGGACGGCGGCGTCCAGGAGCAGGACGAGGACCGCGGCGACGAGGGGCGCGAGCACCGGGAGGGTGGCGACGAGGTCGAGCTCGAGGGTCATCGGGCCAGCACCGCCTCGACCGCCGGGGCGGTGACGGCCAGGAGCAGGTGGGGCAGCACGCCGAGCAGGAGGACGAGGACCCCCAGGATGCGCACAGACAGCCGTTCGGTGAGCACGGCGTCGGGGATGCGCGGCTCGACCCGTTCACCGGCCCACGCCTCCTTGAGCACGCGGGCCCCGTAGGCCACGGCGAGCACGGCGCCGACGGCGGCGGCCACGGCATACCCCTGGAACCAGGTCTGCGGACGTCCTTCGGCCGGGGCCCAGGCGGCGTAGACGGCACCGATCTCCCCCCAGAAGCCGGCCAGTCCGGGCAGTCCCATCGCCGCCGCCATCCCCAGGACGAGGGCGGCGCCCAGGCGCGGGCTGACCTCGCGCAGCGCCGCCCGGGCCACGGTGAGGTCGGCCGAGCCCCACCGGTGCTTGAGCCCGCCGACGACGACGAACAGCAGCGCGGAGATCAGGCCGTGGGCCACGTTGCCGAAGAGCGCTGCCTGCAGGCCGGTCTCCGTGCCGGTGGCCAGGGCGAGGACCACGAAGCCGAGGTGGGCGACCGAGGCCCAGGCGATCAGCCGTTTGAGGTCGCGCTCGACGAGGCAGGCCAGGCCCGCCCAGAGGATGCCGATGACCGCCAGCCCGCCGAGGAGGGGCGCGAGGGCGGCGAAGCCTCGGGGACGACCGGCACGACGAGCCGGACCATGCCGTACGTGCCCAGCTTGAGCAGGACCGCGGCCAGCAGCACCGACCCGGCGGTGGGCGCGGTGGCGTGCACCCACGGCAGCCAGGTGTGCAGCGGCCACAGCGGCACCTTCAGCGCCAGGCCGGTGAGCAGCAGGGCGGCCAGCACGACCTGGGTGCGCGGTGCGATGCCCTGCCCCCTCAGGTCGGCCCAGACGGACAGGTCGGTGGTGCCGGTCGCCGCGGCGACCCCGAGCAGGCCGACGAGGACGAGCGTGGACCCGAGCACGGTGACGAGCAGGAAGCGAAGCGCCGCCCCCTCCCGGTCGCTGCCCGGGTCGCCCCAGCGGGCCACGAGCACCCACATCGGCACGAGCACCAGCTCGAACCCGACGAAGAACAGCAGCGCGTCGCCGGCGAGGAAGGCCACGAGCGCACCGAGCACCACGAGCAGCAGGGAGGCGTCGTATGAGGCCAGCCCCGGCACGTCGGTCCCCCGCAGGAGCGGGATGGGGGCCGTGGTGTCCAGCGTCTCCTCGTCGACGTCGACCCGGCGGTGGGGCGGGGGGACGTGCAGGTGCTGCAGCACCGCCACCACGCCGACGACGGCGGTGAGCAGGACCAGGGGGATGCTGATCCCGTCCGCGGACAGCCGCAGCCAGACCCCCAGGCTGGGGATCCAGGAGACTTCCAGCTCGGGCCGGTGCAGCGCGGTCCCGGCCGATCCGACGGCCGACATCGCCGCCGCGGCGAGGGAGAGGGTGTGCACCGCCCGGTGGCCCGGCACGCTCGGCCACCGGTCCGCGGTGAGCAGGACGACCGCCCCGACCAGCAGCGGCCCGAGGGCCAGCAGCAGCCACCACGTGCCCAGGTCCGGGACGAGGCCGACGGCCTGCTCGAGCGCCGAGCGCAGCGAGCCGGTCATGAGGTCACCACCGCCACGAGCACGACGAGCAGCATGCCGCCGAGCACCCCGGCCAGGGACGGGGTGACGCGCCGCGGCGTCAGCAGGTCACCGGCCCGGCCGACGAGCCGGGCCCCCGCCCCGGCGCCACGCACCCAGGCGTCCAGCACCTCGCCGTCGAACCACGTGACCGCCCGCGCCAGCGCCAGGACGGGCGTGGCGACCACGAGCCGGTAGGCGTAGTCGGCGCCCAGCCCCCGTTCGGCCGCCAGGCTCAGCCGGGCCGGGACCCGGGCGGCCGCGTCCCGGGTGCGGACCCCGCGGGCGGCGAACCACACGGCCAGGGCGGCGGCGGCCATGAGGACGAGGGTGGCCAGGAGCAGCTGCACGTTCAGATGCACGTCGGAACGCCACACGGGCAGCAGGGCCACGACCGAGCCCAGCAGGGTCATCAGCGTCAGCACGGTCGTCCCCAGCCGGGCGGAGGAGGTGATCGCGGCCTCGGCGCGCTCGACCCCCTCGGCCTCGTGCACGACCTGGGGCTCGTCGAAGAAGTCGTCGATCCGTTCCACCGGTCCGGCGTGGTAGGTCGCCGCGTGCTGCTGGGCCAGGGTCGGCCGGTCCAGGACCAGCCAGGCCCGCATGCAGTAGGCGGCGGTGAGAGGTGCCGATGCACCCACGGCGGCGAGCACCACGACCGAGGCCGGGCCGCCGGCCCCGACGGCGCCGGTCTCGGCGGTGCCGAGGACCAGCTCCTTGGAGACGAACCCGACGAAGGGAGGCACCCCCGCGAGGGCGAGGAGGCCCCAGGCGAACCGTCGCCGCAGCACGCGGTAGCGCCGACCGCCCGAGGCGACCACGGCCATCGCCGTGCCACCGACGAGGACGCCGAGCCACCCGGCCGAGAGGAAGAGCAGCGCCTTGAACCAGGCGTGCGCGAGCAGGTGCTGGGTCGCCGCGTCCGGACCCGTCTGCGGCGTCGCCGCCGCGAGGCGCCCAGCATGAGCGCCACCTGGCTGACGGTGGACCACGCCAGGAGGCGCTTGAGGTCGCCCTGGGCGAAGGCCAGCAGGGCGGCGCCCAGCATCGTCACGGCGGCGAGCACGGCGAGCAGCGTCCGGGCGGTGTCCGTCGCCGCCAGGAGGGGGAAGAGGTGGACGAGCACCACCGTGCCGGCGGCGACCATGGTCGCCGCGTGGATCAGCGCGGACGCCGGGGTGGGGCCCTCCATCGCGTCGGGGAGCCAGTCCTGGAAGGGGAACAGCGCCGACTTGCCGGCCACGCCGACGACGAGCAGGACCATCGCTGCGGTGAGGGCCGGCCCCGGGGAGCCCGCCTCCCCGGCCACCTCGGCCACGCCCGACCAGTGCTCGACGATCCCGGTGAGCGAGGTCGTCCCGGCCCCGGCCGCGAGGACGACGAGCCCCAGGACGACACCCACGTCCGCGGTGCGGGTGACGAGCAGCGCCTTCAGCGCCGCCCGGCGGGCGGCGGCGCGGGTGGAGTGGTGACCGATGAGCAGGTAGGAGCACCAGCCCATCACCTCCCAGCCGACCAGGAGCAGCAGCACGTCGTCCGCAAGGACGGTCAGCAGCATGGCCGCGGTGAACGCGGCCACCGTGGCGGCGAAGACCGTGTAGCGCGGGTCGTACCAGAGGTACCACCGTCCGTAGACCTGCACGACCAGGGCGACGAGGGCCACCGCGACGGCGACCAGGCCCAGGGGCCAGTCCACCTGGAGTCCCAGGGGGACGGTCAGCTCGCCGAGCGGCAGCGCCCCGACCGACCCGGACACGTGCCGGCCGTCGACCCGGACGAGCACCACGAGCTGCCACAGCGCCGCGAGGAAGGTCACCAGCCCGCCGCCCACCCCGAGCCAGGCGGCCAGCCGGTTGGACCGGCCGCTGAGGGTGATCACCGCCAGCGCGGTGAGCGCCGGGACGGCGACCAGCCACTGCATCGGCGTGCCCCAGAAGTCGGGCACCCCGGGCAGGAAGGGCAGGTCGGGCATCGGCGGCAACGGCGGCAGCGGGATCTGCAGGTCGTCCCAGGACACGGTCGGGGCCGGTGGCGCGGCGGGCAGGCGGGTCACGGCGTCGAGCTCCCGTCCTCGAGGGGCGCCGCGAGGTCGACGTGACCGCGTTCGCGGGAGAGGGCGAGGAAGACGGCCAGTGCCACGACCACCTCGGCCGCGGCGATGGTGATGAGGAACAGCGTCAGCACGGGCCCGGACGTGGCCGCCGCCGTGCCCTCCCCCACGGTGGTGGAGCCCACGGTGACGAGCAGGAGCCCCGCCGCCCCGAGGATGAGCTCGACCCCCACGAGGACGAGCACGGCGTGCCGGCGGGCGAGGATGCCGTAGACGCCCAGACCGGCGAGCACGGCGACGAGCACGGAGGGCAGCGCGGGATGGATCACGACCGCTTCCCCCCGCCCCGGGCGATCGCGACCCCGGCCACGAGCGCGAGCAGCAGCAGGGCCGAGAGCAGCTCGAAGGGCCAGACGTAGACCCCGAAGATCCCCTCGGCCACGCGGGCGTTGTCCGGGCCGGTCAGCTCGACCCGGTCCCGTCCGACGCTGCCGACCAGGGCCGTGCCCAGCAGCAGGGTCGTGGCCGCACCCACCACCGCGGCGCCCGCGCGCTGGCCCCCGGAGGTGACGACGGGCACCCCGCCGGCCCGGGTGAGCATGAGCGCCACGAGGATGAGCACGACGACGGCACCGACGTAGACGAGCAGCTGCACCAGCGCGACGAGCTCGGCCCCCAGCACCAGGTAGCAGCCGGCGAGCCCCAGGAGGGCCACGACCAGCCACAGCGCCGCGTGCAGCACGCGGCCGGCCGTCACCGCGAGCAGGGCCGAGCCCGCGGTGAGCAGGCCGACGGCGAGGAAGAGCACGTCCAGACCGCTCACCGCTCACCCCCCTCGTCCACGGTGCCGGGCCGGTGCCCCTCGGGGAGGGTGGCGGGCGGGACCTGCTCCATCCAGCCGCCGAGCCGTTCCTTGTCGTGGAGCAGGTTGCGGATGTCCCCCTCGGCGTAGGCGAACTCGGGGGCCCAGAAGAGGGCGTCGAAGGGGCACACCTCCACGCAGATCCCGCAGTACATGCACAGCGAGTAGTCGATCTCGAACCGGTCCAGCTTGTTGACCAGGCGGGGCCGTCCGCGCGGGGCGTCGCCCTCCTGCGGCAGCTCCTCCTTGTGGGAGTCGATGTAGATGCACCAGTCGGGGCACTCGCGGGCGCAGAGCATGCAGGAGGTGCAGTTCTCCTCGAGGAGCGCGATGACGCCGCGGGATCGCTCGGGCAGGGCCGGCTGCTCGTGCGGGTACTGCCGGGTGTGCGCACCCCGCGCGAGGACCCGGGCCGTCGTACGCAGCCCCTTGAGCAGACCCTTGCCTCTCACTGCAGGACCACCACCCCGACGCCGGTCACGGCCAGCTGGAGGAGGGCCACGGGCAGCAGCACCAGCCAGGCGAAGCGCTGCAGCTGGTCCTCGCGCACGCGGGGCCAGGCCACCCGGAGCCAGAGGAAGACCACCCCCACGACCGCGGCCTTCAGCAGCGTCCAGAGCACGCCGACGACGGCGATCTCGTCCCAGGGGCCGCGCCAGCCGCCGAGGAACAGCACGGTGAACAGCAGCGCCATGACCACCATGCCGGCGTACTCCGCGAGCAGGAAGAAGGCGAAGCGCAGCCCGGTGTACTCGGTGAGCGGGCCGAAGACCACCTCGGAGTCGGCGATCGGGGCGTCGAAGGGGGTGCGCTGCAGCTCCGCGACGCTGGCGGCGAGGAAGACGAGGGCCGCCGGCGCCTGCCACAGCAACCACCACCAGGACCACTCCTGGACGATGCCGGTCAGCGAGAGCGTGCCCGCGGCCATGGCCACGCTGGCCGCGGCGATGACCAGCGGCAGCTCGTAGGAGACCAGCTGGGCGCCGGCCCGCATGCCGCCGAGCAGGGAGTACTTGTTGCCGCTTCCCCAGCCGGCCATGAGGGTGCCGATGACGCCCACGCTGGTCACGGCCAGCACGAGCAGGAGCGAGCCGGGCACGTCGGCGGCCACCCAGGCCGCGCCGAAGGGGATGACGGCGAGCGCCACGAGATAGGGGATCAGCGCCACGGCCGGGGCCAGCCGGAACACCGGACGGTCAGCCGCCGCCGGGGTGACGTCCTCCTTCTGGACGAACTTGATGCCGTCGGCGACCAGCTGGAGGATCCCGTGGGGGCCGGCCTCCATCGGGCCCAGACGTCCCTGCATGTGACCCATCACCTTGTGCTCCAGCTGGCCCAGGGCCAGGGGCATGGTGAGGAAGACCGCGAGGACCACCGCGGCCTTCAGGGCGACCTCGACGAGGAGGGGGAGCTCGGACGGCATCGGCGCCACCCTAACCAAGTCCACCGACGCCGCGCTGACCCCGCGCCGGGCCCGGCAGGCCGGCTAGCGACGGGAGGGCATCTCGTGGCGGTAGGTCCAGGAGGTCAGGGCCGTGCCGAGCATGACCACGAGGACGCCGAGGAAGATGTGCAGCGCCCGCTGGTCGGTCTCCCCCAGGGCGAACTGGACGGTGACCGCCAGGGCGAGCAGCACGGCCAGGGTGGTGTTCACGGGGCCGGCGGACCGTCGCAGGAGGAGGTAGACGAGCGCGGACAGGACCGCCGCGGCGAGGGTGACCCAGGCACCGACCTGGTGGTGGCGCAGGTACCGGTCCTGCCCGTCGAGGAAGGCGGCGGCCCAGCCGGCCTGGCCGATGAGACAGCTGAGCACCACGGTCACCGCGCTGCGCAGCACGATCAGATGGGGGTGGGGCATCGCCGGCAGACGCATACCGTCACTCTGGCAGAGACGTCGCGGTGGCAGACTGAAGACCCGTCGACGAAAGGCACCGTCATGTCGAACACCCTGGTCCGTCCCCGTCGGGGCAAGATCATCGCCGGCGTCTGCGCCGCGCTGGCGGAACGCTTCGGCCTGCCGACGTTCCTGGTCCGGGTGGGCTTCGTCATCTTCGGGCTGGTCGGCGTCGGCGAGCTCGTCTACCTCGCCCTGTGGATCATCATCCCCAAGGAGCGCTGACCGCCGACAGCGGCACGTCGTGCTCGGCGGCCCACGTCGCCCACTCCTGGGCCGTCCGTCGGCTGAACACCTCCGCGAAGGCCTCGTGGGTGGTCTCCACCCCCAGGGCCTCAGCGGTCCGACGCAGGAAGTGCGGCTCGAGCGCGGCGAGGGCGACGTGCCCCTCCGCGGCCGGGTACACCGCATACCCCGGCAGGCCCCCGCCCAGCAGACCCCCGGGGGCGGTGAGACCCCGGACGGCCGGCTCGGCCATCGCCGCGGCCGCGTCCTCGAGGGCGACCTCCCGCCGTGACCCCACCCCTGTGCGCGTGCGCCGCAGCAGGGCGGCCAGTGCCTCCCCGACCGCCCGTTCGGCCCCGTGGAGGTCGGCGACCAGCGTGGCCGGCAGGTGCGGGGGACGCACCAGGCCGACCGCCGCCTGGTAGGTCAGGTCGTGGCCGGGCAGCTCGGCCCGCCGCCCCGGGGAGCCCACCACGTCCACCTGGCACAGGCGGGGATGACGTTCGTGCAGCGTCCCGAAGTCCAGACCGAGCCGTCGCAGCGCCGACGGCCGGGACGAGGTGATCAGCACGTCGGCGTCGGCCAGCAGGGTGTCCAGCCGCTCCCGGGCGTCCTCCCGCTTGAGGTCGAGCGTGACCAGTTCCTGGCCGCGGTGCAGGTCGGCGTACCAGTCCGGCTGGTAGTGCTCCAGCGGGTCGCCACCGGGCGGCAGCACGGTCGTGACCTGCGCCCCGAGACCGGCCAGGCGCGCCGCGGCGAGCGGCCCCGGCAGGTTGACGGCGACCGTGACGACCTTGGTGCCCTGCAGCGGCGGGTCGTCCGGCAGCGTCACCGTGGGCCCCACGACGGTCGGGCACCCCCGGCGGCAGCAGCCGACGGCGGGACGGCGAGCGCCTCGCCCCCGACCCCTCGCCCGGTTCCTTGGCGCCCGGCCACGCCTTGGACGCCCGGGCCGCCAGCACGAAGCTCTTGCGCAGCGGGGTCCCCTCGAACCCCTCGGGCAGCAGCAGCGGACGCAGCCCCTCCCCCGTCCCGTCGTCGAACCCTTCGAGGTCCAGCCCGAACATCTCGTGCGTCTCCCGCTCGTGCCAGCCGGCGCCGGGGAAGATCCGCGTGACCGACCCGAGCCGCTGGCCGTCGGGGACCCTCGTGGTGAGCAGCACCCGCCGCAGGCGCCCTCGCCGTGCCGCACGTCGATCAGGTGGCAGAGGACGTCCAGGCCCGGGCCGTGCTCGTCGGTGGCGTCGGTCTCGTCGACGGCCGAGAGCCAGTCGAAGAAGGCATACCCCTCGTCGCGGGCGGCGCGCACCGCCGCGACCCACTCCCCCGGCCGGACCCGCCGGCGCTCGACGCTCACGCCGGGTCCGTCCCGGGCGGGCGCACCAGCCCGCGGGTGACCTCGCCCGCGGAGACGTCCCGGTCGCCGTAGCGCGCGTGCGCCCGCGCGCGCCCGGGGACCTCGGCGGCGATCTGGTCCTGCAGCTGGACGATCCCGGCCAGCAGCGCCTCCGGCCGGGGCGGGCACCCGGGCACGTAGACGTCGACGGGGATGAGCTGGTCGACCCCCTTGGTGACGCAGTAGGAGTCCCAGTAGGGACCGCCCGAGTTGGAGCATGCCCCGAAGGAGATGACGTACTTCGGCTCGGGCATCTGGTCGTGGAGCCGCCGGATCGCCGGCGCCATCTTGTCGGTGACCGTCCCGGAGACGACCATGAGGTCGGCCTGGCGGGGCCCCGGCGCGAACGGGATCACCCCCAGCCGGATGAAGTCGTGCCGGGCCGTCGAGGCGCTGATGAACTCGATCGCGCAGCAGGCCAGGCCGAAGTTGAACACCCACAGGGAGTACTTGCGTCCCCAGTTGAGGACCACCTGGACCGCGCGGGGTGCGCGTTCCGCGGGTGCTCCGACCCGGGGGGTGGCCAGCGCGGTGGAGGTGCCCGGCGCGCTGGCGACGGGGGGGTTGGGCCGCCATGGTCACCACCACCTCAGCAGGCCGCGGCGCCACACGTGCAGGAGGGCGACGACGAGCACCCCGATGAAGATCGCCATCTCCACCAGGCTGGCGACGCCGAGCTCGCTGCGGATGACCAGGGCCCACGGGAAGAGGTAGACCGCGTCGACGGCGAAGATGACGTAGAGGAGCGCGAAGACGAGGTAGCGCACGCTGCCCTGCTCCCACCCGCTGCCGATCGGGTCGACGCCGGACTCGTAGGTGGTGAGCTTGGCGGGGGTCGCGTCGTCCGGCGCGAGCAGGCGACGCACGCCCGAGCCGGCGGCCACGAGGGCCACGCCGGCCAGGGCGACGGCCGCGACGACGAGGTACTCACGCATCGCGCCCACCCTAGTCGCATCCCGCCGGGCGCGGCGGGAGGTGCGCACGACGGGGTATGCCGTCGCGCCGCCCGCTCAGAACCGCGGCCGCAGGGGGTACCCGGTGCCGCCGTCGGCACCGGTGCGGGTCGCGAGCACCTGGTGCAGCTGGATGCCGCCGCGCTCGAAGCTCAGCCGCGACCCGGCCAGGTAGAGCCCCCAGACCCTGGCGGTCGCCAGTCCCGCCTCGGCCACGCACTCGTCCCAGTGGTCCCGGAGGTTCTCGCACCAGGCCCCGCAGGTGCGGGCGTAGTGCGCCCGGAGGTTCTCGTGGTGCTGCACCTCGAGACCGACCCGCTCCATCTCGGTGACGATGCGTCCGGACGCCGCCAGCTCGCCGTCGGGGAAGACGTAGCGGAAGACGAAGTCGCCCTGGCGCATGGGGGCACGGTCGGGGTCGCGCCAGGTGATGCAGTGGTTGAGCAGCCGCCCCTCGTCACGGAGCCGGTCGCGCAGGAAGGCGAAGTAGCGCCCGTAGTTGCGCACCCCGATGTGCTCGGTGAGGCCGATCGAGGAGACCGCGTCGAAGCCCCGCTCCGTGACGTCCCGGTAGTCGGCGTGGCGGACCTCGGCCCCGGTCAGCCCCTCGGCCGCGATCCGTTCCTGGGCCCAGGTGGCCTGGGCGCGGGAGAGCGTCACGCCCAGGGCGGTGACCCCGTGGTGGCGCACGGCGTGCCGCACCATGCCGCCCCAGCCGCAACCGACGTCGAGCAGCCGCATCCCCGGCCGCAGCCCCAGCTTGCGGCAGACCAGGTCGTACTTCTCCTCCTGCGCCTCCTCCAGCGAGGCCTCCTCGTGCGGGTAGACCGCACAGGTGTAGGTCATCGACGGGCCGAGGAGCATCTCGTAGAAACGGTTGGAGACGTCGTAGTGGTGCTGCACCGCCTCGGCGTCCCGCCGCCGCCCGTGGCGCAGACCGTGCGCGAGCTTGCGCAGCTCGGACGGGGTCTCCAGGTCGGGCAGCTCCGGCACCCGCAGGCCGGTGGCGCGGGCCATCCGGAGCAGGTCGGGCACCTCGCGCAGCGGAGGACGCCTCAGGTCGAGGCCGCCGAGCAGCTTCAGCTCCTCGTAGGGGTAGGCCTCGTCCATCCCGTCGACGACCAGGTCGCCCTGGAGGTAGGCCCGCACGAAACCGAGCTGGCCCGGGTGCGTGGCGATGTAGCTCAGGCCCCGGGTGGTGCGGATCCGCAGCACCCGTCCGGCGTCGGGGCCCGCGCTGGAGCCGTCGGGCGCGACGACCCGGACCTGCGGCGGCTCGCCCAGCAGCTCGTGGATCGTGGCGGCCACGGTCCGGGAGCTGCCGGGACCGGCACCCTTCCTCTCGCCGGTCGAGGTCCTCGTCATCGCGATCGCACCGCCTTGTCGTAGAGGGTGGGCAGCCGCCCCTCGGGGTCGTAGCGCTGCTTGACCGGCCGGTACGCCGCACCGCCGTAGCGCTCCTCGAACGTCGCCTCGTCGAAGAAGGACTCCGAGTAGAGGCCCTTGTGGCCGCCGAGGGCGTGCACCTGCTCCTCGACGGCCCGGTTGGTGTCACCGTGCCGCCCCCCGGGCGGGACGTCGACGGCCGACCAGAAGCCGACGTTGACGTAGTCCTCCCCGACCCGCATCGGGTAGAGCGGCCACGGCGGCCCCCCGTCCGGCCCGGGGGTGGTCGTCCGCAGCCGGACCGGGCAGAGCCACAGCGGCTCGATGGGGATCTCGCGCAGGAACCAGCGCAGGAAGTCCGCGGTGCGATCCAGCGGGATCTCCACGTCCTGGATCACGCGCTCCTGGCGGGGCCGCCCCCGCGCCCGACGGTAGGCCGACACCCAGCCGTGGCGCTGCTCGAAGGCCATGATCCGCCAGTAGACGTCGCTGCGCAGCAGCCGGCGGGGCCAGACCCGGCGGACGAGCGGGCGCTGGGCCCCGAAGGCCCGGGAGCACCAGAACCAGTCGGTGTCCCACCGCCACAGGAAGTCGGCGGCGGTGAGCACGTCCCGGCGGCGGTGCTGGACGGAACGGTAGAAGGGTTCGGCTCCCGTGTGGTCGCCGGGCCGGGTCGCGCCCTCGAGGCTGTCGGACCACCGGGCCAGCGTCAGGTAGGACTCGGTGGGTCCGAAGACGACGCCGTCCATGAAGTCGACCCGGGCACCGCCGTGGGCCTGCCCGTGGGCCCCCGTGGCCGTGACCTCCCCGATCGCGGCGACGACCGCCTCGACGGAGTCGAACCGGAGGTGCTCGAGCACGACGTACCTGCTGGTGCGTTCGAGCTGGATCACCAGCCCGAGCACGTAGCCCAGGGAGCCGTAGGAGTTGGGCAGCGTCCGGAAGAGGTCGGCGTGCTCCCCGTCGGGGGAGGCGGTCACCACCTCCCCGGTCGGGGTGAGCACGTCCATCTCGAGGACCGACTCGTGCGGGAGGCCGGAGCGGAACGAGGTGGCCTCGATGCCCAGCCCGATGACCGCCCCGCCGATCGTGATCGTGCGCAGCTGCGGCACGACGAGCGGCATGAGCCCGTGGGGCAGCAGCTCGTCGACGAGCTGCTCGTAGGTCGTCAGGCCCCCCACCCGCGCCAGGCCGGCCTCGACGTCCAGGGCGAAGACGCCCTGGAGGGCGGACAGGTCCAGCCCCGACGGTCCGGCGTCCGGGCGTGGGCGGAACAGGTTGGAGGTCTTCTTCGCCAGCCGGACGGGGGCGTCCAGGGGCAGGGCGGCGTACGACTCCCGGGCGGAGCGCACCGCCGCCTCGTAACGTGGCGACCGGGCCGGACCCATGGCCGCCATCATGCCCCTCCACCGGGTGTGGCGCACCTCTCAGTGGGCGTCGCCGCCGTCGAAGCCCGCCGTCCCACCGCCTCCTTGCCGAAGACCAGCCCCTCGTCCCCGCTCACGCTCGAAGATCGTTCCGGCCGACCGGCCACCCCCTCGCGTCAGGTGGAAGATCGTTCGACGACGACGTTGGTCCCACCGCCAGGGCACGGGTAGCCTGGGACCCGCGATGAGGACCTCGAGGATCGACCGACGAATGTGCCGGGCGCCGGGCGGGCAGCAGCCCCCGGCGTCGTGGCGGCGCGCCCGCTGACGCCACCGCCCGAGCGTCCCCTCACCACCCCCTCCCCTTCCTGCCCCCCGCCCCCGCCCTGCGGCCGCCCCGACGCGGCCCGGGAGGGGGCCCCACCGACCTGTCCGTCGTGAGGAACCACCGTGATCACCCTGCAGCACGTCTCCAAGACCTTCCCCGCCCGGCGCCGCAGCCCCGCCGTGACCGCGCTCGACGACGTCGGTCTGCGCGTCGAGCGCGGCCAGGTCATGGGGGTGGTCGGACCGTCCGGCTCGGGCAAGTCCACCCTGGCGCGCATCGTCAACCTGCTGGAACGCCCGTCCGCCGGCACGGTGACCGTCGACGGCGTCGAGCTCACCACCCTGGGCGCCGCCGAGCTCGACCGGGCCAGGCGTGGCATCGGCATGATCTTCCAGCAGTTCAACCTGCTCGACTCGCGGACCGTCCTGGCCAACGTCGAGCTGCCGCTGGAGCTGGCCGGCGTCGGCCGCCGCGAGCGCCGCACGCGCGCCGCGGAGCTCCTGGAGCGGGTGGGTCTGGGCGACAAGCTCGACGCCCACCCGGCCCAGCTCTCCGGCGGTCAGCGGCAGCGGGTGGGCATCGCCCGTGCGCTCGCGCCCCGGCCGAAGGTGCTCCTCTGCGACGAGGCGACCTCGGCCCTCGACCCGGTCTCCACCGCCTCGGTGCTGGCGCTGCTGCGCACCCTGACCGAGGAGCTGGACCTGACGACGGTGCTCATCACCCACGAGATGGACGTCGTCAAGCGCGCCTGCGACCACGTCACCCTGCTGGAGTCCGGGCGGGTCGTCGACTCCGGGGCCCTGGGGGACGTCGTCCGGCGACCGGGCTCGCCCCTGGCCACCCGGCTGCTGCCCCCGCCCGCCGCTCCCGCCGGGGAGCAGGTGGTGGAGGTGGTCGTCGGCACCACCGAGCACGACACCGTCCTCACCGACCTCATCCGCCTCCACGACGTGCGCGTCGCCGTGCTCGCCGGCTCCGTCGAGACCCTCGGCGACCAGCGCTTCGGCCGGCTCCAGCTGCGGCTCGACGGCACCCCCGGGCAGGTCCGGGCCGCCCTCGACCACCTCGCCACCCACCAGCCCGCGGTCGACGACGACGCCACCGGCGCCCTCGCGGACCGGCCCACCGACCGCACCCTCGAAGGAGCCCTCGCATGATCGACTGGGACCGCATCGCCCCGGCGCTGTGGCAGGCCACCCTGGAGACCACCTACATGGTGGGCGTCTCGATGGTGCTGGCCGTCCTGCTGGGGATTCCCCTCGGCGTCCTGCTGCTGCTCACGGCCCCCGACGGGCTGACCCCCCGCCGGGTGGTCCACCAGGTCCTCGGGGCGTTCGTCAACGTCGGCCGCTCGGTGCCCTTCATCGTCCTGCTCGTCCTCGTGGCACCGGTCACCCGGTTGGTGACCGGCACGACCATCGGGTCCACCGCCACGATCGTGCCGTTGACCATCGCGGCCGTGCCCTTCTTCGCCCGCCTCGTGGAGGCCTCGCTGCGCGAGGTGGCCCCCGGCAAGGTCGAGGCCGCCCGCTCCATGGGCGCCAGCACCGGGCAGATCGTGCGCGTGGTCCTGCTCCCCGAGGCCCGACCGGGCCTGGTCGCGGCCGCGACGGTGACGCTCGTGGCCCTCATCTCCTACTCGGCCATGGCGGGCGCCATCGGCGGCGGGGGGCTGGGCGACTTCGCCATCCGCCACGGCTACCAGCGCTTCGACACCGGCGTCACCGTCGCGGTCGTGGTGGTCCTGCTCGTCATGGTCCAGCTGCTCCAGTCCGCCGGCGACCGTCTCGCCCGCCGCCTCGCGCACCGCTGAGCCGGCGCGCACCCCATACCCGTCTCCCCCGCCCCCTCCTCCTCCAAGGACCCGCCATGCCCGTCTCCCGCCTCCGCCGTCCCGCCCTGACCCTTCCGGCCACCGCCCTGACCGCCTCCCTCGCCCTGTCCGCGTGCGGCTCGGCGGGCACCGGTCCCGGCGCCGAGGGCGCGGACACCTCCGCCCCGCTGCGCGTGGCCGTCACCCCCGTCCCGCACGCCGACATCCTGGCGTTCGTCGACGCGGAGCTGGCCGACGACGCCGGCATCGACCTCGAGATCGTGGAGTTCACCGACTACGTCCAGCCCAACGTCGCGCTCGACCAGGGCTCGGTGGACGCCAACTACTACCAGCACGGCGTCTTCCTGGCCGACCAGGAGGAGCAGGCCGGCTACGACTTCACCGGGCTGGCGACCATCAGCTTCCAGCCGATGGGCCTGTACTCCGAGACGGTGGCCGACCTGGCGGACCTGCCCGACGGGGCGACCGTCGCGATCCCCAACGACCCGGTCAACGGCTCCCGCGGCCTGAAGCTGCTCGCGCAGGAGGGGCTCATCACCCTGGCCGACCCCGACGCCCCGGTGCCGACCCTGCTCGACGTCACCGACAACGCCAAGGACCTGCGGTTCGAGGAGGTCGAGGCCGCCCAGCTGCCCCGCAGCCTGGGTGACGTCGACGTCGCGGCCGTGCCGGGCAACTACGCCCTCGACGCCGAGCTCTCGCCCCAGGACGACGCCCTGGTCGCCGAGGACACCAGCGACACCACCTACGCCAACCAGCTCGTCGTCCGCGCCGGCGACGAGGAGGACCCGCGGATCGTCACGCTGCTGGAGCTGCTGACCTCCGAGGAGGTCCGCCGGCACATCGACGAGACCTACGACGGGGCCGTCGTCGCGGCCTTCTGACCTGCCGACCACCCGCACCACCCGACCCGACACACCGAGGACACCATCCATGCGCACCACCCTGTCCCTGACCGCCCTCCTCGCCACCGGCGCGCTCGTGCTGAGCGCCTGCGGAGCCGACGCCGACGACGGGACGACCGCCGCCGGCGGCACCGGGACCGGCCCGCTCACGGTCGGCGTCTCGCCCGTTCCGCACGCGGAGATCCTGCAGTTCGTCGACCAGGAGCTGGCGGCCGACGCCGGGATCGACCTCGAGCTGGTCGAGTTCACCGACTACGTCCAGCCCAACGTGGCCCTGGCCGACGGCTCCCTGGACGCGAACTACTTCCAGCACGAGCCCTACCTGGCCGAGCAGGAGGCCGCCGCGGGCTACGACTTCGAGGCCGTCACCCCCGTGCACCTCGAGCCGCTCGGCCTCTACTCCGAGACGGTCGGCTCCGTCGAGGAGATCGCCGACGCGCCCAGGTCGCCATCCCCAACGACCCCACCAACGGTGCGCGCGCCCTCGAGCTGCTCGCCGACCAGGGGCTGATCACCCTGGCCGACACCGGAGAGGCCTCGGCCACCGTCCTGGACGTGGAGGAGAACGCCCGCGACCTGGAGTTCGTCGCCATCGAGGCCGACCTGTCGCCGGCCGAGGACGCCATCGCGGCGGAGTCGCCGGAGGGCAACCCCTACGCCAACCTGCTCGTGGTCCGCGCGGGCGACGAGACCGACCCCCGGGTCGCCACCCTGGCCGAGCTGCTCGCCTCCGAGGAGGTCGCGCAGTTCATCGAGGAGACCTACTCCGGCACGGTGATCTCCGCCCGCTCCTGAGGGGGTACGACGTGGCCGCGGGGCCGGTGGGACGCACCCACCGGCCCCGCGGCATCCCTGCCCTCCTAGCATCTGGACATGCAGACCGGCAGCAGCCGCTTCCTCGACCTCGCCGACCCCGCCTTCGACGTCACCTCACCGGAGGTGCACGCGGCGCGCGAGGAGGCCTTCTGGGCCCGGACCAGCTACGGCTACGCCGTGCTGCGCCACGCCGAGGTGACCGCACTGCTCAAGGACCGCCGCTTCCGCCAGGGCAACGCCCGGTGGCCGGCGCAGAACGGCATCACCTCCGGGATGTTCAGCCAGTGGTGGCAGAAGGTGCTGCTCTCGCTCGAGGGCGAGGACCACCTGCGGCTGCGGCGGCTGCTCAACCCGGCCTTCAAGCAGGGCGCTGTCACGCCGATGGTGCCGGGTTTCACCGAGCTGGCGCACGAGCTGGTCGACGGGTTCGGCGAGCGCGGGTCGGTCGAGCTGATCGGCGAGTTCGCCGAGCCCTACGCCTCCCGGGTGCTGTGCCGGCTCATCGGCCTGCCGGAGGATGAGTGGGCGCAGGTCGCGCGCTGGGCCGACGACCTCGGCAAGAGCTTCGGGGTGCGGGTCAGGGAGGACCTGCCGCGGATCGAGCGGGCGCTGGAGGGGCTGTACGGCTACTGCGACGCGGTCGTCCGGGACCGCGCCGCCGCCCCGCGGGACGACCTCGTCTCCGACCTCGTCCGCGCCCAGCAGGAGGGCCGGCTGTCGGCCGAGGAGCTGTCGGTGGCGCTCGTCTTCCTCGTCTTCGCCGGCATGGAGACCACCCGCAACCAGCTCGGCCTGGCGGTGCAGACCCTGCTGGCCCACCCGGAGCAGTGGCGGCTGCTGGCCGAGCGTCCGGAGCTGGGCCGCAACGCGGTCGAGGAGGTGATGCGCGTCAACCCCACGGTCACCTGGATCACCCGGGAGGCGCTCGAGGACGTCGACCTCGGCGACGGGCTGGTCGTGCGGGCCGGCGACATCGTGCAGGTCCTCTCGCACAGCGCCGGCACGGATCCGCGGGCGCAGCCGGACCCGTCGTTCGACATCACGGTGGAGCACCTGATGCACATGGGGTTCGGCGGTGGGGTGCACCACTGCCTGGGGCACTGGGTGGCGCGCCTGGACATGGCCGTGGCGCTGCCGGTCCTCGCCGCGCGGATGCCGGACGCCCGGCCGGACGGGCCGGGCGAGTGGCTCCCGGTCTCGGGCAACACCGGCGCGGTGCGCTACCCGCTCGTGTTCACCCCCACGCCGACCGGGGGCAGGTAGTCCGGCACGAGCCGGGCGCCGTTGTGCCACAGCACGTCCCGCATCCAGTCCTCCCCCAGGCCCCACCGGTGCAGGGCCTCGAGCTGGTGGGCGTAGGGGTAGGGCAGGTTGGGGAAGTCCGAGCCCAGCACGATCCGGGGCCGCAGCTCGGCCAGCCGGCCGAGGAAGCGCGGTGGCACCGGGGCGAGCCGCTCCATGAAGTCCGTGCCGACCATCGTCGTGTCCAGGTGCACCCGCTCGTGGGCCTCGACCAGGTCGGCGAAGGCGTCGTAGTCCGGCATCCCCATGTGCGCGACGACGAGCGTCAGGTCGGGGTGGTCGGCCAGCAGGCGGGCCACCCCCTCGGGCCCGCTGAAGCGCCCGGCCCGGGGTCCGTGCCCGGCGTGGATCACCACCGGCACCCGGGCCTGGGCCAGCACCTCCCACGCCTCGTCCAGCTCCTCGTCGGCAGGATCCAGGTCGCTGACGACGACGTGCACCTTGACCAGCTGCAGACCGCCGGCCACCGCCTCGCGCATCTGCTGCGCCGCACCCGGTTCCGGGTAGAGGGTCGCGCACCGCAGGACCTGGGGGTGGGCGTCGGCGAAGTCGGCGCACCAGGCGTTCAACGAGGCGGCCATCCCCGGACGGTGCGCGTAGGTCAGCGCCGGGACCCGGTGCACCCCGAGGGCGGCCAGGGTGCGCAGCCGGTCCTCCGTGCCGGTGCGGTAGCGGACGGGCCAGGCGACCCCGTAGTGCCGCTCCCCCTCGTCGAAGTAGGCCCAGATGCGCTGCATGAGCCGGTCGGGGTGGAAGTGCACGTGCACGTCCGCCAGGCCGGGCACGTCCAGGGCGCGCAGGTAGGCGGCCACCTCGCCGTCCGTGCGGGGTGCCCGCAGGGAGGTTCCGCCGCCGGTCATCCCGCGGCCCTCCGCAGCGCGTCCCCGGCCTGGACCCCGTAGCCGCCGCCGAACAGCAGCGCGTGCACGAGCAGCGGCACGAGCTGGTGGACCGCGACCCGCTCCCGCCACCCCTCGGCCAGCGGCAGCTCCTCGACGTAGGAGGCGAAGACCCGGCCGCTGAAGCCGCCGAACAGCTGCATCATCGCCAGGTCGGTCTCCCGGTGCCCGTAGTGGGCGCAGGGGTCGATCAGCCAGCTCCGGCCGTCCGGGTCGGTCAACCGGTTGCCCGCCCACAGGTCGCCGTGCACGAGGGTCGGCGGCTCGGGCGGCCCCAGGCGCCCGGCGTCGATCCGCTCGGCGAGGGCGGCCGTGTCCGGGTCGAGGCGCCCCTCGTCGGCGGCCCGGCGCGCGAGCGGCACCACCCGGTGCCCGACCCAGCTCTCCACCCAGGTGTCTGTGGGGGTGAGGTCCACCGGGCAGGCGCCCAGGTATGCCGTGGGCTCCCCGTCGACCGAGCCGTAGCGCTCCCCGGTGGTGCGGTGCAGCGCCGCCAGCTCCCGGCCGAACTCCTCCTCGGTGGCGGCGGTGCGCGCGTGGCCCTGGGGGACCCACGACAGGGTGATCCGGTCGGTCCGCACGCCCAGCACCTGCGGCACCCTCGCCCCGGCGGCGGCCAGCGCCCGCAGGCCGGCCGCCTCGCGCTCGAAGAACTGCGGGGGCGCCTCGGCCAGCGTCTTGGTGAACACCTCGGTGCCGTCGGGCAGGCGGTCCCGGGAGGGCGTGCCGGTCGGGGACGTCCCGGCGGTCATGCCCGTCCGTCCGCGCCGGCCAGCTCGTCGGCGAGCTGCTCGACCAGGTCGGACCCGCCGGTGGCGTAGGCGAGCCAGTCCTTGCCCTGGTCCTGGCGCCGCCCCACCTCCTCGGCCCACCGGGTCCGGGCGTCCGCGAGGGCGGCGAGCGCCGCGGCGTCCCGCCCCTCCCCGGCCAGCTCCCGCCGCAGTGCACGGACCAGCTCGCTGGCCGCGGCGTACCTGCCCTCGTGGAGCTTGTAGGAGGGGAAGGAGCGCCCGTCCCGGGCCAGCGAGCAGGCGCTCGTCGGTCCGGCGAGCGCGGTCATCGTCATGACGGCCTCGGCCCGCAGCTCGGCGGCCCTGGCCTCGAGCCGGTCCGCCGTCCCACCGGCGGTCACGACACGGCCCCACGCCGGTCGAGGATCTGCTCGAGCGTCCCGTCGACGATCGCCGTGACGAGGGCCTCGACCGCCTCCTCGATCTGGTCGTACATCCGCCCGTAGGCGGCCTCGGGCAGCCCCCAGGGGTCGGGGACGTCGCGCACGCCCTCCGCGGCGTCGGGGGCGAAGGCCCCGAGCCGGACGACCTTGCGGGCGTCCTCGGGCCGACGGGCCAGGGCCAGCACGTCCTGCTCGTTGGCGGCGTCCATGACCACGACGAGGTCGGCGCCCTCCAGGTCGGCCGGCTCCAGCTGGGCCGCCCGCGCCGGGAAGCGGTAGCCGCGCCGTTCGCCCTCCGCCTGGCTCATCGGGTGCGGCCGTTCCCCCACGTGGTAGTCGGCGGTGCCCGCGGAGGAGACCCGCACGTGGTCCAGCCCGGCCTCGGCCAGCCGTCGCACCAGGACCGCCTCGGCGGCGGGCGAGCGGCAGATGTTGCCCAGGCAGACCGTCATGATGTGCATGGGCGCCAGTCAAGCAGATGCCTCCTGCCCGGCCGTGCCGGCCCGGTCGGGGGCCGCGTGCCATGCTGGGGCGATGGACGCGCAGGTCAGGACCGTGCTCGAGGCCAAGGAGGCCGAGATCGTCGAGGAGATGGCCACCCTGAGCCGCCCGACGCAGGAGCAGGGCAGCATCTCCTTCGGCAAGCGCGTGGGCGACGGGACCGCCATGGCGGTCGACCGGCTGACCGCCGTGACCGCCCACGACAACCTGCAGGGGCTGCTCGACGCGGTCCGGCACGCGCTGGCGCGGCTCGACGAGGGCCGCTACGGGGTTTGCGAGGCGTGCGGGGAGCCGATCCCGCAGGGGCGGCTGGAGGCCCGGCCGTGGGCCACCACCTGCGTGGCGCACTCACGCTGACCCCGGCGCGGGCTCAGCGACGGTCCGGAGCCTCCTCCCCGGTGCGCCGGACGGCGTGCTCGAGGAAGAGCCGGGCCGAGGGCAGCATCGGCTGACCCGTGGACCAGGCGATCCCGACGTCACGGTAGGCCCGGGCGTCGTCGAGGTGCAGCATCGTCAGGCCCTCGTGGGTGGGGGTCCAGGCGTCCGGCACCGGCAGGACGGCCACGCCCAGGCCGGCGGCCACGAAGGCCCGGGTCGTGGGCAGGTCCTGGCAGACCAGGGCGACCTGCGGCTCCACGCCCGCGTCCCGGCACAGCCGCAGGGTGACCTCCCACAGGTGCGAGCGGGGGTGGGTGGCCACGAACGGTTCCCCGGCGGCCTCGGCCAGGTCGAGGTGCCCGCGGCCGGCCCAGCGGTGACCGGGCCCGACGGCGAGCAGGAGCGGCTCGCGCACCAGCACCCGCCAGCGGATCGTGGGGTCCTCGGGGGGCCGGGTGGTGAACTCCAGCTCCACGGCCTCGTGGCCGCCGACCGCCGGAACCAGCTCCTCCTGCCGGGACAGCAGCTCCACCCCCACCCGCGGGTGGGCGGCCCGGAAGTCGCTGACCAGGCCCGGGACCAGCCAGGTCCCCAACGACGGCTGGAAGGCCAGGCTGACCGTCCCGGCCTCGGGGTCCAGGAGCTGCTGCACGGCTGCCAGCCCGTCGTCGAGCTCGTGGACGGCCGCGTCGACGTGCCGCCGGAAGGCGAGTCCGGCCCGGGTCGGGCGCAGGGTGCGTCCGGAACGGCGCAGCAACGGGGTGCCCACCTCGCGCTCCAGCCGGTCCAGGGCCCGGGAGATCCCCGACTGAGCCACCCCCTCGACGTCGCCGAGCTCGGTGAGGGTGGTGCCGTCGGCCACCTGCTGGAACCACCGGAGGGTACGCACGTCCATCCTCGCATGCTCTCACCGCAAGGGTGATATGTCACCCGTTCATTGGACGCATAGCGCCTGCTCAGCCACAATGGAGACATGTCAACTACCACGGCTCTCCCCACCCCCGTCCAGTCCGAGCTCGACACCCTCGCCCAGGTGCCCGTCGTGCTCGGCGGCCCGTCCGCCCGTCGCGGCGCCCACCGCCCGCGCCTCAACTTCCTGAGCCGGGCCAATCGGTCCGAGTCCCCCAACGACGCCGTCGTGCCCCCGCGCCGGATCGCGGGGCGCTTCACCCTCCCCCGCTGAGCCCCGTCCCGACCGACCGTGCGGCCGGACGTTTCGGTCGCACGACCTACGGGGGCGTAGGCTGATGGGTGACATGTCTTCGACTCAACTCCACCACCTCGACCGGGTCGTCATCCGGTTCGCCGGCGACTCCGGCGACGGGATGCAGCTGACCGGCGACCGCTTCACCTCCGACACCGCCTCGCTGGGCAACGACCTGTCCACGCTGCCCAACTTCCCGGCGGAGATCAGGGCGCCCCAGGGCACCCTGCCCGGGGTCTCCAGCTTCCAGCTGCACTTCGCCAACCACGACATCGCCACCCCCGGGGACGCCCCCGACGTGCTGGTCGCGATGAACCCCGCCGCGCTGCGCGCCAACCTCGCCGACCTGCCCCGCGGGGCCACCGTCATCGTCAACAGCGACGAGTTCGGCCGCCGCAACCTGGCCAAGGTCGGCTACGAGGCCAACCCGCTGGAGGACGGGTCGCTGACGGACGCCGGCTACCACGTGCACGCGCTGCCGCTGACGTCGATGGCGGTCGAGGCGCTCGCGGACTTCGACCTGACCCGCAAGGAGAAGGAGCGGGCCAAGAACATGCTGGCCCTGGGCCTGCTCTCCTGGCTCTACTCCCGGGACACCGGTGGCACCGAGGCGTTCCTGCGCGCCAAGTTCGCCCAGGCCCCCGACGTCCTCGAGGCCAACCTGGTGGCCCTGCGGGCGGGGCACGCCTACGGCGAGACGACCGAGGACTTCGCCGTCCGATACGAGGTCGCGCCCGCCCCGATGGCACCGGGCACCTACCGCACCATCACCGGCAACCAGGCCATGGCGCTGGGCCTGGTGGCCGCCGCGCAGCGGGCCGGGCTGCGGCTGGTGCTGGGCTCCTACCCGATCACCCCCGCCTCGGACGTGCTCCACCAGCTGTCCGCGCTCAAGCACCTGGGGGTGACCACGCTGCAGGCCGAGGACGAGATCGCTGCCGTCGGGATGGCGCTGGGCGCCTCCTTCGGCGGCGCCCTGGGGGTGACGACGACCTCCGGCCCCGGCCTGGCGCTGAAGAGCGAGACGATCGGGCTGGCGGTCTCCACCGAGCTGCCCCTCGTCGTCGTCGACATCCAGCGCGGCGGCCCCTCGACCGGGCTGCCGACCAAGACCGAGCAGGCCGACCTGCTGCAGGCGATGTACGGCCGCAACGGCGAGTCGCCCGTGGCGGTCGTCGCGGCGGGCTCCCCCAGCGACTGCTTCGACGCGGCGCTGGAGTCCGTGCGCATCGCCACCACCTACCGCACCCCGGTGATCCTGCTCTCCGACGGCTACCTGGGCAACGGCTCGGAGCCGTGGTCCGTGCCGGACGTGGCCTCGCTGCCCGACCTGACCGTCGAGAAGGCGAGCGCCCCCAACGCGGTGGACGACGCCGGCGAGCCGGTCTTCCACCCCTTCCTGCGCGACGAGCAGACCCTGGCGCGACCGTGGGCCGTCCCGGGCACGCCGGGTCTGGAGCACCGGATCGGCGGCATCGAGAAGGCCGACGTCACCGGGCACATCTCCTACGACCCGGCCAACCACGACCGGATGGTCCGTCTGCGGCAGGCCAAGATCGACCGGATCGCCGACACGATCCCGCCGCTGGCGGTCGACGACCCCGACGGCCGCGCCCGGCTGCTCGTCCTGGGGTGGGGCTCCACCTACGGCCCGGTCGCCGCGGCCACCCGCCTGGCCCGCAGCGCCGGCGCGTCGGTGGCCCGCGCCCACCTGCGCCACCTGAACCCCTTCCCCGCCGACCTGGGCGAGGTGCTGCGCCGCTACGACCGGGTGCTCCTGCCGGAGATGAACCTGGGCCAGCTGGCCCTGCTGCTGCGCGGACGCTTCCTGGTGGACGTGCGCTCGCACACCGCCGTGCGGGGGCTGCCGTTCACCGCCGCCGAGCTCGCCGAGGTGATCCACGCGCACCTGCTGGAGCTCACCGAGGCACCCGAGGAGGCACGTTGACGATGAGCAGGCACATCACGGAGATCGGGATGCCGTCGCCGGGCGGCTCCGCCGCACCCGCGGTCGCACCCCATACCCCCCGGTCCGGCACCGCCGGCGTCCCCGTCCTCCAGGACGGGACGGCGCAGACCAAGAAGGACTTCACCTCCGACCAGGAGGTGCGCTGGTGCCCGGGCTGCGGCGACTACGCGGTGCTCGCGGCGGTGCAGGGGTTCCTGCCCGACCTGGGGCTGCGCCGGGAAAACATCGTCTTCGTGTCCGGGATCGGCTGCTCCAGCCGCTTCCCCTACTACCTGGACACCTACGGCATGCACTCCATCCACGGCCGCGCACCGGCCATCGCCACCGGCCTGGCGACGGCCCGCGAGGACCTGTCCGTGTGGGTCGTCACCGGTGACGGCGACGCCCTGTCCATCGGCGGCAACCACCTCATCCACGCCATGCGGCGCAACGTCAACCTGACGATCCTGCTGTTCAACAACAAGATCTACGGCCTGACCAAGGGGCAGTACTCCCCCACCTCCGAGGTCGGGGCGGTGACGAAGTCGACCCCGGCCGGGTCGGTGGACCACCCGTTCAACCCGGTGTCCTTGGCCCTGGGGGCCGAGGCGACGTTCGTCGCGCGCACCATGGACTCCGACCGCAAGCACCTCACCGAGGTGCTGCGCCAGGCCGCCGAGCACCGCGGCACCGCGCTGGTGGAGATCTACCAGAACTGCCCGATCTTCAACGACGGCGCCTTCCAGCTGCTCAAGGACCGCGACGAGGCCACCGCCCGCCTGGCCCACCTGCGCGCCGGCGAGCCGGTGCGAATCGGCTCCGGCGAGGACGTGCGTGTCGTCGTCCGGGACGACGCCGGACGACTGGCCGTCGTGGCCGAGGCCGACGCCGACCCGGCCCGGGTCGTGGTCCACGACCCCGCCGACCCGGACCCCTCGACGGCCTTCGCCCTCTCCCGCCTCGACGACGCGAGCATGCAGCACGTGCCGATGGGGGTCTTCCGCTCGGTGCAGCGCCCGACCTACGACGACTCCGTGCGCGCCCAGGTGGCCACGGCCGTGGCCGAGGCCCCGCCGGCCGGGTCGCCCGACGAGACGCTGGCCGCGCTCCTGCGCGGGCGGGACACCTGGACCGTCGACGGCACCCGCGCCGGCCAGGTCGAGCAGACCCTGGCGGGCGAGACGTCCGAGGGACCCACTCCTGCGGCCGGGGACGCCCTGGTCGAGGAGGGCGAGGAAGCGTTGGACGAGGAGTGACCGAGGCGCGCCGTCGGCAGGAGGGCACGCTCGCCGGGTTCCTGGCCTACCTGCTCTGGGGCGCCTTCCCCCTCTACTTCGCCACCCTGCGCCCGGCAGGGCCGTGGGAGATCCTGGCCCACCGGATCGTCTGGACCCTGCTGCTGTGCGCGATCGTCCTCGTGCTCACGCGGGACCTGCGCTGGCTGCTCGAGCTGGCCCGCCGCCCGCGTCGGGCCGGCGGGGTCGCCCTGGCCGGCCTGTTCATCGCCCTCAACTGGGGCGTGTACACGTACGCCGTGCTCAGCGGGCACGTCACCGAGGCCGCCCTGGGCTACTTCCTCAACCCCCTGGTCACCGTGGCCCTGGGCGTGGTGGTCCTGCGCGAGACGCTGCGTCGCGCCCAGTGGGTCGCCGTGGCGGTCGGAGGGGTCGCCGCGGTCTACCTGACGATCGACTATGGTCGGCCGCCGTGGATCTCCCTGGTGCTGGCGGTCAGCTTCGCCTCCTACAGCCTGCTGAAGAACCGCCTCGGCATCTCGTTGTCCCCGATCCGCTCGCTCGCCGGGGAGACGCTGGCGATCCTGCCGGTGGCCGTGGTCGTGCTCGTCTGGCTCTCGGCCCGTGGGGAGACCACCTTCCTGGCGCACGGCGGGGTGCACACCGCGCTCCTGGTCTCCACGGGCCTGGCGACCGCGGTGCCGCTGCTCCTCCTCGCCGCGGCGGCCAGCCGGGTGCCGCTGTCCACCATCGGCCTGCTGCAGTTCCTCACCCCCGTCCTGCAGCTGATGACCGGCGTGCTGCTGCTCGGCGAGACCGTGCCCGCCTCCCGCTGGGTGGGCTTCGCGATGGTCTGGGTGGCCCTGGCCGTGCTCACCTGGGACATGGTGACGCACGTGCGACGCTCCCGTCGCGCCCGTCGCGACCTCGTCGAGCCCGCCCCCTGAGGACCGGGTATGGCGCGCCTCACACCGGGTGCACGGCGAGCAATTTTGCACACTGTGCACGAACTTCTATCCTGAACGGGTGACCGACCCGACCGCTCCGCCCCGGGGCACGGTCGACCCGTCCACGGGACGGCGCGAGCTGAACAAGGTCCGCACCCGCGAGGCCGTGGCCGGCTCCCTCCAGGCGCTCCTGCGCCGCCACCCGGTGGCGGAGATCACCGTCGACCAGGTGGCCGAGGGTGCGGGGATCTCCCGCCGCACCTTCTTCAACTACTACGCCGGGCTCCCTGCCGTCCTGGTCGAGGTCTTCTCCGGGCACGCCGAGCAGATGGTGGCCCGGGTCGACACCGCGCTGCTGGCGCGGGACCCGCTGCAGGCCCTGCGCCGCCTGGTCGCCGCAGGAGGTGTCGACCCCGACTTCCTGGCTGGATGGTCGCGCTTAACGCGCACGGACCCGCCGGGGGCGACCCCACCCTCGAACGGGCCGTCTGGACCGAGCTCGGCGCCTGGTTCGAGACCCGCCTCCGGGACCTGTTCCCGGAGGGCACCGACCCCCTCTACCTCACCACGCTGGCCGCCAGCGTCATGCACGCCTTCGCCGCGGCGGAGCAGGAGTGGCTCGCGGGGCCGACCCGTCCCGCGAGCCTGACCCCCCAGGACCTGTCCGCCTTCGGCGAGCATCTCGACCGCGCCCTGGGCCACCTGGCCCGCGGGTGGCGGCCAACCTCTCGCAGCTGACCCGAAAGGACCACGACCGTGGCCGTCCTCCTCAACCGTCTTGGCCGCTGGTGCGCACGTCACCGGTGGGGCGTCGTCGCCGCCTGGGTCGCCATCCTGGCGATCGTCGCCACCGGAGCCCTGGCGCTGATGAAGCCCCTGACCAACGACATCTCCATCCCGGGCAGCCGGTTCGAGACCGTGCTCGACACGCTGCGCGAGGAGATCCCCGAGGCCTCCGGCACGACCGGCACCGTCGTCTTCACCACCAACGAGCCGTTCACCGACGAGCAGCGCGCGTCCGTCGCCGACGTGGTCGAGCAGTGGAACGCCATGCCCGACGTCGAGGCGGTCGACCCCTTCGAGAGCCAGGCCCAGCTGGACGCCACGGCCGAGGACCTGGCCGAGGGTCGCACCCAGCTCGAGGAGGGTCGCGCCGAGCTCGAGCAGGGCGAGGCCGACCTCGCGGACGCCCGCGAGCAGGTCGAGACCGGTCGCGAGGAGCTGGAGACCGGCACGGCCCAGCTCGAGGACAGCCGCACCGAGCTGGAGGCCGGCCGGGCGGAGCTGGAGTCCGGGCAGGCCGAGCTCGACGCCCAGGCCCAGCAGCTGGACGCTGCCCAGGCCGAGCTCGACGCCCGCAGCGCCGAGCTGGAGGCCGGCGTGGCCGCCGGGGTCGTCCCCCCGGCGCAGGCGGAGGCCGCGCGCGCCGAGATCGCCGCCGGCCAGGCACAGATCGACGACGGCCGCCAGCAGCTGGTCGCGGGTCAGCAGCAGCTCGACGCCGGGCTGGCCGAGCTGGAGGCAGGGGAGGCGCAGCTGGCCGCCGGCGAGGCCGAGCTGGAGGCCGCCCGGGAGCAGCTGGCCGAGGCCGAGCAGCAGATCGTTGACGGCGAGGCGGAGCTCGTGGAGGGCCGGGCCGAGCTGGCCGACGCCCAGGCCCAGCTCGAGGCCGGCGAGCGCATGGCCGCCCTCACGGACGGGCTGCGCGTCGTCAACGAGGAGGGCACCGTGGCGATGACCCAGGTGTCCGTGACCGGCAGCAACGCCCAGGCCATCACCCCCGAGGTCGCCGACGAGATCCAGCGCATCGGCGACGCGATCGAGGACGGCAGCGGGGTGGAGGTGGACTTCTCCGCCGAGTTCGCGCTGGACCTCAACAGCATCTTCGGGCCAGGCGAGGCCGTCGGCCTGGCCGTCGCCGGCCTGGTGCTCGTCGTCATGCTGGGCAGCCTGGTCGCGGCCGGCCTGCCCATCCTCATGGCGCTCGTGGGGGTGGGTGTCGGTGTCGCCGGGTCGCTGGCTCTCTCCCCCGTCATCGAGATGCAGTCGATCACCCCGGTCCTGGCGCTCATGCTGGGCCTGGCCGTGGGCATCGACTACTCCCTGTTCCTCATCAACCGGCACCGCCAGCAGCTGCGGCACGGCATGCCGGTCCAGGAGTCCATCGCCCTGGCGGTCGGCACCTCCGGCAACGCCGTCACCTTCGCCGGCCTGACGGTCATCATCGCGCTGTCGGCCCTGGTGCTGACCGGTATGCCGTTCCTGGGCACCATGGGGCTGGTCGCCGCCGCGACGGTGGCCCTGGCCGTCCTGGTCGCCATCACCCTGACCCCGGCGCTGCTGTCCGTCATGGGCCTGCGGGTGCTGCCGAGGAAGGAGCGCGCCGCGATCGCCGCCGGCGACCACCACCTCGCCGACGCCGACGACGCCCGGGAGGCCGACACCACCCGCGGCTGGGCCGCGGTCGTCCAGCGCCGACCCTGGCTGGCCATCCTGGGCGTCGTCGCGATCGTGGCGGCCCTGGGCTACCCCACCGGCCAGCTGCGGCTCGGCCTGCCGGACAGCAGCTCCGAGCCGCTGGGCTCCACCGCCTACACCACCTACGACACCGTCCGCAGCGAGTTCGGCGCCGGCGCGACCGGCCCCATCCTGGCCGTCGCCGAGCTGGACGACCCCGTCGCGGACGGCGAGGTCGCGCTGATGAACGCCCAGGCCGACATCGCCGAGGACCTGGCCGCCGTCGAGGGTGTCGAGCGGGTGCTGCCCGCCGGCGTCAACGACGACCGCGACGTGCTGGCCTTCCAGCTGCAGCCGGCCGGCGGCCCCACCGAGGAGTCCACGGTGGCCCTGGTCGACCGGCTCGACGCCGACCTGGCCGCCCTCGGCCAGGAGCACGGCGCCAGCATCGACATCACCGGCCAGACGGTGGCGAACATCGACATCTCGGAGCAGCTCGCCGAGGCCCTGCCGGTGTACCTGCTCGTCGTCGTGGGGCTGTCCCTGCTGCTCATGATGCTGGTGTTCCGGTCCATCTGGGTGCCCCTGCTGGCCACCGCCGGCTTCCTGCTGTCGATCGTGGCCGCCTTCGGCGCGGTCGTGGCGGTCTACCAGCTGGGCCACCTGGGCGCGGTCTTCGGGGTCCACGAGCCGGGGCCGGTGCTGTCCTTCCTGCCGATCCTGCTCATCGGCATCCTCTTCGGGCTGGCGATGGACTACCAGGTCTTCCTGGTCTCGGCCATGCGCGAGGAGCACGTGCACGGGCGGGACGCGCGGACGGCCGTCGTGACCGGGTTCAACCACAGCGCCCGGGTCGTCACGGCGGCGGCGATCATCATGATCTCGGTCTTCGCCGGCTTCGTGTGGGCGCACCTGACGATGGTCCGGCCGATCGGGCTGGGCCTGGCGCTCGGCGTGCTCGTCGACGCCTTCCTGGTGCGGATGACGCTCACCCCGGCGGTGCTCTCGCTGCTCGGCGAGCGTGCCTGGTGGTTCCCGCGGCGGCTGGACCGGATCCTGCCGGACGTCGACGTGGAGGGCGCCCAGCTGGAGCGGTCGCTGGGGACGTCGGCCGGGGGGTCGGTGGCGCCGACCCAGGAGCCGGGAGCCCGGGATCAGGCGCCGGTGGGCTCGCCCAGCCGCTGACCCGCGGCCCGGGACAGCGCCCGGGCGCCGGCCCGCGCCGCCCCGTCGCCCTCGGTGACCTGGACGGCCAGCCGGCGCCCGTCCGCGCGCCAGACGACCAGGCCGGGGCCGCCGTCGACGACGTAGGAGGTGCGGTCGGGCAGCGGCCGCAGCCCGATCCCGCCCCAGGCCATGGGGTCCAGGTCCTTCACCTCGACGCCCAGGACGTCCTCGGCGGGCACCCGGAGGAGCCGCACCGGGAGCACGCGCGAGCCGATCAGCAGGCCGTCGGCGTCCACGACCACACGCACGCGCGACCAGGCCAGCGCCAGGCCCCCTGCCACGAGGCCGAACACCAGCACCCCCAGCGCCAGCACCACGCCCTCCCCCATGAGCAGGACCACGGCCGCGGTCACGACGAAGACCCCCAGCAGCCCCAGGCCCTGCGCACGCAGCGTCCCGGAGGACACGTCGGTGGCCCACTCCTCGACCGGCGCCACCGCCCGCCCCCGCACGGCCGGAACCCGGGCCCGCTCCGGCACGCGTTCCAGCAGCTGGGCCCGGGGCCGGGACCGCCGGCCGTGCAGCCGGTGGCCCGCCCAGCCGGCCAGGAGGGCGACCACTGCCACGGCGGTCCACCGCAGCCCCGGCGCGGCGGCGCCGACCAGCGCGACGGCATACCCGCCCCAGCCCACGGCGGCGGACGCGGCCAGCCCCCACCGGCCCCACCCCGCGGGGACCACCCGGCTCAGCAGCGCCACCCCGGCGGCCGCCAGGGCGGCCAGCACCGTCGCGGTCAGCGCGGTCTGCAGGAGGGAACCGTCGACGCCGGACCCGGGACGCGCGGCGCGGGGCAGGGTCAGCAGGAGCAGGGCCAGCGGCAGCATGGCCCACAGGCCGGCCAGGACGCGGCGCACGCGGGCTCCTCTCGGGAGGGGTCAGGACCGCTCCAGGGTATGCCGGGCCCCCTGCACTAGGTTGGGGGCGTCATGACGACCCCCGCCAGCCCCCAGCCCGAGGACACCCTCGGCCACGTCGTCCACACCGCCCAGCAGATCGCGGCCACCGACGTCGAGGACGTGCGGCACGCGATGCGCACCGCCCTGGCGGGTGCCCGGCACCTGACCGGGGCGCGGGCGGCCGTCCTGACCGTCGAGGACGAGGAGCACCCCGGCTGGGTCGCCCACGTCCTGACCGACGGGGTGGCCCCGGACGACCCGGTCGTGGAGGCCCTGACCTCCTCCACGGTCCACGACGGCCCGGAGGCGGTGCTGGGCACGCCCGTCGTCGTCGGGGGCCAACGGTTCGGGACCCTGCACGTCGTGGGGGCGAGTCGTCCGGACGACGCGGCCGTGCCCAGCTGCCTGCGGCTGGTCGCCACCGTCCTGGGGCTGCGGCTGGGCAAGGAGCGCCAGCGCCGGGTCGCCGGGCTGTACGAGGGGGTGGCAGCCTCCCTGTGGGCCATCGACCGCACCATCGTGGAGTCGGTGGACCTCGAGGTCGCCCTGCCGCTGCTGACCGACCGTGCCCGCGAGCTCACCGGGGCGCGCGCGGTGGCCCTGGTCGGCACCCGGCCCGACGGCGAGCTGCGGGTGCTGGCGGCCTCCGGTCCGGAGGCGGGGGCCGCGCTGGCCGAGCTGGGGCCCGACCTGCGCGAGGTCATGGCCGACGGGTCGCCGCACCACTGGACGACCACGCGCGACCCGGTGTCGCTGGCGGCCACCGCCACGCCGCGGACGGGGGACGCGGCCGCCGACGCCGAGGCGCGCAGCAGCACCAGCCTGGTGCCGCTGGACACCCGGGCGGGACTGCCGACGGTCCTCGTGGTCCACCGGTGGTCGCCGTCGCCCGGCGTCTCCGCCCGGCAGGTGCGGGACGTCATCAGCGCCCTGGCCCTGCACGCCACGCTGGTCCTGGACCGGGAGCACGGGGAGCGCGACCACGACCTGGTCACCCTCCTGCAGGACCGCGACCGGATCGCCCGCGACCTGCACGACCTGGTCATCCAGCGTCTCTTCGCGGTGGGCCTGACCCTGCAGGGCGCGGCGCGGCACAGCGAGGACGGCGAGCTCGTCGAACGGCTCGGCGGGGCCGTCGCCGAGCTGGACCAGACGATCCGCGACATCCGGGCCACGATCTTCGAGCTGCGCCACCACCCGGGGGCGGGCAGCTTCCGGGCCGACCTGCGCCAGCTGGTGGAGTCCTACGCCTCCACGCTGGGCTTCGCACCGGTGGTCCACCTGCGGGGACCGCTGGACTCGGTGGCCGACGAGGAGGTGCACACCCAGGTGCTGATGGTCGTGCGGGAGGCGCTGTCCAACGTGGCCCGGCACGCCCGGGCCACCTCGGTCGTGGTCACCGCAGAGGTGGTCGACGACCCGTCGGCCCTGCGCCTGGTCGTGCGGGACGACGGCGTCGGCATCGGGCCGGAGGTGGCCGAGTCCGGGCTGGGCAACGTGCGCGCCCGGGCCACGGACCGCGGAGGCACCGTGGAGCTGCGTCGGGTCCGCCCCCACGGCACCGAGCTCATCTGGTCGGTGCCCCTGTAGGACCGCCGCCGGGGAGGACCGGAGGATGCTGCCTCAGAGGACCATGACGGGGCAGGTCGCGTCCTCGACCACGGCGCACGCACGCGGACCGCGGGGAAGGACCAGGATCTCGGCCCGCCCGGCCAGGTCCAGAAGGGTGGAGACGGGGTGGCGGTCGGTCACGAGCGGGCGCAGCTGGACGGTCGGGTATGCCGCCCGCCAGCGCTCCAGCAGACCGTCCAGCTGCTCGGCGGCGCGGTGGGCGTACTCGTCCCACACCTGCACGATGGACCGGCCCTCGGCCGCGACCGTGGACGGGACGCGCCAGTGCAGGACGGCCACGAGGGGACGCCCGGTGCGGTGCGCCCGGGACATCGCCACCCCGAGCACCTCCTCGGGCTGCGTGGCACGGTGCGCGGTCAGCGGCTCCGCCGGGCGTCCGGCGGCCCAGCCCGCGTCGGGTGAGACGTCGACCACCACCGGGGAGTCGGCGGACGGGGGCGCCCAGGCGTCCGGCCCCTGACCCGCCGGGACGACGACCGTGACGGGTCCGTCGTCGTGGACGAGCCGGCGGGCGGTGGACCCCAGGCTCAGCCCGGCGAACCCGCCGGCGCCGCGCCGACCGACGACCAGCAGGCCCGGACCCTCCCCGGCGGGTCCTTCGCCCTGCTCCTGCCCCTGCCCGCCGGCCGGGCGGCTGCGCTCGAGCACGGCCCGCAGGGCGGGGGCTGCGGCCCCCTCCCCTCCGTGGGTGGCCGGGGTCGGTCGCCCCCCGGACGCGGACTTGCTCCGCGGTCGCCAGGCGACCGCGGAGGCGGAGGAGGCCGACCCGTCCACGCCCACCAGCACCGGACCCAGGGCCCGAACCGTGGCGCTCACGACCCGACCCCGGATCTC
>NZ_MKKA01000005.1 GCF_001942405.1 Ornithinimicrobium sp. CNJ-824
CGGAAGTGCAGCAGCGTCGTCGCATCGGGGACCTGCTGACGCGCGAAGTCCAGGCCCATGAAACGGCGCATCGCGTAGGAGTCGTAGATCGCATCCTCCACCCCCCTCATCCGAGAGGGAGAACCACACCTGCAGCAGGTACATCCGCAGCATCGTCTCGATCGGAACCGGCTTACGGCCCCGCTTACCCGCCCGATCCTGGTAGTAGTGCGGCTCGATCACCGCGACCCACCGATCCCACGGGACCGTCTGGTCCATCATGTCCAGGAACTTCTCCCGGCGAGAGACCCGCCGCCGGTTTCCGTACTCGATATCGGTGAAGCTGGGCTGCTCGTCGACCACACCAACATCATCCCGGCCAACCGCCCACCAGCCCCGCACGCCACCCCGGCACCGCGAAATGATCAGCGCTTCCCTAGCGGCCGGCGGGTCGGAGCACCCGTGCCACCTGTCACCCGTGCGGTGCGGAGCTCAGCCGCCGATCCGGCTCATCGGCCGCGGCGGCTGGAGGAAGTCCGGCTCGTTGATCCCGTGCCCGGGCAGCTTGGCGCCGATCGACTCGCGCAGCAGGTCGCCCAGCTGCTCGGCCGAGGCGCCGTCGCGCAGCGGCGTGCGCAGGTCGGTCTCCCCGGTGGCGAACAGGCAGTTGCGGATCATCCCGTCCGCGGTCAGCCGCACCCGGTCGCAGGTGCCGCAGAACGGCATCGTCACCGAGGCGATCACGCCGACGGTGGCCGGGCCGCCGTCCACGAGGAAGAGCTCGGCCGGGGCGCTCCCGCGGGTCTCGTCGGGCATCGCCGTCAGCTCGAAGCGCGTGCGCAGCCTGGTGAGGATCTCCTCGCCGGTGATCATCTGGGTGCGGTCCCACTGGTGCTGGGCGTCCAGGGGCATCTGCTCGATGAAGCGCAGCTGGTAGCCGTGCTCCAGCGCGAACGCCAGCAGGTCGGGCGCCTCCGCGTCGTTGACCCCCCGCATGAGGACGGTGTTGAGCTTGACCGGCAGCAGGCCCGCCGCGGCCGAGGCCTCGATCCCGGCGATGGTGTCGGCCAGCCGGTCGCGCTTGGCCAGCTCGATGAAGGTCTCGCGGTCGAGGGTGTCGATGCTGACGTTCACCCGGGTCAGGCCGGCGGCCTTCAGGTCCTCGGCGATCCGGGCCAGGCCGACGCCGTTGGTCGTCATCGAGATCTCCGGCGCGGGGTCGAGGGCGGCCAGGCCGGCCACCACGTCGACGAGGTCGCGCCGCAGCAGCGGCTCGCCCCCGGTGAGGCGGATCTCCTCGATCCCCATCCCCACGGCGACGTCGGCCAGCCGGACGATCTCCTCGGTCGAGAGCATGGTGTCGCGCGGCAGCCACGGGACCCCCTGCTCGGGCATGCAGTAGGTGCAGCGCAGCGAGCAGCGGTCGGTCACCGAGATCCGCAGGTCGCGGTGCACCCGGCCGTAGCGGTCGACGAGCGGTCCGGCCGTCATCAGTGGTCACCCCCGTTGATCTGGTCCAGGACGTGCCCCAGGAGCGGGACGACGACCTCCATCCCCTCGGTCACGGCGGACGGGCGCCCCGGCAGGTTGACGACCAGGCTGCCGCCCGGGCCCTGCTCCTGCGGCCAGTCGATGACCCCCACGACCCCCCGGGACACCGCGGCGAAGGAGGTATGACGTGCTCCCTCGCGCCGGATGAGCTCGGCCAGCCCGTGGTTCTCCCGGGTGATGACCTGGCGGGTGCCCTCGGGGGTCAGGTCCTGCGGCCCCATGCCGGTGCCTCCGGTGGTGACGATGAGCGGGTGCCCGGCGGCGGCCTTCTCCCGGAGCACCGTCGCGACCGTCTCGACCCCGTCGGGGACGACCGTGGGTCCGTCCACCTCGAACCCGGCCTCGCGCAGCGCCTCGACGAGCAGGCGCCCGGAGGTGTCCTCACGCGTGCCGTCGGAGCTGCGGTTGGAGACCGTCACCGCAGCGGCGGTGCGGGGGCGGGACGGGGTGGTGCTCATCGGTCCACCCTACGTGGTCCGCCGCGGCCCGGCCTCATCCGGCGCCGTGGTCACAGGAGACGTGAGACGGCCCGCTCGGCGGCGGTGAGGAACCGCAGCACCACGTCCCGCTCCTGCGGCGACAGCTCCTGGTCGAGCCTGGCCAGGTCGACGAACATCGGCATCAGGTGACCGAGCATCTCCTCGCGGCCCGAGTCGGTCGCGACGACGACCGTGCGGCGGCGGTCGCTGGGATGGGGCCGCCGGGCCACGTGGCCCCGGGCGACCAGACGGTCGACGATCCCGCTGGCCGCGGCCGAGGTGACGCCCAGGCGTTGGGCGAGCTCGGTGGGGCCGGTCGCTCGTCCATGATGTGCTCCAGGACGGCCGCCTCGGTGTGCGACAGGTCGGCCCGCCGGGCCAGCGCCGGGGTGGCCCGGCGGCTGGTGTCCAGCAGGCTGCGCAGGGCGTCGAGGGTCTCGCTGCGCTCCCAGGACCCGACCCACCGGCTGTGCGCCAGGCCGTCCCCGGTCGACGTGTGACCACCGTCACGAGGTTGGACAAGGGTGTGACGAGCCGGCTCCGGGGTGCTAAGCTCGTTCATGAAATTGCTCACTTAGTTAGACAGTTGCTTGGTCATCAAGCGTACGGCATCTCGGAAGGACCTGCCCATGAACGCCCTCGTGCGTGTGCTCACCGGTCGACGGAGCTGGATCATCGCCCTCGTCGGCCTGCTGCTGGGCGGATGGATGATCGCCGGCCTGGGTCAGGCCGAGCGCAGCCCCGACCCTCTCGCGACGCTGCCGGCCGGCTTCGAGAGCACGGAGGGCCAGGCCCTGCTGGGCGAGCTGCCGGACGAGGGCAGCAGCACGGCCATCGTGCTCTTCACCCGGGACGGCGGGCAGATCGCCGACGACCTGCCCGCGCTGGGCGAGGTGATGACGACCCTGGGGGAGACCTACGACACCGGCGAGGGGGCGCCGGCCGCGCCCGTCGGCGGCGCCGAGGGTGAGGGCGGCGAGTCCGGGCCTCCGGCGGGGGCGGCCGAGGGTGAGCAGACCGGGCCGCCGCCCGGGACCGACACCGGGGCCGACACCGGGGGCGAAGGTGCCGGGGGACCCCCGCCCGGGGTGACGGAGGGCGGCATACCCGTCATCCCGTCCGAGGACGGCACCGCCGCCCTGAGCGTGCTGACCCTGGAGGCGCCCTCGGCGAGCGTCGCCCAGGAGGTCGTGACCGGGCTGAGGGCCGACCTCGACGCGGCCGTCCCCGAGGGTGTCACCGCCCAGGTCACCGGGCCGGCGGCGATCCAGGCCGACCTCGCCTCGGTGTTCGACGGCGCCAACATCACCCTGCTGGCCGTCACCGCGTCGGTCGTCGCGCTCCTGCTCATCGTCACCTACCGCAGCCCCGTCCTGTGGATCGTCCCGCTGACCGTCGTGGGCGTCGCCGACCAGGTCGCGGCCACCGTCGCGACGCGGGTGCTCGACGTGGCCGGGGTGCCGTGGGACGAGTCGACGATCGGGATCCTGTCGGTGCTGGTCTTCGGTGCCGGCACCAACTACGCGCTGCTGCTCATCTCCCGCTACCGGGACGAGCTGCGCCGCCACCACGACCGGCACGAGGCCATGGCCGTGGCCCTGCGCCGCGCCTCGGAGGCGATCATCGCCAGTGCCAGCACGGTGGTCGTCGGCGTGCTCAGCCTGCTGCTGTCGGTCTTCCCCAGCACGCGGGGGCTGGGGCTGGCCTCCGCCGTCGGTGTCGTCGTCGCGGCGCTGGGGGTCCTGGTGCTGCTGCCGGGTGCCTGGTGGTCTTCGGCCGGTGGATCTTCTGGCCGCAGGTGCCTCGCGAGGGCCAGCAGGTGCTCAGCGAGTCCCGTTCCCTGTGGCGCCGCATCGGCGACACGGTCGCCCGGGCCCCGGGTGTCTCGATCCTGGCGACGCTGGGCGTGCTGGCGGCGATGGCCTTCGGCCTGACCCAGACCGTCAGCGGACTGCCGCCGGAGGACCAGTTCCTCGAGACCCCGGAGGCCATCACGGCCTCGGAGCGGCTGGCCGAGTCGTTCCCGGCCGGGACGTCCGACCCGGTGCTCGTGGTGACCCGGACCGACGAGGTCGCCGTGGTGGAGGAGTTGGCCGAGCGGGTCGGGGACGTCGAGGGCGTCACCTCGGCGACGGCCGTCGAGCCGGTCGAGGGGATCGGTCAGGTCCAGGTGGTCCTCGAGGCCGACCCGGGCAGCGACGCCTCGGCGGCCACGGTCGCCGACGTCCGGTCCGCGCTCGAGGTTGAGACCGGGACCTACGTGACCGGTGGCGCCGCGAGCACCGCCGACGAGAGCGCCGGCAACGTCCGGGACCGGTGGGTGGTCATGCCCCTCATCCTCGTGCTCGTGCTCGGTGCGCTCATGGGGCTGCTGCGCTCGGTGCTGGCGCCGATCATCCTCGTGACAAGCGTGGTCGCCACCTTCGCCGCCGCGCTGGGGGTCTCGTGGTGGCTGTTCACCGGGATCTTCGGGTTCAGCGCGATCGACGCCAGCATGCCGCTGCTGGCGTTCCTCTTCCTCGTGGCGCTGGGCGTGGACTACAACATCTTCCTCATCACGCGCACGCTCGAGGAGGCCAAGGTCCACGGGACCCGCGAGGGCGTGCTGCGCGCGCTGGGTGCCACCGGTGGCGTCATCACCAGCGCGGGCATCCTGCTCGCGGCGGTCTTCGCGGTGCTGGGCGTCCTGCCGCTGGTCGTGCTGGCCCAGATCGGCGTGGTCATCTGCATCGGCGTGCTCATGGACACGCTCGTGGTGCGGACCGTGCTCGTGCCGGCGATCGTCCGGGTGCTGGGCCCGACGTTCTGGTGGCCGCGCAAGGTCGAGCCGGCCGGGCGGACCGGGGAGACCAGGCGGGCCGACCGGTCCGGTGACCAGGAGCCGGTGGCCGTCAGCGGCTGACGAGCGTCGGCGGCCGGGTCGCCTGCCAGCGGCCTCACTGGCCGGCCGGTTGGCTGGCTGACCGGACCGGATGCAGGACGGTTGTTGCGGGACGCGTGCTGCAGGATCCGCGCTCCAGCCCACGACACGCCGCAACGCCACGGCACTGTGCACGACACGCCGGGCCGGCTGCCGGCGCGGTGCCCGACACGCCGGGCCGGGAGCCGGCGCGGTGCCCGAGACGCCGGGTGGCCCGATGCAAGCCCCCGGGTCACCGGCCGCCGACCCGGAAGGCCGCCACCTCCCGGTGGGTGGCGGCCACCCAGCCGGCGACCGCCAGGCAGGTCACCGCGCCGAGGACGGCCGTGGTGGCGGGGGTGGTCAGCCCGGCGACGGCCCCGGCGCGGGCGTTGCCGACGTCCGGCCCGGCCAGCCCGATGACGTGCTCGACCGCCGAGACCCGGCCGAGGTGGTCGTCGGGCGTGGCGAGCTGGACCATGGCCGCCCGCGAGGTCACCGAGACGGTGTCCGCGGCACCGGCCACGGCCAGGAACCCCAGGACGAGCCAGGCCTGACCGGTCCAGGCGGCGGCCCCGAAGCCCAGCAGGGCCACGCCCCAGGCGGCGACCGCGCCGACCTGGATGCGTCCCAGCCGGTCGGCCCGGGTGATCAGCCCCGACGTGGCGCCGGCCGACATGCCGCCGACGGCCACCGCGGACATGAACAGCCCCAGCGTGCGCGGGTCCCCGTCGAAGAGCTCCTGGTTGACCATCGGGAAGAGTGCGACCGGGAAGGCGAGCAGCGTGGCGGCCAGGTCGAGCAGGAACGACCCGCGCAGCACCGGGTCGTGCCGCACCGTGCCGATCCCGTCGGCCAGCAGCTCCAGCCCTCGGCGGGTGCGCCGCCACACCCTCGCCGCCGTCCGCTCAGGTGTCCCGGCGTCCCCTGGGGCCCCGGTCCCGGACGCCCCGCCCGCGGGCGACCCGGCGGCCTCCTCCGCCACGGGCCCCGACCGCTCTCGCGCCGGGCGGGGCGGCAGCGGCGGCAGCCCGCGAATCGCCCACCAGGCCACGCCCAGCGCGACCCCGTTGAAGAGGAAGCACACGCCGGCCGACGTGGCCCCGAGGATCAGCCCGCCCAACGCCGGCCCGACGAGCATCGAGGCCTGGAAGGTCAGCATGAGCAGCGCGATGCCGGCCGGCACCAGGGTCCGCGGCAGCAGCCGGACGACGAACGTCCGCCGCGACGGCGCCCCGATCGCGCTGAACGCAGACTGCACCCCGACCAGCCCGAGCAGCACGGGCAGCGGATAGGTCCCCAGGACCAGCTGGCCGGCCAGTGCCAGTCCCGCCAGCGACTGCCCTCCCGTCGACCACAGCGCCACCCGGCGCCGGTCGAGCACGTCGGCCAGCGGCCCCCCGACCAGCCCGAAGAGGATCAGCGGCACCGCCTGCACGAGGCCGATGGCCCCCACCCAGAACGGGTTGCGGGTCAGGTCCCAGACCTGGAAGAGCACGGCGACGGTGGCCACCTGGATGCCCAGCCCGGCGAGCAGGCCGTTGGCCCACACCCGCCGGTAGTCGCCGACCCGCAGCGGGCTGAGGTCGACGAGGGCCCGGCCGGCCCTCACAGGATGAAGCGGAACAGCGGACTGTCGGCCGGGATCGGCTCGACGTCCATCGAGCTGGCCGCCATCCGCTCCAGCAGGGGGGCGAGGTCCGCCCGCGACCCCAGCTCGATGCCCACCAGCGCGGGGCCGGTCTCCCGGTTGTTGCGCTTGACGTACTCGAACAGCGCGATGTCGTCGTCCGGCCCGAGGACCTCGTCGAGGAACTGCCGCAGCATCCCCGGCTCCTGCGGGAAGTCGACGAGGAAGTAGTGCTTGAGCCCCTCGTGGATAAGCGAGCGCTCCATCACCTCGCCGTAGCGCAGCAGGTCGTTGTTGCCCCCGGAGACCACGACGACCACCTGCTGCCCGGGCGCCAGGTCGAGCTGGTCGAGCGCGGCGGCCGCCAGCGCCCCGGCGGGCTCGGCGATGATCCCCTCGGTCTGGTAGAGCGCGATCATCTCGGTGCAGATCGCGCCCTCGGGGACCGACACCAGCTCGGGGGTATGCCGTGCCACGACCCGGTAGGTCCAGTCGCCGGCGCGGGCGACGGCGGCGCCGTCGACGAACCGGTCGATCTCCGGCAGCGTGGTGGGGCCGCCCGCCCAGGTGGCGGCGATCATGCTGGCCGCCCCGGCCGGCTCGACGCCGACGACCCGGACGTCGGGGTGGCGCTCGGAGAGCCAGGTCAGGCACCCGGCGAGCAGACCGCCGCCGCCGACCGGCACGACGAGCACGTCAGGGGCGGCGGGCAGGTCCTCCACGAGCTCCTGGGCGATCGTGCCCTGGCCGGCGATCGTGTGCGGGTGGTCGAAGGCCGGGATGAGGGTGGCCCCGGTGCGCTCCACGTCGGCGAGCGCGGCCGCCGCGGCCTCGTCGTAGGTCTGGCCGCCGACGACGACCTCGACCCAGTCGCCGCCGAGGGCCGCGACCCGCTCACGCTTCTGCCGAGGGGTGTTGGCCGGCAGGTAGATGCGGGCGCTGACCCCCAGCGTCGCGCAGGCGTGCGCCACGCCCTGGGCGTGGTTGCCGGCGCTGGCGCACACCACCCCCGCCCAGATCTGCTCGCTGTCCAGCTGCCCGATGAGGTTGGCCGCGCCGCGCCCCTTGTAGGAGCGGACCGGCTGCAGGTCCTCCCGCTTGAGCCACACGGCCGCGCCGGTGGCCTCCGAGAGCCGCTCGCTGCGCTGCAGGGGGGTGCGGGAGACCTTGCCGGCGATCCGCCCGGCCGCCGCGTCGACGTCGGCCGCGGTCGGCAGCGTGCCGGGCTGCGTCATCCCTGCTCCTCGCGCGACAGCCGGTGCAGCGCCAGGGTCGCCAGGGCCGCGGCCTGGTCGCCCAGGAGGGAGTCGTCGAAGAGCACCTCGGCGGAGTGGTTGTAGGGCGCGGTGGCCGGGTCGACCTCCGGCGGGCTGCACTGGAGGAAGAAGAAGGTGCCCGGGACCTGCGCCAGGACGAAGCTGAAGTCCTCCGAGCCCATGTGGGGGGAGGGCCGCTCCTCCACGCGGTCCGGCGCGAACGTGTCGGCCAGCTGCCCGGCCACCCAGGCGGTCTCGTCGTGGTCGTTGACGGTGACGGGGTACTGCACCTGCAGGGACACCTCGGCGGTGCACCCGTGGGCGGCCGCGACGCCGTCGGCCACCCGGGTCGCCTCGGCGCGGACCGCGTCGACGTTGCGGTCGGAGAGGGTGCGGACCGTCGCCCCCAGGGAGGCCGAGGCCGGGATGACGTTGACCGCCTCGCCGGCGCGCAGCCGGGTCACCGAGAGCACGACCGGGTCGTGCACGTCGAACCGCCGGGTGACCATCGTCTGCAGGGCGGTGCCGACCGCCATGAGCGCGGCGACCGGGTCGGCCGCCCGGTGCGGCTGGGAGCCGTGGCCGCCCCGGCCGTGGACGGTGATCTCCAGGACGTTCGACCCGGCCATGACGGGGCCGGAGTGGTGCCAGAAGACGCCGCGCGGGCCGGGCGAGACGTGGATGGCGTAGGCGGCCACCGGCGTCTCGCCGCTCGCCTCCAGCAGCCCCTCGTCGAGCATGACCTTGGCCCCGCCGTACCCCTCCTCGCCGGGCTGGAACATGAACAGCACCGACCCGGCGAGCTCGTCGCGGTGGGCGCTGAGCAGCCGGGCGGCGCCCACGAGCCCGGCCGTGTGCAGGTCGTGGCCGCAGGCGTGCATCGTGCCGGTGGTCGAGGCGAAGTCCAGACCGGTGTTCTCGGTGACCGGCAGGCCGTCCATGTCGCCGCGCAGCAGCACGGTCGGCCCCGGCCGGGCGCCGCGCAGCACCGCGACGACGGAGGTCGTGGCCTGCCCGGTCGTGATCTCCAGCGGCAGCCCCTCCAGCGCCTCGAGCACCCGCTGCTGGGTGCGGGGCAGGTCCAGGCCGACCTCTGGGTCGCGGTGCAGGGCGCGGCGCAGCGCCACCAGGTCGTCCAGCAGCGCGCGTCCCTCGTCGACCAGGTTCATGCCGACCAGCCTACGGCCGCACCGGGCGCCGCACGCCCCGCACCGCGGCGGCGCACGCCCTGGGCGCGCACGGCATACCCCTCACCCGAAGAGGATCGCGGCCTCGTCCCACTGGTCGCGGGGGACCGTCTTGAGGTGGCTGGTGGCGTCGCTGAGGTTGACGTTGGCGATGTCGATGCCCTGGAGGGCCACCATCGTGCCCCACAGCTTGTTGCTCACCGCGTCGACCGCGGCAGTGCCGAACCGGGTCGCCAGCACCCGGTCGTAGGAGCTGGGCACGCCCCCCCGCTGCAGGTGGCCGAGCGTGGTGTTGCGGGTCTCGATCCCGGTGCGCTCCTCGATGAGGCGGGTGACCTGGTCGCCGACGCCGCCGAGCAGCGGCCGCCCGAAGCTGTCCCTCTGGTCGCTCTCCACCTGCGCCTGCCCCGCGAAGGTGAAGCCCTCGGCGACGACGACGGTCGGCGCCCGGCCGCGGTCGTGGGCGTGCTGGACCACTCGCACAGCTGCTCGGGGCTGACCGGGACCTCGGGGATGAGGATGACGTGGGCGCCGGAGGCCATGCCGGCGTGCAGCGCGATCCAGCCGACGTGCCGGCCCATGACCTCCACGACCATGCAACGGCTGTGCGCCTCGCCGGTGGTGCGCAGCCGGTCGATCGACTCGGTCGCCACGGACACGGCGGTGTCGAAGCCGAACGTGCGGTCGGTGGCGGACAGGTCGTTGTCGATCGTCTTGGGCACGCCGACGACGTTGATGCCGTCGTCGTGGAACATCCGCGCCACGGTGAGCGTGCCCTCGCCGCCGATGGCGATGAGCGCGTCGATCTCGTGCTTGTCCATGACCTCCTTGACCCGGGCGGTGCCGCCGTTGGTGAGCGGGCTGACGCGGGAGGTCCCCAGGATCGTGCCGCCGACCTTGGACAGGCCGCGCACGCGCTGGCGGGGCAGCGGGACGATGTCGTCCTCGACCAGGCCGCGGAAGCCGTCCTTGACCCCGACGAACTCGTGGTCGTAGATGCGGTCGCCCTTGAGCACGACCCCCCGGATCACGGCGTTCAGGCCCGGGCAGTCTCCACCGGCGGTCAGCAGGGCGATCTTCATGGGGGTCCATCCTCGGCGCCGGTCGGGCGCGGGGTCGGGGGCTGGGACGGGAGACGCCGACCACCCTGGCGGGCGACCGGCGTCGATGCACCTCCCAGGGTATGCCGTGCGCGGCCTCCCCCGCGACCGGCGTGCCGTGGGCTACCGGCGGGTCACGGGCGGCCTGTGGCAGTCTGTCCGCCAGACCGCGCCCGACCGGGCCGGACCGGCCCCGTCCGCACGGGCCGACCCGCCGCCACCGCCTTCGGAGGAACCCTCGTGACGACCGCCGCCGTGAGCACCCGCCCGGGTGCCGGAGTTCTCGCCGACCGCCTGCTGCCGCGCAGCTCGACCCTGACGGACGTCGCCCTGGTCGGGGCCGGGGCCGCCGGCGTCGGGGTGCTCGCCCAGATGACCGTGCCGATGTGGCCGGTGCCGATCACCGGCCAGACGCTGGCCGTCATGCTCGTCGGCGCCGCGCTGGGGATGCGTCGCGGTGCGGCCGCGCTGACGACCTACCTGGTCATGGGGCTGGCGGGGGTGCCCTGGTTCGCCGAGGGGCGCGGCGGTCCGGCGATGGTGCTCTCGCCGACGTTCGGCTACCTCGTCGGGTTCGTCCTGGCCGCGGCCGTCGCCGGGTGGTGCGCCGAGCGGGCCTGGGACCGTCGTCCGCTGCTGGCGATGGTCGGCTTCTGCGCCGCGACCGTGACCCCGTTCCTCGTGGGCGTGCCCTACCTGGCCGGCGTCCTCGGACTGACCGACCTGTCGACGGTCGCGGCCTACGGGATCACCCCGTTCATCCTGCCGGGCCTCATCAAGGCCGGGATGGCCGCCGCGGCCCTGCCGCTGGCCTGGAAGCTCGTGCAGCTGGTGGACGACCGCTCCGGCCGCTGAGCCGGGGTTGCTGCGGGCGGTCGACAGGGCAGCCGGCCGCGCGTCCGGGTCCCGACCCGGTCGAGCCCCCTGAAACACCGGTGAGACCCCCCAAATATCCGGTGTCTCACCGATGTTCGGGGGGTCTCGTCCCCCTCAGGCGTCCTCGGCCTCCTCGAGGGCGACCCTCGCCTCGTCGCGGCGGTCCCTCGCCGCGCGCAGGGTCTCCTCGGCGTCGGCCCGGTCGTCCTGGGCGGCGGTCAGCCGGGTCTGCGCCTCCTTGAGGGCCTGCTGCGTCGCGCTGAGCTGCTCCTGGGCCGAACGGACCAGCTCCTCGGCCCGGGCGACCTCCGCGGCGGCCTCCTCGACCCGGTCGGCGGCGTCGGTCTCGGCCCGGACCCGGCGGCGACGCTCGGCGCGGGCGGCCGCCACGACCTTCTCGGCCTCGTCCAGCTCCATCTCGAGGTCGTCGACGTCGAGGTGGTCGTCCTCCTCGTCCTCGAGCTCTTCCTCATCCTGCACTTCGTCGTCCTCGTCGCCGTCACCCTCGAGCTCGTCCTCCTCCTCAGGCTCGTCGACGTCCTCCTCGAGCTCCGCTGCCTCGTCCTCGCCGACCTCCCCGTCGACCCGGCCTCCCTCGATCCGCGTCAGCACCACACCGGTGCTCGTCCGGGCGACCGCGTCGGCCAGGTCCACCTCGCCGAACCCGCTGTAGGACAGCGCGCGCGTGAGGGAGCCGCTCGTGACCACCTCGGTCGCGTCGGCGTCGGCGAGGGCGGCCACCGCGGTGTCCCGGACCTCCGCCTCGACCGACGGCGTCAACGGCCCTCCGGCGTGCTCCGCGGCCGCGCGCACCCAGTCGCGCAGCAGCTCGTCCCGGTCGGTCCGCAGCGCGGCCAGCGCCCGGCCGTCCAGGGCCGAGGTGGCCTGCCGCATCGCGCCGCCCAGCTCGACGAGACGGTCCACGACCGGGTCCTCGGCGCGCACGAGCGCGTTGACCGCCGCGGCCGAGACGCTCGGCTTGCGCATCCCGGTGAGCTCCTTGGCGGCGTCCCGGTGCCGGGCGCCGCGCAGCTCCCTGGCCAGGGCCGTGCGGGTCGCGACGAACTCGGCGGCGGGCACCGCGTACAGCGCCTGCACGGCGTGCGCCAGCGCCTCGTCGGGGTCGGCGGGCACGTCCACACGGCGAGGGTAGCCCCGGGCGCTCGCCTACGCTGGGCCTCGTGAAGGGCAGCCCGGACGTCGCGCAGCGGGACGTCGTGCCCGAGCGACCTGAGCACGTCGTCGGCCTGCACGCGCTGGGCACGGACGTCGACCTCCACGTCACCGGGCACGACGCCGCCGACCTGGCCGCACAGCTGCGGGAACGCTGGCACCTCGCACTCCGCCCGGAGCGCACGCCGCACGACGGCACCGACCCCGTCGTCGTCCGGGCCCACCGCCTCGCCCCCGGCGACCAGGCCCCGCCGTGGACCCGGGGCGGGGGCACCGTCGCCGACGGCGACCCCCGCCGGCTGCTGCAGCACCTGACCCAGGCGGTCACCCACGCCGTCATCACCGCGCGCACCGGCGACCTGCTCATGCTGCACGCCGCCGGCCTGGCCGACCCGGTCACCGGGGCGACGGCCGTCTTCGTCGCCCCGGGCAACACCGGCAAGACGACCCTGTGCCGCACCCTGGGGCCGGTCCGCACCTACGTCAGCGACGAGACGGTCGGCATCCGTCGCGACGGGGGCGTGACGCCATACCTCAAGCCCTTGTCCACGCGCCGTCCGGACTGGGCGGGGGTCAAGGACGAGCAGGCGCCCGGCCTGGTCGGGCTGCGCGCGCCGGCCGCCGACCCCTGGGTCGCCGGGATCGTGGTCCTGCGGCGCGACCCCGGGCACCGGGGGCCGGTCGGGCTCGAACGGCTCGACACCCTCGACGCCGTCGTCGCCCTGACCCCCGAGTCGTCGGGGTTCATGCGCACCGACGGGCCTCTCCGGTGGCTCGCGGACGTGCTCGTGCGCACGGGCGGGGCGGTGCGCGCGACCTACGCCGAGGTCGAGGGGCTGGAGCCGCTCGCCGCCGAGATCTGCGCCCGGAGGTCGCCGTGGTGAGCGGCCCGGCCCAGGAGGGTATGCCGTCCGCGCGCACCGTGGTGCGGACCGTGCCCGCCCACGACGAGCTGCACCGCGACGGGGAGTCGCTCGTCCTGCTCGACGGCCAGGTCCGGCGGGTGTCGGTGCTCGGGACGCTCGTGCGCGACAGGGCCCGGGACGGCCTGGGCGTCGCGGAGCTGGCGGAGGTGCTGGCCGAGGAGTTCGGCCCGCCGCCGGACGGGGACACGCTCGGCACCACGGCGCAGGTGGTCGCGACCCTGCTGTCCGTCGGGCTGCTCGAGGTCCTCGACGACCTCGAGGACCCGGCCGGCTGAGCCCGGGGAGACGGCGGGCCGGGTCCGGTCGCGTCGGACGGATGCGCCGCAGCGGGACCATGCAGCACACTGGCACCCGTGTCTGTCGCCCCCTACCTGGCCCTGGTGCTCGGCCTGGCCTCGGCCTTCCAGCTGATCGCCTACAAGCTGAAGGTCCCCTCCATCCTGCTGCTGCTGGTGGGCGGCTTCGCGCTCGGCCAGGTCGTCCCGCCCGAGTCGGTGCTGGGCCGCGACCTGCTGTTCGCCGGGGTGAACATCGCCGTCGGCGTCATCCTCTTCGAGGGGTCGTTGTCGCTGCGCTTCCGCGAGCTGCGCGGACTGAGCCAGGCGGTCCTGCGGCTGTGCACGGTGACGGTCCTGCTGGCCTGGCTGCTCATCACGGCGGCGGGGGTCGTCGTGGGCGTGGGCTGGCAGCTGGCGCTGCTCATCGGTGCCCTTCTCGTGGTCACCGGCCCGACCGTCATCGCCCCGATCGTCCGGCAGCTGCGCCCCACCCGGCGGGTCTCCTCGATGCTGCGCTGGGAGGGGATCATCGTCGACCCCATCGGGGCGATCCTGGCCGTGCTCGTCTTCCAGGCGGTCATCCTCAGCGGTCCGGAGCCGGCGGTCGGGACCGCGCTCCTGACGCTGGGGCGCACGATCCTCGTCGCGACCGTCATCACCGTCGTGCTGGGGGTGGCGCTGGAGGTGGCGCTTCGCCGGCACTGGATCCCCGACTTCCTCGAGGGCACCCTGTTCCTGGCCGCGTCGGTCGCCGCCCTCGTCATCTCCAACGAGGTGCAGACCGAGAGCGGGCTGCTCACGGTGACGATGCTCGGCATCTTCCTGGCCAACCGGCCCGACCTCCGGCTGGACCACGTCCGGGAGTTCAAGGAGCACCTGCAGGTGCTCATCGTCGGGACCCTGTTCGTCCTGCTCGCCGGCCGGCTGACGCCCGCCGAGGTGCTGGGCGTGCTGCCGACCGCCCTGGTCTTCGTGACGATCCTCATCCTCGTCGTGCGACCGGCCTCGATCTGGCTCGGCCTGGCCGGCACCTCGGCCACCCGCGAGGAGCGCACGCTGCTGTCGTTCATGGCGCCGCGGGGCATCGTCGCCGCGGCGGTGACGAGCATCTTCGCCCTCGAGCTGGAGCACGCCGCCGAGGAGGCCGTGGTCGCCAGCCGCGAGGGCGGCCTGGACCCGACCGAGGTGCTCCGGCTGGAGGCGGAGGCCGAACGGCTGGACGCCCTGGTCGTCGCCGCGGCCGACCTGGTCCCGCTCGTCTTCGTGACGATCGTCATCACCGTGGCCGTCTACGGGCTGGGCGTGGGCCGGCTGGCCGAGCGCCTGGGCCTGGCGACGACGACGCCGCACGGGGTCCTCTTCGCCGGGGCACCCATCTGGGCCCGGCAGTCGGCCGCCGTCCTGGAGAAGCTCAAGGTGCCCACCCTGCTGGTCTCGCTGTCGATGGCCGAGGTCATGCAGGCGCGGCTGTCCGGCCTGCGGGTCGAGCGCACCCACATCCTCTCGGAGTACGCGGTGGAGGACATGGAGCTGGCCGGCATCGGCTCCCTGGTCGCGGCGACCTTCGACGACGAGACCAACTCGACGGCCGCCCGGGAGTTCGCCCACACCCTTGGCTCGCAGCGCACGTTCACCGTGCGCCGGCAGGCGGACCCGCTGCCCGAGGGGAGCACGCCCCGGGAGAAGCAGCTGGCCCAGGCGCAGAAGCAGCAGGACAAGGAGGCTCGGCGGCACGGGGAGCGAGGCCACGGCAACGGGCGGTCCCCGGGGCGGCGTGCCGGCGGTCGACGGTCGAAGGACAGGCCGGCCGAGAAGCAGGGGTCGTCGCAGGCCAAGCGGAGGACGGCCAGCAAGCTGAGCACCAACGTGGCGTTCTCCCCGCCGCTGTCCTCGCCCGAGCTGGAGGACCGCATCGCGGACGGGATGGAGGTGCGCCAGACCAAGCTCACCGAGCAGCACCCGCTCGACGTGTTCCTCGAGCGGGAGCCCGACGCCGTGCTGATGTTCGTCGTGGAGGACGGCGTCGCCCGGGTCGTCACCGCGGAGACGACGGTGCCGCAGACCGGGGTGGCCCTGGTCGCCCTGGTGCAGGCCCGTGGCGGCGCGCCCCACCGGGTCCGGGAGCTGGCCGAGCGTCCCGGCGACGACGACCCCGAGCCGACGGAGAAGGATCCGGGGTCCTCCGGCGACGACACGCCGGACCCGGGACGTGCGTAGCGCGACCCTCCTCGCTATGGTGCCTGTGCGCCGGAAGTTACATGAGTGTCGTTTGTGACTCGTGTGACGGAAGGGATTCAGCAGCAGGACGAGTGGGGCCCGCCCACGCGTCGCCGTGGAAAGGAACCGTCATGAGCACCAGGACCCTCCGAGGGTTGGCCGCCGGTGCAGGCGCCGCCGCCGTCCTCTTCTCCGGAGCAGCCGGCGCATCCGCCATCCCAGGCCAGCCGCAGGCCGACTTCTGGGAGGACTACTTCCAGAACGAGAACTACACGGACGTCAGCTGCCACGTCTCCACCCAGGAGGGCGGGTTCGACGCCTCCGACATCGGGATCTACGAGGACGACGGCTGGGGCCAGCTCCTGGAGGACGGCAACGAGTGGATCGCGGTCGTGCTCAAGGTCGCCGAGGACTACCAGGTGCTCAACTGGGACGGCTACGGTGACTATGCGTACAGCGACGAGTTCCCCGGAGCCTCGCCTGGCAACGTGACGCACGCGATCGTCTGCCAGGCCGACGCCATGGACGACGACGACGACGATGACGACAACGGCGTGACCCCGGGCGACGGCGACGAGACCGACGAGCCGACCGAGACCGAGGACCCCACCGACGACGGTGACGACAAGGACAAGGACAAGGACAAGCCGACCGGTCCTCCCGTCGAGACCGACGGCCCCGCCACCCCGTCCGGCCCGAACATGGGCCTGATGGGCGGAGCCGCCCTCCTCCTGGGTGGCGCCGGCGCCGCGGGCTGGGCGATGCGTCGCCGGGCCGGCGAGCACTGAGCCGGACCCGTCCGCACCCGCCGGCACGACCGCACACCCCCACGGTGACGTCATGACCCGAGGTCCCTCCTTCCTCGTCCCCACCGCCCTGCTCGTCAGCACGCTCGGCCTGAGCACGCTGACGGTGCAGGCGGTGGGGGCGCTGGAGGGGGCCTCGGGTCAGGTCAGCGCCGAGGGTCCGGACGCACCGGCGTGGGTGAGTCTGGGCGAGGCCGGTCTCGACCAGGAACCGATCAAGCCCGAGGGCCTGACCGCCCAGGGCACGATCAACCCCGACCAGGGGGACATGATCTGGTACACCGGCACCGGCCGCGTCGTCCCCGGCCAGGTCGGCACCGCCGTCGTCGCGGCGCACATGATCTACCACGACGAGCCGGACGTCTTCTACGACCTGGGGGAGGTCGAGGAGGGCGACGTCGTGCAGGTGGGGTATGCCGACGGCGACGTCCGCGAGTTCGTCATCACGGACACCACGCAGGTCTCCAAGGAGGGCCTGCAGACCAACGTCGACGTCTGGGGGGACCAGGACGACGTGGCCCGCATCGCTCTCATCACCTGCGACGACTCGCTGGGCGAGCGCTACGACGGGCACCGCAAGGCCAACTTCGTGGCCATCGCCGAGGCCGTCGAGGGCTGAGACCGCACGGCACGACGCCGAGGGCCGCGTACCCTGGAGACGTCCCGCTCGGGACGTCCCCGTCGTCGTGCTCCCCCCGGAAGGGGTCCCTTGACCGTGCCCGCACCCGACGCCCGTGCCCGGGCGCTGGCCTTCCTGGCGCTCGTCACCGGCGGCGTCGGCATCGGCATCACCGAGTTCGTCACGATGGGGCTGCTCCCGCAGATCGCCGAGGGCGCCGGGGTCAGCATCCCCATGGCCGGGCACACCATCTCCGCCTACGCCCTCGGCGTGGTCGTCGGCTCCCCGCTCATCGCGCTCGGCGCCGCCCGGCTGCCCCGGCGGGCCGTGCTCGTCGTCCTCATGCTCGTCTTCACCGTCGGCAACGCGCTCACCGCGCTGGCCCCGACCTACGAGCTGCTCATCGTCGCCCGGTTCCTCGCCGGCCTGCCGCACGGGGGCTTCTTCGGCCTCGCCGCGCTCGTCGCCGTCACGCTGGCCCCGCCGGGTCAGGGCGGCCGCGCCGTGGGCACGGTGATGCTCGGCATCCCGATCGCCATGGTGCTCGGGGTGCCGCTGGGCACCCTGGCCGGTCAGGAGCTCGGCTGGCGCGCCACCTACTGGGCGGTCGCCGCGCTCGGCGCGCTCACGGCATACCTCGTGCGGGTGTGGGTCCCGTGGACCCCGGGGCGCCCGGAGCAGTCCTTCCGCACCGAGCTCGCGCCTTCGGCAACCTGCAGTTCTGGCTGTCGCTGCTCGTCGGGGCGATCGGCTTCGGCGGCATGTTCGCGATGTACTCCTACATCGCCCCCACCGTCACCGAGGTCACCGGCCTGGACCAGCGGTGGGTGCCGGTCTTCCTCCTCGTCCACGGCGCGGTGTCGCTGCTGGGCACCTGGCTCGGCGGGCGGCTGTCCGACTGGTCGGTGCTGCGCACCCTGGTCATCATGGGGCTGGGCTCGGCGGTCTCCCTGCTGGCGTTCTGGCAGACCTCCCGCTGGCTGGTCCCCGCGCTGCTGACGCTCGCGGTCGTCGGCATGTCCGGCTCGGCGTGGGTGGTCGCGCTCCAGCTGCGGCTCATGGCCGTCGCGGGCTCGGCGCGGACCCTCGGCGCGGCCATGAACCACTCCTCGCTCAACCTCGCCAACGCCCTCGGCGCGTGGGTGGGTGGCCTGGTCATCGCGGGGGGCTGGGGCTACCGCGCGCCCTCGCTCGTCGGGGCCGGGCTGTCGGTCGCCGGCCTGCTCGTGCTGGGCGTCTCCCTGCTCGTGCACCGGCACGGGCGTCCTGCCACGATGGGGTGACCCGAGCCGAGCAGAAGGAGCCGCGATGACCCTCCACCTGGGTGGATACACGCAGGACCAGCCGCAGGACCGGTCGGGCTGGGGACGGGTCGACTACGACCCCACCACGGGGTTCGGGGACGCCGTCGCCCTCCCGGGCCCGCCCGCGCCCTCCTGGCTCGTGCGGCTCCCCGGCACCGAGGAGGGGTATGCCGTCAGCGAGGCCGACGGGGGGGCCGTGGTCCGGGTGCACCCCGAGGAGGGCGTGGTCTCGTCGGTGGACAGCGGCGGGATGGGGCCGGCCCACCTGGCGCTCTCGCCCGACGGCCGGTGGCTCGTGGCGAGCAACTACGTCAGCGGCAGCGTGGGGCTGGTCGCGGCGGGCGCGGAGCTGGAGCTGGTCGACGAGCTCCAGCTGGAGGGTGACGGGCCGCACGAGCGGCAGGACTCCTCGCACGCCCACCAGGCCGTCTTCGTGGGGCAGGACCGGCTGCTCGTGTGCGACCTGGGGGCCGACCGGGTCGCGGAGCTGCGGGTCGAGGACGGGGCGCTGCGGCAGGTGGGGCAGGTCGTGCTGCCGGCCGGGAGCGGGCCGCGCCACCTGGCCCTGGCACCCGGCCGGGACGACCTGCTGTGGGTCGTCGGCGAGCTGGACCAGACGGTGCACGTGGTCCGGCGGGAGGACGGCGGCGCTGCGGACGGCACCGGTGCCGCCGGGGGCGTCGGCTGGCGGGTCGTGCAGACCGTCACGACCGCGCCCGAGGGCCCCGGCCCGGGGGAGACGACCACCGGCGGCGTCGTGGTGTCGCCGGACGGGCGGCACGTCTACGTCTCGACCCGGGGCACCGACACCGTCTCGGTCTACGCGGTCGACGACGAGGGGCTGCTCGAGCTGCGCCAGCAGGTCGTCACGGGCCACTGGCCGCGGTTCATCGGCTGGGTCCCCGGCCACGAGGGCGACCTGCTGCTCGTGGCCGCCGAGCGGGAGGGGTCGGTCGACGTCTGGTCCACCGACGAGGGGCTGCTGGAGCGGACCGGCCACTCGCTGGCCTGGGCCGCCCCGACCTGGGTGGGGTGAGGGCAGGACGACCGCTGCGTCACGGCAGCGGCGCACCTCGTTTGGCCGCCGCGGCCGCCGCCCCGTTGCGCCGACGCCGCCGCACCGCCAGCGTCGTGCCGACGACGACCACCGTGGCGAGGAGGGCCGCCAGGGCCAGCGGCTCCCCGGCCAGCGCGGCGATCGTCGCGCCCCACAGCGCGAACCCGATCGTGCTGTAGATCGCCGCCCAGGCCAGCGCCCCCGGGATCTGGACCAGGGTGAACACCGGCCAGGCGATGCGCAGCATCCCCGCGGCCGCCAGCACGAGGGTCTGGAAGCCGACGGTCAGGTAGGCCAGCGGGATGGTCACCAGCCCCCAGCGCTGGATCGAGCTGCGCCCGCGGGCCACGCGGTCGCCGCTGAGCCAGCGGTGCACGCCGGCCTTCCAGCCCTCGGTGGGCCGGGTGCGGCGCAGGGTCTGCTCGGTCACGACCCGGGCGAGCCAGTAGGTGCCCTGCCCGCGCAGCATCCCGACGAGGAACAGGAACAGGTAGGCGACGACGAAGCCGTGCCGCTCCCAGAAGAACTGGCCCTGGCCGGCCATGACGATGAGCATCCCACCGTCGAGGATATCGGTCGCCGCGCGCGCCCTTCCCGTCGCGATGCCAGACTGTGCGCCATGGCAGACGCACCCACGACCCTCCTCATCCTCGGCGCCTCCGGCGACCTGACCCGCCGGCTGCTCCTGCCCGGCCTGGGCTCGCTGCTGCGGATCGAGCCCGAGCGGCACGTCGTCGTCCTCGGCGCCGACCGCTCGGAGATGACCCAGGACGGGTGGAGGCGGCGGGTGAGCGACTCGCTGGCCGAGGCCGAGGTGGACGGGGAGGTCGTCGAGCGGATCGTGGCCGCCGCCCGCTACGAGCAGACCGACGCCCTGGACCCCGAGCAGCTGCGCGCGCTGGTCGACGGCGTGGAGGACGGCCTCGTCATCTACTTTGCGCTCCCGCCGCAGGTCACCGTCGGCGTGTGCGAGCTGCTCGCGGCGATCGACCTGCCGGAGGGCACCCGGCTGGCGATGGAGAAGCCGTTCGGGCACGACCTGGAGACCGCGGTCCAGCTCAACGAGCAGGCCACCAAGGTCGTGCCCGAGGACCGGATCTTCCGCATCGACCACTTCCTCGGCGTCAACACCGTGCTCAACCTCCTCGGGCTGCGCTTCGCCAACCGCATCTTCCAGCCGCTGTGGAGCGCCGAGCACATCGAGCGGGTCGACATCTGCTACGACGAGTCGCTCGCCCTCGAGGGCCGCGCAGGTTACTACGACAAGGCCGGGGCCCTGATCGACATGACCCAGTCCCACCTGCTGCAGGTGCTGGCCATGTTCGCCATGGAGTCCCCGGCGAGCATGGACCCCGACGAGATCCGCTCCCTGAAGGCCCAGGTGCTGCGGGCCACCACCCTGTGGGGCGAGGACCCGCTGACGGCCTCGCGCCGGGCGCGCTACACCGCCGGGACCATCGACGGTCGGCAGGTGCCCGACTACACCTCCGAGGAGGGGGTCGACCCCGACCGGGGCACCGAGACCCTCGCCCAGCTCATCGTCCAGGTGCGCAACCAGCGCTGGGCGGGCGTGCCGTTCGTGCTGCGCAGCGGCAAGGCCCTGGGGGACGACAACAAGCAGATCACCGTGACCTTCCGCGCCCCCGCCCACGTCCCGGACGGGCTCCGCGACTGCGGCGCGCCGGACAAGCTCGTCCTCGAGCTGCGCCCCGGCGCGGTCACCGTCGAGATGTCTGTCAACGCCGAGGGCGACCCCTTCGAGCTGACGCAGAAGCAGCTGCACACCCCCCTGGGGCAGCCCCGGATGAAGCCGTACGGCGAGGTGCTGGCCGGGATCCTCGACAGCAACCCGCTGCTGTCGATCCGCGGCGACAACGCCGAGCAGATGTGGCGCATCGTCGAGCCGGTGCTCGACGCCTGGCGCGCCGACGAGGTGCCGATGGAGGAGTATGCCGCGGGCTCCGGCGGCCCCGACGGGTGGGACCGGGTCCCGGGCTGAGCAGGTCTTCCCGGCCGGCCCTCCCCACGTCGTCGGCACCGGGGGAGGGGTGGACAGACGGGCGGGCCTGCGCAAGGGTTGCTGGTCATGGACGAACTAGCACGCAGGCTCGGCCTGCGGACCAACCCTCAGATCTTCTTCTGGTCCGCCGGCCTGATGATCGCCATCCTCATCCTGCTGCTGGCCTTCCCCGGGCCGCTGGGGGAGGTGTTCGGCCAGGGGCGTGACTGGGTGGTGACCCACCTCGGCTGGTTCTTCATCCTCGGGGTGACCAGCTGGGTGCTCTTCCTCATCTGGGTCGCCTTCAGCCGCTACGGGTCGTTGCGCCTGGGCGCCGACGACGACCGGCCGGCCTACGGCAACCTGTCCTGGTTCGCGATGCTCTTCGCCGGCGGCATCGGCACCGTCCTGATGTTCTGGGGCGTCGCCGAGCCGATGTCGCACTTCGCCGCCCCGCCGTTCCCCGACGTCGAGCCCTACTCGGTCGAGGCCGCGCGCAGCGCGATGAGCATCTCGCTGTACCACCTGAGCATCCACACGTGGGCGATCTTCACCCTCCCCGGGCTGGCGTTCGGCTACTTCGTCTACCGCAAGGGCCTGCCGCTGCGCTTCTCCTCGGCGTTCTACCCCCTGCTCAAGGAGCGGATCCACGGCACCCCGGGCAAGGTCATCGACGTCTTCGCCGTGCTCGGCACCATCTTCGGCCTGGCGGTCTCGCTGGGCCTGGGCACCTCCCAGATCAGCGCCGGGCTGAGCTCCCTCACCGGCCTGGAGGACGCGGTGTGGCTGCGGGTCGTCATCATCACGGTCCTGACGATCGTGGCGACCGCCTCCATCGTCGCCGGCCTGGACAAGGGCGTGAAGCGGCTGTCCAACCTCAACATCCTCACCGCCGTCGCCCTGATGATCTTCGTGCTCTTCGCCGGGGAGACGGTCTTCCTGCTGCGGCAGCTGATCGAGAGCCTGGGCTACTACCTGCAGGACGTCGTCCGCCTGTCCTTCTGGAACGACGCCATGGCCGAGTTCTCCAAGGAGGGCGGCTGGGGCTGGCAGGGCGGCTGGACCGTCTTCTACTGGGCGTGGACGGTGACCTGGTCGCCGTTCATGGGCATCTTCCTGGCGCGCATCTCGCGCGGCCGCACCATCCGTGAGTTCATCGGCGGCGTCCTCGTGGCCCCCTCGGTCTTCACCCTCGTGTGGTTCGTCGTCTTCGGCTGGTCGGCGATGGAGCTGGACGGGATCGGCGGCAGCGGCGGCGAGCTGTCGGCGGCGGTCGCCGAGAGCGTGCCGCTGGCGATGTTCGCCTTCTTCGAGAACTTCCCCCTGGCGACCCTCACCTCGGGCATCGCCATCGTCGTGGTCGCGCTCTTCTTCGCCACCTCCTCCGACTCGGCCTCCCTCGTCGTGGACATGCTCTGCTCCGGCGAGGCCGAGGGGGGCCCCACCCGTCAGCGGGTGTTCTGGGGCGTGTCCGAGGGCGCCGTCGCGGCCAGCCTCATCGTCCTCGGCGGCGACGAGGCGCTCACCTCGCTGCAGCAGGTGATCACGGTGATGGGCCTGCCGGTCTTCATCCTCGTCTTCGCCATGGTGCCGATGCTGGTGATGGCCTTCCGGGAGGAGGGGTTCGTCGTGCGCAAGGGGCGGGTCCCCGCGGGCGAGGGGCCGATCATCCCGAAGGAGGAGACGGGTGACGCCGACGACCGGAGGGCCGGCAGCTCACCGGCGCCCTGACCGCATACCCCCGCCCGCCGGGGGCGGCCCGGCTCAGGCCGCCGCCTCCGGCCCCCGGGAGTGGCGCTCCCCGCCGATGCGGGCCGCGCCGCGCTCGACCAGCTCGTAGAGCACGGGCACGAGGATCAGCGTCAGCAGCGTCGAGCTGATCAGACCGCCGATGACGACCATGGCCAGCGGCTGGGACAGGAAGGCCCCGCCGCCGGTCACCGCGAGGGCCAGCGGGGTCAGCGCCAGGATCGTGGCCGCGGCCGTCATGACGATCGGCCGCAGCCGGTGCCGGGCGCCCTCGACGACCGCCTCGTGCCGGTCCATGCCCCGGTCGCGGTACTGGTTGACCAGGTCGATGAGCACGATGGCGTTGGTCACGACGATGCCGATGAGCATGAGCAGGCCGATGAGCGAGGCCACGTCGAGCGGGAAGCCGGTGACGAGCAGCAGGGCGACGGACCCGGTCGCCGCGAACGGCACGGACACCAGCAGGATCAGCGGCTGGACCAGCGAGTTGAACGTCGCCACCATGACGAGGTAGACGATCGCGATCGCGGCCAGCAGCGCCAGCCCCAGCGAGCGGAACGCGGACGCCTGCTCGGCGCTGACGCCCCCGACCTCGACCTGGACGCCCTCGGCCACGTCGAGGTCCTCCAGGGCGGCGGTCAGCTCGGCCGTCGTCGCGCCGAGGTCGTCGCCGGAGGGGCGGCCCTCGACCGTGGCGGCCCGGAGCCCGTCGATGCGGGTGATGGAGACCGCCTCCTCGATCGTGGTCAGCTCGGCGACGTCGCCGAGCCGCACCGCCTCGCCGTCCTCGTCGGTGGCCACCTCCAGGTCCGCCAGGGCGTCCACGTCGGCCGCCTCGCCCTGGCGCAGCAGCACGTCGAGCTGCTGCGCGTCGAACTCGACCCGGCCCACGCGGGCCCCGTCGGTGGCGGCCTGGACGAGCTGCCCCAGCTGTGACTCCACGACGCCGACCTCGGCGGCGGCGGCCCGGTCGACCTCCACGCGGAGGGCGGGGACCGTGTCGGTGAGGTTGTTCGTCACGTCGGCCGCGCCGACCTGCGCCATCACCTCGGTCACCTGGTCGGCGGCGGCGCGCAGGTCGTCCTCGTCCTGGGCCTGGACGACCACCTCGAGGTTGGAGGTGCCCATCTGCTGGCCGGCGGCGGTGACGAGCGAGGCGCCCTCGGGCAGCTGCTCCTCGAACCGGGCGGCCATCGTCTCGCCGAAGGCCTCCCCCTCCACGCCCTCGACGAGGGTCAGCGCGAAGGTGGCGGTGTTGGCCCCGCTGCCCATGAAGACGGCCTCGATGCCCCCGGGGCTGCCGGCGACGACCTGGTAGGACTCGACCTCGTCCTGCTCGGCCAGCCACTGCTCGACCCGGGCGGCCTCCTCGTCGGTCTCCTCCAGCTGGGTGCCGGTCGGCAGGGTGAGGGTGGCCTGCAGGGTGTTCTCGCCGGAGCTGCCGATGAAGTCGGTCTTGAGCTGGGTGGCCGTCCACCCGGTCGCGACGAGCAGCAGGCCGGCCAGCCCGAGCGTCAGCCAGGGGCGGGCCAGGGCCGTGCGCAGGACGGGCAGGTAGGCCTTCTGCAGCCGGTCGGGGGAGTCGTCGGCGTCGTGGTCGGCACGCGCCCGGCCACCGTGGCGGCCCTTGCCGCCGAGGAACCAGAAGCCGAGGACCGGGACGATGGTCAGCGCCACGAGGAGCGAGGCGAGCATGGCCAGCGCCACGGTGACCGCGAACGGTCGGAAGAGCTCGCCGACCTGCCCGGTGACGAAGCCCAGGGGCAGGAACACCGCGACCGTGGCGATCGTCGCCGACGTGATCGCGCCGGCCACCTCGCGGGTCGCCTCGACGACGGCGGTGCGCCGTTCGTCCCCCCGGGCGATGTGCCGCTTGATGTTCTCGATGACGACGATCGAGTCGTCGACGACCCGGCCCACGGAGATGGTCAGCGCCCCCAGGGTCAGGATGTTGAGGCTGTAGCCCAGGGCCGAGAGCCCGATGAGGGCCAGCAGCAGCGACAGCGGGATCGACACGGCCGTGACCAGGGTCAGCCGCACCGAGAGCAGGAAGATGAGCACGACGAGGATCGCGAAGCCCAGGCCCAGCAGGCCCTCGGTGGCCAGGTCCTCGATGGACTTCTCGATGAACGGCGCCCCGTCGAAGACGGTGACCAGCTCGCCGCCGTCGAGGGCGGTGGTGATCTCCTCCTGCAGGTCCTCCAGGGCGCGGGAGACGTCGACGGCGTTGCCGTCCGGGGTCTTGGTGATGGCCAGCCCCACGCTGGGCTCGCCGTTGGTCCGGGTGTATGCGGTCGCCTCCCGCGTCTGCAGCGTCACCTCGGCGACGTCCCCGAGGGTGGGCACCTCCACGTCCCCGGCCTCGTCGGCCCCCGCCCGGGCCTGCTCGGCGGCGGCGGTCGCCTGCTCGGCCGCGGCGGCCGCGGCGGCGGCCTCCTGGGCCAGGGCCGGGTCGGTCGGGTCGGCCTGGGCGGCGGCGGCCGCCTCGTCGGCCGCGGTGCGGGCCTCCTGCGCGGCCCCCTCGGCCTCGGTGGCGGCGGCCCGCTGCTGGGCGGCGGCCTGCCGGGCCCCGACGGTGGCCTGCGTCAGCAGCGGCAAGGCCTCGATCTGCTCGACGGAGGTCAGCCGGGAGCCCACCTGGACGGGCAGCTCCCGGTCCCCGTCGAGCACCGTCCCGCCCGGGACGACCACGCCGTTGGTCTGCAGCAGCTGGGCCACGGCGCCCACGTCGGCACCCGCCTCGGCGGCCTCGTCCTCGTCCAGGTCGACGGTGACGATCCGGTCCGAGACGCCGGAGAGGGTGACCGCCCGGACGCCGTCGATGTCCTCGATCTCGGGCACGACGAGCCGTTCGAGCCGGTCGATGAGGTCCTGGGCGTCGCTGTCCGGCCCGCCGGACGCGGCCAGCTGGATGATCGGGAAGTCGTCCAGGTTGCCGGCGAAGATCTGCGGTTCGGCGCCGTCGGGCAGGCCGGTGGAGGCGGAGAGCACCGACCGCTGGAGCGAGGTCTGCGCGGCGCCCAGGTCGGTCCCGTAGTCCAGCTCGACGACCACCGAGGAGAAGCCGTCGGTGCTGGTGGAGGTCACCTCCACGACGTTCTGCAGGCCCTGGGCGACGATCTCCAGCGGCTCGGTGACCTGCTCCTCCACGACCGAGCTGCCGGACCCCGGCACGGCGGTGGTGATGGCCAGCACGGGGAACTGCAGGGAGGGGAAGAGCTCGCGCGGCAGCGTCACCGTGGACCACAGCCCGGCCAGGACGGCGAAGAGGGTGGTCAGGGCGATGAGGGCCCGGTTGCGGACGCTGAACAGTGTGAGGCGTGCCATAGGATGCCAAGCCTACGGCCAACGGTTAGCCTCTCCCTAAACGTTGGACACCCCCCCCTCGTCCCCGTCAGGAGGTGCACCCGACGTGACCCCGGTCCGGACCGACGCGCGCCGTCTCCTCTGCGAGCGGATCGCGGCCGCCGAGGTCGAGCTGCACGCCGTCGCGATGCGGCGGGTCGAGCCGGTCTCCACGTCGGCCGACCTCACCCTGCGGCAGCTGCAGGTCCTGGCCGTGCTCCGGGCGGCCCCGGGGTCCACCGGGCAGCAGCTCGCCGAGGCCCTCGGCGTGTCCACCCCCACCATGAGCGGCATCGTCGACCGGATCGCCTCCAAGGGCTGGCTGGACCGCGAGCAGGACCCGCAGGACCGGCGTCGCGTGCTCCTGCACCTGACCCCTGAGGCCGAGGAGATGCTCGCCGAGCTCGAGGTGCCCGTCCACCGGGTCAAGGCCCGCATCCTCGACCGGCTGGACGAGGACGACCTGCGCGAGCTCGCCCGGCTCACCGACCGGATGCGCGACGCCGCCCGCGAGGTCGAGGACGAGCGTTCCTGCGAGGCCGCCCGCGAGGTCGAGGACGAGCGCTCCCGCGAGGCCGCCGACGCCTGAGGGAACGCCGTCGGGGCCCGACCGGGAACCCTTCGCGAGCCGCCCCGGAGCTGCATACCCCTCGTGCCGTCCGTCGCCCCCGCGGCGTAGGTTTGGCCCCATGAACCGCACCGGCGCCTCCTCCTTCACGCCCCCCGCCTCTCCGGCCCACCTGCGCAACGTGGTCCTGGTCGGACCGCAGGGGACCGGGAAGAGCGCCCTCCTGGAGCAGTTGACCACCGGCCAGCTGGGCCACGTCAAGGAGGCCGAGGAGGCCTCGACCGACCTCGGCGTGGCGAGCACCGTCCACCAGGCCACCGGCACCGTCGTCACCGTCGTCGACACCCCCGGCCGGCCCGACTTCGTCGGCGACGTGCGGGCGGGGCTGCGGGCCGCCGACGCGGTCGTCTTCGTCGTGGCCGCCGGCAGCGGCATCGACGAGGCCACCCGCATGCTGTGGCGCGAGTGCGAGGCGCCCGGATCCCCCGCCTCGTGGCCGTCACCCAGCTGGAGCTGGCCCGGGCCGACTACGACCAGGTCGTCGAGGAGTGCCGCCGCCTGCTGGGCGACGCGGTCCCGCTGGCGCTGCCCGTGCTGGAGGGCCAGGAGCTGACCGGGGTCGTCGACCTGCTCGACCAGGTCCGCGTCGACGCCGACGGGTCCACCCGCGAGCTCGCCGAGGACGAGGCCGACGCGGTGGCCGACCGGCGCGCCACCCTCATCGAGACGGTCATCGAGACCTCCGAGGACGAGACCCTCCTGGACCGCTACCTCTCCGGGGAGGAGCTGGACCTGGAGGGGCTGCGCACCGACCTGCGGGCCGCCATCTCCACGGCCCGCTTCTTCCCGATCGTCCCGGTCCACCCGCCGACCGGCACCGGCGTGCCCTGGCTGCTCGACCTCGTCGTGGCGGCCTTCCCCTCGCCCGACCAGGCCTGGGTGCCGACCGTGACCACGCCCGACGCCCAGACCGTCCTCGAGGTCGCCGCCGACCCGGAGGCACCGCTCGTCGCGCAGGTGGTCCGGACGATGACCGACGCCTACGTGGGTCGGCTCTCGCTGGTCCGCATCTTCTCCGGGACGCTGCGCTCCGGCGACCGGCTGCACGTCAGCGGACACCTGGAGTGGGTCGTCGGGCACGAGGTCCCCGGCCACCCCGGCCACGACGAGGACGACGAGCGCGTCGGCCAGATCACGACCCCGGTCCCCGGGGGCGCCGAGGCCCGCGACTCCGCGATCGCCGGCGAGCTGGTGCTGGTGAGCAAGCTGTCCACCGCCGAGACGTCCGACACGCTCTCCTCCGGCGACCGGCCCGCGCTCGTCGAGCCCTGGCTGCTGCCCGAGCCGCTGCTGCCCGTGGCCATCAAGGCCGCGAAGAGCAAGGACGAGGACAAGCTGGCCGGTGCGCTGCAGCGCCTGGTCAGCGAGGACCTCACCCTGCGCCTGGAGCACAACCCCGAGACCCACCAGGTCGTGCTGTGGACCCTGGGCCCGGCCCAGCAGGAGGAGGTCCTCCAGCTGCTCGCCGAGCGCCACCACGTCGAGGTCGAGACCGAGCCGGTGCGCACCTCGCTGCGGGAGACCTTCGTGCGGCCCGTCCCGGTGCAGGGCCGCCTGGTCAAGCAGTCCGGCGGGCACGGGCAGTATGCCGTCGTCCAGCTGGAGATCGAGCCGCTCGAGCGGGGTGCGGGCTTCGAGTTCGTCGACAAGGTCGTCGGCGGCGCGGTGCCCCGGCAGTTCATCCCCTCGGTGGAGAAGGGCCTGCGCAGCCAGCTCGCCGAGGGCGTGCTCGCCGGCTACCCCTGCGTCGACGTGCGGGTTACCCTCGTCGACGGCAAGGCCCACTCGGTCGACTCCTCGGACATGGCCTTCCAGAACGCGGCCGGCCAGGCCCTGCGCGAGGCGGCCAACAGCTCCACCGTCTCCCTGCTGGAGCCGGTCGACCTCGTGGAGATCACCGTGGCCGACGAGTTCGTCGGTCCGGTGATGGCCGACCTGCGCGGACGCCGCGCCCAGGTCCAGGGCACCGAACCGGCCCCCGTCGAGGGCCACACGGTGGTCCGGGCCGAGGTGCCCCAGCACGAGCTGTCCCGCTACCCGATCGACCTGCGCTCGGTCTCCCACGGCTCCGGCAGCTTCACCCGGGAGTTCGTCCGTTACGACTACATGCCCGCCGCGCTGGCCCGGGAGATCACCGGCTGACGGACGCAGGGGTCACCGGCCGACCCGACCCGGGAGACCACCGGCCGACCTGGCCCCCGGTCGTCCTCCACCTGACGACCGGGGTCGGATCTGGGACCATGGAGGCATGTCCACCGTCGTCGTCCTCAGCCTGGTCTACGCACTCGTCGCGGTCACCGCGTTCGTGGCCGGCCTGGTGACCGACACCGGTCTCCTCCTGCTCCTGGCCGCGGCCGTGCTCATCGCCGGGGTCGTTCACGTGGCCACCCGCCTCCAGGGGCAGGGGCCCGTCCGGGTCAAGGACGAGCACGACCGGTCCGAGTCGATCGCCCGCCACGGCAACGTCCCCCCGGAGCGTCCGCGCGGCATGTGACGAGCCCGCCCTCCGCCGACCCTGAGGGGAGGCGGCAGGTGAGGTCGGGTGCCGGCGACCTGCATCGCCGTACACGCCGATGGAGGTCGCGACGAGCCGACCTCAGCGACGAGCGACCCGCCCCGTCAGGAGGCCGGCCGGCCGTGAACCCGTGTCCCCGGGCTCACGCGGCGGGCTCGTCGCCCAGGCCCAGGCGCGCGAGCAGGTGGCGAAGGTCCGGCTCGGCGCCCCGGAAGCGCCGGTAGGTCTCCATCGCCTCGATGGACCCGCCCCGCCCGAGGAGCTCGCGACGGAAGCGCTCGCCGGCGGCGCGCGTCATACCCCCGGGCTGCTCGTCGGTGCCCTGCGCGGTGAACCAGGCCACCGTGTCGGCGTCCATCACCTCCGACCACAGGTAGGAGTAGTAGCCGGCGGCGTAGCCCCCGCCGAAGATGTGGTGGAAGTAGGCCGACCGGTAGCGCGGCGGGACGAGCGGGAAGGCCACCCCGGCCCGCTCCAGCGCCGCGGCCTCGAACTCCTCCACGCCCGCGCCGTCGGCGGGCAGCTCCGCCAGCGGGGTCTGGTGCCAGGCCTGGTCGAGCAGCATCGCCTTGAGCAGCTCCAGGGTCCGGTATGCCGTCTCCTGGCGCTGCGCGACAAGCGCGTCCACCCACTCCTCGGGCAGGGGCTCGCCGGTGGCGTGGTGGCGGGCGTAGCGGCGGATCAGCGAGGGCTGGAAGGCCCAGATCTCGTTGACCTGGGAGGGGAACTCCACGAAGTCGCGCGGGACCGAGGTGCCCGAGCGCGAGGGGTAGCGCACGTCGGAGAGCAGCCCGTGCAGGTCGTGGCCGAACTCGTGGAAGAGCGTGATGACGTTGTCCCAGGTCATCAGGCTCGGCGAGCCCGGCGCGGGCGGCGGCACGTTGCAGGTGTTGGTGACCAGCGGCCGGTCGCCGAGCAGGGAGCTCTGGTCGACGATCGAGGTCATCCAGGCCCCGCCCTTCTTCGTGGGCCGGGTGTAGGGGTCGAGCACGACGGCGCCGAGGACGCTGCCGTCCTCCTCCCGCACCTCGAAGACCCGCGCCTGGTCGGTGTAGCCGACGAGCTCGGGCCGCTCGGAGAAGGTGATGCCGTAGAGGGCGGTCGCGGCGGCGAGGACGCCCTCGTGCAGCACCCGCTCGAACTCCAGGTAGGGCCGCAGCTTCTCCGGGTCCAGCGCCGACTCGGCGGCCTCCCGGGCGGCCAGGAACTGCCAGTCCCACGGCTCCAGGTCGGCCCCGGGGTCGAGGGTCTCCAGCCGGGCCCGTAGGGCGCTGGCCTCCTGCTCGGCGAGGGGCACGGCCCCGGCGGCGAGCCGGGAGAGAATCTCGTTGACGGCGTCGGTGCCGCCGGCGCAACTGGTCTCGTGGACGTAGGCCGCATGGTGCGGGTAGCCCAGCAGCGTGGCCCGCTCGGCGCGCAGCCGGGCGATCCGCACGAGCACGTCGCGGGTGTCGTGGTCGGCCTGCGTGCCCCGGCCCAGCCCCCGGTCGACCGAGGCGCGGAAGACCTCCTCGCGCAGCCCGCGGTCCTCCATCGAGGACAGCAGCGGCTGGCCCGTGGTGTTGACGATCGGGACCAGCCAGCCCTCCAGGCTGCGGGCCTGCGCGGCCTCGCGCAGCCCGGCCTTCTCGTCGTCGCTGAGCCCTCGGAGCCGCTCCTCGTCGACGACGTGCACCGCGGCGGCGTTGCGGCCCTCGACGAGGATCTGGTCGAACTGGGTGGTCAGCCCGGCGAGCTCGGCGTTGAGCTCGCGCAGGCGGGCCTGGTCGGCCGCCTCGAGGGTGATGCCGCCGCGCTCGTAGGCCCGCAGCGACTCGGTGAGCCAGAACCGGTCCTGCTCGTCGGCCTCCACCTCGCCGGCGTCGATCCGGTCCCGCAGGCCGGTGAGCCGGGCGTAGAGGTCGGCGTCCATGAGGATGGCGTCCTGGTGGGCGGCCAGGCGTGGGGAGAACTCGGCCATGATCGCGTCGCGCTCGGGGGTGGTGTCGGCCGACCGGGCGACCCAGAAGGCCGACAACGTCCGGTCCAGGGTGGCGCCGCTGCGCTCCCAGGCGTGCACGACGTTCTCCAGGGTCGGCGGCGCGGTGTCCTCGGCGATCGCGCGCAGGGCGGCCAGCTGCTCGGTCATCCCGACCTCGAGCGCCTCGCGGACGTGCGCCTCGGTCATCGTGGCGTAGTCGGGCAGCTGGAACGGCAGGGTCGAGGGGGCAAGGAGCGGGTTGGTCATGGGTCCCATCCCATCACGGCGCGTGCCCGGGGTCCTCCGGGCGGTGGCCGGCGCCCGGTCGGCCGCTCACCACCAGTCCGGCTCGGCGCTGTCCGGGGTGACGACCGGCCCGAACGGACCCACGGGCCGCCGGTGCCAGCACTCCCGCGTCGCGCGCAGCTCGGCCCAGGTCGTGTAGCGGTAGCGGTGGAGCACCGCCCGGACCGCCTCGGGCCGCCGCCCGTCGAACGGGTCGTGGGCAAGCAGCCGCAGCGTCGGCGGGTCGGCCTCGAGCAGCCGCCGCTGCAGCCGCGGGAGCCACGGGTAGGCGTAGCGGTGCGACAGCGCGGCGAACCACATGAGCCAGTCCAGGCGCAGGTGGTAGGGCGCGTACTGCCGCGGCCAGCGCCCCGGGAACCCAGGCTTGCCCCGGAAGCCGTACTCGCGCCATACCCCGCCGCTGTCCAGGCCCTCGAGCACGATCTCGTGGCGCACCTTCGTCACGCTGCCGAACGCGCCGTAGGTGTTGACCAGCCGCAGCGGGTCGAAGGAGGCGTTCATCGCCTGGCCCGGCGAGAGCAGGTTGACCACCGGCCGCCAGCTGAGCACCGCTACCAGCACGGTGAGCAGCACCACCGCGACCACCCAGGGGTATGGCGTCGCGCCGGCCTGCGTGGGCACGAGCCGGTCCTGCACGGGACCGGGGAGGAGCCAGGCCCAGACGGCGTCCGGCAGGACGGAGGCGGCCAGGACGATCGCCAGCCAGTTGAGCCAGGCGAAGTTGCCGCTGGCCACCAGCCACAGCTGGGTGACGAGCATGATCCCGGCGCTGACCCCCGCCACCGGCTGCGGCAGGAACAGCCCGAACGGCACGATCAGCTGGGTGACGTGGTTGGCGGCGACCTCCACCTTGTGCAGGGGGCCCGGCAGGTGGTGGAAGAACCAGGACAGCGGCCCGGGCATCGGCTGGGTCTCGTGGTGGTGGTGCAGGCAGGTGAGGTCGCGCCAGCAGCGGTCGCCGCGCAGCTTGATCAGGCCGGCGCCGAACTCGAGCCGGAAGAGCAGCCAGCGCACCAGGAGCAGCACGAGCAGGGGCGGCGCGACGGCGGCGTTGCCGAGGAAGATCGCCAGGAAGCCGACCTCGCACAGCAGCGTCTCCCAGCCGAAGGACCACCAGAGCTGCCCGACGTTGACGATCGAGAGGTAGAGCGCCCACAGCACCGCCCACACCGCCATCGAGGCGGCCAGGGGCAGCCGGGCGGTAACGCCGACGAGGGTGAGCAGGGCCAGTGCCGCGCCCGTCCAGGCGATGGCGAGGAAGAGGCGGTCGGACCACCACCGGTGGAACAGACTCGGCGCCTGCGCGAAGGTCGCGCGTCGCAGGAAGGTCGGTGCCGGCGTCAGCCGCGCGAGCCGATCAGCGCCGGCCCCTGCCGGGCCGCGGCGACGAAGGCGACGAGGTAGAGCGCGGCGAGCGCGTGCTGGAGCACCGCGCGCCCCAGCCATCCGTCGTCGGCGACGAACCACTCCATCCCTCGACGGTATGCCGTGCGCGCCCGGTCGGCACGCCGCATACAGTCGGTGCCCATGAGCGAGGACGCGACGACCCCGGCCGCCGACGGGAAGACCGAGGACACCGCCAGGGAGGCCGGCAGGGAGGCAGGGAAGGACAAGACGAAGGACGCCGAGCCCCGCGACCTGCTGGTCGAGACCCACCACACGCTGACGACCGACGACGGCGAGCTGAGCTACACGGCGCGCACCGGGCGGGTCGTGCTGCGCGAGGAGGAGGTCAAGGACGACGTCTTCCAGGGGTGGACGCCGCGCGCCGAGCTGGCGGTGACGGCCTACACCCTCGACCTGCCCGAGGGCGCCGACCGCAACGACCGGCCGGTGACCTTCGTCTTCAACGGCGGCCCCGGCTCGAGCTCGGTCTGGCTGCACCTGGGCGTGCTCGGGCCGAGGATCGTCGACGCCGGCGAGGTGGACGCCCCGACCCCGCCGCCCTACGCCCTGGCCGACAACCCGCAGACCCCGCTGCGCGCCACCGACCTGGTCTTCATCGACCCGATGTCGACCGGCCAGTCGCGGGCGGTCAAGGGCGGCAAGGCCAAGGACTACCACGGCTTCGGCAAGGACGTGGAGCAGGTCGCCGAGCTCATCCGGCTGTGGTGCACCCGCGAGGACCGCTGGATGAGCCCGAAGTTCCTCTGCGGCGAGTCCTACGGCACGACCCGGGCCGTCGCGGTCGCCGAGCACCTGTTCAGCCGGTTCGGGATGCAGCTCAACGGCCTGGTGCTCATCTCCAGCGTGCTCGACTTCACCACGCAGGACTTCCGCTACCTGCGCCACGACGAGGCCTGCCTGTCCTACCTGCCGACCTACGCGGCGGTCGCGCACGTCCACGGCAAGCACCCCGACCGGTCGCTGGGCGAGGTGGTCGCCGAGGCCGAGGAGCTCTCCGCCGGGCACTACCGCTGGGCGCTGGCCCGGGGCAACCGGCTCACCGAGGAGGAGCGGTCCTCGCTGGCCGCCGACCTCTCCCGGCTGACCGGCCTGTCGCAGGACTACCTGCTGAGATGCGACCTGCGGCCGGAGCACTGGCGCTTCTGCACCGAGCTGCTGCGGGACGAGGGCCGCACGGTCGGCCGGATCGACGGGCGGATCACCGGGGTGCTGCACTCCGGCGTCGCCGAGAACATGGACGCCGACCCCTCGATCGACGCCATCATGGGCCCCTACGCCGCCGCGGTCCACCACTACCTGCGGGGCGAGCTGGGCTCCGAGCTCGACCTGCCCTACGCCGTGTTCTCCGACGCCATCGAGCACTGGTCCTACAAGGAGTTCGAGGGCCGCCCGATCAGCGTCACCGACAAGCTGGAGCGCGTCATGCGCGCCAACCCGCACCTGCGCGTGCGGGTCGAGTACGGCTGCTACGACCTGGCCACGCCCTTCGGCGCGGCCCAGGACACGGTCGCCCACCTGCGGCTGCCCCAGCAGGCGCTGGACCGGATCGAGCACGCCTGGTTCGAGACCGGGCACATGCCCTACGTCGGCTCGGCGACCCGGGTGGCCGAGGCCGAGGGCATCACCGACTTCGTCCGGCGCGCCACCGGCTGACGGCGCGGCGCCGGCAGGGCCGCGACCTCGGGAAGGGTCAGGCGGGCCGGCGGCCCTCCTCGATGAGCTCCTTCACGTCCTCCTGCAGCCGGAGCCCGGCGCGGGCGCGAACGAAGGCGCTCACCGCATCCTCCTGCCCCGTCGCCGACTCCTCGGCATCGACCGTGCTGCCTCCAGACTAGTCCTCGACCGCCTGGAGGTCAGAGCTGCGGAGCGGGCACGTCGACGTCCGGGATCGGCTCGACCTCGAGCGGCTCGTGGGCGCCCTCCCGGTCGTCCGGCCGCTCGTCCAGCTTGACCAGGACCACCCCGGCCAGGATGAGCAGGCCGCCGAGGAGCTGCACGGCCGCCGGCAGCTCGGCCAGCAGGACCCAGGCCCAGAGCACGGCGAACATCACCTCGGTGAGCCCGACGAAGGAGGAGACCTTGGCGCCCAGGGCGCGGGCCGCGACGACGCCGGTGAGGTAGGCGATCGCGGCGGCGACCAGGCCCAGCCACAGCACCGGCACCCACCAGGCCACGGCATACCCCGAGACGGTGACGTCCACGGTGTCCCAGCGCATCGGGACCAGACCGACCGCGCCGGCGAGCAGGAGGGTGGCGGCACCGACGAGCAGGCCCAGGCAGGCGAACGCCAGCGGCGGCAGGCCGGTGGCGTCGTCGGCGCCGACGACGAAGAAGGCGGCCAGGCCGACCGCGGCGAACAGGCCCCACATGACCCCGATCCCGCTGAGCTGCGCGTCGCCGAGGACGTCGAGGACGAGGAGGAGCCCCAGCATCGCCACGCCGATCCCCCCGACGGTCAACGGGCGGGGACGCTGGCCGCGGACCAGCCAGAGCCAGCCGACGACGAGGATCGGGCCGAGGTACTCCAGCATGAGCGCCACGCCCACGGAGAGCCGCTCGACGGCGAGGAAGTAGAACAGTTGGGCGCCGGCGACCGCCAGGACGCCGAAGGTCGTCACGTGCGCCCAGGTCACCGGTCGGCGCAGCAGGTGCCAGTGCCCCCGCATGGACAGCGTCGCCGGGACCGCGAGGATGACCGCGCCCAGGACGATGCGGGCCGTCACCGCGGCGCCGGGGGACCAGCCCTCCACGAGCAGGCTCTTGGCGACGGCGCCGGAGCTGCCGAAGGTCACCGCGGACAGCACGGCCACGAGCAGGCCCAGGACGAGCACGCGCAGAGGGGTCCGGGTGGTGGCGGGCACGGCCTGCCGGTGGTCGATGGTCACGGGGTGACCCCCTCTCGTCTGTCATCATGGGTGTCGAGGAGTGATGGTCATGACGATACGCACGGGCAACGTCAGGAGTCAAGATGCTGTTCACCCATGACACCGAGATCGCGCTGCAGAGCGCGGCGGCGCTGGTGAACACGATGGGCCCGCCCGACACCCTGACCACCGACGAGCAGCTCGAGACGTTCGTACGCGACCAGGGGTGGTCGGGGGAGCTGACCGGCGAGCGGGTCGAGCTGGACGAGGTCCGGGCGTTGCGGCCGCGGCTGGCCCGGCTGTGGGAGCTCGACGAGGACGCGCTGGTGCCGCTGGTCAACGGGCTGCTGGCCGACGCGCGGGCGCTGCCGCAGCTGGTCGACCACGACGACTGGGGCTGGCACCTGCACGCCGTGCCCGACGACGCCCCGCTGGCCACCCGGATGGCGGTCGAGGCGGCGATGGCGATGGTCGACGTCGTCCGGGCCGGCGAGCTCGGCCGGCTGCGCACCTGCGAGGCCGAGGGGTGCGAGGCCGTGCACGTGGACCTCTCGCGCAACCGGTCCCGCCGCTTCTGCAGCACGGCGTGCGGCAACCGGATGGCCGCGGCGGCCTATCGTGAGCGGCAGGCCCGACAGGAGGACCCCGCATGAACGCTCCCGACCCCACGGACGGCCCGGGCCACGCCCCCGACGCCCACCACCGACGGCTCGCCTCCTCGACCCGTGCCGTCGCCCTCGGCCGCCCGCCGCGCGACCCGGGTGCCCCGGTCAACGTCCCGGTCACCTTCACCTCGACGTTCGTCGCCGACGGCCCGGTCGACTACGCCCGGGTGTCCAACCCGACGTGGGAGGCCCTCGAGGAGGTCCTCGGCTCGCTCGAAGGCGGCCGGGCGCTGACCTTCGCCTCCGGGCTGGCCGCGATCTCGGCGGTGGTCTCCCTCGTCCCCGTCGGCGGGGTCGTCGTCGCCCCGCGGCACGCCTACAGCGGCACGACCGCCCAGCTGGCCGAGCGCGCCGCCGCCGGCCTGCTCACCGTCCGCACCGTCCAGGCGGAGGACACCACCGGGATCGTCGAGGCCTGCGACGGGGCCGACCTGCTCCTGCTCGAGTCCCCGACGAATCCGATGATGGAGCTCACCGACGTGCGCGGGGTGCTGCGCGGGCTCGGGCAGAGGTATGGCGACACGCGCCCGGTCGTGGCGTGCGACAACACCTTCGCCACTCCGGTCGCCCAGCAGCCGCTGGGCTGGGGGGCCGACGTCGTGATGCACTCGGCGACCAAGTACCTCGCCGGCCACTCCGACACCCTGCTCGGCGCCCTCGTGACCGCACCGGGACGGGCGGACCTGGCCGAGCGGCTGCATACCCACCGCTCCCTGCATGGTGCGGTCCCCGGCCCGATGGAGGCCTGGCTGGTGCTGCGCGGCGTCCGGACGCTGCACGTGCGCCTCGAGCGGGCCGGCGCCACGGCCGAGCTGCTCGTCAACCGGCTCCTGGACCACCCGGTGGTGGAGGCGGTGCGCTACCCCGGGTTCGGGGCGATGGTCTCGATCGAGGTCGCCGGCGGCCCCGAGGCGGCCGAGCGGGTGGCGGCGGCGACCCGGCTGTGGACCCACTCCACCAGCCTCGGCGGCGTCGAGTCGCAGATCGAGCGGCGGCGCCGGCACCCGGCCGAGGTCGACAGCGTGCCGGAGTCGCTGCTGCGGCTCTCGGTCGGCGTCGAGGACCCCGAGGACCTGTGGGCCGACCTCGACCAGGCGCTGGAGGCGGCCCCGGGCTGAGGTGTGGCCCTACGATCGGGCCATGGCCATCTTCGCCGTCCACTACACCTACTCCGACGACGCCGCGGCACGCGACGAGCACCGCTCGGCCCACCGCGAGTTCCTCGGCGCCCTGGCCGACGAGGGGGTGGTGCTGCTCTCCGGCCCCTACGCCCCGGTCGACGGGGCGGCCGACGCCGCGCTCATCCTCGTGCGCGGCGACAGCGCCGCCGAGCTGGTCGAGCTCATGCGCGAGGACCCCTTCCAGCAGCAGGGGCTCGTCGAGCAGGTGGCCGTGCGCGAGTGGACGCCGGTGCTCGGGTCCTGGTTCGACGGTCCGCTGGCCGACGACCTGGGCTGAGCCGGCCCGTCCCGAGGAGCCCTACCCCTCGGCGGTGACGAACGTCCCGGCCCGGCCGTCGAGCAGCTCCTGGGCCTCCTCGAGGTTCCCGATCGCCGCGGCGACGCCTCGACCGCCGACCTCGACGAAACGGCATACCGCCTCCACCTTGGGCCCCATCGACCCCGCGGGCAGGTCCATCGCCCGCAGCTGCGCGGGGGTGGCCCGCCGGACCTCCCGCGCGTGGTCGGTGCCGTAGTCCTCCATCACCGCCGGCACGTCGGTGAGCACGACGAGGCGGTCGGCCTTGAGCCGGTGGGCCAGCACGGCCGCCGACAGGTCCTTGTCGATGACCGCCTCGACCCCGCGCAGGTCGCCGGTCCCCGTGCGCACCACGGGCACGCCCCCGCCGCCGGCGCAGACGACGATGATCGACTCGTCGAGCAGGTGGTCGATGAGCCGGGTCTCGATGATCTCCCGCGGGCGCGGCGAGGGGACGACCCGGCGCCAGTGCTCCCCGTCGCGCCGGACCTGCCAGCCGTTCTTCTCCGCCAGCGCGTGCGCCGTCTCCTCGTCGTAGACCTCGCCGACGAACTTGGTCGGGTCGGCGAAGGCCGGGTCGTCGGCGTCGACGAGGGTCTGGTTGAGCACGGCGGCGAACTGGCGGTAGGGCCGTTCGTTGCCGATCGCCTGCAGGATCCAGTAGCCGATCAGCCCCTGCGTCATCGCCCCGAGCGCGTCGAACGGGTAGGGCTGGGTCAGCCGCGCGTCGTTGGCCGACTCGATCGCCAGGACGCCCACCTGCGGGCCGTTGCCGTGGGTGATGACGACCTCGTGGTCGTCGGTCAGCGGCGCCAGTGCCCTCATGGCCCGGCGGATGTTCTCCGCCTGCGCGTCCGCGTCCGGCACCTGGCCCCGTTGCAGCAGCGCGTTCCCGCCGAGGGCGACGACGATCCTCATGCACGGAGTATGCCGTGGGGCGCGCCGCGGCGCGCCGTGCCGGTCGGTGGGGGTCGGCCGGGGGTCCGGTCGGATGCCGGTGGCCTGGTGCCGCTGTGCGACGCTGGGGCGGTGAGCGAGCCCATCTCTCCCGCGCCCCCGGCCGCGACCGCCGGACCGCCTCGATCGCCTGGGCGGTCGCCGTGATCGTCGTGGCCCTGGTCAGCGCGTTCATCGCCTGGCTGGCGATCGGTGGTGGCGGGTCGGACGACGCCGCCGGCAGCGACCCGTCGGTGAGCGCGCCGCCGACGACCAGCGACCAGGACGGCTCGGCGGACGACGCCCCGGCCGCCGGTCCGGACGACGCCGCGGCCACCGGTCCGGACGACGCCGCAGCCACCGGGCCCTCGCCGGAGGTCGCCGAGCTGATGATGGGCCTGCAGCGGCGGGACGCGGACGACCCGCTGGCCGTGGGCGACGTGGACGCGCCGGTCGTCATGATCGAGTACGCCGACTACCGCTGCCCCTACTGCGCCCGCTTCGAGCTGGAGACACGGCCGCAGCTGCAGGACCTCGTCGACGACGGGACGCTGCGGATCGAGTTCCGCGACTTCGTCATCTTCGGCGAGGAGTCGCACGCCGTGGCGGTGGCCGTGCGGGCCGCGGCGGAGCAGGGCGCCGAGCACGGCCTGGCCTACCAGGAGACCGCCTTCGCCCGGTCGACCAGCGGGGAGGCGACCCTGACGCAGGACGACCTGATCGCGTTGGCCGAGGAGGTCGGCGTGCCCGACGTCGAGGCCTTCACGGCCGCGCTCGACGACCCCGAGCTCGCGGCGGCCGTCGACGCCGACACCGCCGAGGCCAGGTCGCTGGGGCTCAGCTCGACCCCGACGTTCCTCGTCAACACCGCCGTCGTCCAGGGGGCCGAGTCGGCCGAGCACTTCCGCGGGGTCGTCGCCGAGCAGCTGGAGCAGGCCGGCGCGGACGGCTGAGCCCGGGCTCGCGTGACGACCTTCGGCCCTCCTGGGGGCCACGAACGGTCGAGCGAGATCGCGGACGCCAGGTCCGTCATCATGGATCGGTGCGTGTCTTCGTCGCCGTCGTCCCGCCCGCCCCGGTCGTCGAGGCCGTCGAGGAGTTCCTCCAGCCCCGTCGCGACGCGCTCGCGGCGGAGGGGCGCTGGCGCTGGACCCGGGCCGAGCACCTCCACCTCACCCTGGCGTTCGTGCCCGACCTCGACGCGTGGCGGGAGGAGGAGCTGATCGCCGCGGGCGAGGAGTTCGCCGCCCGGCAGCAGCCGCTCGAGGTGCGCCTCTCCGGGGCCGGAGCCTTTCCCGACCCGGGTGCCGCCCGCGTGCTGTGGGCCGGGGTCGACGAGGAGCGTCCGGGCACCCTGGCCGACTGGGCTGCCGGCACCCGCAGGGTCCTCTCCCGGGCCGCGCCCGCGTCGAGGGCACCCGGTTCACGCCGCACGTCACGCTCGCCCGGTCGGTGGGCGGCCGGCACGCGGCCGGCCACCTGCTGCAGGCCCTGGACACGCTGCGGACCCCGGCGTGGAGCGTCGACGAGCTCGTCCTGGTCGCCTCCTGGCTCGGGGAGGGGCCGAACAGGACGCCGCGGCACGAGGTGCGGCACCGCTGGCCGCTCGGGAAGGACCGCGCCTGACGGCTACGGCGCCGTCGCGTCCTCGGGCTCGCTCGTGGTGGCGTCGTCGTCCGGCCCGGTCGTGACGCCCGCCCCGTCCGGACCAGCCGTGACCGCCACCCCGTCCGGACCGGCCGTGACGGCGTCGTCGTCCCCTGGCTCCGTCACCTCCACCGGCTCGACCTCGGCCGGGACGAACTCGTCCACCGGCCCGGTCACGACGCCCAGCTCCGGCCCGCAGGAACGCCCCTGCGGCGGGTCCGGCTGCAGCGTCCGCCCGTTGAGGAGCCGCACGTCGTCGAACTGCGGCCGCCCGGACACCAGGTTGCGGTAGCTGTAGCGCGCCAGGCTCACCACCGAGCAGTCCTGCCCGACGGTGAGGATGTCGAAGCTGTAGGGCTGGCTCAGCAGCTCGCCGGCGGTCTCCGGGTCCTCCTCGGCGGCCTCCTGGGCCTGCTCGGTCAGCGGCGGCAGCCGGAACTGGTTGACCAGCCCGCCACCGGTCAGCGACCCGACCTGCAGGTGCTGCCCGTCGATCGCGGGGACGTGCATGTGCCCGTTGAGCGTCAGCGCGCCGGCGTCCACCCGCTGCGCGGCGTAGGGCTGGTGGGTGACGACGAGGTCGGTCGGCGCCAGCCCGTCGGTGGCCTCCCGGAACTGTTGCGCCGCCTCGGCCTGCTCCCCGGCGAAGTCGTCCGACCGCTGGTTGAAGAAGCGCACGTCGTTGAAGCCCGACACCGAGACGCCGTGGACGTCGGTCCGGACGTACTCCCCGTCCGTGGGCTCCAGCAGCACCACGTTGGGCACCTGCGCCATCCGGCGCAGGAGCCCCTCGTCGGTGGCGGACACGGCGTCGTGGTTGCCCCGGACGAAGATGTAGGGCACGCCCAGCGACTCGATGCCCTCGTAGATCCCGGTCAGCTCCCCCTCCCGCGCCTGGCCGAAGTTGACCAGGTCGCCGGTGTCGATCACCGCGTCGATCCGCTCGGTGGCCACGATCTGCCGCAGCAGCGGGTACTGGTCCATCCCGTGGATGTCGCTGACCAGCAGGAACCGGGCGGCGGCCGGCCGGTCGACCGTCTCGGGGGTGAACTCCTGCCGCAGGGCGTCCGAGAGCGCCAGCAGGTTGGTCACGTAGACCGCGCCCTGGTCGGCCTTGCTGGAGAGCGAGTCGAGGATGCCGGCGTTGGTCTGCACGAGGGAGAGGACCGAGGTGGTCCGGAACTCGGCGACCTTCCCGGTCCGGTAGGTCAGGTAGGCGGACGCGCCGGGCAGCGCCAGCGCCAGCGCGGTGGCCCCCGCCGCGGCGGCGACGACGTGACCGGCGTGGCGCGGGCGGGACACGGCATACGTGAGCAGCACCAGCAGCGAGGTGACCAGGGCGCCGGCCGCGAACTTCCAGGCGACCTCCCGCACGCCGGTGTCGATGGCCGTGCGCAGCTCCTCCTGGCTGGGCTGGAGGTTCTCGGTGGTCAGCCGGCCGGAGCGGATGAGGTCGGTGACCCGGTCGCGCACCTGCACCTGCCCGGTGAGCCCGGGCGCCGGCAGCGGTCCGTCGAAGCTCATCACCACGTCGCCGACGACGGTGGGCACCTGGATGGTCGAGTCCAGCCGGGGCTCGACGGACACGTCGGCGGTGAAGTACTCCGTCTCCACGTGCACCGGCCACAGCTGGGTGGTGGCGACCCCGCCGACGACGGCCATGAGCGTGAGCAGCATGACGACCAGGGCTCGCCACAGACCGGCGGCCATGCCACGGGTGATGCGCTCACGGGTGCTCATCGCACGGGTCAGCGTAGCCGTGGGTCGATGGGTACCGTGGGGGCGCGCGCCCTTGGGGGCTCGCCGGACCGTCGAGGAGGACGCATGGACGCCGACGTCGTCGTGGTGGGGGCCGGGCTGGCCGGCCTGGTCGCCACCGCCGAGCTGGTCGCCGCCGGGAGGAGGGTCGCGCTGGTGGACCAGGAGTCGACCCGGCACCTCGGCGGCCAGGCCTGGTGGAGCTTCGGCGGGCTGTTCCTCGTCGACACCCCCGAGCAGCGGCGCATGGGCATCGCCGACACCCGCGACCTGGCCTGGCAGGACTGGACGGGGACGGCAGGGTTCGACCGGCTCGGGCCCGGCGGCGAGGACGGCTGGGGGCAGCGCTGGGCCCGCGCCTACGTCGACTGGGCCTCCGGGGAGAAGCGGGCCTGGCTGCGCGAGCGGGGGGTCCGGTTCTTCCCGGTCGTCGGCTGGGCCGAGCGTGGCGACGGCACCGCGACCGGCCACGGCAACTCGGTGCCGCGGTTCCACATCGTCTGGGGCACGGGCCCGGCGATCGTCGAGCCCTTCGAGCGCCAGGTGCGGGCCGGCGTCGAGGCGGGCCTGGTCACCCTGCACGGACGGCACCGGGTCACCGGGCTGGTGCTCACCGACGGGGCGGTCACCGGGGTGCGCTGCGACGTGCTCCGCGAGGACGGGGTGGAGCGGGGTATGCCGTCCACGCGCGAGGTGGTGGGGCAGGCCGAGCTGTCCGCCCAGGCGGTCGTGGTCACCAGCGGGGGCATCGGGGCGAACGCCGACCTGGTCCGCCGGTTCTGGCCGGACCGGCTGGGGACGCCCCCGCAGGACATGGTCACCGGGGTCCCGGCCTACGTCGACGGGTCCATGCTCGACCCCGTCGCCGACGCCGGGGCCAGGCTGGTCAACCGCGACCGGATGTGGCACTACACCGAGGGCCTGGCCAACCACGCGCCCGTGTGGCCGGGGCACGGCATCCGCATCCTGCCCGGGCCCAGCTCGCTCTGGCTGGACGGGTCGGGGCGACGGCTGCCCGCGCCGTACTTCCCGGGGTTCGACACCCTCGGCACCCTCGCCCACCTGCGGACCGCCGAGGGTGCGCGGGAGCACGACCACTCCTGGTTCGTGGCCACCCGGACGATCCTGGGCAAGGAGTACGCCCTGTCCGGGTCCGAGCAGAACCCCGACCTGACCGGGCGGTCGGTCCGGGGCGTGCTGGGGCGGGTCACCACCGACGTCCCCGGGCCGCTGCGGGCGTTCGTCGACCACGGCGCCGACGTCGTCGAGGCGGACACCCCGGAGAAGCTGGCCGCGGTGATGAACGCGCTGGTCGGGGACGGCGACGGGCACGGGGAGGGGCTGGTCGACGGCGGTCGGCTCCGCACGCTGCTGGAGGCGCACGACCGGGAGCTGGACAACGACTACGGCAAGGACCTGCAGACCGCCCTCGTGCGCGCCGCCCGGCGCTCGCGGGGGGACCGGCTCGTCCGCACCGCCCCGCCGCACCGCTTCCTCGACCCCGACCACGGGCCGCTCGTGGCGCTGCGGCTGCGGGTGCTGACCCGCAAGACGCTCGGCGGCGTCCAGACCGACCTGGACTCGCGGGCCCTGGACGCCCAGGGCGACCCGGTGCCCGGGCTCTACGCCGCCGGCGAGGTCGCCGGGTTCGGCGGCGGCGGGGTGCACGGCTACCGGTCGCTGGAGGGCACCTTCCTCGGCGGCTGCCTGTTCAGCGGCCGGGCGGCCGGGAGGGCGCTGGCCCGCGACCTGTGACGACAGCGCCGTGGCGGTCCGGGCGCGGGCGGCCGGAGGTGTGGTTGGCTGGCGTCCATGGACATGGGGACGCTCCGGCGCAAGGCCGGGACCGCGGCGCTGGTCGGGTTCCGGGTCATGCCCGGGCCGCTGAAGCGGGCGGCCGTACGGGTCGGTGCGCCCAGCTACACCGTCGGGGCGGTCTGCGTGCTGGAGCACGAGGGCCACGTGCTCTTCCTGTGGCAGCCGCACCGGGAGGGCTGGAGCCTGCCGGGCGGCCTGCTCGGCAAGGGCGAGGAGCCCGAGGACGCCGTGCGGCGCGAGGTGGCCGAGGAGGTCGGCGTGGACATCGACCCCGGCGACCCTGTCTTCATCCGCGTCGACGCCGTCGACCAGGGGATCGACGTCGTCTTCCGGGTCCGGCTGGACCGCCGGCCCGAGCTGACCCTGGCCACCGAGGCCCGCAAGGCGCAGTGGTTCACCCCCGAGAAGCTGACCGACGCCGACCGGGACACCCGCGGCATCCTCGAGCTGCTCGCCGGCCAGGGCCGCGAGCGGCGGGAGGGCCGGCTCCTCGAGGGCTGACGGCACCTCAGCCGGGGGCGACCTCGAGCAGGATCTTGCCGACGTGGGCCGAGGCCTCCATCTCCTCGTGGGCCCGGGCGGCCTCGGCGAGGGGGTGCCGGGACTGGATGACCGTCCGGATCCGCCCCTGCTCGACCAGCGGCCAGACGTGCTCGCGCACGGCCGCCACGATCTGCGCCTTGCCCTCGACCGGTCGCGAGCGCAGCGAGGTCGCGATGACGCGGGCCCGCTTGGCCAGCAGGGCCCCCAGGTCCAGCTCGCCGCGCCGGCCGCCCTGCAGCCCGATGACCACGAGGCGCCCGTCCTTGGCGAGGAGGTCGACGTTGCGCTCGAGGTACTTGGCGCCCACGACGTCGAGGATGACGTCCGCGCCCCGCCCGTCGGTCGCCTCCCTGACCTCGTCCACGAAGTCCTGCGTGCGGTAGTTGACCAGCACGTCCGCCCCCAGCTCGCGGCAGGCCGCGAGCTTCTCCTGCGTCGACGCGGTGACCGCCACGGTCGCGCCGAGGGCCTTGGCGACCTGGATGGCCATCGTGCCGATCCCGCTGGAGCCGCCGTGGATCAGCACGGTCTCGCCCTCGCCCAGCCCGGCCTCCATCACGAGGTTGCTCCACACGGTGCAGGCCACCTCGGGCAGCGCCGCGGCGTCGGCCAGCGGCACGCCGGCCGGCACGGGCAGCAGCTGGCCGACGGGCACGGCGACGTGCTCGGCATACCCGCCTCCGGCCAGCAGCGCGCAGACCTCGTCGCCCACGCTCCAGCCCGCCTCCTCGCAGCCGGGGCCGAGCTCGACGACCCGGCCGCTGACCTCCAGCCCGGGCAGCTCGGAGGCCCCCGGCGGCGGCGGGTAGAACCCCTTGCGCTGCATGACGTCGGCCCGGTTGACCCCGGCGGTGACCACCTCGACGAGGACCTCGCCCTGCCCGGGCTGCGGCCGGTCGACCTGCGCGGGGACGAGGACGTCGGCCTCGCCGGGACCGGTGATGGTGACGGCGTTCATCTGCGGCATGGGCCGCAATCTACCTATCGGACGGGGGGGAGGCCGCTACCCGATGAGGATCCCGGCGATGGCCGCGCTCATGAGGTTGGCCAGGGTGGCGGCGGCGATCGCCCGCAGGCCCAGGGTGGCGATCTCGCGCCGGCGGTGCTTGACCAGGCTGCCCAGCCCGCCGAGCAGGATGCCCAGGGAGCCGAGGTTGGCGAAGCCGGTCAGCGCGAACGTGATGATCGCGGCCGTCTTGGGGCTGAACTCCTCGATCGAGGGCGCGAAGTTGGAGAAGGCGACGAACTCGTTGACGATCACCTTCTGGCCCACGAAGCTGCCGGCGCCGGTCGCCTCGGCCCAGGGCACGCCGATGACCGTCATGAGCGGGGCGAAGACGTAGCCCAGGATCTGCTCGAAGGTCAGCTCGGGGTTGCCGAACCAGCCGCCGACCGTGCCGAGCATGAGGTTGACGAGGGCGATGAGCGAGATGAAGGCGAGCAGCATCGCGCCGATGTTGAGCGCCAGCTTGAGGCCGTCGGCCGCCCCGGAGGCGGCCGCGTCGATGACGTTGCGGTACTCCATGGAGTCGTCGAGGTCGTCGTCCTCGTCGGTCTCGTCCTGCTTTCGCCGGGTGTCCTCCGGGGCGACGGCCGTCGCGCCGCGGGTGGTGACGACGTCCCCGTCCCGGGACCTGATCCGGGGGCGGGCCTGCCGGCTGCCACCGGCCGCGGAGCCCGCGGGCGCGTCCTCCGGCGGCTCGTCCGGGTCCTCCGGCTCGAGCAGCTTGGCCATCATCAGCGCACCGGGGGCGGCCATGAACGAGGCGGCGATGAGGTACTCCAGCGGGGCGCCCAGCAGGGAATAGCCCACGAGCACCGAGCCCGCCACCGTGGACAGGCCCCCGACCATCACCGCGAACAGCCCCGAGCGGGTCAGCCCCTTGAGGTAGGGCCGGATGACGAGCGGCGCCTCGGTCTGCCCGACGAAGATGTTGGCTGCGGCGTTGACCGACTCGGCCTTGCGGGTGCCCAGCGCCTTGCCCAGGGCGGCGCCGAGCTTCTCCACGACGAACTGCAGGACCTTGTAGTGGTAGAGCACCGCGGTCAGCGAGGCGAAGAAGATGATGACCGGCAGCACCTGGAAGGCGAAGACGACGCCGGCGTCCTCGCCCTGGGGCAGCACCGGGCCGAAGAGGAAGCTGATGCCCGCGTTGGCCGAGTTGATCACCGCCTGCACGGCCTCGGTGACCGCCTGCAGCACGGCCCGTCCGGCCGACCAGTAGAGGACGAGCACCCCGAAGAGCGCCTGCAGCCCCAGCGCCGACAGGACCGTGCGCCACCGGACCGCCCGCCGGTTGGAGGAGAGCAGCAGGCCGAGCGCGACGAGGGCGGCCATGCCGCCGATACCCCAGAGGACGTCCATGCGGGGACGTTACCGGCTGCGGCGCCCCAAGCGTCGGGAGATCTCGTCGGCGGCGCGGCGCACGGCACCGGCCAGCGACTCCCGGAGCTCATCGGTCAGCTCCTCGGTCGGCACGGTCAGGGCGACGGCGGCGGCCGGGTGGCCGGTGTGGTCGGTCACCGGGGCCGCCACCGAGTCGAGGCCACGCGTCACGTAACCCTCCTCCACGGCATACCCCCTGGTCCGGGCCTGCGCCAGCAGCGGCCGCAGGGTCGAGGGGGAGGTCGGGCCGGCGTCCGTGCGCCGGACGAAGGCGTCGGTCCCGGGGAAGAGCGCGCGCACCTGGGCGGCGGGCAGCGCGGCGAGGATCGCCAGGCCGGTCGCGGTGAGCGAGGCGGGCAGCCGGACGCGACGTCGGAGACCAGCGACGGGCGGCCGGCGACCCGCTCCTCGACGACGTAGACCACGTCCCGCCCGTGCAGCACCCCCAGGTGCGCGTTGTGGCCGGTCGCGTCGGCCAGGCGGGTGAGCACCGGGCGCGCCAGGCGCTGCAGCGGCGCGTGCCGGGTGTAGGCCGACCCCAGCTCGAACGCGGCGACGCCCAGCCCGTAGCGCCGCTCCTCGGGCAGGTGCACGACGAAGCCGCGCTCCACGAGGGCGGCCAGCAGGTGGTAGGTGGAGGAGCGGGGCAGGCCGAGCTCCCGGGCGACCGCCGCCGCCGGCTGGGGGGTCGCGTGCCGGGCCAGGAAGGTCAGCACGTCGAGCGCGTGCCCGGCGGCGGGTGCGTTGGCCACCGCGCCAGTATGGCGTGGGCGCGGGGGTTGGGCGTGGGCGTGGGCGGTGGCGCAGGTGTTGCCTGCGGATGGCGGCGGCGGTCGCGGCGGGCCGTACGGTGGGCGCCATGGACGACGCCGAGATCAAGGCCTTCTGGGCCGACGCGCGGGTGCGCGGCGGCCTCAACCCTGCGGAGTCCTACATCGGCGCCACCGCCGCGGACATGCTGCCGCCGCCGGCGTGGTCGTTCGGCTCCACGCCGGAGGAGGCCGACCGGCTGCTGGCCCTGGTGCTCGAGGGGCGCAAGACCGCGACGGCCTCGGCGCTGTGGGAGTACGAGCCCGGTGCCCAGGGGGACGACGGGGGCGACACCCTGGTCCGCACCCAGGTCGACGTGGAGGTGCCCGAGCCGGGGTCCCTGTCGATCGTGCTGGACGGGGCCGGCCGGCCGCGCGCGCTGCTGCGGACGACCCACGTCGAGGTGGTCCGGTTCGGCGACGTCGACGAGGAGCACGCCCGGCACGAGGGGGAGGGGTCGCTGGAAGGGTGGCGGGCCGAGCACCGCCGGTTCTTCGAGGAGCACGCGCCCGCCGGCCAGCGGGTCGACGAGGACACGAGGGTCGTCCTCGAGCGGTTCGTCGTCGTGGTGCCGGCCCGCGCCCGCCGGGCGGCCCGGAGGGCCGGGCTGCTGTAGCCACGGGCCGCCTCCGTCGCCACGGCTGTCCTGGGGACGGCTCGAGGTGGTCGTGCGTCCCGTCTCGCATCCGAGACGCCGACCGTGCGTGGTCGCTGTCCTCCGTGCCGGTCGCACGGTGGAATGGGGCCATGAGCCGTCTACCCGCGCCCGACCTGCCCACCGAGGTCGTCGTCGACGTCGGTCCGCTGAGCCCCGAGGAGGTCGTGGCCGTCGCCCGCCACGGGGCGGGGGTCCGGCTGTCCGAGGCGGCGCTGGAGGGGATCGCCGCGACCCGCCGGATCATCGACGACCTGGCCGACGACGACGAGCCGCACTACGGCATCTCCACCGGGTTCGGCGCCCTGGCCACCACCAGCATCCCGCCGGAGAAGCGGGCCCGGCTGCAGCGCAGCCTCGTCCGCAGCCACGCCGCCGGCTCCGGCCCGGAGGTCGAGCGCGAGGTCGTCCGGGCCCTCATGCTGCTGCGCCTGTCCACCCTGGCGACCGGCCGCACCGGCGTCCGGGTGGAGACCGCGCAGGCCTACGCCGACCTGCTCAACGCGGGGATCACCCCGGTGGTCCACGAGTACGGCTCGCTCGGCTGCTCCGGCGACCTGGCCCCGCTGGCCCACTGCGCGCTCGCGGTCATGGGCGAGGGGATGGTGCGCGTCGGACGGCCGCGACCGGCCGACCGGGACCCCGACCGCTGGCCGCCGGACCACCTGGGGGAGCCGGTCCCGGCCGCGGAGGCGCTCACCGACGCCGGCCTGCGGCCCGTCGAGCTCGCCGAGAAGGAGGGCCTGGCGCTCATCAACGGCACCGACGGGATGCTGGGCATGCTCGTCCTGGGCCTGCACGACCTGGGCACGCTGCTGGCGACCGCCGACGTGGCCGCGGCGATGAGCGTGGAGGGCCAGCTCGGCACCGACGACGTCTTCGCCGAGGACCTCCAGGCGCTGCGGCCGCACCCCGGGCAGGGCGCCTCGGCCGCCAACCTGCGGGCGCTCATGGCCGGCAGCCGGATCCGGGAGAGCCACCGCACCGAGGCCTGCACCCGGGTGCAGGACGCCTACTCGCTGCGCTGCTCGCCCCAGGTCCACGGGTCGGCGCGGGACACCTGCGACCACGCCGCGCTGGTCGCTCCCGCGAGCTCGCCGCCGCCGTCGACAACCCGGTCGTCACGCTCGACGGCCGGGTGGAGTCCAACGGCAACTTCCACGGCGCCCCCGTCGCGCACGTGCTCGACTTCCTGGCGGTCGTCGTGGCGGACGTGGCCAGCATCAGCGAGCGCCGGACCGACCGCTTCCTCGACGTCGCCCGCAACCACGGGCTGCCGCCGTTCCTGGCCGACGACCCGGGCACCGACAGCGGGCACATGATCGCGCAGTACACCCAGGCCGCGATCGTCTCCGAGCTCAAGCGGCTGGCGACCCCGGCCAGCGTGGACTCCATCCCCTCCTCGGCCATGCAGGAGGACCACGTGAGCATGGGGTGGGGAGCCGCCCGCAAGCTGCGCCGCGCCGTCGACGGGCTGGCTCGCGTGCTGGCCGTCGAGGTGCTCACCGCGGCCCGCGCCCTGGACCTGCGCGCCCCGCTGACCCCCGCCCCGGCGACCGGTGCCGTCGTCGCGCTGCTGCGGGAGGCCGGGGTGGAGGGCCCGGGGCCGGACCGGCACCTCTCCCCGGAGATCCAGGCCGCCGTCGACCTGGTCCTGGACGGCCGGGTCCGCGCCGCCGCCGAGCAGCACACCGGCCCCCTGCGCTGAGGTCGGGGCCGTCCATCTCCGGCGCCCGGCGCTGAGCTCGGGGCACCCCCGTAGGACCCCAGCCACCATCGCTGAACCACAGGACGACCGATCGTGGTTGCCCTGACGACCACGATCGGTCGTCCTAGGGCCTGTCTCCCGAGCAGTCCCTTCACGGCGGACGGGCCCGGCATCGTCGCGGTGGCCCGGAAGCCCCCTCGGCCTGTGGACGACGACAGCCGCGGCCGGCGGGGGTACGCGAGCATCCCGGCATGGACCTGGACCGTGTGGCCCGTCGGCAGCAGGGAGTGGTGAGTCGTGCGCAGCGCTCGAGGCCGGTCTCCCGCCCGGCCAGGTCCGGTGGCGGCTGCAGCGTGGCCGTTGGCGGGCGATCCACCCCGGTGTCTACCTGACGAACAACGGCACCGTCGACTGGCCCTCCAGGGCGCGGGCCGCTCTGCTGCGCTGCGGCAGGGGCAGCGTCCTCATCCTCTCGGCCGCCTGCTACCTGTGGCGTCTGGAACGGACGCCACCGGCCGTGGTCACCGTGGGGGTGCCCACGGACAGGCATCCCGAACCCGCCGACGGCCTCGTCGTCGTGCGCCGTCGCCGGCTGGAGCCGGTCACCGTCGACGGACTGCCCGTGACCCGCCTCCCGGTGACCGTCCTGGACATGGCCGACCGGCCAGGGTGCTCAGTCGACGACGCGGTGGCGCTCGCGGCCCGGGCGTGCCAGGAACGGGCGGTCGACGCCGCGGCGTTGCGTCGCGAGCTCGACGGTCGACGACGGCACCAGCACCGGCGGGAGCTGCGGCTGGCGTTCGCCGAGGTGGGGAACGGCGCGGAGAGCCTGCCGGAGACGACCTTCGAGACCACGGTCCGACGGCCCCACGGACTGCCGGCCTTCGAGCGGCAGGTCGTCGAGGACGACGGATCGCGGACCGACCTGAAGAACCGCGAGTTCGGGACCAACGTCGAGATCGACGGGCGTCTGTGGCACGCGGGGGAACGGTTCCACCTGGATCGCCGACGTGACCGCCGCGCGGTCGGCAGGGGTGAGGTGACGCTCCGGGTCGCTCCCGTGGAGATGGTGACCTCGCCCTGCGAGGTGGCCCGCGACCTGGCGCTCGCGCTGCGGCACCGTGGCTGGGTCGGACCCCCTCGGCCGTGCGGGCCCGGTTGTGCGGTCGGTGCCCCCTGACACGGCGACCGTTCGTGGTCGTCATGGCAACCACGAACGGTCGTCTTGTGACCACGTCTGGGATGCGAGACGTATGCGGCGCGAGGAGGCTTGGCAGGGGACCGTCGCCGACGGTCTGATGGGACGGACGTCCTCGGACACCCGACCGCGACGCGCGGCCGGCCCCACGGCATACCGAAGTCGAAGGAGACCACCATGGAAGGTGCCCGTCCCGTCCGCGCCCCCCGCGGCACCCAGCTCACCGCGCGCAGCTGGGCCACCGAGGCCCCCCTGCGGATGCTGATGAACAACCTCGACCCGGAGGTGGCCGAGCGGCCCGACGACCTCGTCGTCTACGGCGGCACCGGCCGGGCCGCGCGGGACTGGAGGAGCTTCGACGCGATGGTGCGGACGCTGACCGACCTGCGGCAGGACGAGACGATGCTCGTGCAGTCCGGCCGGCCGGTCGGCGTCTTCCAGACCCACGAGTGGGCGCCGCGGGTGCTCATCGCCAACTCCAACCTCGTGCCCGACTGGGCGAACTGGCCGGAGTTCCGCCGGCTGGAGCACCTCGGCCTGACGATGTACGGGCAGATGACCGCCGGGTCGTGGATCTACATCGGCACCCAGGGCATCCTGCAGGGCACCTACGAGACCTTCGCCGCGGTCGCCGCCAAGCGGTTCGGCGGCACCCTCGCCGGGACCCTGACTCTGACCGGCGGCTGCGGGGGCATGGGCGGGGCCCAGCCGCTGGCCGTCACGCTCAACGGCGGCACCTGCCTCATCGTCGACGTGGACGAGGCCCGGCTGCGGCGCCGGGTGCGCAGCCGCTACCTCGACGAGGTCGCCGACAGCCTGGACGCGGCCGTCGAGCGCGTCCTCCGGGCCAAGGCCGACAAGGAGGCCGTGTCCGTGGGGGTCGTCGGCAACGCGGCCGAGGTCTTCCCCGAGCTGCTGCGCCGCGGCGTCGAGATCGACGTCGTCACCGACCAGACCTCGGCGCACGACCCCCTGTCCTACCTGCCCGAGGGCATCGACCTGGGCGACTGGCACGACTACGCCGAGAAGAAGCCGGAGGAGTTCACCGACCGGGCCCAGGCCTCGATGGCCCACCACGTCGAGGCGATGGTCGGCTTTCTGGACGCCGGGGCCGAGGTCTTCGACTACGGCAACTCCATCCGCGACGAGGCCCGGCAGGGCGGCTTCGAGCGGGCCTTCGACTTCCCCGGCTTCGTGCCGGCCTACATCCGGCCGTTGTTCTGCGAGGGCAAGGGCCCCTTCCGCTGGGCCGCGCTGTCCGGCGACGAGAAGGACGTCTACGCCACCGACCAGGCCGTGCTGGACCTCTTCCCCGACAACGACCACCTGCACCGGTGGATCCGCGGGGCGCGCGAGCGGGTCGCCTTCGAGGGCCTGCCGGCGCGGATCTGCTGGCTGGGCTACGGCGAGCGGGACAAGGCCGGCGTCCGGTTCAACGAGATGGTCGCCTCCGGCGAGGTGTCCGCACCGATCGTCATCGGCCGCGACCACCTCGACGCCGGGTCGGTGGCCAGCCCCTACCGCGAGACCGAGGCGATGGCCGACGGCTCCGACGCGATCGCCGACTGGCCGCTGCTCAACGCCCTCGTCAACACCGCCTCCGGCGCGAGCTGGGTCTCCCTGCACCACGGCGGCGGCGTCGGCATCGGCCGCTCCATGCACGCCGGCCAGGTCTCCGTCGCCGACGGCACCGACCTGGCCCGGCAGAAGCTGGAGCGGGTGCTCACCAACGACCCCGGCATGGGCGTCATCCGCCACGTGGACGCGGGGTATGCCGAGGCTGAGCAGGTCGCGCAGGAGCGTGGCGTGCGGGTGCCGATGCGCGAGGGCGGTGACCGGTGAGCACCGCAGCAGCCCCAGGGGCAGGACCGGGACCGAACCCCTCCGGGGCAGCCGGTGGGGCGGCCGGGGGATCGGGCACGGTCGACCCGGACAGGGCACCCATGTGGAAGTTCTTCGTCCTCTCGGCGATCGGCATCCTCATGTTCTTCGTGCCGGTCACGATCGGGGAGCGATCCACCATCCCCCTGGACCACATCGTGTCCTGGCTGCGCACCAACGTCCCGGCCGTGCTGCCCTACTACGCGCTCGCCCTCATCGCGGCGGGCGCGGCATACCCCTTCCTCACCCGCACCTGGCGGCGCGACACGACCACGCTGGTGTTCTCCCTCGCCCGCGTGGTGGGACTGGTCGTGGGGGTCATGCTGGTCTTCGGCATCGGCCCGGCGTGGCTGTTCGCCGAGGGCATGGGGCCGTTCCTCCTCAACGCCCTGGTCATCCCGGTCGGGCTGCTCGTGCCGATCGGCGCGGTCTTCCTCGCGATGCTCGTGGGCTACGGCCTGATGGAGTTCATCGGGGTGCTCGTGCGGCCCTTCATGCGGCCGGTGTTCCGTACGCCCGGGCGGTCGGCCATCGACGCGGTCGCCAGCTTCGTCGGCTCCTACAGCCTGGCGCTGCTCATCACCAACCGGGTCTACCTGGAGGGTAAGTACCACCGCCGCGAGGCGATGATCATCGCGACCGGGTTCTCCACGGTGTCGGCGACCTTCATGATCGTCGTGGCCAACGCCCTGGACCTCATGGAGCACTGGACGCTCTACTTCTGGTCGACCCTGCTCATCACCTTCCTCGTCACGGCGGTCACCGTGCGGATCCCGCCGCTGTCCCGGGAGCCGGAGGACTACGCCCCCGGGGTCGACCCGCGGCCGGAGCAGGACCACACCGGCAACCGGTTCGCGGCCGCCTGGCGCGAGGCGCGCGCCACCGTGGCCGCCGACCCCGGGGTGGGCCGGACGATCCTGACCAACCTCAAGGACGGCTTCGTCATGGCGATGGCGATCCTGCCCTCGATCCTGTCGATCGGGCTGCTCGGGCTGGTGCTCGCGGAGTTCACCCCGGTCTTCGACTGGCTGGGCTACCTCTTCTACCCGATCACCTGGGCCCTGCAGATCCCCGAGCCGATGCTCGTGGCCAAGGCGGCCGCGCTCGGCGTCTCGGAGATGTTCCTGCCGGCGGCGCTGGTGACGGAGTCGGCGATGTCGGTGAAGTTCGTCGTGGCGGTGGTCAGCGTCAGCCAGATCATCTTCTTCTCGGCGATGGTGCCCAGCCTGGTCGGGACCCAGATCCCGGTGTCGATCCCGCGGCTGCTCGTCGTCTGGTTCCTACGGGTGGCGATCAGCCTCGTCCTGACGATCCCGTTGGCGCTGCTGCTCTTCTGAGCTGCAGGGGGGCGAGGTCTCGACCCTCAGCCTCCTGCGCCCCGTTCAGCACGAGCGTCAGGAGGAAGGCCCAGCCACCGGTGAGGCGGCGTCGACCCTCCTGGGCGCCGCGCGCGCCGAGCACGAGGTAGGCCGGGACCGCCAGGAGCACCAACGGGCTGAGCGCGAGCCAGAACCAGGCGAACCGCGTGGCGTGGCGAGGTTCCGGCCCCGCGGCCAGGACGAGCAGCCACAGCACGCCGACGACGGCGGGCAGCACGGCCACCGTGCCCGAGCTCATGCGCCACGGGCCCCACGACGTCCAGGCCCGGTCCGGGTCGCGTAGGTGACCTCCACGTCGGGGAAGTGGCGGGCCAGCTCGTCGGCGACGGGGCCGACCACGGCACCGCTGTGCGGGACGCCGGTGGCCTGTGCATCCAGCTCCGACTGCGAGCTGGCCTGCCGGACGGTGGCGGCCCGGGTCTCCCACCCCTGCTCCCACACCAGCCGGACCGTGGTGACCCCCTGGACCTGGTCGCCCGCACCGGGGAACTGCTCCAGGCCCCCCTCCACGCGGACGTGGGTGACGCTGCCGCTCTCCAGGCTCCGCTGCAGGTCCGCGTACGAGGCCTCCCGGGTGCCCGTCAGCACGAGGGCGACCACGGTCACGACGAAGGCGGCCAGCGTGAACCACCGGGCGACCGTCCACGCCGTGGACACCCGTGGCTCGGCGACGACGACGTCGTCGGTGGTGCCCGACACCGTGCTCATCCCCGGACCTTAGCGCCCCCGCCCGCCCCGCGGCATACCCTGACCGCGTGCCCGCCGTCCTGCTCCTCGTCCTCGCGACGTTGTTCTGGGCGGGCAACTACCTCGTGGCCGAACGGGCGGTCGAGACCCTGGACCCGGTCTCGCTGACCTGGTGGCGGTGGGCCCTCGCGTCGGTGCCGCTGCTGGTCCTCGCCCAGGTCGTGGACCGGCCCGACTGGCGCCGGCTGCTGTCCCGGTGGCGCATCCTGCTGCTGGCCGGCCTGCTGGGGGTCGGCGGCTACGCGCTGCTGCTCTACGCCGCGCTCGAGCGGACGAGCGCGATCAACGCCTCCATCGTCAACGCGCTCGCCCCGGCAGCGATCGTCGTGGCCGCCGTCCTCCTGGGCCAGGCCACCGCCGACTGGCGGGCGTGGACCGGGGTGGCGCTCGGGCTGCTCGGCGTCCTCCTCGTGCTCACCCGCGGCGACCTCGGACGCCTGGCCACGCTGTCCTTCAACAGCGGCGACGTGCTCATGCTCGGGGCGGTGGCGGTGTGGACGGCCTACACGCTCATCGGCCGTCGGCTGGGCCTGCCGGTGCTGGCTGCCACCGCCGTCCAGGTCGTGCTGACGACGATCGTGCTGACCCCGGTCGTGCTGCTCACCGGGTTCTCGGCGCCCCCGGACCGGGCCGCGTGGGGAGCTGTCCTGTTCATCGTCGTCTTCCCCTCGGTCGGCTCCTACCTGTGCTGGAACCTGGCGATCGGCCGCGTCCCCGCCGGCGTCGCGGGCACCTCGATGAACCTCGTCGCCGTGTTCACCGTCGCCATCGCCGCGCTCCTGGGTCAGCCGCCCACCGCCGTCCAGCTGATCGGGGGGGCGCTGGTCATCAGCGGGGTCGTGCTGGCCTCGCGCGGCGGACGGCGGGCTCGTCCGGTCGGGGCCCCTCGCCACGGCATACCCCCTGGGGTATCATCGTCCGCACCGACGGAAGGACCCCAGGCATGACCACCCCCACCCGCCCGAGCCCGCAGGACGACGCCGCCCTGGCGCGCATCCGGACGCTGACGCAGGCCCCGGCCGTCCCCGTCGTCGCGTCGCCGACCACGACGCTCGACCTGCTGCGCAACACCTGGGCCGGCCACCGACTCCCCTGGGCGGTCGGGATCGCCGCGGTCCTCTTCGGCTGGCTCACGCTCGTCGCGGCCCCGACGGCCGCCTGGGGGGTCGTGCTCGTCGTGAGCGTGGGAGCAGGGCTGGCGCTGGCGACCTACCTGCCCGGGCCCGGCCAGTCGTTCGGCGCGGCGTTCGGCGGGATGTGCGGGATCGCCGGGTTCTGCCTGCCGCTCTTCGGGGTCTCCCAGCTCGCCCAGGGGGCCGTCGGCACCGCCTCGGGGTATGCCGTCGCGGCCGTCGTCGTCGGCCTCGCCCAGCGGGTGCTCACCGCGGGATCCTGCGGGACCCCCTCGCGTTGAGGCCGGCGCACCACCTGGCGTGACCGGTCGTGGCCCCTCCAGGGGCCTGAAGTCGTCGCTCGGGCGCGAGGCCGGTCGACGTCCGCGGGGCCCAGCGGTCAGCCGGGGGTCCGGCCGACCGGCTCGGTGACGTCGGCGACCTGCGCCCTCAGGTGGATCAGGGCGGCCTCGGCCTTCACCGACACCGCCACGCCGTGGGCCCCGGCGCCCATCGACACGACGCGGTCCGGTTCCCCGGCCAGGGTGGCGTCCGCCACGACCGGCCAGGCGGTCGTGGAGCCGAACGGGGTGATGGTGCCCCGCTCGTAGCCGGTCGCGGCCCTGGCCCCCTCGCGTCCGGCATCGAGAGCCGGCTGACCCCCAGCAGGGCCCGCAGCTTGGGCCAGGAGATCTGCCGGTCGCCGGGCACCAGGACGAGCAGGTGGTCGTCCTCGCCCCGTCGGACCACCATCGTCTTGACGATGTCCTGCGGCCGCACGCCGCGCAGCGCCGCGGCCTCCTCCAGGCTGCCGACCCGGCCGTGCCGGGTGACCTCGTGCGCCAGCCCGCTCGCGGCCACCGCCTCCAGGGCCCGCTGCTCGCTCATGCCAGCAGGGTAGGTCCTGGGCCCGGCCCTCTATCGTGGGACGGGTGACGACGGTGGACGGATGGGGACAACCGGTCGGGGACGAGGTCGACTGGTCGGGGGCGCGAAGGCCCCGGGGCGAGGTCCTGCGTGGCCGGCACGTGCGGCTGGAGCCCCTGACCGAGCACCACGTCGACGGGCTGCTGGACCTGGGCGCCCACCCACGGCTGTGGACCTACCTGAGCATGGAACCCCCGGCGGACCGCTCGGAGGCGCTCCGGCTGGTCTCCCAGGACGACGGCGTGGCCTACGCCGTGGTCGACCCCGCCTCGGGCCGTTTTCTCGGCCGGGCCAGCTACCTGCGGGTGCAGCCGCAGGTCGGGAGCATCGAGGTGGGTGCGGTGATGTACCTCCCCGTTCTGCAGCGGACCCGTGGGGCCACCGAGGTCCAGCTCCTGCTCGCCCGGCACGCCTTCGAGGACCTCGGCTACCGCCGCTACGAGTGGAAGTGCGACAGCCTCAACGCGCCCTCCCGCCGGGCGGCCCTCCGGCTGGGCTTCGAGGAGGAGGGCACGTGGCGCCAGGCGATGGTGGTCAAGGGGCGCAACCGGGACACCACCTGGTTCGCGATCACCGACCGCGGATGGCCGCGGGTCCGGGCGGCCATGGAGGCCTGGCTGGACGACGCCAACCACGACGCGGCCGGACGCCAGCGCCGGACCCTCACCGAGGTGCGCGCCGGTCTCGTCGAGCCCCCGGGGTCGGACGGCCCGGGTCGTCCCGTCGAGCCGGGGTGAGCGGACCGTCCCGGATGCGAGACGGCATACCCCGCGTCCCCCTGCCGCGGGAGGTGACGGGCCTCCTACAGTCGACCCTGTGACCACCACGACCTTCGACGCCATGTGGGCCGAGCTCGAGCCGGTGGGGCGGGCGCCGTCGGGCGGCTACCGGCGCTTCGCCTGGTCCGCCGAGGACCTGACCCTGCGCGAGTGGTTCGCCGCCGAGTGCGCTCGCCGCGGCCTGGACCTCACCGTCGACCGCGTCGGCAACCAGTGGGCCTGGTGGTGGGACGGCCCCGGCACCGTCGACGACGCGGTGGCCGCCGGACGCCCCGGGGTCGCGATCGGCTCCCACCTGGACTCGGTGCCCGACGGCGGGGCCTTCGACGGGCCCCTCGGCGTGGTCTCGGCCCTGGCGACCGTCGACGCCCTGCGCGCGGCGGGCGTGATGCCCGACGTCCCCCTGGCGGTCGTCAACTTCGTCGACGAGGAGGGCGCCCGCTTCGGCATCGCCTGCGCCGGCTCCCGCGTCCTGACCGGCCAGCTGTCCCCCGAGCGGGCCCTCGGACTCACCGACGCCGACGGCACCACCTACGCCGAGGCCCTCCGCGCCGCGGGCCGCGACCCGGACGAGCTCGGGCCGGACGAGCAGACCCTGCGGCGGGTCGGCACGTTCGTCGAGCTGCACGTCGAGCAGGGGCGCGCGCTCGTCGACCTCGGCGCGCCGGTCGCCGTCGCCAGCGACATCTGGCCGCACGGGCGCTGGCGCTTCGACTTCCCCGGCGAGGCCAACCACGCCGGCACCACCCGCCTCGAGGACCGCCGTGACGCCATGCTCGGGTATGCCGACCTCGTCCTGGGGGCGCGCCACGTCGCCACCCAGCGCGGCTGCGTGGCCACGGTCGGCAAGGTGGCCGTCACCCCGGGCGGGGTCAACGCCATCCCCTCGCACGTCACCGGCTGGCTGGACGCGCGCGGCCCGGAGGAGGACCAGGTCCGGGCCCTCGTCGAGGAGCTGACCGGCCGCGCGGGCGAGCTGGGGGCCGAGGTGACGCGGGAGAGCTGGACGCCCACGACCCGGTTCGACACCGACCTCGCCGACCGGCTCCGGGGGGTGCTCCGCGGAGCAGTCGGCACGGACGTCCCGGTCTCGGTCCCCGTCCTGGGCACCGGGGCCGGCCACGACGCCGGCATCCTCGCGACGGCCGGGGTGCCCAGCGCCATGCTCTTCGTCCGCAACCCCACGGGCGTCTCGCACAGCCCGGCCGAGCACGCCGAGCGTGAGGACTGCCACGCCGGGGTCGAGGCGCTCACCGCCTGCGTCCGGGACCTGACCCGTGGCGGCCCGGACGGGGAGCCTGCCCCCGGGGTCGCGCGGCGCGCGGACGGCGACGCATGAGCACGACCTACGCGGCGGCATACGCCTCCCTGCCCGACGGCCCCGCCCACGACGTGCGCGTGACGGTCGAGGACGGCCGGTTCACCGCCGTCACCACCGGCACGCCCCCCGAGCCCGGCGACCACCGGCTGCCCGGCGTCGTGCTGCCCGGGCTGGCGAACGCGCACAGCCACGCCTTCCACCGGGCGCTGCGGGGGCGCACCCACGACCGCGGCGGCACCTTCTGGACGTGGCGGCAGCGGATGTATGCCGTGGCCGACCGCCTCGACCCGGACGGTTACCTGGCCCTGGCCCGGGCCGTCTACGCCGAGATGGCGCTCGCCGGGGTCAGCGCCGTGGGTGAGTTCCACTACCTGCACCACGGGACGGGCGGGCGGCGCTCGATGGACCCCAACGCCATGGGCCACGGCCTCGTCCAGGCCGCCGCCGACGCCGGCATCCGGCTGACCCTGCTCGACGCGTGCTACCTGGCCGGGGGGCTCTCGGGCGAGGGGTACGCACCGCTGGAGGGCACCCAGCTGCGGTTCGGCGACGGCGACGCGCAGACGTGGGCGCTGCGGGTGGCCGACCTGCGGGACGCCACCGATGGCGGGCCCGCCCACCTGCGGGTCGGCGGTGCGATCCACTCCGTCCGGGCCGTGCCCAGGGACCAGCTGTCGCTCGTCGCGGAGGCGGTGCGGACGAACTTCGGCGGCCGGCCGTTCGCCCACCGGGGAGGTGGCGGGGACACGGAGGCCCACGCGGGGCCGGGCAGGGGACGACCTCTGCACATCCACCTGTCCGAGCAGCCGGCCGAGAACCAGGCCTGTCTCGACGCGCACGGCCTGACGCCGACCGGGCTGCTGGCCGCGGAGGGCGTGCTCGGCCCCGACCTGACCGCCGTGCACGCCACCCACCTGACCGGCGAGGACATCGGCCTGCTCGGGGAGCACCGCGCCTGGGCCTGCTTCTGCCCCACGACCGAGCGCGACCTCGCCGACGGCATCGGGCCGGCCTGGGCGCTGCGCCGCTCCGGGGCCAGGCTGTCGCTGGGCTCCGACCAGCACGCCGTCGTCGACCTGCTCGAGGAGGCGCGGGCCCTGGAGATGCACGAGCGGCTGGACAGCCTCGAGCGGGGCCGGCTCACGCCGGGTCAGCTGCTCGCGGCGGCGACCGCGCACGAGAGCATCGGCTGGGCCGACGCCGGCCGGATCGAGGTGGGCGCCCGCGCCGACCTCGTCGCGGTCCGCGACGACACCGTGCGCACCGCCGGCTCCGACCCCGCCCAGATCCTGCTCGCCGCGACCGCGGCGGACGTGGACACGGTCGTCGTCGACGGCCGGGTCGTCGTCCAGGACGGGCGGCACCGGCTCGGCGACGTCGGGCACCTGCTCACCGAGGCCATCGACCCCCTCTGGAAGGACGTCTGATCGTGTCCATGCTCATCACCGGCATCGGCGAGCTCGTCACCAACGACGGGACGGTCGACGGCGCCGTCGACGACCCGCTGCACGCCGGGCTCGGCGTCATCCGCGACGCCGCCGTCGTCCTCAGCGGCGGCGGCGAGGACAGCGCGCCCACGGTCGAGTGGGTCGGGCCGGCCGATCAGGCACCGGCGGCCGACTGGTCGATCAGCCTCGAGGGCCGCGCCGTCGTGCCCGGCTTCGTCGACAGCCACAGCCACCTCGTCTTCGACGGCGACCGGTCCGCCGAGTTCGCCGCCCGCATGTCCGGGACGCCCTACGACGGGGGCGGCATCGCGGTCACCGTCGAGGCCACCCGGGCCGCCGACCGCCCCCGCCTGCGCGAGCTCCTGCAGCAGCGGGTCTCGGAGATGCGCTCGCAGGGCACGACGACGGTCGAGGTCAAGAGCGGCTACGGGCTGACGGTCAAGGACGAGGTCAAGGCCCTCCGGCTGGCCCGGGAGGTCACCCAGGAGGTGACCTTCCTGGGCGCCCACGTCGTCCCGCCCGAGGCGAGGGGGTCGGCCGCCGATCGCGCGGCATACCTGGACCTGGTCGTCGGGGAGATGCTCACCGCCTGCGCGCCCCACGCCCGGTGGATCGACGTCTTCTGCGAGCCCGCCAGCCCGCACGCCTTCGACGGGGAGGAGTCGCGCCGGGTGCTGGAGGCCGGGCGCGACGCGGGGCTGGAGCTGCGCGTGCACGGCAACCAGCTCGGCCACGGCCCCGGGGTGCAGCTGGCCGTCGAGCTGGGCGCCGCGAGCGTGGACCACTGCACCTACCTGACCGACGAGGACGTCGAGGCCCTCGCCGGCAGCGGCACCGTCGCGACCCTGCTGCCGGGCGTGGAGTTCTCGACCCGGCAGCCCTACCCCGACGCCCGTCGGCTGCTCGACGCCGGGGTGCAGGTCGCCATCGCCACCGACTGCAACCCGGGCACCTGCTACTCCTCCTCGATGCCGTTGATGATCGCGCTGGCCGTCCGGGAGATGGGGATGACGCCCGCCGAGGCGCTGCGCGCCGCCACCGTCACGGCCGCGAAGGCGTTGCGGCGCACCGACATCGGTCGGATCGCCGTGGGGCAGCGGGCCGACCTGGCGCTCGTCGACGCACCCAGCTGGCTGCACATCCCCTACCGCGTCGGGGTGCCGGTGGTGCGGGCGCTGGAGGTGTAGTGCCACCTCTGTGGCACAATCGTGGCATGGCCCGTGTGAGGATCAGCACGACCGTCGACCAGGACCTGCTTGCGCGGGCCCGGGCGCTGGCGCCCGGTTCCACGGACGCCTCCGTCGTGGAGGCTGCGCTCGAGTCGCTTCTCCGGTCTCACCGGGAGGCGGAGGTGGACGCCGCCTACGAGGCGGCGTTTGCCAGGACGCCCGTCCCGACGACGGACGAGTGGGGCGACCTGGAGACGTTCCTGGACGCGGCGTCCCGCACGTGATCACCGACCTGCCTGGACGGGGCGAGCTGTGGTGGGCCGATCTGGATGACCAGGGGAGCCGGCCGGTCGTCGTGCTCAGTCGGGATGCGGCTGTGCGGGGCCGTCGTCGGGCCATGGTGGCCGCCTGCAGCACGGTGCGCCGAGGCCTGCCCAGCGAGGTGGTTCTCGATCCGGCAGAGGGTGACCCTGTCGTCAGACCGAGCGTGGTGCAGCTCGACGCCGTGGTCGACGTCGACGTCCGCGTCCTCACCAGCCGGCTGGGGCGGCTCGGGAACCTCCGGATGCGCGAGGTGTGTCAGGCGCTCGCCACGGCGACAGGGTGCTGAGCCAGCACCACCTCACCGCCAGCCCAGCGCCGGCGCGACCTCCTCGACGACCGTCCGCAGCACGTGGGCGCAGTAGTCCACGCCCAGCTGGTTGGGCAGGGTGAGCAGCAGCGTGTCCGCCTCGGCGATCGCGGTGTCCTGCTCCAGCTGGCGCACCAGCTCGTCGGGCTCGGCGGCGTAGGTCCGCCCGAACGTCGCCCGGCCGCCCTCGAGCATCCCGACCTGGTCGGTGCTGCGCCGCTCCAGACCGAAGTAGGCGTGGTCCTCCTCCGACACCAGCGGGAAGATGCTGCGGGACACCGAGACCCGCGGCTCCCGGTCGTGCCCGGCCGCCTGCCACGCGTCGCGGAACCGCCGGATCTGGTCGGCCTGCAGCTCGTGGAAGGGCACGCCGCCGTCCTCGGTCAGCAGGGTCGAGCTCATCAGGTGCATCCCCTGCGCCGCGGCCCACTCGGCGGTCGCCCGGGTCCCGGCGCCCCACCAGACCCGCTCCCGCAGCCCCTCCGAGTGCGGCTCGATGCGCAGCAGGCCCGGCGGGTTGGGGAACATCGGGCGCGGGCTGGGCTCGGCGAAGCCCTCCCCGGAGAGCACCTCGAGGAACCGGGCGGTATGCCGTCGCGCCATGTCCGCGTCGGTCTCCCCCTCGCGCGGGTGGTGGTCGAACTGGCGGTAGCCTCGACGACCTGCTCGGGCGACCCGCGGCTGATGCCCAGCTGCAGCCGGCCCCCGGCGATGAGGTCGGCGGCGCCGGCGTCCTCGGCCATGTAGAGCGGGTTCTCGTAGCGCATGTCGATCACGCCGGTGCCGATCTCGATCCGTCCGGTCCGGGCCCCCACGGCGGCCAGCAGCGGGAACGGCGAGGCCAGCTGACGGGCGAAGTGGTGCACCCGGAAGTACGCCCCGTCGGCCCCCACCTCCTCGGCCGCGACCGCCAGGTCGATCGACTGCAGCAGCACGTCGGAGGCCGACTGCGTCGCCGACTGCGGGTGCGGGGTCCAGTGGCCGAAGGAGAGAAAGCCGATGCGCTTCATACCGGTGGTCAACGTCGGGGGTGGACTGGCATTCCGGCAGCCCTTCCTGTGACGGCCGTCCTCATACGAACCGCTGGGTCAGCACGCCCCGGCCGGGCGACCACTCCGCGGTCGCGAGCGCCCCGTTGACCATGGGCATCCGCGGCGCCACGTGCCCGCACTCGACGCCGCCGACCAGGGGCAGCCCGAGCGGTCCGAGGGCGTCGAGGACGGCCTCCCGCTGGGTGTAGCCGTCGGCGTCGGGTGCCGACGTCCGCCCCACGAGCACCCCGACCGCCCGGTCGAAGAACCCCGCCAGCCGCAGGCCGTGCAGGTGCCGACCGATCGTCAGCGCGTCCTCCCCGGCCGCCTCGAGGTAGACCAGCACGCCCTCGGGGGCGTGGCGGTCCGCCCAGGACCCGACGTCGAGGTAGCGCGTGCCCGTGAGGTTGGTCAGCGTCTCGACACAGCCGCCGAGGAGCCGACCGGTCAGCCGCACCGGCTCGTCGGAGTCCAGCCGCTCCCAGGTCCCCTGCGCGTCCAGGGGCAGCTCGACCGCACCGGGGTGCTCGGCGAAGTCCACGAGGACGGCGTCCTGGAACCGGCCCGGCGACCGCTGCTCGACCTCTGCCCCTGGGGCGGACGCGCACAGGCGCTGCCAGGTGACCAGCCCGTCGGGCTGCCGGAACGGCGTGTCCATGAGGTTGGCCCCGTGCACGCTGGCCCATCCCGTCAGCAAGGTCAGCGGCGTGATGACGGTGGAGATGTCCGAGTAGCCGACGACCCAGGTCGGCTCCGCCGCCGCGACGCGGTCCCAGTCGACGAGGTGCAGCAGGTCGACCGCCAGCTCGCCGCCCCACGGCGGCACGACGGCCCGCACCTCCGGGTCGCAGAGCATCGCCTCGAGCTCGGCCGCCCGGTCCGCCGCCGGGGCGGAGACCACCCCGGTGGCGTCCAGGCACCTGCCCAGGCGCACGGCATACCCCTCGTCCCGCAGGGAGCCGAGGGCCACCTCCAGGCGCGGTCGCAGCGCGGGGCCCACGCCGCTGCTCGGCGCGGTCACGCCGACGACGTCCCCGGGGCGCAGCGGGGCGGGATATCGGGTCACGACGTCCTCCTTGAGAGGATGGGGGCATGAGCTACGACATCCTCCTCTACCCCCGGCAGCCCGGCCAGACCTGGGAGCAGGTGGTCGAGGCCGACCAGCAGGACGGGCCCGAGGGCACCCAGGCCGACCTGGACGCGGGCGTGGCGACCTTCCGCCGGATCGAGGCCCGGCTGCGCGAGCAGCTCACCGAGCCGGTCGAGACGTGGGTGGCCGAGGAGGTCGGCGGCGACGTCTACGGGGAGCTCACCGGGCTCGAGAGCGGCCTGCAGGTCGAGCTCTACGACCGGTCGGCCTCGGTCGCCTTCCCCTACGGCGGCGACACCGGCCGCGACGACCTGCACGACCGGGCCCGCCACGCGGTCCGCATCGTCGGCGAGGAGACCGGCTACGAGGCCTACGACCCGCAGCGCGGGCGCACCTTCGACGGCCTCTTCGACGACGAGGCGGGGCACACCGAGGCCCGCCGGATCGCGGCGGAGGGGGGCTCCGGCGGGGCCGACCCCGACGACACGGGGTATGACGTCGCTCCCGCGGGCGCGACCGTCGCCGCCGGTGCGGGGTCGGCCGCGGACCCGGCCGCGGTGTCCGACGCCGACGGCACCACGGACGGCGAGGACGCCCCGGCCCGACCCGACCCCCGGCAGAACCCGCGGACGCTGCGGCGGCGGGGCTACCTCTACCTGGGCATCGGCGCCATCCTCACCGTGCTCGGTGTCTTCCGGATGACCTCCGGCGATGGCGGCCTGCTGACCTGGTTCATCCTCGGGATCGGCGTCATCGACCTGCTCGGCGGCCTGATGATGCTGTCGCTGGCCAAGCAGATGGAGCAGGGGGCCGACCTGCGGCTGCCGGGCATGCGCCTCGAACGACGAGGGCGGCCCCACCGGCTGAGCCACCTGTGGGATGGTCGGGGCATGGCACAACGACGTGTGACCCTGACCTTCCTGGGGGCGGCCGGGACGGTGACCGGCTCCAAGTACCTCCTGACGATCGGCCGCGGCGCCGCGGGCGACCCCGGGCGGAGGGTGCTCGTCGACGCCGGTGTCTTCCAGGGGGAGAAGCAGTGGCGGCTGCGCAACTGGGAGGAGTTCCCGGTCGACCCCGCCACCGTCAGCGACGTCGTGCTGACCCACGCGCACAACGACCACGTCGGCTACCTGCCCGCCCTCGTGCGGCAGGGTTTCGGCGGCACGGTCTGGGCGACCGAGGGCACCCGGCGCCTGGCGGAGATCGTCCTGCGGGACGCGGGCAAGCTGCAGGAGGAGGCCGCCGAGGACGCCCGGCGCGGCGGCTGGTCCAAGCACGAGGACCCCAAGCCGCTCTACGACGTGCACGACGTCGAGGAGACGCTGCCGCTGTTCCGCCGGTCGAGTTCGACGAGGACGTCGACCTCGGCGAGGGACTCGTCGCGCGATGGGTGCGGGCCGGACACATCCTGGGGTCGGCCAGCGTGCGCCTCGAGGTCGAGGGCACGAGCGTGGTCTTCTCCGGCGACCTCGGCCGGCACGACCACCCCCTCCTGAAGGCACGCGGCACCCCGCCCGCCGCCGACTACGTCGTGTGCGAGTCCACGTACGGCGACCGGGAGCACCCGGAGCCCGACGTCGAGCACCAGCCGATGGCCGAGGCCATCGGGCGCACCCTGGCCCGGGGCGGGCTCGTCGTCATCCCGGCCTTCGCCGTCGACCGCACGCAGCTGGTGCTCAAGGTGCTCGTCGACCTCATGCGGTCCGGTCGGATCCCCGAGGTGCCGGTGGTCGTCGACTCGCCGATGGCGCTGAAGGCCCTCGACGTCTACCGCGACGAGTCCCTCGGCGAGCTGCGCGAGGACGTCGACGTCGACGACTTCACCGGGATGCCCGAGCTGATCGAGGCCGCCACCTCCCAGGAGTCGAGGGCGCTGAACAAGCGATTCGACCCGATGATCATCGTCGCCTCCAGCGGGATGGTCGAGGGCGGCCGGGTGCTGCACCACCTGGTCCGGCTGCTGCCGGACGCGCGCAACACGGTGATCCTCACCGGCTACCAGGCGGCCGGGACCCGGGGGCGCAGCATCGAGGAGGGTGCCCGCTCGGTGAAGATCAACGGGCACTACATCCGCATCCGGGCCGAGGTCGTGCGGGACGAGGAGTTCTCCGTGCACGGGGACGCCTCGGACCTGCTCGACTGGCTGCGTGCCCTGGGGGAGGAGCCCGAGACGGTCTTCGTCACGCACGGCGAGAAGGACGTCGCCCACCACTTCGCCCGCCGGATCGCCGAGGAGCTGGACTGGAACGCCGTCGTCCCCCGCTACGGCGAGGTGGTCAGCCTCATCCCCGGCGCCGCCGACCCCGACGACCTGCCCCCGGACGTCGTCGACGGCTGAGGCCGAGGGCGAGGACGGCAGGTCGGGAGGCGCGGCACGAAGGTGCGGGCGCGCCTCATACCCCGGTCGCACCCGGCCCCGGGCGGACCGGGCCCGCGGTATGACGTGCCCGCCCCCGGTCCGGACCTACCCTGCTGGGGTGAGGGAGACGACGGAGGCGGCGCGGGAGCCTGGCAGGAGCTGCGGGACGTCGGCGGCCGGCTGCGGGTCCGGACCTGGTGGCCCGACCTGCTCGTCGTCGGGGGTCTGGTCATGTGGGTGCTCGTGTCCAGCGCCGTCGCGGGGTTCGGGTGGGTCGTGCTGGGCCTGCTCATGGTGCTGCCCCTGCTGTGGCGGCGCACCCACCCGCTGGCCTCGGCCCTGGGGGTCGCGGCCGCGTGCCTGCTGCAGGTGGTCCTCGTCGACGGGCCCCACCCGGCCAACGTCGCGGTGCTCGTCGCGGTCTACGCGGCGTCGGCCTACGGGACGCGGCGGGAGTCGCTGCTCGTGCTGGGCCTGGGCCTGGCCGGTGCGCTGGTCGCGGCGCTGGACTGGGCGGTCGAGTACAACCCGGCCGCGGGGGCGCGGTCCCTCGTGACCATCGGCTTCCAGGCGACGCTCATCGGGATGGTGGTCGCCGTGGCCTGGGTCCTGGGCGACGTCGTGCGGCGCCGGCAGGCGGTCATCGCCCGGCTGGAGCGGCAGCGGGCGGCGCTGGCCCGGGACCGGGAGCAGCGGGCCCGCCTGGCCGCCCAGTCGGAGCGGGCCTCGATCGCCCGCGAGATGCACGACGTCGTCGCGCACTCGCTGGCCGTGGTGGTGGTGCAGGCCGACGGGGCGCTCTACGCCGCGCGCCAGGCGCTCGCCGCGCCACCGGCGATCGGGCCCGACCGGGCGGCGCTCGAAAGAGCCGCCCAGACCCTCGAGACGCTGGCCGGCACGGCCCGGGAGTCGCTGTCCGACACCCGCCGGCTCGTCGGCGTGCTGCGCGAGGACGGGACGGCGCTCGAGCTCGAACCGACCCAGGGCCTGGACTCGCTCGACGAGCTGGTCCAGCGGGTGCGGGACTCCGGCGTGCGGGTCCACCTCGTGGTGCGGGGCGAGGTCGACGACCTGCCCCGCGAGGCCGACCTCGCGGCCTACCGCGTGGTCCAGGAGGGGCTGACCAACGTCATGAAGCACGCCGGGCCCGGGGCCACGGTCGACGTGGACCTGCTGCGCACGCCGGCGGTGCTGCTCGTGCGGGTGACCGACGACGGCGGTGACCTGCGGCCCGACGGCGACGGCACGGACCCCCGGGGACTGGTGGTCCCGGACGACGAGGGGACGGACGGCAACGGGCTGCGGGGGATGGCCGAGCGGGTGGAGGTGCTGGGCGGGACGGTCCACGCCGGGCCACGCCAGCGCGGGGGCTGGGAGGTGGTCGCCACGATCCCGACCGGGGGGCCGACCTCCGACGGCGGCGGCCACGGTCCCGGGCGGACCGGACAGGGCTGGTGGCGCGGATGACCGACCAGCACGTGGGGACCGGACCCGCCGGCCCGGGGGGCGGGCCGGTCCGGCTGTTCCTCGTCGACGACCAGGAGCTGGTCCGTGCCGGCTTCCGGATGGTGCTGGACGCCCAGCCGGACATGACCGTCGTGGGGGAGGCGGCCGACGGGCTGGCCGGGGTCGAGGGCGTGGCCGCGACCCGGCCGGACGTGGTGCTCATGGACGTCCGCATGCCGCGCATGGACGGGGTCGAGGCCACCCGCCGGATCCGCGAGGCGGTCGACGCCCCGAAGGTGCTGGTGCTGACCACCTTCGACCTGGACGAGTACGTCTTCGCGGCGCTGCGGGCCGGGGCCGCGGGCTTCCTGCTCAAGGACGCCGGGCCGGCCGAGCTGCTGGCGGCGATCCACGCGGTGCACGAGGGCGACGCCGCCATGGCGCCGTCGACGACGCGCCGGATGCTCGAGCGGTTCGTCCCCCAGCTGCCCGACGGGGACGTGGAGCGGGCCCGGGCGGCCGAGCGCCGGACCGCCCAGGCCCGGCTGGCCCCGCTCACCGACCGGGAGCGGGAGGTGCTGCGGGCCGTCGGCCGCGGACTGACCAACGGCGAGATCGCCGCCGAGCTGTTCCTGGCCGAGGCGACCGTCAAGACCCACATCGGCCGGATCCTGCACAAGCTGGACCTGCGCGACCGGGTGCAGATGGTCATCACCGCCTACGAGACAGGGCTGGCCGGCCGGGAGTGAGGGTCGCCCGGGGCGACATGGGGGGTGGGTCGCCGTCGTCGGCCGGACCGTCTCCGGAGGCTGGCCGGCCCACTGTCGGCCGGTTCTTGACGACGGCTCCGGCGTTTCCGCAGGTTGCGGTCGGGCGTCTCGTCACGATCCGGCTGAGAGTCGCGCCGACCCGGCAGGCCGAGACCCGGGCCGGCTTCACCGCAGGGCCAGCTCCAGCCAGTCCGCGACCCTCGGCGTGGGGACCGCGAGCCGGTCGGGGTCGACGGGGCCCAGCAGCCGCAGCCACGAGGCCGCCCGGTGCACGGCGCCGAGCCGGTCGACCGCCTCGAGCACCTCGGGAAGGTCGCCGGCGCCCGACCAGCCGCCCGCGCCCGACGAGCCGCTCCCAGCCCGCCCCCCGAGGTCGACCTCGGGCCACCGCTCGAGGTAGGCGTCCACGATCCGGCGCGTGAGCGGGGTGTCCGGCCACGGGTCGGTCAGGGGCACCCGGGCGGCCAGCCGGACGGTCGTGTGCAGCACGGCCCACGGGTGGGACCGGACGGAGTCGCCCAGGTCGAACACCCGGGCCGGGCCGCCGGGCGTCGACGGGCCGACGGCGTTGCGCGGGTGGGCGTCGTTGGGCTGGAGGGTCTGCGGCAGGCCCGTGCCGGCCAGGACCTGCATGCGCTCGTCGAGGCGTCGCAGCCCGTCGTGGCCGTCCGGTCCCTGGCCGACCAGTGCCCGGGCGCGGGCCGGGTCCAGGTGCTGGGGGTCCGCGACAGGCAGCCGGGCGAGCCGGTCCACCGTCGCCTCGACCCACCCGGCCGCCGCCTCCGCAGGCAGCGCCGGGATCATGTCGAGCCGGTCGTGGTGGGGTGCGCACGCCCGCTGCAGGTCAGCCACGTCGCCGACGAGGTCGACCCAGTCCTGGGGCCGGGACCCGTCCAGGGTGGGGCCGCCGTCCGGCAGCAGCCACCACCCGCGCTCCTCGTCGACGGCCCACGGGGCCACGACCCGCTCCGGCACGACCTGCCCCAGCGCCTGGAGCAGCCGGCCCTCGAACGCCTGCCCCGGGTTGCCGACCTTGAGCCAGGCGCGGCCCCCGTCGCCGGCGCTACCTGCGTGAGGCACGACGAGCACGGCCGACCAGAACCGGATCTTCTCCGGCACGAGCGGACCGGACCGCACCAGGCCCCGGGCCGCGAGCACCTCGTCGGCCCACGCGGCGGCCTCCTGCTGGAACGTCGTCCCGGCCCAGCGCCCCACCAGGTCCTCCATCCGGGCAGGCTAGCGGGCGGCCGTGGACGAGGTCCCCGGACGGGCGGGGCGCGTCGGGCCGGCGCCACGTCATACCCCGGTCTGACCCGGGCCGCCCCAGGACGGGCCCACGGACCGACGCGCGCCGCACCCCCGGGTCCATAGCGTCGCCACCATGACGACCACCACGACCGGGACGAGCCCGGACCGGACGACCTCGGACCGCCGCGCGGCGCTGGCCGCCAGCACCCTCGACCTGACGAAGACCTACGGCAGCGGCGAGACCGCGGTGCACGCCCTGGAGGGGGTGTCCGTCGGGATCGAGGCGGGGCGGTTCACCGCGATCATGGGGCCCAGCGGCTCGGGCAAGTCCACGCTCATGCACCTGCTCGCCGGCCTGGACACGCCGACCTCGGGCCGCGTCTTCCTCGGCGACACCGAGCTGACGTCGCTCTCGGACCGGCAGCTGACCACGCTGCGGCGGCGCGCGGTGGGGTTCGTCTTCCAGGCGTTCAACCTCCTGCCCACGCTCACCGCCCGGCAGAACATCCGCCTCCCGCTCGACCTCGCCGGCCGTCGCCCGGACGCCGACTGGGAACGGCGGATCGTCGACGGTCTGGGGCTCGGGGACCGCCTGGCCCACCGGCCCGGGGAGCTGTCCGGCGGGCAGCAGCAGCGGGTCGCGCTGGCCCGGGCGCTGGTCACCCGGCCCGAGGTCATCTTCGCCGACGAGCCCACGGGGGCGCTGGACTCCACCACCGGCGCGAGGTGCTCGCCCTGCTGCGCCGCTCGGTCGACGAGTGGGGCCAGACCGTGGCCATGGTCACCCACGACGCCAACGCCGCCGCCGTCGCCGACCGCGTGGTGCTGCTCGCGGACGGACAGGTGGCCGGCGAGCTCGTCGACCCGGCCGTCGACGCGGTCCTGGCCGCCGTGCGCGACCTCGGGCAGGCGTGATGGGCACCTGGCGGACCGCCGGCCTCGCCTCCCGCGGACGACGCCTGCTCTCGGCGGCCGTGGCGATCGTCCTCGGCGTCGCCTTCCTCGCCGCGAGCCTGGCTCTGCTCACCACCGCCCAGCGCGGCATGGAGGACGCGGTCGCCGCGGGGGTGCGCGACGCCGACCTCGTCCTCACCGTCGAGGGGGAGGGGATCCCCACCGCGGGGTATGACGCCGCCGCCGCTCTCGACGACGTCGCCTCCGTGCGGGGCGAGACGGTCGTCACCGGTGCGCTGACGCCGCAGGAGTGGGCCGTCGGCGCGCCGGTCCCGGTGACGGGGGTGACCCTCCTGGAGGGGCGCATGCCCGGGGCCACCGGCGAGGTCGTGGTGAACCCCGAGCTGGCCGAGGACGTCCCGGTCGGGGAGACTCTGGAGCTGGCCCGCCCGCCGCTGGAGGACGCGACGACCCCCGACGTCACCACCGTCGAGGTCGTCGGTGCCGTGGACTTCGGCGACACCGACCCGATGCTGTCGTTCGGGCCGGCGTTCGCGGCCGATGACGCGACGCTGCGGCACATCGAGCCGGAGCTGACCTACGGGTCGGTGATGGTCGACCTCGTCGAGGGCGCCGACGAGCCGGCGGCGCGGGAGGCGCTGACGGCCGCGGTGCCCGGGGCCGAGCTGCGGACCGGTGAGGAGGCCGCCGCCGACCGGGTCGCCAAGCTCACCGGCGGCACCGACGTCGTCGGGGCCGTCCTGCTCGGCTTCGGCGCCGTGGCGCTGCTGACGGCCGCCATCGTCATCGCCAACACGTTCACCATCACCCTGGCCCAGCGCACCTCCGAGCTGGCCCTGCTGCGGGCCGTGGGCGCCACGACGCGGCAGGTCCGCTCGCTCGTCGTCCTCGAGGCCGTGGTCCTGGGGCTGGTCTCCTCCGCCCTGGGGGTGGGCCTCGGGCTGCTCGCCGGGCTGGGGCTGCTGGCCCTGGGCCGCCGGGTCGACCTCGGGCTGCCGCTGCCGGACGGCCTGGTCCTGACCCCTGTCGTCGTGGGCGTCCCCCTGCTGGTGGGGGTGCTGGTCACCGTGCTCGCCAGCCTGTGGCCGGCGGCCCGGGCGACCCGCGTCTCCCCGTTGGCGGCGCTGCGCCCGGTCGGGCCCTCCAGCGGACGGGTGCGGGTGAGCCGGGGCCGGATCGCGGTCTCCGTGCTGCTCGTGGGCGCGGGCGTGGCCGCCATGGTGCACGCCGCCACCTCGCGGGACGTCCTCACCGGCGTCCTGGGCGGCGCGGTCTCCTTCGCCGGCGTCCTCGTGGCCGCGGTGGTCCTCGTGCCGGCCGCGGTGCGCCTGCTCGGGCTCGCCGCCCGTCCGGCCGGGGTGCCGGGGCGGCTGGCGGTCGACAACGCCGTCCGCAACCCGGGCCGGGCGGCCGCGACCAGCGCCGCGCTCGTCGTCGGCGTCACCCTCATCACGATGACCTCGGTCGGTGCGGCCACCGGGGAGCGCACCGCGATGGGCGAGATCGACGAGTCCTACTCGGTGGACCTCGTGCTGTCGGCGGGTGCCGAGTACGCCGGGTCCGCCGACGGCACGGACGGGCTTGACGCGCTGCCCGTGCCGGCGGACGTGGCCGACCGCCTCGAGGAGGTCGACGGGGTGGCGACCGCGAGGGTGGCGGGCACGGCATACCTGGTGCTCGGGGAGCAGGAGGGGGGCGGGACCGCCGCGGTCGGGATCGACCCGGCCCGTGACGCGGACGTGGTCCGGGGCGACGAGCAGCTGGCCGCCCTCGTGCCCGGCACCGTCGGCATGGCCGACGGGATGCGCGCGATCCACGGGCTCGAGCCCGGCGACCGGCTGCGGGTGACCGGCGCCGGGGGCAGCGCCGAGCTGGAGGTGGTGCCGTTCGCGATGGGCTACGACGTCGCGGTGCACGTCGAGGACCTCGCGGCGCTGGGCGGGGACGCGGTCGCGCCGGGCACGGTGCTCCTCCGGCTGGCCGACGACGTGGACGTGGCCGGCACCATGGGCGCCGTGTCCGACGTGGCCGACGGGAGCAGCCTGCAGATGTCCGGGTCGGCCGCCGACCGGGTCGCCGTCACCCAGGTGCTCGACGTGCTCGTGCTCGTCACCACGGGCCTGCTCGGCGTGGCCGTGCTCATCGCGGTCGTGGGCATCGCCAACACGCTGTCGCTGTCGGTGCTGGAGCGGCACCGGGAGCACGCCCTGCTGCGCGGCCTGGGGCTGACCCGCGCCCAGATGCGCTCGATGCTGCTCGTCGAGGGCGTCCTGCTGGCGCTGGTCGCCGCCCTCGTCGGCCTGGGGCTCGGGCTCGGGTACGCCGCGCTCGGGGTCCAGACCCTCCTGCCGGAGGACGTCGGCGTCCGGCTGGCCGTGCCGTGGGGCCGCGTCGGGATCATCGTCGGCGTCGCGCTGCTGGCCGGGGTGCTGGCCAGCGTGCTGCCGGCCCGGCGGGCGGCCCGGGTCAGCCCGGCGGAGGGGCTGGCCACGGGATAGCTCCGGACGGGACCACCGACCCGGCGACCCGCGCGGGACACGCGGGGACGCCCCGCCGCCCGGTCACCTCGTGGAGGTGGCCGGGCGGTCAGGTGCGGTCGGCGTCGGGGAGGTCGGCCTCGGAGCGGTCCGGCCGAGAGCGGTCGGCGCCCAGCAGCGGCTGGATCTCCGGGTTGCCGTGCACGGGCCCCGGCAGGGGGCCGACGGGTCGGATCTCGTCGGGGCTGGCCGTGGCCGGGTGCTCTGCCAGGTGCCGCGCCACGACCTCGGTGATGTCGAGAATGCCTCCGCCGCCGTCGTCGCCCCCGCCGCCGTCGTCGCCCCCGCCGCCGTCGTCGCCCTCGCCGCGGAGCACCCGCACCTCCCCGTCCGCCACCTCGAGCGGGCCGACCTTCCCGGCGGCGGCCTCGTAGAAGTAGCCGGCGACCGTGTAGGTCGCCTCCGGGTCGAGCGGCTCCGGGGTGCCGTCCGGGTGGCCGTCCGTGCCCGCCCGGCGGACCGTCACCGCCGACGTGCGCGAGCCCTTCTGCGCCCCCGGGTCCAGGTCGTAGGAGACCCCGGCGAGCGCGTGCAGCCAGCCGCCCTTCCACGCCCACGGGTCGGGGTCGAGCGCGCCCGCGGCGGAGTTCTCGAGGAGCGTCGCGAGCTGGCTGCCGGTCACCCGCCCGACGCCGACCTGGGCGCCCACGGGCAGGTAGTGGTAGAGGTCCTCCAGCCGGACCGGGCCCGGCGCCACGTGCGTGCCGTAGCGGAACCCGCGCAGGTGGCCCACGTCGGCCCCGGCCTGCTCGCGGATGGCCGCGGCGATCATGTCGTGCGAGCTCCCGGAGACCACCGCCGGCGTCGGGTCGTGGACGAACCCGCTGCGGTGCAGGGGGATCTCGGTGCGGCCGACGACCTCGTCGATCGGGCGCCTCAGCTCGGCGCCGTTGAACGGGTTGCGGTGCGGACGGAAGTCCGGGCCGGACAGGAACGGCCGACGCACCCGGTCGACCAGCTCCTCCACGGCCGGGTCCGGCTCGAGGTCCTCGCCGACGGTGTGCAGGGCGTAGTCCCAGGCGGTGACGCCGTCGTCCCCGACCGTCAGGTCGAGCACGCCGACCCGGGTGCCGTCCTGCCCGACCTCCGAGACCAGTGCACCGGTCGAGGTCGGCACGACCTGCCGGGTCTCCTCGTGCATGTCGGAGGAGAGGACCACGTCGATGCCGGGGACGTCCTCGGCGATGAGGATGTTCTTGGCTAGCCCGAACTCGGAGACCAGCACCACCAGGTCCACCCCCTGCTCCCGCAGGTCGGCCACGTGGCCGGCCACCTCGGCGGCGTCGCCGGTGAACTCGATCCCCTCCGTGACCCACGGCCCCAGCGCGTTGATGGCCCGTTCGCTGGACAGGCCGACGAAGCCCACCCGCAGGTCGCCCACCGCCACCACCCCGGTCGGCGGCAGCAGCAGGTCCTGCGTCCCCGCGTGGTAGACGTTGCACGCGAGCGCGCCCCAGCGCTGCCCGGCCGCGATCCCGGTTGCACCCGGCAGCCCCGTGCCCGGACCGAAGAGCTCGAGGAAGCGCTCCTTGCCGTACAGGTAGTCCCAGTTGCCCGGCGCGAACACGTCGACCCCCAGCCGGTCGACGACGTCCACGAGCGCCTGCCCCCGGGTGAACAGGGCCTCCGCGCTGCCCTGGATCGTGTCGCCGCTGTTGACGAGCAGGGAGTGCGGCCGCTCGGTGCGGACGCGGTTGACCAGCGTGGCCATCCTGGCCAGACCCCCCTCGGTCCCGCCGGTGCCGTCGCTGCGCAGGTGCGGGCGGGGGACGAGGTGACCGTGCAGGTCACCCATGTGGATCAGGGTCAGGTCGGTGCCCATGTCGCCTCCATCAGGTCGGGGATCCTGCCAGCCGCTGCCGCAGGCCGCTCGCCCGGACGACCCGCCGGTCCACCGCGGCCCGGACGACCTCCTCCGGGGCGACGACCCGGACGGTCTCCTCGGCCCGGGTCACGGCGGTGTAGAACAGCTCGCGGGTCAGCAGCGGCGAGTCGGCCTCGGGCAGCAGGACGGTGACCTCCCTGGCCTGGCTGCCCTGGGCCTTGTGGATGGTCATCGCGTGCATCGTCTCCACGTCGCCGAGCCGACTGGGGGCGAACCGCGTGGACCCGGTGGCGCCCTCGACGACCGCCATCCGCACGGGGGTGCCGTCGGGGGTGCGCGAGGCGACGACGACCCCGGTGTCGCCGTTGAGCACGCCGGTGGCGTAGTCGTTGGCGGTGACGAGCAGGGGTCGGCCGACGTACATCTGGTCGTAGAAGGTCAGCCCGGTCTCCTCGGTGAGCCAGGTCTCGGTCAGCTGGTTCCAGGTGCGCACGCCGTGAGGCCCGGTGCGGTGCGCGCAGAGCAGCCGGTGGTCGCCGAGGGCGGTGAGCGCGCCCTCGGCGTCCCCGTCCCGCGCGGCCGTGAGCACCCGGTAGGCCTGCTGGGTGAGCAGGGGCCGCAGGGTGGTCACCGGGTCCTCGTCGCGAACCCAGCGCACCTCGTCGCTCCCGGCCGACAGGGCGGCGACGACGGCGTCGGCGTCCCCGACCCGCAGCGCCTCGGCCAGGGCGCCGATCGTCTCCCCGAAGCGGTGCACCGTGCGCAGCCGGGCCAGGGCGACCGGGGGGTCGGCGGCGACCTCGGCCCCGGCGACGAGGTCGGCCAGGACGGCGCCGGCGTCGACGGACACCAGCTGGTCGGCGTCCCCGACGAGGATGAGCCGGGCCTGCGGGCGTAGCGCCTCCAGCAGCCGGGCCATGTGGGTCAGGGACACCATCGAGGCCTCGTCGACGAGGACCACGTCGTGGGGGAGCCGGTTGCCCCGGTGGTGCCGGAAGCGGGAGCGGCTGTCCGGGCGCCAGCCCAGCAGCCGGTGCAGCGTGCTCGGCTCGACCTCCCGGAGCCGCTCGACGACCGGCCGGGTGTCGTCGGGGGTGCGGCGAAGGATCTCGTCCAGCGCCCCGTTGACCGCGACCCGGACGCGGGCGGCGGCCTTGCCGGTGGGTGCGGCCAGCCCGATCCGCAGCGGCCGTTCGCCGGCCGCGTGGGCCTGCTCGGCCAGCAGGGCGAGCACCCCGCGACGGTGGTGGTCTTGCCGGTGCCGGGGCCGCCGGTGATCACGCTCGTCCGGGAACGGGCGACCACCTCGGCGGCGGCGCGCTGCTCGGCATACCCCTCGCCGGGGAAGATCCGGGTGAGCCCGGCGGTGAGCACCTGCTCGTCGACCGCCGGGGCCGGCAGCGCCGCCCGGGCCCGCAGGTCCTCGACGACCTGGACCTCCTGGTGGTGGTAGCGCTGCAGGTAGACCAGTCCCTGGTCGACCACGAGGGCGCCGGAGCGGGCCAGCTCGCTGGCGGCCACCGCCTCGGTCCAGGCGTCGGGGGAGGGCCAGGGCAGGCCGGGCAGGGTCTCGGCGCCGGTGGTGGCGAGGTCGGCGAGGTCGACCGCGACCGACCCGGACCGCACGGCCCGAGTGGAGACCGCGGCGGCGAGGACGGCCTCCTCGTCGTGCTCGCCGCAGACCCGGGCCAGGGTCCGGGCGAGGTGCACGTCGGCGGCGGTGAGGACCCCCGCCCGGTTGAGCTCGCCGAGGGCGCCGGGGGTGTCGACGGCCAGCCGGCGGTCGTGCTCGACCGGCTCGAACACCTCGAGGATCGTCATGCCGCCCCCTCGGTGGTGCGTCCGTCGAGCAGGTCGGACACCCCGGTGACCAGCGCCACCGGCGGCCGCCAGGAGAAGACCCCGCACGGGTGGCCGTCCACGGCCGGGGTGTCCGGGCCGCACATGCCCCGGACGTAGAGGTAGAGGACCCCGCCCAGGTGCCGCTCGGGCCGGTAGCCCGGCAGCCGCCAGCGCAGGAAGCGGTGCGCGACGACGGCGTAGAGCAGCGCCTGCAGCGGGTAGGAGGAGTGGCCCATCGCCTCGGCGAGCTTCTCCGGCCGGTAGTCGGCGGCGGTCAGCGGCTCCTCAGGACGGCCCAGCCAGTTGGTCTTGTAGTCGACGACCAGGTAGCGCCCGCCCGTGCGCAGCACGACGTCCACCGAGCCGGTGAGGTAGCCACGCAGCGGCTGCTCGGCCAGCTCGGAGGAGGAGTCGAGCACGTCGGCCCAGCCGCGGACGGGGTCGCCGGCCGGCAGGTGCGCCCGCAGGAGGGGCACGAGGTCGCCGAGCCGTGCACCGGTGGCCGACCCGGGCCGCGCGCCCCGCGTCGGGCCCTCCGCCACGTCCCCCACCGGGTCGCGGCGCAGGTCGCCCCCGCCCAGCGGGAGCTCGAAGTCGAGCTCGCACAGCCGGTCCGCCCGCCCGATCTGCCGCAGGGTCACGCCCTGCGCCAACGGGCCGAGGGGCGTGTCGCAGACGTCGACCAGGGCGTCGGCCAGCTCCTCGGGGTCGAGCTCGACCGGCCACTGCACCAGCTGCTCCCGGACGTGCTCGAGCAGCTCGGCGCGCAGGTCGGGCGCCTGCGGGTCGGCGTGCTCGAGCACCCCGTGGACGAGCGAGCCGAAGGTCGCCCCCACGGGCAGGTCGGCCATGGGCGAGGCCACGTCCTGCCCCGGCAGGACGACCTCCAGCCCCGGCAGCGAGGGCGTCTGCTCCACGACGGGGTCGACGGTGTCCGGCTCGTCCTCCCGAGGCGAGAGCTCAGGCTCGCTGCCGACGCCGCCGGTCAGCTCGTGCCCCTGGGCGTCGCGCGGGGTGGACAGGGCCGTGTATGACGTGCGCCGCCAGTCCGTGTCGATCCGCCGGGTCCAGGTCGCCAGGCGGGGCGGGGGCGGCTGGTCCGTCGCCACCGCCGGGACGTGCTCGGCGTGGTCGGCCCGCTCCAGGGCGAACGCGCCCAGGGCGGCCCACTCCTGCAGCCGCGCGGTGGCGAAGTCCTCCGCCGGCACCGGGACGGTGTCCGGCACCGGCCCCTCGCCGGGACCCCGGCCGAAGAGAATCCGGTGGAGCGGGGAGGGGCTGGTGTTGCGGCCGCTGGGCGACCACCAGGTCACGACCTGGGACTGGGCCCGGGTGAGGGCGACGTAGAGCAGCCGGAGAGACTCGCCGGCCTCCTCGGCCTTGTGGCGGGCGACCGAGTCCTTCCACTGCGGCCCGCTCGCCCCGCCCACGTCGATCCACCGGGTCCGTTCCGGCGGGTCCTCGTGGCACAGCGGGATCGACGGCGTGTCCGGCACGTTGCGGTCGACGAGCGCCGGCAGGTAGACGACGGGGAACTGCAGGCCCTTGCTGCCGTGGACGGTGAGCAGCTGGACGGCGGCGGCGTCGCTGTCGAGCCGGCGGGTGCGGGCGTTGGTGGACGTCGGGGCGTCCTCGGCCATCTGGGCACGCAGCCACTCCAGCAGGGCGACCAGGCCCAGCTGGCCCTCCCGGCCGGCCTCGTGCAGCAGCTCGGCCACGTGCTCGACGTCGGTGAGGGTCCGTTCGCCGCCGGGCCGGGCGAGCACCCGCGCGGTCAGCCCCTCGGCCACGAGCCGCTCCAGGACGGCGGCGATCCCCTGCCTGGCGTGGACGGCGGCCAGGTCGCGGCAGGTCTGGGCGAGCAGGTCGTCGAGCTCCTCGCCCCCCTCGTCGACGGCGACCGGGTCGTGCCCGAGCAGGTCGGTCAGGGCCGCGGCCCGGGTCAGCACCGACCGGTGCGGGGCGACCATCGCCTCCAGCAGGGTGAGCCACTCGTGGGCGGCCCGGGTCTGCAGGACGGACATGCCGCCGGCGCTGACCGCGTGGATCCCCAGGTCCCGCAACGCGTCCTGGGCCCGGACGAGGTCGCTGCCCTTGTGCGCGAGCACGGCCACGTCGCTGGCCCGCACGGGGCGCCCGTCGAAGGTCGCGTCCGACCCGAGCAGAGCGGCCACGTCACGGGCGAGGTCGGGGAAGACGTGCTCGCGGAACGGGCCGATGCGGTCGCTGCCGCCGAGGTGCTCCTCCAGCAGCACCTGCCGCAGCCGCACCGGGGCGTCGCTGGGGGCCCCGTCCAGGCGCCTGACGTCGATGGCCGCCTCGATCGGGTGGACGACGATCTGCGGGTCGCCCAGCTGGGCGCCTCGAGCAGCGTGCCCAGGGCGCGCACCACGCCGGCGTCGGAGCGGTAGTTGCGGGGGAGGGTCCGGCGCTCGCCCGCGGCCTCGGCGGCCGTGAGGTAGGTGGCGATGTCGCCGCCCCGGAAGCCGTAGATCGCCTGCTTCGGGTCGCCGATGAGCACCATCGCCCGGCAGTGGCCGGTGAAGGCCCGGTCGAGCACCTGCCACTGCACCGGGTCGGTGTCCTGGAACTCGTCGACGAGCACGACCTGCCAGCGCGCCCGCATCCGGTCCCGGGCCAGGGAGTCCGGGTCCTCGAGCGCGTCCGCCAGCTGGGTGAGCAGGTCGTTGTAGTGCATGACCTGCAGGCGGCGCTTGCGCACGTCGAACTCGGTGCGCACCGCCCGGGCGAAGCCCGCCCGACGGGCCGGCACCGACCGCGGCTCGGCGGTCTCCGGCCGCAGACCGGCGTGGATGTCGTCCACGGCCGTCCGCGCGATCTGGAGGGCCGCGGACCGGTTGAAGAGAACCTTGCGGTCGTTGCGGAACCCGCGCAGGTAGATGTCGTCGACGACGTCGACGAGCAGGTCGTCGAGGTCCTCGACGAGCGTGGCCGAGGCGTCGGTGGTGCCGGCCACGCCCAGGCTGCGCAGCACCTCCTGGCAGAACTGGTGGACGGTGGCGATCGTGGCCGCGTCGAAGTCGGTCAGCGCCGCCCGGACCCGCCGGTGCATGACCCGCACGGTCTCCTCGTCGGCGGCCAGGAGGTGGGCGACGAGGGCGTCGCCCGGAGGGCAGGACCGTTCGCGCAGGCAGCGCTCGACGAGCACGAGCTGCTCGCGGACCCGGGCCCGCAGCTCCTGGCTCGCGGCCCGGCTGAAGGTGACCACGAGCAGGTCGCGCAGGTCGGCCTCGCCCTCGGCCACGAACCGGGCCACGAGGGCGGCGATCGTCCACGTCTTGCCGGTCCCGGCGCTGGCCTCCAGCAGCACGGTGCCCTGCGGCAGCGGGTCGGTGATGTCGAAGTGCTCCACCGGCTCAGCCCTTCCCCATCGTCTCGTGGTCCAGGACCGGGCCCCACAGCCGCAGCGACAGCTGGCCCAGCCGGTGCGGGACCTCCGGGACCCAGCGTTCGTCGTCGAGGGGGGTGCCGACGACGGCGGCCAGGGGCAGCACGTCGCCGAGGACGTGCTGCCAGGAGGTGTCGTGCTGCTCCTGGCGGATGCCCCAGCCGCCCTGGCGGGTCTCCCAGCCGCGCTGCGAGGCCCGTTCGTCGGCGGCCTTGACGCTGCGGTTCTTGAGGTACTGCTCGGCCCAGGCGCGGCTGGTCTCCACCGGCAGCGGGACCACCGCGTCCAGGCCGCGGTCGCGCAGGTCGACGAGCCGGGCGAGGAGCTCGACGGCCTGCTCCCGGGGGACCGGGCCGTGGCTGACGTGCCCCACCGACTTGACCCTGCCGAAGCTGTAGCGGCCCAGGTGGTGGCCCCGGGCCTGCTCCTGACCGGCGGCGGCCAGGACGAGCGCGGAGATCCAGGAGTGCAGCCGGTGCTTGGCCTTGACCGAGGAGAAGCTGACCGACAGGGCCGACCCGCCGACCAGCCCGCCCAGGGTGCCCACCAGGCGCCGGTCGCCGGGCAGCGGCAGGGCGATGTCGACGTCGAGGCTCTCCCGCTGCAGCGCCTGGCCCCAGCCGCCCTGACCGACGGCCCGCCAGGTCGCCTGGCACAGCTCCTGCACCTGGCTGGTGAGGTCCTCCATCGTGCGGTGGCCGAGCGCGTCGGGCGGCAGCTCGCCGCGCCAGAGCTCGGCCTCGCAGGTCGCGCCGGGGTCGCGGCCGGCCAGGACCGCGGTGAGCATCCGCTCCCCGATGGCCCACCGCTGCAGGCCGTCGAGCTCGACGGGGATGCCCTCGCCCCGCTGCTCGGGGACCTCCGGCACGTAGAGCCCGATCCGGGAGCGCAGGAAGGCCTTGGCCGGGTTGTCGAAGAAGCGCACGAGGTCGTCGAGCAGCACGTCCTCGCGGGGGGAGGGGGCGAAGGCGCGACGGGCCAGCGGGACGCGTGCGGCGGGCTCGTCCTGCAGGGCCCGGGCACCGGCGAGGGCCGCGGGGTCGTAGCTGAACGGCTCGTCGCCGGGCAGCAGCGGGGTGGTGTCAGGTGCCGTCCCGGCCAGGTTGCGCAGGTCGAAGGGCTGCAGGGGGTGCTCGGTGACGACGCGGTCGACGCCCTTGCCGGTGGCGGTCGCCCGGAGCGCGTCGACCAGCTCGCCCAGGGGGACGGCCGGCGGGCGCCGCTGCCCGGTGTGCTCGTCGAAACCGGTGTAGGTCACCACCAGCGTCTCCCCGGCCGACATCAGCGCGTCGAGGAGCAGCTGGCGGTCCTCGCTGCGGGGGTCGCGCTCCCCGGTGACGGGACGGCGGGCGAGGACGTCGTCGCCGTCGGAGGTCGTGGACCGGGGGAAGTGGCCGTCGTCCATGCCGACGAGGGCGACCACCCGGTGGGGCACCGAGCGCATCGGCACCATCGTGCAGACGGTGAGCGTGCCCGTGCGGAAGTTGGACCGGGTGGCCCGGCCCGCCGTCTGCTCGGCCAGCAGGGTGTGCACGTCCGCCAGCGAGAGGGAGACCCCGTGCTCGCCCGCGACCCGGCCGGCCGCCTCGGCGGTGCGGTGCAGCTCGCGCTCGAGCTGGGCCACCTGCCAGGCGTCCCGGAAGGGCACGTCGGCGAGGTCGAGGACCCCCTCCTCCACGACGCGCAGCCACTGCTCGGCCGTGTCGGCGGTGCGCAGCGCCCGCAGGGTGCGGCCCAGCCGGGAGACCAGCTCGGCGAGCCGGCCGGCGAGGTCGAGGTCGCCGCTGTCCAGGTCGTCCAGCCCGAGGGTGCGGCCGACGTGGTCGACGTCCTCGCCGTCGACCGCCGCCCCCACGAGGATGCGGTCGAGGCCGGCCCGCCAGGTGTTCTGGACGACGTTGGTCAGCTGGTAGTCGGCCCGGTGCTCCCCGTCCAGGCCCCACCGCACGGTGGTCGCACCGACCCAGTCGCCGATGCGCTCCAGGGCGTCGTCGTCGAGGCCGAACCGGTGGCGCACCGCCGCGCTGCGGGCCAGGTCGAGCACCTCCCCGGCGGTGACCCGTCCGCCGGCCAGCTCCACGAGCTGCAGGGCCAGCCGTAGCAGGGGGTTGAGGTGCACCGGGGCCCGGTCGGCCAGGCGGACCCGCAGCCCGTGGGCCGGGTGCGTGCGGGCCGACCCGTCCCGGACGATCTCGCCCAGGCCGAAGCCGGCGTGGACCAGCGGCGCGTAGGCGTCGATGTCGGGGACCATCACGAGGACGTCCCGCGGCTCCAGGGTCGGGTCGCGCTGGAGGAGGTCGGCGAGCACGTCGCGGAGCACCTCCACCTGGCGCGACTGCCCGTGGCACGCGTGGACCTGCACGCTGCGGTCGGTGGCCGGGACCCGACGGGCCTCCCGCGTCGCCCCGTCCGGGGGGCTGTCGGCCCGGATGTCGTGCTGGAGCATCGCGAGCAGGGTGGCCGGGCCGTCGGGGGCCGCGGCGCCACCACGGTCGCCGGGGGAGCTGTCCGGCCCGCCGCCGGCGGTGGACCCCACCAGCTCGTCGCGCCCGCCGGCGAGGGCAGCGTGCGCTGGAGCTCGCGGGCGTCCCGGCCCAGGCTGGCCAGCAGCGGGTGCTGGACGAGCTCGCCGGAGCGGTCGTCCTCGCGGGGCACCGGCCCGACGGACACGACGGGGGCCAGCTCCGCCCAGGCGACGGGCGAGGCCTGGGGCAGCCACAGGTGGACGTCCCGGTGCTCGGCGAGGGCGCCGAGCACCTCGACCTCGCTGCGGGAGATGCGGGTGTGGCCGAACAGCGACAGTCGCCCCGGCAGCTCCAGGTCGGTGAGGCGGCCCTCCCGCAGCGCCGCGACGACCCGGGCGTGCCGCTCGTCCGGCGCCTCGGCCCCCACCACCTCCAGCACCCGGCGCCACAGCGGCGGCTGCCAGGCGAGGTCGTCGGCGACCCGGCCGCCCAGGCCGTCCCCGTCCCCGCCGGCCCGCCAGTCGGTCAGCACCGCCGGCCGCTGGGCCGCGTAGTCGGCGAACAGCCCCGCGAGCCGGCGCGCGACGGCATACCTCCGGCCCTGGCGCAGCTCGCGCTCGGTGCCGGTCTCGGCATACCCCAGGTGGTCGGCGAGCGTGCCCGCCCACGGCAGGCCGAGGCTCTCGTCGACCGCCCGCAGCACCGCCCACGCCAGCTGGCCGGGGCGCCACGGGTCGTCGCGCCCGACGTCGAGCACCATCGTCACGAGCGAGTGCGGGGTCAGGAAACGCACCCCGGCGCACACGCCGTCGTGCCCCGACGGGCCCGACCCCAGCCGGTGCGAGAGCCGCTGCGCCAGCCACCGCTCCACCCCGCGCGCGGGCACGGCGACGACCTCCTCGGCGAACGGGTCCTCGAGCGGACTGCCCAGGAGCTCGGCCAGCCCGTCGGCCAGCACCCCCGTCCCGGCCGCCCGGTGCACGATCAACGTCACGTCCGCGACCCTACCCAGCGGGCCCGACAGACCCGGCCCGGCCTCAGCGCACCCGCACGACCTCGCCGCCGGTCACCCGCAGCAGGTTCTCGAAGGTCAGCGGGACGATCGAGTCCGGCGTCCCGCCCGCGGCCCAGACCTCCTCGAAGGCCCGCAGGTCCTCGTCCACCAGCGTGCGCAGCGGGGCGGGGTGCCCGGCCGGCGCCACGCCGCCGATGACCTGGCCGGTCGCGGCGCGCACCTGGTCGGCGGAGGCCTTCGTCACCGTCCCCGCGCCGACGGCCGCGGCGATGACGTCGGTGTCCACCCGGGCGGCCCCGCTGGCCATGACGAGCAGGGGCTCGCCGTCGGCCAGGAAGACCAGGCTGTTGGCGATCGCGCCGACCGGGCAGCCCAGCTGCTCGGCCGCCAGCGTCGCGGTCCGGGCGTGCTCGTCGAGCAGGCGGATCTCCGCCTCCACCCCGGCGGCGTGGAAGGCGTCCTGGACGATCTGGTTGCGGGGGCGCATGCGGGGAGTATGCCGTGCGCTCACCGGCCTCAGCCGTCGACCCCGCTGCGCTCGCGGTCCCGGGCCGCCTTGCGTGCGGCGATCTCCTTCCACACCGGCGCGTTGGTGATGCCGACGTCCTCGGGGTCGAACACCGGGTCGAGGCCTGCGGCGCGCTGCCGGTCGTAGTCGCGCACGACCGCGGTCGCCTGCCTGCTCAGGAGCACGAGCGCGACGAGGTTGATCCACGTGTAGAGGCCGAGGCCGACGTCGGCCAGGTTCCACGCGAAGCTGGCCGAGCGCAGCGAGCCGAGGAAGATCGAGCCGGCGAGCAGCACCCAGGCAAGGTTCACGACGAGCCGCTCGCGCCGGCTGCTGCGCAGCAGGTAGGCGATGTTGGTGTCGGCGTAGAACGCGAACGACAGCAGCGTGGTGAACGCGAAGAAGAACATCGCGACCGCGATGAACGCCGAGCCGAGGCCGGGGAAGGAGGCGTCGATCGCGGCCTGGGTGTACTCCGGTCCCTGGACCAGGCCGGGCACGTTCTCGGCGACCATCTCCCCGTCCGGCCCCTCGACGTTGTAGGAGCCGGTGACCAGGATCATCAGCCCGGTGACCGTGCAGATGAGCAGCGTGTCGACGTACGCCGAGAACCCCTGCGCCAGACCCTGCTTCACCGGGTGCGAGACCTCGGCGGCCGCCGCGGCCTGGGCGCCGGACCCGGTGCCGACCTCGGAGGAGTAGATCGCCCGCTTGACGCCCCACATGATCGCCGCGCCGAGGATCCCGCCGAACGCCGCGTCCGAGCCGAAGGCGCTGCGGAAGATCAGCCCGAACATCTCCGGGACCGCGTCGGCGTTGAGCACGAGCAGGGCGATCCCGAGGAGGATGTAGGCGGCCGCCATGATCGGCACCACGAGCCCGACGACCCGCCCGATCCGGTGCATGCCGCCGAAGACGACGAGGCAGAACAGCGCGGTGACCACGACCCCGGTGACCCACGGCGGGACGGAGAAGGCCGACTCGACCGAGACCGCGATGTTGTAGGACTGGATCGAGGGGCCGGTGATGGTCAGCGCGAAGACCGCGGCGACGGCATACAGCACCGCCAGCCACCTCCATCCCAGGCCCTTCTCGATGTAGAACGCCGGCCCGCCGCGGTACTCCCCGCCGACCTCCTCCTTGTAGACCTGCGCCAGCGAGCTCTCCGCGATCGCCACCGCCGCGCCGACGAACGCGGTGACCCACATCCAGAAGAGGGCACCCGGCCCGCCGAAGTGGATGGCGGTCGCGACGCCGGCGATGTTGCCGACGCCGACCCGTCCGCCGAGCGCCATCGCGAACGACTGGAAGGACGACAGACCCTGGGTCGAGTCGTCCCCGCCGACGAGGTAGCGGACCATGTCGGGCAGCCGCCGCACCTGCGGCACGACCATGCGGACGGTGAACCAGACGCCCGCCGCGAGGACGAGGACGACCATGGGGGTGCTCCAGAGGAGCTCGTTGACCCTGGCGATGGTGGAGTCGAGCACGGCGCAGACCTTTCCCGGGAGGGTGGGGGAAGACTATGCGCGCGGCGGGCGGGGTGCCCGCCGGAGGAGCAGGGGGTATGCGGTCGCACCCGGTCGGGGGGCGGCCCGCGGGGCGGCGTCCGGCTCAGTAGGTCGTGCGGTCGGGGTTCTCGGCCCAGCGACGCATGACCTGCACCGCCTCCGGCACGTCGTGCCGACGCGCGGGCAGGCGGCGCCGGTCGGGCGAGAGGGCCAGCTCGTCGTAGATGAAGGAGTCGTCGAAGCCGACCTCGGCCGCGTGGTCGCGGGTGGCGGCGTGGTGGATCTGCGCCGGCCGGGCCCAGTAGAGCGCCCCGAGGCACATCGGGCACGGCTCGCAGGAGGCGTAGACGTGCGCGCCGACCAGCTGGAAGCCGCCCAGCTCGGCGCAGGCGCGACGGACGGCGACGATCTCGGCGTGGGCCGTCGGGTCGGCGGTCGCCACGACCTGGTTCCAGCCCTCGCCGACGACCCGTCCGTCGAGGACGACGACCGCGCCGAACGGCCCGCCGTCGCCGCGGGAGGACCCCTCCCTGGCCAGCTCGACGGCGCGGAGGAGGTGACGCCGGTGGTCCTCGCCGGTCGGCGGACGCGTGTCCCGGTCGCCCGAGGCTCCTGCGGCCGGATCGGGCTCGTTCACAGGTCGGCCAGCAGGGTGCCCGGCCGCTCGACGCAGTCGGCGACGTAGCGCAGGAAACCGCCGGCGGTCCCGCCGTCGCAGACCCGGTGGTCGAACGTGAACGACAGCTGGGTGACCTGACGCAGCCTGACCCGCCCCTTGTGGGCCCACGGCTTCTCGACGATCCGCCCGACGCCGAGCATGCCGGCCTCGGGGTGGTTGATGATCGGGGTCGAGCCGTCCACGCCGTAGACGCCGTAGTTGTTGAGGGTGAAGGTCCCGCCGCTCATCTGGGCCGGTGACAGCCTGCCCTCCCGGGCGAGACCGGTCAGCTCCCGCAGCGCGGACGCCAGCTCGGCGGTGCTCATGGTGCCGGCACCGTGGACGACGGGGACGACCAGGCCGCGGGGCGACTGCGCGGCGAAGCCCAGGTTCACCTGGCCGTGCTGCACGATCTCCCCGGCCTCGACGTCCACGGAGGCGTTGAGCTCGGGGTGCCGCGCCAGCCCGGCGACGACGATGCGCGCCAGCAGGGGGAGCACGCCGATGCGGGCGTCGGGCCTGGCCTCGCGCAGGCCGTCCTTGAGCTTCATCAGACGGGTGGCGTCGACGTCGACCCAGGTCGTGGCGTCCGGGATCTCCCGGCGCGAGGTGGTCAGCCGGTCGACCATGATCCGGTGCACGCCCTGGAACGGGACGCGCTGGTCCGCGCGCTGGCCCCTCCGGTCGGCCGGGGCCGTCTCCACCGCGGCCGTGTGCGCTGCTGCCGTGCCCGTCGTGGGCGGCTCCACCGTCGCAGTCGAACGGGCCGCCCGGGCGGCCTCGAGGTCGGCGCGGCGGACCACGCCGGTCGGTCCGGGCTGCACGGAGCGCACGTCGATGCCCCACTCGGTGGCCAGCCGGCGGACGAGCGGCGAGATGACGCGGACGGCCCGCCGGCCGTCGGACGAGGTGTCCGGCGCGGACGACGTGGTAGCGGAGGCGGGTGCCGTGTCGGGTGTAGTCGCGGAGGCGGCATCGTCGGCAGATGCTCCCCGGCCGGCCCGGCGGCGGCCGCCCCGTCGGCGCCGGGCGGGTGCGTCGCCCGCGCCGTAGCCGATCAGCGGCCGCTCCGGCTGATCCTCCGGGTCATCGCCGTCGGCGGGCACGGTCGCACCGGCGCGCTCCTCGGAGCGGTACTGCTCCCCGGCGTGGTCCTCCCCCGCAGGAGCGGGCCCGGCCGGCGCAGGCGCAGGCTCCTCCGCCGCGGGCACCGGCTCGGCCGCGGCCGACACGTCGCCCACGGTGATCAGGGGCTCGCCGACGGCCAGGACCGTGCCCGGCCCGGCGTGCAGCTCGGCGACCGTGCCGGCGTAGGGGCAGGGCACGTCCACCGACGCTTGGCAGTCTCGACCGTGACGACCTCCTCGTCGATGGAGACCTCGTCGCCGACCGCGACGTGCCACTCGACGACCTCGGCCTCGGTCAGGCCCTCCCCCAGGTCGGGCAGCCGGAAGACGAACCCGCTCACGCAGACACCTCCCGGGCCGGCACGGCATACGTCAGGTCCGGCTCGTCGTCCCACTGCAGCCGCGCGACGGTGTCGAGGATGCGGTCGACGCCGGGCAGGTGCGAGTGCTCGAGGATCGGCGGCGGGTAGGGGATGTCGAGGCCGCTGACCCGCAGCACCGGCGCGGCGAGGGAGTGGAAGCAGCGCTCCTGGATGCGGGCGGCGATCTCGGCGCCCATGCCGGCGAAGCCTGCGCCTCGGCGAGCACGACAGCCCGGCCGGTCTTCCGTACAGAGGTCATGACGGTCTCGTCGTCGAACGGCACGAGCGAGCGCAGGTCGACGACCTCGAGGTCCCAGTCCTCCTCGGCCGCGGCGACCTCGGCGGCGCGCAGGGCGTTGGGCACCTGCGGGCCGTAGGTGACGACCGTGACGTCGGAGCCCTCGCGCCGCACCGCGGCCCGGCCGACCGGCTCGGTGGTGGTGGGCAGCTCGACCTCGGCCTTGGACCAGTAGAGCGACTTGGGCTCCATGAAGACGACCGGGTCGTCGGAGGCGATCGACTCGCGCAGCAGGCTGTAGGCGTCGGCCGGGGTCGACGGGGTGACGACGTGCAGGCCGGGCGTGTGGACGTAGTAGCCCTCGGAGGAGTCGCAGTGGTGCTCCACCCCGCCGATGCCGCCGGCGTAGGGGACCCGGATGACGATCGGCATGGTCAGCCGCCCGCGGGTGCGGTTGCGCATCTTGGCGATGTGCGAGACGACCTGCTCGAACGCCGGGTAGCCGAACGCGTCGAACTGCATCTCGATGACCGGCCGGAAGCCCTGCATGGCCAGGCCGACGGCGAAGCCGGCGATCCCGGCCTCGGCCAGCGGGGTGTCGATGCAGCGGTCCTCGCCGAAGTCCCTGGTCAGGCCGTCGGTGATGCGGAAGACGCCGCCGAGCTGGCCGACGTCCTCGCCGAGCACCAGGACGTTCTCGTCCTCGGTCAGCGCGTCCCGCAGGGCCGTGTTGAGGGCCTGGGCGTATGTGGTGGGTCGGCTCATCGGGCCACCTCCTCGGTCTCGGGCCGGCTGGCCTCGCGCTCGGCCGCGACCATCTCCGCCTGCTCGCGCAGCTGGGGCGTGGGACGGGCGTAGACGTGGGCGAACAGGTCGGCGGGGTCGACCTGCGGGTCGGCGTTCATCCGGTCGCGCAGGGCCGCGGCGAACTCCTCGGCCTCCTGCCGGACCTCCTCGACGCGGGCGTCGTCGATGGCGCCCTGCGCGACGAGGTAGGCCTGGAGCCGCACGAGCGGGTCCTGCCCGGTCCACTCGTCGACCTCGTCGGGGGTGCGGTAGCGGGTGGCGTCGTCGGCGTTGGTGTGCGCCTCCATCCGGTAGGTGTGCGCCTCGACGAGGAAGGGGCCCTTGCCGGAGCGGGCGTGCTCGTAGGCCTTCCGGGTCACGGCCAGCACGGCGGCCGGGTCGTTCCCGTCCACCTGCTCGGCGCGCACGCCATACCCGATGCCCTTGTAGGCCAGCGCGGGTGCCTTGGTCTGCTTGGAGAGCGGGACCGAGATGGCGTACTTGTTGTTCTGGACGAGGTAGACCACCGGGGCGTTGAAGACGCCGGCGAAGTTGAGCCCCTCGTGGAAGTCGCCCTCGGACGTGGCGCCGTCGCCGATGAAGCACAGGGCGACCGCGTCGGACTCCCTGCGGCGCAGGCCGTCCGCGGCGCCGGCGGCGTGCACGGCCTGGGTGGCCAGAGGGGTGCACTGGGGGGCGGTGCGGGTGGCCTTCGGGTCGTAGCCGCAGTGCCAGTCGCCGCGCAGGAGGGTGAGCACCTCGACCGGGTCGATCCCGCGGGTGACCAGGGCCATCGAGTCGCGGTAGGTGGGGAAGAACCAGTCGTCCTCCTGCAGCGCCAGCACCGGGGCGACCTGGCAGGCGTCCTGCCCGCGGGAGGAAGGGTAGACCGCCAGACGCCCCTGCTTGGTCAGCGCGGTGGCCTGGGCGTCGAAGCGGCGGCCGACCACCATCGCGCGCCAGACCCTCACCAGGTCCTCCACGGGAGGTATGGCGTAGCCCCGGTCGGTCATCTCCTGCGTGGGTTCGGCCTCGGTCCCGTCGGGCGACAGGAAGCGGACCGGCTCGCGGCACGGGAGCAGGTCGTCGATCTCGCTCATCGTTGAGTCCTCACGGGTGGTGTCGGCAAGACGATCGTGACGTCTATCGTCGCGCACGGCCATAGAGGGATCGACATCCTGGGGACGAGTCGAGACGTCTGGCACAGTGTGTGGATGACCGACGACAGATCGTCCAGTGTGATCCAGGCCACGTCCGGGTCCGGGAGACGCGTGGCTGCCGGCGCGGCGCCCGTGGACGACACGGACCGGGCGATCGTGGCCGCGCTGCGGGCCGACGGGCGGATGTCGGTGCGGGCCCTGGCCGAGCAGGTGCACATCTCTAGGGCCAACGCCTACGCCCGGCTGGAGCGGCTGCAGCGGGACGGGGTGATCACCGGGTTCACGGTGCGGGTCGACCCGGTCCGGCTGGGGCTGATGACGTCGGCCTACGTCTCCGTGTCGATCGAGCAGGGGTCGTGGCGCGAGGTGCTGGCGGTGCTGGAGCAGCTGCCGGGCGTGGAGAAGGTGGCGCTCGTCGGGGCGGAGTTCGACATGCTCGTGGAGGTGCGGGCGCACGACAACCATGAGCTGCGGGACGTCGTCCTCGAGCAGATCCAGGCGGTGCCCGGGGTGAGGGCGACGAGGACGTGGTTGGTCTTCGACGAGTGGAGCACGTGAGGGAGGAGCGGTGGCGGGGACGGGCCGTGGCTTCTACGGTCGAGGTGTCGGGCCGGCCCGACCGGCCCGGGAGAGGACGGAGGACCATGGCGGTCTGCGAGGTCTGCGGCAACGACTACGACAAGAGCTTCGAGGTGATCGCTGCCGGTCAGCGGCACGTGTTCGACAGCTTCGAGTGCGCGGTGCACAAGATGGCGCCGGTGTGCGAGCACTGCGGGTGCAAGGTCATCGGGCACGGGACCGAGGTGGACGGGCGGTTCTATTGCTGCGCCCACTGCGCGAAGGACTCGGAGGGGGACGTGCCGGTCGACGACCGGGTCGGCTGACTCCGCGGTCGTCCCTGCCGACGGTCAGTCCATGCGGGTGCGGCCGTCGATCGACTCGCGGAGCAGGTCCGCATGGCCGTTGTGCTGGGCGTACTCCTCGATCATGTGCACCAGGATCCAGCGGAGCTTCGCCGGGACGCCCAGGTAGGTGGGGCGGACCGCCAGGGTGTCCAGGCCCTCGGGCGTGGCGAGGAGGTCGTCGGTGATCCGGCGGGACTGGGCGACGGAGGCGTCATACAGCTCGAGCAGCTGGCGGGGGGGGGGGGGTGTCCTGGGCGGCGGAGTGCCACTCCCAGTCGGCGTCGGCGGACCAGCCGACGGCGTCGAAGGGCTCGATGAGCGGCCCGCCGAGGAGGTCCTCGGAGAAGAAGCTCGACTCCACGTAGGCGAGGTGCTTGAGCAGCCCGGCCAACGTCATCGTCGACGGAGGCAGGCGCTGGTTGAGCCGGGTGTAGTCGAGGTCCTCGCACGCGCGCCGGAGGGCGGCCCGGTGGCGGTCGAGGGTGTCGAGCAGGACCTCGGCCTCGTCGCCCTGGACCGGTTCCGGCCCGGTCCCGTCGCCCGGGATCGGCTCTGGTGCGGTCTCGTCGGGAGCCATTCCTCCACCGTCGCACGGGCGCGCGGGTCGGTAAAGGGGCGGTGGTCTACGTCAGGTCCTCCCAGACGAACGGGGTGACGGTGCCGGTCTCCCAGTCGCGGCGCAGGATGCCGTAGGCGACGGACGCCACCGGCTCGCCGTCCTCGACGGGCCAGCCCTCCCGGTAGTGCGACTCCTTGAGGAACCCGCAGCGCAGGAACGTCCGACGCATCGCGACGTTGTCCTCCCGGGTCTGCCCCTCGAGTCGGTTGACCTCCGGCATCGTCCGGAAGACGTGGTCGGTGGCTGCCCTGACGGTCTCTACGGCCAGCCCGCGTCCTCGGAAGTCCTGGGCGAGGCGGAGGTCGAAAAGGGGTGCATCGTCGGAGAGGTCCTCCAGGCGAAGGAACCCGATCCGTCCCAGCTCGTCGTGCTCGACCCAGAAGGAGTCGTTGTCCTCGTCCCGGTAGGCGCCTGCTTCGATCCATGCCTCCACCTGCGCCCGAGTGGGTCGTGGGACGACGTGGAAGGGGAACTCGTTGCCAGTCATGAAGGCAATCAGGTCGTCGCGGTCGGCCCCGGTGGGGTCGAGGCGACGGAGGGAGATGCTCACCGGGGGAGGCTACCTGCGCCGATGCGACGATCCGTTCGGGAAGCGTCGGCGGGAGGGGCCGCTCCGTTGGGTTGAGGAGGACCGAGGTGGTCAGAAGGGCGGCGGTCCGTAGGTGGGTTTGTCCCAGGGGGTGTCGTCGTGGCCGTCGTTGTCGTGGGGGGTGGTGGGGTGGTCGGGCTGGGTGGGGATGTTCAGCTTGGGGAGCTGCTCTGGCTGGGGACGGGCGGGCGCGTCGGCGCTGGTGGTCGGGTCGGGGCTGGTGGGTGGGGGTCC
>NZ_MKKA01000006.1 GCF_001942405.1 Ornithinimicrobium sp. CNJ-824
GGCCGCCGCCCCGCGGCGGTCCGCGCCGACGGACGGCCCGGGTCGGCCCGGCGCCCCCCGGCTGGACCGGCCGGCCGGGCGGTCCCCGCCGATGCCCACCATCGACGTGCCCCGCTACCCCGGGTCGTCGTCGGTGTCCGGCCCGGCGACCTCGCCGGGGGGATGGTCCGGCGGCACCGACCCCGCCCGTTCGCTGCTGCGCCTGCAGCTGGCCCAGGGGGGACGGGACCTGGAGCAGGCGCTCGCGGCGGGCGACGCCGGGCGGGCACGCCAGCTCCTCGAGGGGATGGACCGCCGGCTCACCGCAGGTCGGGCGGACGGTGGCGAGGAGGGTGCGCTCCACGGTGACGTGCGGACCGCGCTGTCGGCGCTGTCGGGCGGCTCCGGCGGTGTGGACCGGGCCGCGCTGGACAGGGTCGCGGCCCGGTGCCGCGGCATGGGCCAGACTGGGCACCATGAGTGAGTCCTTCGACGCCGTCGACATCATCCGCACCAAGCGCGACCGGGGTGAGCTCTCCTCCGAGGAGATCGCCTGGGTCGTGGACGCCTACACCCGCGAGGTGGTCGCCGACGAGCAGATGTCGGCGCTGGCCATGGCCATCCTGCTCAACGGGATGAACCGCCGGGAGATCGGCGACTGGACCGCGGCGATGATCGCCTCCGGTGAGCGGATGGACTTCTCCTCCCTGTCCCGCCCGACCGCGGACAAGCACTCGACCGGAGGGGTGGGTGACAAGATCACCCTGCCGCTGGCCCCGCTCGTGGCCGCCTGCGGGGTCGCGGTCCCCCAGCTCTCGGGCCGGGGCCTGGGCCACACCGGCGGGACCCTCGACAAGCTGGAGGCCGTCCCCGGGTGGCGGGCGTCGTTGTCCAACGCGGAGATCCTCGACCAGCTCGAGGACGTCGGCGCGGTGATCTGCGCGGCGGGGTCGGGGCTGGCCCCGGCGGACAAGCGCCTCTACTCGCTGCGCGACGTCACCGGCACGGTCGAGGCGATCCCGCTGATCGCCTCCTCGATCATGAGCAAGAAGATCGCCGAGGGCACCGGGGTGCTGGTCCTCGACGTCAAGGTCGGCTCCGGCGCGTTCATGAAGACCGAGGCGGACGCCCGGGAGCTGGCGCAGACCATGGTGGCGCTCGGCCAGGACGCGGGCGTGCACACGGTGGCGCTGCTCACCGACATGTCCACGCCCCTGGGGCTGACCGCCGGCAACGGCCTCGAGGTGCGCGAGAGCGTGGAGGTGCTCGCCGGCGGCGGCCCCCAGGACGTGGTGGACCTCACCCTCGCACTGGCCCGCGAGATGCTCCAGGGGGCGGGGGTGCAGGACGTGGACCCGGCCGACGCGCTGCGGGACGGGCGGGCCATGGACGTCTGGCGCCGGATGATCGCCGCCCAGGGTGGCGACCCGGACGCCCCGCTGCCGACGGCCGCCGAGACCCACCAGGTCGTCGCGGACCGGGACGGGGTGCTGACCGAGCTCGACGCACTGACGGTCGGCGTGGCCGCCTGGCGCCTCGGGGCGGGCCGCGCCCGCAAGGAGGACCCCGTGCAGGCGGCGCGGGTGTCGAGCTGCACGCCAAGCCGGGCGACCGGGTGCGGGCCGGCGAACCGGTGATGACGCTGCACACCGACACCCCCGAGCGCTTCGAGCGTGCGCTCGCCGCCCTCGAGGGGGGCTGGAGCGTCGGGGACACGGCGCCCGGGCGTCCGGACGTGGTTCTCGACCGGATCGCCTGACCGGCCCGGGTCAGTAGCCCCGGCCGTCGGCCCCGGCCACGTCCTGACCCGGCTCGGGCACCACCAGCGTGCCGGCGTCCGCGCGCTCCCGGGCCCCGGCCAGCAGCGCCTCGGTCGAGGAGGTCCCGATCCGGGTGACGCCCTCGGCGCACATGGCCAGCAGCGTGTCGATGTCCCGGACGCCCCCGGAGGCCTTCACCTGGACGTGCTCGCCGGTGCTGGCGCGCATGAGCCGGACGTCCGGCAGCGTCGCGCCGCCCCCGGCGAACCCGGTCGAGGTCTTGACGAAGTCGGCCCCGGCGGCCTCGGCGGCCCGGCAGCCGGCGACCTTCTGCTCGTCGTCGAGCAGGGCGGTCTCCAGGATCACCTTCACCAGGGCCCCGGCCTCGTGCCCGACCTGCACCACGGCGGCGATGTCGGCCTGCACCTGCTGCACGTCCCCGCCGCGCAGCCGGCCGATGTGGAGCACCATGTCCAGCTCGGTGGCGCCGTCCTCGAGGGCCTGGCGCGACTCGGCCACCTTGGCCGCGGTCGAGGTGGTGCCGTGGGGGAACCCGATGACCGTGCAGACCCGGGTCCGGTGGCCCTGCACGGCCCCGGCGGCGAGGGCGACGTCGCTGGGACGCACGCAGACGGACCAGATCTCGGCGGCGGCCAGCTCGCGGCAGGACCGCTCCACCTCGGCCGGGGTGAGCTCGGGCTTGAGCAGGGCGTGGTCGACGAGGTCGGCGACGTCCTGGACGGTCAGGGTGCTCCCGGGGGCGTAGGTGTTCGGCATGGGTCCCACTGTAGGTGGAGCGCATAGGATCGGGGTATGCCGACGACGTTGCGGCCGGTCCGGGTGCCCGGGACCGGGGAGAAGCTGATCCAGGAGCTGGCCGGGGCGGCCAGCACGGGGCACCGCTCGGTGTCGCTGGCGCGGATGACCGCGCCCCCCGGGTGGTCGGAGCCGGGCCAGCGGCCCGAGTTCGACGAGATCACCTACGTCCTGGCCGGCGAGGTCGTCGTCGAGCACGAGGGCGGATCGACCAGCGTCACCGCGGGCGAGTGCATCCTCACCCGGGCGGGGGAGTGGGTCCGCTACGCCGTCGGCGCCTCCGGCGCGGACTACCTGGCCGTGTGCGCGCCGGCCTTCACCGTCGAGGGTGCCCGCCGGGACCCGGAGCCGGTGCCGGGCTGAGCCTCGCCCGCCGGCAGCAGCCGTCGGCGCAGGGCGTCCGCACGGTCCAGCCTGGCCTCGTCCCGGCGGCGCCGTTCGCCCATCACCCCGGCCAGCAGCTCCTCCGGCGACGCTCCCGCCGGTGGGGGCGGCGACACCCGTGGAGCCACGGCGGCCCACAGCTCGGCACCGGTGCGCGTGCGGGCCTCGGGGGCCAGCTGGCCGGCCCGGGAGAGGAACTGGCGGACCGCCACGGCCAGTGCGTCGGGCAACGGCGCCAGGTCTGCGTCCCGGGCCCAGCCGCCGACCTCGGGACCGGCGACGGGCAGGGCGACCGGGGCCAGCCGCACCCGGTCACGGACGACGTAGGTCCCGGCCAGCAGGTCGCCCAGCCGGCGGGCCCGCTCGTTGGTGGCGGCCACGAGGAGGGCGAGCCCGCCGAGGGTCAGCCACAGCTCGACGGTGCCGGCCAGCGCGCGGATGGTCGCGTGCCGCAGGCCGATGGGACCGGTGTCGTCCCGCACCGTCCGCAGACCGAGCACGAGCTTGCCGACCGTCCGGCCGTGGAGCAGGGTCTCAAGGGCGATCGGCACCCCGGCCATGGCCAGCACCATGAGGAGGATGACGAACGTCTGGCCCAGGGCCCCGTCGGCGGCGAACAGGTCGACCGGGGTGAGCAGCACGACCGCGACGAGCAGGGCCGCCACGACGAGCAGGTCGATGGCGCCCGAGAGCATGCGCAGGGGCAGGGATGCGGCCGGGAGCTCGACCTCCACCGCCTCGCCGGTGACGAACCGGTCGACGTCGAAGATCCCCGCGCGAGCCACCCGTCCAGCGTACGACGGGACGCCGGTGCCGGGCGTCCTACAGTGGGCCCGTGGACCTGGACGCACTGGTGGCCCGACGGCGGGAGGAGTGGCACCGGCTGGAGGCGCTCGCGCGCCGGCGCCGGCTCTCCGGCGCCGAGGCCGACGAGCTGGTCGACGGCTACCAGCGGGCGGCCACCGACCTGTCCCTCGTCCGTTCCGGTGCACCCGACGCCGGCGTGGTCGCCTACCTGTCCGCGCTGGTCGCCCGGGCCCGGGGCCGCGCCGCACGCGTGCCGACGGCGTCCTGGTCGGGGATGGGCCGGTTCTTCGCCGAGGACTTCCCGGCGGCGCTCTACCGGCTGCGGTGGTGGTGGGGGGTGACCGCCGTGGCCAACGTCGTCGTCGGGCTCGTGCTGGGCTGGTGGCTCTACCACCATCCGGTGGTGGAGAACACCCTGCTGACGCCGCAGGAGGTGCAGCTGCTCGTCGACGTGCAGTTCGAGTCCTACTACTCCGAGAACGCGGCGGGCAGCTTCTCCACGCTCGTCTGGGTGAACAACGCCTGGGTCGCGGCCAGGGCGATCGGGATGGGCGTGCTCGGCTTCCCGGTCGTGTGGGTCCTGTGGCAGAACATCGCCAACGTGGCGGTGATCGGGTCGCTGATGCACCGCTACGACCGGGCCGACGTGTTCTGGGGCCTGCTGACGCCCCACGGCCTGCTGGAGCTGATGGCGGTGTTCGTGGCCGCGGGGGTGGGGCTGCGGCTCTTCTGGGCCTGGGTCGCCCCCGGCCCAAGGCCGCGCCTGGCCAACCTGGCGGCGGAGGGACGGACGGCGGCCGGGGTGGCGCTCGGCCTGGTCGTCGTGCTCCTGGTGGCGGGCGTCATCGAGGGGTTCGTCACCCCCTCGCCGCTGCCCACGTGGGCCCGGGTGGGCATCGGCGTGCTGGCCCTGCTGGCGTTCCTCACCTACGTGCTCACCCTGGGCCGGTCCGCCGTCCGTCGTGGGATCACCGGCGACGTCGGCGACGACCAGCAGGCGGACGTGGCCCCCACCTCGTCCTGAGCCGCGCCCGGGGAGCCGCCGCGCCTCGGCTCAGATCCCCATGTCTTCGTAGGACCGGGGGTCCTCGATGGGCTCCAGGTGGCAGCTGACCCGCAGGTCCGGATACGCCTCCAGCAACGAGTCGGTGATGTCCTCGGCCAGGTCGTGGCCCCGCTTGACGCTCCAGCCGCCGGGCACGAGCAGGTGCATCTCCATGAAGCGCTTGTGCCCCGACTCCCGGGTACGGACCGCGTGGAACTGGACCTGCTCGCTGGTCCACTGGTCGAGGATCCCGGCGATCCGCGCGTTGTCCTCCTTCGGCAGGCTGGCGTCCATGAGACCCGCGGTGGACGTGGCGACCAGCCCCCACCCGGTGACGAGGATGTTCACACCGACCAGGAAGGCGACCACCGGGTCCAGCCGCTCCCACCCGGTGAGCCACACCAGCGCGACCCCGACGACGACGCCGACGGAGGTCCACACGTCGGTCAGGAGGTGCTTGCCGTCGGCGGTGAGGGTGATCGAGCGGTGCTTGCGGCCGGCCCGCAGCAGCACCCAGGCCACCGACCCGTTGACCACGGACGCGACGACCGAGACCGCCAGGCCCGTACCCACCCGCTCCAGCGGCTGGGGGTCGAGGAACCGCTGGACGGACACCATGAGGATCACGGCGGCGGCCACGAAGATCATCAGGCCCTCGACGGCGGCCGCGAAGTACTCCGCCTTGCTGTGCCCGTAGTTGTGCTTCTTGTCCGGCGGCCGGAGGGCGACCCGGAGGGCCACCAGGGCCACGACCGCGGCGACCAGGTTCACCAGCGACTCCGCGGCGTCGGACAGCAGGCCCACCGACCCGGTCAGCAGCCAGGCGCCCGTCTTGAGCCCGATGGTGACCAGGGCCGCCGCGATCGACAGCCAGGCGAACCGCGTGAGGTCCTCCGGCTGCGGGTGCCGCGTGCTGCGTGCCGGGTCGGGACTGCTGCTCATCGACCGTGGACGGCGCGGGGGGCGGGAGGCACCCGACGATGCTACCGGCGGGCCGGCGGTGCCTCCGCCGTCGGCTCACAGCCGGCCGGTCGCCTTCAGCTGCAGGTAGTGGTCGGCCAGGGCGGCCGGCAGGTCGTGGGGGGGACGGTCGAGCACCTCGACGCCGAGCTGGCGCAGGGCGGAGGCGGTCCGGCGACGCAGCGCGGTGGTGCGCTCGGCGGCCGCGGCGTCGTAGACCGCCGGCACCGACCCGAGGTCGGCCGCCATCGCCGCCACCGCCGGGTCGGCCACCGAGGCCACCACGACGTGGTGGTGGGCGGTCAGGCTCGGCAGGACCGGCAGCAGGCCCTCCTCCACCGCGGCCGGCTCGAGGGGCGTCAGCAGGACCACCAGGGCCCGTCGCCGGGTGGTCCCGTTGACCGCCCCCGCGAGACGGGTCCAGTCCGCCTCGACCAGGACCGGTTCCAGCGGGGCCATCGCCGTGACGAGGCGGTGGAGCAGGTCGGCCGACCCTCCGGCGGCGCCGGAGCCGGACCCGACCCGTGCCCGCAGCGACCGGTCGCCGGCCAGCAGGTCCACGCGGTCCCCGGCCCGGGCCGCCAGGGCGGCCAGCAGCAGGGCGGCGTCCATGGCCGCGTCCAGGCGGGGTTCGTCCCCGACCCGTGCGGCGCTGGTGCGGGAGGTGTCCAGGACCAGCAGCACCCGCCGGTCGCGCTCCGGCTGCCAGGTGCGCACGACCGTGTGCTGCCGGCGGGCCGTGGCCCGCCAGTCGATGGAGCGCACGTCGTCCCCGTCGACGTAGTCGCGCAGCGAGTCGAACTCGGTGCCCTGCCCCCGGGTCCGGACGGCGGACCGGCCGTCGATCTGGCGCAGCCGGGCCAGCCGGCTCGGCAGGTGCCGCCTCGACCGGAACGGCGGGAGGGCCCGGACCGCGCCCCCGAGGGCCACGGTCCGCTGCCGGCCCGCCAGCCCCATCGGACCGTGGACCCGCACCGTGACCCCCGTGGCCGGGCGGTCCCCGCGACGGGTGGGGGTGAGCACGGTCCGGACCCGTTGGACCTGCCCGGGCCGGACGTCGAGGAGGTGCCGGGTGCCCGTCGGCCCCCGCCGAGGCACCAGCGTCCTGGACCAGCCCGCGTGCCCGGCGCGGACCGTCGTGGGTCAGCGTCAGCTCCACCGTCGCCGAGCCGCCGAGGCGCACCGCCGGCACCTCGCCCCGGCGGACCCGGAGCGACCGTGGGGAGGGGGTCAGGAGCAGGTCGAGCGCGACGAGGACGGCGACGCCGAGCAGCCAGCCGGCGGCCACGGCCCCGGCCCGCCCGGGCCACAGGGCGGGCGGGACCAGCCCCAGCAGGACCAGGGCGACCACCGGACCACGCACGACCATGGGGGGCCTCAGCGGGGGACGGGGACGGAGGACAGGACGGTGCGCAGCACGGCGTCGGCGTCCACGCCCTCGAGCTCGGCCTCGGGCCGCAGGGCGACCCGGTGGGCCAGGGTGGGCGGCGCGAGGGCCTTGACGTCGTCGGGGGTGACGAACTCGCGGCCGGAGAGCCACGCCCAGGCCCGTGCCGAGGCCATCAGCGCCGTCGCGCCGCGGGGACTGACCCCCAGCTGCAGCGAGGGAGCCGTGCGCGTGGCCCGGGCCAGGTCCACGACATACCCGACGATCTCCGGGGAGACCTGCACGCGTCGAGCGGCCGCGGCCGCGGCCGCCAGCTCCTCGGCGCCCGCGACCGGTCGCACCCCGGCGGCCGCCAGGTCGCGGGGGTCGAAGCCGGCCGCGTGCCGGGTCAGCACCTCGACCTCGTCCTCCCGCGGGGGGAGGGGCACCGTGAGCTTGAGCAGGAACCGGTCCAGCTGCGCCTCGGGGAGGGGGTAGGTGCCCTCGTACTCGACCGGGTTCTGCGTGGCCGCCACGAGGAAGGGGGTCGGCAGGGGGTGGGCGGTGCCGTCGACGGTCACCTGTCGTTCCTCCATCGCCTCCAGGAGTGCCGACTGGGTCTTCGGCGGGGTGCGGTTGACCTCGTCGGCGAGGAGGAGGTTGGTGAACACCGGGCCCGGCCGGAAGGTGAAGTCCTCCCTGCCGCTGTCGTAGACCATGGACCCGGTGACGTCGCCGGGCATGAGGTCCGGCGTGAACTGCACGCGCGCGGTGCGCACCGACAGCGCCCTGGCGAGGGCGCGGACGAGCAGCGTCTTGGCGGTGCCGGGCACCCCCTCCAGCAGCACGTGCCCCCCGGTGAGCAGGGCCACGAGGAGGCCGGAGACGGCCTGGTCCTGGCCGACCACGGCGCGGGCGACCTCGGTCCGGACCGACTGCAGCGCCGCCCGGGCGTCGTCGGGCGCAGGGCCCTCACCGGTGGCGTGCGGGTCCCCGGGCGGGTCGGTCGGGGTGGGCGGGGGAGTCATGCGGGGGTTCCTTCCTCGAGGGAGCGCAGCTGCCGGGCGACGTCGACGAGGGTCGCGTCGTCCGGGGCGGTGGGATCGTCGAGCAGCCGGTGGACCACGCTCGGTGGTCGGCCCACGGCGGTGGAGACGGCGTCGACGAGCTCGGCGGTGCCGACGGTGGCCGGCAGGCCCAGTCGGAGGGCCAGGCGGTGCCGGGCGCCCTCCTGCAGCGCGCGGAGGGCGTGCTCGCGGTCGCGGGCCTGGCGGTAGAGACGGCCCCGGGCCCGGGTGGTCTCCGCCGCGTGCACCACGGCGGGGAGCGGCTCGCCGACCACGGGCGCCAGCCGGCGGCCCTGCCAGAGCGCGGCGGCGAGCACGGCGGCTGCGAGCAGCACGACGGAGGCGGTGAGGTTGCGCGGCAGGACGTCCCACAGGCCCTGGGGGGTCTCCTCCAGCGAGGCGTCACCGGGGGAGGGCAGCACCCACAGGACCCGGTCGGACCCTCCCAGCAGACGCAGCCCGAGCGCCGCGTGGGCCTCCTCGACCACGTGCTCGTTGGTCAGCGCGGTCGGGAACCCGACGAGGGTCAGGGCGGGACGCCCGGCCTCGGCCGGCAGGTCGAGCAGCGCCCCGGTCCGCGCCCCGCCGACGTTGGTCGTCGCCGTCGGGGGGTAGCAGGCGGTGGCCGCTGCCCGGTCGGCCCCCCGGTGCTCCATCATCGTGTCCACCCGGGCCAGCCGGTCCCCCTCGCGCACCCAGGGGGCGGTGCAGCCCGGGTCGAGGACCTGCCCGTCGCCCGGGGCGGAGGTCACCGGCAGGTCCAGGGCGGTGCCCGGGTCGAGCGCCGGGTCGGGGACGAGGACGAGAAGCCGTCGGGCGTCCTCGACGTGCCGCAGCACCTCGGCCGCCGAGCCCGGTCCCAGGTATGCGGTGGAGCCGAGCACCACCACCGTGCCCTGCTCCACGGCCCGGTCCAGGAGCCGTCGGGTCCCGTCGACGACCTCCACCGTGGTGCCCCGCTGCTCCAGGACCGAGACCAGGGCCCGGGTCCCCTCGTGGCCGGGGTTGTCCGGGGAGAAGGGCTCGCCGGTGTCCTGCCGGGCCAGGAGGGCGGCCACCACGGCCATGGCCAGGACGAGCACCGCCCACGGGGCCCAGCGGCGCAGCCGGGTCACCGGGGCACCGCTGGTCGGGGTCCCGGTGCCGGGCCCGGACGGACGTCGGGGCGGTCGAGCCGCAGGCCGAGCTCCAGCACGGCCCGAGCCTGGTCCGCCGCGACGTGCGCGGCGCCGTAGCGCACGGCGTCGAAACGGTCGGCCGCCTCCGCCAGCTCGCCCGCCAGGGCCGGCACCCGGGCACCCAGCTCGGCCGCCAGCTCGTGGGCGGTCCTGCCGGGCCGGTCGGGCAGCCAGCCGCGACCGTCGGCCTCGGCGGCCACGGCCCGGTAGGCGTCCAGGAGCGCGGCGTCGGGCTCGCCCGCGGCCAGCGCCCGGGCGGCCCGCTCCCTATAGGCCGCCGCCGTGAGGGGCCGGTCCGGCAGCACCGCGCCGTCCGGGGCGCGCCGCCCGAGGACGGCCTGCCGACGGCGGTCGCGGGCGGCCCGGGTGAGGACCGCGAGGACGGCGACCAGCACTGCTGCCAGGACGACCCAGGAGGCCCACCCCGGCAGCGTGCCGGTCAGGCCGGGTGAGGGCAGCAGCTCGGCGAGCCGGTCGAGGACGCGCTCGACGACCGACTCACGGACGCGGTATTCGCCGGAGGCCAGCTCCTCCTCGAGCCAGCGCCGCGCCTCGTCCCGGCCGGGGTCGGGACCCTCGTCGGTCACCGGTGTCAACGGCGCCGCCGCACGGCCCGCTCCTGGGCGGTGCGGTGCAGGACCAGGTCCAGACCCTCACGCCGGATGCGCTGGTCCAGGTAGAGCAGCGCGGTCACCCCGGCGGTGAACGGGACGACGACGGCGTTGACCGCCAGCTGCACCGCGTGGTCGAGCACGATGGCCAGGGTGGAGGGGCCGCCCGCCGTGCCGAGGAAGCCGTCGCCGGCCAGCAGCAGGACCACGGAGACCGGCACCTGCACGGCGGCCGCGAACGCCGCGGTGACCAGGCCGGCGAGCACGGTGATCCCCGTGACCCGCCACGACTGCGGCCCGAGGTCAGGGCCCACGCCCGGCGCACGCCCCGCCAGGGGCCGGCGCGCTCGAGGACGACCGGTGCCGGGGCCAGCGAGAGACGGCTCCCGGCCCACACGAGCAGCACGGCCCCGGCCAGGCCGCCGCCGACCGCGACCAGGACGGCCGGCAGGTCGCCGGCACCGGTGGCCGCCCAGGTGGCCAGCACGACGACCCCCACGACCGCCACGCCGGCCAGGAGGAGCAACACGGTCATGAGCACGAGCGCGCCGAGCAGGGCGGGGATCCGTCCGCGGACCGCCTCCCAGGCCTCCCCCAGCCCCGCCCGGTCGCCCAGGACGGCCTCGCCCACGGTGTGCACGATCAGCCCCGTGAGGGTCGTGGAGGCCAGCGCGGAGAAGACCAGCGTGACGAGCAGGAGGACGGCCTCCCGGTCGGTGGGGGCGAGGAGGGAGGTGCCGGCGACCCCCAGGGAGAGCAGGAGCGAGGGGACCAGCAGGGCGGCGAGGACCAGCAGCGCCATCCCGACGGTGGCGCGCGGGTTGCGCCGCATCGTCTGCAGGGACCCTCCGAAGATGTCGCCCAGGCCCAGGGGGCGCAGGGGGACCACGCCGGGCCGGTGCAGGCGGGTGAGCTCCTCGGGGGTCAGCCTCTGCCAGGGGTCGGGTCCGTCCGCCGCAGGCGGCGCACCCGGCGGGACCGGGGCCGGCACGGAGGGCGGCGACCCGGGGGGCGGCATACCGTCCGGGACGTGCGGCTGCGTCATCCCCCGGGTCCTCCTGCGCTGCGGCGCCCGCACCCTCCGGGGCGAGCAGGTCGTGGACGAGGCGTTCGGCCTCCTTGGCGGTGACCGGTACGGCTCCGAGCGCCTCGTGGGCGGCCACGATACCCGGCTCGGCCCGGCGCAGGACGTGGCCCCGGCGCCACAGGGTGAGCGGGGGCTTGCGCCGTTCGGCCAGGTCGCGCACGAGCCGCCGGACGAACGTCAGCCAGGGATGGTTGCGCACGCACCACGCCTGGGCCAGCAGGCCCCTCTCCCGCAGGCCCTCGACCGCGTGGGCGGCAAAGATGCCCTCGGCCACGACGACGTCGTGCGGCCCCCGCTCCAGGACGTGGTGGCCGGTGATGCTCGAGCTGGCGATGTCGTAGACGGGCACGTCCGTGCAGCCGTGGACGCAGAGCTCCTCGAGCGCGGCCAGCGCCGCGTCCACGTGCCAGGAGCGCACGTCGTCCCAGTCGACCAGCCCCAGCGGGCTCATCGGCAGGTCGGGGTCGGTGCCCTCGCGGTAGAAGTCGTCCAGGGCGACCATCGGCCACCCGAAGCGCGCGGTCAGCCGGCGCGCCAGCCGGGACTTGCCGGCGCCGCTGGGACCGGTGAGCACGAGGACCCGCGCGGGTCGGGGGGCGACGGGCTCCATGGCGGCCCAGTCTAGGACCCGGTCCGGCCTAGACTCGGTCCGCGTGAGCACCTCCGCGTCGTCCGACCCCCCGCCCCCGCACCCCGCGCGCGGGACGGCTGAGGGGTCGGGGCGGCTGACCGGCCCGCCGCTGCGGGTCTACCGCACGCTGCCGGCCCGGCTGATGGGCTGGGTGCTCGTGGCCGGCGCGGGCGTGCTGGCCGCGCTCACGGTCGCGGACGTCGTCGCCGGGCACCGGGCCGGTCTGCTGCCGCCCGCCGCGCTCGTGGTCGGGCTGGGCGCCCTCGGCTGGGTGCTGTTCCTGCGGCCCTCGGTCCGGCTGCACGAGGACGGCGTCGTGCTGGGCAACCTGGTCACCGACACCACGGTCCCGTTCGCCGCGGTCGAGGAGGTGACCCACCAGTGGGCCCTGGAGCTGGTCGACCGGGAGGGGCGCCGGCACTCCGCCTGGGCCGTGCCCGTCAAGCGCGAACGGGTGCGTCGCCAGGCCGTCGACGACTTCGCCGAGACCACCGTGCGCCGACGGGGCGACGCCGGCACCACGGCCCAGGGGGTGGCCGACGAGGTGCAGCGGGCGTTGCAGCGGTGGCGGCTGGACGGCGGGGAGCTCGACGCCGGCGCCGGGGGGAGCGCGCAGCCACCCCGGCCGGGGAGGCCACCGACCCGCTCGGGCGTCCGGTGCAGCGGCCGGCGTGGGGCGCGGTCGTCGTCCTCGCCGTGGCCGTGGCCCTCGTGGTGCTGGCGCTGCTCTCCTGAGGTCCCACCGCGTCAGACGCGGGTGAGCTCCTCCATGGCCGCGCGCACCTCGGCCAGGCGACGGGTCGCCTCCTCGCGGGCGGCTGGGAGCCCGTCCTCGCCCTCCACCGGGACGACGGCCTCGAGGTAGACCTTCAGCTTGGGCTCGGTGCCGCTCGGTCGCACGATCACCCGGGTGTCGTCGGCCAGCACGAAGCGCATGCCCTCGGTCGGCGGCAGCCCGTCGACCCCCTCGGCCAGGTCCTCCACGGAGCTGACCTCGGTCCGGCCCAGGTGCGCCGGCGGCTCGTCGCGCAGACGCTGCATGACCGGGGGGATCAAGGACAGGTCGGACACCCGCACGGAGAAGGCGTCGGTCTGGTGCACCCCGTGGCGCCGTGCGAGGTCGTCGAGCACGTCCAGGAGGGTGCGGCCCTGCGCCTTGAGCCCGGCGGCCATCTCCGCGGCCATGAGCGCGGCGGTGACCCCGTCCTTGTCCGGCACCGTGGCGGGGTCGACGCAGTAGCCCAGCGCCTCCTCGTAGCCGTAGGCCAGCCCGCGGACCCGGCCGATCCACTTGAAGCCGGTGAGGGTCTCCTCCCCGGGCAGCCCGGCGGCGTCGGCCATCGCGCCCAGGAGGCGGGAGGAGACGATCGACCGGGCCAGCACCCGGCGCTCGCCGGTCGCGCGACCGCGGTCGATGACGTGCTGCCCCAGGAGGGCGCCGACCTCGTCGCCCCGCAGCATCCGCCACGAGCTCCCGTCGCGGACCGCCAGGGCGCACCGGTCGGCGTCGGGGTCGTTGGCCACGACCAGGTCGGGCCGTTCACGCTCGGCCAGCGCCAGCGCCGCGTCGATGGCGCCGGGCTCCTCGGGGTTGGGGAAGGCGACGCTGGGGAAGTCGGGGTCGGGCTCCTGCTGCTCGGCCACCGGCGCCGGTGCGGGGAAGCCGGCCCGCAGGAAGGCCTCCCGCACCACGTCCGAGCCCACGCCGTGCAGGGCGGTGTGCACGACGGACAGCGCGCGCGGGCCGTCGGGGTCCAGGACGGCCACGGCGGCGTCGAGGTAGGCCTCGACGACGGAGTCGTCCAGGGTGACCCAGCCGTCGTCGGCCCGGGGGACCTGCGCGACCGAGGGCACGGCGGCGATCTGCTCGGCGATGGCCCGGTCGGCGGGCGGGACGATCTGCGACCCGTCGCCGAGGTAGACCTTGTAGCCGTTGTCCTCGGGCGGGTTGTGGCTCGCGGTGACCATGACCCCGGCCTCGGCCCCCAGGTGGCGGATCGCGAACGCCAGGACCGGGGTCGGCAGGGGGTGGGGCAGGACCATGGCCCGCCCGCCCGCGGCGGTGACCACCGCGGCGGTGTCCCGGGCGAAGACGTCGGAGTTGTGCCGGGCGTCGAACCCGACGACGACGGTGGGCCCGTCGCCGTCCCCGCGCTCGCGCAGGACCCGGGTCAGGTATGCGGTCAGGCCGGCGGCGGTGCGGATCACGACGGCGCGGTTCATCCGGTTCGGGCCGGCGCCCAGGGCTCCGCGCAGCCCGGCCGTGCCGAACTCCAGGAACCCGGCGAACCGGTCGGCCAGGTCGGCCCCGGCGTCGGGCTCCCCGGCGCGGGCCCGCTCCAGCAGGTCGGCCAGCTCGGACCGGGTCACCGGGTCCGGGTCGTCGGCCAGCCAGGCGTCGGCCCGCTCCAGCAGGGCCGGGTCGAGCTGCTCGTCGTCGTGCGGGGTCATCGGGGTCCTCCGGGTCGCTCTGCTGTCGGGTGGGCCGGGTCGGCGGGCTAGAGACGGTCGACGATGCGGGCCAGCAGGTCGCCGCACCGCTCGCCGGCCGCGCGGCCGGCCTCGATGACGTCCTGGTGGTCCAGCGGGACCGGGCTGATGCCGGCGGCCGGGTTGGTGACCAGGGAGATGCCCAGCACCTCCAGGCCGGCCTCGCGGGCGGCGATGGCCTCCAGGGTGGTGGACATCCCGACCAGGTCGCCGCCCAGCGTGCGCGCCATCCGGACCTCCGCCGGCGTCTCGTAGTGCGGCCCGCGGAACTGGACGTAGACACCCTCGGGCAGCTCCGGGTCCACCTCCCGGGCCAGGTCCCGCAGCCGGGGGGTGTAGAGGTCGGTGAGGTCGACGAAGGTGGCGCCCTCCAGCGGCGAGGCCGCGGTGAGGTTGATGTGGTCGGAGATGAGCACGGCGGTGCCCGGCCCCCACTCCGGCCGCAGCCCGCCGCAGCCGTTGGTCAGCACGACCGTGCGGCAGCCGGCGGCGGCCGCGGTGCGCACGGCGTGCACGACGGCGCGGACGCCGCGGCCTCGTAGAAGTGGGTCCGGGTGCCGTAGACGAGGACCCGGCGCCCGTCGGGCAGGGGGATCGAGCTGATCGTGCCGGTGTGCCCCTCGACGGCCGCGGCGCCGAAGCCCGGGACGTCGGTGTTGTCGACGACCGTGTCGGGGGTGCCGAGCCGGGCGCCGCCGGCTTCCAGCCGCTGCCGAGCACGAGGGCCACGTCGTGGCGCTCGGCGCCGGTGCGCTCGGCCAGCACGGCGGCGGCCGCGAGGGCGACCTCCTGGGGGTCCGTGCCGGGGTCGTCGAGGTCGGGGAAGGATGAGGCAGGGGTCACCGGGGCAGCGTACCGATGGTTTGATGGGGGGCGTGAGTGCAGCCAACAAGTCCGTCGTGGTGATCGGTGGTGGCCCGGGTGGCTACGAGGCGGCTCTCGGAGCCGCCCAGCTGGGGGCCGAGGTGACCGTGGTGGAGCGGTCCGGCCTGGGCGGCGCGACCGTGCTCACCGACTGCGTGCCGAGCAAGGCGCTTATCGCCACGGCCGACTTCATGGACCGGTTCACCGCCGCCAAGCGGATCGGGGTGCACTTCGACGGTGCCCAGGTGCCCGGCGACCAGGGGGTGACCGCGCACATCACCGACGTCAACTCCCGCATCATGCGCCTGGCCGCGGCCCAGAGCCGGGACATCGGCGAGCGGCTGGAGTCGGCGGGCGTCGAGGTCGTCCAGGGGGCCGGGCGGCTCCTGCCGGACGGCCGGGTCGAGGTGGTCGAGGGGGTGGACGCCGTGCCCTCCGGGGAGGAGCCGGCCCCGCACGGGGCCGACCGCGACCCCGCCCGGGCCACCCGGACGATGGCCGCGGACCTGGTCCTCGTGGCCACGGGCGCCCGTCCCCGCGTGCTGGACACCGCCCGCCCCGACGGCGAGCGCATCCTGACCTGGCAGCAGATCTGGGACCTGACCGAGCTGCCCGAGCACCTCATCGTCATCGGGTCCGGCGTCACCGGCGCGGAGTTCGCGCACGCCTACCAGGGGCTGGGCTCGCAGGTCACGCTCATCTCCTCCCGGGACCGCGTCCTGCCGGGGGAGGACGCCGACGCGGCCAACGTCGTGGAGGAGGTGTTCCGCCGCCGCGGGATGAGCGTGCTCAACCGGTCCCGGGCCGCGGCCGTGCGGCGCGAGGGCGACGGCGTCGTGGTCACGCTCGAGGACGGGCGGGAGGTGGAGGGCACCCACGCGCTGCTCGCGGTCGGGTCGATCCCCAACACGACCGACCTGGGCCTGGAGGAGGCCGGCGTCCGGCTCACCCCCTCGGGGCACGTCGAGGTCGACCGCGTCTCCCGCACCAGCGTCCCCGGGGTCTACGCCGCGGGCGACTGCACGGGCGTCTTCCCCCTGGCCTCCATCGCGGCCATGCAGGGCCGCATCGCCGTGGCCCACGCCCTCGGTGACGCCGTGGCGCCGCTGTCCCTGGGCAAGGTGAGCTCCAACATCTTCACCGACCCGGAGATCGCGACGGTGGGGGCCAGCCAGGCCGACGTCGACGAGGGCCGGGTCGACGCCCGGGGCGTGATGCTGCCGCTGACCAAGAACCCGCGGGCCAAGATGCAGAACCTGTCCGACGGGTTCGTCAAGCTGTTCGCCCGCAAGGGCAGCCACACCATCGTCGGCGGCGTCGTGGTGGCGCCCCGGGCCAGCGAGCTGATCTTCCCGATCGCGCTGGCCGTGGCCAACCGGCTCAACGTCGACCAGTTCTCCTCGACGTTCACCGTCTACCCCTCGATGTCGGGGTCGCTGGCCGAGGCGGCCCGGCAGCTGCACGAGATCGCCGACTGAGGCGACCGCGGCCGCGCGGACCTCACCGCCGTCGACCGACCCCGGACCGATGTGCGTGGCCGACGTGACACACCGGTCGCCCGGACGACCGGTGTGTCACGGCAGCGGCCGGTGACGGCGGGGCGAGTCCGGCCGGTCTAGTCCTTCAGCTCGCAGATCACCGCGCCGTTGGACACGGTCTCGCCCACCGAGGCGGTGAGGCCGGAGACGGTGCCGCCCTTGTGGGCCTTGAGCGGCTGCTCCATCTTCATCGCCTCCAGGACGACGACGACGTCGCCCTCGGCCACCTGCTGGCCCTCCTCGACGGCGATCTTGACGATCGTGCCCTGCATCGGTGCCGTCACCGCGTCGCCGGAGGCGGCGGCGGCGCCGCCGGCCCCGCGGGACCGCTTGGGCGCCTTGCGCCGGCCGGCCCCCGCCCCGCCGTTGCCCCCCAGCGCGAGCCCGGCGGGCAGGGAGACCTCGAGCCGCTGGCCGCCGACCTCGACGACGACCCGCTGGCGCTCGCCGTCCTCGGACGGGGCGTCGGCGACCGGCCCGGACCAGGGCTCGATCTGGTTGTCGAACTCGGTCTCGATCCACCGGGTGTGCACCGTGAAGGCCTCCTCGCCCTCGGGCGCGAAGGCCGGGTCGGACACGATGGCCCGGTGGAAGGGCAGCACCGTGGGCATGCCCTCGACCACGAGCTCCTCCAGCGCGCGGCGCGACCTCTCGAGGGCCTGCTCGCGGGTCCGGCCGGTGACGACGAGCTTGGCGATCATCGAGTCGAAGGCGCCGGCGACGGTGTCGCCCTCGACGATCCCGGCGTCCCAGCGGACCCCCGGGCCGTGGGGGACGACCATGCGCGAGACGGTGCCGGGTGCGGGCAGGAAGTCGCGACCGGCGTCCTCGCCGTTGATGCGGAACTCGAAGGAGTGCGCGTGGGGGGCCGGGTCGGCATACCCCAGCTCCTCGCCGTCGGCGATGCGGAACTGCTCGCGGACGAGGTCGATCCCGGTGACCTCCTCGGTCACGGGGTGCTCGACCTGCAGGCGGGTGTTGACCTCGAGGAAGGAGATCGTGCCGTCCTGCGCCACGAGGAACTCGCAGGTGCCGGCGCCGACGTAGCCCGCCTCCTTGAGGATGGCCTTGGAGGCCCGGACGAGCTCGGCGCGCTGCTCCTCGGTGAGGAACGGTGCCGGGGCCTCCTCGACGAGCTTCTGGTTGCGGCGCTGCAGGGAGCAGTCGCGGGTGGAGACGACGACCACGTTGCCGTGCTGGTCGGCCAGGCACTGGGTCTCGACGTGGCGCGGCCTGTCGAGGAACTTCTCGACGAGGCACTCGCCGCGCCCGAAGGCGGTGACGGCCTCGCGGACCGCGGAGTCGAACAGCTCGGGGATCTCCTCCATGGTGCGGGCGACCTTGAGCCCGCGGCCGCCCCCGCCGTAGACGGCCTTGATGGCCACGGGGAGGCCGAACTCCTCGGCGAGCGCGACCACCTCGTCGGCGTCCGCGACCGGGTCCTTGGTGCCGGGGGCCAGCGGGGCGTCCGCCCTGACGGCGATGTGCTTGGCCTTCGCCTTGTCGCCGAGCGCGTCGATCGCCTCGGGGCCCGGACCGATCCAGGTGAGGCCGGCGTCGATCACCGCCTGGGCGAAGGAGGCGTTCTCGGCGAGGAAGCCGTAGCCCGGGTGGACCGCGTCGGCGCCGGTGCGGGCGGCCACCTCCAGCAGCTTCTCCTGGACCAGGTAGGACTCGCCCGGCGTCGACCCGCCCAGGGCGTGCGCCTCGTCGGCGACCTTGACGTGGAGGGCGTCGCGGTCGGTGTCGGCGTAGACCGCCACGGAGGTCAGGCCCGCGTCCTTGCAGGCGCGGGCGATGCGCACGGCGATCTCGCCGCGGTTGGCAATGAGGACCTTGCTGATCGGCATGGCGATCACCCTAGACCCACGGGGGCGCCCCGACGCGCCAGGGTATGCCGTGCCACGGCGTCCCGGACGGCGCCTCCGCCGCGGCGGTCAGGGGGTGGCGTCGGCCATCCGGGCCAGGTCCGCGGAGCACCGGCGCTCGAGGTCGTCCAGCTCCCGGAGGGACTCCTCCACGTCCCGTCGGCGACGCTCCAGGTCGGCCCGGCGGTCCCCGATCTGGTCCAGCAGGTAGCGCAGCTGGCCCGCCTCGCCCGGCTGGTCGTCGTACATCCCCAGGATGGTGGCGATCTCCTCGAGGGAGAAGCCCAGCCGGCGGCCCCTGAGGATGAGCGCCAGGCGGGTGCGCTCCCGTCGCCGGTAGACCCGCCGCTGCCCCTGGCGGTCCGGCTCGATCAGACCCAGGTGCTCGTAGTGGCGCAGGGCGCGGTGGGTGACGGCGTAGTCGTCGGCCATCTGCGCGATGGTCCAGGTGGGGTCGTCGGTGCTTCGGTTCACGGTTGTCCTTACGTCAACTGGCGGTCCGGGCATCCTGCTTGACCTTCGCGTCAACGTCAAGGACGATGTGTTCGCGACCGCGACGTGCGCACCTGCGAAGAGGGCGGTCCGCACCCCAGCAGCCGCCGCCCGGAAGGACGAGGACACCGATGTTCGAGCTGACCCAGGACCACGAGGACTTCCGCCGACTCGTCCGCGAGTTCGCCGAGGCCGAGGTGGCCCCCCACGTCGAGCAGTGGGACCGGGACGCCTCCTTCCCGACCGACCTGGTGCCCAAGATGGGCGAGCTCGGGCTGTTCGGCCTCAACGCCCCCGAGGAGTTCGGCGGGGCCGGGCTCGAGGAGGGCGGGTTCACCTACCTGTGCCTGGCGATCGAGGAGCTGGGCCGGGTCGACCAGTCCGTCGGCATCACCCTCTCCGCCGGCGTGGGCCTGGGGATCAACCCGATCCTGTCGTTCGGCTCGCAGGAGCAGAAGGAGCGCTTCCTGCCCGACCTGCTCGCCGGTCGCGCGCTGGCCGGGTTCGGCCTGACCGAGCCCGAGGCCGGCTCGGACGCCGCCGCGACGAGGACCCGGGCGCGGCTGGAGGACGGGTCGTGGGTGATCAACGGCGCCAAGGCCTTCATCACGAACTCGGGCACCGACATCACCTCGGTGGTCACCGTGACCGCGCGGACCGGCGAGACCGTCGACGGACGCCCGGAGATCAGCGCGATCATGGTGCCCTCGGGCACCGAGGGCTTCGTCGTGGAGCCGGCCTACCGCAAGCTGGGCTGGCACATCTCCGACACGCACGGCCTGACCTTCCAGGACTGCCGCGTGCCCGAGGACCACCTGCTCGGCGAGCGCGGCGAGGGCTTCCGGCAGTTCCTCAAGACCCTCGACGACGGCCGGATCGCGATCTCCGCGCTCGCCGTCGGCTGCGCCCAGCGGATGCTGGAGGAGACCACCGCCTACGCCTCGGAGCGGATCGCGTTCGGCCGCCCGATCGCGGTCAACCAGGGGGTCTCCTTCCAGATCTCCGACCTGGCCGTCATGGTCGAGGCCGCCCGGCTGCTCACCTACAAGGCCGCCTGGCTCAACGACGAGCGGGAGGCGGGCCGCCGGTCGCTGGCGGAGGTCAAGCAGGCCGCGGCGATCGCCAAGCTCTACTCCACCGAGGCCGCGGTGACCGCCACCCGGATCGCCACCCAGGTCTTCGGCGGCAACGGCTTCATGGAGGAGTACCCCGTCGCCCGGTTCTTCCGGGACGCCAAGATCCTGGAGATCGGGGAGGGCACCTCGGAGGTGCAGCGGATGGTCATCGCCCGGGGCCTGGGCCTCCCGTCCTGACCGGGGCTGGCACGATGACGGGCATGGAGCACGGCACCGGGGGCGACCCCTCCCAGGACCCCCGGGTCGCGGACCTGCGCACCCGGCTCGAGACCGCATACACCGAGTCGGCGGCGCCCTCGGAGAGGGCCCGCGCCAAGCTCGACTCCCAGGGCAAGCTCTACGTGCGGGAGCGGATCGCGCTGCTCTTCGACGAGGGCACCTTCGTCGAGGACGGGCGCTACGCCAACGCCACCGCGCAGGGCCTGCCCGCCGACGGCGTGGTCACCGGGCGGGGGGAGGTCGACGGGCGTCCGGCGATCGTCGTCGCCAACGACCCCACGGTCAAGGCCGGGTCGTGGGGGGCCCGGACGGTGGAGAAGATCATCCGGGCCACCGAGGCGGCGCTGCGCGAGGAGCTGCCGCTGTTCTGGTTCGTCGACTCCGCCGGCGCGCGCATCACCGACCAGGTCGACCTCTTCCCCGGCCGGCGTGGCGCCGGGCGCATCTTCCACAACCAGGTGGCCCTCTCGGGCAAGGTGCCCCAGATCTGCTGCCTCTTCGGGCCCAGCGCCGCCGGCGGGGCCTACATCCCCAGCTTCACCGACGTCATCATCATGGTCGAGGGCAACGCATCGATGTACCTCGGCAGCCCGCGGATGGCCGAGATGGTCGTGGGGGAGAAGGTCAGCCTGGAGGAGATGGGCGGGGCGCGGATGCACTGCACCGTCTCCGGGGTCGGCGACCTGCTCGCCGCCGACGACACCGAGGCCATCGAGCTGGCCCGTCATCTGTTCTCCTACCTGCCCGACACCTGGCACGACCCGGTGCCGCACTACGAGACCGAGCCGCCGGCCCGGCCGCTGACCCGCGACGCCGTGCCCGAGGCCGAGTCGGTCCCGTTCGACGTGCACGAGGTGATCGAGGGCCTCGTCGACGACGACAGCTTCTTCGAGATCAAGCCCCTGTTCGCCCCCGAGCTGGTGGTCGGCCTGGGGCGGATGGAGGGCCGGACCGTCGGCATCGTGGCCAACAACAGCGCGGTCAAGGGCGGGGTGCTGTTCACCGACTCCGCCGACAAGGCCTCCCGCTTCATCTGGCTGTGCGACGCTACGGCATCCCGCTGCTCTACCTGGCCGACGTGCCGGGCTTCATGATCGGCTCGGAGGTCGAGCGGGGCGGCATCATCCGCCACGGGGCCAAGATGGTCTCGGCGGTCTCGGAGGCGACGGTTCCGCAGCTGTGCGTCGTCGTGCGCAAGGCCTACGGGGCCGGGCTCTACGCGATGGGAGGCCCGGGGTTCGGCCCGGAGGCCACGATCGCGCTGCCCACCGCGCGGATCGCCGTCATGGGCCCGGAGGCGGCCGTCAACGCCGTCTACGCCAACAAAATCGCGCAGATCGAGGACCCGCAGGAGCAGGCGGCGTTCGTCGAGGCCCGCCGGGCCGAGTACCTCGAGGACGTCGACCTCGAGCGGCTGGCCGCCGACCTCGTCATCGACGCGGTCGTCGAGCCCGAGGGCCTGCGTGAGGAGGTCGCGCGGCGGTTCCGCTACGCCGCCCGGCGCGACCGGCACTTCTCGACCAGGCACCGCAGCATCCCGCCGGTCTGAATCGGACCGTGGACGCCGCGGACCGGTCGGCGTAGCGTGACAGGCATGCGACGCGCTGCGGCGGTAACGGCGGTGGCCGTCCTCCTCCTGGCCGGGTGCCAGGACGACGGGGACGAGCCGTCCGCGACGCCCACGGGCACCTCCACGCCCACGCCGACCAGCACCGGACCGACCGACGACGACGGGACCGAGGCTCCCGGCACGACGGAGGCCACCGGCACCGGGGACGACGCCACCGGGACCGGCACGGACGGGACGACGGACGACGACCCGGACCCGACGCAGACCTCGGACGAGGCGCTGCCGCCGTGGACCGACGACCCGCAGGAGCAGGCGCCGGTCGCCTCGGACGAGCCGCAGGAGATCACCGACGTCCGGACCGGCCTGCACGAGGACTTCGACCGCGTGGTGCTCGACCTCACCGGCGACGAGCCGGTCCTGGGATGGTTCGTCGGGCCCGTCGACGAGGGGGTGGAGGACCCCACCGGGTTCGTGCTCGACGTCGAGGGCGAGACCTTCCTGCAGCTGGGCGTCCGGGGGATCGACTGGACGACCGAGTCGCCGCAGCGCTACGACGGCGACCCGGTCGCCGGAGCCGGCACCGAGGTCCTCACCGAGGTGGTCTTCGGCGGCCTCTTCGAGGGCCAGCAGCAGGTCGTCCTGGGGCTGCGGGAGGAGGCCGACTACCGGATCTTCTCCCTGTCGGACCCCGCCCGCATCGTCGTCGACGTGCGGCACCCCTGAGCGGACGGACACCTGGGGGGCCGGTGGCCGGCCCGAGGAGGTCAGGCCCGCCGGTCAGCGGCGCAGGTGCTCGGCCCACCACGCGAGGATGTGCTCGAAGCGCTGCACCCGGTGCCGCGGCTGACCGGCCCGGGAGAGCTCGTGGCCCTCCCCGGGGAACACGAGCAGCTTCGTCGGCACCCCGTTGCGACGCAGCCGGGCGAAGAGCCGCTGCCCCTGCTCCAGGGGGCAGCGCAGGTCGCGCTCGGAGTGGATGACCAGCGTGGGGGTGCGGATCTGGTCCGCCCACGTCAGCGGCGACTGCTCGTGCTGGTGGTCCCCGGCGTACTCGTCGGCGAAGAACCACCCGATGTCGCTCGTGCCCGCGAATGAGTCCCAGGCGTTGACCGCCCGCTCGCTGATCGCCGCGGTGAACCGGTCGGAATGGGCCACCAGCCAGGTCGTCATCAGCCCGCCGTAGGAACCGCCCTGCACACCCACCCGGGAAGGGTCCAGGCCGGGGAGGGTCAGCGCGTGGTCGAGCAGGGCCGTCAGGTCGGCCACGTCGACGGTGCCGATGGCCTCCTTGACCGCCCGCCCGTGGGTCGCGCCGTAGCCGGAGCCCCCGCGCGGGTTGCCCATGACGACGGCGTAGCCGGCGCCGGCCAGCACCTGGGCCTCGTCGAAGAGGTTCCCCGAGTACTGCGTGTAGGGCCCGCCGTGGATCATCAGCACCACGGGACGACCGTCGGGGCCGGGATCGTCCGTCGGCCGGACGAGCCAGCCGTGCACCGGGTATCCGTCGTCGGCCCGCGTGGTCAGCTCCTCGGGCAGGATCGGTGACGCCGACCCGGTGAGGTGGGTGCCCGCCAGGTCCGTGGCCGGGGCGAGCCGGTCGCCCAGCCGTCCCACGAACAGCTCGGAGAAGGAGCCCCGGGTGCCCGCCACGGCGGCGACGACCCCGCCGCCGACGGCGAGCCCGGAGACGCTGACGTGCCCGTCGAGCAGCACGCGGCCCGAGGGCAGGTGGCGCACGACGGTGTCGCCGCGCTGCTCCAGGGCGGCGACGACCGTGCCGTCCCCCGCGACCGCCGGTGCGCACGCCAGGTGGTCGGCCTCGGCGTCGGTGAGGGGCTCGTCCTCCCCGAGCCGGCGCAGCACCGCGTTGCGGGCCACGAAGTCCTGCCGCGAGGGCCCCAGGTCGCCGGCTCCGACGACGACCGTGCCGCCGGCGCCCCGGTGCAGACCTCCCACGGAACCCCGACCGTCGGTGTGCCGGCGCAGCCCCGCCCCCTCCAGGTCCACCGACCACACGTCCGAGACCAGGGTGTCCGGCGTCCACGCTCCGTCCTCGTCGCGCGAGGCGACGAAGGCGACCCGGTCGTCGTCCAGCCAGACGGGGGAGTCGTCGTCCCCGTCCCCGTCGGTGAGCGGGCGCGCCGGCGGCAGCTCGTCGGCGTCGTCGCCGTCGGCCGGCGGGAGGTCGTCCAGGTCGAGCAGGAAGATCTTGTTCGGCCGGTCGAGGAGGTAGCCCAGCCCGTCGGCCTGGTAGCGCGAGTGCTCGATGAGCCGCGGGGCCTCCTGGTCGGGCTTGACGTCCTCGTCGGTGCCGTAGCGCCCCTCCTCGGGGACGCGCGCGGCATACGCGAGCCGGCGCCGTCGGGGGACCAGGCGAACGAGCCCACGCCCAGCTTCTGGTCGGTGAGGCGGCGGGCGTCGCCCCCGTCGGCGGGCAGCACGTGCAGCTGGGCCGGACCGTCCTCCTCGGCGCGCAGGAAGGCGACCCGGGTGCCGTCGGGGGAGTATGCCGCGCCGCTGTCGCGGGTGCCGTGCGTGAACCGCTCGAGCGGGCCGGCCGCGGTCCCGTCGGGCCCGAGGGTGAGCCGCCACAGCTGGTGCGGTAACGGTTCCCGGCCACGTCCGGCCGGCTCATCGTCACCAGGACGTGGGTGCCGTCCGGGTGGACGGACGGGGCGGACAGGGTGCGGACGGAGGTGAGGTCGCTGGGCAGCACCGCTGCAGACTACGTGCCCGTCGGGAACGCCCCACCCGTCGGGTGCACCGCCGGGCGGCGTCGGCGGGGCAGCCGCCGCAGCAGGTAGGGCAGCCCGACGCGGCGGGCGACGTCGCGGAGCGGCCGGGCCAGGCTCGCCCCGACGACCACGCCCAGGGAGATCGCCACCACGACGAGGGTGACCCCGAGGAACGCGGCGACCGCCACCTCGGGTGCGGCCTCCAGGCGGGAGACCGAGATGAGCCCGAGGGAGCCCGGGACGAGCAGCCAGAAGCTGGGCAGGAAGGCCACCACCCGCGGCAGCTGCGGCCGGAGGAACTCCACCAGGGTGGCTCCCAGGCTGGCCACGACCGCGCCGAGGAAGGCCCCGGCCCACCGGCTGCCCAGCAGGGTGTGCCCGGTGAGCTGGGCGAGGTAGGTCGCGAGGACGAGCAGGAGCAGCCACGGGACGAGCCGGCCGGGCATGGACTCCATGAGGGAGATGGCGACCGTCACCAGGGCCACCCCCACCAGGGGGGCCCACCAGCCCAGCTCGACCGGCCGGGTCGTGTCCACCTCCTCCAGGGGCACCCGCAGCAGGGCCGCCGCGGCCCCGACCCCCAGGGTGAACAGCAGCATCTGGATGGTCCCGTGCGCCAGCCGCGCGGTGCCGGCGACCATCGACCCGGCGGACAGCTCGGTCAGACCCGTGACGATCGCCGCCCCGGGCAGCAGGACCGCGATCGGGCCGACCAGGGTCCACAACGGGGCCGGGGTCCAGCCCTGGGCGGAGGCCACGAAGGCCGCGGTCGCGACGACGAACGCCGCGAGCAGCGGGCTGATGGTGCGCAGGGAGCGTCCACCGGCGGACGTGAGCAGCATGAGGGCGCCGGTCACCGGGGCCAGCAGCCCGCCGAAGACCACCGCCCCCCAGGTGGGGGCGAGGATCAGGGCGATGCCGACGCCCGAGAGCACGGCCCCGGCGAACATCCCGAGACGGCGGTAGCGGTGGGGCTGCGCCCGCAGACGGGTGAGCCGGGCCAGCGCCTCGTCGGGGGTCAGGGCCCCCGTGCGCAGGCTGGCGCGGACCGCGCACACGTCGGCCAACTGGTCCAGCCGCAGGCCGCCCTCCACCTGCTCGAAGGTGGCCGGCCGGCCGGCGGCCAGGGTGACCGTGATCGCGGTCGGTAGGCAGCCGACCTGTGGGGCCGGGTGGCCCAGGCCGCGGGCCGCCTCGTGGATGTCCTCCTGCACCTCGTGCACGGGCATGCCCCCGGCCAGCAGCCCCGCCCCGAGCCAGGCCAGCAGGCGGCGGTCGCGGGCGTCGCGTCCCTCGACCTGCTGGCCCCCGTCCACCGCGCCCTCCGCGGCCGTCACGCCGGCCGCCGCCCGGCCGTCGTGCTCCTCCGGCGACATCCCGGCGACCTCCCCGCACGCCCAGCCGGACAGGACGGCGGCCAGCAGGGTGGGCACGAGCACCCCGGCCACCTCGAGGGCGGCCGACCCGTCGGGCCGGCCCCAGGACAGGGCCGCGAGCCCGGCGAGCGCGGTGGCGTGCACCGCCCCGGCGGACAGGCCGGCGCGCACGGCCACCTCGCCCCGTCCCTGCCGGCCACGGGCGACCAGGGTGGTGACCATCCCGGACAGGGCGCCCAGCACCGCGCCCAGCGCCGTCCCCACGATCAGCCCGGCCAGCCCGGCCCCCACGGCCGCCCCCGCGCCGCCGTCGGCCCCCGTGGGCGCTCCGCCGGCCAGGGCGGCGACCACCCCGGTGACGGCTCCCACGGTGGCACTCACGGCGACGCCCACGAGCACGCAGGCGATGAGGTAGCGCCACCTCATCGGCGCTCCCGGACGACGATCGTGAAGCCTTCGCGCGGGTCGCGGGAGACCTCCCGCCAACGGGCCGGGTCGACCGGCGGGAAGACGGTGCCCCCGGGCGGCGCCTGGTCGACCTCGCTGACCACCAGGCGGTCGGCCCAGGCGATGGCGTCGGCGTAGACCTGGCCGCCACCCACGACGAAGACCTCCTGGTCGCCGGCCGTCAGCAGCGCCTCGGGCCAGCTGTGCGCGACCTCCGCCCCGGGCGCGGACCAGCCTCGGTCCCGGGTGAGCACGACCGTCCGCCGCCCGGGCAACGGACGGCCGATGGACTCCCAGGTCGCCCGTCCCATGACGAGCACCCCGCCGGCGGTGGTCTCCTTGAAGTGCCGCAGGTCCTCGGGCAGGTGCCACGGCATCGCGGTCCCGTCCCCGATGACGCCGTTGCGTCCCACGGCCGCCACGAGCGTGACCGTCTGGGCGAACCCGTGGGTCAGCAACGTCGGAGGGGCGCCCGTCGCCAGGTGCTCCAGGGCCCGACGCTCGTGCGGGACGGTCCGGTCGGGGAGCCGGGACAGCGGCCACCACCGCAGCTCGGCGGTCTTCTCCGGCTCCTGCACGGAGGGCTCGCCGGTCCAGGTGCGGGTGCCGAAGAACAGGTCGACCCGTTGCTCCAGGGGGTCCGGCAGGGCGCAGGTGCGTTGCACCACGACCACCGGGTCCAGGTCGTCGGGGTCCACCTGGACGCCCAGCTCCTCGTCCGCCTCCCGGGCGGCGGCCCGGTATGCGGTCTCGCCCGCCTCCACGTGCCCCGCGGCCGCGCAGGCCCACCAGCCGTCCATGAAACCGGTCCCGGAGCGCAGCTGGAGGAGGACCTCCGGGGCCTCCTCCGGGCCGCGGAGCAGCGCCAGGTACGCGGCGGGGACGACCTGGAAGCGGTCGGTCGACGTCATACCGCGATCGGCGCCTTGATCGTGGGGGCGGCCACGTAGTCGCGCACCTCCACGTCCTCGAGCTCGAAGGCGTCCAGGTCCCGCACCGAGGGGTTCAGCCGGAGGGTGGGCAGCGGCCCCGGGGTGCGGGCGAGCTGCTCGCGGGCCTGCTCGAGGTGGTTGAGGTAGAGGTGCGCGTCCCCGAGGGTGTGCACGAAGTCCTTGGGTCGCAGGTCGACGACCTGGGCGACCATGTGCGTCAGGAGGGCGTAGCTGGCGATGTTGAACGGCACGCCCAGGAAGGTGTCGGCGCTGCGCTGGTAGAGCTGGCAGGAGAGCCACCCGCGCCGGTCCTCGTCGTCGGGGGCTGCGGGGGCGACGTAGAACTGGAAGAGGGTGTGGCAGGGCGGCAGGGCCATGTCGTCCACCTCGGCGACGTTCCAGGCGGACACGATGTGGCGCCGGGAGTCGGGTGCCGTGCGCAGCCCGGTGACCAGACGGTCGATCTGGTCGATGGTGCGCCCGTCCGGAGCCGGCCAGGAGCGCCACTGGTGGCCGTAGACCGGGCCCAGCTCGCCGTCCTCGTCGGCCCACTCGTCCCAGATCGTGATCCTGCGTTCCTGCAGCCAGCGCACGTTGGTGTCCCCGCGCAGGAACCACAGCAGCTCACCGACGACCGACCGCAGGTGCAGCTTCTTGGTCGTCAGCGCGGGGAAGCCCGCGGTGAGGTCGAACCGCATCTGGTGGCCGAAGACCGACAGGGTCCCGGTGCCGGTGCGGTCGCTCTTCTCCACGCCCTCGTCGAGGATCCGGCGCAGGAGGTCCAGGTACTGCTGCATACCGCAAGAGTAGGCGGTGGGCACCCGCCCCGGCCCCGGCCACGGGGGTGGGGCGGGCCGCCGTGCCCTCCCTACCCCTGGGGTGTGACGCAGATCACGTGACCGGTGCGTAACATCCGGGGCCCCTGCAGCGATATGACCCGTGACCGCCCTGCTGCTCGGACCCCCCGAGCGGGCAGCAGGGCGGTTCTCCACGTCACGGGCCCGGCAGGCGTCCGTCGCCGGCAGGGCCGAGTGGGTGCCGCCGTCGACGTGGTCGGCCCTCACACGTCCCGGGGGCCGGGCTCGTCCCAGGGATGCTCCGGCTCGGCGGGGGCGGTCCCGGGCCGGCCGGGGCCCCGGTGCCCTCCGTCCAGCGCCTGGCGCGGTCCGCCCTGCTCCCGGGCGGCGAGCCGTCGGGCCTGCTCGGCGATCTGGGTCTCGGACGGTTCTGCGTCCCACCGCAACGAGGCGAGGTGCAGGACCAGGGCCAGCCCCCAGCCCATGGCCGGCCACACGGGCCAGAAGTAGCCACCGCCGGAGACGAGCCAGATGGCGGTGAGCAGGCCCATGACCGCCAGGTAGACGGTCAGGTGCTGCCGGAAGCCGGCCCGGGCCTCGAGCTGCCGCTTGGCCTGCGCCCGCAGGCGGGGGTCGTCGGCCGGGTCGACGGACGAGGAGCCCGGCCGCGCCGGGTCGGGGCGTGGGTCCTCGCCGGGGGCGGGCAGGGGCGGTCGGTCCATGGTGCTCCCTCCAGTGCTCCCTGCCCACGGTAGTGGGGCCGCCCGATGTGCGGGTGCAGGGCGTGTGACACGTGGTGCAGGCGTGATCTGGCGTACGGTGCGAGCGTGGCCAAGACTGCGACCTCGACGTCCCGCACCCGCTCCGGCGGCACCAGCGGTGCCTCGACCCGACCTCGCAGCCGCTCGGGCTCGGGGAGCCGGGGCGGCACCTCCGGCCGCGGATCCGCCGCCCAGGGCCAGGAGGGCCCGTCCCTGCCGGGCAAGGCCTTCCGCGGGATCGCCGGGGCCACGGGCGGCACCGTCCGCGCGATGACGGACACGGCCCGCGACCTGGAGCCCGAGCACCGCCGCGACGGCGCCGGGTTCCTCCTGCTGGCGCTCGCGCTCGTCGTGGCGCTGCGCGAGTGGTGGGGCCTGGACGGCATGTTCGGCGACGCGGTGCACGCCGTGGCGGCCGGCACCTTCGGCCGGGTGGCGCTCGTGCTGCCGGTCGTGCTGCTCTTCTTCGCCGTGCGCCTGTTCCGTCGCCCGGGCGAGCAGCAGGCGACCAACCGGATGTCGATCGGCACGGTGGCCCTGCTCCTGGCCGGAAGCGGGCTGACCCACCTGGCCACCGGCGCCCCCGACTACGCCGAGGGCCCCGCGGTCATGCAGGCCTCGGGCGGCATCCTGGGATTCATCGCCTCCTCGATGCTCTCGGCGGCGATCACCGCCACGGGTGCGGCCGTCGTCCTGGGGCTGCTGGCCGTGTTCGGCTTCCTCGTGCTGACCCGCACGCCCGTGCACCGCATCCCGGACCGCCTGCGCGAGCTGGAGCAGCAGCTGTTCGACTCGGCCCGGTTCGACCGCGTCGACCCGGTCACCGGCGAGGTGCTGCCCCGCCGCCGCCGTTCCCGCGCGCACCTGGACGAGCGCGACGGCGACGTGGCCTTCGAGCAGGCCGCCCAGGTGGACGGCACCGCGAAGGGTCGCTCCCTGCGGGCCGGGGCACGCGCGGACGCGGCCCAGGCAGGCGCGGACGCACCGGCGGGGGCGGGGTCGCGCGACGGGTCACCCGCCCGCGGCCGCCGTGCCGGAGCACCCGCCGAGGCCGGCGCCACCGCGGCCCGGACCGCGCAGGGGTCGGCTCCCGGGCGGGCCGGGAACCGGGGGCGTGCCGAGGGGGACCGCACCGAGGAGATCCCGGCGGTGCGGCCGGGGCAGAAGCGTCCCGACAAGGTCCCGTCCAAGCCCCAGCTGGAGGCGCCCCCGACGAACCCGCTGCCCCAGCGGGTGGAGCAGCTGCAGCTGGCCGGTGACGTCACCTACACGCTGCCCGACCCCTCCGTGCTCAAGCCCGGGGCCCCCCACAAGGAGCGCTCGGAGGCCAACGACCGGGTCGTCGACGCCCTGACGGGCGTGCTGGACGACTTCAACATCGACGCCCAGGTGACCGGCTTCATGCGGGGCCCGACCGTCACCCGGTACGAGGTCGAGCTGGGCCCCGGGGTCAAGGTCGAGCGGATCACCGCCCTGTCCAAGAACATCGCCTACGCCGTCGCCTCGGCCGACGTGCGCATCCTCTCCCCGATCCCGGGCCGGTCGGCCGTGGGCGTCGAGATCCCCAACACCGACCGCGAGAACGTCAACCTCGGCGACGTCCTGCGCAGCCAGGCCGCACGCAACAACACCCACCCCATGGTCATGGGCGTGGGCAAGGACGTCGAGGGCGGCTACGTCATCGCCAACCTGGCCAAGATGCCCCACCTGCTCGTCGCCGGGGCCACCGGCTCCGGCAAGTCGAGCTTCGTCAACTCGATGATCACCTCGATCCTCATGCGGTCCACCCCGGACGAGGTCCGGATGATCCTCGTCGACCCCAAGCGGGTCGAGCTGACCGCCTACGAGGGCATCCCGCACCTGATCACCCCGATCATCACCAACCCCAAGAAGGCCGCCGAGGCGCTGGCCTGGGTGGTCAAGGAGATGGACCACCGCTACGACGACCTGTCGGCCTTCGGCTACAAGCACGTCGACGACTTCAACAAGGCCGTCCGGGCCGGCAAGATCACCCCGCCGCCCGGGTCCGAGCGCGAGCTGCACCCCTACCCCTACCTGCTGGTGGTCGTGGACGAGCTGGCGGACCTGATGATGGTCGCCCCCCGCGACGTGGAGGAGTCGGTCGTGCGGATCACCCAGCTGGCCCGGGCCGCGGGGATCCACCTCGTGCTGGCCACGCAGCGGCCGTCGGTGGACGTGGTGACCGGTCTCATCAAGGCCAACGTCCCCAGCCGGATGGCGTTCGCGACCTCCTCGCTGGCCGACAGCAGGGTGGTCCTCGACCAGCCCGGTGCGGAGAAGCTCATCGGCCAGGGCGACGCGCTGTTCCTGCCGATGGGCGCCAGCAAGCCGATGCGCATCCAGGGGGCCTGGGTGGCCGAGTCGGAGGTGCACGACGTGGTCGTCCACGTCACCGGCCAGCTCCAGCCGCGGTACGTCGAGGAGGTCGTCGCCGCCCCCGCCAAGAAGCAGGTCGACGAGGACATCGGCGACGACCTCGAGCTGCTCCTGCAGGCCGCCGAGCAGGTCATCACCACGCAGTTCGGCTCGACGTCGATGCTGCAGCGCAAGCTGCGGGTCGGTTTCGCCAAGGCGGGCCGCCTGATGGACCTCATGGAGTCCCGTGGCATCGTCGGCCCGTCCGAGGGCTCCAAGGCCCGCGACGTGCTCGTCAAGCCCGACGACATGGAGGAGACCCTCGCCCTGCTGCGGGGCGACGACCCGCCGCCGCGGCCCGAGCTGGAGACCGACAGCGCCCCCTTCGACGCCCTCGCGGCCGAGGTCGTCGACGAGGGCGGGCCGGTGGACGAGGCCTGGGACGAGGAGACCGGGGCCGAGCCGACGCCTCCGGTGATCGGCCGCAACCCCGCCTACGACGGGGACCCCGTCTCCGGCAGCCGGGTTGAGGAGGCCGAGGACGAGGAGTCCGAGGACGCCTGGGGGCTGACCGACCGCGGAGGCAGGGAGCGCTACTGAGCAGGCGGGCCGGCGTCCCGGCCGACCGTAGACTGGCGGGCATGTCCCGCTCCGTCGCCGTCGTCACGCTCGGCTGCACCCGCAACGAGGTCGACTCCGAGGAGCTCGCCGGACGCCTCGCCGCCGAGGGGTGGACCCTGGTGCAGGACGCGGCCGAGGCGGACGTCGCCGTGGTCAACACCTGCGGCTTCGTCGAGCAGGCCAAGAAGGACTCCATCGACGCGCTGCTGGAGGCCAACGACCTCAAGCGGACCGGACGCACGCAGAAGGTCGTGGCCGTGGGCTGCATGGCGGAGCGCTACGGCGAGCAGCTGGCCGCCGAGCTGCCCGAGGCCGACGCCGTCCTGGGCTTCGACTCCTACACCGACATGTCCGGCCACCTTCGTCGGATCCTGGTCGGCGAGCGGCCGGCCTCCCACGCCCCCCGCGACCGGCGCACCCTGCTGCCCCTCGCGCCGGCGGCACGGCACACCTCCGGTCCGACGCCGTCGCTGCCCGGCCACCAGCAGGTCGCGGCGCCCTCGCCCGGACCCGCCGGGGACGAGACGGGCGCCCCACTGTCCCAGGTCGCCCCGCCCAGCGGCCCCCGGGTGGTCCGTGCCCGGCTGGACGGGCGCCCTGGGCGCCCTGAAGCTGGCCTCCGGCTGCGACCGACGGTGCGCGTTCTGCGCCATCCCGATGTTCCGCGGCGCGTTCGTCTCCCGCCCCCCGCAGGACGTCCTGACCGAGGCCCGCTGGCTGGCCGAGCGCGGGGTGCGGGAGGTGTTCCTCGTCAGCGAGAACACCACCTCCTACGGCAAGGACCTGGGCGACCTGCGCCTCGTCGACGGGCTTCTCGGCGAGCTCGCCGCCGTCGAGGGGATCGACCGGGTCCGCGTCTCCTACCTCCAGCCGGCCGAGATCCGTCCCGACCTGCTGGACGCGATGGCCGGGACCCCCGGGGTGGCCCCCTACTTCGACATCTCCTTCCAGCACGCCTCCGGGCCGCTGCTGCGGCGGATGCGACGCTTCGGCGACCGGCAGAGCTTCCTCACCCTCCTGGAGCAGGTGCGCGCCCGGGTGCCGGAGGCGGGCATCCGGACCAACGTCATCGTGGGCTTCCCCGGCGAGACCGAGGAGGACCTGGCCGAGCTGACCGCCTTCCTCGAGGCCGCGCGCCTCGACGTGGTCGGCGTGTTCGGCTACTCCGACGAGGACGGCACCGAGGCGGAGGGGTACGACGGCAAGCTGGACGAGGCGACGGTGCAGGAGCGCGTCGGGCGGGTGAGCGCACTCGTCGAGGAGCTGACGGCCCAGCGGGCCGAGGAACGTGTCGGCACGACCGTGGAGGTGCTGGTGGAGGCGCTGGACGAGGACGACGGCCGGCTGGTCGGTCGGGCGGGCCAGCAGGGACCGGACGTCGACGGGGTCACCTACCTGCAGTCCGCGGACGGGGCCGTGCCCGAGGTGGCGGTCGGCTCGTTGGTCACCGCCCGGGTGGTCGCCACCGAGGGGGTCGACCTCGTGGCCGTGCCGTGCGAGGAGGCCCCGTGATCGGCCCGCACGACCCGGACGGTCCGGACGTGGCCACCGCCGCCGCGGCGCCGCAGGCCTCGCCCTGGAACGTGCCCAACGCCCTGACGGTCCTGCGCATCCTCATGGTGCCCCTGTTCGGCTGGTTGCTGCTGGCCCACGGCGGGGAGGACGCGGCCTGGCGGTGGTGGGCCACCCTCGTCTTCGTCGTCGCCATCGCGACCGACTGGGTCGACGGCTTCCTCGCCCGTCGCGACGGGCTGATCACGGACTTCGGCAAGCTGATGGACCCCATCGCCGACAAGGCCCTCACCGGGACCGCGCTCGTCGGGCTGTCGCTCGTGGGGGCGCTGCGTGGTGGATCACGGTGGTCATCCTGGTCCGCGAGGTCGGCATCACCCTCATGCGGTTCGTCGTCATCCGTCGGGGCGTGATCCCCGCCAGCAAGGGGGGCAAGCTCAAGACCGTGCTGCAGGCGCTGGCCATCACCCTGCTGCTCGTGCCCGTCGGAGGCCTGCTCGACACCCTGGGGATGTGGATGGCCTACGCCGCGGTGGTCGTCACCGTCGTCACGGGGGTGGACTACGTGGGGCAGGCGTTCCGACCACGTCGCACGTCGTGAGCACGGGGGCCGACGGGTCGGGGTCCTGCGGCGGCCCGGCCCCCGGTGCCGCCGCGCGGGTGCTGGAGCTGCTCGGGGGCAGGGGGGGAGACCGTGGCCGCCGCCGAGTCCCTGACCGGGGGGCTGGTCTGCGCGGCGCTCACCGAGGTCCCGGGGTCCAGCACGGTGGTCCGAGGTGGGGTGGTCTCCTACGCCACCGGGGTCAAGCGTGACGTGCTGGGCGTGCCGGCCGCCCTGCTGGAGGCCCACGGGGCGGTGTCGGGCCCCTGCGCGCTGGCGATGGCCGACGGCGCGCGCCGGCTGCTCGGTGCCGACTGGGGGCTGGCGACCACGGGCGTCGCCGGGCCCGACCCCAGCGAGGGGCACCCGGTGGGGACGGTGCACGTGGCGGTCGTCGGGGAACACGGGCAGGTGCACCGGGCGTTGCACCTGCAGGGCTCTCGCCGGCAGGTCCGCGACGCGACCGTGACGCAGGTGCTGGAGCTGCTCGAGCAGGTCGTTCGGCAGCTGTCGGTGGGGGCGGGTACGGTAGAGATCCGGTCGTCGGAGGATGCGAAGGAGGGTTGAGGCATGGTGCTGCTGCGTCGTGAGCTGGGTGACGTCCTGCGCGAGCGCCGTCAGGGCCAGGGTCGGACCCTGCGCGAGGTGAGCGCCGAGGCCTCCTGCTCCCTGGGCTACCTCTCCGAGATCGAGCGGGGGGAGAAGGAGGCCTCCTCCGAGCTGCTCGCCTCCATCTGCCGGGCCCTGGACCTGCCCCTGTCCCAGATGCTCTCCGACGTCGCCGACCGGATCAGCCTGACCGAGGCGGCCGACACGCAGATGACCGCCCTGCTGACGGAGGGCCTGGCCCGTCCGCTGCGCCAGGACCAGGTGCGCCGCCGGCGCGACCAGGTCGTCCCCGCCGCCTGACGCGACCTTCACCGCATACCCCTGGGGGTATAATGGGCGCATGCGCTCCCTCGCCCGTCGCCCCGCCGTCCGTCGCCTTCTGGTCCTGGCCCCCGTCGCCGCGCTCCTCGCGGGCTGCGCAGGTGGGACGGCCGAGGACGTCCCCGCCCCGGCCACCAGCGCGGTCTCGTCGCAGGCCGACCAGGCCGGTCCCGACCCGGGGGTCGACGCCTTCGCCGAGCGCGTGGCCGAGGACGGGACCGTCGTGCTGGACGTGCGGACGCCGGCGGAGTTCGCCCAGGGACACCTGCCCGGCGCCGTCAACGTCGACCTGCAGTCCGCGGACTTCCAGGAGCGGATCGGCGAGCTGGACCGGGACGAGCGCTACGCGGTCTACTGCCAGTCCGGCAACCGGTCGGGGCAGGCGCTGACCGCGATGGTCGGCGAGGGCTTCTCCGACGTCGCCCACCTGGAGGGCGGGATCGGCGCCTGGCAGGCGGCCGGCCTGCCCGTCGTCACCGGCTGACCGACCTGCCCGTCGACACCGGCTGACCGGCCGGACCGGGGCGCCCGGAGCGCTAGCCGTAGCTGCGCCGGCCGTGGCCCAGCGGCGTCTGCCGGGCACCGTCGTCGGTGGGTGCCGGGCCTCCCTGGCAGGTCGGGCAGTAGAACATCACCCGCTGCTGCGGCTGCCTGCCGACCGGGGCCAGCCGCACGGTGGTGCCGCACCGCTTGCAGGGCAGTCCGACCCGCCCGTGGACCCAGGCGTCGTCGGCACCGACGTCGGCCCTCCCCGTCACGGTGGTCCGGCCGGCCCGGCAGCTGAGGACGAGGAGGCGGCGCGCCGTGGCGAGCAGCTCGGCCACCTGGGTCTCCGCCAGCTCGCCCACCGGGGTCCAGGGGCCGATCCCGTGCAGGAACAGCGGCTCGGCGGTGAAGATCGTGCCCATCCCGGCGACGTTGCGCTGGTCCAGGCAGGCCTCGGTGATCGTCCGCCCGGGGTCGGCCCGCACGTTCGCCAGCGCCTGCGCCGCGTCGTAGGCGGGGTCCAGCAGGTCGGGTCCCAGGTGCCCGACCACGCGGTGCTCCTCGGTGGTACGGACCAGGTCCAGCATGCCCAGGGAGTCCCCGACCGCCACCCGGGCCGAGGTCCACAGCAGGGCCCGGACGGTGTGCGCCCGGCCCAGGGCGCGCCGCCGCCCCACCGGGTGGACCCGCCAGGAGCCCTCCATCCGCAGGTGGCTGTGCAGGGTGAGTCCGCCCTCGACGCGGTGGAGCAGGTGCTTGCCCCGGGGCACCACCTCGACCGTGCGGCGGCCCGACAGGTCGGTCGTGGCCAGCGAGGGCACGCGCAGGTCGCTGCCCTCGAGCACCGCCCCGGCGAGCGACCCGTGCAGGCGGCGGGCGGTCCGCCAGACGGCGTCACCCTCGGGCACGTCGTCCGTCTCCGGTGCTGCTCACCTGCACACCGTAGGTCAGGTGAGGGTCAGACCACCCGGTCGAGGAGCCACCGGCGGCCGCCGGCGCTGTCGACCAGGGCGAGGTGGTCGGCCACCCCGTCGACGGGCAGCACGTCGTCGGCCAGCGCCGCCCGGACCGCCTCGACGGCCTGCCAGAGGTGAACCAGGCGCCGCTCGGCGCGCAGGCCGAGGAGGCAGACCGCGAGGGCCACAGCGACCAGATCCCCGCCGTGGTCGGCCGGTCAGCGTGCCTGCGAGTGGTACTCGACGTTCGGCACCATCGCCAGCGCCGTAGAGATGCGGTTGGTCATGTTGAACATGCCGATGACCTGGACCGCCTCAAGGATCTGGTGGTCGTCGAGCCCGACGGCGCGCAGGGGCCCGAGGTCGTCCGGGGTCACCTCGGCGGGGGTGAGGGTCAGCTTCTCGGCGTACGCGCAGAGCGCGGCCTCCCGCTCGGACAGGTCGGCCTGGCGCCAGTTGACCGCCACGAGGTCGGCGGTGACGGGGTCCTGGGTGTGGTGGCGCAGCGCGGCGCCGTGGGACACGGCGCAGTAGGTGCAGCGGTTGAGGCCGCTGACGACGACGGCCAGGAGCTCCCGCTCGGCGTTGGTGAGGTGGCCCTCCTTGTTGACGAGGAGGTTGAAGTAGTTCCACCACGCCTGGAACTGCTCGCCGTTGTAGGCCTGGGCGACGAACACGTGGGGGACGAAGCCGAACACCTCCCGCGACCTGTCCCACAGCCGACGCACGCCCTCGGGCACGTCCTCTCGGGCGGGAAGGGGGAGGGCGGAGACGGACGGGTCGGCGACGCTGCTCATGGCGCCAATCTAGGCGACCGGCGCCGCGCCGTCAGGGCCAGCCCGAGCAGGACGACCGCGACGCCGACGGCGGTCAGGAGGGAGAGGTGCTCGTGCAGGACCAGCACGCCCAGCACGGTGGCGGTGACCGGCTCGGTGAGCGAGAGCGTGGCGACCGTGCCCGAGGGCAGGACCGCGAGACCCCGCTGGAAAAGGACGTAGGCGACCCCCGTGGCGACGAGACCGAGCCACAGCACCATGAGGGCGCCGGGTGCCGTGCCCAGCCACGACAGGTCGGCCCCGGGCAGGACGGGGACCAGCAGCACGGCACCGACCCCGAAGAAGGCGGCCATCACCACGATGCCGCGCGCACCACGCAGCAGCAGGGTGCGCGCGGCCACGGTGTAGCCGGCGTAGGAGACGCCCGCACCCAGGGAGGCCGCGACACCAGGAGGGTCGACGGACCGGTCGGCGACCCCGGCCCCGGCGACGAGGAGGGCGACCCCGACGACCGCGGTGGCGGTCCCCAGCACCCACCTGCGGCTGGCCCGCTCACCCAGCAGCAGCCCGAGCACCCCCGTGGCCGCAGGGGCGGTGCCCAGGGCCACGACCGTCCCGACGGCCACCCCGGCCCGGTCGACGCCGACGAAGAAGAAGGCCTGGTAGGCCGCCACGCACACGCCCCCGAGGAGCATCACGACCCCGAGGGGGAGCCGACCGGGCCGCGCCCGTCGGGTCGTCGGGCGGCGCAGGGTCGACACCGCCAGGACGGCGAGCACGGCGGCGCCCAGGAGGATGCGCAGCGCGCCCACGGCCACGGGGTCCGCGCCGTCCGGGCCGAGAGCCCGCGCGGTGCCGGTCGTGCCCCACAGCGCGGCCGCACCTCCCGCCGAGAGCACCGCGGCGGTCGCGCCGGCGTGTCGAGTCACGGGAGGAGTTCGACCACGGACGTTCAGCGCCTGAGGCGCAGCCCCTGCGGAGCGGTGTGGAAACCGGCCTCCACGAGGGCGGCCGCCAGCGGTGCGGACGAGCCGAGCGCCGGGCCGCCGTCGACGCGGGAGATGGTCAGCGCCCGCAGGGCCCCGGACCGGACCGCGTCGACCAGGACGCCGGCCACGCCGGGCCAGACCGCTGCCGGGTCGAGGTGTGCCGGCGGGGGAAACGTGAGCGCGGTGCGTCCGCCCCGCTCGAGGTAGAGGACCAGCGCACCGTCGACCAGCACCACCATCGACCCTGCCTTGCGCCCCGGCCGGTGGGTCGTGGTCGCCTCGCCGGCGTCCTGCGCGGGCGGGCTCGTCCCGCCGTCGGGCGACGCGGTGGCGGCCCGGTCCGGCCAGGGGACGCTTGCCCCGAAGGGGTTGGCGGGGTCGGTGGCGGCCAGCAGCACGACGTCGGGGGAGCGGCCGGGCTGCTCGTCCTCGCGGTCCAGGGCCCGCAGCCGGTCGATCGCGCCGGCGGTGCCGAACTGGGCCGCGCCCAGGCCCTCCACGACGTACCCGCGACGCACGCGACCGGCCTCCTCGGCGGTCGCGAGCACCCGGTAGACGCCCGCATACCCTCCGGGGATCCCCTCCGCCACGACCGACCCGCGGGTGAGCACGCCGTAGCGGTCCAGGAGCTGCTCGGCGGTGGCCAGGGCGCGCACCGTCGCGTCGCCCTCCACCTCCGGCAGGAGGGACCAGCGTCCGGTCGCGGTGGGCGGTCCGGAGCGCGCCGGCATCGGGGGCCGGGAGGGCCGCTGGGCGAGCGCCACGGACGAGCGGGACCAGCGTCCGCCGCGGGCCGGGGCCCGACGGGCCCGGTGCGCGGTCCGGCCACCCCCGAGCAGGGCGCGCACCGGGGCGAAGGTGTCGGCGGTCGCCCGGCCGGACCACACCAGGTCCCACAGGGTGGTCAGGAGCGCCTGGTCGTCGGTCGCGCCGAGGGCGTCGGACAGGGAGCGGAAGAGGTAGGCGCCCCCGGGCACCCGCTCCAGCAGCTCCAGCACCTGGGCGGCGGCGTCGCCCTCGAGCGGCTCCGGCTCCGCCAGGGTGAGGTATGCCGTGTCCGCCAGGTGCAGGGACACCCACCCGTCGTCGCCGGGGAGGCTGGCGTGGCCCTGCCACAGGACCTCGCCGGCCGTCATCAGCTCGTCGAGCAGCGCGGGGGAGTAGTCGAGCACGCGGGCGGGCAGGACGAGGGACTCCAGGGCCGAGGCCGGCAGCCGGGCGCCGGCCAGCTGCTCCACGGTGCGCAGCACCCCGTCGACCCCGCGCAGCCGTTCCCCGCCGCCGGAGCCCAGCCCGGTCGCGCCCTGCCAGCGCGGCAGGAACCGGGCGTAGGTCGCCTGGGGGACCGGCTCGACCTCCTGGCGCAGCGCCGCCAGGGAACGACGGCGCAGCAGCCGCAGCACCTCGGCGTCGCACAGGTCGTCGTGCCCCGTGCCGTGGGGCACCAGGGCCCCCTCGACGACCCGCCCGGAGGAGACCAGGCGGCGGACGGCGTCGCGCACCACCGCGGCGCCGAGCCCGAGGCGGCCCGACAGGTCGGTCAGCGTGAACGGCGTGTGCGTGCGGGCGTAGCGCACGACCAGGTCGCCCAGCGGGTCCTCGAGCCCCTCGAGGTAGGCGGCAGGAACCCCCACGGGGATGGCCGTGCCGAGCGCGTCGCGCAGCCGGGCGGCGTCCTGGGCGTCGGCCCACCGCTGCTCGCCCGCGATCCGCACCTCGATCACCCGCCGCGCCTCCGCCAGCTCGGCGAGCCAGGCCGGCACGCTCCCGCGGACCTCCTCCTGCGCGCGCTGCACGACCTCGTCGGTGGACAACGGGCCCAGCACCCGCAGCAGGTCGACGACGTCCTGGGCGTCGCGGGCCGCCCGCTCGGGCGTGAGCCGCTGCAGCTCGGCCGCGGTCCGGGCCACGACCTCCGGGTCGAGCAGGTCGCGCAGCGCCGCGCCCTCGCCGCGCCCCAGCAGCTCGCCGAGCAGCGCCGGGTCCAGCGACAGCGCCGCCGCCCGGCGCTCGGCCAGCGGCGAGTCGCCCTCGTAGAGGAACTGGGCGACGTAGCCCATGAGCAGCGACCGCGCGAACGGCGACGGCGAGGCGCCGGAGACCGAGACCACACGCACCTCGCGGCCGGCGATCCGGCGCATGAGCCCGACCAGCGCCTCCACGTCGTAGACGTCCTGCACGACCTCCCGGACGGCCTCCAGGACGATCGGGAAGGTGGGGTAGCGGGAGGCGACCTCGAGCAGCTGGGCCGAGCGCTGCCGCTGCTGCCACAGCGGCTGCCGCTTCCCCGGGTTGCGTCGCGGCAGCAGCAGCGCCCGCGCGGCGCACTCGCGGAACCGGGAGGCGAACAGCGCCGAGCCGCCGATCTCCTGGGTCACCAGGTCGGGGACCTCGCCGGCGTCGAGCGTGAGCAGCTCGGCGATCTCCGCGTCGAGCCGGGCCTGCTCCTCCCGCGAGTCGACGCGCGTGCCGGACTCGTCCCAGGACCCGAGGTCGGGCAGGCGCAGCACGATGCCGTCGTCGGCGGCGAGCGCCTGCACGTCGGTGCCGTAGCTCTCGCGCATCCGCGCCGCGAGGCACAGCGCCCACGGCCCGTGCACGGGCCGCCCCCACGGCGAGTGGACGACCACCCGCCAGTCGCCGATCTCGTCCCGGAAGCGCTCCACCACCACGGTCCGGTCGTCGGGCAGGTGCGCCGTGGCCTCCCGCTGGTCCTGCAGGTAGGTGACGAGGTTGTCGGCGGCCCACGGGTCCAGGCCGCGGGCGGTGAGCGACTCCCGCGCCGCGTCGGGGGGCAGCCCGGCGGTCTCGCGCACGAAGGCGCCGACCGCCGCCCCGAGCTCGGCGGGGCGGCCCTGCGCCTCGCCCTTCCAGAACGGCAGGCGGCCGATCTGCCCGGGCGCCGGGGTGACGAGCACCTGGTCGTGGGTGATGTCCTCGATCCGCCAGCTGGTCGTGCCCAGGGTGAAGACGTCGCCGACCCGCGACTCGTAGACCATCTCCTCGTCGAGCTCGCCCACGCGCCGGCCCGGGCCCTCGCCGGTGGCGAGCATCACGGCATACAGGCCCCGGTCGGGGATGGTGCCGCCGGAGGTGACGGCCAGCAGCTGGGCACCGCGGCGGGCCGTGAGGGTGTCGCTCACCCGGTCCCACTCGACCCGCGGGCGCAGGTCGGCGAAGTCCTCGCCCGGGTAGCGCCCGGCGAGCATGTCGAGCACCGCCTCGAACAGCGGCCGCGGCAGCGCCGCGAAGGAGGCGGACCGGCGCACCAGCTCGTAGAGGTCGGCGACCGGCCACTCGTCCATGGCCACCATCGCCACGACCTGCTGGGCGAGGACGTCGAGGGGGTTGGCGGGGACGCGCAGCTGCTCGATCATGCCCGCACGCATCCGGTCGACGACGACGGCCGTCTGGACGAGGTCGGCCCGGTGCGTGGGGAAGAACACCCCCTCGCTCACGGCCCCCACCTGGTGCCCGGCCCGCCCCACGCGCTGCAGCCCGGAGGCCACGCTCGGGGGGCTGGCCACCTGGACGACGAGATCGACCGCGCCCATGTCGATGCCGAGCTCCAGGCTGCTGGTGGCCACCACGGCGGGCAGCTGCCCGGTCTTGAGCGCGTCCTCGATGACCGCGCGCTGCTCCTTGCTCACCGACCCGTGGTGGGCGCGGGCCAGGACCGGGGGAGCCGACCCCGACGAGCCGGCCTGGCCCATGACCTGGGCCGGCGGACGTGAGGTATGGGGTGCGGGCGCGGCGGGGGAGGGTCCGTCGTCGTCCGCCCCGTCGGCCGTCGGTGGGGCCTGCCGCTCGTCCCGGTCCTCGTTGAGCCGGGAGGTGAAGCGCTCGGCCACCCGGCGGGAGTTGGTGAAGACCAGCGTGGAGGTGTGCTGCTCGATGAGGTCGGCGACGCGACGCTCGACGTGCGGCCAGATGGAGGCCCGTTCCTCGGGGTCGACGGCCGGCTCCCACACCTCGCCCGCCTCGCCGTCGAGGTCGGGCAGGACCGGCCCGGTGCCGACGGGGTCGGCCCAGTCGTCGGGACGGTCGGCCAGGTCCCTCGCGGTCGCCCGGGAGGCCGGGGCGCCGTCCCGGCGACCGGGCAGCTCGGCCGCCCCCGGGTCGGACATGTCGGGGACCGGGACCACGACCTGCAGGTCCCAGCGCTTCGTCGACGGCGGCTGGACCGTGGTGACGGGGCGTCCGCCGGCGAGGTAGCGGGCGACCTCCTCGACCGGGCGGACGGTCGCGGACAGCCCGATCCGCTGGGCGGGCCGCTCCAGCAGGGCGTCGAGCCGGTCGAGCGTGACGGCCAGGTGGGCGCCGCGCTTGGTGCCCGCGACGGCGTGGACCTCGTCGACGATCACCGACTCCACGCCCGCGAGCGCCGAGCGTGCCTGCGAGGTGAGCAGCAGGAAGAGGGACTCCGGCGTCGTGATGAGGATCTCCGCGCCGTCCTTGGCGAAGGCGCGCCGCTCGGCGGCGGGGGTGTCGCCGGAGCGGACGGCGACGGACACCGCGGGCGAGGGCTGCCCGAGCCGGGTCGCCGCGTGCCCGATGCCCACGAGCGGGGAGCGCAGGTTGCGCTCGACGTCGACGGCGAGCGCCTTGAGGGGGGAGACGTACAGCACCCGGCAGCGGCCGGCTCCTGCTCCGTCGCGCCGGTCCGGGGGCTCGGCGACGATCCGGTCGATCGCCCACAGGAAGGCCGAGAGCGTCTTGCCCGAGCCGGTGGGGGCGACGACCAGGGTGTGCTCACCCCGGCTGATCGCGTCCCAGGCGCCCACCTGGGCGGGCGTGGGCGCACGGAAGGAGGCCTCGAACCACGCGCGGGTGGCGGTGGAGAACCGGTCGAGGACCGTGGTGGCGTCCGGCGTCACCGGATCACTGTGCCACGGGGAGGTCTCAGACCTGGTCGTCGCTCTGCGGGACGAGCCGGCGACGGGTGGCGGTGACCACCCGGTTGCCGTGCGCACCGGTCACGGGCGGGGGCACCGGACGCTCCATGTCGCGCACCTCGTGGTGGAGCGTGCGGTGCGGCGGGCGCCACAGCTTCGCGGTCACCAGAAGCTTCTGCCACCAGGCCAGGTCCTGACGAGTGCTCACGGGTCTCCTCCACGGTGCGGGTGCGGGCGCGTCCATCCTCTCACCCCATGCGCCGGGCGAAAACCTGTGGTGGCCCGCCGACCCGCGGGCCTAGGCTTGCTCCTCGCCATGCGCGACTTCCCTCCCACGGTGACGGCCTGGACGGCCCCCGCCGGCACCGCCTCCTCCTCCGACGCCCCGACCACGACGATCGGGGTGCCGGACACGCGCGGGCCGATGCGCCTGCTCTGGTGGGTGCTGCGGCAGCAGCCGGACCTGATCCTGGCGGCCTGCCTGTGCAGCCTGCTGTGGATGCTCCCCGCGGCCCTGACGCCCTGGGTGCTGGGCCGGGCCCTCGACGAGGGCGTCCTCGCCGGCGACCAGGAGCGGCTCGTGCTCTGGCTGCTCGTGCTGCTCGTCGTCACCCTCGTCGGCGGCGCGAGCGGGGCCTTCTACCACACGGTCGTCGTGCGCTCCTGGCTCGTGGCCTCCTACGGCCAGACCTTCCTGGTGACCCACCAGGGTGCGCGTCTGGGGCACGTGCTGCCCCGGCGGGCGGCCACGGGCGAGGTCCTCAGCGTCAACGGCAGCGACGGCGAGCAGCTGGGCCACTTCGTCGAGATCGTCTCCCGGCTCGTCGGCAACGTCGCGGCCTACGCGCTGGTCGCCGTCATCGTCCTCCAGGTGTCCGTGCCGCTGGGGCTGGTCGTCCTCCTGGTCGCCCCCCTCCTGGTGGTCGTCTCCTCCGTGCTGCTGCGTCCGCTGTCCGCGGCCCAGACACGGGAGCGGTCCCGCGACTCCGAGCTGACCTCGATGGCCACCGACATCGTCGCCGGGCTGCGCATCCTGCGCGGCATCGGCGGCGAGCGCACCTTCGGCGACAACTACGCCCGGCAGAGCCAGCGGGTCCGGCACGCCGGGGTGCGGGCCGGGGCCTGGGGCGCTTTCGTCGAGGCCGTCGGCGTGCTGCTCTCCGGCCTCTTCGTCGTCGCGCTCATGGTGCTGGGGGTCGACCGGGTGCGGGCGGGCGACCTGCAGGTCGGCGAGCTGGTGACCTTCCTGGGCTACGCCCTCTTCCTGGTCCAGCCCATCCGGGTGGTCTTCGAGGCCGCCCAGCAGCTGACCCGGTCGGTCGTGGCGGCCCGCCGCACCGTAGGCGTCCTGGGGACCCCGGACCCCTGGCCGCGCCGGGAGCGGGCTCCCCAGGAGCAGCTCGACCGGCTCGGCCGGGGCGAGCTGGTCGACACCGCCTCCGGGCTGCGGGTGCGGCCCGGCCGGCTGACGATGGTGGTCGCCGCCGTGCCCGACGACGCCGCCGCCCTGGCCGACCGGCTCGGCCGCTACCTGCCCGCCACCGACGGGGTCCCCGAGGAGGACGACGAGGAGACCGGCGGGGGCCGGCGGGCCCGCACGCTGGCCCGGCGGGAGAGGGAGGTCGCCCGGGCCGACCTGGAGCGCTCCGACGAGGAGCTGGCGCAGGGTCCCTGGGGGGTGACCCTGGGCGGGGTCGACCTGGCCGAGCTGCCGCTGGAGCAGGTGCGTCGCCTCGTGCTCGTCAGCGACACCGGCGCGCAGGTGTTCTCCGGGACCCTGCAGGAGGCGGTCGACCCGCACGCCCGGCTGGACCACGCGGCCGCCGAGGCCGCACTGCGGGCGGCGGCCGCCGAGGACGTCTACGACGTGCTGCCGGGAGGGTGGCAGGGCCGGCTCGACGAGCGCGGCCGCGGCCTGTCCGGCGGGCAGCGGCAGCGGCTGGTCCTGGCCCGGGCCCTGGCCGCCGACGCCCCGGTGCTCGTGCTCGTGGAGCCGACCTCCGCGGTGGACGCCCACACGGAGGCCCTCGTCGCCGGACGCCTGCCGGACCACCGACGCGGCCGGACCACCGTGGTCGTCACCGCCTCGCCGCTGCTGCTGCACCACGCCGACGAGGTGGCCCTCCTCGACCACGGCCGGGTGGTGGCCACCGGCACCCACGAGGAGCTCGTCGCCGGGCACGAGGGCTACCGGCGCACCGTGCTGCGTGGCGACCCCGCAGACGTCCCGGCCACCGTTCCCGCGGCGACCCCGCAGGAGGCGCCGTGAGCACCACCCCCGCCCCGTCGTCGGACCGGGCAGCCACCTGGGCGGACCGGCGCGAGGACGGTCCGGCGGTGCCGCAGGCCCTGCAGCCGCCGCCCCCGGGATCGGCCAGCCTGCGGGAGCGCCACCGGGCGCTGTGGCAGCGGCACGACCTGCGACGCCGGCGGGCCGAGGAGCACCTGGTCACGGCCCTGTCGCCGGAGCGGGGCCTGCCGGTGGCGCCGACGCGACCGTGCTGCGCTACCTGGCCGGCCTGCTGCGCGCGCGGGCGCCCCTCTTCCTGCTCGTCGTGCTCGCCAACGGCCTGGCCGCGGCCGCGGCCCTCGCCGTGCCGCTGCTGCTCGGGCGGCTCGTCGACGCGGTCGTGGACGCCGGGGGCGCCCCGTCCTCCTCGACCGTCGGCACCTTCGCCGCGGTCGTCACCGGGGTCCTCGTGGCGCAGGCCGTGCTGACCCACCTGGCCAAGTGGCTGGCCTCGGTGCTGGGCCAGGACGTGCTGGCCCAGGCCCGTGAGCACGTCGTGCGCGCCGTCCTGCGGCTGCCGCTGGGCACGGTCGAGTCGACCGGCACCGGCGACCTCGTCACCCGGGTCACCCGGGACGTCGCGTCCATGAGCCGGGCGGTGCGCTGGGCCCTGCCCGAGTTCGTCATCGGCGTGGTCACCCTGGGGCTGACCGTCGTGGCGATGGTGGTCAACTCCTGGCTGCTGGCCCTGCCCACCCTGGTCACCGCCACCCTGTCCCTGGAGCAGGTGCGCCGCTACCTGCGCCGGCGCCCGCGGCATACCTGCTCGAGGGCGCCACCTACAGCCGGATCGGCAGCACCCTGACCGAGACCGTCGAGGGGGCCCGGACCGTCGAGGCCCTCGGGCTGCAGGAGGAACGTCGCCGGGCGGCACGGGACGACGTGGAGGTCAGCGCCGAGGCCGAGCGCTACGGGCTGGTCCTGCGCAACGTGCTCTTCGTCGTCATGGACCTGGCCTTCTCCCTGCCCCGGGTCGTCACCCTGGGGATCGGGGCCCTGCTCTACACCCGGGGGGTGGTCACCCTCGGGCAGATCACCGCGGCGATGCTCTACATCGAGACCTTCTACGGGCCCTTCGACCGGCTCGTCGGGGTCGTCGACGAGCTGCAGGTGGGGATCGCCTCCACGACGCGGCTGCTGGGGATCGCCGAGGTCCCGCCCGACCGCACCCCGGGGACGGAGCGCCCCGACGGGGAGGAGCTCACCGGCCGCGACCTGCGCTACGCCTACCGCGAGGGCGAGGACGTGCTGCACGGCGTCGACCTGGCGCTGCGGCCCGGCGAGCGGCTGGCGGTCGTCGGCCCCTCCGGGTCGGGCAAGTCCACCCTGGGCCGGCTGCTCGCGGGCATCCACGCCCCGCGGACCGGCTCGGTCACCGTCGGCGGGGTGGACCTGGTCGCCCTGCCCCTGGAGGAGCTGCGCCGCCGGGTGGCCCTGGTCACCCAGGAGCACCACGTCTTCCGCGGCACGGTGCGCGACAACGTCGCCCTCGCGCGGGAGGACGCCGACGACGAGGAGGTATGGCGTGCGCTGGCCACCGTGGACGCCGCCGCCTGGGTCCGGGCCCTGCCGGCCGGGCTGGGGACCGTGCTCGGGTCCGGGCACCACGTGCTGACCCCCGGCCAGGCGCAGCAGGTCGCCCTGGCCCGGCTTCTCCTGGCCGACCCCCACACGCTCATCCTCGACGAGGCGACCAGCCTCATCGACCCGCGCACCGCCCGCCACCTCGAGGGCTCGATGCACGCGCTGCTCACCGGCCGCACGGTCGTGGCGATCGCCCACCGGCTCCACACCGCGCACGACGCCGACCGGATCGCGGTCGTCCAGGACGGGCGCATCGTCGAGCTGGGCAGCCACGACGAGCTCGTCGCCGCCGAGGGGGAGTACGCCGCCCTCTGGCGCGCCTGGACCAGCTGAACCGGCCCCGGCGCGGCGGCCCCGTGGGAGGAGGCGGCGGGTGACGAGGACGGCCGGGGTCAGTCGCCCGAGGACAGCTTGCCCAGGGTGCGCGGCCGGAGCCGGTCGTCGGCCTTCTGCCGTAGCCGGCGCGGGCTCAGCCCGTGCTGCTCGTTGTAGCCCTCCACGACCGCCGCGCGCAGCGCCAGGGCCGTGGCGCGCGGGTGGTCGCCGTCCTCGAGGACGGTGTCGACCAGGCCCTGGGCGCGCAGGTCGTCGGCCGAGGCCTTCATCGTCTCCAGCGTCATCGCCACCTGCTCGACCGAGGGGTTGGCCACGTTGTAGAGGATCGTGGCGGTCGAGCGCGGCTCGGAGACGAAGCCGAGCGCGCTGTCGAACATCACCGTGTGCCGGCCGAACGGGGTCGTGGCCAGCCCGCCGCCGCTGCCCATCGCCCCGGTGATGACCGCGACGGTCGGGTAGGGGTGCGAGGCGGCCCGCTTGATGCACTGGGCGATGGCCCGTGACTGGCCGCGCCGTTCGGCCGCCATCGTCGGCAGCGCACCCAGCGTGTCGGTGAGGAAGACGACCGGCAGCTCCCACCGCTCGGCCGCGTCCATCATCCGCACGGCGTACTCGTAGTCCTCCGGGCCCGGGTTGGGCGGGCGCTTGCCCACGTAGTCCCCGCTGATCCGGTAGGACGGCTGGTCGCCGACCACCATGAAGGAGTGGTCCCCGATCGTGGCCAGCGCGGCCACGACGTGCGGGTAGATCGTGTCCTCGTCGAAGCGCACGTGGTTGTAGAACGGCACCGCCGAGTCGAAGACCGTGCGCAGCAGGAACTCGGTGTCCAGCCGGCCGGCCCCGGCGGCGATCTCGTTGTAGCGGGCGAGCAGGGTCTCCCCGGCCGTCGCGCGGCCCCGGTCGCGGCGGTCCCGGGGCAGGTGGACCCGACGCTCGACGACCTGACGGTCCCACAGCGCGGCCGAGAAGCCCTCCGGCCCCACGGCGATCTCCCGGCCGGTGCCCTCGGTGCCCCGGTCGTCGGCCCGGCGCCGGTCGCGGATGCGGGAGGTGGAGCGGCCCGCCGCGAACAGCCGGGTGAGCAGCTCGACCAGCTCGTCGACGTCCTTGACGAGGACGTCGACGTTGCGGTCCAGGTAGTTGGCCTCGGCGCTCTGCAGGCCCCGGGGGACCTCCTTGCCCTCGAAGGTCTCGATGACCCGCCGCCCGGCGAACCCGTAGTCGGTGCCCTCCAGGGCGACGATGAGGTCCGCGGCGGGGACGGCGCTGGCCGACATGCCGCCCCACACCTGGCCCGCCAGCACGCTGACGTAGGGCCGGTTGGTCGTGTGCTGGAACTTGTTGGCCGCCGCGGCCATCCGCTGCATCTGGATCAGGCCCAGCACGTTCTCGTGCTGGCGCACCCCGGAGGAGGCCCCCATGCTCACCAGCGGCAGCTTCTCGCGCTCGGCCAGCTCGGCGGCCTGCACGAACTTCTCGCCCGCGACCTCGCCGAGGGACCCGGCGAAGAAGGCCCAGTCGACGACGTAGACGACGGCCCGCTGGCCCCCGAAGTGCCCGATGCCGAACTTCGCCGACTCGGTGGATCCGCTGCGTGCCTCGGCGCTGGTGAGCTTGTCCGTGTAGCGCTCGATCGTGTCCCCGACCCGGCGCTGGAGCCCGATGAGGTCGTCGACGACCCGCAGGTGCCCGTAGCGCTCCTGCAGCCCCACGGCCTCGATGAAGGCGCGGACGGCCTCCGTCGGGTTCAGGCCCGGGCGCCGCTCGAAGAGCGAGGCCAGGGTGCGGGCGGGGCGGGGCCGCAGGTCGAGCAGGTCGGGCGTGACGCCACCGTCGCCGGTGACGTAGTCGTCGTGGAGGTCGTGGTCCTCGCCGTGGTCGGGGCGGCCCGGATCGCGCATTCCACGCAGGCTAGCAGCGGGCGACGGACCCTACTGACAGGTAACGGGCCGGCCCCGGCGATAATGCCCGGCATGGCGGCCGTCCTCCAGGGCTTCTGGCTGATCGCGGCGGTCGTCGCGGTCGGCTGGCTGCTCGCGCACACGCGCCTCTTCGGCCGCACCGAGCAGCAGGTGCTCGCCCGGCTCACCTTCTGGGTCGCTCGCCCGCCCTGCTCTTCCTCGTCGTCGCCGACGCCGACGTGGGCGTCATCTTCTCCGGCTTCCTCGTCGCGACGGTGGCCGGCGTGGTGGTGACGGCGGCGGCATACCTCCTCCTGGCCCGGGTGGTGCTGCGCCGCAGCCTGACCCACGCCCTCATGGGCGGGATGAGCGTGAGCTACGTCAACTCCAACAACCTGGGGCTGCCGATCGCGATCTACGTGCTGGGCGACCCGTCCTGGTCGGCGCCGATCATCCTCATGCAGCTGCTCGTCCTGCAGCCGGCCTGGCTGGCGGCGCTGGACGCCAGCCAGTCCGGCCGGGTGTCGGTGGGGCGGCTGCTGCGCTCCCCGGTCACCAACCCGCTGACGATCGGCAGCCTGCTCGGCCTCGCGGTGGCGCTGTCGGGGGTGAGCCTGCCGCCCGTCGTCCGCGGGCCGGCCGAGCTGGTCGGCGGCCTGGCGATCCCGGGGATGCTGCTGGCGTTCGGCATCTCGCTGCGCCTGTCCCCAGTGCCGCGCGGGCGGGACAACCTCGCCGAGCTGGGGGCCGTCGTCCTGCTCAAGCTCGGGCTCATGCCCGCCGTCGCCGGCCTGGTCGCCGGCCCCCTCATGGGCCTGCCCGGCCCCGAGGTGCTGGCCGTGGTGGTCATGTCCACGCTGCCCACGGCGCAGAACGTCTTCGTGCTGGCGGTGGCCTACGGGCGGGGCGAGGACATCGCGCGGGACAGCGTCTTCGCTACCACCGTGCTGGCGGCGCCGGCGATGGTGCTGGTCGTGGCGCTGCTCGGCGGTGGGTAGGCTGACGGGGTGCGGTTGAGCGAGTTCTGGGCCCTGATGGAGCAGGAGTTCGGGCAGGGGTATGCCGCGCTCGTCGCCCAGGACCAGGCCCTGGGATCGCTGGGCAGCCGGACGGTCGAGCAGGCGCTCGCCGACGGCGAACCCGTCCGGCAGGTGTGGCGGGCCGTGGTCAACGACCTCGACGTGCCGCCCGAGCACCACCACCTGCCCGACCGCCGGCGGAGCCGTTCCTAGGTCGGGGCTTCGTCCTGCCGCGGTGCGTCCGCGGCGGCGTCCCCCATGGGCGGGTCGCCGGCCAGCCCCCCGGAGACCGCCAGCCTGATCCGCCCGATCATCTCCTGCTCCTCGGGCGCGACGCCGTCGGAGGCCTGCGCGACCCGGTCGGCCGCGGCCAGGACCACGTCCCGGTAGCCCTCCGCCTGGGCGGGCGCCTTGGCCCTCAGCACGTCGACGGCCCGGGACAGCTCGTCGAGGACGGTCCGCTCGACCTCCTCGGGCGACCCCGTGACCGGCGTGGGGAAGCCGCCCTCGCGGAGCAGCTCCTGCACGCCGGGCGGGGCCTCCTGGAAGGCCCTGGACCCGGCCATCGACTCCTTGAACATCGCCAGGAAACCGGGGTCGGAGCGGGAGACCAGGGCGATGGCACCGAAGGCGGAGCGCTTGACCAGCGCCTGCTCGTCCTCGGTCAGGGCGGTGCTGGGGGTATCGGTCATGCTCCCACTGTGGCCGCCCGCAGCACCGTTGTCATCCGCTGGCCGGCCCGCCCAGGTCGTGCTCCAGCAGCAGCTCGGCGATCTGGACGGCGTTGAGGGCCGCCCCCTTGCGCAGGTTGTCGTTGGCCACGAACATCACCAGGCCCCGCCCGTCCGGCACGGACCGGTCGACACGGATGCGGCCGACGAACGAGGGGTCCTGCCCGGCGGCCCGCAGGGGCGTCGGCACGTCGGCCAGCTCGACCCCGGGGGCCCGGCCGAGCAGCTCGGTGGCCCGCTCGGGCGTGATGGGACGGCCGAACTCGGCGTGGACGGCAAGGCTGTGCCCGGTGAAGACCGGCACCCGCACGCAGGTGCCGGACACCGCCAGCCCGGGGATGCCGAGGATCTTGCGGGACTCGTTGCGCAGCTTGACCTCCTCGGAGGTCTCCCCGTCCTCGACGAGGTCCCCTGCCATGGCCAGGACGTTGAACGCGATCGGGGCCACGTAGGCGGTCGGCTCCGGCAGCGTCACCGCCGACCCGTCGTGGGTCAGCGACTCGACCGGCTCATCCCCGGCCAGGGCCGCGCGGACCTGGTCGGCCAGCTCCCGGACGCCGGCCAGCCCGGACCCGGAGACGGCCTGGTAGGTGGCCACCCGCAGCCGCTCGAGACCGGCCTCGGCGTGCAGCGGGCGCAGCACCGGCATCGCGGCCATCGTCGTGCAGTTGGGGTTGGCCACGATCCGCGACCCGCCCTGGCCCAGCGCGAGCTCGACGTCCTGCGGGTTGACCTCGCTGACGACCAGCGGCACCGCCTCGTCCATCCGCCACGCGGAGGAGTTGTCGACCACGACCGCACCGGCGGCGGCGAAGCGGGGGGCGTGCTCCTTCGAGGCGGACCCGCCGGCCGAGAACAGGGCCACGTCGATGCCGGTCAGGTCGGCGGTGGCCACGTCCTCGACGACGATCCGGCGCGCCTCGGCATACCCCTCGAGGCCGTTGGCCGACCCGTCCCAGGGCAGCTCGGTGCCGGCGGAGCGGGCGGAGGCGAGGTAGCGCACGGAGGCGACGGGGAAGTCGCGCTCGGACAGCAGCCGCCGCATCACCGCGCCGACCTGTCCGGTCGCCCCCACCAGGGCCACGTGCAGGTGGCGTGCCACGGCGCTCACCGACCCGTCCCGCCGTAGACCACGGCCTCGTCCTCGGCGTCCAGCCCGAAGGCCGTGTGCACCGCCCGGACGGCGTCCTCGAGGTCGGACTGGTCGCAGATCACCGAGATCCGGATCTCGGAGGTGCTGATCATCTCGATGTTCACCCCGGCGTCCGCCAGGGCCGCGAACAGCTGGGCGGCGACCTGCGGGTTGGACCGCATCCCGGCCCCCACGAGCGAGAGCTTGCCCACGTGGGAGGTGTAGAGCACGTCGCCGAAGCCCATCTCGTCCTGCAGCGCCCGCACCGCGGCCACGGTCGTCGGCCCGTCGGTCTCGGGGATGGTGAAGGAGATGTCGGAGGTCGCCGCGTCGGACGTCGAGACGTTCTGCACGATCATGTCGATCGAGACGCCCGCGCGGGAGGCCGCGCCGACCACGGCGGCGGCCGCCCCGGGGCGGTCGGGGATCCCGACCGCGGTGACCTTGCCGAGCGACCGGTCGTGGGCGATGCCGGCGATGATCGGTTCTTCCATGGTGTCCTCCGTGAGGGGTCGGCCGACGAGGATCCAGGTGCCCTCCTGGTCGGAGAAGCTGCTGCGGACGTGGAGCGGGACGGAGAAGCGGCGGGCGTACTCCACCGCCCGCAGGTGCAGGATCTTGGCGCCGTGGGCGGCCATCTCGAGGGTCTCCTCGATGGTCAGCCGGGTGACCCGTCGCGCGGTGGGCACGATCCGCGGGTCGGCGGTGTAGAGCCCGTCGACGTCGGTGTAGATCTCGCACACGTCGGCGTCGAGCGCCGCGGCGAGGGCGACCGCGGTCGTGTCCGACCCGCCCCGGCCCAGGGTGGTGATGTCGTCGTCGGTGGAGATGCCCTGGAAACCGGCGACGATGGCGACGCCACCCTCCTCCAGGGTGGCCCGGACGCGGTCCGGCCGGACGTCGAGCAGGCGGGCCCGGCCGTGCGAGGTGTCGGTGCGCATCCCCGCCATGGCGCCGGTGAAGCTGCGGGCCGGCACCCCCAGGTCCTGGATGGCCATCGCCAGCAGGGCCATGGAGATGCGCTCGCCGGCGGACAGCAGCATGTCCAGCTCCCGCTCCGGCGGCGGGCCGTCGGCGATCTGGGCGGCCAGGTCGAGCAGCTCGTCGGTGGTGTCGCCCATCGCCGAGACGACGACGGCGACCCGGTCGCCGCAGCGGTGGGCGGCGACCACGCGGCGGGCGACGCGGCGCATCGCCTCGGCGTCGGCGACGGAGGATCCGCCGAACTTCATCACGAGCAGGGCCATGGTGCTTCCTGGGCAGGGGGCAGGGGGAGCACGGGGTGACGTCGGCGTCGGGGGTCCCGGACTGGCAGCCAGTGTAGGGGAGAGGGTCCGTGGTCGTTGACGCCGCGGAAGCGTCAGGCGACCGTGGCCAGTGCCAGCACGACCACGACGAGGGTGGCCACGATCTCGCCGACGCCCAGCCGGGCAGGGGTCCAGCCCAGCCGCGGCACGAGGGCGGCGCGGGCGGCGAGGACCAGCGCGAGGACGGCGAACGGCACGCGGGCCGGCTCCGGCAGCAGGGCGAGCGCGAGGACGGCCAGCACCAGGTGGTAGCCGACCGACACCAGGAGGAAGCCGGTGTTGCCGCGCTCCCGGATCGCGCTCTTGACGTAGAAGACGGTGCCGGCGAAGTAGGCCGCCAGCACGGCGGTGAGCGTCCAGGCCGCAGCCCACCGGTCGCCCGGGCCCAGGTCGTAGGCGACGACGGTCATGAGGCTGGACCCGGCCGCGGTGGCCAGCCCGGCCAGGAGGGCGCGTTCGTGCCGGGTGGCGGAGGCGACCATCCCGACGCCGAGGGGGACGGCGAACAGCGGGGCCCAGCGCACCAGGGTCGGCTCCAGCAGGAGCAGGAGCAGGCCGAGCACCGTCGCGGTCGCCACGTAGGCCCGCACCGGGGGCAGGTAGCGCGGGCGGCGACGGGACTTCAGCCACAGGGTGGTGGCGAAGAACGCGAAGTAGCCGGCGAACCAGAAGGCCGTCAGCAGCAGGTGCGGCCAGCGTGGTCCGGTCGCCAGCGTGCCGACGAGCAGGGGGGCGGCGAGCATCGCCCAGGCGCCGTGCTGGTTGGGCACCCAGCCGGGCGGGCGACGGCGTCGCGTCCGCCGGGCGGCCGCGGGCCTGGTCCGGCGGACGGCGGGGGCGGTCGGCGGCGCGTTCATACGACACAGTGTAGTGAGGCGACGTGGCCCGGACACGCGCAGGAGGTTCGCCCGGTTCGTACAGACTTTCGACTACGCTCGTCCCCATGGTCCTCCCGACGGAGGCGGTCGCCACAGGGTATGGCGTGGGCGTGCGGGTCTGTCGGTGGCGGCACCTAGCGTCTGACAGGACACGGGACGAGACCCCCGCGAGGGGGCGGCGGCCGGAGGTCGGTCGAAGGCAGGCGCGCCCACCACGAGCAACGAAGGAGCACGGACATGGCCCAGGCCACGACGAGGACGGCATCGCCGGCAGCCGCCGGCAACGACAGGATGCGGGCTCTCGACGCCGTCATGGCGCAGATCGAGAAGCAGCACGGCAAGGGCTCGGTCATGCGCCTGGGTGACGAGGACCGCCCGCCCATCCGGGTCATCCCCACGGGGTCGATCGCGCTCGACGTCGCGCTCGGCGTGGGTGGTCTGCCGCGCGGTCGCGTGGTGGAGATCTACGGCCCGGAGTCCAGCGGCAAGACCACCGTCGCGCTGCACGCGGTGGCCAACGCCCAGAAGGCCGGCGGGATCGCGGCCTTCATCGACGCGGAGCACGCGCTCGACCCGGAGTACGCCAAGAACCTCGGCGTGGACACCGACGCCCTCCTCGTGAGCCAGCCGGACACCGGCGAGCAGGCCCTGGAGATCGCCGACATGCTGATCCGCTCGGGCGCCATCGACATCATCGTCATCGACTCGGTGGCCGCGCTCGTGCCGCGGGCCGAGATCGAGGGCGAGATGGGGGACAGCCACGTGGGCCTGCAGGCCCGGCTGATGTCGCAGGCGCTGCGCAAGATCACCGGGGCGATCAGCACGACCGGCACCACCGCGATCTTCATCAACCAGCTGCGCGAGAAGATCGGCGTGATGTTCGGCTCGCCCGAGACCACGACCGGTGGCAAGGCGCTGAAGTTCTACGCCTCGGTCCGCATCGACGTGCGCCGCATCGAGACCCTCAAGGACGGCACGGACGCGGTCGGCAACCGCACCCGGGCCAAGATCGTCAAGAACAAGGTGTCCCCGCCGTTCAAGCAGGCCGAGTTCGACATCCTCTACGGGCGGGGCATCTCCCGGGAGGGAGGCCTCATCGACGTGGGCGTCGAGCACGGCTTCGTGCGCAAGTCTGGCGCCTGGTACACCTACGAGGGCGACCAGATGGGCCAGGGCAAGGAGAACGCCCGGCAGTTCCTCAAGGACAACCCGGACCTGGCCGACGAGATCGACCGCAAGATCAAGGCCAAGCTCGGCATCGGGGTGCCCAAGCAGACCGCCGAGGACCTGCCGGACGGGGTGGACCCGGTGACCGGTGAGGTCCCGGTCGACTTCTGATGCCGGCCGACGCGGACCGGCTGTCCGCGGCCCGGAGGGCGTTGAGCGAGGCGGAGTCCCTGGCCGGCGCCTCCGGGCTGAGCCCGCGGCCCTCGTCCGCCGACGGCGCCGGCCCGGGCGAGGTGGCCGGGCCACGGTCCCCGGCGTCGTCCGCCGACGGCGGCCGGGGGGCGGGCGGGTCCGACCCGGACCCCCACGCCGTGGCCCGCCGCATCGTGCTGCGCCAGCTGGCGATGGGGCCACGCACCCGCCGCCAGCTGGAGGACAAGCTGCGCGACCGCGGGTGCGAGTCCGACGTGGCCCGGCGGGTGCTCGACCGGATGACCGAGGTGGGGCTGGTCGACGACGAGTCCTACGCCGAGATGTACGTCCGGTCCAAGCAGGAGACGAAGGGCCTGGCGGCCGGTGCCCTGCGGCACGAGCTGCGGCAGAAGGGCGTGCCGGACGAGGTGGTCGACGCCGCCCTCGAGGAGGTCGACCCCGAGCGCGAGAAGGAGCAGGCCAGGGAGCTGGTGGCCCGGCGGCTGCGGACGATGCGTGGGCTGGACCGGGAGGTGCAGACCCGTCGGCTCGCGGGCTTCCTGGCGCGCAAGGGCTACGGGCCCGGGGTGGCCTACCAGGTGGTGCGGGAGGCGCTCGACGAGCTGCCGGAGAACCGCCGGGACTGACGTCCCGGGCGACCGGGGGAGGGGACTGCTACTCCTCCTCGTCGCCCGAGGGGTTCCCGGGCGTCCACTCCTCCTCGGTGAGGTCCTCGTCCTCGCCGTCGGTGTAGTGCATCGCCGACTCCTCCGGGGAGTCCCAGCTCGTGGCCCGTCCCTCGCGCGCGACCAGGCGGGCCTCACGGTCGGGGAAGAGTCCCTCGTCGGGGGCGACCAGACGTCCGATCCGGCCCCCCTCGCCGCCGTAGTAGTCACGCCCGGCCGGCACGGCGTCCTCGTCCTCGCCGCCGAGCATGTCCTCCTCGGGGCGGTCCAGGCCGGACTCGTTGTCGGGGGCGCCGTAGGCCGACCACGGGTCGGCCTCCTCCTGGCGGATGCGCTGGTCGATGGTCTCGTCGCCGCGCTGCTCGTCGGCCGTCACGCCGTAGGCGACCGACCCGTGCAGGCGGTCCGGGGCCGTGTAGCCGCGGTCGAGGGGGTCCCCGTCCCCGTCGAGCGTGTCTCCGGCGGACAGCTGATCCTCGTCGTCGACGCTCCAGACGCCCAGCTCGTCGCCGATGCTCTCGCGATCGTTGTGGATCATCGCCGCTCCTTCGCTGACGGGTGCTCCTCGGACCTTCATCCTACGACCCTGCGACGGGTCGTCGTGGGAGGCTCCCCTACAGTCGGGATGCGGAGGTCCCCGCGGGCGGGACCGCACGAGGAGTCGCAGATGGCGTGGCGGGTGTGGCAGCTGGCCGGGCCTGCGCGCTCCCCCCGGGTCAACCGCCACCTGGCCTACCACCTGGCCTGGACGGCCGGCGTGCTCAACTCGGTCGGGTTCGTCGCGGTGGGCTTCTACACCTCGCACATGACCGGCATCACCGCCAGCGTGGCCGACCACCTCGTCCTGGGCGGGTGGGCGGTCGTGGCGATCGGCCTGCTCGCCCTGACCACCTTCGTCCTGGGGGCGATGACCTCGGCCCTGCAGTTCCACTGGGCCCGCCGCCGCGAGCGCTGGCACGACCGGCGCTTCGCGCTCGTGCTGCTCACCGAGGCCGTGCTCGTGCTGCTCATCGGGGCGCTGACCGACCTGGGGCCCGGGACGGAGCGGCCCTGGCCTCTCGTGGCCGCACTGGGCTACGTCATGGGCCTGCAGAACGCCCTCATCACGAAGGTGTCCGACGCCACGATCCGCACGACGCACGTCACCGGGATGGTCACCGACATCGGCATCGAGCTGGGCAAGGGGGTCTACCGCAACCGGCTCGACGGGTCCTCCCCGGTCCGCGCCGACCTGGACCGGCTGCGGATGCACGCCACGCTCGTGGGCCTGTTCTTCCTCGGCGGGGTCATGGGGGCGCTGGGCTACCTGGCGGCCGGGGTCGTGGTGCTCCTCGTCCCGGCCGCGCTGCTGCTGACGATCGCCGTCCCGCCCCTGCTGTCCGCCCCCGCCACGCCGGCACCCGTCCGTCGCTGACCCGCGTGACCGGCGGAGGGTCCGTGGCGACCGGCACCGCGGTTACCCTGGAGAACGGTATGGAGACCCTCAAGACCTACGACGTGCGCACCCACGGGTGCCAGATGAACGTGCACGACTCCGAGCGCCTCGCCGGGCTGCTCGAGACGGCGGGCTACGTCGACCTGGCCAGCCTGCCCTCCGGGCAGCGGCCGGACGTGGCCGACGTCGTCGTGTTCAACACTTGCGCGGTCCGCGAGAACGCCGCCAACAAGCTCTACGGCAACCTGGGGCAGCTGCGCCCCGCCAAGCAGGCCAACCCGGACATGCAGATCGCCGTCGGCGGGTGCCTGGCGCAGAAGGACCGCTCGAGCATCGTCCAGCGCGCCCCCTGGGTCGACGTGGTCTTCGGCACGCACAACGTCGGCTCGCTGCCCGCGCTGCTGGACCGGGCCCGGCACAACAAGGCCGCAGAGGTCGAGATCCTCGAGGCCCTCGACGTCTTCCCCTCGACCCTGCCGACCCGGCGTGACTCCGCATACTCCGCGTGGGTGTCCATCTCGGTGGGCTGCAACAACACCTGCACCTTCTGCATCGTCCCGGCCCTGCGCGGCAAGGAGAAGGACCGCCGCCCCGGCGAGATCCTCGCCGAGGTCGAGGCGCTCGTGGCCCAGGGCGTGGTCGAGATCACCCTGCTGGGGCAGAACGTCAACACCTACGGCGTCGAGTTCGGCGACCGGCTGGCGTTCGGCAAGCTGCTGCGCGCCTGCGGCGAGGTCGAGGGGCTGGAGCGGGTCCGTTTCACCAGCCCGCACCCGGCCGCCTTCACCGACGACGTCGTCACCGCGATGGCGCAGACGCCCAACGTCATGCCCAGCCTGCACATGCCCCTGCAGTCCGGCTCGGACCGGGTGCTCAGGGCGATGCGCCGCTCCTACCGCAGCGAGAAGTTCCTCGGCATCCTCGACCGGGTCCGCGAGCAGATCCCCGACGCGGCGATCACCACCGACCTCATCGTCGGCTTCCCCGGCGAGACCGAGGAGGACTTCCAGGCCACCCTCGACGTGGTCCGCGCCTCCCGGTTCTCCAGCGCGTTCACGTTCCAGTACTCCGTCCGCCCCGGCACCCCGGCCGCGACGATGGCCGACCAGGTGCCCAAGGAGGTCGTCCAGGAGCGCTTCGACCGGCTGATCGCCGTCCAGGAGGAGGTGTCCTGGGCGGGGAACCGCGAGCTCGAGGGCCGGCAGGTCGAGGTGCTCGTCGCGCCGGGGGAGGGTCGCAAGGACGCCGAGACCGAGCGCATGTCCGGGCGGGCCCGGGACAACCGCCTGGTCCACTTCGCGGTGCCCCAGGGGGCCGAGCGGCCCCGCCCGGGGGACGCCGTGACCGTCGAGGTCACCTACGGCGCCCCGCACCACCTGATCGCCGACTCCGGCGTGCGCGGCGGGACGTATGCGGTGCGCCGCACCCGCGGCGGCGACGCCTGGGCGGCGCTGCAGGAGGGTGGCACCCCCGGGGCGACGAGGAAGCCGGCGGTGAGCCTCGGCATACCGACCGTCGGTGCCCCCGCCCCGCAGCCGGCCGCCGTGCCCGCGTGCGGGGTCCTGGACTGAGCGGATGCCCCGCGCGTCCGTCGAGGACCTGGCCGCCGCCCGTCGGGTTCTCCTCTACGGCGTGACCGGGGCGGGCAAGTCCACGGCCGCCGTGGCACTGGGCGAGCGGCTCGGCCTGCCGGTGCACCTGGCCGACGACGAGATCGGCTGGCTCCCGGGCTGGCAGATGCGGACGGTGGAGGAGCAGCGGGCCATCGCCGCCCGTGTCGTGGCCGGTGAGGACTGGGTCCTGGACACCGCCTACGGGTCGTTCCGCGACGTGGTGGTGCCGCGGGCGCAGGTGGTCCTCGCCCTCGACTACCCGCGGTGGCTCAGCCTCGCCCGGCTCGTGCGCCGCACCGCGGTCCGCTGGGCGACCCGGGCACCGGTCTGCAACGGCAACGTGGAGGATCTGCGCCAGATCCTCTCCCGCGACTCGATCCTGCGCTGGCACGTCCGGTCCTACCCGCGCAAGACCGCCCAGATCCGGGCCTGGGAGCAGGCTGCGGACGGCGTCCCCGTCCTCGTCGTGCACCGTCCGCGGGAGCTGGAGCGGGTCCTGGAGGAGGTCCGGCCGGCCGGACCGAGGTGAGGCCGGGCGTCCCAGGTGCGGTGGAAGGCCGCCCGTCCGGGGGGTCAGCCTCCCTCGCGCACGGCGTCCGCCCGGCGACGCCGCACCCGCGTGGGCACCGGGACCCCCGCGGTGCGCATCCGCCGCAGCCGACGTCGTGCCTCGACGCGGTGCCGCCGACGGGCCTGGTAGCGCTCCTCCATCCGGAGCACGTCCGCCACCGCGGCCGGGTGCCGGTGGAAGCGGCGCGCGGCATACCCCAGCAGTGCCAGCGCGACGACGGCCGAGACGACCATCGTGATCCCCACGGCGGGTCCGCCGAAGAGCCACCACCGCTCCGCCAGCGGCCACCAGGCGGGGGCCGGCGGGCTCCACAGCCACAGCACGGCGACGGCGATCATCACCAGCGCGACCAGCGCCGAGAGGGCGATCCGGGGGACGGTCTCCACGCCCTCCGCCGCACCCCGCCAGGCCTTGACCCGGACCGGCTCCATGAGCCGCCGCGCCCACCCGTACTGGCTGGAGAGGATCGCCAGCCCGCCCAGCGTCATGAGCATGCCGGGGCCGGGCAGGAACAGCGCCAGGATCCCCACGCCCAGGAGGATCCAGCCCAGGACCTCCAGCAGGAGGCGTTTGGCGGTGGCGTGCACGACCGTCGAGCCTAGCCGCCCCTCCTGGGTGCGTCCTGCGTGACGTCCGCGGGGCCCCGTCCGCCGGTGCCGGTGCCCGGCGGCGAGGACGGTCGCTGTGGCACCCTGCTGCCCGTGTGGGAGCAGACCGACCGGGAGGGGTTGCGCGCCCGGGCCGGCGGGCACGCGTTCCTCCGCTGGACGACCGGTCCGACGGCGGTCGGGGTCGTGGGGCGCCACGGCTGGGCGGTGCTGACGCCCTGGCGGCCGGGGGGACGGCACTGGGGCGGTCTGGCGGTGGTCGCCCCCGACGCGCCGCAGGACGCGGAGACCGCCGCGCTGGCGGTGCTCACCGACGTGGCGCGGCAGCAGGGCGTCTCGCCCGAGTGGTTCTCGACCGAGCCCGGGCGGGCCCTGGCACCGCCCCCGGGGTATGCCGTGGACGGCGCGGGCGTGTGGGACCTGCTGTGGACGACCGAGGACCCGCAGTCCGCCGGGTCCCGCCGGGATCCTCCCCTCCACCACCTCGTCGAGCTGGAGGACCGGGCGGACGCCGCCGCGATCGAGCAGTTCGGGCGGCGGCACAACCCCACCTTCGAGGGGCTGCCGGGCCGCGGCTACGCCGAGCTGTGGCTGGGGGCCCGGGGCGCCGGGGGCGGGCTGACCGCGGTGGGCGCGGTGCACCGGCTGGCCTCTGGCGTGCCCCACCTCGCCGGGATCGTCGTCGACCCGGCCCACCGCCGGGCCGGCCTCGGCGAGGCGCTCACGGTGGAGCTGACCCGGTGGTCGCTGCGCTCGCACGGGGTGAGCACCCTGGGGGTGTACGCCGACCACGCCGACGCCCTGCGGCTGTACGACCGGCTGGGGTACCGGTTCGGGCAGCGCCTGCACACGCGGGTGCTGGCCCGCCGGCCGTGACCGCCCGGCCCGGCCGCTCGGCCGTGACCGCCCGGCCGCGACGAGTCGCCGTCGCGCACGGCGTCCTCTCGATCCCGACCTGCAGCGGCTTCCGGCTCCTGCAGCGGGTTCCTCCCCGCTCCAGGAACGGCTTCCCGCTGCAGGTGAGGCGGGGCTGCTCCGCGGAGCACCGCGCAGGGGCGCCGGCGGCGGCGGAGGCGCGCCTACGATGGGCGGCGTGAGCGCCGCCGACCCGACCCCCCGTGAGCGCTCGGCCGGGCAGGTCGCGGCCGCCCTGGTGGCCCTGGAGGCCCTCGTCCTGGCCGGGATCGCCGCGTTCTACCTCTACGAGCTGGCGATCGGCGAGGGGGACCTCATGATTGTCATCATGTCGGTCGTGACGATCGTCGTCTTCGTCCTCGGCCTGGCGTACACGGCCAAGGGCCTGTGGGCCCGGCACCCCCGCGCCCAGGCGCCGGCGATCGCGGCCAACTTCCTGCTCGTGCCGCTGGGGATCGCGATGTTCCAGTTCGCCCCCTGGTGGCTGGCCGCCCTCGTGCTCGCCGTCGGGGCGACCACCGTCGCGGCCGCCTTCCTCATGGGACGGCTGGAGGCCCGTCCGGCGCCCTGACCTGCACCCGGGTGCACCGGCCGCGCACGACGAGCACGCCCCGTCCGGGCACGCGGACGTCCCCGGTGGGCAGGTCTACGGCCAGCGGTGCGCCGTGACCCGCCCGCGACGGCTGGAGCACCAGGCCGGTCCGGTGGCGGCCCACGAAGGGCACCGCCCCGCGGAAGGATGAGGCGCACGCGGTCAGCTCCCCGCCGACGAGGAGCCGTCCACCGGTGCGCGCGGCCCAGTCGAGGACGACCTCCTCGGTCCGTGAGCCGACGAGCAGGTGCGTCTCGTCCAGCACCACGGTGGCGACCGGGCCGTCCAGGGCCACGGACAGGTCCTGCTCGTCCCAGGCACCAGGTCCGGGGACCCACAGCACGCCGGCGTGGAGGAGGTCCCGCGTCCCTCCGCCGTCCGCCTCCGTGCGTGTCCCACCGCCGGGCATGGCCGTGCCGGCCAACGTCGCGAGGGCATGGGTCACCCCCGAGGCCGGGGGACCGAGCACCAGCGCGGACCCGGTGGGCAGGGGGACCGCTGCGGCCTCGTCCCCGCCGACGGCCCACGGTCCGTCCGGGGGGAGGTGGCGCGGGAGCGGCCTCAGGCGCGGCGGAGGATCGCCCCGGGGCGGTTCCACGTCGTGCCCGCCGGCCGAGGGGAGGACGACCTGGGCGACGAGCCCGTCCCGGGTCCGCACGGCCCGGCCGGGCGGGCGCTGCCCCGGCACCTGCGCCGGCCGAAGACCGGCGGCCACCACGTCGGTCGGGTCGTGGGTGGGCAGCAGCCAGGTCTCCGGCACGTGCCGCGCGACCGTTCCGGCGACCAGCTGGCGGTCGCCGGTGAGGATCACCGAGACCCCGACGGCAGGCCCGTCCCGCAGGAGCCGTTGGGTCAGGTCGCGCACGTCGTGACCGCAGTCCTCCTGCTCCTGCACCCAGCGGTCCCACCCGTCCACCACGACGACGACGGGCGAGCTCCCGGCAGGGTCCTCCTGGCGGCGTCGCTCGACGGTCCGGCAGAGGGCACGGAGCACCGCGGTTGCGTGCGCGGGGTCGTCCGGTCCCACCCACGCACGCAGCCCGGGATGCCGGGCGACCTCCGTGCCGTCCAGGCCCCGGGCCGGGTCGACGACGTAGACCCAGACCGGACCGGCCGCGGCGAGGAGCGCCCGCGCCGCCGTCGTCCGTCCGCTGCGGGGTGCCCCGACGAGGGCGACGTGCTCCGTGGCGCCCCAGGTCAGCGCCTCCCGGGACTGGTGCTCGGGCCGGTCGGCGAGCGCCCACGTGCCGGGGGCCGGCGGGTCGAGCCGGTCGGGCAGCGGCGGGCACCACACCGGCCGGGCACGACCCACCGGGGTGCCGCCGTCGGGCGCCTCCTCCGCGGCGCGGCGGGCGAGTGCGACGAGGTCCTCGACCGGGTCGGGAGGAGAGGGGCGCAGCGGCGGCCCTTGCCGTCCGGTCCCGTCAACCCCCGTCACGGCCCGCCACCCGGCCCAGACGTCGGGCACCTCACGCACGACGAGGCCGGTGCGGGCGGGGAGGCGGGGGCCGGGCCCCGCGGCGTGGTCCGCCCGCCGCGGTGGCCCGACCTGGACCGCCTGGAAGGCACGGGGCGGCCCGGACCCGGTCCGCATCAGCGCGACGCCGGGGCGGTCCTCGGGCAGGAGCGCGGCGTCCGGCACCTCCAGGACGTCCAGGCTGTCGGGCACGTCCCGGACGCGGAGGGCCACCCGCAGGTTGACGTTCGCCCGCAGGTCGGGGGTGACCGCACCGGCCGGACGCTGGGTGGCCAGCACGAGGTGCACGCCCAGGCTGCGGCCGACGGTCGCGACGCGCACCAGCCCGCCGAGGAAGTCCGGCATCTCCTCGGCCAGGACCCGGAACTCGTCGACCACGACGAGCAGCCGGGGGACCGGTCCGTCGGCCCCGACCACCGCGCGCAGGCCGGCCTCCGCCAGCACCCGTTCACGGCGCCGGAGCTCGGCCTGCAGGGAGACGAGGACGCGTTGCGCCAGGTAGGGGTCCAGGTCGGTGACGAGCCCGACGGCGTGCGGCAGCCGCGCCAGCTGACCCAGCGAGGAGCCTCCCTTGTAGTCCAGGAGGAGCACCCCCAGCCGGGACGGGGGACAGGTCAGGGCGAGCCCGGCCACCAGCGTGCGGAGCAGCTCGGACTTGCCCGCACCCGTCGTCCCGGCCACCAGCGCGTGCGGGCCGTCCCGGACCAGGTCCACGGCCACCGGGCGGCCCTGCCCGTCGGTGCCGACGGGCACCGGCAGACCAGGGAGGTCGCCGGAGGCGGCCCAGCCTCGCCGGACGTCGGCGGCCCCGGACGGCCAGGGGAGGAGGTCACCGAGCGCGGCGTCCCCCGCGCCGGGGCGCCGCCTCCACGGGGAGGTCCTCGTCATGGCCGCCGAGCACGCGCGCCAGGTGGCGGGCGCGTGGCAGGTCGAGCATCGTGGGGACGAACGGGACGTCGGGGTCGCCGGGCCGGCGCAGGACCGCGTGCGCGGCGTCGTGCACCTCCACCCTGGCGTGCCCGGCCGGGGCGTCCCGGACGTCGTCGACCAGGGCCACGTCCTGGCCCCACCGCAGCTGCAGGGGTCCATCCTGCGACGCCGGGCGGGAGTGGGGCAGCCAGGCGAGCAGGTCCCACGGCCCGGGCGGCGTCGCGTCGGGGTCGAGCAGCACCGCGAGGGCGGACGGCGGATGGGTCGTGGCCGCCTGCAGCAGCAGGGACCGGACCAGGCCGTCCCGGAGCGGGGACGGTCCGACCACGACCAGCGGCCTGCCCAGGTCGAGGACGAGCGGCGCGTCGTCGTGGACGCCCGCCCGGCCGTCGAGGCGCACCGCCGACGCGCACCGGGACCGGCCGAGCACCACCTCGAGCGGCTCCGTCACCCTGGCCCACAGCTCGGTGGAGACGGTCGGCAGCAGGGTGGCGACGACCCCGCCGAGGCCGGGGTGCCGGGACCGCAGCCGGGCCAGGTCGGCCTCCGTCGCGCGCCGGTGCTCCCGGGCCACCGCGCCGACGTCCTCGAGGTGCCGGGCGCAGGCCGCCCGGTGCTCCGTCCGGGCCCTGCGCCGTTCCCCCAGGTGGTGGCCGAGCATCATCGCCGGCGCCATCAGTCCGAAGAGGAGGAGGAACGGCATCCGCAGGACCGCCGCGAGCACCACGGAGGCCGCCAGGGGAAGCCCCCAGGCCCAGGCGCTGGGCGGGTGCACGACCGGTGGCTCCGGCGGCGAGGGGGTCGTCAGGTCCGCACCAGGTCGGTCGGGGACGGTGCGCGGCCACGGTCTGACGAGCGAGCGGCCGCCCCAGGGGCGCACGGCCGCCGGGGCGCACGGCCGCGTCAGCAGCCTCAGCCGGGAGCCGCCGACGATCAGGTCGCACCCGGGCGGCCAGCGGCGCGTCCCGTCATCGTCCTCGCGTCCGGGGGACCAGCGCAGCCCGTTCGTCGACCCCAGGTCGTCCATGACGACACCGTCACGGTCGAGGCGGACCCGCAGGTGGCGCCGGGACAGGCTCCGGTCGTGGATCGTCAGGTCGCACGAGGGGTCCCGGCCCACGCTCACCCAGGCACCGGGCACCAGGGGAACGCCCGCCCCCGCGTCCGGGCCGTCGGCGACGACGACCCTGGGCAGGGGAGGTGGGGGAGCCGGGACCGGGGCCCCCACGGCATACCCGTGCAGGGGCTGGTCGGACGGCGGGACGGGACCCTGCCGGCCCAGCTGGGCATGGACCTGCGCCGCGGTGACCCCGTCCGCCCCCTCGACCACGGCGTACCGGGGTCCGGGGCGGCCCGGCAGGGTGATCATCGCTCGCACCGGGACATGGTGACGTCGGCGCGGGGTCCACCGGGCCGGCCGTCCACAGGACCGGCGTTGTCCACAGATTCGGTTCGGGTTTGGTCAGGCTTTGGCAAAACCTCTTTACAGTCGAGGCCCGTGGTTGGTCGCATGGTCCGCGCGTGGGCCGGTGGCCCCGGGACGACGTTCGCGAGCGACAGGGGGAGGCAGTCCATGCAGGCCACCGCCGTGCACGACCTCGAGGAGGACGTGCGTGAACTGATCCGCCGTCGGCGGCTCGATCCCACGAGGGACGAGCTGGAGGTCCGGGACCTCATCGGCGAGGTGCTGGACGAGTACGACGAGCGCGCGCTCCTCGGGGCGCTGGAGCCCCTCGGCGACCGGAGGGAGGTGCGACGGGCGCTGCTCGAGTCGGTGGCCGGGTTCGGACCGCTGCAGCCCTACCTGGACGACCCCTCGGTCGAGGAGATCTGGATCAACGAGCCGCACAAGGTGTTCGTCGCACGGCACGGCCGTCCGGAGCTGACGCCCACGTTCCTGACCGAGCAGCAGGTGCGGGACCTCGTCGAGCGGATGCTGCGCAGCTCGGGGCGACGGGTCGACCTGAGCAGCCCGTTCGTGGATGCCTCCCTTCCGGACGGCAGCCGTCTGCACGTGGTCATCCCGGACATCACCCGCCGGCACTGGGCGGTCAACATCCGCAAGTTCGTCGTCGCCGCTGACGACCTGTCCGACCTGGTCCGCCTCGGGAGCCTCACGCAGGCCGCTGCCGACTTCCTCGCGGCCGCCGTGGCCAGTGGCCTGAACATCCTGGTGGCCGGGGGCACCCAGGCCGGCAAGACCACGATGCTCAACTGCCTGGCCGCCGCCATCCCTCCCCACGAGCGGGTGGTGACCTGCGAGGAGGTCTTCGAGCTGCAGATCAACCAGCGCGACGTGGCCGCGATGCAGTGCCGGCAGGCCGGTCTCGAGGGGACCGGCGAGGTGCCTCTGCGGCGGCTGGTGAAGGAGGCGCTGCGGATGCGGCCGGGCCGCATCGTCGTCGGCGAGGTCCGCCAGGAGGAGAGCCTCGACCTGCTCATCGCCCTCAACAGCGGGCTGCCGGGCATGGCCACGGTCCACGCCAACAGCGCGCGGGAGGCCGTGACGAAGATGTGCACCCTGCCCCTCCTGGCGGGGTCCAACGTGTCGGCAGGCTTCGTCGTCCCCACGGTGGCCTCGTCGGTGGACCTGGTGGTGCACCTGGCATGGACGCCGACGGTCACCGGAGGGTCCGCGAGATCGTGGCCCTGCCGGGGCGGGTGGAGGGGGACGTGGTCGAGACGGCCGACATCTTCGTCCGGGTGGGGCAGGACCTGGTCCGTGGGGACGGGTTCCCGCCGCACCCCGACCGGTTCGCCCGGGCGGGCCACGACCTGGGCCGGCTCCTGGGGAGGGGCTGATGGAGGGGGCGTTCTGGGGGCTGCTGCTCGGCCTGGGCCTGGCGAGCATCTGGTGGTCGTTCTGGCCCCGGGAGGTGGCGCCTGCCCCCGCCGCAGGGCAGAACCGGCTGGACCGGCTGGGCGACGAGATCGTCCTGGCCGGGATCCGAGGGCTGGGACCGAGGACCTTCCTGGGCTCCACGGTCGTGGTGGCGCTCCTCGTGCTGCTGCTGGCCTACGCCCTGACCCGGGTGTGGTCGGTCAGCCTGTGCTTCGCGGTGATGGCCGCGTGGGCGCCCTTCGCCGTGGTCCGCGGGCGTGCCCGGTCCCGTCGGAGCACCTGCGGGAGGTGTGGCCGGATGTCGTGGACCACGTCCACTCCGCGGTCCGGGCCGGGCTCGCGCTGCCGGAGGCGCTCGTCCAGCTCGGGGAGCGAGGCCCCGAGGAGCTGCGTCCCCAGTTCCTGGAGTTCGGCCACGACTACCGGGCGACCGGCCGCTTCTCCGAGTCCCTCGACCGGCTCAAGGAACGGCTCTCCGACCCCGTGGCCGACCGGCTCGTGGAGGCCCTCCGGCTGGCCCGCGACGTCGGCGGCACCGATCTGGGGCGGGTGCTCCGCGCACTGTCCTCCTTCCTGCGGGAGGCGCCCGGGCGCGGGCCGAGCTCGAGGCCCGGCAGTCCTGGACCGTCAACGCCGCCCGGATGGCGATGGCCGCCCCCTGGGCCGTGCTCCTGCTCCTGGCCACCCGCGGCAGCACCCTGGAGGCCTACGGCACGCCGGCGGGCGCCGTCGTGCTCGCCGTCGGTGCGGGCGCGAGCGTGCTGGCCTACCGGCTCATGCTCACGATCGGGCGGCTGCCCCAGGAACAGCGGGTGCTGCGGTGATGCTGCCGGCGTGGTGGGGCGCGGTCCTCGGTCTGGGGCTGGGGACCGGCGTCCTGCTCCTCTGGGCCGGGCTGCCGGTGAACCGGCGGGTGGACCTGGCCGACCGGATCGAGCCCTACCTGGACCGCGCGCCCCGACGCTCCCGGCTCCTGCGCCTCGACGATCCCCGGCCCTGGCGCCTCGCCGACGTCGCCGCCCCCCTGACACGCCGCGCGGCCACCCTGCTCGACCGGGCCCTCGGCGGGACCGGGTCCGTCCGCTCACGGCTGCACCGGGCAGGCCTGCCCGCCGACGTCGAGGCCTTCCGCACCCAGCAGGTGCTCTGGGGGATCGGAGCCTGCGTGCTGGCGGCAGCCCTCGGCTCGGTGCTGTGGTGGACCAGGGGAGCCAGCGTCGTGGCCCTCACGGTCCTCGTCGCCTGCGCGTTCCTGGGCGGGGTCGTGCTGCGCGACACGGCCCTGACCCGCTCGGCGAGGCGCCGGGAACGGCGGATCATGGCCGAGTTCCCCGCCGTGGCCGAGCTGCTGGCCCTGTCGGTCACCGCCGGTGAGGGCACGGTCCAGGCGCTGGAGCGGGTGACCCGGCTCTCCTCCGGCGACCTCGCCGCCGAGCTGGAGATCTGCCTGGCCGAGGCGCGCACGGGAGCACCGCTGCCCGAGGCGCTCCAGGCCCTCGGGCGCCGCACCGGGCTGGGGCCGATCACCCGGTTCGTCGACGGCCTGGTCGTGGCCATCCAGCGGGGGACGCCGCTGGGGGAGGTGCTGCGTGCCCAGGCCGCCGACGCACGCGAGTCCGCCCGCCAGTCCCTCATCGAGGAGGGTGGTCGCCGCGAGATCACGATGATGGTCCCGGTCGTCTTCCTCGTGCTGCCCGTCACCGTGCTGTTCGCCGTCTTCCCCGGAGCATCGATGCTCCAGATCACGCTGTAGACCCGCCCCGTCGGGCCACCCCGACGGCACACCACCACAGCCGCCGCCGTGCGGACGACCGAGAGAGAAGGACACCGAACCCATGAAGCGATCCACCACCCTCCGCAGCCACGGCAGCCCGGGGTCCGTCGGCGCCCGAGGTGCGCTCGCGGACCGCGTGCGTGCGTGGGCCGCCGAGCCGGAACGTGGCGACGTCCCCGGCTGGGTCCTCATCACCATCATGACGGCGGGTCTCGTGGCGGCACTGTGGCTCGTCGCCGAACCGCTGCTGACCCAGCTGTTCACCACCGCCGTGACCAGCGTCGGGACGTGACCGGGGGCCCGTCGGACCGGGGCGCCGCCGTGACCGAGTTCGCCCTCCTCGCGGGGATGGTCTCGGTGCTCCTGCTCGCGGCGGTCCAGCTCGCCTTCGCCCTGCACCTGCACAACACGGCGACCGCCCACGTCGTGGAGGGGGCCCGCCACGGTGCCCGGGCCGACGCCGGGCCGCAGGACGGCGCCCACCGGGCCCGGGAGCTCCTCCGGGACAGTCTCCCCGGCACCAGCGGGGTGGCGGTGTCGGCCCGGCGCACCGCCGCCGACGGGGTGCAGGTCGTCGAGGTCAGCGCCTCGATGGCCCTCCCCGTGCTCGGCCCGTTCGGCCCGGCCGACCGGATGGTGGTCACCGGGCAGGCCTACGCGGAGGACCAGTGAACGGCTCCGCGGGGTCGTCCGGCCGCGCCTGGGCGCCGGACCGAGGATCGATGACCGTGGAGGTCGCCTTCCTCCTCGTGCTGCTGGTCGTGCCGCTGTTCTACCTGGTGGGCACGGTCGGACGCGTCCAGGCGGGGGCCTACGCCGTCACGGCCGGGGCGAGGGAGGCGGGGCGCAGCTACGTGACCGCCGACTCCGTCGACGAGGCTGCGGGGCGGGCCGAGGCGGCGGCCGGCCTGGTGGCCCGGGCGCACGGATTCGCCCCGGGGGACCTACGCCTGGGTCTGGCCTGCGGCGGGCCCGGTTGCCTGGAGCCGGGCGGCGCCGTCGTCGTGGACGCGGTCGTGGAGGTGCCCCTGCCGCTCGTGCCCGACTTCATGGTCGGCCGGGTCCCCTCGACCGTCCGGCTCACCGCCCGGCACACCGAGCCCGTTGACGAGTTCCGGACCCGAGGATGAACGCCGGACGGGTGGATCCCGAGGCCGGGCAGGTCAGCATCCTGCTGGTCGGCCTGGTCGCGGTGGCGCTCTCCGTGGTCCTGGGGGTCGTGGGCGTCACCTCCGTCCAGCTGGCGCGGATCCACCTGCTCGACGCCGCGGACGCGGCCGCGCTGGACGCCAGCGACGCGCTGGACGAGGCGACCGCCTACTCCTCGGGCGTGGGCTCGGGGGTCCCGCTCACCAGCGCCGGAGTGGCCGAGGCCGCCCAGGCCCACCTGGCCTCCCGGAGCCTGCCGTCCCGACTGACCGGGTGGCAGGTCGCACCCGGCACCGGCACGCCGGACGGGCGGACGGCGGTGGTCGTGCTCACCGGGGCGCCCGGATCCCGGTCCTCACCCCGGTGCTCTCGACCTTCGGGGGCTCGGTGCCGATCACCATCACCTCGAGGGCCCGCAGCGACCTCGAACCCTGACTCGTGACGCCTCGCAGGAGGTATGCCGTCCCCGCGCGGCCCGCGCGGCTCGAGCCGCCCGTCGGCGCCTGGGAGGATGGGCCCGTGCCTGCCACCACGGTCGACCTGACCACCACCGTCTTCGAGGCCGTCCTGTTCGACAACGACGGCACCCTCATCGACTCCCGCGGGCCCGTCGTGCGGGCCTGGACCGCCTGGGCCGAGCACCACGGCATCCCCCTGGAGCAGCTCGTCGGCTTCCACGGCGTGCCCAGCCGGGGGATCGTCTCCCGCGTGGCGCCCCACCTCGACGTCGACGCGGCCACGGCCGACATCGACCGGCGCGAGCTCGAGGACGCCGTGGGCGTGGTCGCGCTGCCGGGGGCCGGGGACGCGCTCGCCGCCGTGGGCGGGCGCGCCGCGATCGTCACCTCGGCCGGTCGCGACCTGGCCGTCCTGCGGCTGGACGCCGCCGGCCTGACGCCTCCCGCGGCCTTCGTGACGGCCGACGACATCACCCGGGGCAAGCCCGACCCGGAGCCCTTCCTGCTGGGCGCCCGGAAGCTGGGCGTGGACCCGGCCCGCTGCCTCGTCGTCGAGGACGCACCGGCGGGCCTGCAGGCCGGTCGGGCGGCCCGGGCGGCCACCCTCGCGGTGACCACGACGAGCGAGGTCCACGAGCTGGCGCCCCTGGCCGACGCCGTGGTGCGGGACCTGTCGCAGGTCACGTTCCGGCTCGTGGAGCACGGCGTGCGGGTGGAGCTGGCCTGACCCCGGTCGGTCACGTCCGGGGCAGGTGCTCCACGACCGTCAGGACGCGGCCCGGGCTGTCTCCCGACCGTCGACGACCGGCACCTCGAGGTCCGCGAGGAGGGCGCGGACCCGCTTCTCCAGCTCGTCGGCGATGCGCCGGGCGGTCTGCAGGTCCTGGGCGTAGGGGTCGTCGACGTCCCAGCGGAGCACGCGGCGCCCGGCGTGGTCGACCTCCTCCTGGCAGCAACCGATGAGCACGATGACGTCCGCGGCGTCGAGGGCGTCGGCGTGCACGGTCTGGGGAAGGGGGTTGCGCAGCTCGATGCCCCGCTCGGCCAGGACGGTCACCGCGTGCGGGTTGAGCCGGCCCGTCGGGTGGACGCCGGCCGACCGCACGAGCACCCGCCCGCCGGAGAGGTGCTCGGCCAGGGCCCCCGCCACCTGCGAGCGGCCCTCGTTGTGCTCGCACACGAACAGCAGCTTGGGCAGCGGGGAGAGCGGCCGACCCTCGGCGCGGGCGGTCGCGAGCAGCTCGTCGCGGGCCCAGTGCTCCAGGAGGGCGGGGATGAACTCGGGGTGGCGCCCGTTCTCCTCCAGCTGCCGCCGCCCCCGGGCGACCACCTCGGCCACCTCCTCGGCGCTGAAGCCTGCGGCGAAGCGCTCGGTCAGGTCGCGCTGGACCCGGCGCAGGGTGTGCTCGTACATGGGGCTGCGCGCCTGCATGTCGCACCTCCGGTCAGGTGAACAACTGGTGAACATCAAGTGTACGCCAGGATCGGCCAGCAGGTGGGAGGTTCGCGAGAGGGAGTCCGCTCCGTCGGGCCCCGTCGTCGGGGGCGACAGGCCCCAGCGACCTACGTTAACGTAACCTACGGAACCGAAACCTACGCCTGCGTAGGTACCCGACCCGAAGGTGACCCCCCGCATGCCCGCAGTCGCTGCCGCATACCCCCGTCCTGCCGAGCCGGCCCCCGCCGCGCCCTCAGGCGCGCCCGAGCCCGCCGCCCAGCCGGGACCGGGTGGGACCGGGCGGCGCCGCCCCGTCGTCATCCAGGGCGGGATGGGGGTGGCCGTCTCCGGGTGGCGCCTGGCGCGCCAGGTCTCCACCGCCGGCCACCTCGGGGTCGTGTCCGGCACCGCGATGGACGCGGTCCTCTCCCGCGTGCTGCAGGACGGCGACCCGGGCGGGCACTACCGGCGGGCGCTCGCACATTTCCCCTCGCAGGCGATGGTCGAGCGGGTGCTGGGCAAGTACTTCATCGAGGGTGGTCGCCGCCCGGGCACGCCCTACAAGCCGATCCCCAAGCTGACGCTGCAGACGGCGCGCGCCGGTCAGGAGCTGGGCGTGCTCGGCAACTTCGCCGAGGTGTGGCTGGCCAAGGAGGGGCACGACGGCCTCGTGGGCATCAACGCCCTGGAGAAGGTGCAGATGGCCACCCCCACCGCCCTGTTCGGCGCGATGCTGGCGGGCGTCGACTACGTGCTCATGGGCGCGGGCATCCCGCGGGAGATCCCCGCCCTTCTGCGGGCGCTGGCCGCCGGGACTCCCGGACGGATCAGCGCCGACGTGGCCGGCGGCACGCTGCGCCGCCACGTCCAGGTCGACCCGGTCGACCTGCTGGGGGAGGACCTGCCCGCCCTGGTCCGGCCCGACTTCCTGGCGATCGTCTCGGTCGACCAGCTCGCGTCCTACCTGCACCGTGACCCGGACATCCGGCCCGACGGCTTCGTCGTCGAGCGTCCTCCGGCCGGCGGCCACTCGGCCCCGCCCCGCGGCAGGATGCAGCTCGACGAGCACGGCGAGCCCGTCTACGGCGCCCGCGACGAGGCCAACCTGGAGAAGATGGCCGCGCTGGGCCTGCCGTTCTGGCTCGCCGGCGCCTTCGGGACCCCCGAGCGGGTCGCCGAGGCCGTGGCCTCCGGCGCCGTCGGCGTCCAGGTCGGCACGCTGTTCGCCATGTCGACCGACTCCGGGCTGGCCGACGGCGTGCGGGCCCAGATGCTGGACCGGCTGCGGGCCGGGGAGCTGGACGTGCGCAACGACCCGCGCGCCAGCCCGACCGGCTTCCCCTTCAAGGTGGCCACCCTGGAGGGCACCGCCAGCCAGGTCGAGGTCTACGAGGCCCGCCCGCGTCTGTGCGACCTGTCCTACCTGCGCCAGCCCTACGAGCGCGAGGACGGCGAGATCGGCTACCGCTGCGCCTCCGAGCCGGTGCACATGTACCTCAAGAAGGGCGGCGAGCCCGAGGACACGGTCGGACGCAAGTGCCTGTGCAACGGGCTGATGGCCAACATCGGGCTGGGGCAGCACCGCAAGGACGGCTACGTCGAGGACACCCTCGTCACGCTGGGGCAGGACCTCGAGGGCGCGCAGGTGCTCATCCAGCGCCATCCCGAGGGGTGGACGGCCCGGCAGGCGCTGTCCTACCTGCAGGAGGCGGTCGCCACCTCCGCGTCGGGCCGCCTGGTGGCCATCGCCTGAGAGGCGCCGCCGCTCACTCCCCGGTCTGCCCGTCGACCAGCTCCCGCAGCAGGTCGGCGTGGCCGTTGTGCCGGGCGTACTCCTCCACCAGGTGGGTGAGCAGCCACCGCAGGGTGACCTGCTCCTGGCCGTCCCAGGCGGGGTAGGTCCGGTCCAGGGCGTCGGGGCCGCGCCCCAGGAGGTCGGCCACCACCGCCCGGGACCGGGCCACCGAGCGCTCCCACCGGGCCCTGACCTCGTCGGCCGGGAGCGTGTCCGCCGAGGTCCACGCCCGCACGAAGTCGGACCCGTCGTCGGAGCGCTGCCACTCCTCCGGCATCGGTGTGCCGGCGGCGCCCGAGGCGAAGTAGAAGTCCTCCACCCAGGCCAGGTGGCTCAGCAGCCCGCCCAGCGTCAGCCGCGAGGGGTGGGCGTCCAGCCTGCGCCGCAGTCCGGTCTCGTCCAGGGCCCGGGTCTTCCACCCCAGGGTCGCGCGCTGGAACTCCAGGAAGCCCAGCAGCGTGGCCGCCTCGTCGGCCACCAGCGGTGGCTCCGGTCGACCCTGGTCGTCGGTCCGGTTCTGCTCCATGGGCCCGAGGGTATGCCGTGGGCGGGTCGGTCCGCCCGGTCCGAGCGCGTAGGCTTGACCCTCGTGGCAGTCGACTTCGAGAACGAGATCAAGCAGCTCCGCGCGACGATGGCGTCGGTGCGGGACGTCACCGACCTCGACCGGCTGCAGGAGCAGATCACCGAGCTCGAGACCGAGGCGTCCTCGCCGAACCTGTGGGACGACGTGGACCACGCGCAGAAGGTGACCTCCTCGCTGTCCCGCGCCAAGGCCGAGCACGACAAGGTCACCGGCATGGACGCCCGGATCGACGACCTCGAGGCGCTGGTGGAGCTGGGCCAGGAGGAGAGCGACGCCGAGACGATGGTGGAGGCCGAGCGCGACCTGGCCAGGTTGCGCAAGGACGTCGAGCAGCTGGAGGTGCGCACCCTGCTCAACGGGGAGTACGACGAGCGCGAGGCCGTGGTGACGATCCGCGCCGGCGCCGGGGGCGTGGACGCCGCCGACTTCGCCGAGATGCTCATGCGGATGTACCTGCGCTGGGCCGAGCGGCACGACTACCCCACGACCGTGCTGGACACCTCCTACGCCGAGGAGGCCGGGCTGAAGTCGGCCACCTTCGAGGTCAAGGTGCCCTACGCGTTCGGCACCCTGGCGGTCGAGGCGGGCACCCACCGGCTCGTGCGGATCAGCCCGTTCGACAACCAGGGGCGTCGGCAGACCAGCTTCGCGGCCGTCGAGGTCATCCCGCTCATCGAGTCCACGGACAGCATCGACATCCCCGAGAACGACCTGAAGATCGACGTCTTCCGCTCCTCCGGCCCCGGCGGGCAGTCGGTCAACACCACCGACTCGGCGGTGCGGATGACCCACATCCCCACCGGCACCGTGGTCTCGATGCAGAACGAGAAGAGCCAGATCCAGAACCGGGCCGCCGCGCTGCGCGTGCTCCAGTCCCGGCTGCTGCTGCTCAAGCAGGCCGAGGAGGCCGCCGAGCGCAAGGAGATGGCCGGCGACGTCAAGGCCAGCTGGGGCGACCAGATGCGCTCCTACGTCCTGCACCCCTACCAGATGGTCAAGGACCTGCGCACCGGGCACGAGGTCGGATCGACCAACGCGGTCTTCGACGGCGAGATCGACGACTTCATCGAGGCCGGGATCCGCTGGAAGCGCGGCCAGGAACGCGCGCAGGACTGATCGTGACCGTGACCGTGACCGCGCCCGACCTCGCCGCGCTGCGGCATACCGTGACCTCGGGGAGCACCGCGGGCCTGGACTGGCGCCGCGCCCAGCTGGGCGCGCTGCGCCGGCTGCTCGTCGAGCACGAGGCCGAGCTCGTCGAGGCCGTCGCCGCGGACGTCGGCAAACCGCGGCTGGAGGCCCGGCTGACCGAGACCTACGTCAGCGTCGAGGAGATCGACCACCTGCTGGCCCACCTAGAGGAGTGGACCGCGCCCCGGCCGGTGTCGCTGCCCCTGACCCTGCGACCTGCCCGGGCCCACGTGCAGCTGCAGCCCAAGGGCGTCGTGCTGGTCATCGCGCCGTGGAACTACCCGCTCAACCTGCTGGTCTCCCCGGTCGCGGGGGCCCTGGCGGCCGGCAACACCGTGGTGCTCAAGCCCAGCGAGCACACGCCCCGCCTCGCCGCCCTGGTCGAGCGCCTGGTGCCGCAGTACTTCCCGGCCGACGTCGCCCGGGTCGTCACCGGCGGCGTCGAGGAGACGACCGCCCTCCTGGAGCAGCGGTTCGACCACATCTTCTTCACCGGCTCGGGCCGGGTCGGGCGCATCGTCATGCGCGCCGCGGCCGAGCACCTCACGCCGGTGACCCTCGAGCTGGGCGGCAAGTCCCCGACGTTCGTCGACGACAGCGTCGACCTGGCCGTGGCCGCCCGGCGGATCGTGTGGGGCAAGTTCACCAACGCCGGGCAGACCTGCGTGGCCCCCGACCACGTCCTGGTCACCCGCACGGCCCGGGACCGCATGCTCGCCGAGCTGGTGGCGGCGGTGCACGAGTTCTTCGGCGACGACCCCCGCAGGAGCCCGGACCTGGGGCGGATCGTCGGCGCACGGCAGCACGCCCGGCTCGTCGAGCTGCTCGAGGGCGCCGGCGGCACCGTGGTCGTCGGCGGCCAGCACGACGCCGACGAGCGCTACCTCGCCCCGACGGTGGTCGCCGACGTCGACCCGGACGCACCGATCATGCAGGAGGAGATCTTCGGCCCGGTCCTGCCGGTCGTCACCGTGGCGGACCACCAGCAGGCCATCGAGCAGATCGCCTCGCGCGACCATCCGCTGGCGCTCTACGTCTTCTCCGAGCGCGAGGAGGTCAGGGAGGCGTTCACCCGCCGCACCACCTCGGGCGGCATGGCGTTCGGTGCCACCGTGGTGCACGTCGGCGCGGCCCAGCTGCCGTTCGGGGGCGTGGGGGCCTCGGGCATGGGCAGCTACCACGGGCGGGCGTCGGTCGAGGAGCTCAGCCACCACCGGTCGGTGCTGGACAAGCCGTTGGGCCCGGACACCCTGCGGGTGCTCTACCCGCCCTTCGACGGGCTCAAGGGCCGGCTCGTCGCCGCCGCGACCGCCCCCGGCCGGGCCGCGCGACCGGCCGCCGTGGTCCGGGAGGGTATGCAGAAGGTGCGCGGCCTGGTCCGGCGCGGCTGACGCGCCGACGGGCGGCACCCGGTCTGGGTGCCGCCCGCCGGTCCATGCCGGGAGGGGGCTTGACGGTCGTCAGTTACCGCCCTTTCCCTTGCCGGGGTTGGGCTTGTCCCGTCCCTTGTCGTCGCCCTTGCCCTTGCCACGGTTCCCCGTGTCCAGGCCGACCAGGGTCGGGTCGTGGTCGGAGCTGGCGAACTCGTGGTCACGGTAGAAGTCGGTGACGTTGTACAGACGCCGGCTGTACTGGAACGCGATCGACTCGTCGCCGTTGATGTCCCACACCGCCGCGCCGGTGACCAGACGCATGGCCTCCTCGTTGGCGAAGATGTGGTCCAGCGAGCCCAGGCGACCCCCGAACTGGTAGGTCGCCGAGGCCGGCTCCGCGGTCTTGGCCGTGTTCGTGTAGCCCGCGGCCTCGATGATCTGGACCGGGGTCTCCCTGCTGTAGGCGTTGAAGTCACCCATGAGCAGGACGGCCTCGTCCTCGTACATCTCCTCCGTCCACGCGGTCAGCGCACGGGCCTGCTCCTCGCGGGAGGGGTTGGCCCGGCCCTGGCCGGTGCCGTCGTCCTCGCCGGAGCCCTTGGACTTGAAGTGGTTGTTGATCGCCACGAACGGCTTGCCGGTCCGGACGTCCTTGAACTTCTGCGCCAGCGGGTAGCGGGCGTTGGCGAAGGCGTCGTCCAGCAGGATCTGGGAGCTGCCGAGCAGCTGCACCGTGCTCGGGTCGTAGATGAACCCGGTCCGGATGATGTCCTCGTTGCTCGGCACCTGTCCGACCGGCGAGGGCACGAAGGCCCACCGGGTCCGGCCGGCGTCCTCGTTCAGCGCCTCGACCAGGGCCGCCATGGCGGTGTCACGCGGCAGGTCCTTGTAGGACAGGGCCGAGTTTGCCTCGATCTCCTGGAGGCCCAGGACGTCGGCGTCCATCTTGTTGATGGCGGTGACGATCTTGGCCTGCTGGTCCTCGAAGCTGTCCTGGTCGTAGGCGCCGCGGACCTCGCACCAGTTCGCCGCGACCGGGTCTTCGTAGATGTCGGTGTACGCGTCACAACCGGGCTCGTCCTCACCGAGGTCGCTGAAGTAGTTGAGCACGTTGAATGCGCCCAGCTGGAGGTTGCCGCCGACCTCGGGCACGACATACTCCCGGTCGTCCTCGGAGACGATCGGGTCGTTGACACTGTCGGCACCGACGACCTGACCGGTGGCTGGTAGTTCCACTGGAAGCGGTAGTCCAGGATCACCGGCTGGTCGAAGGTGACCTGCGAGGCGGTGCGGTGCGGCTCGTCCTGCGCCAGGTACGGCAGCGGGGAGAACTGGGCGGTGCTGTTGCGCAGGTAGTCCCAGCTGGAGCCGTCGTCCAGGGTGATGTACTTCGCCTCGTTCATGGCCTCGTAGGCGATGGCCTCCGGACCCGGCTCGACGACGTCGGTGGCCTGATAGAGCGGTTCCTCGCCCATGGCCAGGCCGATCTGCCCGTACTGGTTCAGCTGGTAGTTGTTGGTGATGGTGTAGGCGCCCTCGGGGTGCACGAGCATCCCCTCGTAGACCTCCTTCTCCGCGTCCGTGGCCGGGAGGGTGTCAAGCGGGGTCGCGGTGACGGGCGCACAACCGCCGTCGATCTTCTCCACCCAGGCATCAGACAGCTCGGTGAGACCGTTGTACTCGATCGCGGTCGCCTCCACGTCGACGCAGTCACCGATCTCCAGGGTGCGCCCGGCATAGCCGTTGTAGACGAAGATGCCGTCCGACGCGTCCTCACCGGGCACCTTGGCGGTGCCGCCGGTGCCAGGCGTCTGGATGTAGACGCCGTTGAAGCCTCCGGTGGGGTAGACCGCCGTCACGACCCCGGTGGTGATGACCTCCTGATCGAGGTACGGAGTGGTGTCGCCCGTGCCCTGGATCTCGGCGATGGTCGCCTTCACCGGCTCCGGCGGGGGCTCCGGCTCGCCGCCACCACCGCTGTTCTGCGGCGTCGGGGTCCCGCTCGTGAAGTCCGCTGCGTTGTCGTCCGTGTCGATGCCGTCGGTGCGGCTGGCCGAGGTGGTGTTGCTCAGACGCGGCGCAGTCCCTGTCCCCTCGAAGATGGAGGCACTTCCGTACCCCACTGTGTCGACGACAGCCCCGTCGGTGTCGAAGAGACGGACGATCCCGTTCGTCCCGGACATGGTTGCCCCGCACGTCGCATCCGGGGCGGGCAGGGCCTGCGTGCCACCGCTCCCCGCCGCCTGCTGAGTCAGGAAGTGGTCGCCGGGGGCGACGCTGCCCGCCAACACGCACGTGTTGTTGGAGCCTCCAGGACCTCCGGCGGAGGAGTAGTACTGAACCGTGTAACCGGTGAGGTCGATCTCCGTGTCGGTGCCGTTGAACAGCTCGACGAAGTCGTTGGTCCAGGTGGCGCCGGAGTTGCCACCGCCGCCGTAGACCTCGTTGATGACAAGGGTGGTGCCGGCCGCGTGCGCCATGGGCGCGAGAGTGACCAGGCCGGTGAGGGTCAGGCTGGTGCCGGCCGCTGCGGCCAGCCCTCGCCTGAGGCGTGTCGTGAGGTGCATGCTGCTCTTCTCCGTCGAAGACAGGACCGCCAGCACCGGGCGAAGGTGCCTGGGCAGTCGGGGACGCGGCCACGCTACCGCTTGATGGTCCGGTCCCGGCTCATCCTCTGGGACCATGTCGCGCCGAGTCTCCGTGCCGGGTCGGACGCACTGGCGGGGCCCACGCTGCTGCGTGAACCCCGCCGTCGTGCGGTGTCGTGCCGAGCCTGTCAGGCGGCCTCGCGGGCGTCCTCGACCGGCATGGGTCCCCCGGGGTGCGGCTTGCCGGACTTGCCGGCGCTGCGCTTGCCGTTGACCTCCGAGGTGTCCTGGGCCAGCGACAGCGTGGCGTGGGCGATGGCGTCGCTCATGATGTCCAGGGCCTCGGGGTTGACGTTCGACAGGTCGTCCGCCGGTGTGTGGTAGTTCGGGTCGTAGGTGATGCCGGCGGTGCCGCCGAACATCTCGACCTCCTCCTCCGTCTTGGTGCCGTCGGCCCCGGTGAACAGGCCGGAGCGGATCCCGGCCGCGATGAAGGGCTGGTAGTCGGAGCGCCCGGAGAACATCGTGTCCACCCATGGCTGCCCGATGGAGTCGAAGTAGTCGGTGAAGACGTCCTCGGTCTCGATGGACCCGTCGGGGACCTCGACGGGTGCCGCGTAGGTGGACTCGTCGGCGTCGTAGACCCCGATGACGTAGTTGGGGGAGCCCACCATGTCGAAGTTGAGGTAGGTGGCGATGTCGTCGAGCGAGTCGGGGTCGTTGGCGTACAGGTCCTCGACGTAGTGCCACGACCCCAGCAGGCCGTGCTCCTCGGCACCCCACCAGGCGAACCGGACCTGGTTGTTGAGCTTGTTGACCTCGGCCAGCTGGACGGCGGTCTCCAGGATCGCCGCGGAGCCCGAGCCGTTGTCGTTGATGCCGGGGCCGTCGTCGACGCCGTCGAGGTGCGCGCCGACCATGACGACGTTGTCGGGGCGACCCTGGGGCGTCTCGGCCAGGACGTTGAAGGTCTCGACCTCCTCCAGGACCGTGTCGATCTCGACGGTGACCGTGACCGGGCCGTCGCTCATCGCCTCGAGCAGCCCCTGGCCGTCGGCTTGGCTGATGCCGGTGACGGGCACGTAGTCCTCACCGGGGTCCCCGAGCGTGCCGTTCAGGGCTCCGGCCGCGTTGTTGTAGATGATCGCCGCCCCGGCCCCGGCGGTTGCGGCGTGCTCCGTCTTCTGCGCGAACGAGCAGGCTCCGCGGCCGACCAGTGCGATGCTGCCGGCGGGGAAGCCGGTCCAGTCGCCCACGTCGCAGCCGGTGGCGACGGAGGGTGCTGCGAGCGTGCCGGTGAACGAGCCGCTGGGGCTGTACCTCATGACGATGTTGTCCATCGCCCCCAGCGGGGGGTCCTCGACGGTCAGGTCCCCCTGCCGCACCGAGAACTGCTCGAAGGTGAAGTACTGCCGCTCCGTCTCGTAGCCGGCGGCCTCCAGCGTGGACTCGACGTAGGCGGCGCTGGCCTCGTAGCCGTCCGTGCCCGCTGCCCGGTTGTCACCGTTCTCGTCCGCGATCCGCTGGAACTCCTCCAGGTGCGCCCAGACGTTGTCGAGGTCGACCGCCTGGGTGATCTTCTTGCTCGTGTTCGGGTTGCCGTGGTTCTCACCGCCCTGGCCCTTGGCCAGGGCCGGCGCTCCCATGCCGGCGAGGACGACGGCGGCCGTCGCCGTGACGGCCAGCGTGCGTCGGGTGGTCCTGCGGCCGAGCCGCGCGGCCCGGTCGTCGATCTTCCTGGTGCTCACGTCGTACGTCTCCTTTGACGGGTGGAAGGCCCGCGGAACGACCGCGGGTCCTGTCGCAAGGTAGGCACCCGCGGCCCCCGGTTCCAGGGTCTTGACCAACTCCTGACCGAGTCCTGAACGAGGCCTTACCCGGTCACGACCGCTCCTTGACCCGACCCTGGACGGGCCCGATCCCGACGGTCCCGGCGAGGGTCCTTGGTCGACCCGCCTCCCTCGGCTACCGTGATCGCCGACCACCCGCCCGTCACACACGTTCCCCCAGTCCCAGCAGCACCGCATACCGCCCCCTGGAGCCCGTCCGCGTGATCACCCTGGAGAACGTCAGCCTGCGCTACGCCAAGGGCGACCCCTGGGCGCTGCGTGACGTCGACCTCGACGTGACGCGCGGCGAGTTCTGCTTCGTGGTGGGGCAGTCGGGCTCGGGCAAGAGCTCGCTGCTGCGGCTGGTCATCGTGGAGCAGGCACCCACCTCCGGGCGGGTGCTCGTGGCGGGGCACGACCTCGGCGAGCTGCCGCAGCGTCGCGTGCACCTGCTGCGGCGGCAGATCGGCACGGTCTTCCAGGACTTCCGGCTGCTGTCCGGCAAGACGGTCGCGCAGAACGTGGCCTACGTGCTGCAGGTGCTCGGTGCCCGGCGGCACGAGATCCGCCAGCGGGTGCCCGAGACCCTCGCGCTCGTCGGCCTGCAGGACAAGGGTCGCCGGCTGCCGCACGAGCTCTCCGGCGGCGAGCAGCAGCGCGTGGCGATCGCCCGGGCCATGGTCAACAAGCCGCCGATCCTGCTCGCCGACGAGCCCACCGGGAACCTCGACCCGGACACCAGCAGCGAGATCGTGGCCATCCTCGACCGGATCAACCGGGCGGGCACGACCGTGCTCATGGCCACGCACGACACCTCGATCGTGGACCAGTTCCGCAAGCGGGTCGTCCAGCTCCACGAGGGCCGGGTGGTGCGCGACCAGGCCGAGGGCGGCTACCGGCAGGTGGTGGCGCCGTGAGACCTGGGTTCCTGCTCGGCGAGATCGGCAACGGCCTGCGCCGCAACGTCTCCATGGTCGTCTCCGTGGTCCTGGTGACGATGGTCTCGCTCTTCTTCCTCGGCATCGGCCTGCTCGCCCAGCAGCAGGTCAGCACGGCCAAGGGCTTCTGGTACGACAAGGTCGAGGTCTCGATCTTCCTCTGCACCCCGGGAGCCACCGAGGTGGCCTCGTGCAGCGAGGGCGGGGTGACCGAGGAGCAGCGCGAGCAGGTCAGGGCGGACCTGGAGGGCCTGAGCCCGCTGGTCACTGAGGTCTTCTACGAGTCCAACGAGGAGGCCTACGAGCGCTTCCGCGAGCAGTTCCGCAACAGTCCGGTCATCGACTCCATCCCCCAGGAGGCGATCCCGGAGTCCTTCCGCGTCAACCTCTCCGACCCCAGCCGGTACGAGGTGATCCGGGCCGCCTTCGAGAACGCCCCGGGGGTGGAGAGCGTGGAGGACCAGCGCGAGGTCGTGGACAAGCTGTTCACCTTCCTGGGGGTCCTCAGCGTCGGGGCGCTGGCGCTGGCCGTGGCGATGGTGGTGTGCGCCGTCCTGCTCATCTCGACGACGATCAGGCTCACCGCCTGGACCCGGCGGCGGGAGACGGCGATCAAGCGGATGGTCGGGGCCTCTGCCTTCTCCATCCACCTGCCCTTCATCCTGGAGACCGTCGTGGCGACCCTGCTCGGTGCCGCGCTCGCCGTCGGTCTGCTGTGGGCCACGGTGCGCTACGGCGTCACCGGGTTCCTGTCCGAGCTGCTCGCGGGGGAGAGCGGCCTGATCAGCCTGGTCGGCGAGCGCGACCTGTGGCTGATCACCCCGTTCCTGGTCGGTGGGGCACTCCTGCTGGCCGTGGTCACCGCGTGGTTGGCCCTGCACCGGCACGTGCGGGTCTGAGCCCGTGGACAGCACGAGGAGAAGCACGATGAGCGGTTCGGTCCACCAGTCCCCGGTCCGGGGGCGCCGTCGGTATTCAGCCACCCGGGTCCGCGGGGTCCTCGCCCTGGCGCTGGCCGGCGTGATGGTCGCCGGCCCCGCCCTCGCCGACGACCTCGACGAGATCCGTGACCGGATCGAGCGGGTCGAGGCGGAGGAGGAGCGCAAGCGCCAGGCGGAGGAGCGCTCCCGCACGCAGGCCGCCGAGCTCGACGAGGAGCTGGACCACACGAGCGAGGAGCTCGTGGCCGCCAGCGAACGGCTCGACCGGACCACCGCGCAGGTGGAGGCGGCCCGCGTGGCGCTGGCCGAGGCCGAGGCCGACCTGGCGGACGCGGAGGCGGAGGCCGGGCGCATCGAGACCGAGCTGGGGCTGGCCCGGGCGGACGAGGAGCAGATCCGGGAGCGCCTCGACGCCAACGAGGCGGAGCAGGCGCAGAGCCGGGAGACGGTGGGGGCGATCGCCCGGGAGAGCTACAAGCAGGGGGGTATGGGGTCGCTCGCCTCCACGCTCGAGCTCCTCTCCGGGGAGTCGGACGCGGTCGACGAGATGTCGATGGCCCGCACCGTGCTCCGGGTGCAGGACCAGCAGATCCGGGCGCTGGCCGACCAGGAGGCCCAGCACGTGGTCGAGCAGGACCGGCTCGCCGGGGTGCGCGACGACATCGCCTACCTGCTCGCCCGGGCCGAGGCCGTGGTCGTCGCCAAGGAGGAGGCTCGCGCCGAGGCCGACGCCGTGCGGGCCGAGCTGGAGGAGCTCGAGGCACGACAGGCCCGGGAGAAGGCCGCCCTGGAGGAGGAGAAGGCCCGCGTGGCCGCCGAGCTGACGGAGGAGCAGCGGCGTTCCGACGACCTGGCCGCCGAGCTGGCCGACCTGGCCGAGACCCGGCACGGGCTCAAGGCGGACGAGCAGGCCGAGGTGGAGCGGATCGCCGAGGCCGAGCGCCAGTCCGCCGAGGAGGCGGCCCGTCGCAAGGCCGAGGCCGAGGCCGCGCGGAAGGCCGAGGAGGAGGCGCTGCGCAAGGCCGCCGAGGAGGAGGCCCGGCGGAAGGCGGCGGAGGAGGCCGCGGCCCAGCAGGCGGCCGACGAGCGGGCCCGGCAGCGGGCTGCCGAGCGCGAGGCCGAACGGCAGCGCCAGGCCGAGGCCGACGCGCAGCGCCGTGCCGACGAGCAGGCCGCCGCGGAGGCCCGGCGGAGGGCGGAGGCGGCGGCGCAGGAGGCCGCGGCCGCCGAGCGGGCCGCGGCAG
>NZ_MKKA01000007.1 GCF_001942405.1 Ornithinimicrobium sp. CNJ-824
GCCGGGCTGGTCCTGCCGTCCAGCGCCATTCCCTACTTCGGGCTCATCCCCCTGGCGCTCGGTATCTGGGCGGCGTGGCAGGCATGGCGAGGCGACGGTGACGACGACGACGAGAAGGTCGAGGGCAAGAAGGTCGGCATCTTGACTGTCGCCGCGGTCACCTTCGCCAACGGCGGAGACAACATCGGCGTCTACGTCCCGGTGTTCCTGAACGTCAGCACGGCAACCGTGGTCATCTTCTGCGTCGTGTTCCTGCTGCTCGTCGGCGTCCTGGTCCTCCTCGCCAGGTATGTCGCCACCCGCAGGCCTATCGCCGAGGTGCTTGAGCGGTGGGAACACGTGCTCTTCCCAATCGTCCTGATCGGCCTCGGCATAGCCATCCTCGTCAGCGGCGGCGCATTCGGACTCTGACAACCCGCACCCTACGAAGCGCCAAGCGGCGGAGCGTGACGCCTCCCATTCCGAGGCCTGCCCTGCGGGGCACCGCATGCTTCCGACCAGCTATAGCGACTGGTTCGAATAGGGCTGTCCACCAGTAAGATATATCGTTGGCACGATCACAGTCCCTACCGCGGCGGCCCGTCGGAGGCGCTCATGGAGACCACGAACAGCGGCGCCCCCAGGGGTGGGGGCGCTCACACCGCTCATCGCAAACCGGGGCAGACGATCCTGTGCGGCTGGTGCGAGACAGAGGTGCCGGTGCCACCTCGGGGACGCGTCCCGAAGTGGTGCTCCAGCTCCTGCCGCCATCGCGCCTGGGAGCAACGCCGTGCGGCTGACGCCGGTCTTGCTGCGGTTGAAGTGGTCGACCGCGTGGTCGAGGTCGTGCGAGTTGAGAGGGTCGTCGAGGAGAGGCGGGTGCAGGTGGCCGTGTCGCGGACGCCTCGGTCCGCCAGGGAGTGGGTCGACGTGTTGAACCGGCTCGAATGGGCGCTCGGAAGCAACCGCATGGACCTCGAGGATCTAGCCGAGATCGAACCGTCTCTGGCCCGGGTGGTCGCTGCCTACCACGCACGCAACGACAGGCTCCACCGTCGCCAGGGCCGTTGGTAGCTTGCCTCCCCCGGCATTGAACCGAGAGAGCATGATGGCTTCCGTTAGGACTGCCCGGCCACCTCGCGTCGTCCTGGACGTGGCTCGCACTCGCGCGCCGGTCATGGCCTGAGCCGGTTCGCCGCCGACCCGTAGACGGCGACTGCGTGCCAGCAACTCGCCCGAGACCCACCGCCGCTCTCCCGTGGTGCGAGTGGCTTCGGCAGGGCGTTCCCGAGTAGGCGGCCGTTGCCCGATCGCCCATGGAAATGTGCGTAGACGGCGCGTTACCGTACCCGGGAACGCTCATCACGTATCCTGAGCCGAGATCGCAGGCAGGAGCAGATGGGGAACTGGATGCACACCGGCTCCTCGCGCGGCGCCCGGAGCCACTCATGAGGACGTATACAGCCGACGAAGAGTGGCCGCGCCATGACAAGAAGCACTGGCGTGACGCGTTTGAGCACGCCCAGGCCGTGGGATGGTTCCTCGACCACATAGACGCCGCCCACCGGTTCGGCACCCTCAGATGCCCTTACGGCTGTCACAACGTCAAGGTCGACCACACAGCCGTCGGCGGTGACATGTTCGCCGCCAGCCTACCCAACAAGATCAGAGCCTGTCAGAAGGCGAACGGGCTCGACCCAACCTCCATAAAGCTCGCCGAAGCCACCCGGCTGATGGACACCGCAGAGGCCCTCATCGACCGGATCGAAGAGGGCCTGACGAGCGTGTGGAGCAAGCAGTGCGCTACCGAAGAACTCGACCGGATATGCCTGCAGATCGAGACAGCCGACACCACCCTCCAGGACGAGGTGCTAGCGCGTGCCATCGCCGCGGAGGACTCTGCGACAGAGGTTGAAGACCTCCAGCAGTGGAGCGATGAAGCTGAGTCTCACGCGGACGAGGCCGAAGGGGTCCTGAAGAAGGTCTCCCGACAGACGGTCACTCGACCGCTTCGAGGTCGTCTGGACGGCTTGCGGGACCGACTCGCGAACGTCTGCAAGCAGCTTGACGCGCTCGATGGGAACGGAACGACCCCGTTGTGAAGTTCCAACACTGTGCCGTAGTCTCGTCTCCAGGAAGGTAGGAGGGACCATGCTCTACAAGGTCGTGCTCCGGCTCGCAGGCGTGGACCTGCGAGCCCCACAAGATTGGGAAGTGTTTGGCGAAGGCACCAAAGACGTGCACCTGGAGGCCGACGGCCCCCTCAGCCTCGCGACCCTATACGCGGAGTCCGCGCAGGAGGTGATGGCTCGCGCGGCCGGCTTCGCTGCGCTCCTAAAGGTGCAGGCCAGCCGAGCCTCCGTGGCCGGCGTCCACGACGAGCTCGCCTCTGTCGCGACGATCGCCAGCCGGGTTGGGCTTGGGCCGGAAGCCGTGCGTCTGTGGGTGCAGGGAGAGCGTCGCGGAGAAGCCTTCCCGCGGCCAGTACAGATCGTCGGTACTGGGGCCAAGCCGCAGCAGCTGTTCTCCTGGCGTGAGGTCTTGGACTGGGTGCGGGAGAACGTCGGGTGCGACCCGGAGCAGGGTGTCGCCTACCTGTCCGCGTCCCAACTCGCTGAGCTGGGTCACCAGGTTCTCGTTACGCCGTCCGCCGATCCACTTGGCGTTGTGGCTACGTGCTACACCTCCTGGTCCGCAGTGATTCACAAGCAGGCACCGATGCGGCTTCCGGAAGTGTCTTCCTCTATCCACTACAAGAGCCCGTCTCATATCATCAGTGCAACTTTCGGCCGGAACCCCCTGGGGTCGTTCGATTTGAACGCGAGGGACCGTGAGCGCTCTTCCTGACGGTGCGGACGAACGGTATTTGGCTTTTGTCGCCGGCGTCGAGGTCCAGTGGATCGAGGTCGTCCTTCTCCATGCGGAGAAGCAAAGCGTGAACGCTTCTAACGACGTCGAGGTGGATATCGGCGGTGGTAACGCTCTCGCCGAGGATCACTTCTTGAGTCGCTTCGAGGCCAAAGCATCTGTCACCGATGAAGATGGGGATGACGTAGCCCAGCTCCAGGTGGCGCTCATCATCAAGTTCTCATCCGAGACGGCCCCAGAAGAGGATTTGGTCGAGCGGTTTTCGCGCAGCACCGGCGTGATGATGGCGACCCCGTACCTGCGGGAGAACCTCTCGTCCCTGGCGCGCCGGACGAACGTGGAGGGCGTGCTCCTGCCCCTAGTGAGGATGCAGGGTGGCGTGGTCCAGGGCGACGGGGAAGCAGCTCCGACGCGGGAGTGATCAATGCCGATGTCCTCGGACGCACCACGCTCCTCGAGCAAGAATGCTCCGCCGTACTCTTGGCGCCATGAGGTACGACCAGACCTACGACCACGTCCTCGATCTCCAAGAGACCGCCTACCTGTCGGGGATGGCGACGCGCGGCGTTCGCGTCTACGCGGGCGGCGACCTGTACGCCAGCGGAGTCATCAGCGATGGAGTTGTCGTCGATGTCGGAGGTCGCGCTAGCCTCAGCGGCCTTCTCTCAGGCCCATCTGTCGTTCGAGGAGTGCTAGACGTCAGCGGCAAGGTCGATGGACCCATTCGTATCGAGGAGGATGGCATGGTGATCTTCGCCGTTGGCTGCATGTGGAACGGACGCATTCTCCAGCCGGACGGTCGGTGGGCGACTCCCACCGAACCCGTCACCGTGATGATCGACGACAGCACGCCGCGCTACCGCATGGATGCTGGCGGTGAACTGACTCTGCTCTGACTGACTTGGTCCTGGTCCACGGGCGGGTGCTCTCCCAAGACCCATGGCAGCCGCTCCACCAACTCACGCCCTGCTCCGCGCCTCATTCAGGACACCGCGTCGTGGCTGGCCGCGTACGAAATGGCCTAGTCTTGTCCACGGCGCCAAGCAGGCGGCCTTGGTAACCACCCCGAGCGAAGTTGAGCAATGAAAAGACTCTCTGTCGACCTCAAAAATTGCCATGGAATCCGCGACTTGAGCGCCTCCTTCAAGTTCAAGAGTGGCAACTCTGCGGCCGTTTATGCACCGAACGGAACTATGAAGACCTCGTTCGCGCGCACGCTGGCAGATCTCGCAAAGGGCGTCGAGACGAGGGACCGCATGTTCCCTGAGCGCACGACCGCCAGGAGTATCGTCGATGAAGACGGCGAAGAACTTCGGGGAGAGGATGTCGTCGTCGTGCTTTCCTACGACGAGGAGCTTGGGCCGACGGAATCTACGTCGGTTCTGCTGGTGAACCCAGAATTGCGTAAGGAGTACGAGGCGCTCCAGCGTGAACTCATCGAGGCGCGGGACGAATTGATCATCGCTCTCAAGGAGCAGTCGCAGACTAGACAAGATATTGTCGCAGTTGTCTCCCGCGTCTTTACTCAGCAGGAAGACAACTTCTTCACCGCAATGGTCCGCCTCAGCTATGAGATCGAGGCTCAAGAAGAGACGCCCTTTGCCAGCGTTCCATACGACGTTCTGTTCAACAGCAAGGTGCAGCCGATACTGCGCCAACAGGCCATCCAGGCTGCGCTGGCTGACTACGTGACTCGATTGAACGAACTGCTGGACGAGTCGGCGTTCTTCAGCAGGGAGTCCTTTAATTTCTACAACGCGGCAAATGTGACCAAAAGCCTGGGGGACAACGGTTTCTTTGCAGCACGACACTCCATCTTGCTTCAAGGGCAGGACGAGGATCCTAAAGAAATCACGAGCAAGGCCGACCTGGATGCCCTCATTGCGGACGAAAGGAAGCGCATCACCGATGATGAGACGCTGCGTAAGAAACTCGATGCAGTCGAGAAAGCCCTCAACAAGAACGTCGACACCCGCGCATTCTTCGATTACATCGCCGAGCACGTTGAACTGCTTCCAGAGTTCAGCAATGTGGACTTGTTCGAACAGAACGTTTGGAAGTCGTACATTAAGGCACACGAGGCCCTGTACGATCGCGTAGTCAACTGTTATAAGGATACAGAGAAACGCAAGAAGGCGATCGAACAACAGGCTGCAGCGGAGAGTACGCAATGGGAACGGGTTATCGACATCTTCAACGATCGGTTCTTTGTACCCTTCCGGCTAATTGCAACCAACCGCGATCGAGTGGTCCTCGGGCAGGAGAACTTGCTTAAGCTCGGCTTCGAGTTCGAGGACGGTTCCGAGAGGACTGCCGTGGAGCGTGGAGAACTGCTCGAAATCTTAAGCAACGGGGAGAAGAAGGCGTTGTACATCCTCAACGTGCTGTTCGAAGTCGAGACCAGGAAGGCGTCGGACCGCGAGACTCTGTTTGTTATCGACGATATCGCCGACTCTTTTGACTACAAGAACAAGTACGCCATCATCCAGTATCTGAAGGAGATGTCTGAGCAGCCGAACTTCAGGATGATCCTTCTCACTCACAACTTCGACTTCTTCCGCACGCTGGAGAGTCGCGGCGTCGTCGGGTATGACCGGTGCTTCATGGCGCAGAAGGGTGAGTCTAAGGTCGTCTTGGGCCAAGCCGCGGGTGTCAGGAACCCGTTCATTAACGACTTCAAGCGGAATTTCTATGCGGACGGCATGAAGCGGGTTGCCTGCATCCCGTTTATCCGCAACATCCTGGAGTACACGAAGGGCGAGAGCGACCCACACTACTTGAAACTCACTTCGCTTCTTCATTGGAAGAGCGACACGTCGTCGATCACACAGGGTGACTTGGACATAATTTTCGCGGAAACTTTTGGCCTTGTGGGCTCGTGGCCCCAGTCCTCGGAGCCGGTTATTGATCTTATAGTCGGCGAGGCAAACAGGGCAGTTACTGCGGACGAAGGGGCGAACTTTGAGAACAAGATCGTCTTGTCCATCGCCATCCGCTTGCTGTCCGAGAGCCACATGGTCATGGAGCTGGCGGACCCGTCCTTCACCGATAACATCCAAGCCAACCAATCTCAGGCCCTCTTCAAGGCGTACAAGAACCGCGGCCAAGGTACTGCCGAGTCCCGCGACCTGCTTGGAGGCGTGGTGCTCATGACGCCCGAGAACATCCATGTGAACTCGTTCATGTATGAGCCCATTATCGATATGTCGGACGCCCACTTGAGAAGGCTCTACACCGATGTGTTGCAACTGACCGGACCGTAACGGCACGCCCCCTCGCAGCGAGTTCGATGCGTTCTTGAGGCTCGCCCTCGGGAGAAGCTTCTGCGACACACGCGATCCGTACAACCGGACATGGGCGTAAGCGCCATGTCACGCCCCGCCCTGCTCGCCACCTTGCCAGCGGTGTTTTTTCACTCATCTTTTGGACGGGCGAGGTCGGAGAGTCTCGCGGCGATCTCCGCGTCTCGGCCCTGAGCGGCGTGCTGGTAGCGCAGCGCGGCGGCGACGGTCGAGTGGCCGAGCCGCGCCTGTAGTTCGGCGAGCGTGGCGCCGGTCATGGCGGCCATGGTCGCGCCCGTGTGCCGCAGGTCGTGGATCCTGAGGTCCTCGCGCCCGGCGGCGTCTCGGGCCTTGCGCCATGCCGTGCGCAGCACAGTCGGCTGCATGTGGCGCTCGTGGTCGCGCATGGACGGGAACAGCAGTGCATCCGCTCCCGGGCGCACGTGCTTCTCCAGGTGCCGCTCCAGGGCGGGGACGATGTGCGGCGGCACGCTCACCTCACGGGTGCCGGCAGCCGATTTCGGGGTGCCGACGATCGGCTGGCCTCGGACCCATGAGACGGCCCGGGTCACTTTGACGACGCCGCGGGTCAGGTCGAGGTCGCACCTGCGAAGCTCGAGGACCTCCCCCACCCGCAGCGCGCACCAGGCGCAGAGCAAGACGAGGGCGCCGAGCTGGTCCGGCATCTCCTTCACGAGCACGTCCAGCTCAGTGAGCGTCGCCGGACGGATCTCCTTCTTGGTCGGCGGGTTCGAGGCGGCGCGGACGCGGCACGGGTTGCTGGCGAGGAGCTCGTCGGTGACCGCGGTGGTGAGGATGGCTCTCAGGAGTGCGTAGGCGCGGGCGTTGACCGTCGGGTGGTCCGGCGACAGGCCTGCCCACCACCGGCGTACGAGGGCCGGCGTGAGGTCCGAGACGAGCAGCTCGCCGAACTCCGGCTCGAGGTAGCGCCGCAGCAGGTGCTCGTAGCCTTCGCGGGTCCGCGGCTTGAGGGACCGGTCGGCGAGCCACTGACGAGCAAACTCGGCGAACGTCGGTGGTGCCAGGCGCTCGGCCAACTCCGCCCGCCGCCTCGGGGCCAACCAGTCGTCGCGGCTCGCCAGCGCGCGCTCGTGGACCAGCCACGCTTCAGCGTCAGCCTTCGAAGCGAAGGTGTGCGGAGCGGTGTGCCGCCCCAGATCCGGACCGGTGTAGCTGGCCTGCCACCGCTTCGACGGCAGCCGCCGCAGTGCCCCGAAGCCTCGTCTCGTTGCCATCCCGCTCCCCATTTCGTGCAACATACGTGCAACAAGGGTGCCACTTCGTGCCCACTTCTGACAACGTGTGACCACGTCAACTCAGGGCCTATTTACCGCGTTTGCGCTGGTCAGAGGGGTGAAATCGCTGGTCAGACTAAGAGCTGGCGAAGGGACTCGAACCCTCAACCACCTGTTTACAAGACAGGTGCGCTACCAATTGCGCCACGCCAGCCGGGCCGGGAGCACCCGGCCGACCGTCGATGCTACCTGGCCGTCGCTCAGCCGATGACGTTCGCGTTCAGCCAGGCCTGCAGGGCCACGACGGTGCGATGGTTCATGTAGGTCGACCCGTCGCGGGACAGGCCGATGTGATCCTGCAGCGCGGCCTGGGACATCGGGCCCCAGGCACCGTCCACCCGGGTGCCGACCTCGGCCTGCACCGCCTTGACCGTCGTGGTGTCCCAACGGCCGGTCTCCGGCAGGCCGACCCACCGCTGGACGGCCTTGACCGTCAGCGGGCCACGGCTGCCGTCCAGGACGAGCGGGGCCATCGTGCTCGACCCGGGGCTGGTCACGGCCCCGTCAGCCGCCCTCATGATCGACCCGCTGACCCAGCCCCGGCCGTCGGCCAGCTTGATCCAGCCGTTCGTGGACGACTCGCCCTGCACCGTCGCCCCGTGCGCCAGACCCCCGACCACCGCGTAGGAGGTGGACGGGCCCGACCGGACGTTCGCCCCCAGGGTCGCGGTCACCGTCCAGCTCGTGGATGCGGCGGGCGGCTCGGGCGTGGGCTCCGGCTCCGGCGTGGACGCTCCCGGGTCCTCGTCGGTCAGCGTCGACAGGGCGATCCAGCCGCGTCCGTCCGCGAGCCGCACCCACCCGTTGCTCAGCGTCCCGGTGACCTGCGACCCCGTGGCGGCCGCACCGACCACGGCATACGTCGTCGACGCCCCGAGCGCACGTTCGCCCCGGGCGTCGCGCTCACCCACCACGTGCCTGCACGCCCGGCTCGGGCGCGGCGCCGGGGCCGCACCGTCGTAGGGCTCCAGCCCGTTCTCCATCGTCAGCCCGGCGCGCACCGAGCACACCGGCCAGGCGCCGGGCCCCTGGACCTTGAGCACGCGCTGGGCCACGGTGATCTGCTGGAGCTTGGTCGCCTGGTGGGCGTAGGGGGCGAACTCCCCTCCGCCGAAGCCCGTCCAGGTCGGGTGCCAGAACTGCAGCCCGCCGTAGAACCCGTTGCCCGTGTTGATGCTCCAGTTGCCGCTGGACTCGCAGTCGGCCACCCGGTCCCAGACGTTGTGGTCGTCGGCGGCGGCGGTCGGCGCGGCCATCCCCACCGCGGAGACGGAGGTCGCGCCCGCCAGGGTCAGCCGGCCGACGCGACGCCGGAGCACCCCGGTGCGGGGCGTGCGGTGGGAGGTGGTGGAGCCCATGGAGCGGTCCTTCCGGCAGGGGCGCGGTGCCGGGACGAGCACCGCGGGCGTCGCACCCGAGGGACGGGTGTGACGGATGGGACGAGCCGGACCAGCGTAGAGGCACCCTCCCCGGACGGGGAAGCGGGTGTGACGCACTTCATACGACGAGGTCCCCCGGACGAGCCGTGCACCCTGCTAGTGGGTCACGGGAGCTGGAACGGCAGCACGTCCGGCGGGTCGACGTCCGGGGGCAGCGGCCACCAGGAAACGGTGGGCGCGTCGAGCACGCCCCAGACCGCGAGCGCAGCACCGCCCACGAGCATCAGGGTGACCAGGGCCACCGTGGGCAGGCCGGCCGGGACCGTGCCCCGCACCAGCGTGCGCGAACCCCGCCGCAGGGACGTGGCGGACAGACCCCACCAGGCCAGGAGCGCACCGACGAGGGAGCCGGCCGCGATCGGCAGGGGGTGCTCGACCCCGACGCCGACCATCGTCTCCGTCGTCGTCAGCACCCCCGCGACCACGAGGGCGACCAGCACCGCCAGCCCGACCGGCAGCAGCAGCGAGAGGAGGGTGGCCAGCACCCCCCGGGTCAGGTGCCATGGGGACGCGGCGACCAGCACCGGCACGTCGCTGCGTCGTCGTCCGGCCTCGTGGCGGCGCAGCACGAGCGTGGTGAGGCTGGCGTCGACCGTCCTGGCGGCCACCCCCCACAGCGCGAACAGCCCCCACGCCAGGACCGGCACCGTCGAGGCCAGGCCGACGAACCCGACGAGCATCGCCGCCAGCGTCCCGGTCCGGCGGCTGCGCCCGATCCGGGGGTCGGGCCCGCCCTGCTCCCCCGCCGCCACGGGGTATGCCCCGTCGGTCCCCGGCTGCGCCTGCGGGACCGCGGGACGCCCGGCGTCGCTCTCCGCGGCGTCCCGGGGCGGAGGCGGCACCGCCACCAGCCTGGGCTGCCGGGGAAGCCCCCGGGTGGGGTCGACCACCGGCTGACGGCGGGTGTCGTCCCGGTCGCGCGGGCCGCCCTCGTGCCCGCCGACGCCACCGCCCCCACGAGGCGCTCTCGAGGGCAGGACACCGGTGACGTCCTCCCCCCGGGCATAGCGCTCCAGGCCCTCGAGCAGCTGCCGCTGCGCGGGTCGTCGGGACGGGTCGGGATCCAGCGCAGCGGCCAGCAGCGGCCGCAGGGCGGGGTCCACGCCGTCGAGCCGGAGCCGTCCCCGCGTCACCCGGTCGAGCACGACGGTCATCGGCGCCCGGCCGAACGGCGGCTCCCCGCTCGCCGCGTAGGCCAGCGTGGCCGCCCAGCCCCACCAGTCGGTGGCCCGTCCCACGTCGCCGCCCTCGACGACCTCGGGCGAGAGGTAGCCCGGCGTCCCCATGACCATCCCGGTCATCGTCAGCCGCACGTCGTCGGCGACCTGGGCGATCCCGAAGTCGATGACGACCGGGTCCATCCCGGTGCCGTCCTGACGTCGCACCATGAGCACGTTGCCCGGCTTGAGGTCCCGGTGGACGATCCCGGCCCGGTGGATCGCCTCGAGCGCCTCCCCCAGTCCGCGGCCCAGCCGCAGCAGCTCCTCCCCGTGCAGCGGCCCGGACCGTCCCACGACCTCGTCCAGCGGGCGGCCGGCGACGTACTCGGTCGCCACGAAGGGGGCCGGTCCGTCGACGTCCGCATCGACGACCGCCGCGACCCGCGGGTGGTGCACCCGGGCCAACGTGCGCACCTCGCGCCGGAGCCGGGCCCGGGCCTGCTCGTCGTGGGCGATGTGCTCGCGCAGCACCTTGACGGCCAGCTGGCGTCCCCGGTCGTCCACGGCCCGCCACACGACCCCCATACCCCCCTCCCCGATCCGCTCGAGGAGCTCGTAGCCGCCCAGCCGACGCGGCACGACGACCGGGACCCGTCGGGTCGGGTCGGCACCGGGGGTGCGGGGCAGCTCGGTCGTCACGGGGTCCACGGTATGCGGTCTCCTCCTCGGGGGACCCGGTCAGCAGGTCCGGCGGGCGGACTCCGCAGGCCATCACTAGGCTGGCGGACGGAGTCGACACAGGTCAACGAACGAGGAGCGCAGATGGTTTCGTCCGCACGCGGCACCTACGACTTCGTCGTGGCCGCCAACCGGCTGCCGGTGGACCGGCACGTCGAACCGGACGGCACCACGACCTGGCAGACCAGCCCCGGAGGCCTGGTCACCGCCATGGAGTCGGTCATGCGCGACCGGGAGGGCGCCTGGGTCGGCTGGGCAGGCTTCCCCGGCGAGGCCCCCGAACCCTTCGACGACGGGCCGCTGCGGCTGGTCCCGGTGCCGCTGTCGGCCGAGGAGATCGCCGACTACTACGAGGCTTCTCCAACGACACCCTGTGGCCGCTCTACCACGACGTCATCGTCCCGCCCACCTTCCACCGGTCCTGGTGGCACTGCTACCGCGCGGTCAACGAACGGTTCGCCGAGGCGGTCTGCGAGGTGGCCGCCGAGGGCGCGACCGTGTGGGTGCACGACTACCAGCTCCAGCTGGTCCCGGCGATGGTCCGCGACCGTCGACCCGACCTGCGGATCGGCTGGTTCGACCACATCCCCTTCCCGCCGGTCGAGCTCTTCGCCCAGCTCCCCTGGCGGGCCTCGATCCTGCGCGGCCTGCTCGGGGCCGACTTCCTGGGCTTCCAGCGCCCCGACGACGCCCGCAACTTCCGGCGCGCCTGCCGGGCGGTGCTCGGGGCCCGCGCCGCCGGCGACCAGGTGCGCTGGGACGGCACCGACGACGGGCGGACGGGCGCCGGGCCGCGGACCGTGCGGGCCGCCTCGGTCCCGATCTCGATCGATGCCTCCGGCTTCCAGCGCCTGGCCGACTCCCCCGAGGTCCGTGAGCGGGCCCGCGAGATCCGGGAGTCGCTCGGCGACCCCGACGTCGTGCTCATGGGGGTCGACCGGCTCGACTACACCAAGGGCATCCGGCACCGGCTGCGCGCGATCGGCGAGCTGTTCGAGGACGGCGACATCGCTCCCCCGGACGTCACCTTCGTCCAGGTCGCCACCCCCAGCCGCGAGCGGGTCGAGGCCTACCGCACGCTCCGCGAGCAGATCGAGGCGACCGTGGGCCGGATCAACGGCGACTTCTCGCACCTGGGCGACACCGCGGTCCACTACCTGCACCAGTCCTACCCGCGCGAGGAGATGGCCGCCCTCTTCCAGGTGGCCGACGTCATGCTCGTCACCCCGCTGCGGGACGGGATGAACCTCGTGGCCAAGGAGTACGTCACCGCCCGCCACGACGGCGGAGGCGCCCTCGTGCTGTCCGAGTTCACCGGGGCCGCCGAGGAGCTGCGCGCGGCCTACCTGTGCAACCCCCACGACATCGAGGGCCTGAAGGAGACGATCGTGCGGGCCATCCGGGACGACCCGGCCGAGAAGAGCCGCCGCATGGCCGCGCTCCGGCGCCGGGTCCGCCGCCACGACGTGCAGACGTGGGCCGAGGAGTTCCTGGCCGCCCTGGCCTCGGCGCCCCATCGACCCCGGGTGCGCTCCCGCCGCTGAGCGCCGGCATCCACATCGCCCTGACGCACCCGTCGACCCCCTGCCCTCCCGAGGAGCCGTCATGAGCCTGCCCCCGCCGCTCGCCGAGGCCGTCGGCAGCTTCGCCGCCCTGCCCCGGATCCTTGTCGCGACCGACTTCGACGGGGCGCTGGCCCCGCTCGTGCTCGACCCGGACGACTCCCACCCCGTCGAGGGGGGTATGGAGTCGCTCACCGCGCTCGCCGACCTGCCCGGGACCACGGTCGCCCTCGTGTCCGGGCGGGCGTTGGAGCCGCTTCGCACGCTGTCCGGCGCGACCGACCCGCTCCTGCTCGTGGGCAGCCACGGCGCCGAGGATTCCCGGCACCCCGACGGGCTGGCGCTCGACGACGGGCAGCGGGCGCTGCTCGAGACGCTGACGGCCGACCTGCGTGCCGTGGCCGAACGGCACCCCGGGACGCGCATCGAGGACAAGCCGGCCGGGCGGGTGCTGCACACCCGGGGGCTGGACCCCGAGGCCGGCGCCGCGGCCCTGGAGTCGGCCCGCGCGCTCGGCGAGCGGCATCCCTCGCTCGTGGTCACCCCCGGCAAGGAGGTCCTCGAGCTGGCCGTCGCGCATGTCGGGAAGGGCACCGCGCTGGTCGCCCTCGCCGACGAGCTTGGGGTGGACGCCGTGTTCTACGCCGGGGACGACCTGACCGACGAGCAGGGCTTCACCGCGCTGGCCGAGGACCCGGACCGGCAGCGCGCCGGGCGCCGGCTGACCGTCCGCGTGGGCGAGGGCGAGACGTCCGCGCAGTTCCGCGTGCCCGACGAGCCGGCCCTCGTCGAGGTTTTCCGGGCCATCGAGGCCGCCCGGCGGGAGCAGCGGCCGGCCGACTGACCTGGCGTGTCCCGCACCTCGCCGAAATCCCACCGCCGTCCCACCGCCGGCGTGTCCCGCACACTGCTGAACCCCACCGCCGGCGTGTCCCGCACATCGATACCCCCCACTGCCGGCGTGTCCCGCAGGGGTGCAGGACACGTGCTGCACAAAGCGCGCCAGGGGCAGCGACACGCCGCAACGGGATCGGCACAGTGCGCGACACGCCGGCACGGTGCCGACCGGCGACCTCCCGGCGCTCCGGCGGGAGTCAGTCCCGGGGCGGGGCCGCCGTGGAGCGGCGCAGGATGAGCTCGGGCTCGAAGAGGTACTCCCGGTGCTGGACCGTCTCGCCGGCGATCTCCTCCATGACCGCCCCGACCGCCGCGGTGGACATGCCGGGGACGTCCATCCGGACGGTCGTCAGGGGCGGGTCCACGAACGACATGAACGGCACGTCGTCGGCCCCGACGACCGAGAGGTCCTCGGGGATGCGCAGCCCCAGCTGACGGGCGGCCCGCAGGACGCCCAGCGCCATGACGTCGGAGCCGGCGACGATGGCGGTCGCCCCCGCCTCGACGAGCTGCCGGGTCGCCGACGCGCCGCCCTCCACGGTGAAGAAGGTCGTGCGCACCAGCCCCTCGGCGTCGACGCCCTCGAGGCCGTCCATGGCCTCCAGGAAACCCTCGACCCGTCGCTGGACCGGCACGTAGCGCGCCGGCCCGGTGGCGAAGCCGATGCGGGTGTGGCCCAGGTCGCGCAGGTGCCCCACCGACAGGTGCATCGTGCCCCGGTCGTCATGGCTGACGAAGGTCGCCTCGACCCCCTCCCGGTAGCCGTTGACCAGCGCGATGGGCAGACCCCGGTCGCGCAGCCGGGTGTAGCGCTCGATCCCGGCGCGCGAGTCCGCGTGGTAGCCGCTGACGAACACGATGGCCGAGACTCCTCGGTCCAGCAGCATCTGGACGTACTCGTCCTCGTGCACACCGCCCGGCGTCTGCGTGCAGAGCACCGGGGTGTAGCCGGCCGCGGCCAGGTGGGTCTCGATGTGCTGCGCGAACAGCGGGAAGACCGGGTTCGTCAGCTCGGGGACGACCAGGCCGACGAGCCCGGCGCTGCTGCGGCGCAGCTTGCTCGGCCGCTCGTACCCGAGCACGTCGAGGGCGGTGAGCACGGACTGCCGGGTGCCGGACGCCACGCCGGGCTTGTCGTTGAGGACGCGGCTGACGGTGGCCTCGCTGACCCCGGCGTAGGCCGCCAGGTCGGCCAGACGACCCCGGCTCCCGCCGGCCTCGCCGCTGCCGGCGCGGCGGGCCGGAGAAGCCGGCGTAGTCGTCACTTCACCGCGCCGGAGGTCAACCCGCCGATGAGCTGCTTCTGCAGGGAGAGGTAGACCAGCACCGGCGGGATGGAGGCGACCAGGGCACCGGCGCTGAACATGCCGAAGTAGCGGTTGCGGTCGGCCATGTTCAGCGAGTACAGGCCGACGCCGAGGGTCCGCTGGTCCTGGTCGAGCAGGAAGATGCTGGCCAGGAGGAACTCGCCCCACAGCATGACGAAGGCCAGGATGCCGACGGTCGCCAGGATGGGCGCCACCAGGCGCAGGGTCATCGTGAAGAAGATCCGGGCGTGGCTGGCGCCGTCCATCTTGGCGGCCTCGTCCATCTCCTTGGGGATGGTGTCGAAGTAGCCCTTGAGCAGCCAGACGTTGGCCCCCATCGCCCCGCCCAGGTAGACCAGCAGCAGGCCCCACAGGGTGTTCAGACCCACGGTCGGCAGGACCTCACCGATCCGCAGGAACATGACGTAGAGCGCCGGGAAGGCCAGCAGCGCCGGGAACATCTGCGCCAGCAGCAGACCCATGAGGCCGGGGCGACGGCCCGACCAGCGCAGCCGGGAGAAGGCGTAGGCCGCGGCGGCGCCGATGAAGACCTGGAAGACCGTGCCCAGGCCGGCGACGATGAGGCTGTTGCGGAACCAGGTCCAGAACGGGAAGGTCGTCGAGGCGAACAGGTCGGAGAAGTTCTTCCCGGAGAAGTGCTGCGGGATCGGCGATGACGCGCTCAGCGTGCCCGCCGGGTTCAGCGCCGCGGACAGGATGAACATCACCGGGAACAACGCCCACACGAGGGCGACGATCGCCAGCGCGTGCCGCCACCACACGCCCGACCGGGGCTTGGACACGGCGCTCGCGGCAGCCTTCTTGCTCTCCGGCACCGGCGCGGGGGCGTTGGCGTCGGCGGCGGGGGTCTCGGCCGTGGGCTGAGTCATCTCAGTTCACCTCTTCCAGGGCCGCGGACTGGCGGAACCCGATGTAGCTGATGGCACCGACGAGCATGAAGATCACGATGCTCACCGCGGACGCCAGCCCGATGTTGGGCTGCCCGGACTCCAGCGCCAGCCGGTAGGCGAAGTTGATGAGCAGGTCGGTGTTGCCGACCAGGCTGTTGCCCGAGTCGAACGGGCCGCCCTTGGTCACCAGGTAGATCAACGTGAAGTTGTTGAAGTTGAAGGCGAAGCTGGCCACGAGCAGCGGACCGACGGCCACGAGCAGCAGCGGCATCGTCACCGACACCAGCGTGCGCACGGGGCCCGCGCCGTCGACCGCCGCGGCCTCCTTGACGTCGTTGGGGATCGACTGCAGCGCCCCGGTCGTGATGAGGAACATGTAGGGGAAGCCCAGCCACAGGTTGGTGATGAGCAGCGCCGCCCGGGCCGCCCACGGGTCGCCGAGCCAGTTGACGTTCAGCCCGGTGACCTCGTTGATGAGGCCGAACTGCTGGTTGAACATCGCCGCCCAGACCAGGCCCGTCACGAAGATCGGCAGCGCGTAGGGCAGGATCAGCAGCGACCGGTAGATCCCCTTGCCCTTGAGCCGCGGGTCGTTGAACAGCAGCGCGAGCAGCATGCCGAGGATGAACGTGCTGGCCACGCTGAGCAGCGGGAAGGCCAGGTTCCACAGGAAGATCTTCAGGAAGCCGCCCCGGAAGGTCGGGTCGGTGAAGATCGTCAGGAAGTTGTCGAAGCCGACGTTCTCGGTCCACCCGGCGGGCAGCACAGCGCCCTGGCCGTCCTCGGGGACGAAGTTGCCGTCCTGGGCCACGTAGCGCTTGCCCTCGGCGGTGACCATGACGTCGTTCTCCTCGTCGTAGGAGATCGTGGGCTGCCCCACGAACGCCTGCGAGGTGGTGGCCGGCTTGACCGCGGCCCCGTCCTCCCCGACGGGCACGGCGAAGTCCTGGACCTCCTGGGCCCGCTGGTTGGCCTCCATGAGGTTGAGCACCCGGTAGCCGGGCGCCGCGCCGATGGTGCCGTTGCCGCGCACCTCCACGCCCTCGGCGGCCAGCGGCTCCAGCCCCTCCTCGGTGCCGACGAACAGCTGGAAGCCGTCGGCGGTGACGTTCTCGCCCAGCTCGGCGGCGCCGATCCCCTCCTCGGCGCCCTCCTCGAGCTCGCCGGCGTCCTCGGCGGGGGGCACGGTCAGCAGCAGCGACAGCTCGCCGTTCTGCACCGTCGCACCCTCGGGCACGGCGACCGACATCCCGTAGCGGGGGGCGTCGGGGTCCTGGCGCACCGACTGCGCCTGGATCGCCGAGATCGCCTCCTCCTTGGACAGGGTGTGCCCGTCGCCGTAGTTGGTGAAGGCGGTGGCCGCCGTGTAGACGATCGGCCACATCTGGAACAGCAGCAGCAGGATCAGGCCGGGCAGCAGGTACTTCAGCGGGATGAACCGCCGCGTCGAGTAGACGACCAGCACGGACATGGCGATGAACGCCACGACGATGACGATGAGCCAGGCGCCGGCCTCGATCGCCTGCTGGGCCGCGTAGGCCAGCACGCCGATCGTCAGCGCGATCAGCACCCACCTGGTCACGGTCACCCACACGGGCGTGTGGGCCACCTCGCTGACGTGCGGGTCCTGCGGCGGGCCGGACCGGGGCGGGTCGGCGACGGTCTGGGACATCGATGTCTCCTCGAGGACGGTCCGGAGGGGGAGGTATGCCGTGCGGTCGCGCCCCGGGAGGTGCGCACGCACGGCATACCACGCCCCGCCGGTGCGGGTGGGCGCCCCGGACCGGGACACCCACCCCGCGGTGGCGGGATCAGGCCGGGGTCAGAGCGCGGCCTCGACCTCGGACTGGGCGGTCGCCAGGCGCTCGGCCGGGTCGTCGCCGGTGGCGATGTCCGCGGTGGCCTTGCCCAGCGGACCCCAGACGGCGTTCATCTGCGGGATGTTCGGCATCGGGGTGCCACCCTCGGCGGCCTGGCCCCAGGCCTCGATGTCGGTGTTGCCCTGGGAGACCTGGTCGTAGGCCTCGACCAGCGCCGGCGGGCGGTCGCCGGCCTCGTACAGGGAGACCTGCACGTCGGCGCGGCTCACGTACTCCTGCACGAAGGTCTGCGCGATCTGCGGGTTCTGCGACTCGGCCGAGACGTAGAAGCCCTGGACGCCCAGGAACGGGGTCGTCTCGCCGCCGTCCTCGAAGTCGGGCATCGAGGTGATCTCGTAGTCGATGCCGGCCTCGGTGATCTGCTGGATAGCCCACGGGCCGGAGACGAGGAAGGCGGTGCTCTCCTCGACGAACTGCGGGATGGCGTTCGAGGCGTCGATGCTGACGCTGAGCGCCTCCTCCTCGGCCAGCCAGGCGATCTTCTCGCCGCCCTGGACGGTCTCCTCGGAGTCGATGATGACCTCGGTGGAGTCGAAGCCGCCCTCCTCCAGCACCGGGAAGATGCCGCCGCCGTAGGCCGCCAGGTAGGGGTACATGGAGTAGGCGTTGCCCTCCTGGCCCAGCTCCTGGGCCATGACGAGCTCGGCCTCGCCGTCGGCGACCAGCTGCTGGCCGGTCTCGACGAGGGCCTCCATCGAGGCGGGCAGCTCGGGCGCCAGGGCGGTGTTGCGGATGAGCGCGAGGGACTCCACGGAGTAGGGCACACCGTAGGTCTGGCCCTCGTAGGTGAACGCCTCGACCGACTCCGGGGTGAACTGGCCCGCGAGGTCGGAGGAGAGCTGGACCGGGGCGACGACGTTGTTCTGGACGAGCTCGCCCAGCCAGTCGTGCGCGCCGACCGCGATGTCCGGGCCGGCGCCGGCGCCGACGGAGTCCTTGAACTGCTCGCGCAGGTTCTCGTTGGCGACCACCTGGAGGGTCACCGGCACGCCGGTCTCCTCCTCGAAGGTGGCGGCGACGTCCTCGAGCGCCGCGGCGCGCAGGTCGTCGGCCCAGATGACGAGGCTGGTGCCGTCGCTGGCAGCGGGGGCGGCACCCTCGGAGGTGGCGGCGGCGTCGTCACCGGCCGCGGCGTCCTCGGTCTCGGTGGCGGTGTCGTCCTCGGCGGCCGCGTCGTCCTCGGCGGCGGTGGTGGGCTCGTCGGCCGTGTCCGCGGTGTCGCCGCAGGCGGACAGCAGCAGGGCCGCCGCACTGGCGATGGCGACCGCTCCGGTCGTGCGCTTCATGGTTCTCCTTCGAACTGGGTGGTCCCCGGCCGTGACACCTCTGACGGCCACGACGCCGGTACACGACGACCCGGAGACCGAGCCGTGACGTACGCGATCAGTATGGGGCCGTGACGAGCGGCATGCAAAATCTTGCAACGCCCGTCCCGGGCTCCGTGCTAGCGTGAGGTCCGTCACCGGCAAGGGCGCCGTGCACGCCATACCTCACCGTCTGTCGTGGGCACCCGCCGCCGGAGGCACCGCACGACGCCCGCCCGCGCCGCGGACGGGTTCCTTTACGACGGATCGTCCGGCACGTACCTGCCGGTGAAGGAAAGGCACACAGATGGCAACAGTGACGTTCGACGAGGCCACCCGCGTCTACCCCGGGGCCGACACGCCCTCGGTCGACAAGCTCAACATCGAGATCGCGGACGGTGAGTTCCTCGTCCTCGTGGGCCCCTCGGGCTGCGGCAAGTCGACCTCCCTCCGCATGCTGGCCGGCCTGGAGGAGGTGAACGGCGGACGCATCCTCATCGGCGACCGCGACGTCACCCACATGCCGCCCAAGGACCGCGACGTGGCGATGGTCTTCCAGAACTACGCGCTCTACCCGCACATGACGGTCGCCGACAACATGGGGTTCGCCCTGAAGATCGCCGGCAAGCCGAAGGCGGAGATCCGCGAGCGGGTGGAGGAGGCCGCCAAGATCCTCGACCTGACCGACTACCTCGAGCGCAAGCCCAAGGCCCTCTCCGGCGGCCAGCGCCAGCGCGTCGCCATGGGCCGCGCGATCGTGCGCCAACCGCAGGTCTTCCTCATGGACGAGCCGCTGTCCAACCTGGACGCCAAGCTGCGCGTGCAGACCCGCACCCAGATCGCCTCGCTGCAGCGGCGCCTGGGCGTCACCACGGTCTACGTCACCCACGACCAGGTCGAGGCCATGACGATGGGCGACCGCGTGGCGGTCCTCAAGGACGGCATCCTGCAGCAGGTCGACGCGCCGCGGCACATGTACGACCACCCCAACAACGTCTTCGTCGCCGGCTTCATCGGCTCCCCCGCGATGAACCTCATGACCGTCCCGGTCGCCGACGGCGGCGTCAAGCTGGGCGACTACGTGCACCCGGTCGACCGCGAGACCCTGTCCAAGGCCGGCAGCGAGGTCGTCCTCGGCGTGCGGCCCGAGGACGTGGCGATCTCCGACTCCGGCCGCGGCCTGCCGATCGAGGTGGACGTGGTCGAGGAGCTCGGCGCGGACGCCTACATCTACGGCGAGCTGCCCGGTGCCGGGATCGACGACAAGCCGTTCATCGCCCGCGTCGACGGCCGTACCCCGCCGAAGAAGGGCGAGATCGTGCACTTCCAGCCCAAGGGCGAGCACCTGCACCTCTTCCACGCGGAGACCGGCGAGCGCATCAGCGACTGAGCACCGGCCCGGGGCGGCTGCCCCGGGGTGCGACGAGGGCCGGGCGGTGGCAGCCGCCCGGCCCTCGTGCGTCCCTGGGTCGTGGGTGGCGGAGGGCCGGCCGGTGACGCCTACCCTGGGAGCGTGCACGTCCCCGACCACTTCGCCCTCCCCGAGGAGCGCCTGCTCGCGCTGCTGGCCGCGCCGCGGGCCGGCAACCTCGTCACGGTCCACGCCGACGGGCCCCTGGCCACCTTCGTCCCGTTCCACCTGGAGCGGGTCGAGGAGGGCACGGCCACGCTCGTCACCCACCTGGTCGCCAACAACCCGCAGCTGGCCACGCCGACGACCGGGCCGGCGATGGTCCTGCTCGACATCACCGACACCTACGTCTCGCCGCGCTGGTACGCCACCAACGACGTGCAGCCCAACGTCCCGACCTGGGACTACGTGACGATCCACGCCTGGGGGCCGCTCCACGTCGACCGCTCCCCCGCGCGGGCGCTCGAGGTGGCCCGGCGGCTGACCTCCCGGACGGGGGACGGCGACGTCGTGGACGCGGTCGGCGAGGACAAGCTCGCCGCGATGTCCCGGGCCATCCGGGCGGTCGAGGTGCGGGTGGACCGGCTCCAGGGCAAGGCGAAGATGAGCCAGAACCGCCACCCCGACGACGTGCGCAGCGTGCTCGCCCACGTCGAGGAGCACGGGCCGTCCGAGGTCGCCGACTACCTGCGCGAGGTCAGCCTGCCCCACGCGGAGGAGCGCTTCGCCACCATCCGACGGCTGTCCCGCCAGCACCGCGTCCCCGCGCACCGTCAGGGATCGGCCCTCTAGGACCGTCCCGACCGTCCCCGGACCGGTCCGCACCCGCCGAGGGGCGCGGCGGCATACCCTCGTCCCATGGCCCTCGACATCACCGCCCTCGCGCCGGATCCGGCCCTGCTGGACCTGCCGTGGGAGGTGCCGCTGGAGGAGTGGCCCGAGCACCACCTGGCCGCCCTCCCCCGGGGCATCTCCCGCCACGTCGTCCGGTTCGTGCGGCTGTCCGGCGGGGTGCTGGCGGTCAAGGAGATCAGCGAGCCGCTGGCCCGCCGCGAGTTCCAGACGCTCCGCAACCTGCGTCGCCTGGACCAGCCGGTGGTCGAGCCCCTCGGGGTGGTCTCGGGCCGGGTCGACGCCGACGGCAACGCCCTGGACGCCTGCCTGATCACCCGGCACCTGAAGTTCTCGCTGCCCTACCGGGCCGTCTTCTCCCAGCGGCTGCGCCCGGACACCGCCCGGCGCACGCTGGACGCGCTGGCCGTCCTGCTCGTGCGGCTGCACCTGGCCGGCTGCTTCTGGGGGGACGTGTCGCTGTCCAACACGTTGTTCCGCCGCGACGCCGGCGAGTACGCCGCCTACCTCGTCGACGCCGAGACCGCCGAGCTGCACCCGACGCTGTCCGACGGGCAGCGCGAGCACGACCTGTTCATCGCCCACGGCAACATCGCCGGGGAGCTGATGGACCTGGAGGCCGGCGGCCAGCTCGACGAGGGCGAGGACCCGATCGAGATCGCCAACCTCATCATGCACCGCTACGACCTGCTGTGGAACGAGCTGACCAGCGAGGAGCGCTTCGAGCGCGGCGACCGCTGGCGGGTGGACGAGCGGATCCGGCGGCTGAACAACCTCGGCTTCGACGTCGACGAGCTGGAGATGAGCACCGACGTCGACGGCACCCACATCCGGCTGCAGCCCAAGGTCGTCGACGCCGGCCACCACTCCCGCCGCCTGATGCACCTCACCGGCCTGGACGTCGAGGAGAACCAGGCGCGCCGCCTGCTCAACGACCTCGACTCCTACCGGGCCGCGACCGACCGGCAGAGCGACGACGAGGACGTGGTCGCCCACGAGTGGCTGAGCCGGGTCTACGAGCCGGTCACCCGCTCGGTGCCCCGCGAGCTGCGGTCCAAGCTGGAGCCGGCGGAGTTCTTCCACGAGATCCTCGAGCACCGGTGGTACCTGTCCGAGCAGGCCGGCCACGACACCCCGATCGAGGACGCCGTGCGCGACTACCTGGAGACCGTGCTGCCCTCCCGGCCGGACGAGGTGGCGGTCGTCGGCGTGGACACCCAGGAGATCCCGATCCAGGCCCAGCTGGAGGACTGAGGCCGTCGGCGGCTGTCCGGCCGGGCCCGGCCGGCCGACACTGCACGCCCCGTCCGAGGTGCGCCGCCGACGGATCGGCGGATACTCGGACCCATGGGCGCCGTCGGGCACAGACACAGGGGTCCCTCCGCGGTGGTGGCGATGCTCGCCTCCACCGTGGTCGCGGGGTGCGGGCTGCAGATCCCGACCGACCCGGACCGGACGCTCGCGCAGGTGCGCGCCACCGGTGAGCTGCGCGTCGGCGTCTCGCCGCACCCACCTTCACCACCCTGCCACCGGCTCCGGGTGGTGAACCCGGGGGCGACGAGGTGGTCCTGGTCCGGCGGTTCGCGGAGGAGCAGGGCGCCGAGGCCCTGTTCGTCGTCGACGGCGAGGAGGCGCTCGTCACGCTCCTGGAGAGGGGTGAGCTGGACGTCATGGTGGGCGGCCTGTCCTCCCGGTCCCCGTGGTCGACGAAGGTGGCGCTGACCCGGCCCTACACGCGGACGCAGGAGGAGGGTCGCACCGTCAAGCACGTCATGGCCGTCGTCCGCGGGGAGAACGCCCTGCTCAGCGAGCTGGAGCGCTTCCTGGACGAGGAGTCGTCGTGACGTCCCGGGTGGGCGACTACTTCGGCTCGACCGAGCTGCCCGGCGAGCAGCAGGCGGCGCTCCGGCGTGCCCGGCGGCTGGAATGGATCTCGCTGGCCTACCTGGGCACCGGTGTCGTCCTCGTCGCCCTTGTCATGGGCAGCTCGCAGGCGATGAAGGCCGCGTGGATCGAGGACATGCTCTCGCTGATCCCCCCGATCGCCTTCCTCGTCGCGACCCGTGCGGCCGCGCGACACCCGGACCGGGACTACCCCTTCGGCCGGCACCGGTCGGTGGCGGTGGGTCACCTGGTCGCCTCCGTCGCCCTGCTGACGATGGGCGTCTTCCTGCTCTACGACTCCGGCTCGGGGCTGCTGACGGCGGACCACCCGCCCATCGGCACCATGCAGCTGTTCGGCCGGACCTTCTGGGCGGGCTGGCCGATGGTGGCCGTCATGGTCTACACGGGGATCGGACCGGTGGTTCTGGGCCGGATGAAGGTGCCTCTGGCCGAGCAGCTGCACGACAAGGTGCTGCACGCCGACGCGACATGAACAAGGCCGACTGGATGACGTCCGGCGGCGCCATCCTCGGTGTGCTGGGGATCGGCATCGGCCTGTGGTGGGCCGACGCCGCGGCCGCCCTGTTCATCGCGGCGAGCATCCTGCGGGACGGCTGGGGCAACGTCCAGCACGCCGTCACCGGCCTCATGGACAGGACGGCCCGCACCGTCGACGACGCCGCGGAGCACCCTCTCGTGGGGCGGGTGGAGGACTACCTGGACAGCCGCCCCTGGGTGCGGGCCCACGACACCAGGGTGCGCGACATGGGCCACGTCTTCCACGTGGAGGTGCGTTTCGTCCCCGTCGGGGGGACGGTGGATATGGCCCGGATCCACCAGACCGTGGAGGACCTGCGGGCCATGGACTGGAAGCTCGACGACATCACCGTGGCGCCGGTCCGCTCGCTCGCCGAGGGGGAGGCGGACCAGCAGGTCTGACCCTCCGGTCAGCGCAGCCGGCGGGAGCGGGACACCTCGTAGAGCGCCACGGCGGTGGCGATGCCGGCGTTGAGCGACTCGGTGACCGCCGCGATCGGGATCGAGACGATCTGGTCGCAGGTCTCGCGCACGAGCCGCGACAGACCCTTGCCCTCGGAGCCGACGACGATGACCAGCGGCTGGTCGGCCAGCTCCAGGCCGGGCAGCTCGACGTCCCCGTCGCCGTCCAGCCCGACGACGAAGAAGCCCGCCTTGCGGTAGGCCTCCAGCGCCCGGGTGAGGTTGGTCGCCTGGGCCACGGGCACCCGCGCCGCCGCGCCGGCCGAGGTCTTCCAGGCGGCCGCGGTCATCCCGGCCGACCTCCGGGCCGGCACCACGACGCCGTGCCCGCCGAACGCCCCGACCGAGCGCACGACGGCGCCCAGGTTGCGCGGGTCGGTGATGCCGTCGAGCGCCACGATGAGCGGGGTGCCGGGCAGCTCGACGTGGAGCAGGTCCTCGGGGTGGGCGTACTCGTAGGGAGGCACCTGCAGGGCCAGTCCCTGGTGCACCGCCCCGTCGGTGAGCCGGTCGAGCTCGGTGCGCGGCGCCTCCAGCACGGCGATCCCCCGCTCGGTGGCCAGGGTGATGCTCTCCTTGACCCGGTCGTCGCTCTCCATCCGCGACCCCACGTAGAGCGTGCTGCCCGGCACGTGCGTGCGCAGCGCCTCGAGCACGCTGTTGCGGCCGGCGACGATCTCGGTCGACCCTCCGCGACCCGGCCCGGAGCGTCGCCCCCCTGCCGGTCGGCCGCCGCCGGTCCTGCTCGCGGCGCTGCCGGACCTGCGGCGCGCCGCCGGGTGGCCGACCCGCTCCTCCGCCTTGGGGGTCGGCCCCCGGCCCTGGAGCTGCTTGCGGCGCTGGCCGCCGGAGCCGACGACCATCCCCTTCTTGTTGCTGGTGCGCGCGTTGCGGCGCTGCTGGTTGCCGGCCATGGTGTCTCGTCCTTCGTTCAGCGCAGCGACCAGCGGGCGCGGCCGGGGTGTCCTCGATGACCACGCCGAGCGTGGTCAGGTGGTCGCGGATGGCGTCCGCGGTCGCGAAGTCCTTCTCGGCACGGGCGCGGGCCCGCGCGTCCAGCCGGTCCTGCACCAGAGCCGTCAGCACCTCCATGCCACGGTCGTCCTCGCGGGACCCGCCGCCCCAGGAGGGGTCGAGCGGGTTGGTGCCGAGCACGTCGAGCATCGCCAGCAGCTGCAGGAGGGTATGCCGCAGCGCCTGCGTGCCCGTCCCGGCACCGGCGTCGAGGGCGCGGTTGCCGTCGCGGACGGTGCCGAAGACGACCGCGAGGGCCTCCGGCACGTTGAGGTCGTCGTCGAGGGCGGCCCGGAAGTCGGTCGGGAAGGCCTCGTCGGCCGGCAGCGCGCGGGACGCCTCGAGCAGGTCCTCGGCGGCCTCGCCGAGCACCTCCCGGGCGCGCACGACATACCCCTCGATCCGCTCGACCGCGGCGAGCGCCTCGGTGAGGCTGTCGTCGCCGTACTCGATCGTGGACCGGTAGTGCGCGGCGCCGAGGTAGTGCCGCAGCACGAGCGGGCGCACGGTCTTCGTCAGCTCGGTGACGGCCAGGGCGTTCCCGAGCGACTTGCCCATCTTGGCGCCCTTGACGGTGACCCAGGCGTTGTGCAGCCAGTAGCGGGCGAAGTCGAGGCCGGCGGCGCGGGACTGGGCCTGCTCGTTCTCGTGGTGCGGGAAGCGCAGGTCGACGCCGCCGCCGTGGATGTCGAAGCGTCGCCGAGGTACTTGCGCGCCATGGCCGAGCACTCCAGGTGCCAGCCCGGGCGGCCGCGGCCGTACGGCGCCGGCCACGAGGCCGTCTCCGGCTCGCCGTCCTTGTGCCCCTTCCACAGGGCGAAGTCGCGGGGATCGCGCTTGCCCCGGGGGTCGGCGTCCTCGGCCGGCTCCATGTCCTCCAGCTTCTGCCGGGTCAGCGAGCCGTAGTCCGGCCAGGAGCGCACGTCGAAGTAGACGTCGCCGCTGCCGTCCTCCGCGGCGTAGGCGTGGCCCCGCTCGACGAGCGTGCGCACGAGCTCCAGCTGCTCGGTGATGTGGCCGGTGGCCCGCGGCTCGTAGGTCGGCGGGAGCACGCCCAGCAGCTCGAGGGCCCGGGTGGTCGCGCGCTCGTTCTCGTAGGACCAGGCCCACCAGGGGCGTCCGGCCTCGGCGGCCTTGGTGAGGATCTTGTCGTCGATGTCGGTGACGTTGCGGATGAGCGTGACGTCGTAGCCGTGCCCCCGCTCCAGCCACCGCCGCAGGACGTCGAAGGCCACCGCGAACCGGACGTGCCCGATGTGCGGGCTGCCCTGCGTGGTGAGCCCGCAGATGTACATGCCCACCCGTCCGGCCTCGAGCGGCTCGAACGGCCGCAGCTGCCGGGTGGCGGTGTCGAAGAGGTGCAGGCTCACCCGCTCAAGGGTACCGGCGCCTCCCACGCCTCCCGACCTCCTCGCCAGCGGCCGCCTCGGGCCGACGGTGGGCCGGCGGACCGCCCTCGGTCCGCCAGGCGCCCAGCCTCCCCGGCCAGGAGCCCCGCCTCCCAGCCTCCCCGGCCAGGACAAGGTTGTGCACCACGGGCATCGTCGAGAACGTCGTCTGCGGTGCACAACCTTGTCCAGCCGCGTGCTGTGTCCGTCCCCATGCTCCAGGCGTCGGACAGGATCTGGCGGTCGCTGCCCGCCTGTGGACGACGCCGGAGCCCCCGACCGCGGACGCGACACACTCGGGGCATGTCCGAGGGGATCACGCAGCTGGTGCAGATGCAGGGCGGCGTGGCCAGCACCCGTGAGCTGCTGCGCGCCGGCTTCTCCCGCCGCTCGGTCGAGGCCATGGTGCGCCGTGGGGAGCTGGTCCGCGTCCGCCGGGACGCTGTCGTCCTCGCGAGCGCGCTGGCCGGCTCGACCCCGTGGGAGAAACGCGAACTGGTGGCCCGTGCCGTCGGACGCAGTCTCGCGCCCGCCCCGGCGGAGGCTGGGCCGACCCACGCCCTGAGCCACGAGAGCGCATTGATGGTGCACGGACTGCCCTACGCCGGCGAGGACGGGTTCGTCCACCTGGTCCGCACGGACGGTCGCAGGGGCCGGAAGGACGGCACGATCTGGGTGCACCGTCCCCTCGACGCCCGGTGGACGGACGAACGGGACGGCCTCGTGCTGGTGACGCCCACGATGGCAGCGCTGCAGGTGGCGGCGACGCACGGCGGCGAGGCAGGCCTGGTCGCCGTGGACGGCGTCCTGCACGCGGCACGGGAGCAGGACCCGAAGGCTGCCGGTGGCCAGGAGGGCCTTGCCGTCACCCGGGTCAGGGAGGAGATCGCGGAGGCGCTGGAGGGAGGATTCGGGCGATCCACCCCGACCGTACGACTCGTCGTCGACCTGGCCGACGGCCGTAGCGAGTCCGCCGGTGAGAGCCGCACCCGGTGGCTGGTCCACCTCCTCGGGCTCGGCCCCTGCAGCCCGCAGTTCGTGGTCCACGACGGCGACCGGTTGGTGGCGATCGTCGACCTCAAGCTGGCCCGCTGGGACGTGCTCGTCGAGTTCGACGGGACCGGCAAGTACACCGGCCACGAGGCCCTCCTCGCCGAGAAGGACAGGGAGGACAGGCTCCGGACGCTCGGCTACGAGGTGGTCCGCATCCGGTGGGCCGACCTCGCCCGGCCTCAGCTGATCCGTCGTCGGTTGCTCGAGGCCATCGCCCGGGCCGAGTCCCGGGCGACCCGGATCGGCTGAGGCGACCGGACCACGTCAGGACAAGGTTGTGCACCGGATGCGTGGTTCTCGGCGTCGCATCCGGTGCACAACCTTGTCCCCTCACCGCCCCGCCCCACGGCACGTCCGCCACCCGCTTGGCCTCGGCCCAGAGTCGGAGCCAGCAGGACAGACGCCTCCGTCGGCGGGCCGATGCGCCGCCGGGTGCGCACGGCATACCGTCGAGGCATGCTCATCGCCGAAGAACTGCTCCTCGTCGGGACCTCCCCCGAGGGCCGCAACCTGCTGGGCAGCTCCCGGACGGTCGTCCTCGGCGGCGCGCTGCTGACCGAGCTGGCCCTGCGCGAACGTCTGGACGTCGACGGGCGCAAGCGGCTGCGGGTCCTGGACGGTGGCACGATCGGCGAGCCCCTGCTCGACGAGGCCCTGGTCCGCTTCGCCGAGCGGGAGGGCAAGAAGCCCAAGGACGCGCTCGACCGGGTGGGCAAGAAGCTCCAGCAGCCCCTGCTGGACAGCCTCGTCCGGCGCGAGCTGGTGCGCCCCGAACCGGTCAAGGCCCTCGGGCTCACGCTGACGACCCGCTGGCCGGTCCTCATGAGCGGCCCGCGCGACGCCGTGGTCGGCGACCTCGCCACCGTCGTCACGGGCGCCCGCGAGCCGGACTCCCGCACCGGCGCGCTGATCTCGCTCCTGCACGCCGTCGACGCCCTGCCCAAGGTTCTGACCACGGAGATGCGGCCCGGGATGACCAACGGCGAGGTCAAGCGGCGTGGCAAGGAGATCAGCAAGGGACGCTGGGCGCCGGAGGCCGTGGCCACGGCGGTGGCGGAGCTCAACACCGCCATGATGGCGGCCGTGATGGCCGGCGGGGCCGCGAGCTCGAGCTGACGACCACCGCCCGGGCTCAGTGACCCCGGTCGAGCCACTCCTGACGGTGCGGCTTCTCCGCGCCGATCGTCGTGGTCCCGCCGTGCCCGGTGTGCACGACGGTCTCCTCCGGCAGGACGAGGAGCTTGTCGGTGATCGATGCCACGATCGTGGGGAAGTCGCTGAACGAGCGTCCCGTCGCCCCGGGGCCGCCCTCGAAGAGGGTGTCCCCGGAGAACACCACGCCCAGCTCCGGCACGTGGAAGCAGCAGGCGCCCGGGCTGTGACCAGGCGTGTGCAGCACGTGCAGGGTGACCCCGGCGACCTCGAACGTCATGCCGTCGGACAGCTCCCCTCCGGGCGCGATGTCGTGCACCCGGTCCCACAGCATCTGGTCCTCGGGGTGCAGGTATGTCGTGGCTCCCGTGCGACGGGCCACCTCGGGGGCGGCGTCGATGTGGTCGTCGTGCCCGTGGGTCAGCAGCAGGGCCCGGACCGACCGGCCGCCGACCGCCTCGACCACCACGTCCGCGTCGTGGGGGGCGTCGACGACGATGCACTCCTCGTCGTCGCCGATCACCCACACGTTGTTGTCGACCTCCCAGGTGCCGCCGTCGAGGCTGAAGGTGCCGGTGGTCACGGCGTGGTCGATGCGGGCGGTCATGCGGAGGCCTCCTCGGTGGTGGTCGTGCCGGCCTGCTGTCCGCGGGCCGCGGCGGCCGTCTCGTCGACGATGACGACGGAGCGCAGCACGTCGCCGGCGTGCATCTTCTCGAACGCGGCCTCGACGTCGCCCAGTCCGATCGTCTCGCTGACGAAGTCGTCGAGGTTGAACCGGCCCTGGCGGTAGAGGTCGATAAGCATGGGGAAGTCGCGCGAGGGCAGGGCGTCGCCGTACCAGCTGGACTTCAGCGCGCCGCCGCGGCCGAAGACGTCGAGCAGCGGCAGGGTGATCTCCATCTCGGGCGTGGGGACGCCGACGAGTACGACGGTACCGGCGAGGTCGCGGGCGTAGAACGCCTGCTGGTAGGTCTCCGGACGGCCCACCGCGTCGACGACGACGTCCGCACCGACCCCGCCGGTGAGCTCCTGGATCGCGGCCACCGGGTCGGTGCCCGAGGAGTTGACCGTGTGGGTGGCGCCGAAGCCGCGGGCCGCCTCCAGCTTCCGGTCGTCGATGTCGACCGCGATGATCGTCGTGGCGCCGGCCAGCCGGGCCCCCGCGATGGCGGCGTCGCCCACCCCGCCGCAGCCGATGACGGCGACCGAGTCGCCGCGGGTGACGTTGCCGGTGTTGACCGCCGCGCCGAAGCCCGCCATGACGCCGCAGCCGAGCAGCCCGGCGGCGACCGCGGGAGCCTCCCGGTCGACCTTGGTGCACTGGCCGGCGTGCACGAGGGTCTTCTCGATGAAGGCGCCGATGCCCAGCGCGGGGGTCAGCTCGGTGCCGTCCTCGGCCAGGGTCATCCTCTGGCTCGCGTTGTGCGTGTTGAAGCAGTACCACGGCTTGCCCTTGGCGCACGCGCGGCAGTGCCCGCAGACGGCGCGCCAGTTGAGGACGACGTAGTCCCCGGGCTCGACGTCGGTGACGCCCTCCCCGACGGCCTCCACGGTGCCGGCGGCCTCGTGCCCCAGCAGGAACGGGAAGTCGTCGTTGATGCCGCCCTCGCGGTAGTGCAGGTCGGTGTGGCAGACGCCGCAGGCTCGATCTTCACCACGGCCTCGCCGGGGCCCGGGTCGGGCACGACGACGTCGACGACCTCGACGTCGGCTCCCTTGCTGCGGGCGATGACACCCTTGACGGTGCTGGGCACGACAACCTCCTGGTCACGGGGAACGGTGCCCCCAGCCAACCCGGCGGCGGGGCGGGACGCAAGTGCGGCCCCGGGACACCGATTGCGTCTTAGAGCATGGTCAGCAGCTGGGCGACGAGGATCTTGACGACCATCGCCACCGGGTAGACCATCGCGTAGCCCAGGGCCACCCGCTGGTCGTGGTGGGTCTGCTCCTGCGCGTGCGCCAGGATGGCCGGCTGGGTCTGCGAGCCGGACAGGACGCCGGCCAGCCGGGGCCCGGCCTGCCGCAGCCAGGCCCTGCCCAGCAGGAGGAGCACGGCCGCGTGCACGGTGGTGACGACCAGGCCGGCCAGCACCAGCTGCAGCCCGAGCGGGCTGGCGAGCGCGTCGACGAAGGCCGATCCGGCACGGCCGCCTGCGTAGGCCAGGAAGACGAGCAGCCCGATCTGCGTCAGCGTCTCGGCGGCCTGGTGGGGCAGGGTCCACACGAGCCTGCCGGTGCGTCCGGCGCGGCCCAGCAGAAGACCCACGACGAGCGGTCCGGCCGCCTGGCCGAGCTCCAGCGACCCGAGCCCCGGCACGGGGACCGGCAGCGCGCCCAGCGCGAGCCCGGCCGTCAGCCCCAGCGCGAGACCGAGGGGGTTGATGTCCGCGGTCCCGTGCTCGCTGTCCCCCAGGTATGCCGCCACGAGCCTCATCTGCTCGCGCGGCGCCGCGACGCGGATCCGGTCCCCCGCCTGCAGCACCAGGTCGTCGGTGGCCAGGACGTCCTGGTCGGCCCGGCGCACCCTGGTCGCGCGGGCGCCGAACCGGGCGAACAGGTCCAGGTCGGCCACCGTCCGGCCGTAGAACCGGCGCTCGGACAGCACGATCCGCCGGTAGTCCACGTCGGTGCGCTCGGCCTCCAGGTGGGTGGCCGCCCGCCGACCCAGCTGCTTGGTCAGGTGCCGCAGCGCCCGGTCGGGACCGATGGCCAGCACCTGGTCCCCGGGCCGCAGGAGGGTGTCCCCCTGGGCCATCCGCACCTCCCCGGCGGCGTCCTGGTAGCGGGAGAACAGCACCCGGCCGTGGGGTGTCCAGCTCAGCTCGGCCACGGTGAGCGCGTTGTCGCGCTCGACGAGGATGGTGGCGTTGCGCACCTCGGTGGGCCGGGCCCGGTCGTCGGCCGTGGGGTGCCGGTCGCCGCTGCGCAGCGCCCAGGTCGCCGCGGCGAGCATGACCACCACTCCCCCCACGTAGCTCATCGAGTAGGCCACCGTGGGGTCGGGCGAGCCGTCCAGCCGCAGGATCGCGGCGGCCAGCGCCGGGGTGTTGTTCAGCGCCCCGGCGTAGAGGCCGGCGGTGCTCCCGGCGCTGAGTCCCAGCAGCCGGCCGATCCCCCAGGTGAGCACGCCGAGCGCGAGGAGGGTGGCCACGACCATGCTGACCGGCCGGAGGCCGGTGCGCAGCGAGGCGAAGAAGGAGGGGCCGGCGGTGACCCCGACGGCGTAGGCGAAGACCGCCAGGCCGAAGGTGCCGAGCACCTCGGGGAGGGCCAGCCGCTCGTCGGCGGCCGAGAAGGCCAGCGCGGTGAAGAGGACGGCCGCCGGGCCCAGCGAGACCCGACGCAGCCGGACCGCGCCGACGGCGGTGCCGATCGCCAGGACGGCGAACAGGAGCAGGACGGGACGTCCCGCCAGGAGGTCGGCCACGTGACCCGAGTCTACGCCCGCCCGGACGACCGACGGACCCGCTGGACGACGGTCCGGCACGGGTCCACAGTGGACGGATGGCGCTGCAGCACCCCGCGGGCCGGGACGGGCCGGTGGGCGACGACCGGCACGAGTCCCGCGACGAGCGGATGGACCGCAACTTCGTCGAGCTCCTGCAGGAGCTGCGCGTGCTGCAGACCGGCACCCAGATCCTGGCGGGATTCCTCATGACGCTGCCCTTCCAGGCCCGCTTCCCCGACCTGACCGGCGAGCAGCGCGCCGTCTTCCTCGTGGCGATCGTCCTCGCCTTCCTCACCACGGTGCTGCTCGTGGGCCCGGTCAGCCTGCACCGTGCCCTGTTCCGGCAGCACCGCAAGGACGACCTGGTCCAGGTCTCCCACCGGATGGCACGGGCCGGCCTGGTCACCCTCGGGCTGACGATGACGGCCGTGCTCGTCCTCATCTTCGGGGTGGTGCTGGGTCGCACCGCCGGGTATGCCGCGGGCGTGGCGGCGCTGCTGGTCTTCGGTTCCCTGTGGTGGGGCCTCCCGGCGTGGATGCGCCGACGGCCGGCACGGTCCGGGACCGGTTCGCCGGGTGAACCTACGCGAGCGTAGGTTTGTCCCGTGACGAGTGCGCAGCCCCTGATCCCGCTGACCGTCGACCCGGCTCCGTCGACCACCGCCCTGCTCGAGCAGGCCGCCCGCCGGTGGCCCGACCGGGTGGCCGTCGACTTCCTCGGTGCGACGACGACCTACGCCCGGCTCGCCGACCAGGTGGCCGCCGCGGCCCAGGTGCTCCGCGACCTCGGCGTCGGCCCCGGGGACCGCGTGGCCCTGGTCCTGCCCAACTGCCCCCAGCACGTCGTCGCCTTCTACGCGATCACCTCGCTGGGGGCCACCGTCGCCGAGCACAACCCGCTCGCGGCCCCCGCGGAGGTGCAGGCCCAGCTGCAGCTGCACGGGGCGAGGGTCGTGGTGGCGTGGGAGCACGCCGTCGCGGCCGTCCTGCCGGAGGAGGGGCAGGACCGGACCGTCCTCGCCGTCAACCTCGCGGCGGCGATGCCGCGGCGGACCCGGCTGCTGCTGCGGCTCCCCGTCAGGGCGGCCCGTGCCCAGCGCGCGAAGCTGCGGGCCCCGGTCCCCGACGAGGTCGGCTCCTGGGACGACCGGGTCGCCGCCGCCCAGGGCCAGCGCAGCGCACCGCACCGGCCCTACGAGCCGACCCCGGACGACGTCGCGGTCCTGCTGCCCACCGGCGGCACGACCGGAACCCCCAAGCTGGTGCCGCTGACGCAGGCCAACCTCATGGCCAACGTCGCGCAGGGCCGTCAGTGGGTGCCCGGCCTGCGGGAGGGCGAGGAGACCTTCGGTGCGGTGCTGCCGTTCTTCCACGCCTTCGGGATGACGCTGTCGCTGACCTTCGCGGTGTCGATGGGCGCCACCCAGGTGGTCCTGCCGAACTTCGACGTCGACATGGTGCTGGCGGCGATGCGGCGACGGCCCTGGACCTTCCTGGCCGGCGTCCCGCCGATGCTCGACCGCCTGGCGGCCTCGGCGACGGCGGAGGACCCGCAGCTGCTGCGTCCGTTGCGCTACGCCATCTCCGGGGCGATGGCCCTGCAGCCCGAGATCGCCGACCGCTGGGAGACGGCGACGGGAGGCCTGGTCATCGAGGGATACGGCATGACCGAGTGCTCGCCCATCGCGCTGGGCAACCCCTTCGGGCCGGAGAGGCGTCCCGGCACGCTGGGGATCCCGTTCCCGGGCACCGAGATCCGCGTCGTCGACCCCGACCTGGTGGAGGAGGACCCCGACGCCCCGGACGTGCCGGACGGCGAGGTCGGGGAGCTCCAGGTCCGCGGCCCGCAGGTCTTCGGCGGCTACCTGGACGCCCCGGAGGAGACCGCCCAGGTGCTGCTTCCCGGGGGGTGGCTGCGCACGGGCGACCTCGTGCGCCGGGACCCCGCCGACGGGTTCGTGGCCCTGGCGGACCGGCGCAAGGAGCTCATCGTCTCCGGCGGCTTCAACATCTACCCCTCGCAGGTCGAGGAGGCCGTGCGTGGGATGCCCGGTGTCGTCGACGTCGCCGTCGTCGGCCTGCCGGACACCTCCCTCGGCGAGCACGTCGTCGCCGCCCTGGTCCTCGAACCGGGGGCGTCGGTGGACCTGGCGTCCGTGCGGGAGTGGTTGCAGGACAAGGTCTCCCGGTACGCGGTGCCGCGGGACCTGCATGTCCTCGACGACCTGCCGCGCAGCCAGCTGGGCAAGGTGCTGCGCCGCCACGTGCGCGAGCGGATCCTCGCCCTGCGGGAGCGGTCCGGCGGCTGAGCGCCACCGCCGACCCGGCGGGCGGGCCCGGGGGTCAGCGCGGCGCGACCAGCGCCGTGGCGATGCCCGCCAGCCCCTCGACCCGGCCGACGAAGCCGAGCCCGTCGGTCGTCGCTGCCGAGACCGAGACCGGGGCCCCGCCCAGGGCGCTCGACATCGCGGCCTCCATCTCGGCACGCCGGGCGCGACGCGGGGACGTCGGGCCACGACCTGCACGGCGACGTTGCCGATCTGGAAACCGCCTCGCGCCAGCAGGTCCGCCACGTGCGCGAGCATCTGCGCGCCCGAGGCGCCGGCCATCTCGGGGCGGTCGGTGCCGAAGACCGACCCGAGGTCGCCGAGACCGGCGGCGGACAGCAGCGCGTTGCAGGCGGCGTGGGCGGCGACGTCGCCGTCGCTGTGCCCCTCGATGCCGCGCTCGCCCGGCCACCGGAGGCAGCCGAGCCACAGCGGCCGGTCGTCGCCCTCCGGGGCCCAGGCGTGCACGTCCACGCCGATGCCGGTGCGGGGCAGCGGGGTCACCGGGTGGCCCTCGGGTCGGTGGTCACGGTCGCTCCCGTCCGTCCTCGCCCGCGGTCAGCCAGGCGGCCGCCACCTCCAGGTCGTGGGGCGTGGTGATCTTCATCGCCCGGGGCGACCCCTCGACGACCGTGACCCGCCCGCCGTGCGCCTCGACGAGTCCGCAGTCGTCGGTGACCGTCGGCGGCCCGCCGCCCGCGGCGTGTTCGCCCTCGCCCCCGCCCGGCCCGCCGCGAAGGGCGGCGTGGGCGCGTTCCAGCGTCTCGCGCAGGAAGCCCTGCGGAGTCTGGACGGCCCTCAGGCGGGACCGGTCGAGGGTGGCGACCACGGTCTCGACGCCGGTCGGCCCGGACCGGACCTGCTTGATCGTGTCGGTCACCGCCACGGCCGGGGTGACCGCCGGGTGGCCGGAGTGCACCGCGTGGACGACCCGGTCGAAGACCTCGACAGGGGTCAGCGCCCGGGCCGCGTCGTGCACCAGGACCACCCCCACGCGCCGGGGGAGCGCCGCCAGCCCGATGGCCACCGAGTCCGACCGCTCGGCCCCTCCGGCCACCACCTGGACCCGGCCGCGGCGCGGGTCGTCGAGGGCGCGGACGGACGCGGCCACCTCGGCGAGGGCCGCCTCGTCAGGGGGAGCCACGACGACGACGTCGGTGATCGCCCGGCAGCGCAGCGCTCCCCGCAGGGCGTGCACCAGCACCGGGGCGGCAGCCGTGCCGGAACCGAGCGGCACGAGCGCTTGGGGCGGCCGGCGCCCAGCCGGGTGCCGCTCCCGGCGGCGACAAGGATGAGGCCAGCACCGACGGTGTCGTCGGGCCGGCCGGACATCCTGCTCAGGAGGCGAGGACCTCGTCGAGGGTGGCCTCGGCGGTGTCCTCGTTGGTCTTCTCCGCCAGCGCGAGCTCGGAGACGAGGATCTGGCGGGCCTTGCTCAGCAGCCTCTTCTCGCCGGTCGAGAGGCCGCGGTCCTTGTCGCGGCGCCACAGGTCGCGGACGACCTCGGCCACCTTGATGACGTCGCCGGAGGCGAGCTTCTCCAGGTTGGCCTTGTAGCGGCGCGACCAGTTGGTCGGCTCCTCGGTGTGCTCGGCGCGCAGCACCGCGAACACCTTGTCGAGGCCGTCCTTGCCGACGACGTCGCGGACGCCGACGAGGTCGCAGTTCTCCGCCGGGACCTCGATGGTGAGGTCCCCCTGGGCCACCTTGAGCTTGAGGTACAGCTTCTCCTCACCCTTGATGGTGCGTGTCTTCATCTCTTCGATGAGAGCGGCTCCGTGATGCGGGTACACAACCGTCTCGCCGACCTTGAACGTCATTCAGATAGCCCCTTTCGCGGACCCTCAGGATATCACGGGGAACTCGCCCGGGGGAATCCGTCGACGACATCTGTGCAGGTCAGCGGCCTACCACACCCCGGGGGTATGCCGTGCACGCGCCGAGGGCGGCGCTCACCGGCCCCCCGGGGAGCGCCGTCGGTGCAGGTCAGCGCGGGTCGGGACCGTCGCGGGGACGGGCACCCACTAGGCTGTGCCGCGTGACCACTGCACCCTCGCCCCGTACGCGCCGCAGCGCCGTGCTGCTCACCGCCGCCGCGGTGGGCGCGGTGGCCCTCAGCGGCTGCTCGACCACGAACCCCGCGACCACCCTCCTGCGCTACGCCCCGTCCGACGGCGTCGAGATGGACGGCGAGAGCATCGCCGTGCGCAACCTGATCGTCGTCAGCCAGGGCGACGGCGCCCCGGGCGTGGTGTCCGGGTCGGTCGTCAACTCCGGCACCGAGTCCGCGACGTTGACGGTGACCGTGGACGGCCAGGAGGCGACGCCCGAGGTGACCGTGGAGCCGGGGCAGGCCGTCCGGCTGGACGGGGCCCAGGCCGACGGGTCCGAGGGCGAGCGCCTCACCGTCGACGGCGTGGACGTCCCTGCGGGGCGGGTCGTCGAGGTGCGGGTCCAGGGTGGCGGGGAGACCCTGGCCGCCGACGCCCCGGTGCTGCTGCCGCAGGGTCCCTACGAGGACTACGCGGACGACGCCGGCGGCACCGTCGAGCCCCCGCAGGCCGACGAGGACGACGCCGACCACTGACGTCCGGGCCGGCACCGGGCACCGACGTCCGGGGGCCGGGTCCGCCAGGCGGTTCAGCCCGCAGGTTCAGATGCCGGCCCGGGGCACCCCGCCGCCGCCGAGGTGGTCGCGGGAGGCGGCCTCCTGCTCGTCCATCCAGACGCCGGTGACCAGGTAGACGACCCGGATGGCCACCGACACGGCGTGGTCGGCGAACCGCTCGTAGTAGCGCGAGAGCAGGGTGGCGTCGATGGCCGCCTGGGTGCCGCCGTCCCACTCCGGCTCCAGGAGGATGCGGAAGACCTCGCGGTGCAGCCGGTCCATGGTGTCGTCCTGCTGCTGCAGCTCGGCGGCGCCGGAGGCGTCCTGGGCCGAGACGATCTCCCCCGACCGCAGGCACATGGCCTGGGCGTGCTCCGACATCTGGGCGAAGACGTCGGTCAGCTCGCCGGAGACGGCGCACACCGGGTAGCGCAACCGGGCCAGCTTGGCCACGTGCCTGGCCAGGTCGCCGCAGCGCTCCAGGTCGGCGCTCATCCGCAGGGTGGTGACCAGCTGGCGCAGGTCGGTGGCGACGGGCTGCTGGCGCGCGATGGCGTCGATCGCCCGGTTGTCCAGGTCCCTGCGCAGGGCGTCGATCTGCTCGTCCTCGCTGATCACCTGCTCCGCCAGCTCCAGGTCGGCGTCGAGCAGCGCCCGCGTCGCGCGCTCCAGGGCCTGCGCCGACAGCCGGCTCAGCTCGACGAGCTCGTCGGAGAGCGTCTCGAGCTCCTCGTGGAACAGACTGCGCATCGGATCGACCGGTCCTTTCGTGGTGGACGTCGTGGGGGGCGCCCCGGGGCCAGGTCCCCATGGTCCCTGGACCGTCCCGGCGGGGTCCGCGCGGACCACCCTGGCAGCGGCGTGTGAACACCGTACGACACGCAGGTGAACTCTGGGCCGCCAGCACCCGGCCGTCAGCGGTCCTGCCCTGCGGAGGTCCGGCCGTGCCCGTCGCGCGGCCTAGGCTGGTCCCGTGAGCCCCGTCATCGCCGCCGTCGTCGGCATGGCCGTCGGTCTGCTGCTGGCGGCCGTCGTCTGGTGGGTCGTCCTGCTCGCCGGTCGGCCGCAGGCGCAGCCGCCCGTGCCGGTCGAGGACCCGCCGGCCCTGCCCGAGGGGGTCCTGGACGTCCTGTCGGTGCTGCGCTCCGGCGGGATCGTCGTGGACCGCAGCGGCACCGTGCGGACGGCGAGCGCCTCGGCGGTCGCCTTCGGCCTGGTCCGCGGACGGGACGTCGTCCACGACGACCTCCGCCAGCTGGTCACCCAGGTGCAGCAGGACGGGGTGATCCGCGAGGCGGAGTACGACATCGCCCGTGGTCCCGTGGGCCCCGGCCGCGCCGTCGTCGGGGCCCGGGTCGCGCCGATCGGCGACGGGCTCGTGCTGGCCCTCGTGGAGGACCGGACCCAGGCCCGTCGGGTCGAGGAGGTCCGGCGCGACTTCGTCGTCAACGTCTCGCACGAGCTCAAGACGCCGGTCGGCGGGCTGGCGCTGCTGGCCGAGGCGGTCGAGGACGCCGCCGACGACCCGGTGGCGGTGGCCCGGTTCGCCGGCCGGATGAAGAAGGAGACCGCGCGCCTGACCCGGCTGGTGAGCGAGATCGTCGACCTGTCCCGTCTGCAGACCAAGGACGTGCTCGACCGGATGGTGGTCGTCGACGTGGCCGGGTGCGCCGAGGAGGCCGCCGACCACACCCGCCTGCTCGCCGGGGAGCGCGAGGTGGTCGCGCTGACCACCCAGGCGCGCGACCGGCTGCGGGTCTACGGCGACCCCGAGCTGATCACCACGGCGGTGCGCAACCTCATCACCAACGCCATCGCCTACTCCGACGACGGCACCCGGATCAGCGTGGTCACCCGGCGGGTGGACGACCTCGTCGAGGTCTCGGTCACCGACCAGGGCCGCGGGATCCCGGTCGCCGACCAGGAGCGCATCTTCGAGCGCTTCTACCGCGTGGACGCCGCCCGGTCCCGCAGCACCGGGGGCACCGGCCTGGGCCTGTCGATCGTCAAGCACATCTGCGCCAACCACGGCGGCGAGGTGACCGTCTGGAGCAAGGAGGGGCAGGGGTCCACCTTCACCCTCCGCCTGCCCGCGGTCGTCGGGGACGACCGTCCGGTCGGGTCCGCGGCCCCGCACGGGCCCGGGCAGCACCCGGTGGAGCCGCCGTCGGGTGAGCTCCCCGGGGACGGCGCCCGGCCCCGCGCCGACGGCATACCCTGGGCCCCGTCCACGACCGCCGCACCCACGGCCCCACGGAAAGGTGACCATCGATGACGCGGATCCTCGTGGTGGAGGACGAGGAGTCCTTCTCCGACCCCCTGTCCTACCTGCTGGAGAAGGAGGGGTACGACGTGGCGGTCGCCGAGACCGGCCACGAGGCCCTGGCCGAGTTCGACCGGGGCGGCGCCGACCTGGTGCTCCTCGACCTCATGCTGCCCGGCCTGTCCGGGGTGGACGTCTGCCGGGCGCTGCGCCAGCGCTCGAGCGTGCCGGTCATCATGCTGACCGCCAAGGACTCCGAGGTCGACAAGGTGGTGGGGCTGGAGATCGGGGCCGACGACTACGTCACCAAGCCCTACTCCGGCCGGGAGCTGCTCGCCCGCATCAAGGCGGTGCTGCGCCGCGGCGCCGAGCCCGAGGAGCTGCTGCCCGCCACCGTCGAGTCCGGACCGGTGCGGATGGACGTCGAGCGGCACACGGTCCAGGTCGACGGCCGGTCGGTCTCGCTGCCGCTCAAGGAGTTCGAACTGCTGGAGATGCTGCTGCGCAACGCCGGCCGGGTGCTGACCCGGGGCCAGCTCATCGACCGGGTGTGGGGCAGCGACTACGTCGGGGACACCAAGACGCTGGACGTGCACATCAAGCGGCTGCGCGCCAAGGTCGAGCCGGACCCCTCCCGCCCGGTGCACATCGTCACGGTGCGGGGGCTGGGCTACAAGTTCGAGGCCGCCGCCTGAGCCCGGGCGACGGGACCGAGGGGCCCCGTCGCCGGCCCGGCACGGCCGCTCAGGCCTTGGCCCTGCCCTGGTTGGCGACCTGCTCGATCGCGGCCGCGGCCGCGTCGGGGTCCAGGTAGCGTCCGCCCCGGGTGACCGGCTCGAGGTCGGCGTCGAGCTCGTACAGCAGCGGGATGCCGGTGGGGATGTTCAGCCCGACGATGTCGTCGTCGCTGATCCCGTCGAGGTGCTTGACCAGGGCCCGCAGGCTGTTGCCGTGCGCGGCGACGAGCACGACCTTGCCCGCCCGCAGGTCGGGGACGATCGAGGAGTCCCAGTAGGGCAGCATCCGGGCGATGACGTCCTTGAGGCACTCCGTCTCCGGGATCGGCCCGTCCGCGTCGGCGTAGCGGGGGTCCCCGGCCTGGGAGAACTCCGAGTCGGCCTCGATCGGCGGCGGGGGGGTGTCGAAGCTGCGCCGCCAGAGCATGAACTGCTCCTCGCCGTACTTCTCCCGCGTCTCCGCCTTGTCCAGCCCCTGCAGGGCCCCGTAGTGACGCTCGTTGAGCCGCCAGGACCGCCGCACCGGGATCCAGTGGCGGTCGGCGACGTCGAGGGCCGTGTTGGCCGTGGTGATCGCCCTGCGCAGGAGCGAGGTATGCAGGATGTCCGGGAGCAGCTCCTCGGCGGCCATCAGCTCGCCGGCCCGGCGGGCCTCCTGACGGCCCTTGTCGGTGAGGTCCACGTCCACCCAGCCGGTGAACAGGTTCTTGGCGTTCCACTCGCTCTCGCCGTGGCGGAGCAGGACGAGGGTGTGCGCGACGTCGCTCATGCCCCCACCCTACTGGGGGGTCCGCCCCCCGGCACCGGGGGCGGGCGGCTCCTCCGACTCGTCCTCCAGCGCCTCGAGCTCGGCCCGGAACGCCGCGAGGTTGGCGGTGGACTCGCCGCGGGACCGGCGCCACGCCCACTCCCGCCGGATCGAGGTCCAGAAGCCCAGCCGCAGCAGGTCGTCGAAGGGGTCGTCGCAGGCCGCCAGGACCGCGCCGAGCAGCTCGTCGACGGCCGCCTCGTCGATCCCGGCCAGCGGCGTCCGCCCGGTGACGTAGACGTCGCCGACGGCGTCCACGGCATACCCGAGCCCGGGCAGGCGCAGCGCCCGCCGCAGCAGGTGGCGGTAGAAGTCCTCGTGGTTCTCGTCCGGGTTGCGGATGACGAAGGCACGCAGCTCCATCGCCCGCTCCCCGACGAGGAGGGACACCACCGTGCGCAGCTTGTGCTCCCCGGGCAGGGTGACCACCGTCTCGCCCGGGCGGGTGCCCTCCTCCCAGTCCGCGCCCACCCGGTCGAGCAGCAGCCGCAGGTGGTCGACCGGGTCCGCGGCGGTGGGCCGGCTCATGCGACCCCCCGTCCCGCGCCGCGCCGCGCGGCGACCGCCCCGGCGTAGACCTCGACCAGCCGGTCGACGGTGACCTCCCACGAGAACCCGGAGGCGTGCTCGACGGCCCGGTTCCGCCAGGCCTGCCGTTCCGCCGGGACCGCGAGCGTGTCGAGCGTCGTCGCGAGGGCGTCGGCCCACCCGGCCGGGTCGTGCCCCTCGACGAGGACGCCCGCGTTCCCGACCGCGACGGGCAGCCCGCCCACGTCCGCGGCGACGACCGGGGTGCCGCACGCCAGGGCCTCGACCGCGACGAGGCCGAACGACTCGTTGTAGGACGGCACGGCCACGAGGTCGGCCGCGCGGTACCAGTCGGCCAGCTCCTCCCGGGAGACCGGCGGGCCCATGCGCACCACGCCCTCGAGCCCCTCCTCGTCGACGACCCGCTGGACCAGGTCCGGGCGGGTCACGCCCGAGCCGGACAGCCCACCGAGGACCGCCACGACCAGACGGTCCCGCAGTGCGGGCCGTCGCCGCAGCAGCACGGCGGCGGCCCGCAGGAGCACGTCGGGGGCCTTGAGCGGCTGGATCCGCCCCACGAACAGCAGGACGACGGCGTCGGTGGGCAGGCCGACCCGTCGACGGGCCTCGTCCTGGGGGCCGGGGCGGAAGGTCTCCAGCGCCACCCCGGGGGTGACGACGTGGACCGTTGCCGGGTCGGCGTCGTAGAGGTCGACCAGCTGCCGGGCCTCCTCGGGGGTGTTGGCCACGAGGGCGTCGGCGATGGCCACCACCTGCTCCTCCCCGATCACGCGGCCGCGCGGCTCCGGGTCGTCCCCCTCCGCCAGCGCCTCGTTCTTGACCTTGGCCATGGTGTGCATCGTGTGCACGAGCGGGACGTCGAAGCGCTCCGAGGCCAGCCAGCCCACCTGCCCGGAGAGCCAGTAGTGGGCGTGGATGAGGTCGTGGTGGTCCTCCGGGTGCTGGGCCACGTGGTGGGAGGTGGCCGCGGTGAAGGCGCACAGCTGGCCCGGCAGGTCCTCCTTGCCCAGGCCCTCCAGCGGGCCGGCGACGACGTGGTGGACCACCACGCCCGGCGCCAGCTGGACCGCCTCGCCCTGGGCCCCGCTGGTGGCCCGGGTGAAGATGTCGACGGCCACCCCGCGAGCGGCCAGCCGGGTCGCGGTCTCGACGACGTAGACGTTCAGCCCCCCGGCGTCCCCGGTGCCGGGCCGCTCCAGCGGGGAGGTGTGCACCGTCAGCATCGCCACCCGGGTCAGGCCCCCGTCAGCGTCCGGAGGAGTCCGCACTGGTCATCGGCCCAGTGTCCCACGCCTGTCCAGGCATACCCTGGCACCGTGGCAGCTCGTCCCGTCGGCAGCATCACCCGCGGGACCACCAACCCCAACCGCCTGCGCCGGGTCGACCGGTGGACCGCCGCCACGATGGCACCGCTCGTGCGGGGACCGGTCGCACCGCCGCTCGTCGTGGACCTGGGCTACGGCGCCTCCCCGGTGACCGTGCTGGAGCTGGCCGCGCGCCTGCGTCGGGTCCGGGCCGACGTCCGCGTGCTGGGCGTGGAGATCGACCCGGCCCGGGTGGACCGGGGTCTGGCCGTGGCCGACCCCCCGGCCGTCGACTTCGTGCTCGGCGGGTTCGAGGTGCCGGTGCCCGACGGGAGCCCGGTGGTGCTCGTGCGGGCCCTCAACGTCCTGCGGCAGTACGACGAGGCGCAGGTCGTCGACGCCTGGACCAGCATGGTGGCCCGCCTCGTGCCCGGCGGTGCCCTGGTCGAGGGCACCTGCGACGAGCTGGGGCGGCTGGCCGCCTGGGTGGACGTGCGCCGGGGCGAGGACGGTCTGCCGGCGCCGCGCACGCTCACGCTGGCCTGGCGGCTGGCCGGGCTCGAGCGGCCCTCGGTCGTGGCCGAGCGTCTTCCGAAGGTGCTCATCCACCGCAACGTGCCCGGTGAACCGGTGCACGCGCTGATGACGGACCTGGACCGAGCCTGGGCCCGGCACGCCCCGCTGGGGGGCTACGGGGCCCGGCAGCGGTTCGTCGCGACGGTGCGGGAGCTGGCCGACCGCGGCTGGCCCGTCGTGGGCGGCCCGGCCCGGTGGCGGCTGGGCGAGCTCACGGTCGCGTGGCCCTCGGTCGCGCCGGCTCAGCCCCGGGTGTAGTCGTCCTCCAGCCGCTCGATGTCGGCCTCGTCGAAGTGGCCGAAGGCCATCTCGAGCACGCGTGCCGTCCGGTCGCCGGGGTTGCCGAGGCGGTGCGTCGCCCCGGCCGGCACCCACACCTGCTCGCCCGGGGCCACCGACCAGCTCCGCTCCCCCACCGTCACCTCGACCGGACCGTCGACCACGTGCCACATCTCCGAGCGGTGGGCGTGCCGCTGGAGGGACAGCCGGTGGCCGGGCTCGACCGAGATGACCTTGACCGTGACGGGCTCGCCGGTCGTGAACTGCTGGAACCTCCCCCACGGGCGCTCCTCGACGAGGATGCCCCGGGTCCGGTCCCGCTGCACGTCCGAGGCCCGCTCCGACCCGCGGTCGTGGCCCTCCGGCGGTCCCGCCGTGCCTGTCCCTGTCGTCCCTGTCCCTGACACTCCTGCTCCCGGCCTCTCTGCGCCGCACGTCACCGGGCTCCCCTCCGGCCGTCGTGCCCTCCTGCTCCCTCTCAGGTCGCCGAGAGGAACTCACCGACGAGGTCACGGGTGCGCCCGCGGTGCTCCCACATGATGCCACCAGGGCCCGACAGGTGCAGCACCGAGCGCGGCAGCAGGGCCGCCACCTCCCGCGCGACGGACGCCGGGTGGAGCGCGTCGCCCTCCTGCCCCAGCACGAGCACCGAGCAGGGGACGCGCCCCAGCAGGGCGGGGTCCGGGACGGGGACCCGGTCGACGAGGACCCGGAGCACCGCGGGCACGCCGCTGCCGACGAGCTCCTCGGCCCGGTCGCGCGACCAGCGCACCACCGCCGGGTCGGTCCGCACCGGCGCCGGCTGGTCGGCGAGCAGGTGGGCGGCGACCGCGTCCACGTGCCCGGCGTCGACGAGGTCGGCGAACCGGCCGAGGCGGGCGGTCGCCGCGTCGTCCCGCACCCGGTCGAGGACGGCGGGCAGCACGAGGACCACCCGGTCGAACCGGTCAGGGTCCTCGGCCAGGCCGGCCAGGAGGCTCCCGCCCCCATGCTGATCCCCAGCGCCCGGTCCGCGCCGACCGCCCCGGCGACCGCCCACAGGTCGGCCGCCAGGTCGGCATACCCCCACCCGGTGCCGGACGGCCGGTGCGAGCGGCCGTGGCCGCGCTGGTGGACGAAGGTGCGCGTCCCGGCGACCTTCCCGGCGTAGGGACGGGTGGTGGCGATCGACCCGCCCGCGCCGTGCGCGAACACCGTGGACGGGCTCCCCCGTCCGCTGGTCAGCACCTCCAGGGGTCCGTCCCGGCCGTCGAGGAGGGTGGTCCGGGGCGCGCCGGGGCGCACGCTCACCAGGGACCGTAGGGCCCCATGTGGGACCCCGAGCCGCCGCCGCGCTGCTGGACCGACCGCAGGGCCGGCCGGACGTCGGCGTGGTAGACGCCGGCCGCGACGATGGCCACCAGGTTGAAGATGTTGAACGGGCTGAACATGAAGATGAACCCGACGGCCGTGGCCCCGCCGGTGACGAGCAGCCAGAACGTCTTGGTCCGCTTGCCCGCGGCCACGAAGGCGTCGGGACGGGTGCGTGCGGCGTCCACGAGGGCCCAGACCATCATGGCGAGGACGCCCACGCCGATGACGGTCATGAGCAGGTCCTGGGCCGTGTAGATGGCAGGCATGGGCCCAGCGTATGCGGTGCGGCTGGGGGTGGGCTGGACCGCGCGCCCGGTCAGGCCCCGCCTCAGGTGTCGACGACGACCGTGAACGGACCGTCGTTGACCAGCTCCACCTGCATCGTCGCGCCGAAGACACCGGTGGCCACCTCCACGCCCCGGCCGCGCAGGTCCGCGACGACCGCCTCGACGAGCGGCTCGGCGACCTCACCGGGAGCGGCGTCCCCCCAGGACGGGCGACGGCCCTTGCGGGTCTGTCCGTAGAGCGTGAACTGGCTGACGACGAGGACGGCCGCCCCGACGTCGACGACGGACCGCTCGTCGCGCAGGATCCGCAGCTCGGCGATCTTGCGGCCCATCCGCTCCACCTCCGCCGGGCCGTCGTCGTGGGTGGCGGCCACGAGCGCGACCAGGCCAGGCCCGATCGCCCCGACGACCTCCCCCTCGACGACGACCTGGGCACGGGTGACCCGCTGGAGGACCGCCCTCACGCGATCCCCACGGCCCGGACCCCGCCCACGACGTCGCCGTGCCCGCGGACGACCGCGCGGGCGTCGAGCTGGTCGAGCAGGGCCGCGACCTGCGCGTCGTCCCGGCCGACCCCGAGCCGGCGCAGCACGGCGGTGGTCACGACCACGCGGGCCCGCTCGGCCCCGTCGGTGATCTTGACGACCACCCCGTGCCCGTCGGCCAGGCCCACGGCGTAGACCGACTCGGCGCCGTCCTTGGCGATCAACCCGGGGACGCCCCCGACGAGCAGGGTGACGTCGCGGCCGGTCCCGCCCAGGTGGCGCGGGTGGGCCCGGACGGCGTCGGCGACGCGGCCCTCGGGCGTGCCCGGGTCGGCGGCGGCGATCCGGCCGAAGGCCCTGGCCAGCCCGGCCGGGCTCACCGCCAGGGCGGGCGCGCCGCAGCCGTCGACGGTCACGGCCGCGACCCGTTCGCCGGTCAGCTCCTCGACGGTCTCCACCGTCAGCCGCTGCAGCGGGTGCTGCGGGTCCCGGTAGGTGCTCGGGTCCCAGCCCGCGGCCACGCAGGCGGCCAGCATGCCGGCGTGCTTGCCGGAGCAGTTCTGCGCCAACGACGTCGGGGCCCGACCGGCGGCAAGCCACCGACCACGCACGTCGGGGTCGAGCGGCAGGTCGGAGGTGTTCTGCAGGGCGTCCTCGTCCAGCCCCGCCGAGCGCAGGGTCGCCAGCGCACCCTGCTGGTGGATCTCCTCCCCGGAGTGGCTGGCGCAGGCGAGCGCCAGCAGCTCGCCGGACAGGTCCGCCCCGGCGCGGAGCATCGCCACCGCCTGGAGCGGCTTGAGCGAGGAGCGCGGCAGCACGGGGGCCTGGACCGGGCCGAGGGCCAGCACGGTCGCGCCGTCCGCCGCGGTGGCCACGACGATCCCGTGGTGGACCGACTCGACGAAGCCGCTGCGCACGACCTCCGCCACGACCGGGGCGTCGGCGAGCGGGCTGGTGCTCGGTCCCCCCGTGCTCGTGCGCCCGCTCACCGGGTCCTCCTGTCCTTGACGCCGAGCAGCTCGCGGGTCTGCTCCGGGGTCATCGGCGGCCGCTGCATCGTCGTGGCCAGCCCGGCGGCCCGCTCGACCAGCTCGGCGTTGTGCTGCACCTGCTGCCCCCGGGCATACAGAAGGTTGTCCTCCATCCCCACGCGCAGGTGCCCGCCCATGGCCAGCGCCGCGGCGGCGACCGGCAGGTGGGCGCGGCCGATGCCGGTGGCCGACCAGCTGGTCACCTCCTCCGGCAGCGCCTGCACGCCCGCGACGAGCGCCTCGACCGTGCCGGGCATCCCGCCGGGCACGCCGGTGACGAAGTCGACGTGGACCTTGCCGCCGTAGGGCAGCCCGTGCTGGTCGAGCAGCCGGCGCAGCGCGGCGACGTGGCCCAGGTCGAACAGCTCGAACTCGGGCACCACCTGCTGCTCCTGCGCCTGCACGTAGAGCTCGCTCATGAAGGGGTAGGGGTTGAGGAACACGTCGTCGCCGAAGTTGACGGTGCCGCAGGTCAGCGAGCACGAGTCCGGCTCCGCGTCGAGGACGGTCAGGCGGCGTTCCAGCGGGTCGTGGACCGAGCCCCCGGTCGAGAGCTGGACGACCAGGTCGGTCGACTCGCGCAGCGCCTGGACGGTGTCGCGCAGCCGGACGGGGTCCAGGGTCGGGCGGTGGCCGTCCTCGGGGTCCCGCACGTGCACGTGGACGAGCCCGGCACCGGCCTGTTCGCACCGGCGCGCGGTCTCGACCAGCTCCTCGAGGGTGGTCGGCAGCTGGGGGACGTCGGCCTTGGCGGTCTCGGCGCCCGTGGGCGCCACCGTGATCAGGGTCGGGGCAGGCATGGGGCCGATCCTGCCAGCCGGGCCGGGCCGGCATCGATGCGGGTGGAGGTGGTGCCGCCGTCAGGGCAGCCGGGCCTGCCGCATCAGCGGCGAGGGGTAGACGGTGCCGACCCGGACCCCGTCCAGCCACCGGGTGAGCCGGTCGGCCTCGACGTTCAGGGCCCTGCGGGCCTCGGCCGGCAGGCGGACGTCGGGGGCGGCCACCACCTGCACCACGCCCTCGTCGTCCTGGACCCACGCCCCGACGACCCGGCCGTCCCACCAGGCCGTGGTGCCCGCGTTGCCGTTGGTGTCGAACAGGAAGGGCCGCAGCCGCGGGTCGAGGTAGAAGTCCCGTCCCCTCCAGCCCATCGTCGTCGGGTCGAGCGTGGGCAGCAGGGCCGCCCAGGGCTCCACCGGCCCCACCGGGTCGAGGTCGTCCGGGAGCAGCCACGCCGTCGACCCGTCGTCGAGGACGACCTGCACCGCGTCGACGGCGGCGAGCGCCGCGCGGGCCGCCGTCCGGGTGGACCCCAGCCACCACTGGAGGTCCTCGAGCGTGCCCGGCCCGAAGGTGCGCAGCCAGCGGCGGACGAGCTCGGCATACCCCTCCGCGGTCCCGGTCGGCTCCACCTGCCCGCCGAGCCACTCGTCGGCGAGCACCCAGGTGGGCCGGTTGAGCCGCCAGTGACCGGCGTTCGGCCCACGGACGACCAGCCCCTCGGCGCCCAGCAGGGTGAGCACCCGGGGCGCCAGCGGAGCAGCCCCGCCGTAGCTCTTGCCGGGCGCGTGGACCACCTGGCCGGCCAGCTCGGGCAGCTCCTCGCGCAGCTGGCGGGCATTCGTCGGCGCCGCCCCGGTCAGCCGGTCGAGCACCCCGCTGCGGGCACGGTCCACCCAGGCCTCCCCGTCCGGGGCGACGCCGTGCCGCTCCACGTCCCGCACGAGCGCCCTGCGCTGGGTCTGGGCGACCCGCGCGGACGCGCTGCCCAGCACCGCGGGCAGCAGGTCCCGCGGCAGGACGAACAGCGTCCGGCGCATCGCCAGCTGCTTGACCAGCGACCGGTCCTCGCCGAGCACGCGGTCGACGTCCTCGGGCGCCGGGGGTGCCTCCGGGTCGGTCCTGGCCCGGACCGCCAGGTGCACCGTGGCGGCCTCGGTCGCGTGCAGCACCGTCATGGCCCGGGCCGCGGCCACCGGGTCGGGAACCCGGTGGTCGGGGTGGAGCGCGTGCCGGACGGCCAGCCTGGCCCGCCGTTCCCGGTCGTCGACGGTGCGCACGCGGCGGGCGGTCAGCCGGTCAGGGGCCGCCGGGCCGTCGCCAGGAAGACCTGGTAGCCCCGACCGTCCTTCTCGATGCGGGTGCAGTCCTCCACCCGCACGTCGACGAGGCCGACCGCCTCGAGGTCGGCGGCGAGCTCGGCCCGGTCGAACCCGTGGTGCCCGTCGAAGTCGTGCTGGTGGAAGGAGCCGTCCTCCTGGTCGAGGTCGGCGATCGCGAGGTGCCCGCCGGGGGTGAGCAGGTCGGCCAGCGCCGCCAGCGCGGCGTCCAGCTGCTGCACGTGGTGCAGCACGAGCGAGCCGACGACGAGGTCGAACCGTTCCTGCGGCACCTGCTGCATCTCCACGTCGAGGGCGACCACCCGGGCGTCCGACGGCAGGGCTCCCGTGGCGACCTTGTCCGCCATCACCGCCCGCATCCCGGCGGAGGTGTCGGCGAGGGTGATCGGCCCGACGCGGTCCTGCAGCGCCTGGGAGACCAGGCCCGTGCCGGCGCCGTACTCCAGCATCCGCTCGGCCCCGGTCAGGGGGACCGCGGCGGCCACGGCCTCGGCCACCTCGTGGGCCCGCCGGACCTTGTCCGGGTCGTCGTCCCAGGTGGCGGCCCGCTCGTCGAAGTGCTCCGCGTGCATGGTCGTGCGCTCCTCGGTGGGTAGGGTCCTCGGTCCCTCAGCGTGCCACGGGCGGGCGCGGGGCGGAGGGTCGTTCGCGCCGGGCCGGCTTCTCCGGGACCACGATCGCGGTCTGCGCGGCCGAGACGTCGCCCGCCAGGAGCACGGCCTCGGGGTCGCTGGCGTACCGGACCACGCCGAGCCCGATCGGGCCCTCCTCGGAGTGCCGGGCGACGCTGGTCAGCGTGCCCACGGCACGGCCGCCCTCCACCGGCACCAGCTCGGTCCCGGGGTCGGGCAGGACGTGCCCGGACCCGTCGAGGTGCAGGAAGACGATCCGGCGCGGGGGCCGGCCCAGGTTCTTCACCCGGGCGACCGTCTCCTGGCCGCGGTAGCAGCCCTTCTCCAGGTGCACCGCGGTGCGCAGCCAGTCCAGCTCGTGCGGGATGGAGCGGTGGTCGGTGTCGACGCCGGCCCGGGGACGCCAGGCGGCGACGCGCAGCGCCTCGGCCGCCCACGTCCCGGCCAGCGGCCGTCCGCCGACGGCCGCCTCGAGCTCGTCCCTGGGCACGAGCAGCTCCCGCCAGGCGCGGCCCCGGGCGGGGTGCTGGTCCTCGGGCGGTCCGTAGGCGAAGGTCTGGCCCTCCTCCCGGGGCCACGGGTCGACCCAGGCGAGGGGCTCGCCGGGGGCCGACCCGGCCCCCACGGGCTCGCCGAGCACGGCATACCCCTCGGTGACGTCGGCGACCTCCACCCGGAGCATGAAGCGCATCGAGTCCAGCCAGGCCGCGACCGCGGGGGCGGCCCCGGGCTCGGTGGTCAGCCAGGTCGTCTCCTCGTCGTCGACCACGTGCAGCGCGTGCTCCACGTGGCCCTTGGGCGAGAGGACCAGGGTCTCGGCCGAGGCGCGCGGCGCCAGGCCGAGCAGGTGCTGGGTGGTCAGCGAGTGCAGCCAGGACAGGCGGTCGGGCCCGGTGACGGTGACCACGCCCCGGTGGGACAGGTCGACCACCGCCAGCCCCTCGGCGAGCAGGCGCTGCTCCTTGGTGGGGTTGCCGTAGTGGGACGCCACGCCGGCGTCGGGCCCGGTCGCCTCGACGGCGCCGGGACGGGTGAGCAGCACGCTCATGGCACGGCTCCTTCGGTGGGGGTATGGAGTGCTCCGCCCCGCCACGCTACGTCACCGGGCGCCGTGGGCCCGGTTGTCAGTCCCGCGCCCTACACTGCCCGCCATGGGGTTCACCGACCGCTCCGCCCGTGACCGGGGCGACACCGCACCGACCCGTCGTCGCCGTCGCGGCGGTCCCCTGCGGGCGCTGACCGCGGTCGTGGGGCTCGTGGCGCTGCTGGGGGTGCTCGTGCTGGGCGGGTACGCGTTCTGGCTGCAGCGCACGGTCTCGAGCAACATCGAGCACGACGACCTGGTGGCCGAGGACCGGTCCACCATCACCCTCTCCCCCGACGTCTCCGGCGGCCAGCGCCCCGGGCAGGACGGGGCCGACGAGGAGGGCGACGGCAGCGAGCAGCCGTCCGAGACGGGCGACACCGACGGGGAGGGCAGGGTCGACGCCGAGGACGACCCGGAGGTCGCCGAGGTGGACGACGAGGTCGCCCCCATCGTCGGCGACGACGGCCAGGAGATCGACGTCACCGGCGTCGAGGTCGAGGCCAGCGTCCCGGCCCGGCCCGGCGAGGCCGGCGACGCCCTGAACTTCCTCATCATCGGCAGCGACAGCCGCGACCTGTCCGTCGAGCGCGGCCGGTCCGACGTCATCGTGCTGGCGCACGTCGACGACGAGCGCGAACGGGTCGACCTCGTGCACTTCCCCCGCGACCTGTTCGTCCCGATCGCCGGGACGGGCGGCAGCAGCAAGATCAACGCGTCCTACGCCTACGGCGGGGCCCCCCTGCTCATCCAGACGCTGCAGCCGCTCATCGGTGTGCCGATCGACCACGTCGTCATCGTCAACTTCGAGAGCTTCAAGGCGATGACCGACGCCATCGGCGGGGTCAACGTCCAGGTCACCGAGGCCGGCGGCGGCTTCGACGTGGGGACCCACTACATGGACGGCGAGCAGGGCCTGCGGTTCGTCCGCGAGCGCTACTCGCTGAGCCAGGGCGACATCTCCCGCGGCGAGCGCCAGATGCAGTTCGTCAAGGCGGTCATGCTCAAGGCGCTCTCCCGGGAGACCCTGACCAACCCGGCCCGGCTGGCCAGCTTCGTCGACGCGGCCACGACCAACCTCACCGTCGACCAGGACCTGCGCGTGGGCGACATGCGCAACCTGGCCTTCGAGCTGCGCGGCCTGCGGGGCGGGGACATCCACTTCTGGCAGGGACCGTGGCGGGGCATCGACATGCACCCGGTCGCCGGCTCCATCGTGCTCATGGCCGACGACCAGATGGCCACCCTCGGCGAGCACCTGCGCACCGACACGATGGAGTCCTACTCCGACCCGGTCTCCCCCCGGACCGGCTTCGGCGGCTGAGGTCCGCGGGCGGCGCCCCGGTCAGACGCGCTGCAGCTCGGCGGACACGTGCGACTGCAGGGCGTGACCGGTGGCCGCCATGTCCATGACCCACATCATGTTGCCGTTGACGTAGCCGTACATCCGGTGGGCCGCGGTGTACTCCTTGGCGTGCGGGCTGCGGATGACGCCGTCGGTGCGCAGCTCGACCCGGGCCGGCTGGGTGTGGCCGTAGTACATCTCCACGATGCCAGTCGGGTGCGCCAGCACGAGCTCCACCTCGCCGTCGGCCTGCGGCCGCCAGAACCCGGTCTCGACCGCCGCCTCCTTGACCTTGTTGCCGTGCTCGTCGAGCAGCCAGGCCCGGGAGGTCCACATGAGGAAGGGCCGGCCGTCGTGGGTGACGTCGATCTCCTGGCCGAAGTTGCGGGACTCGATCGAGGGGTAGCCGACGACCCCCGCACCGGCCCAGGAGCCGATCATCCAGGCGAGGGGGGCCAGGTCGGGGTGCATGGTGGGGTCGAGCTCGATAGGCACGCACCCATGGTAGGGGTCCGGGCGTCGGGCCGTCGGACCGCTCAGGCGACGGCGTCGGGCACGAGGGCCAGCGCCACCAGGTAGGGCACGGCCCCGACCACGAGCACGGAGGCGATCGCGGTCACCAGCCGGGGGCGAGGCAGGGCCAGGGTCGGCAGCGGCGCCAGCACCGCCCGCACGGCCTGGCTGAGGGCGGCGCTGACCACGCCGACGAGCAGCCACGTCGTCCACGGGACGTCGAGCAGGAGCGCGACGAGCACGGCGGCCGCCCCGCCGCCGACCATCGCCAGCGGCACCAGCCAGCCCCGCAGACCGGGCCAGCGGCCCAGGAGGTCGGTGCCGGCGGAGGCCACGGCCGCCGCCAGGGCGCCGAGCACGAGGGCGGTGCCGTCGGCCGTGTGCGCGGGCGGGACCAGCAGGACCCCCACGGCGACCAGCGTGAGCGCCAGCACGACCGAGCTGACCGACACCACGAGGCGGGGACGCCCGTCGCGGCGGAACAGCTGGTGGGCGAACGCGGCGATCATCGAGATGCTCAGCGCGGCCGGGACCCACACCAGCCAGGGCGGGTCCGGTCGCGTGCCCACGGCCAGGACGAGCGCCAGCCCCCCGACGACGATGACGCCCAGCGACCCCCGCGGCGTCGGCAGCGCCAGCGCCCCGGCCCACCCCCAGGCCAGCGCCACCACGGCCGCCGCGAGCGCGAAGGTCAGCACCGCCGGGGACACGGCCGCGGCCAGGGCCAGCACCCCGGCCACCGTGGACACGGCCCCGGCCACGTGCGCCGACGGCGTGATCCGCGGGCGGCGCGCAGGCACGGGAGGCATGCCCCCATCCTGCCGCACGCGGTCCGTGCGGGCCGGGCACGGTGGCCAGCGCGACTAGGCTGGGCCCCGTGGCCGACCTGGTCCTCCTGACGCCCCGCACCCCGGCCGACGCCGCGGTGGCCCAGGTGGCGCCCGGACTGGTCCTGCTGCCGCACCGGGTGACCGTCCTGGGGATGGACGTCGGGGCCCTGGTCTCCCGCCCCGGCCGCGAGCCGGCACTGGTCGTCGTGGACGCGGTCACCGACCTGGTCGCCGCCCACGGCGTCCTGCGCACCCTGGCCGCCCTCGAGCTGGCGTCCCCCGTGCTGGCCGTCGTCGCCGACGCCGCCCTGGGCCTGCTCGACGACAGCTGGCCCCTGGACGACCTCGTCCTCACCGGGGCCGGTCCCGCCGAGGTCGCCGCCCGCGTGCGCCTCCTGCTCGCGCGACGGCATACCCTCCTCCGACCGGTGACGGCGGGCGCACCCGGCCCTCGGAGCACGGCGGAGGGCCGGGACCCCACGGGCGGGCGCCGTCCGCGGACGAGCCGCAGGCCATCCGCGTCGCGGACGTGGTGGTGGACGAGGCCAGCTGGACGGTCCGGGCGGGCGGGCAGGTGCTGGACCTGACCTACAAGGAGTTCGAGCTGCTGCGCTACCTGGTCGGCAGGCCAGGCCGGGTGGTCACGCGTGACACCCTCCTGCAGGAGGTCTGGGGGATGGACTACTACGGCGGCACGCGCACCGTCGACGTCCACATCCGCCGGCTGCGGGCCAAGCTCGGGCCCGAGCGCGAGTCGCTCATCGGCACCATCCGCGGCGTGGGCTACCGGTTCAGCGGCCCGCGCGGTGGCGAGGACGGGTGACCGTGCCAGACTGAGCCCATGTCTGGCCAGAGCCCCACCGTCGAGGAGCTTGCCCACCCCTCCCCGCCCCGCCTGTCCGGCGACGTGCTCGCGCTCGCCGTGCGCGCGGCCCAGCACGACGGCGTCCGACCGCTCTCCGAGCAGACCGTGCTCGAGGCCCGCCGGTTCTCCGACGAGGTGACGGTGCCCACCTCGACGCACCTGGTGGTCACGCAGGAGGTGCCGGGGACGCCCACCCCCCGGGTCCTGGCCTACGGCCACGTCGACTGCGGGGACCCCGACCACCCCTCCGCCGAGCTCGTGGTCGACCCCGAGCACCGGCGCCGCGGCCTGGGCGGGATGCTGCTGGACCACGTGCTGCGACGCTGGCCGGACGTGCGGCTGTGGAGCCACGGCGACCTGCAGGACGCCCGCCGTCTCTACACCTCGCGCCAGCTGGTCGTCGTCCGCGAGCTGTGGCAGATGAGCAGGCCGTTGCGGGGCGAGTGGAGCGACCTGCCCGACCACGTCGAGCTGCCCGAGGGCTTCGCCGTACGTCCTTTCGTCGTGGGCCAGGACGAGGAGCCGTGGCTGGTGGTCAACGCCCGGGCCTTCGCCGACCACGCCGAGCAGGGCCGGATGACCCTGACCGACCTGCGGGAACGCGAGCAGGAGCCGTGGTTCGACCCGCAGGGCTTCCTCGTCGTCGAGGACACCACCGACGTCGACCCCGACGGCAACGCCCGGATCGCGGCCTTCCACTGGACCAAGGTGGAACCCGCGCAGGCGGGCGGCCAGCCCACCGGGGAGGTCTACGTCGTCGGCGTCGACCCCGACTACCAGGGCCGGGGGCTGGGCCGGGCGGTGACCCTGCTGGGGCTGCAGCACCTACGCAACGTGGGGTGCGAGGTGGCCACCCTCTACGTGGACGGCGACAACGCCTCCGCGATCGCCACCTACGGCCGGCTCGACTTCGAGCGGTCGGCCGTGGACGTCATGTATGCCGCCGGGCCCGACCGGTCGTGAGCGCCGGGGTCCCGCTCGTGCGGGCCGCGGGGGTGCTGCCCCACCGGGTCCACGAAGGGGTGCTGCAGGTCGCCCTGGTGCACCGACCCCGGTACGACGACTGGTCCTGGCCGAAGGGCAAGCTCGACCCCGGTGAGGACTTCGCCACCGCCGCGGCCCGCGAGACCTTCGAGGAGACCGGCCTGCGGGTGCGGCTCGGCCGGCCGCTGCCGGAGTCGCGCTACGCCCTGGCCGGAGGCCAGGACAAGGTGGTGCGCTACTGGGCCGGGGAGGTGGTCGGCGGCGAGGGACGGCTTGAGCACGAGGTCGACGAGGTGCGGTGGATGTCGCCGACCCTGGCCGCCCGCCGGCTGACCTACGGGCGGGACCGCGACCAGCTGGACGCCCTGGTGGACCTCGCCGGTCGGCGACGCCTGGCCAGCTGGCCGCTGCTCGTCGTCCGGCACGCGCACGCGCATCCGCGCAACGGGTGGTCCGGGCCCGACCCCCTGCGTTTGCTGAGCCCGGTGGGGGTGCGCCGGGCCGCGCGGATGACCGGCATCCTGGGCGCTACGCCCCGGTGCGGGTGCTCACCAGCCCGTCCGTGCGGTGCGCGGACACCGTCGCCCCCTACTGCACCGCCCGCGGCGTGGAGCTGGTGGCCAAGAAGGGTCTGTCCGAGGAGGGCTTCGAAGAGCGGCCCGAGAAGGTCGACAAGCACCTCCGCCGGCTCCTGGCCGCGGCGGAGCCGGTCGCCGTCTGCACGCACGGACCGGTCATGGGTCCGTTGCTGCGCGCCCTGCTGGGACGCGCCGGGGCGGACCTTCCCGGCACCGACCGCCGGATGCTGGCCCGCCTGCTCGACGTCGGTCTCGACAAGGGCGAGGTGCTGGCCCTGACGATGGTGGGGGCCGGCGACGGGGCCGAGGTCGTCGCCGTCGTGCGGCACCGGCCGCCGGGCTGAGCCGCCGCCCACCGGAGGGGTGGGTGGTGCGTGCCGGACCGGGAGCGCCTCTCGGCGCGAGGCCGCTCGAAGCGGCGAATGTTGGAGCCCGGGGCTGCCGCGGCCCGGCACGCGACAGGAGACAACGAGGCGGGCCCGGGGTTTGTTCCCACCGGCACCGGGTCGTCGCCGGCCGGACTCAGTCGGCGGCCTCGTAGGCGCGGACCAGCCATCCGTCGACCTCGTCGTCGACCTCGTCGGGGGACCGCAGCTCGAGGTGGTGCATCCACGTCCTCGGGGAGGGGTGGGCCACCTCCTTCCACCGGGCGGAGGGGTCCCGGGCGGGCAGCACGACCGAGAGGACGGCGGGCACGGCGCTGCGGACGTAGCGCCCGGGCCGCCACACGTAGGCGAAGCCGCGGCGGCGGCGGAAGGCGACCTGGCTGCGGGACACCCTCACCTCTACCGGTCCGAGGGCCCGGACCGCCCGGTCGACCTCCTGGAGGATCGCCAGCCCCTCGGGGGACCCGGCGAAGAGCTCCTCGGTGCTCACCACCGCGGCCCGACCTCGCCCGCTAGTGCAGCGACTCGCGTCGCCACAGGCGGGCGCTGGCCAGCAGGTCGTCGGCAGTGTCCCGCATCCGGGCCGCCCGGCGCACCTGCTCGGCCGGGATCTCCCCCGGCCCCGGCTCGGCGAGGCCGACCGCCGCCACGTGGCAGAACGCCGAGGCCCGCTCCAGCGCCAGCCCCAGGTCCCCGTCGAAGACCCCGGTGAGGATCTCCTCGGTGAGCCGGCGCAGCGCCTGCGGGTCCGGTGGCTCGGCGACCCCGGCCACGGCGGACCAGACCTCGGTGTGCGAGCGGCCCAGGGTGAACAGCCGGCCCACCTCCTCGGGCTGGCGCAGCACCCACTCGTGCAGCAGGTAGAGGCGCCACAGCGCACCCGGGAGGGTCCTGGCGGGGCGGTCGGCCCACATCTGCGCCACCGTCGCCAGGCCGACCTCGGACACGAGGTTGACGAGCCGGTCGGTGACCTGGGGGTCGCCGCTGTCCCGGCCCCGCCCGACGACCAGCTGCGCGGTGCGGTGGGCCGCGTCGGCCACGTCGAGCGGGTCGACGCCGTCCGCGGCCGCGTCCAGCGCCTCCGGCGGCCGCAGCGTCGGGCGGTGGAACGGCCGCCGCTGCCCGTCGCTCACGACCAGCCCCCGACCACGGCCACGGAGTCGGCGCCCAGCACGAGGCGGTCCTGCTCCACCGTGACCTCGCCGAACCGGGCGAGCACCTCCGCGTGCTCCGGCAGGTCGACCGTGGCCGTGCCCTCCCGCAGCAGGACGAGCACCCCGACCGCGCCGCGTGCCACGGTGAGCAGCTCGCCCCCGCCCGCCGGCTCACGCCGTACCTCGGCCTCGCCGAGCGGGGTCTCCCGCAGGGCGGGCCTCTCCCGGCGCAGGCGCAGCAGGGTGCGGTACCAGTCGAGCATCGTGGCGTGCTCCCCGCGGTGCACCTCCTCCCAGCGCAGCGTGGACGCGGCGACCGTGCCGCGGTCCTGCGGGTCCGGCACGTCACCGGCCCACCCGTGCTCGGCGAACTCCCGCTCGCGCCCCTCGCGGATGGCCTGCGCCAGCCAGTCCTCGGCGTGGTCGGTGAAGTACTGCCACGGGGTGGACGCGGCGTACTCCTCGCCCATGAACAGCATGGGGGTGTAGGGCGAGGTGAGCAGCAGGGCCGCCCCGGCCGCGTGCCGCCCTGCGGGGATGCCGTGGTGCACCCGGTCCCCGGCGGCCCGGTTGCCGATCTGGTCGTGCGTCTGGAGCGAGGCCACGAACCGCCAGCCCGGCGTCACCCGCGGGTCGACGGGACGCCCGTGGACCCGCCCCCGGAAGGTCGAGTACGTCCCGTCGTGCAGGAACGGGCTGCGGCCCAGGACCTTGACGGCCGCGTCCGGGTCGGTGAAGTCGTGGTAGTAGCCCTGCGACTCCCCGGTGAGCAGCACGTGCAGCATGTGGTGCACGTCGTCGGCCCACTGGCCGTGCAGCCCGTAGCCGCCGGAGCCCCCCGGCCCGCGGAGCGCCACGAAGGAGGGGTCGTTGCGGTCCGATTCGGCCACGAGCGTGCGCGGGACCCCGGTCTCCCGGGCGATCTCGTCGGCGAGCGCGGCCTGCTCCTCCAGCAGGTGCACGGCCCGCTCGTCGTGCAGGGCGTGGACGGCGTCCAGCCGCAGGCCGTCGAGGTGGTAGTCCTCCAGCCAGAGGCGCACGTTGTCGAGCAGGAAGGCGCGCACCTCGTCGCTGCCGGGCCCGTCGAGGTTGACCGCGTCGCCCCAGGGGGTGTGGTGGCGGTCGGTGAAGTAGGGGCCGAACTCGGCCAGGTAGTTGCCGCTGGGGCCGAGGTGGTTGTGCACGACGTCCAGCCAGACGGCTAGGCCGCGAGCGTGCGCGGCGTCGACGAGCCGGGCCAGCCCCTCGGGGCCGCCGTAGGTCTCGTGCACGGCGTAGAGGTCCACCCCGTCGTAGCCCCATCCGTGCCGGCCGGGGAAGGCGGCCACCGGCATGAGCTCGACGACCGTGACGCCGAGGTCGACGAGGTGGTCGAGGTGGTCGACGACCGCGTCGAAGGTGCCCTCGGGGGTGAACGTGCCCACGTGCAGCTCGTAGACGACTGCGTCCCGCAGCTCGACGCCGTTCCATCCGTCGTCGGTCCAGGCGAAGGTCCCGGTGTCGACGAGCGCGCTCGGCGCGTGCACCCCGTCGGGCTGCCGGCGGGACCGTGGGTCGGGCCGTGGGTCCCCGCCGTCGAGGGCGAAGGCGTAGCGACCGTCGCCGGGGTCGGTGCTCAGCGCCCACCAGCCGCCGTCGACCTGCGTCATGGGTTCGACGCGGGGGTCCTGGACCCCGACGTGCAGGTCGACCCGCTCGGCGTCCGGGGCCCAGACGCGGTAGGTGTGGGCGGAGGAGGTCATCGAGGTCCTTCCTGGAGGTCGCGGGCACGGACGAGCAGGGCCACGGGGAACCGGTCGAAGACCTCCCGGGCCAGCACGCCCTCGTCGCCGACGTGGTGGTCGCGGCCGGTCAGCGCGTCGGTCCACACGTCCGGCGGCAGCGGGACCCGGGTGTCCCGCAGGCCGCCGGCGGCGCCGAGCGCGCGGGGGGCCCGGATGGTCAGGGTGGCGGCGACGCCGCCGCGGAGGAAGCCGAGCACGTGCGGCCCGGCCTCGACGGGGGCGTGGTCCGCGCCCGGTCCGTAGGCCTGGGGCAGCCAGCTGCGCAGCCGCAGGGTGCGGGAGGTCACCCAGAGCACCTCGTCGGACAGGTCGCGCAGGTCGCCCCCGCCGTCGACCCGGCGCAACCGCTCCATCCGCCCGTCGTAGTCGACCGGTCGGCGGTTGTCGGGGTCGACGAGCGAGAGGTCGACCAGCCCGGCCCCCTGGTAGGTGTCCGGCACGCCCGGCACGGTGAGCTGGACGAGCTTCTGGGTCAGCGTGAGGGTGCGCACGGTGGGCTCGTTGTCCCGCAGCGCCGCGCCGATCGCCTCGCTCACCTCGCCCTCGGAGACCATCTCGCTGGCCAGGGCCGTCACCCGGGCCTCGTAGGCCTCGTCCGGCTCGACCCAGCTGCTGTGCAGCTTGGCCTCGCGGACGGCCTTGGTGAGGTAGGCGTGCAGCCGCTCCTCGGACACCCGGCCGGCGCCGACGAGGGTCTGCCAGACCAGGTGGGCGGTGGGCGCGTCCACCCCGTGCCGCTGGGCCGCGGCGGCCCCCGCCGCCGAGAGGGCCCGCCAGGCGTCGGCGTCCCCCGCGACCGCCAGGATCCGGGCGCGCACGTCCTCGCTGCGCTTGGTGTCGTGGGTGGACAGGGTGGTCATGCCCCGGGGCCAGTGCCGGGCCTGGTGGGCGGCCCAGGCGTGCAGGACGTCCACGTCGGGGCGCTCGCCCCGGGACGGGTCGGCGCCGACCTCGTTGAGCGCCACCAGCCGGTGCCAGCGGTAGAACGCGGTGTCCTCGATGCCCTTGGCCATGACCGGCCCGGTCGTCTGCTGGAAGCGCAGACACAGGTCGGCCGCCGCGGCGGGGTCGGACCCGTTGCCCTCGGGGTGGAGCAGCACCTCGGCGAGGGCGTCCACCTCGGCCAGCAGGTCGGGCCGGGTCGCCCGTGCCCGCTCGACCGCCTCGATCAGCGGCGCCCGCAGCTCGGGCGGGTCCTCCAGGCCGGGCCGGATGTAGGCCCGGTAGGCGTGCACGTCGACGAGCAGCTCGGCGAGCGCCGCCCGCAGCCGGTGCTCGTCGTGCCCGGGGAGCGCCTCGACCGCGCGACGCACCAGCCGGCCCATCTCCGGCTGCAGGAGGGCCTCCACGGCCTGCCGCTTGCACCGGTCGACCTCCACGTCGAGGTCGGGCTCCCCGCCGGTGGCGAACCACGCCGTCGACACCGCGTCGGCGGTCGTGGGGTCCACCAGCGCGGCGGTGATCGCGGCGTTGGCGTCGTAGCCGGTCGTGCCGGCGCACGCCCAGCCGCGCGGCAGCCGCTCGTCGCCCTCGAGGATCTTCTCCACCCACACGGGGGTGCCCGGACGCACCGAGGAGGCAAGGGTCTCCAGGTATGCCGTGGGGTCGGCCAGCCCGTCGGGATGGTCGATGCGGAACCCGTCGACGACGCCGTGGTGGTGCAGGTCGAGCAGCTCGGCGTGGGTGGCCTCGAAGACGTCCCGCTCCTCGACCCGCACGCCGATGAGCTGGTCGACCTCGAAGAACCGCCGGTAGTTGAGGACCTGGGCCGCGTCCTTCCAGAAGCCCAGCCGCCAGTGCTGGGCCTCCAGCAGCGCCGGCAGGTCGTCCAGCAGGTGCTCGGTGCCGGGGGCCACCGGCCAGACGTGGTCGAAGTAGCGCACGACCGGCTGACCGGTGATGCGGCCCTCGCCCTCGTCCTCCCGGCCCCGGTCGACGGTGAGCTCGCCGGCGGCGAGCACCTCCTCCAGGGGGGCGCCCAGGACAGGCAGCCCGAACCGTCCGTCGAGGTGGTCCCAGTCGACGTCGAACCAGTGGGCGCGGGCCGCGCCCCGGCCCTCGCGCAGGGTCTCCCAGACGGGCGCGTTGCGCCACAGCGGCTCGACGAGCGCCATGTGGTTGGGGACGATGTCGACGACCACCCCCATGCCGCGGGCGTGCGCGGCGTCCGCCAGGCGGGTCAGCCCCTCGCGACCGCCGAGCTCGGCGCTGACCCGGGTGTGGTCGAGCACGTCGTAGCCGTGCTCGGAGCCGGGCACCGCGGTGAGCACGGGCGAGAGGTAGAGGTGGCTGACGCCGAGGGCCTCCACGTAGGGCAGGACCGCCTCGGCGTCGGCGAAGGTGAAGCCGGCGTGCAGCTGCATCCGGTAGGTGGCGGTCAGCGGGCGGCGGTCGGGGGCGTTCGGGTTCGTCATGGCTGCTCCAGTGTCCCAGCAAGGACGGGCCGACGACCATTCCGCGCGACGGCCGCCGGACCCGTGGGGTCCGGCGGCCGTCGTCGTGCGGGGCGGGCGCTCAGGCGGTCGGCTCCTGCGGCTGCAGCGTGAACCCGACGCCCTCGGCCGTCTGGGCGGCGTCCAGGGTCTGGTCGGCCAGCGCCGGGACGGTGTCCTCGGCCACGTAGACCGGGGCCTGGGTGCTGGGCACGGCCTGGTCGGTGGGCTCCGGCTGCGGCACGAGCGCCACCTGCAGCTGGGTCTGGTCCTCGGCCAGGGACAGCCGCAGGCCGGCGGTCTCGGGCATGCCCTGCTCGGAGGTCAGGCCCTTGACGACGGCCTGGGCGTTCTCGGTGACGGTCAGCATGGTGGTCTCCTCATCGTCGGTGCGACGACCGGCCGGGGGCCGGTCTCGACGCCCACGGCCACCACGGGAGGTGGTGGGTGCGCACGCGCCTCGGACCGCTCCACCCTGTCCCACCGCCCGGGGGGCCTGGCAAACGCGGGTCGCCGTCCACCCTCGACACCCCACCGTGCGGGCGGGCAGAATGGGCGTCCATGGCGCTGCGTCCGCGCGCGGACGACGACCGGCTCGTCGAGCAGGTCGCCGCGGTCTGCGCCCGCGCCCAGGAACCTCTCCTGCTGCTCGAACGGGTGGCGGCCGCCGTGCGCCGGCGCGTGCCCTACGACTCCGCCGGCTGGCTGCTCGTGGACCCGGACACGCTGCTGATCACCGGCGTCTACGAGGAGGACGTGCCGCGGCAGGCCCAGCTGGCGCTGATCGAGCTGGAGCTGACGGCCGAGGACGTCAACAGGTTCGTCGACCTGGGCCGGGCCCGGGTGCCGGCCGCCGCCCTGGGCGCGACCACCGAAGGGCACCTGGACCGCTGCGCCCGGTGGACCCGCGTCTACGGCCCGGCGGGCTTCGGCGACGAGCTGCGTGCGGTGTTCCGCACCGGGCGGGTGCTGTGGGGCCACGCCTGCCTCACCCGCCGGGCGGACCGGGCGTGGTTCTCCCGGCGCGAGGTCGAGCTGCTCGCCCGGCTGTCCCCGCACGTGGCCCACGGCATCCGCACGGCACTGCTCCTCCACGAGAGCTGGGCCGAGGACCGGGCGGACGGACCCGCCCTGCTCGTCCTCGACGACGACGGCCGGGTGGAGTCGGCGACGCCGGAGGCGATGGACCGGCTGGGTCCGGTCGAGGACGGGCGTCTCGACGCGTCGGTCGTCGTGCACGAGGTCGCCGCCCAGGCACGGGCCCTGGCGGACCGCGGGGCGGGGGGCCCTCCGGCCGTCGCCCGCACCCGGGCCGCCACCGGCGAGTGGCTGCTCGTGCGGGCGACGAGGCTGGCCGGCGACGTCGGGCGCACGGCGGTGCTCGTCGAGCCCGCCCGCCGTTCCGACGTGGCTCCCCTGCTGCTCCACCTGCACGAGCTGACCACCCGTGAGCGCGAGGTGACCGGCCTGCTCCTGACCGGCATGGCCACGGCCGACATCGCCCGGGAGCTGTGGATCACCCCTGAGACCCTCCGCGGCCACGTCAAGGCCGTCTTCGCCAAGCTGGGGGTGGGCAGCCGGGCCGAGCTCTTCGCCCGGCTCTCCCACGAGCCGCCGGTGCGGTCCGCCCCCGGGTCGTGACCGGGGGCCTCAGGCGGGCACGGGGACCGGTTCCGGGTCCCGGGCGATGCCGCGGGCGGCCGTGCGGGCCAGCCGGCCCACGTATCCGGTCAGCCCGGGCCGGTAGACGTAGCCCACGAACCGCAGGCCCGGGGCCGCCTCCCCGCCGTCGGCGACGCGGGGCATCCCGCGGTCGTCGAGCACGCCGAGGTGACCGACCAGCTCCGGCAGGGCGGTGCCGAAGCCGGTGGCCAGGACGAGGTCGTCGACCTCGACCCGCCCGCCGTCGGCGAGCCGGGCCCCCGTGGCGTCGAGCCCGGTGACCGCGGCCACCACCCGGATCGACCCGTCCCGGATCGCCTCGACCGTCCCCCGGTCGACGATCGCCGTCCCCGCCCCGCGGGCCATGAGGGCCGCGATCGCCCCCTCGGGCGCCGGCGGGAGCCCGTGGGCGGTGAGGTCCCCGACGGTCAGCCGCTGCATCCGGGCGAGCATCGCGTCCACCACGGGCACGGGCAGCCGGAAGAAGACCGGCACCGGCAGGTCGGTCGGCAGCCCGCCGCTGGCCCGCAGGAGCAGGTTCGGCGGGGTGCGCACCGACAGCAGCACCTCCCCGGCGCGTCCCGGGCCAGCTCGGCGGCGATCTCCATGCCGGAGGAGCCGCCTCCGACGACGAGCACCCGCCGACCCCGGTAGGGCAGCGGGTTCCGGTAGTCGGCGGAGTGCACCACGCTCCCCCGGTAGGTGGTGCCGGTGGCCCACCCGGGCAGGGCGGGGCGGTTGGCGATGCCGGTGGCCACGACGACGTGCCGGGCGGCCATGGGGCCCGCGTCGGTGCTCAGCCTCCAGCCCCGGCCGCCGGCGGGGTCGATTCGCTCCACCGCCACGCCGGTGCGCACCGGGACGTGGTGGCGCGCGGCATACCCGTCCAGGTAGTCCACGTACTCGTCCCGCGTCGGGAACCAGCCGTACGCCCTCGGGAAGGGCGCTCCCGGCAGGGCCGACCACCACCGGCTCGTGTTGAACCGCAGGCCGTCGTAGCGGCCGGCCCAGGCGGCTGCCGCCCGGTCCCCGCGCTCCAGCACGGTCGTCGGTATGCCGCGTCGCAGCAGCTCCGCGGCGGTCGCCAGCCCGGCGGGGCCGCTGCCGATCACCAGCACCTCGTCCATGTCGCCTCCTCGGTCCGCCACCGGTGACGGCGGCTCCCCTCCAGGCTGGCCCGGCCGGCGCACCCGGGACACCCCCCGGCTGGGGGGTCCTGCCGGCCCGGCGGACCTAGCATGGGCACCCACCCCGGCACCCAGGAGGCACCATGAGCGCGGCCCGCTCCCGTCCGACCGACGACAAGGTCGCCCAGGACCGGGACGGCCGGGTCGACCCGGCCTCCGACCGGCCCGAGCCGGAGGTCGTCGACTCGTTCGAGGGGACCGCGACGAAGGGGGCCGAACGGCTGCACCGCAGCTGGCGGGCGCTGCTGACGACGGGGTTCTTCGGCGGCCTGGAGATCGGCCTGGGCATCCTGGCCTACCTGGCGGTGCTGCACGCGACCGGCGACCACCTGCTGGCGGGGGTGGCCTTCGGCATCGGTTTCGTGGCGCTCTACCTGGCCCACAGCGAGCTGTTCACCGAGGGCTTCCTGCTGCCGGTCATGGCGATCTTCGCCGGCCGGGGCACGTTCCTGCAGCTGCTGCGGCTGTGGGGCGTCACGCTGCTGACCAACCTGGTCGGTGGGTGGGTCTTCATGTGGCTGGTGGTGCAGGCCTTCCCCGAGTTCACCGAGGTGCTCACCGACAGCGCCCGGCACTTCGTCGACGCCCCGCTCGACCTGCGCGCGGTCGCCCTGTCCCTGCTGGGCGGATTCGTCATCACCGTCCTCACCCGGATGCAGGAGGGCACGGACTCGGACGGGGTCAAGGTCGTCGCGGCGTTCGCGGCCGGCTTCCTCCTGGCCGGGCTGAGCCTGTTCCACTCCGTGCTCGACTCGATCATCATCTTCGGCGCCATCCACGCGGGGGCGGCGGTGGGCTACGGCGAGTGGCTCGCCTGGTTCTGGTACGTCGTGCCCCTGAACCTGCTGGGCGGCCTGGTCTTCGTCACCGCCCTGCGGCTGGTGCGGGCCAGCGAGCTGCCCGAGGTGCCCGGGCCGGACGCCGGGACGCGGCCGGGCAAGGACGGCCGGCGGCGCTGAGCCGCGACCCACGGGATTCGGCCCCCGCCGGGGCGGCACCTACAGTGGGCAGGTGCCGCCTGCAGCCGACCCCACCGAAGCATCCCGCCACGAGCACCCCCTCAGGGCCGCAGCCCGCCGAAGGATCCTCGTCCTGGACGGCGGTTACGGGTCGATGCTGCAGCAGGTGGACCTTACCGAGAGCGACTTCCACGGGAGCGGCCCGGCCTGGTCGACGCACGCCACCACCACGCTCAGGGGCAACTTCGACCTCCTCGGCCTGACCCGGCCGGACGTCGTGGCCGAGGTGCACCGCGCCTACCTGCGGGCCGGGGCCGACATCCTCACGACCAACACCTTCAGCGCCACCTCGATCGCCCAGGCCGACTACGGCACCCAGGGCCTGGTCCACGACATGAACGTCGCCGCCGCCCGCGTCGCCCGCGGGGTCGCCGACGAGGTGGCGGCCGAAGACGGCCGGGCCCGGTTCGTCGCCGGCTCGCTCGGACCGACGAACCGGACCGCGTCGCTGTCCCCCGACGTCGAGCGACCCGAGGTCCGCGCCGTCACCTACGACCAGCTGGGCGCGGCGTACGCCGAGCAGGCGGCGGCGCTCCTCGAGGGCGGCGTCGACCTGCTGCTGGTCGAGACCGTCTTCGACACCCTCAACGCCAAGGCCGCGCTGCACGCGATCGCCGACGTGCAGGAGGCCCGTCTGGCCTCGGGGTCCGCCGACGGCCCGGTGCCGGTCATGCTCTCGGGGACGATCACCGACGCCTCCGGCCGCACCCTCTCGGGCCAGACGCCGGAGGCCTTCGCGGTCTCCACCGAGCACGTGGACCTGTTCTCCCTGGGCCTCAACTGCGCGCTCGGCGCCGAGGCCATGCGCCCGCACGTGCGCGACGTCGCCGCCGCCACCACGGCGCTCACCTCCGTCCACCCCACGCCGGCCTGCCGAACGCCTTCGGCGGCTACGACGACACCCCGGAGGAGATGGCCGAGGTCCTGGGCTCGATGGCCCAGGAGGGACTGCTCAACATCGTCGGCGGCTGCTGCGGGACCACCCCCGACCACATCCGCGCGATCGCGCAGGCCGTCGCCGACGCGGCACCCCGCACCCCCGCCGGCGGCACGCCGTACCTGCGCACCTCCGGCCTGGAGGCGTTCACCCTCACCCCCGACGTCAACTTCGTCAACGTCGGCGAACGGACCAACATCACCGGCAGCCCGAAGTTCGCCCGGCACGTCCAGGAGGGCGACTGGGACGCCGCGGTGGCCGTGGCCCGGCAGCAGGTGGAGGCCGGCGCCCAGCTCATCGACGTCAACGTCGACGAGGGCATGCTCGACGGCCCGGCGACGATGACCCACTTCCTCAACCTGCTGGCGGGCGAGCCGGACGTCGCCCGCGTGCCGGTCATGATCGACTCCTCGCGCTGGGAGGTGCTCGAGGCCGGGCTGCGCTGCCTCCAGGGCAAGGGCATCGTCAACTCCCTCTCGCTCAAGGACGGCGAGGAGGAGTTCCTGCGGCGGGCGGCCGTCGTGCGCCGCTACGGCGCGGCCGTGGTCGTCATGGCCTTCGACGAGCAGGGGCAGGCCGACACCCTGGACCGCCGGACCGCGGTGTGCGAGCGGGCCTACCGGCTCCTGACCACCCCGGGCGCGACGCTGCCGGACCCCTTCCCCGCCCACGACATCGTCTTCGACCCCAACGTGCTGACGGTGGCGACCGGCATGGAGGAGCACGACCGCTACGCCCTGGACTTCATCGAGGCCACCCGATGGATCAAGGAGAACCTTCCCGGGGCGCTCGTCTCCGGCGGCATCTCCAACGTGTCCTTCTCCTTCCGGGGCAACAACACCGTGCGGGAGGCCATGCACTCGGTCTTCCTCCTCCACGCCATCCGTGCGGGCCTGGACATGGGCATCGTCAACGCGGGGATGCTCGGCGTCTACGAGGACATCGACCCGGTGCTGCGCGAGCACGTCGAGGACGTGGTCCTGGCCCGCCGCCCGGACGCGACCGAGCGGCTCATCGAGCTCGCCGAGCGGATCAAGGCGCAGACCGAGGACGCCGGCCCAGGCGGGGGCGGACCGTCGGCCGCCGCCGCGGCCAAGCTGGCCTGGCGGGACGCGGACGTCACCGAGCGCCTGCGGCACGCGCTCGTGCACGGCATCGACACCTACGTCGTCGAGGACGCCGAGGAGGCCTACCAGCAGCTGGGCTCGGGCCTGCAGGTCATCGAGGGCCCGCTCATGGCCGGGATGGACGTCGTCGGCGACCTGTTCGGCGCCGGGAAGATGTTCCTGCCCCAGGTCGTCAAGTCCGCCCGGGTGATGAAGAAGGCCGTCGCCCACCTGACCCCCTACCTGGAGGCCGCCGCCGCCGAGACCGGCGGCCGGACCAAGGGCCGGGTCGTCATGGCCACCGTCAAGGGGGACGTGCACGACATCGGCAAGAACATCGTGGGCGTCGTGCTGGGCTGCAACGGCTACGAGGTCACCGACCTGGGCGTCATGGTGCCCGCGGAGAAGATCCTGGCCACCGCGGACGAGATCGGGGCCGACGTGGTCGGGGTCTCCGGTCTCATCACGCCCAGCCTGGACGAGATGGTCTCCCTCGCCACCGAGATGCAGCGTCGCGGCCTGACCACGCCCCTGCTCATCGGCGGGGCCACGACCTCGGCCGCCCACACGGCCGTCAAGATCGACCCGGCCTACGAGGGCACCGTCGTCCACGTCGTCGACGCCTCCCGCGCCGTGGGCGTGGTCGCCGACGCGATCAACCACGAGGAGAAGCTGCGCGAGCGCACCGCTCTCACCTACGCCGAGCTGCGCGAGCGGCACGCCGGCAAGAAGGTCTCGCTCGTCCCGCTCGAGGCGGCCCGCGCCAGCACCCGCGCCGTCACCGGACCGGTGCCGGCGACGCCCTCGTTGCTGGGCACCCAGGTGCTGGAGCCGACGCTGGCCGAGCTCGTCGCGGTCGTCGACTGGACCCCGTTCTTCACCGCCTGGGAGCTGCGCGGCTCCTACCCGCGCATCCTCGACGACCCCAAGGTCGGGGAGCAGGCCCGCACCACCTGGGCCGACGGGCAGCGCTGGCTGGAGCGCATCCTCGACGAGGGCCTGCTGCGCGCCCGTGGCGTCGTCGGGCTGTGGCCGGCCCGCCGCGACGGCGACGACATCCTCGTCGACACCGGCACGGGCACCGGGGACGGTCCCGCCGGACCGGTGCGGCTGCATACCCTGCGGCAGCAGCGGGAACGCTCCCAGGGCGGGTATGCCGCGCTCGCGGACTTCGTGGCCCCCGAGGGCGACCACGTGGGCGCTTCGCCGTCTCGGTCCACGGGGCCGAGGAGCTGGCGGCCCGGCTGCGCGAGGAGCACGACGACTACGGCGCGATCATGGTCCAGGTGCTGGCCGACCGCCTCGCGGAGGCGTTCGCCGAGTGGACCCACCGGGAGGTCCGCACCAGGCTGTGGGGCTACGCGCCGGCGGAGGACCTGCCGGTCGAGGACCTGGTCAAGGAGCGGTACGACGGGATCCGCCCGGCACCCGGCTACCCGGCGCAGCCGGACCACACCGAGAAGTTCACCCTGTGGCACCTTCTCGACGCCGAGCGTTCCGCCGGGATGGTGCTGACCGAGCACGGGGCCATGAGCCCCAACAGCGCCGTGTCCGGACTGATCCTCGGCCACCCGGAGTCGACCTACTTCGCCGTGGGACGGATCGGTCGGGACCAGCTCGAGGACTACGCCGGGCGCAAGGGATGGTCGCTCGAGGAGGCCGAGCGCTGGCTGGGTCCGCTGCTGCGCTGAGCCCTCGGGGGTCGGCCCCCGACCGCCCGTTCTGGACCGGGGTTCACGGGCGGGCGCGGACCTCCACCCGGTCGCCGGTCTCCCGCACGTCGTACGCCGGCTGCGGCACCGACGCCGGGCCCCGCTCGACCGACCCGTCGGCCAGGTCGAAGCGGCTCCCGTGCCACGGGCAGACGACGCAGCCGTCCTCGACGGTGCCCTCGTCGAGCGGCCCGCCGAGGTGGGTGCAGGTGGCCGCGAGCGCCCGCAGGACGCCGCCGGACCGGGTGAGCACCACCGGCTCGCCGGCGACGTCGACCCGCACCAGCCCCTCCCCCACGTCCTGGGCGGCGGCCACGTCGGTCCACTCCCGCGGGGCCGGCTCGTGGTCCATCGTCCGGCTGACGGCGACACCCTGGGCGTAGACGAGGTGGCCGCGAGGTAGCCGGCCGCCCCCAGCCCGGCCAGGCCCACCATGGACAGGGCCGCGCCCGCGCGGTGGTGGCCGGCGGCCCGGGCGACCCAGCTGGCGGCGAACACCCCCGCGGCGGCGCCGTTGGCCAGGGCGTGCACGAGCCCGACCCGCATCGGCCGCTTCGCCGACCCCAGCTCGGACCAGTCCGCCCAGCCGGAGGCGACCGTGGGGACGGTGGAGACCAGCGCCGCCCCGACCAGCCGTCGGGCCGCCGCCCGGTCGTCCTCGTCGCCCAGGACGTCCAGCAGGGTCGCCCCGACGTTCATGCCGATCGGCAGGGCGACCAGCAGCGGGTGGAGGGCGTGGCCCAGCGGCCGTCCGTGGAGGACGTCCTTGACCGGCCCGGGAGGCAGCACCGTGTTCACGGTCGAGCGGGCCGACTCGACCGCGTCGTCGAGGGCCTGCTCGTTCTCCAGGCGCTTCATCAGCGGGGTGAGGAACATTGCGCGTCGACCTTCCGTCTGGACGGGCGGACCCGCGGTGGTCCGCCGGTGCCGGCGAGTCTAGCCAGCCGAGGCCGGGGACGCCCGGTGGGACGGGACCCGCCCCCGGGCGTCCCATTCCCGCGCTCTCGTCACGATCCCGCAACGGACGGATCACGGTGTGATCACGGAACGGTTTCCACTTGGCAAATTCCCGTGGCCATCCCCTACTGTCGAAAGGCGGCCCGTCCTCGCGCCGCCGGCGACGACCACCGCCCCCGGGGCTGATCCGGGCGGGCGGGACACCCCGGTTCGCCAGGACGCGCCCACGAGCTGTGCCCACGACCACCGACCGAGGGATCATCCTGTGCCACTCCTTGCCGCGGAGCATCTCTACAAGATCTTCGGCCGCCGACCCCAGCGGGGGGTCGAGGCCCTGCGCAACGGGGCCACGCGCGCCGAGCTCCGGGCCGAGGGGCTGACCCCCGCCGTCATCGACGCCTCCTTCGAGGTCTCCCCCGGCGAGATCTTCGTCGTCATGGGCCTGTCCGGCTCGGGCAAGTCCACGCTGATCCGGATGATCAACGGCCTGCACCCCGCCACGGCCGGCGAGGTCGTCATCGAGGACGAGAACCTCTCCGCGCTCAAGGGCGAGGCGCTGCGGCGGGTACGCCGCGAGAAGATCTCGATGGTCTTCCAGCACTTCGCCCTGCTGCCGCACCGCACCGTCGGCGAGAACGCGGCCTACGGCCTGAAGGTGCAGGGCATGTCGCGCAGCGACCGGGAGGCCCGCGCCGACCGCGCCCTGGAGATGGTCGGGCTCAAGGGCTGGGGCGAGTCCCTGCCCGGCGAGCTGTCGGGGGGCATGCAGCAGCGGGTGGGCCTGGCCCGGGCGCTGGCCGCCGAGACCGACATCCTGCTCATGGACGAGGCGTTCAGCGCCCTCGACCCGCTCATCCGGCGGGAGATGCAGGACCAGCTCGTCGACCTGCAGCAGCGGCTGGACAAGACCATCGTCTTCATCACCCACGACCTCAACGAGGCCATGCGCCTGGGCGACCGGATCGCGATGATGCGCGACGGCCGGATCGAGCAGATCGGCACCGCCGAGCAGATCCTCAACGACCCCAGCAGCAACTACGTCGCGCAGTTCGTCCAGGACGTCGACCGGGCCAAGGTGCTCACGGCCGGTGCGGTGATGGAGCGGCCGGAGTACGTCATCGGGGCCGAGCAGGGCCCCCAGCAGGCGCACAAGCTCATCCGCGAGCACCAGCTCGACGCGCTGCCCGTGGTCCGCCGCGACCGCACCCCGGTCGGGGTCGTGCTGCCGGGCGAGATCGCGGCCGCCGTCCGCGACGGACGCACGGACCTTCCCCTGACCGAACGCAGCGCGAGCACCGTCACGCTGGACACCCCGTTGGCCGACCTGCTCGCCGACGCCGCCCGCCGGACCAGCCCCCTGCTCGTCGTGGACGACCAGGGTCGGCTCGCCGGGCTCATCCCCCAGGTGACGCTGCTGACCGCGCTGTCCAACCACCCCGCCGAGGAGGTGTCCCGATGAGCACGGCCGAGGAGAGCATGCTGCCCCGCGTCCGCGTCGGCGACTGGATCGACACTGCGTTCGACTGGATCGACGACAACCTCAACATCCTGCTGACCCTCTTCCGCGACGTGATGACCTTCGTCGTCGAGGGCCTGGTCGACCTTCTGATGTCGCCGCCGCCGCTGGTGATGGTGGCCCTGTTCGCGCTGGTCGCCTGGCTGGTCTCCTCCTGGCGGCTGGCGCTGGGCACCGCCCTGGGGTTCGCGCTGCTCATCTCGATGGACATCTGGCTGCCCTCGATGCAGACCCTGGCACTGGTCATCGTCGCCACGATCGTCGCCGTGGCCCTGGCCGTCCCGCTCGGGGTGCTCGCCGCCCGCAACGACGCGGTGAGCGCCGTCGTGCGGCCGGTGCTGGACTTCATGCAGACCATGCCCGGGTTCGTCTACCTGATCCCGGCGGTCACCTTCTTCTCGATCGGCCTGGTGCCCGGGATCTTCGCCACGATCATCTTCGCCCTGCCGCCGGGGGTCCGACTCACCGAGCTGGGCATCCGGCAGGTCGACGCCGAGACCGTCGAGGCGGGACAGGCCTTCGGCGCCTCGCCGTGGCAGATCCTGCGCGGCATCCAGATGCCGCTGGCGGTGCCGACCATCATGGCCGGGGTCAACCAGGTCATCATGCTGGCCCTGTCGATGGCGGTCATCGCCGGCTTCACCGGCGCCGACGGCCTGGGCAAGCTGGTCGTCGAGTCGATCGCCCGCCTCAACACGCCCCTCGGCGTGGAGGCCGGCATCGGCGTGGTGATCCTGGCCATCTTCCTGGACCGGGTCACCTCGGCCCTCGGCAACCCGGGCCGGCACGCCGGCTCCCTGCTGGCCCGGCTGCGGGCGCGCCGCACCGCCGCCGGAGGCCCCCAGCCGACCACGACCTCGGAGCCCGCCTCCGGGTCGTCCTCCCCGAGCACCACCGAGACCTCCGTCCGCGCCGGCACCTGAGCCCCGCGACGACGGCACCCCCGTCCGTACGACCTCTACCGAAAGGAACGATCCGATCATGAGGACCACCACCCTGAGGCGCGCCGAAGGCGCCGCACGACCGCGCTCGTCGCCAGCCTCGCCACCGCCGGCCTCGTGCTGGCGCGTGCGGCGACGGCGGCGAGGACACCGCCGCCGAGGACACCGGCAGCGACGACACCACGACCGAGGAGACCGAGGACGCCGCCGCGGGCGGGGCCTCCGGCGAGATCACGCTGGGCTTCCTGCCGTCCTGGACCGACGGCCTCTCCACCGCCTACCTGCTGGAGAACCAGCTGGAGGAGATGGGTTACACCGTCGAGATGGAGACCCTCACCGAGCCGGCGCCGCTCTACGCGGGCCTGGCCAACGGGGACGTCGACATGTACCCCTCGGCCTGGTCCGAGGTCACCCACGCCGACTACATGGAGGAGTACGGCGACAGCATCGAGGACCTGGGCAGCTACTACGACAGCGCGGTGCTGACCATCGCGGTGCCGGAGTACGTCGACATCGACTCCCTGGAGGAGCTCGCCGACAACGCCGACCGCTTCGACGGTCAGGTCATCGGCATCGAGCCGGGGGCCGGTCTGACCCGCGTCACCAACGAGAGCGTCTTCCCCACCTACGGGCTGGACGAGGAGTTCGAGCTGGTCACCTCCTCCACGACCGCGATGCTCACCGAGCTGCAGAACGCGGTGGAGAACGAGGAGGACATCGTCGTCACCCTGTGGCGTCCCTTCTGGGCGAACGCCGAGTTCCCGGTCAAGGACCTGGAGGACCCCGAGGGCGCCCTGGGCGACCCCGAGGCCCTGCACTTCCTCGGTCGCGAGGGCTTCGCCGAGGAGTTCCCCGAGGCCGCGGAGTGGATCGGCCAGCTGAAGCTCGACGACGACCAGTACGGCTCGCTGGAGGACATGGTCGTCAACGAGTACGGCGAGGGCAACGAGGCCGAGGCCGTCGAGGCCTGGATCGAGGAGAACCCCGACGTGCTCCCGGAGCTGCCCACCTCCGGGTGAGGTGCGCCGCGGTGGCGGGCCCCGTCCCCCACCGCACCTGCACGCCACGCCCCCGCCGGTCCGCCGGCGGGGGCGTCGTCGTCCGCAGGTCGCCCGGCGGCCGGGGTGCGCAGCCGCAGGACCGCCGGGCCGGACCGCGATTTCCCGACCCGCACGGACGGTTGGGAGACTGACCGTTGATGACCGCCACCCAGTCCCGCATCTCCGTCGAGCTCGTCCCCCGCAGCGAGGAGTCCATCCGCACGGAGATGGCCGCCGTCGCCGAGCACCTGCCCTGGGCGGACACCGTCAACGTGCCGGACCTGGTCAAGTTCGACCTGCGCAGCTGGGAGGCGACCGCCCTGGCCCGGGAGTGCGCCCGCCGGGCCGACGGCACGGCATACCGCGCGATCCCGCACCTGCGGGCGGCGGACGTCGACCCCGAGGCCCCGCTGCGGATGGCCCGCTCGCTGGCCGACCAGGGCGCCGAGGAGGTCCTGGTCGTCTCCGGCGACGACGCCGACTACTTCACCCACCACACCTACCCGGTCGACGCGGTCGACGTCATCCGGCGCATCCGGGCCGAGCTGCCGCACCTGACGGTCTACGCCGGGCTGGACCCCTACCGTCAGGGGATCGCCCAGGAGATGCGCTACCTGGAGCGCAAGCTGTCGGCCGGCGCCGCGGGGGTCTTCACCCAGCCGTTCTTCGACGTCGGGCTCATGGGCGCCTGGGCACGGATCCTGCCGCAGGACCTGCCGGTGTGGTGGGGCGCGACCACGGTGACCAGCAACGGGGCGATCGGCTACTGGCGGCGACGCAACCTCGTGGCCTTCCCGACCGACTTCGAGCCCACCCTGCAGTGGCAGCGCACCTTCGCCCGCCGGGCGATCGACTTCGCCCGCGAGCGCGGTCATCACGTCTACCTCATGCCGGTGCGCACCAGCGTCACCGACTACCTGGCCGGGGTGGTCTAGGGGTCCTCAGCCGCCCAGGCGCCGCATCGCCGTCGCCAGCAGCACCGGCTCGCCGACCAGGTCGGAGGCGTCCAGGTCGCACTCTGCCTCGATCACCCAGTCCTTGTCGCCCTCGGGGTCGAGGACCGTCTGGACCACCCGCCAGACCCGACCGGGCCGGCCGTCGGTGATCGCCGCGTGCTCCCCGGCCAACGGCTCGACGAGCAGCATCTGCGGCCCGCGGGCGTCGGCGTCGAGCACGACCGAGCCGTGCTCGTCGTAGTAGGCCTCCAGGGCCTCGTCCCAGTCGGAGCGGCCCATCAGCGGCTCCAGGGGCGGCTCCGGCAGCGCGGCGACCTGGACCTCCAGGTCCCCCAGAGCCTCCCAGGCGTCGTCGGCCACGAGCTCGACCCGCCGCCACAGGGCGTTGCGGACCATGACCCGGAACGCCCGCTCGTTGCTGGTGATCGGCCGGCTGGGCGGGGTCGGGTCGCCGGAGGCGGCCCGGGCGGCGGCGGCCGCCACCGACTCGGGGTCGGTGAGCGCCTCCCACTCCTCCAGGAGGGAGGAGTCGGTCTGTCGGATGGTCTCCCCCAGCCAGTGGACGACGTCGTCCAGCTCGGGGGTGTATGCCGTCTCCGGCACCGTCTGGCGCAGCGTGCGGTAGGCGTCGGTCAGGTAGCGCAGCAGGACGCCTTCGCTGCGGGAGAGCGTGTAGAAGCCGACGAACTCGGTGAAGCTCATCGCCCGCTCCCACATGTCGCGGACGACCGCCTTGGGCGAGAGGGCGTCCTCGCGCACCCACGGCTGGGTCTGCCGGTAGATGGCCAGGGTGCCCTCCAGCAGCTCGGCGAGCGGGCGGGGCCAGGTGACCTCCTCCAGCTCGGCCATCCGCTCGTCGTAGTCGAGCCCGTCGGCCTTCATCCGCGCGACCGCCTCGCCACGGGCCTTGTAGCGCTGGGCCACCAGGACCGGCATCGGGTCGTCCAGCACCGACTCCACCACCGAGACCACGTCGAGGGCGTAGGTCGGGGACTCCTTGTCGAAGACCTCCAGGGAGGCGAGCGCGAACGGGGCGAGCGGCTGGTTGAGCGCGAAGTTCTCCTGCACCCCGGGGGCCAGGTCGACGGTCCGCCCGTCCGGTCCGGGCTCGTCCCGGCGCACGAGCACCCCGCTGTCGAGCATGGAGCGGCCCAGCACGACGGCCTTGCGGGCCAGCCGGGCCTGCGCCCGCGGCTCCTCGTGGTTGTCGCGCACGAGGCGGGCCAGGTGGGTCACCGGGTCCCCGGCCCGGGCGACGGTGTTGAGGATGACCGAGTGGTCCACCTTGAGCCGGGAGCCCAGCGGTTCGGGCTCGCCGCCGACGAGCTTGTCGAAGGTCTCCTCGGTCCAGGAGACCTGGCCCTCCGGCGGCTTCTTCCTCTGGATCTTGCGCTGCTTCTTCGGGTCGTCCCCCGCCTTGGCGACGGCCTTGGCGTTCTCCACCACGTGCTCGGGTGCCTGCACCACGACATACCCCGAGGTGTCGAAGCCGGCGCGGCCCGCGCGGCCGGCGATCTGGTGGAACTCCCGGGCACGCAGGATCCGGGAGCGGGTGCCGTCGTACTTGGCCAGCCCGGTGAACAGCACCGTGCGGATCGGCACGTTGATGCCCACCCCCAGGGTGTCGGTGCCGCAGATGACCTTGAGGAGCCCGTCCTGGGCGAGCTGCTCGACGAGCCGGCGGTAGCGCGGGAGCATGCCCGCGTGGTGCACGCCGATGCCGTGGCGGACCAGCTTGGACAGGGTGCGCCCGAAGCCGGCGGTGAACCGGAAGGCGCCGATCGCCCGGCGGACGGCCTCCTTCTCGTCCTTGGTCAGCAGCTGGACCGACATCAGCGACTGCGCCCTCTCCAGGGCGTCCTTCTGGGTGAAGTGGACGACGTAGACGGGAGCCTTGCGCTCCTGGAGCAGCTCGGTGATCGTCTCGGGGACGGCCGTCATCGCCCAGCTGAAGTGCAGGGGCACCGGGCGGTCGACCCCGGTCACGAGCGCGGTCTCGCGGCCGGTGCGCCGGGTGAGCTCCTCGCTGATCCGGCTCATGTCGCCGAGGGTGCCGGACATGAGCAGGAACTGGGCCTGGGGCAGGGTCAGCAGGGGCACCTGCCAGGCCCAGCCGCGGTCGGGCTCGCCGTAGTAGTGGAACTCGTCCATGACGACCATGCCGATGTCGGCGCCCTCGCCCTCGCGCAGGGCGATGTTGGCCAGCACCTCGGCGGTGCAGACGACGACGGGGGCGTCGGCGTTGACGGCCGCGTCGCCGGTGAGCATGCCGACGTTCTCCGCGCCGAGGACGCGGCACAGGGCGAAGAACTTCTCGCTGACCAGCGCCTTGATCGGGGCCGTGTAGAAGGTCACCCGGTCCTCGGCCAGCGCCTGCAGCGCGGCGGCGGTGGCCACGAGCGACTTGCCGCTGCCGGTGGGGGTGGACAGCACGACGTTGGCCCCGCCGAGCAGGTGCAGGACCGCCTCCTCCTGGTGCGGGTAGAGAGGGGTGCCCTGCTCCTGCGCCCAGGTCTCGAAGACCGCATAGGTCGTGTCCGGGTCCGGCCGGCCGGACGGCAGGCGGTCCACGAGGGTGGTGGTGGGCGGGACGGGGGTCGTCCCAGGGGTCGGCGGCACCGAGGTCGAAGGTGCGGGGTCGGCAGTCATCCCTGCCATTGTCGGTCACCGGTGTGCCCGGGGCACACCCGGTTACGACGAAATGTCGTAAATCGGTGCCCACAACCCTCTAGACTGGAGCCTCCCTGAACGAAAGGCACCACCACATGCGTACCAGCCGCACCATGGGGACCATCCTCATGGTCCTCGGACTCATCTTCATCATCGCCGGCGGAGCGACCTACGTCATGGTCAGCCAGGAGCTGAGCCGGGCCAACGTCACCGTGGCCGAGGACGCCGACTTCCTCGCCGGCGACCACGTCGACGGTCCGTTCTCCGCCTACTCCCAGGCGCAGATCATCGACAAGCACGCCCTGGACAGCACCGGCGGCAAGACCTACGCCGAGCTGGACCGGGAGGACCCGCTGCGTGACGTCGCGATGAACGCCTCCTTCCTCCGGGCCTCCCTGTTCACCTCGGTGGTCTCCTTCGGGGTCGCCGTCATGGCGATGGGCGTCGGGCTGGCGTTCATCCTCGCCGGCGTCGGCCTGCGGGCCGTGGGCGCCGTGGCGGTCCCGGCCGCGCGCACCCGCGCCGAGGTCTGAGCGAGCCCACCCGCACGAGAACGCCCCGCCGGGGATGTCGACCCGTTCGACGTCCCGGCGGGGCGTCCGTGCGTCCGGAGGTACCTCCCAGCCGCCTTTGCCAGACTGGCCGGATGATCTCCCTGGACCTGGCCCGCCGACTCCTCGACGCCGGGATGGTCTGGTCACCGATGCCGGGCGACCGGTTCGCCGTCGACCGCCCCGGCGTCGCGCACGACGTCTTCCACCTGGCCGACATGACCGTGGAGGTCCACGAGTTCGTCGGGGGCAGCGTCATCGGGTTCAACGGCGTCGCCGAGTGGGCGCTGGACTCGGTCGCGCTCGAGGAGACGGTGTGGCTGCCGCGCGAGGACCAGCTCAGGGCGGTGCTCGGGCACGACTTCGTCGGCCTCGGCCTCACCAGGGAGGGGTATGCCGTGGTCGCGCTCGTCGAGGGCGAGCCGCAGACCTTCGTGCACGAGGACGCCGAGGAGGCCTACGGCCTCGCGCTGCTGGAGGTGCTGGCGCACCGCTGACCCCGAGGCAGGCCGCTCAGCGCACGATGATCTGCGGCGCGTAGAGGGCCATCGCCGCCAGCGCCCGCTCGTGCGCCCCGTCGCTGGAGCCGGCGCACGCGTCGGCCACCACCTCGACGGTGCAGCCCGCGTCCGCCGCGGCGAGCGCGGTCGAGAGGACGCAGCAGTCGGTGGAGACACCGGCCAGCACGAGGTGGGCCAGCTGCCCGGTGATCCCCGCCAGGGTCGGGCCCCACTTGCCGAACGTGGGGGCGCTCACCACGTGCTGCACGCCCAGCTGCGCCACCTCGGGCACGAGGTCGAAGAGCGGGTCGTCGGCCGGTCGGTCGGCGAAGGCGAACTGCTCGAAGTAGGGGACCCACGAGCCCTGCTTGGTCACCGGCGGCACCCACCGGGTGACGACGGTCCGGCCGGCGTGCTCGGCGACCAGCCGGCGCAGGGGCCCGAGCGTCTCCGCGAAGCGGGGAGCGGCCCAGTCGGAGGCGGGGTCGGCGAAGATGCGCTGGGCGTCGACGACGACGAGCCAGGGCGCGTCCTGGCCGGGAGGGGTGCTCACGGGGCGACCGCCGGGTCCTCGGTGCGGGCCTGCCCGGCCTCCTGGCGGCGCACGGTGGCGCGGCGCGCTGCATACGTCACGACGAAGCCCAGCACGAGGGCGACGAGCACACCGACGTTGGCGTAGGCCCAGGTCCCCTCCCTGCCCCCCAGGCCCAGCGGGCCGAGCAGGTAGCCCTGCCAGTTGTTCCACGAGGCGGCGTCGGCGAAGAGGTTGATGACCAGTCCCCAGCCGATGACGGAGGCGACCACCATCGTGCCGACGGAGGTCCAGTCCCAGGCCCCGTAGCGGCCGCCGGCGTCGAAGAGCGCGCGCTCGTCGTAGCTGCGGCGGCGCAGGGCGATGTCGGCCATGAGGATGCCGGCCCACGCGGCGAGCGGGACGCCGAGGGTGATGAGGAAGCTCTGGAACGGCGCGAGGAAGCTCTCCGCGAAGAAGACCACCCAGATCGTGCCGGCGGTGAGGATGAGCCCGTCGAGGCCCGCGGCGGCAGGGCGCGGGATGTCCACGCCCAGCGAGAGCAGGGTCAGGCCCGAGGAGTAGATGCCCAGGACCGCGCCGCTGACGAGGGCCAGGACGGCGGCGAGGAGGAAGGGCACGAGGAACCAGGTCGGCAGGATCGTCGCGAGCGTGCCGATGGGATCGTTGGCGATCCCCTCCTCCAGGTCGGGCCTCGACCCGACGAGGAGCAGGCCGTAGCCGACGAGCAGCACGACGGGGAGGGCACCGCCGAGGGTGTTCCAGAAGACGATCGCGGCGCCGGAGGCGGACCGCTTCTGGTAGCGAGACCAGTCGGCGGCGATGTTGATCCAGCCCAGGCCGAAGCCGGTCATCACCATGACGAGGGCACCGATGACCGACTCGGTCGACCCGCTCTCCCGCAGCGTCACGGTGGACAGGTCGACGAGGTGGAGGGTCATCGCGATGTAGACGATCGTGATGGCCCCGGTCACCCAGGTCAGGACCGACTGCAGCCGCATGATCGTGTGGTAGCCGGCGACGGAGGCGAGGACGATGAGGGCGGTGACGACCAGCGTGGCGATCACCTTGGTGGCGGTGCCGTCGGCCCACCCGAGCTCGCGGAAGACCGTCGCGGTGGCCAGCACCGCCATGATCGCCAGGAACGTCTCCCACCCGATCGAGACCAGCCAGGAGACCACGCCGGGCACCTTCTGCCCGTCGACGCCGAAGGCGGCCCGGGACAGCACCATCGTCGGGGCCGAGCCGCGCTTGCCGGCGATGGCGATGACGCCGCAGAAGAAGAACGACAGGACGACCCCCACGACGGCGACGACGACCGCCTGGGCGAAGGAGATGCCGAAGCCGTAGACGAACGCCGCGTAGCTCATGCCGAACACCGACACGTTGGCGGCGAACCACGGCCAGAACAGGTCCGACGGCCTGGCCGTGCGCTCGGACTCCTCGATCACCTCGATGCCGTTGACCTCGACGAGCGCGCGCTCGGTGGTCGTCAGCGTGGTGGGGGGGTTGTCGGTCATGGGAGGACACTCTGGCACAGCGCGGGGGCCGTCGGGCTCGGGGGCCGTGAGGGCTCCACGCGCTCGTTAGGATCACCCGATGGATGCCCCCCACCGCAGCCGTGACGGCAGCGTCCACGTCACCGACGAGCGGTTCAACACCCTGTCCCACCTGGTGGGTGCCTGCCTGGCCGCGCTGGGCACCGCGCTGCTCGTCGTGCAGGCCGCCGCCGGGGGCGACCCGTGGAAGATCGTGTCCTTCAGCGTCTACGGCGCCTCGCTCATCACGCTGTTCGTCAGCAGCACCCTCCACCACGGGCTCGACCGCGGACCGCGGTTCAACGAGATCCTGCGGACCTTGGACTACACGTCCGTCTTCGCCCTCATCGCCGGCACCGTGACCCCGCTCGTGCTCGTCCTGTTCCGCTCCCCGTTCGGCTGGGCGGTGCTCGGCACGGTCTGGGGCATCGCGACGCTGGGGATCGTCGTGCGCTCCGTCTGGCGCCAGCTGCACAAGTCGGTCACCAACACCCTCTACATCGCCCTAGGCTGGATCCCCACCGTGCTGCTGGCGGAGGGGACGACCCTGCCGTTCGGTGCGCTGGCGCTGATGGCGGCGGGCGGCCTGGTCTACAGCGTGGGGTTCGTGGTCTTCGTCCTCGAGCGACCGAACCCGTGGCCAGGCGTGTTCGGCTTCCACGAGCTGTGGCACCTGCTGGTGATGATCGCGGCGTTCCTGCACTTCCTGCTGATGTACCTCTACGTGCTGCCGGCGTGAGGCCCCGTAGACTGCGAGCGGCCTGGCGGCAGCACCGTCCAGTGCCAGGGCCTCTAGCTCAATGGGCAGAGCTGCGGACTTTTAATCCGTAGGTTGTGGGTTCGAGTCCCACGGGGCCCACCGTGGTTGTCCTGTTCAGGACCCCTGGGTCGTCCCGAGCGCGGCATCCACCGCGGCCAGAGCATGGATGCGCGTCGTGGGGAAGACCGGCACCTGGGTGCCCGGGTCGTCCGGGTCGAGGAGCAGCTCGATCTCGGTGCAACCCAGGATCACCCCTTCGGCGCCCCGCTCGACCAACGCGTCGACCACCTCCAGGTAGCGGCGACGCGACTGCTCGCGGACGACACCCATACAGAGCTCGTCGTAGATCACGCGGTGCACGTCCGCCCGGTCCCCGGCCGCGGGCACCATGACGTCCAGCCCGTGCTGCGCCAGTCGACCGGTGTAGAAGTCCTGTTCCATGGTGAAGGCGGTGCCCAGCAGGCCCACGCGGCTCAGTCCGGCCTCGCGCACCGCAGCGGCGGTCGCTTCTGCGAGGTGCAGCAGCGGGATGTCCACGGCGGCCCGGACCTCGTCGGCGACCTTGTGCATCGTGTTCGTGCAGATGAGCAGCAGCTCGGCCCCGCCGGCCTCCAGCAGCGCCGCCTCCCTCGCCAGCAACTTCCCGGCCGAGGCCCAGTCGCCGGCGACCTGCATAGCCTCCACCTCGGCGAAGTCCACCGAGGCCAGGATCACCCGGGCAGAGTGCAGGCCCCCCAGACGGGCGGCGACCTCCTGGTTGATCAACCGGTAGTACTCGGCCGTCGACTCCCAGCTCATCCCACCCAGCAGACCGATCCTGCGCATGGACGCAGGGTATCGGGGTGGTAGCCAGATCGTGCGAGCAACCAACGACAACCGATTGCGGGTGGACCGTCGCCCGTCGACGGGAGCGAAGAAGGACAGGGAGTGCTCCGCGGAGCACTCTCCGAGGCAAGCGGCAGACCGCCGGGCTTCCTCGACCTGGCCCGCATGCGTGCCCCCGGCAGCTTTCGAACCTGCGACACCCGCTTTAGGAGAGCGACCTTGGCCCGGATGCGACGACCACCACGTCGGGTCTTGCCTGCTCAGAGGCTTAGAACATGCGGCCAACAATGAGGAGTAGTGGGCCCATCGAGGCAGTCACGTCCCACTGACGTCCCACTGGGCGGCTTACAGGCGCGACGCGTTCGACCGCCGCTAGCATGGGATATCACCGGAGGTGGACCATGCCTAACATCCTGATTCGAAACTTCCCGAACGAGGACCTCGCTCTGCTCGATGAGCAGGCCAGGCGCGTTGGGCTGTCCCGCACCGAGTACCTGCGCAGGCGACTGCATGAGCAGGCGCACCGTGACCAGGCCCCGGTGACTGCTGCCGACCTGGATGCGCTCGCCGAGCTTCTCCCCGACCTGGGCGACTCCGAGGTCATGCGCGACGCGTGGTCATGACCACCTGGCTCATCGACAAGTCGGCCCTGGTCCGCCTAGGCACCAGTCGCCGGGCGCAAGACTGGGCCACCCGGATCGAACGTGGTTTGGTCGCCATCTCGACCGTGACCCGGCTCGAGGTCGGTTACTCGGCACGGTCAGCAGGCGACTTCGTCCGCGTCCTGGACCTGCCTCCGATCGCCTCCATGCCTGTGGAGTACCTGACGCCAGCAATGGAGGACCGGGCACTCCAGGTTCAGCGCCTACTCGCGCAACGTGGGCGCCACCGCGCCCCGTCGATCCCCGACCTGCTCATCGCCGCCACCGCCGAGCTCAGCGGCCGCACCGTGCTGCATCTGGACAAGGACTTCGACCTCATCGCCGAACTGACCCAGCAACCGACCGAGCGACTCGACGACTGAGGCGCCTGCTGCTGAACCAGCGCTGACAACCGCTCCGCGGCATGAGCGCGCACTGGATGGAGGCCAGCCGTGCCAAACTCGGGCATGCCTGATCAGCGCCTGCACGCCCTTGCCGCCGTTGACGAAGCCCTGCAGGACCCCATCCGAGTTCTGCGGACGGTGACGGCATCGGCTGACTTCGACGACGCGCTGCACGCGCTGCAGGATTCCTTCGGCTGGGATGAAGTTCAGGCGCGGCTGGTGATGCAGTTGCCCATAGGCAATACGCACAAGGACTTCAGGGATCGAGTCGCACAGGACCTGCAGCAACACGACCACTGACCCCACGCTCCACGCGGCAGAAGCGGATACGCAGTCGCGGGCCCCCGATGGAGGCCAGTTCCCCACGGCGCATGAGCAAGCGTCCGTGGTGGACCGGGGCGGTGTGTGCTTCCACGGTTGGGCCGAGGCGGACACCACCACACGAAGCGGCCGCGCGACAACTACTGAAGTCCCGCACTAGTTCTGCGTGATGTTGACCGCGGGGGAGGAGGTGGACCGAAGAC
>NZ_MKKA01000008.1 GCF_001942405.1 Ornithinimicrobium sp. CNJ-824
GGCTGCTCGTCGACCACACCAACATCATCCCGGCCAACCGCCCACCAGCCCCGCACGCCACCCCGGCACCGCGAAATGATCAGCGCTTCCCTAGGTCCGCCCACTCCTCGGGGGCATGCTCGGCGACCAAGGCATGCAGCCGGGTGATTCCGCCCAGCCCCTCGGGCAGGCGTCTTCGCGCGAGGATCCGACCCTGGCCGTCGACGAGCTCGACGTCGTGGTGGTCCTCGGCCCAGTCATCACCTATGAACAACATCGCTACTGCCCTCCTTCGCCTCGTTGCGATCCTTGCTCAGCAGCGTGGAGGAGGACTCCCGGCGATCTAATGGTCAAGTGCTCACCCGAATGATCTGGGGGCACGTCATCCCAGCAGCGGTCACGCCTCCTCACGACCGGCGGGCGCACGGTCTGCCGCAAGACCTCAACGATCAGATTCGGAGAGTGCTGACCCGCCGGCCGCTACCGGAACCGAGCCTGCCAGAGGATCGGTACAACCCATTAGATCCGGTCGTGGCGGTCGGCCCGCCAGGAGCCCAGGCATAGGATCCGGGCTGTGAGGGGTACCGGACTACGAGCCACCGCGGTGGCTTGCCTCGTAGTCGTTTTGGGTTGCGTGGCCCTGTTCGTCGCCTCTGCTGTGAACTGGCGAGCTGCAGAGCAGAAATGCGGGCTGCTCTTCGGATTCGATGAGCGCTTCGCTGACGCTCAAGAGGTCAGCTTCGAGAATCGCCTGTTTCCGTTGCCGGTTGAGTGTCGATTCGACAACGGCGTGACGCTCGCCAAGCGTTGGTGGCCCACCGCCTCTCCGTAGCCAGATACACGTGTCGCGACTCGCGGCATTTGAGGATGCGGCATGATGACCCGGTGATTGAGGACAGCTCCCTGACATCGGGTGGTAAGGGTTGGCCGCGCTCCCTGGAGCGTAGTGCTACGGCCGTAGGTCTAGGTGGGGTCGCCGCTTTCCAAGTTGCACTTGCCGCTGGCGCCCCTTGGGGTCGCGCCAGTTACGGCGGCGCTCACGGCGGTGTGCTGCCAAACCGCCTTAGGGTCGTGAGCGCTGGAGCGGCCCTGTTCTATTCGGGGCTCTCTATTGCGGTCGCGAACCGTCACACTTCGGTGAAGGTGCGCCGCCAGGTGCTCACTGGCGTCAGTGCGCTCATGGGGGTCGGCGCCATCATGAACGGCATCTCGCCGTCTTGGCCGGAGCGGACCATTTGGACACCTACTACTGCTGTGCTGGCGGCGTTAGCCTGGCGAGCTCGCAGGGACTCCTAAGGACGGTCGCCCTCCCCGCGGCAGTAGCGCGCACTGGATGAAGGCCCGCCGTGCCAGACTCGGGCATGCCTGACCAGCGCCTGCACACCCTTGTCGCCGTTAACGAAGCTCTGAAGGACCCCATCCGAGTTCTGCAGACGGTGACGGCATCGGCTGACTTCGAGGACGCCCTGCACGCGCTGCAGGATTCCTTCGGCTGGGATGAAGTTCAGGCGCGGCTGGTGATGCAGTTGCCCATAGGCAATACGCACAAGGACTTCAGGGATCGAGTCGCACAGGACCTGCAGCAACACGACCACTGACTCCGCGCTCCACGCGGCATGTCAGTGAGTTCGGATCAGTTGCTCGACGACGTCGGCTAGGTCGTTGACCGGGCGGGTGCCATCTACTTCAAGGGTCGCTCCGCGGCGGAGCAGGGGCTCGACGGTCTCCGCATACTCACGGATCTCCATCTGGTCACGCGTTGTCTTGCCGTAGGGGTTGTTGGTCCGACCTCGCACGCGGTCGAGCAGGACGCTGACCGGTGCACTAAGCAGAATGATGTGCTCGAATCGGTCGTAGAAGAGGACCTGGTTCTCAACGGTTCCGGAGACGACGATCGTGTCGTGCTCCGCAAGCAGGCTTGACATGCGTGTTTCGTCCCACCGCCCCGGATGGTCCTCCCACCCGCCGTAGTCGGTGTCGACCGTTTGATGGCCCCGCCGGCGAAGCTCGTGCAAGAGGGTCGTCTTGCCAGCACCCGACATCCCGGTCACCAAGATCCGTGCCATGACCGCAACCTACTGGCTGGGCGAAACTTCCCGGAAGCGGCAGAAGAGGATGCCGGGACGTCGGCCTCAGTGCAGCCTTCGGGAACCGCGAGCGATGGATGGACCAGTGACCGGAGATGAACCGACGAGGGCGGCAGTCCGGTTCGATGCTGTGTCCGAGCGGCGGGCGGCTCGTCGCCCCTCGCCAGCAGCCGGTTCCGGTCAGGGTCAGAAAAGCAAGGGTTGCGATCCACCATCCGGGGTGGCTCGGTTCCCAGTCCTGCAAGTACGCGGGGTCGGCCAACTGCGCGTTCAAGTGCGCCTGCTGTGCCGCGTAAGTATGCTCGCCGATCACTTCACCGAGGATGACTCCCACGCCGTATCCACCAAGGCTCCAAGGCACTGAGCGGGGCGCGAGCAGGGCCGCGATCAGGGCCAAGGGCCCAAATAGAACGGGGATTGCCTCGGCGGCCCAGTGGGGGGTGTAGAGCAGGGCCAGTGGTCCGGTGCCGAGCCAGAAGGCTAGGCCGAAGCTGGCGGTGAGGACGAGGACCGCGGTTCCCCTGCTGCGCATGACTGAACGTAGCGCCAGTTCGTCTGACCGCACCAGGACAGAGGGTAGAACGCGACCGAACCGTGACGTTGCGACCAGACCCGTCCGCATCTCGACGGCGATCCGAGCCTCCTCACCAGACTCATGGTCGGACGCTGCGCGCCGACAGCGGCAGGAGAGTAAGTCAAGCCCGGGTGGAGCGCACGTAGTCGACCTGTCCCTGCGCTCTCCAGAGCACAGTCGCTGGAGGGGCGAACGCACGAGCGACAACGGGTTGTCAGGACCCGTCGCTAGGCTTCGGTAATTGACCGAGAGCAGCAGAAGGGGCGTCATGTCATCCATCGAGTACTCCTTTCCAGTCGCGGTGTCACAACTGGGCGATCAGGACTCGCGAGAGACACAGAATCGGCGTGCGATTTCATGGCTGTTGAAGCAATCTGGAGGTTCGATCGTCGTGGTGACTCCTCGACGGCAGATCCCAGAAGAGAGCCTCCGGCGGTTGGTCTCACGACACGACGCGACGCATCTCACTTGGCGGGGATTGGCCGTAGAGTCGCTCGCACACCGGCGTGTCCTACATGCCTGGCCCGACCGTCAGCATCTCAACGATCTGTGGGGCGTCGACTGCGATGCACTCGTGGTGATCGAGTGGAACGTGGCGGAGACTGAGACTTGGGTTGAGGATGCTAGAGCCACGAGGCTCCTTCCGGGGGGTGAACTCAGGCCGTCTCTTGGGGTGGTCGAGGAGCAGTCCGTTGATGTGTTGCCCAATGGGGTCGGCGAGATTCTCGAGCACCTCGCGGCCTGGGCTGCCGGTTATGACTCAGGCCTCAAGTGGAACGAGGAGGACAAGCTAAAGGCGGACATGATGAACAGGCCTGAGCGATGGGCTCCCGTGACCGTCGAGCAGGTTCGAACGAAGTGCCGGGCGTGAAGATGCGGCCGAACGACATCGACAAGATCACTAGCCTCTTGGAGCGCCGGAAGCAGGGGCGTCGGTTCCAGGTAAGAAGTTCTTACCGGAACTTCCGCTTCGAATAGCATGGCTTGCCAGTCGACGCTTTGGAAAGGGAAGCCGTGAACCAAGTCTTTATTGCATCACTGTTGGTCTTAGGCACGGGTATGCAAATGGGTAGGTGGGTATACGAAACCGCGCGCGAGCAGAACCGCCAAGCGAGGTTGGCAGAGAGTCGATCTGAACGGAAGCGCTGGGAGCGGGCAGGCGCGCCACGCTATGACGGGGCGGCGTGGGGGTTCCTCTTCATGCCTGCCGTCGCCCATCTTGGAAACGTCGCTGGGTGGTGGACGATCGGGTAGCGCAAGCATGACCACGCTCAGAGCTGGTCGGCCCCGGTGCGTTGCGCTCGGAGCGGCAGAACAGGATGCCTACAGCTCGTCGAGTACGGCAAGGTCGTGGAGGTCTACGGCACGCATGGGATAGCCCCTTCGAAGCTCGCGGGCTCGCCCGGCACTGGCCACGACGACCGCTTGGCCGTCGATTAGGCCGGTAACTCTCTGCTCAGAAGGGTGGAGGTACACCTCGCCGTCCAGACCTTGCTGGACTCCGTTGCCGGCCGGGTCCAAGCGCATTGCATGGACGTCTACTTGCCCTGAGTGACTCGATAGCTGCACGCGGACTGGTCGCCAATCCTCGGTGACCCGATAGCCGCGGGAGGTGAGCCAGGCCATGAACTCGGCCTCGTGATCTTCGTCGATGAACACGTCGAGATCTTGGTGGGAGCGAGTCTGTCGTCCGACCAACGCATCGACACCCCATCCGCCGTTGACCTGATAGACCACCCCGTTGGCGTGAAGCCAGGCGACGATCTGCACCACCTCGGCGGCGGTCATCCGGGAGGAGTTCTTCATAGGAGAAGTCTCCCTTCCCGTGTACTAGGGTCCGTACGACCCGCGGCAGATCCGCGTGCTGTCTCCATGACGCACGCGCGCCCAGAGCCAGCCAGAATACGCGTACCAAGAGGAGGCCTTCCTTGCGTGATTCGACGCGACTACGTCAGTCCGCTCTCGGCCGGCCCTCCGGGAACCCTTCTGAAGCGTCTGACCCATCCGCATGATCGATCGCCTCGGCATCTTCCGTCTCCAGGAGGTCAAGATCCTGAGAGTCCTCGGACCCAGGCCCCACCAATGGCAGTGGCGACAGTGCGATGTTCATCTCGCTCATCTGCGTGAGGAGGCGTGAACGCACCAGCGGATGAACTAGGCGCTGTGCGGTCGAGAGCCAGGCCGCACTAGAAGCAATGGCGCCAGCACTTTCCGGGTCGCCACACGTCATAACTACAACGTACTGGAAAGAGGACCGGGCTATCTCGGTCGCGCCCTGTTCTCCGGGCTCACGAATAGAGAAATCGTTGATGATGCGAAAGAAAACGCTGTCTTCAACGGAAGCCCTGCTGTGGGCCCTTGCCCAGTCGACCTCGAGCCGTGACTCGTCCTCAATCGAACCCAGCCGTTGACACGATTCTGCATGCAGGGTGATCATATTGAGAGTCACATCGTTCACGTCTACGCCGTCTACGGCGTTACTCGCCTCAGAGGTCACTGCGGCGTCAATTCTCGTAGCGCAGTTCGGCCTGGCTCACTGACGCCGGCGCTTGGCTGAGGACGCCCATAAGTCCGAGCAATGGAGGCCATCGAATCGGCCTGCCTTGGCTCTCCCACTGGTTGCACGTCGTGCCCTCTGGCATGAACAAATCCGTAGGAGAGTTCATCCACCCCTTCGCTGGAGATGAACTTCTGCACCCACTGCTTGCTCTTAGAGGGGGACCGTCGAGCGGCCCGCGGACTCGAAGTGATCGGCACAAGTCCACTCCGGTCAACGCACGCGCTCGTGAGCGGTAGATCGTTGGCAACCATCTGGGCCCACTCGGCGGGACGAGCCCTCAGTTCGAGGCTGTAACCGAGAGCCGCAAGGGTCTTCGCCAGCGTGGCTACGTACAAGTTCCCGTCGGTCTGCTTGATTTGCGTGACCCGAGCTTCGGAAACTCCCAGAATTTGTGCGATCTCTGCCTGACTAATCGAAGCGTCCTTGAAAGTTTCTTGGATCAAGGATGCTACCTCGTCAGCGAAATCAGCCGCAATAAGTTCGACGCGCAAGCGGGGATCCGCCATGACCGATTCGAACACGGAATCAGGAGTCTCCCGGGCACTGGGTCGTCTTTCGCCCGATCGCCTTTCACGCCTTCTGGTCATGCTCCAGATCCTCCTCTCGCACTCTCAATGTTTGAGTGATGTCTTCAGGTGTAGTACGTTGTCCCGTCTTCCCGAAACAGTGGCCCAATCTAAGATCTTCATCGAAGTCGGGAACCTCGGGGAAGGCATTCTCCTCGCACCAGTCGGGGTCGCCTTCTCGGAGCTTCCCCTTCGGCACATACCCCCCCGTTACCGTCAGTGTCGAAGAATGAGACACGCATCTCTGCTCGCTTGAATTCCCATATGCCATCTTCCAAGGCGTTAACGTGGCCAGGCCGGCGAGGCTCACCGTTAATGGCGAAGTAGCGGAAGTTGGCCAGGAGTGCAGCATGGTCACTTATCTGGTCGTCAGCGCTGTTTGACGGTGGCCCCGGGAATCGTCCCTGAGAGAGGGCGGTCATGAACTCCTGCGCAGGCGCAGACCGGTCCGCACGGAGGGCGTAGGAGATGCGATACACCCTTCCCACTACAACGAGCTGCCTGGGTACGCATCCCCCCACTTTAGCCAAAACTTAACTCCTCCGCCACCGCCCTGACCTGCTGTGATGCGCAAACTACCCAAGTGATCGTACGCCTGCAACAGTAGTAGCCGCACGACCGGCGGCCTCCCAGCCGGAGGGGATCGCCGGAGGTTGGCGGCACCGAGGGGTGGCATACCCATCGAGTGGAGTCGACCGCCGGCCCTCCGGCGTAGTCGCCCACGATCCCGAAGCGGTTCTGGCCCGCCAGCGTCAGGTACCAGCGTCCTGACATGGGCGTGTCGGGCATCCGGAGGAAGTTCTCGAGCATCCGGACATCGGCGGAGTCGCGATGTCACGCACCTCGGCGGTACAGCGATGTATCGACCGCGCGCGCTTTCCGCATCCTTTGTGATCGACGTACGGTCATCGCGAAGGACCAGACGGCTGGCGGGTAGCACCGTCATGGAGTCGGTGGCGCTCTGCCTGTCGTTGACCGGCTCGGAGCCTGTCGGGCGCGGCGTCTACCGTGGACGCGGAGGAGACCGGTGACGGCACCGTCAGTCGGCGGATGAGTCGGCTCTGGTGCCTGGCTGCCTGGGGTTCCTTGATGGGCGGACCCGCCGGGCTGGGCTCCGTGTCGGGGATCTCGTGGGCGGCTCGCCAGGCGGCGAGGTCGCTGATGAGCTGGTCGTCGACGTCCGGGGGCAGGGTCCGCCGCCATGGCGTGCGGTCGAACGCGCCGGCCTGGCTGGCTTCGTCGGCGAGGCGCTGCTTGAGGTCGTCGATCCGACGGGTGAGTCGGTCGAGGTAGTCGCTCGTCTCCGCGCCCTGCCGTAGGACGTCCGGGATGTCGGGCAGCCAGGGCAGGGGTGCGTCGCGGTGGGACGGTGCGGTGGCGCCGGCGATGCGCCAGGCGAGAGCGGCTGCGGGGTCGTCGGCCTCGGTGAGGGTCTGGGTGCCGCGGTACCAGGTTGCCTGCTCGACCACCCTGAGCGGCGAGGTTCCGTCGACCCAGCGCAGCGCGAGCTGGCCCCGCAGGTGGGGGTAGGCGGGTGCTCCGGTGATGCTGGGAACCCGCTGCTCGAGCGCGGCGTCCAGGTCCGCCATGCGCTCGGGTCCGAGGTGCTGCTGGGCCAGGACGGGCAGGGCGTCCTGGTAGGCCAGCACCGCCTGCCGCAGCATCCGGGCGGCGTCGCCGCGCTCGACGGTGGTGGCCGAGAGCCCGCGGCCGTCGCGGGAGAGGATGTCGATCAGCACCTGCCGCGGATCGAGCACCGTGCCTTGCCCCTCCGGGCCAACACCGTCCAGCGAGGCGCTGGGCGTGTCGAGGTAGAGGTGGTTGGTGGCCCGGCCGCGGGAGAGGGCGACGTACAGCGCCTGCCGGGACTCGGTTCCCGTGAGGACGGTGTGGGTGGTGTCCACGGTGGCGCCCTGGGCGCCGTGGATGGTGCTGGCGTACCCCAGCTGTACGTGCTCCGCCACGTACCCGGCCGGCAGGGTGAAGTTGGCAGGGCGGCTCCTGCGGCCGTCGCGGTGGCGTTCGACAATGATGCTCCCGGCAGGGTGGACGGCGAGGACGTGCCACCGGTCGCCGTTCTTGACCCAGGACCCATCTCCAGCGCGCAGGGCGCGGTCGTTGCGGCGGGTGATGATCGTGTCGCCGGCGCTTGCGCGGGTGCCGTCGGCCAGGGCCACCTCGCGTCCGGGCGGTTGCCCGGCGGTGTCGAGGCGGTCGGTCCGGGCGCGCTGGTTCAGCTCACGCATGGTGTCCCGGGTCGCGGCCAGCAGCAGGCTCGACAAGCCGGCCTCCTGGTCGGCGGACCAGGCGGCGTACGCCGCCTCGACCACGTCCCCGGTGTCACCGGCGTGGACCCGGCCGTGGTCGAGGTAGTGGTCCAGTCCGGCGGGGTCACCATCGCGGACGGCGAGGGTGGCGATTCCTTCGGCGGGGGCGGTGAACCGGTGCAGCTCGGTCAGGGTCGCAGTGGTGCCGTGCGCGTGGCCCTGCTCGGCCAGGTCCCGGGAGATGCCACCGGCCGCCACGGCGGCCAGCTGCTGGTCGTCCCCGACCAGCCGCACGCTGCCACCGGCGTCGACGACATGCTGGACCACGGCCGCGAGGTCGCCGGTGCCGGCCATGCCTGCCTCGTCGATCAGCACCAACGTCCCCGGGCCGACGGCTCCGCCCAAGTCAGACGTCGTCCCGGTTCCCGGTGAGGCACCTGCCGCGCCCTTCTGGTGGAGGTGGTTGGCAAGGGTGTCGGCATGAATGCCGGTGGCGCGTCCGAGCTCCTCGGCCGCGACCGCCGTAGGTGCCAGCCCGAGGACGGTGCCGCCTGATTCCTCCCAGATCCGAGCCAGCACCCGTAGGGCAGCGGTCTTCCCCGCGCCGGCCGGGGCGAGAGCGACCTGGATCCGGCACCCGCTCGTGGCCAGGGTGCCGACCATTGCCACCTGAGACCGGTCCAGTCCCGGACCGTCTCCACTCTGGCCGGCCAGGACGTCCTCCACGACGACCCGGTCGGCCTGGCGGCCGTCGCGGCGCAACCCCAGGCCGAGGAGCTCCTCTTCGGCGGCCAGGATCGCCCTCGAGGTGTAGGCCTGCTGCCGTGCACCGTGTGCGCGGACTGCCCGTCCGGGCGGCGCAGAACCTCCGGCTCGCCCAGCTCCGGCGGCACCCCGACCGGCACCGAGAAGCCGTGCAAGACCCATCGCTGGACGTCACGTTGGTACGCCTCGAGCTTCTCCAGGGGGACCTGCGCGGTGCGGAGCTGGCGCAGGGTCTCGGCGCGCACGTGCCACACCTGCCACGTCGCCCGCGCGCCCTCCAGGACCTTCAGGACACGTGCGGCGACGACCTGGGGACGCACGTCCCCACCACGTCCCCGGAAACGTCCCTGGAGCGTCCCCACCCCGTGACCTGCGGCGATGCCCGCGTCTCTGCCACGTCCACGGTCGCGTCCCCACCCCGCCCCCAGTGCCGACGCGACCATCTCCTCCGGGGTCTTTCCGGGAATCGACCTGGGCGGCAGTCTCTAGGCGTCAGCAACTCATTGACCTGCACAGATGTGACGTGCCCCCGGCAGGATTCGAACCTGCGACACCCGCTTTAGGAGAGCGGTGCTCTATCCCCTGAGCTACGAGGGCAGACCCGGCCGGGTGGCCGGGCGCGGGGTCGATCTTCTCACGTCGGGCGCTCAGGAGGCGACGGCGGCCGCGAGCCGGTTGAGGCTCTCCTCCATCTGCTCCTCGGAGACGAGCGGAAGGCTGATCTTCTTGAGCAGCTCCTGGTCGGTGACGTTGCTCCAGTCGTAGGTGTGGCGCACCTCGGTGCTGTCCGGCCCCTGCGGCACCAGCTCCCACACCCACTGCCAGCCCTTGGGCTCGGTCCCTGCGGGGGCGGTCTGCCAGGCGAGCAGCTTGCCCTCCTCGTATCCGGTCACGTGGTTGTCGGTCTGGTAGTCCCCGCCCATGTGCTCCCCGGACATGTTCATCGTGAACGTCTGGCCGGTGCCGGTGATCCGGTCGCCGTGGTCGACCGACCGGACGAAACCTGCCCCGTCGATCTGGACGTGGTGCTCGGGGAGGGACAGGACGTCGAAGATGTCCTTGGCGGAGGCGTCGATGGTGCGGGTCACGGTGATGCTCTTCTGGTCGCTCATCCTTCGACGCTAACGGGGCTTCCGGACACGCGCGACCGGGCACCGCCCCCGGACAGCTCCGCCGCCGGCCGGCGCCGACCCGTGGGCGCTCAGGCGCTCCGGTCCAGGGAGGCGGGCCGTCGGTCCTCGACGTCCGCGCGACCTGAAGACACTGCGACCGGGTCCTCCGGGTCCAGCCGGATCGTGCGGGCGCCGGGCACGGAGGCGTAGCGACCCGGGGTGCAGGTGAGCAGGACCACCTGCAGGTCCGTGTCCGGCCCGGCGGTCGCTCCCAGCACCTCCCCCATCCTCCGCAGCCGCGCCGGGTCGCTGTAGCCGAGGGCGTCGTCGATGACGACGGGCACCCCCTGCGCCGGCTCGACCAGCCTCGACACGGCCAACCGGGCCAGGATGCCCAGCTGCTCCTTGGCCCCGCCGGACAGCTCCTCGAAAGGCACGGTGGAACCTTCCAGGCTGCGGGCACGGAGCGAGAGCTCCTCGTCGACGGTCACCGCGAACGTCGGCCCGTAGACCTGCCGTCCGAGCCGGTCCAGCGCCTCGGTGAAGGGCCGCACGTAGGCACGGTGGGCCGCGTCCCGGTGGCTGTGCAGGGTGGTGCGCAGGTGCCTGACCGCGCGTGCACGCCGGTCGAGGGCCGCCAGCCGACGCTCCGCCTCGTCGAGGCCGGCCTCGGCCAGCTCGTACAGCTCCTGACGCCCTTCGCTGGCGGCCAGCTCCACCTGGCCGGAGAGCGTGTGCAGCACCTCCCGGGCACGGTCCGCCTCCTCGGTGAGCCGGGCCGAGCGTCGCTCGGCCTCGTGGGCGCGGGCGGCGACCCTGTCGGCGTCCGCGGCGGTCTCGGCCGCCGCGGCACGCTCCAGCTCGGCGGCCGCGGCGGACTCCTCCGCCGCGCACCGTTCGGCGGCGACCGCGAGTGCATCGTCCTGGACGTCGGCGCGTGCGGACCGCACGGCTGCCTCCAGGTCGACCAGGCGTGTCCGGTCGGCCTCGAGCCGGTAGGCCAGCCGGTCCACCGCCGCCACGACGTCGGCGGCGCGCCGGCGGCACTGCTCCACGCTCGTCGTCGCCACGTCCAGACGCCGACGGCACCGGCTCAGGTCCTCGGCCGCGGCGCGCTCGGTCGTCCGGGCCGCATCGACGTCCTCAGGGAGGGGCTGCGCGTCCTGGCGCGCTCCCCGGAGCATGGCCTCGTCCTCGACCCGTGCTCGCAGGGCCGCGAGCTCGCGACGAAGCGGCCCAGGCAGGTCGCCACCCTCGACCACGTCGACCGCGCCGTTGCCGGTCGTCCCCTGCGCGGCCAGGAGCGTCTCCACCTCGCGCTCGAGCTCGCGGACAGCGGCTGCGCTCTCCCTGGTCCGGGTCGCCAGCTCGCGGGCCTCGTCGACGTCGGTGCACCCCAGCCGGTCGAGGGCCGCCTGCAGGGCGGCGTGCGAGACCTCGAGGTCGGCCCGCCGCTGCTCGGCGTCGGAGCCGGTGCCGACCCGGATGCGCACGGCTCCCGGCACCGTCACCTCCAGGTCCTGGGTGACCCGGAAGGTGCCCGTGGTGGCCGGCCCCACCCGTCGACCCCCGTCCGCACCGTCCTCCACCCCGCCGACGAGCGCCACGTCCACGTCGGCCCCGAGCGACTCGACCACGACGCTGGCGCTGGCCTGCTCGTGCCGGGCGGTGAGCACGGCCAGGTCCTGCTCCTGACGCTCCAGGGCGCGCAGCTCCTCGGCCGTCACAGGGGTCCGCGGCACCGCGGCCCGCGCCTGGGCGAGCTGCGCGCCACGCCGCTGCAGCCGGTCGGCCAGGCCCTGACGCTCGGCCAGCCTGGCGCGGTCGTGGCAGTGGTCCAGGTCCGCGCGGGCCGTGCGCAGCGCCTCCTCGGCCGCCGCGACGGCCTGCTCGGCCGCGCGACGCTGGTCCTCGGCCTCGGTCAGGGCGGGGGCCAGCCCCTGCGCCTGGGCCTCCAGGTCCGCCAGGGCCTGCTCGTCCTCCTGCACCCGCGTGGTCAGTCCGTCGAGGTCCGCCACCAGCCGTCTCCTGGCGTCCAGCTCGCGCCGGGCGGCCCGGGACCGTTCCTGGGCGAGCCGGTGGGCCTCGGTGGCGCCGCGCCGGGCGGCGCGGACGACCTCGAGCTCCTCCAGACGCTGCTGGGCCTCCCTCGCCTCGTCGCGCGCCGCGACGAGGCGCTGGTCCGCATCAGCGAGCTCGGTCCGTGCGGCCTGCTGCCGGTCCAGGAGCAGGTTCGCCTCCTCGAGGAGCCGGTGCGCCTCGGCCACCTCCTGCTGGGCCCGGTGGTGGGCCTCGATGGCGGAGCGGTAGTCGCCGGTGGGGCGCCCCGCCCGGGCGGTGAAGTAGCGCCGGTACTCCTCCTCGACCGCGTCGAGCACGCGCTCGCCGTCACCGTCGTGCGTGTGCGCCTCGACGGCGGCGTCGAGGGCCTCACGCAACGCCCCGCTCCCCACGAGGGGGGCGACGGCCCCGTCACCGGACTGGGTCAGGCGCAGGGCCCGCCACAGCGTCCGGTCGAGGGCACCGTCGAGCAGCTGGTCCAGCCGCGCCTGCGCCGCCGACCCCGTGAGGTGCTCCGGCGCCGACCCCAGGACGTCGAGCTCCACCAGGGGGGACCGGAGCCACCGCTTGGCGATGCGGATCCGTCGGCCTGCCACGGTGAGCTCGGCCTCCACGAACGGGCCGACGTCACGGCCGACGGGCTGCAGAGAGCGCGCCAGGGCGCTGGCCGAGGTGCACCGCAGGTCCAGGAGCCGGTCGAAGGCCTCCACCAGGGTCGTCTTGCCCACCTCGTTGGGCCCCTCGAGGACGACGACGCCCCGGTCGGGCAGGTCGACCGTGCGGTCGGCCACCCCCTTGACGTCCCGCAGGGTGATCCGGTGCAGCCTCATGCCGACCCCCTCGTGAGCCGGTAGAGCAGCGCGAGCGCGTCGCGGGCGCTCTCCTCGTCGTCGGGCCGACCGGCGACGAACGTCGAGGCGGACGCCGCCCCTCTCCCGGACCCTGCCGTGGCCGTCGGCACGGACGGTGGGCCGCCGGCCCGTGCCGCGACCTGGATCTCGGCCGCCGCTGCGGCGATGAAGCCGCCGACCGTCAGCGTCTCCCACGCGTCGTCGTCCCCCTCGACGACCACCACGTCCTGGTGGCGGTCGCGTTCGACCAGGGCCCCGAGCTGGTCGCGGTGCCGTTCCCGGAGCGCGTCCAGGCGGGCCAGGTCGGGCACGGTCAGGGTGCCCGCCAGCTGCAGGTGCACGATCGTGCGGTCCTTGTCGGGGAGGTCGTCCAGCTCGCGGTCGAGCGCGGCGAGGTCCGGCTCGCCGTCCACCCGACGGTCGACCACGCGGAACGACCACGTCGCCACCCGGTGGGGGGTCACCCGGGCGACCTCCTCCCGCCGGGGGTCGAGGTCCACGACGAGGACGTCGCCGGGGGCGACCTCGGTCTCCCGGGTCGGCTCGGGGGCCCCGGAGTAGCGCAGGTCGGTGCGACCGGCGACGGTCGTCCGCGAGTGCCGGTCGCCCAGCGCGACGTAGTGCACCCGGCCCTCCTCGAGCGCGGCCACCAGGGGCCCGGTACGGATGGTGCTGTCGCTGCGGCGGTCGGGGTCCAGCTCGTCGACGGCCCCGTGGCCCACGACGACTCGGACGACCCCGTCGGGGGCCGGCCCGGAGGGCACCGTGGCCAGCGCCTCGGCGACGAGGTCACGGCCGGGGTGCTTGCTCTCCCAGGGAGCCGCGACCAGCTCCACCCCCGGGGCCACCTCGTGGATCCCCGCACGGTCCAGCACGTGGACGTGGTCGGGCGCCTCGGTCCGGAAGAGCTCGCTGCGGTAGATCGAGGCGGCGTCCAGCGGGTCGTGGTTGCCGGGCAGGAGGTAGACGGGCACGGGGACCGACCGGAGCGCGTCGAGCGCGCGACGGACCGTCTGCGGGGTCAGGTGGTTGCTCTCGAAGACGTCTCCGCAGACGACGACGAGGTCGCAGCCCTGGTCGCGGGCGACTCCGCCCAGCCGTCGCACCGCGTCGGCCCGCGCCGCGGTGAACCGCGCCTGTGCCTCGGGCTCCAGGAAGCGCCGGGTCATGCCGATCTGCCAGTCGGCGGTGTGCAGCAGCCGGACTCCCACCCTCGCCCTCCTCGACCTCGATCGGCATCAGCGCCCGGTTCCTCGTCCCGGGCCTCCATCTGCTGACCACCGTAGGAGGTGGCACCGACAGACCCCCGCAGCAGGGGCCGTGTCGCCTCCGGGCCGTGCCCGGGGGCCGTCCGCCTCAGCGCCCCAGGGCCGACCAGGTGAGCAGGACGGCGGCCAGGCCACCCCCGAGCGAGCCCCCCAGCACCCGGGCCGCGACGCGCCACCGGCCCTGGACGGCGGCCCACCAGACCTGGGCGGCGAGCGTGCTCCACGAGGTCAGGGCCCCGCACACCCCGGTCGTCAGCAGCAGCACGACCGGCGCGGGCCATCCCGTGGCCCGGAGCACGATCGCGGTCAGCGCGGCCGACCCGACCACGTTCGCCAGGGCCAGGCCCGCCCCCTCCCCCAGCCACCGTGCCAGGGCCCAGCGCAGGACCGCGCCGACTGCACCTCCCGCGGCGACGGCCAGGGCGGCCAACCAGGGCGTCATGGGGCGCCGCCGTGGGAGGGAGGCGTGGGGATGCCGTGGTGAGGACGCACGGGTATGCCGAGCACGCGCCCCGCGAGCAACGCCCCCGCGGCGAGCGCGGCGAGGCACAGCACCGGGGTCAGGCCCAGGTGGACCAGCGCGGAGGTCCGCTCGGCGGAGGGGACGACGCGGGCCCACACCGCATACCCGGAGAAGGTCGTGAAGCCCCCGAGCACCCCGGTGCCGAGGAGGGGAGGAGCCCAGACGGGGACCGACCGAAGCCGGCGCCAGGTGAGGAGCACCCCCATGATGAGGCACCCCAGGACGTTGACCAGCAGGGTCCCCACGTGGCCTCCGCCCCATGCCTCCACCCACCCCTCCAGCCCCCAGCGGAGGAGGGAGCCGACCGCGCCGCCGAGGGCGACGAGGAGCACCACCGCACCGCCGGACACGCCGAGAACCCTACTGCCCGCCGTACACTGGGCGGATGAACGACGCGTCATCCACCGACCACCCCGGTAGTACCGGGCCGGGCTCGCCCCGGCTGCACATCCTCGGGGAGGGGACCCCGTGCTGATCGCGACCGGCGTGACGGTCGTGGTCGTCCTCACCGTCATGACGGGCTACTTCGTGGCCCAGGAGTTCGCCTACGTCAGCGTCGACCGGGGGCGGCTCCGCCAGCTGGCCGACGAGGGGGACGCGCCCGCGCAGCGGGCCCTGAAGGTCACCTCCCGGCTCTCCTTCACCCTCTCCGGGGCCCAGTTCGGCATCACCGTCACCGCCCTCCTCGTGGGCTACCTCGGGGAGGAGCTGCTCGTCCGGGGGCTGTCCGAGACCTTCGGGGACGCCGGGCCGCTGACCCGCGCCGCGATGGTCTCGGCCTTCTCGGTCGGCGTCCTCGTCTTCTCCACCGTCCTGCAGATGGTCATCGGCGAGCTGGGGCCCAAGAACTGGGCCATCGCGCGTCCCGTCCCCCTGGCCCGGGCGCTCTCCCGCTCCACCCTGGCCTACCTCGCCGTGCTCGGGCCGGTCATCCGCCTGTTCGACTCCGCGTCCAACGCCCTGCTGCGCTCCGTGGGCATCGAGCCGGTCGAGGAGCTGCCCCAGGGGGCGACCCCGGAGGACCTGACGCGGATCATCGCCGAGTCGCAGAGCGGCGGAACCCTCGACGAGGAGCTCTCCACGCTGCTGGAGCGTGGGCTCGCCTTCCGTGACCGTGTCGCCGGCGAGGTCATGACCCCGCGGCCGTCGGTCATGACCATCCAGGCCGACGAGACGGTGGCCGTGGTCCTGGAGGCCCTGGAGTCCGGGCACGCCCGCTTCCCGGTCGTCGGCCGGGACATCGACGACGTCGTCGGCGTCATCGGGCTGCACGACCTGCTGCAGGTGGACCCGGGCAGCAGGGCCGCCACCTCGGTGCGCGACCTGGCCGACGAGGCGCTCATCGTGCCGGAGTCGCTGCCGCTGCCCCGCGTGCTCGAGGAGCTGCGCTCGGCGCACCAGCAGCTGGCCGTCGTCGTCGACGAGTACGGCGGCTTCGCCGGGGTGGTCACCTTCGAGGACGTCGCCGAGGAGGTGGTCGGCGAGATCTGGGACGAGGACGACGTGGAGGAGTCCACCAGCCAGGCCCGGGCCGACGGCCTGTGGGACCTGTCGGCCCGGCTGCGCATCGACGAGGTCGCCCAGGTCACCGGGGTCGAGCTGCCCGAGGACGAGAACTACGACACCCTCTCGGGCCTGGTCCTGGACCGGCTCGGCCGCACCGCTGAGGAGGGGGACAGCGTGCTGGTCCGCTGGACCAGCCGGAACGGCGAGGGGGACGACGACGTGCACCAGACCCGTGTCGACGTGGTGACCGTGCACCGGTACGTGCCCGAGACCGTCACCCTGCACCCCGTCGTGACGCGGAGCGTCGGGGACTGGGCGCGGCTCAGCGAGGACGAGCGGGCCGCGCTGTCCTCCGACACCGCCCTGCTCATCACCACGGACGAGACGCTGGAGGTGGCCCGATGAGCACTGCCACCGCCATGGTCGTCAGCGTGCTGCTGCTGGCCGCCAACGCCTTCTTCGTGGCCGCCGAGTTCGCCATCGTGGCCGCCAAGCGGCACCGTCTGGAGGAGCGGGCCGAGGAGGGCAGCCGGGCGGCGCGCGCCGCCGTCGGCGCCTCCCGCGAGCTGTCCCTCATGCTGGCGGGCGCGCAGCTGGGCATCACCCTGTGCACGCTCGCCCTGGGGGCCATCGCCAAGCCGGCGCTGGCCTACGCCCTGGACCCGCTCATCGCCTGGCTCGGGGCGCCGGACGTCATGGTGCACGCCATCTCGGTGGTCATCGCGGTGGCCGTCGTGGTCTTCCTCCACATGGTCGTCGGCGAGATGGCCCCCAAGTCGTGGGCGATCTCCCACCCCGAGACCTCGGCGGTGCTGCTCGCCCTCCCCTTCCGCGCCTTCACCTGGGTCATGCGCCCGGTCCTGTGGGTGATGAACGAGCTCGCCAACCTCATGCTGCGGCTGGTGCGGGTCGACCCGGTCGACACGCTCGGCAACGCCCAGACCCCGGCGGACCTGCAGCTGCTCCTGGCCCAGTCCTACGAGCACGGGGTCCTGGAGGACGCCGACCACCAGATCCTCACCGGTGCGCTGCGGCTGGAGGAGGAGACGGTGGCGGCGGTGATGTTCCCGACGGCCGCCGCGGTCACGGTCCCCCGGACCGCCACCGCCGCGGACGTGGAGCGGGTCAGCCGCGAGAGCGGCCGGTCCCGGCTCTTCGTCGTCGAGCCGACCGGGCGGGCGGGCACGCGGAGGATCCGGGGACTGGTCCACGTGCGGGACGCCATCCTGGCCACCGCCCGCGACCGCGCCGACCTTCCCCTGGGGGACTTCCTCCAGCCGGTGGCCTCCATCCAGGCCACCATGCCCCTCATCGACGCCGTGGCCGCCCTGCGCCAGCAGCGCGCCCAGCTGGCCCTGGTCCGCGACGACCAGGGCCGGGTGGTGGGCATGACCTCGATGGAGGACATCCTCGAGCAGATCCTCGGCGAGTTCGACGACGAGTCGGACGAGGCGTCCGCGGAGGTGGCAACCTCCTGACCGGCCGTCGCCATGCAGCAGGGCCCCCGTCCGGCTCGGACGGGGGCCCTCGTCGTGCTGCGGAGGGGGCCGATCAGCCTCCGGTGACCCGACCGTAGCCGGAGACGCCGTCGAACATGGGCCGCAGGGAGGAGAACTTCCCTGGGCGCGGCGAGTCGTACATCATCCCGTTCCCGGCGTAGATCCCCATGTGGTAGGCGGGGTAGCCGTAGAACACCAGGTCGCCGGGCTGCGGGTTGCTCACCGGGGTGGCGTAGGCCTGCTGCTGGGCCGCCGTGCGCGGCAGCGCGATCCCGACCTGGGCGAAGACGTACTGGGTGTAGCCCGAGCAGTCGAATCCGGCCGGGGTGGTTCCTCCCCAGACGTACGGGATCCCGGTGTAGGCGGCGGCGACCGACAGGACACCACCGCTCGGAGCGGGAGCAGGCTGCGGGGCCGGCGCGGGGGCGGGCGTCGGCTCGGGGGCCGGCTCGGGCTGGGCCTGCTGGGCGGGGGCGGCCTGCTGCTGAGCGGGCGGCGCGGCCTCCCGCTCCTGGGTGCGGCTCGCCGCGGGCGCCTCCCGCTCGGCCACCTGCTGGGCGGCGCGTTCGGCCACCTGCTCCTGGGCTCGGTCGGCGGCCGGGGCCGCCGTGACGACCCGGGCGGCCGAGAAGCCGGTCGTCCCGAAGCTGCGGGCGGCCTCGACGACGTCGGGGGCCTTGGCGGCGACCGCGGGACGCTCGGCGGCCGCGACGTGGTCGACGACCCGCAGGAGCGCGTCGGCCGGCGCGACCCCGGTCGAGCGGTCCTGGGGCGTGGCGCCCGAGCTGAGGGCGGCGCCGGCGACGAGTCCGGTCGAGGTCGCGGCGATGGCGGCGGAGCGGGTCAGACGGGTGCCGGCCGTGGCCAGCCGGGTGGGCCGACGGTGGCGGCCGAGGGTGCGGTGGGTCACGGGGTGTCCTCCAGTGCCTGCGGGGTGAGCTGTCGGGCTGGGGATGGAAGGTCCCCCGGTCCGGTGGGCGCCGGGCCGTAAGCCCCAGGGGCGTCGCTGCCCCGAAGGTGGTTCCCCCGCTCCTGCCACGCGGTGCTCGTGCTGGTCCCGGACGCGCTGGCAGGACTCGGCGGTGCGCGCGGGTTCTCCTCCAGGGGAGAGGAGCGCAGCCGAGGCTACACAGCCCCCCGGGCGAATGTCACGTTCCGGTCACGGCCCTGTGGACGGGGGGCCACCCCTGCGGGTGGGGCATACCCTCCGACCTGCGCCGACGGGCGGTCAGGGCCAACCCCCACCGGGCAGATCGTGACGGAAGTCACATCCGGGGAGGACCGGGGGCGGGCGCCCGCCCGGCCTCGGCCTAGCGGCAGAATACGTGGGCGGCGACGTCCACGGGCAGCGACACCGCCTCGCCGTCGAGCGCCTCCACGATGGTGCGCTCGTCCTCGGTCCACACCCGCACGTGCGCGCCGGGACGGATCCCGGACTCGAGCAGCAGGCCGAGCACCTCCGGGTCCACCTGGACCGGTTCCCCGATCCGGGTGACCACGGCCTCGACCCGCTCCCCCGCCGCCGCCCGGGCCAGCTCGACGCTGGGACGGCCCTGGGCCGGCGCGGCCTCCGCCCGCCCCAGCTCGACGAGCCCGGGGACCGGGTTGCCGTACGGCGAGGTGGTGCCGTCCTCCAGCAGCTCGAGGATCCGTTGCTCGACCTGCTCGCTCATGACGTGCTCCCAGCGGCAGGCCTCCTCGTGCACGTAGGCCGGGTCCAGACCGATGACGTCGACGAGGAGGCGCTCGGCCAGCCGGTGCTTGCGCATGACGCGCACGGCCGCCAGCCGCCCCTCGTCGGTCAGCTCGAGCCGCCGGTCGGGCGCAAGCTGCAGCAGGCCGTCACGCTCCATCCGGGCGACCGTCTGGGACACCGTAGGCCCGGACTGTCCCAGGCGTTCGGCGATCCGCGCCCGCATCGGCACCACCCCGTCCTCCTCGAGCTCGAGGACGGTCTTGAGGTACATCTCGGTGGTGTCGATCAGCTCGCTCACGCGGTCATCCTACGAGCCGTCGCGTCGGGCGTCAGGGCTGCAGCCGCAGCCGGTGCCAGGCCGCCGGCTCGTCCAGCCCGCCCGGCCCCACCCGCTCCCACACGATCCGGTCGTGCAGCCGGCTGCGCCGTCCGGCCCACAGCTCCACCCGGTCGGCCACGAGCCGGTAGCCGCCCCACCCCTCAGGCACCGGGACGTCGTCCGGCGAACCGGTGTCGGGGAAGCGCTCCGCGCTCTCCCGGTATGCCGTCTCCAGCGTCGCGCGGTCCGGCACCGGCCGGGACTGGGCCGAGGCGTGCGCCCCGACGCGGGCGCCCCACGGCCGGCTGCGGAAGTAGTCCTCGACCTGTGCACGGGGCAGCGCCTCGGCATACCCGCGCATGCGCACGGACCGGAACATGGCCGGCCAGGTCAGCGCCACCGCCATCCCGGGGTTGGCGGCCAGCTGCTCGCCCTTGGCGGAGGTGGTCGAGGTGTAGAAGGCCGGGCCGCGCAGGTCCAGGTCGCGCAGCAGCACGGTCCGCACGTCGGGCAGACCGTCGGGGTCGCTCGTGGCCACGGACATCGACAGCGGCTCCGGCACGTCGCCCCGCTCCTGCTGCCGGGCGACGGCCGCGCCGATCCAGTCCTGCAGGAGCGTCCAGGGCGCGGCGGGGCAGCCCTCCTCGGACAGGCCCTCCCCCTCGTAGTCCACCCGGAGGGCCGAGAACGGACCGATGCTCACGGCTGCCGCCTCGTCCGGCGGGGCGTCCGGGGCAGCGAGACGGTCCGGCGCACCTCCTCGGGGCGGCGGCGCTTGCTCGGGTCGGCGTTGAGCAGCAGCGTCTCGTAGGGCAGGTTGGTGTGCGGGTGCACCCCGACGGGCTCGTTGCGGGAGAACACCACCCAGTAGGGCTCGCCCGCGTGGAAGACCTGCTGCACGGCGCCGTCGACGAGGCTGTCGGCGTGGGCGAGCGCCTGCTTCCTCGCGCCCGACCCGAGGCGCTGGCGCTGCCCGTCGACGAACTGCCGGGCCGGGGCGTCCTTGCGCAGGATCTGCTCGGCGACCTGGGGTCCGTACTTCTGGGCGAGCGTGTAGACGACGGGGCCGTACTTCATGGCCAGCTTGGCGAGGTTGACGGGGGTGGGCACGGATCCTCCTGGTCGGGGTGGGCGCGCGCCCCACGCTAGGTCATCAACGGGTGTCAACGCCCGACGGCGTACCCCTGCATCCCGCGGGGGTTGGCGGCGGCGGAGAGCACGCCGGTGCCCGGGTCGCGGGCGACGGCGCACAGCCGCCCCAGCGACCATGGTCCGGCGTCGACGACCTCGTGCCCCCGGGACCGCAGCCCGGCCAGCAGGTCGGGGCCCAGGCGCGACTCGGCGACCACGACCCCGGGCTCGGTGGCGCGGGGGGTGAAGCTGCCCGGGAAGCTGGTCGTGTGCAGCTGGGGCGCGTCGATCGCCTCCTGCAGCGACAGGCCGCCGACGAGGTGACGGAGCAGGAAGACGCTCTGCCACTGGTCCTGCTGGTCGCCCCCGGGGCTCCCGCAGGCGAGGACGGGTATGCCGTCGCGCAGCACGAGCGTGGGCGTCAGGGTGGTCCGGGGACGGCGGCCCGGGACGAGGGAGCTGGGCAGGCCCTGCTCCAGCCAGGTCATCTGCAGGCGGCTGCCGAGCGCGAACCCCAGCGAGGGGATGGTGGGCGAGGACTGCAGCCAGCCGCCGCTGGGGGTCGCCGAGACGAGCATGCCCCAGCGGTCGACGACGTCGACGTGGCAGGTGTCCCCCCGGGCGGTGCCGTCGGACCGCACCACGGGGTCGGTGCTGCGGGCGCCGGGCACGGTGGGCTCGCCCCCGGTGGCGTCGGTGGCGCCGGCACCCTCGACGGCCAGCGCCTGCGCAGCGATCCTCGGGGTGCGCCCGCCGGGCGAGCCGGGCCGCAGCGTCCGGTCGGCCGTCGTCCCGACGAGGGCGGCCCGGTCGGCCAGGTAGGTGCTCGAGAGCAGGTCGTCCGTCGGCACCTCGGCGCTGTCGCCCAGCCAGGCCTCGCGGTCGGCCATGGCCAGCTTCCAGGTCTCGACGAGGGCGTGGAGGCCGTCCACGGTGTCGAGGTCGGTGGCGTCGGCGGTGCCCGAGGCGGCGAGCTGGTCGAGCATCCCCAGGACCTGGAGCAGGGCCGGGCCCTGGCCCCACGGGCCGGTCTTGGCGATGGTGTGGCCCTGCCAGTCGGCCGTGACGGCGTCCTCCCAGGTGGCCTCGAAGGCCGCCATGTCGGCCCCGGTGAGCACACCGGGGAGCACCGGGCCGCCGGGGTGCCGGAAGGGGCGCCGGGCGAACTCGTCCACGGCCTGCGCCACGAACCCCTGGGACCAGGCCCGGCGGACGGCGTCGATGCCCTGCTCCCGGGTGCCGCCGGCCGCGCGCTCCTCGGCGACCAGCCGCTCCAGGGTGTCGGCCCAGGCCGGGTTCGCCAGCAGCGAGCCCGGCACGGGCGGGGCCCCGTCGACCAGCCAGGTGTCGGCCGAGGTCGTCCACTCCTGCTCGAAGAGCTCCTGCACCGAGGCGATCGTCGTTGCGACCCGCTCCAGCACGGGGTGACCGGACCGTGCGTAGTGCAGGGCCGGCGCCGCCACCTGCGCCAGGGTCATCGTGCCCCGGTCCCGCAGCAGGACCAGCCAGGCCTCGGTCGCCCCGGGGACCGCCGTGGCCAGCGGGCCGGCGCCGGGGACCCGGTCGAGCCCGGCCGCGGCGAAGTGGTCGGGCGTGGCGCCGGCCGGTGCCGGGCCCTGCCCGCAGAGGACGCGGGGCACCGGGTCGTCGGCGGAGGCCACGATCAGCGGCAGGTCGCCTCCGGGTCCGTTGAGGTGGGGCTCGACCACCTGCAGGACGAGGCCGGCGGCGACCGCGCCGTCGGCGGCGTTGCCGTCCAGCTCGAGCATCCGCATGGCGGCCTGCGAGGCCAGCCAGTGGGTGCTCGAGACCATCCCGTGGGTGCCGGTGAGGGTGGGCCTCGTCGTGAAGGTCGGCATCAGGCCAGGGTGGCCAGCACGGGCGCGAGCAGCAGCGCGGCCAGGGCCAGCAGGACGACGAGGCGGCGGGCACGGGCGTTCATCAGATCACCTTCTCGGGCAGGGGCTCGGTCAGCGTGCCACGTTCCAGGGCGAGCGGCCGCAGCCAGCTGGCCCTCAAGCGCAGCCGCAGGTTGTCGTGGCGCATGACGTAGATGGTCGCAGCGACGGCTGTGAGCCCGCAGGCGATGGTGCCGATGAGCAGGGTCCAGCGGGCGCCCCAGTGCTCACCGATCCAGCCGATCAGGGGGGACCCCAGGGGCGTCCCGCCGAAGAACACCGCCATGTAGAGGGCCATGACCCGGCCGCGGACGGCCTGGTCGACCGACAGCTGCACCATGGCGTTCGCGCTGACCATGACGGTCAGGGCGGTCAGGCCGGTGGGCACGAGCAGGACGGTGTAGAGCAGGAAGGTCGGGGCCGTCGCGGTGAAGAAGGTCATCACCGCGAAGGCGGCCAGGGAGCCCAGCAGCAGGCGCCACCGCGGCCGGTCGCGCCGGGCGGCCAGCAGCGCCCCGCCGAGGGACCCGATCGCCATGACCGACCCGGTGATGCCGTACTCCTCCACGCCCTTGCCGTAGATCTCGGTGGCCATCAGGGCGTTGGTGATCTGGAAGTTCATCCCGAAGGTGCCGTGCATGAAGGCGATCACCATGATGAGGATGATGTCCGGCCGCCGCCGGACGTAGGCCACGCCCTCCCGGACCTTGGCCCGCCCCTGCCCGGTCCGGTCCGGCGGCGGCGCGAGCAGGTCGACGTCCATCGCCAGCAGGGCGACGAGCACGGCGGCGAAGGTCAGCGCGTTGACCAGCAGGGTCGGTCCGGTGCCGAGCCAGGCGATGAGGAGCCCGGCGGAGGCCGGTCCGATCAGCGGCCGGAGTGGAAGGAGGCGCTGTTCAGACCCACCGCGTTGGTCAGCCGCTCCGGGGGCACCATCTCCGAGACGAAGGCCTGCCGGGCCGGCGCGTCGAAGGCCGCGGCGGTGCCCGACAGCAGGGCCATGACGTACATGTGCCACAGCTCCATCTGCCCCGAGAGCACCCACAGCCCCATGATCAGCGCGAACAGGCCCATGAGCGACTGGCTGGCCATCATCACCCGACGCTTGGGGAAGGCGTCGGAGACGGCCCCCGCGATCGGGGTCAGCAGGACGATGGGCAGGAACTGCAGCCCGGTGACGATGCCGAGCGCGGAGGCCGAGTTGTCCGTCAGCTCGGTCAGGACCACCCAGTCCTGCGCCACGCGCCCCATCCACGTGCCGACGTTGGAGACGAGCGCGCCGGCGGCGTAGATCCGGTAGTTGCGCACCGCGAGGGCGGCGAACATGGTGCTCACCGGTCGACCACCTGGGCCAGCAGGTCGGTGGCCTCGCGCAGCAGCCGACGCTGCGGGGCGGTGAGCCCCTCCAGCCGTTCGGTCATCCAGGCGTCCCGGTGGGCCCGTTCCCGCCGCACCGTCTCCTCCCCCTCGGAGGTGAGGGTGAGGCGGACGAGGCGACCGTCGTGCTCGTCGGCCGAGCGCTCCGCCCAGCCGGAGTCGCACACCTGCGTGACCGCCCGGCTCATGCTGGGGGCGGTGACCTGCTCGATGGTCGCCAGCTCGCCGACGGTGCGGGGCCGCTCGGCGAGGCGGACGAGGATGCTGAACAGGTGCGGCGGGATCGTGTTGTCGGCGTCGTAGCGCACCCGGCGCGCCACGCGCATGCACGCGATGCGGAGGTCGTGCGCCAGCGCGGACGTCTCGGGGTCGGGCGCAGGCATGATCCTTAGTCTAGGTCATTGCCTGCCTAACGACATCGTTCACAGACCGAGCCAGCCCTGGATCGGGTCGATCCCGAAGTAGACGAGGAACAGGAGCGCGACGACCCACATGAGGACGTGCACCTGGCGACCCTTGCCCCGCACGACCTGGAGCAGCACGTAGGCCACGAACCCGGCCCCGATGCCGGCGGTGATCGAGTAGGTGAACGGCATGAGCACGATCGTGAGGAAGGCCGGCAGGGCGATCTCCAGGTCGTCCCAGTCGATCCCGGTGACCTGCTGCATCATGAGGAAGCCGACGATGACCAGCGCCGGGGTGGCGGCCTCGTGGGGCACGACGGCGACCAGGGGCGAGAGGAAGGTGGCGAGCAGGAACAGCACGCCGGTGACGATCGAGGCCAGACCGGTGCGCGCCCCCTCGCCCACGCCGGCGGTGGACTCGATGTAGGAGGTGTTGCTGCTCACGCCGGCGGCCCCACCGGCGGCGGCGGCCAGGGAGTCCACGACGAGGATCCGGCGGGTGTTCGGCGGGTTCCCGTCCTCGTCGAGCAGCCCGGCCTCGGCGCCGACGGCGACCATCGTGCCCATGGTGTCGAAGAAGTCGGCGAGCATGAGCGTGAACACGAGCAGGAACACGGCGGTCAGGCCCATCGAGGAGGCCGAGCCCAGCAGGCTGAACTCCCCGATGAGGCTGAAGTCGGGCGTGCGCACCCAGGAGTCGGGCAGGGCGGGCACGTTGAGGCCCCAGCCGGTGGGGTTGCTGCCGTCGGGGTTGCGGGGCCCGACCTGGACGATCGCCTCGACCACGATCGCGAGCACCGTGGCGGTGACGATCCCGTAGAGGATCGCGCCCTGGACCCGCAGGGCCAGCAGGGCGGCGATGAGGAACAGCCCGATGAGGAAGACCAGGGTGGGCCAGCCGGCGAGGAAGCCACCGACCCCGAGCTCGACCGGCACCGGGCCGGCCGGCTTGCGCACGACGCCCGCGTCCACGAGGCCGATGATGGTGATGAACAGCCCGATGCCCACGCTGATGGCGACCTTGAGCTGGGCCGGGATCGCCCGGAAGACCGCCTCCCGGAACCCGGTGAGCACGAGCACGAGGATGATCAGGCCCTCGAGGACGACCAGGCCCATGGCGTCCGCCCAGGTCACGCCGTCGAGGCTGGCGATGCCGTAGGCGACGAAGGCGTTCAGCCCGAGGCCGGTGGCCAGGGCCAGCGGGTAGTTGGCCACCGCGCCCATGAGGATGGACATCACGCCGGCGACCAGCGCCGTCACGGCGGCGATGACGGCCAGGTCGCCGCCGGCCAGGAACTCGCCGGTCCCGTCCGGCACGGTGCCGATGATGAGCGGGTTGAGCACGATGATGTAGGCCATCGTGAAGAACGTGGCCAGACCGCCGCGGACTCGCGGGTCACGGTCGAGCCACGCTCGGAGATGCGGAAGTATCGGTCGACGGCGGATCCGGACGGGGCGGATCCGGGCACGGTGGCGCCGGCGGAGGTCTCGGGCATGCGCGCTAGCGTAGTGCCGTGGACCAGCTGCCCCGGACCCCGTCACCGACCGACATCACGGTCCCGGAGAGCCGGGTGCGCACCATCGTGGTCGTCCGCTGGGGCCTGCTGCTGTGGGCGGTCGCGCTGCTCGTCGTGCTCCTCGTCCCCGAGCTGCGCTCCGAGGGCCGCCAGTGGTGGGTGTGGGTCCCGGTGGCCGGCCTCGTGGGCGGGGCCCTGGGGCACGTCTACCTGGCCCGGGGGCGCGGCAACGCGGAGATGGCCTGACGTTCGGCAAGGCCTGACGTTCGGCAAGGCCTGACGCCGGGGGCCGGTCAGCGCTCGACGAACTCGATCTCGGCGGCGTCGTCCAGCACGGGCGGGTCGATCCGTTCCGGGGGGCGCCGCTCGACGTCCACCTCGCTGTGCGCCCCGCAGCCGAAGCCCAGGGTGACCACGGAGCCGTCGGCCGGGGACCACTCGTTGGCGCAGACGCCGAAGACCGAGCGCAGCGCGCCGGCCATCGGCACGAAGTAGCCGCAGGTCGAGCAGGGGGCCGGGGCCTTGCGGGCGGTCTCGCTCGAGGGACCGTGCTCCCCCTCCCACCAGCGGGTGGCTGCGGCCTCGCGACCCTCGGCCGAGAGCACGCGCGGACGACCCAGCCCCAGCTCCCAGAGGGCGGCCTGGTCGACGTCCTCCTCCCCGGTGGCCTCCCAGCCGGGCTCGAGCCGCGGGTCCTCCTCGACGTAGGGCGTGCGGTCCTGGGGACCGACGTCGCCGGGGGCGAGGCGCTCGGCGTAGGGGACCCACTCGGGCGAGAGCAGCGCCCCCTCGCCCGGGAGCAGGTGCACCTCGGAGACCGTGGCCTTGCGGGCGCGCGGCGGGCGGGCGAGGGTCACGGCCCAGCGCCAGCCCGGGTAGGCCCGGGCGGTGCAGGCGAAGGAGTGGGTCGCCACCCGGTCGCCCTCCATCGCGACGCCGACGTGGTCCCCGACGGTGCCGGGCTCGGCGATCTCCTCGGCGGCCAGCCGGGCCACCTCCACCGCGGAGGTCAGGACGGCGTCGGACCTGGGCGCGGCCACCGGCGTCAGCTCCCGGCCTCGAACTGGTCGGCGACGGCACGCAGCGCCTTGGCCAGCGTGCTGCCGTGGGCGCGGTCGGGGTAGTGCCCCTTGCGCAGCGAGGTCGACGTGCTGTCCAGCAGGGTGATGAGGTCCTCGACCACGACCACCATCTCCTCGGCGGGCTTGCGGTCGCGCAGCGTCAGGCCGCGCGAGACCGAGGGTGGCGGGTCGAGCAGCCGCACGTGGAGCGCCTGGTCGCCCTTGCGCCCGGCCACGATGTCGAACTCCACCCGGGTCCCTCGGGCAAGGGTCTCGACCCCGGCGGGCAGGGCGGTGCGGGGCACGAAGACGTCGTCGCCCTCGTCGCTGGAGAGGAAGCCGAAGCCCTTGTCCTCGTCGTAGAACCTGACCTTGCCGGTGGGCACGGGACACCTCACGAAAGTGGTTGGGGGTGGATGGAGCGTCGTCTCGAGGATATCGCCCCGCGGCGGGCGTGGCGAACGCCTTCCGAGGGGTCGCCCACGCCGTCAGGCGGCGAGGGCGACGGGCGCGCCCTCCGCGGCAGGGCCGACCCCGCCCGCCGCGACGAGCGCGGCATACCTGCCCCCGCGTCGGAGCAGGTCGTCATGGGTGCCCTGCTCGACGACCGCGCCCTCGTCCAGGACGACCACGAGGTCGGCGTCGCGCACGGTGCTCAGCCGGTGGGCGATCGTCACGACGGTCCGGCCGCGCCCGACCCGCCCCAGGGCCGCCTGCACGGCCGCCTCGGTGCGGGTGTCCAGGGCGCTGGTGGCCTCGTCGAGCACCAGCACCTGCGGGTCGCGCAGCAGCGTGCGGGCCAGGGCCAGCCGCTGCTGCTCGCCCCCGGAGAACCGGTGTCCGCGGGCACCGACGACCGTGTCGTAGCCGTCGGGCAGCGACCGGACGTGGTCGTGGATCTGCGCGTCGCGGGCAGCCTGCTCGAGCTGCTCGTCGGTGGCGTCCGGCCGGGCCAGGCGCAGGTTCTCACGGATGGTGTCGTGCAGCAGGTAGGTCTCCTGGGAGACGACGCCGACCACCGCGGCCCGCTCGGCCGAGGGCAGCTGCCGCAGGTCGGTCCCGTCGAGCAGCACCCGCCCCCGCGTGGGGTCGTCGAGCCGGGTGAGCAGCGAGGCGAGCGTGCTCTTGCCCGAGCCGGTGCTGCCGACGAGGGCCACCGTGGACCCGGCGGGGACGACCAGGTCGACGTCGGTGAGCGCGTCGCGGTCGGCCCCGGGGTGGCGGTAGCCGACCCCTTCCAGCCGCAGCTCGCCGCGGGCGGTGGCCGGGTCCAGGTGCCGGGCGGCCGCCGGGTCCGGCTCGGCGACCTCGACGGGCAGGTCGAGGTACTCGAAGATGCGGCTGAACAGCGCCATCGAGGCGGTGACCTGCACCCCCACCGAGAGCAGGCCCATGACCGGGCGGAAGATGCCGGCCTGCAGGGCGGTGAACGCGACCAGGGTGCCGATGGAGATCCCGGCCCCGGTCACGGGCAGACCGGCGACGAGGTAGAGCGCGGCCGGCACCACGGCGAAGACGATGCCCATGGTGGCCGTCCGCCAGCGACCGGCGATCTGGGCGGCGACCTCCAGCTCCAGCAGCCCGGCGCTGTGGTCGGAGAACCGACGGGCGAGCCGCTCCCCCGCGCCCAGGGTCTTGCTCAGCCGTGCCCCGCCGACGGACAACGACTCCTCCACCTGGGCGTGCAGCCCGGCGAGCGCCGCTGCCGACGCTCGGTGGCGTCGCGCCGCAGCCGGGCCACCGAGCGGGTGACGACGACCGCGGGCGGGATGACCACGAGGGAGAGCAGCGCCAGCACCGGGCTCAGGAAGACCATCGCCACGAGGGTGCCGACGACGGTGGCGACGTTGCCGGCCAGCGAGGTGGCCGTCGAGGTGACCACGCCCTGGAGCCCCGAGACGTCGTGGGTCAGCCGCGACTGCACCTCCCCGGAACGGGTCCGGGTGAAGAAGGCCAGCGGCTGACTCTGCAGGGAGGTGAACAGGTCCGTGCGCAGCCGGTGCATGATCCGCTGGCCGACCGTGGTGCTGATCCAGGTCTGCAGCACGCCGAGGACGGCGGTGAGGACCGCCGCGCCCACCATGAGGCCGACCAGCACCAGCAGCAGCCGCACGTCCTGCTCGGGGATCGCCACGTCGACGATCTCCTTGACGAGGAACGGGGCGACCAGGCCGAGGGCGGAGCTGCTGACGATGAGGACGAGCACCCCGGCGATGGCGCGTCGGTGCGGGGAGAAGAGCGCCAGGACGCGTCGCCCGCTGACGGGGTGGGCGACCAGCTGGGCGCGGTCGCGGGGGTCCGGACGGGCACCGGAGCCGGGGCCGCGCCGTTCGCCGGAGCCGGCGGCGCCGTGGGGAAGGGTCGGGTCGTGCATCCGTGTCTCCTCGGGTTCGGGGCCGGTCGTCGGTGCCGGCGGCCAGGACCTGTTCGAAGGTGACAACATAGTGAGGTTGCCTCTTTATTTCCTCACCTCTAGGATCCGGGGTATGCCGTCCCTCGCCGACCCCTCCGACCTCAGCGAGGTGGACCTGCTCCTGCGGCTGGCCCGCCGCTGGCGACGCGTGGGTGCCGACGCGGCGGCCCGCCACGGCCTGACCCCCCACCAGGAGCGGGGGCTGCTCGCGGTGGCCCGGCTGACCCGCCGTGCCGCCGAGCGCGGCGGGCCTCCCGGCGCCCGGGTGTCGACCCTCGCCGAGCACCTGGGCGTGGCCCCCCGGTCGGCCACCGAGGTCGCCGACGCGCTCGAGGCCGCGGGTCTGGTGGCGCGCACCCCCGACCCCTCGGACCGGCGCGCGGTGCTGCTGACCCTCACCAACCCCGGGCGCTCCCTCGTGGAGCGGGTGCGGGACGAGCGTCGGGCCGTCGGCGACGCGGCCGTGGCCGACCTCTCCCCTCCCGACCGGGCGCAGCTGCGGCGGATCCTGCTGACGCTGCTGGCGGCCGGGGACGCGGACGGGCGGGGCACCCCGACCCGAGGTGCCCCGCCCTGACCCGCGCGCGGTCCTGCTAGACGCGAGCCTCCTCGACGACGTCGGAGGCATCCCCGTCGCCGAAGGCGTAGGCGGACTCCCGGTGCTCGGAGAGGTCGACCCCACGGGCCTCGTCCTCCGGGCTCACGCGGAACCCGATGGTGCGGGCGATCGCCAGCCCGATGAGCGCGGTGAGCACCCCGGTGTAGACGACGGTGAAGACGGTCGCTGCCAGCTGGGCGACGAGCTGGTCGGCACCTCCGCCGTAGAGCAGGCCTCCGCCCGCCCCGTCGACCGGGAGGGCGAGGAAGCCGATGGCCACGGTGCCGATGATGCCGGCGACCAGGTGCACGCCGACCACGTCGAGGGCGTCGTCGTAGCCGAACCGGTACTTCAGCCCGACCGCCAGGGCCGACCCGACCCCGGCGACCAGACCGATGAGGACGGCACCGAGCGGGGAGACGCTGGCGCAGGCCGGGGTGATGGCGACCAGGCCCGCGACCACGCCCGAGGCTGCCCCGATCGAGGTCGGCCGGCCGTCGCGGACCCGCTCGGTGAGCATCCAGGCCAGCATCGCGGCGGCCGGGGCGACCATCGTGTTGACCCAGATCAGGCCGGCCTCCTCCACGGTGCCCGCGGCGCCGCCGTTGAAGCCGAACCAGCCGAACCACAGCAGCGCGGTGCCGATCATGACGAGGGGGATGTTGTGCGGCTTGTGGAAGCCCTTGGTCCGGCCGAAGTCCGCCCGCGAGCCGATGATGTAGACGAGCACGAGCGCCGCCAGTCCGGCGTTGATGTGCACGACCGTGCCGCCGGCGAAGTCGATGGCCTCGCCGAAGACCCGCCCGACGGCGCCGTCGGCCGACAGCAGCCCGCCGCCCCAGACCATGAAGGCCAGCGGGCAGTACACCAGCGTCACCCACACCGGGACGAAGACCGACCAGGCGCCGAAGCGGGTCCGGTCGGCGACCGCGCCGGAGATGAGCGCCACGGTGATGATCGCGAAGGTCGCGCCGAAGCCGATCCCGACGAGGTCGGCGGTGCCGACGTGCGCGGCCAGGCCCAGGTCGGCGAACGGGTCGCCCACGAGACCGCCGAGCACGCCGGGGGCCGAGGTCATCCCGTAGCCCCAGAGCACCCAGACCACGCCGACCATGCCGATCGAGACGAAGCTCATCATCACCATGTTGAGGGCGGCCTTGGCGCGGGCCATGCCGCCGTAGAAGAACGCCAGGCCCGGGGTCATGAGCAGCACGAGGGCCGCCGACACCATGACCCAGACGTCACCTGCGGTGAGTTCCATCTGTTGCCTCCTGAAGAGTTGCGGTGGACGGTGCGTCGGCCACGCCCTCGGGGCCGACGAACCGTGGTCACCACAGTCAAGGGCAGCGATGTTTCCGCAGGTGGTGCGCCGGGGTAAACGTTGCGTTTCCCGCGTTTCGGGCAGGTAAAAACCTGTCTCAGGACGAGCGGTCGCCGGCCCCGGGTCCGGGGTCGGCGGCCAGGACCGCGTGCGCGCGCCCCAGCCGGTCGCGCCACCACCGCTCCCGCTCCGCGGGACCCGGTATGCCGCCAGCAGGGCGGGGTCGACCGCGTTCCGGACCGTCGTGGCCCGGGCCGTCGTCAGCCGGCCCCCCACCGGGAGCAGGGGGTCGGGGACCACGTCGGCGGCCAGCAGCGCGGCGGTCCCCAGCCCGCAGTCGTGCTCCAGCTGCGGCAGCGCGGCGGCCAGGGCGACGCCGGCGGCCAGCCCCACCGAGGTGTCCAGGGCCGAGGAGACCACCGCCGGCAGTCCGCACGCCGCCACGACCTCCAGCGCCCGGGCGACACCTCTCAACGGGGCCACCTTGACCACGACCAGGTCCGCGGCGCCCTCCCGAGCCACCCGCAGCGGGTCCTCCGCCCGGCGGATCGACTCGTCCGCGGCGACCGGCACGTCGGTGCCGTCCCTGGCCAGGGCGACCCGCAGCTCGGCCAGCTCCTCGACGCGGGCGCACGGCTGCTCGGCATACTCCAGCTCGTGCCGGCCGAGCCGGCGCAGCGCCTCCCGGGCCTCCTCGACCTCCCAGGCGCCGTTGGCGTCCACCCGCACCCGGGCCTGCGGTCCGGCGATCCGCCGGACCTCGGCCACCCGGGCCAGGTCGTCCTCGAGCCTCTGACCGCGCTCGGCGACCTTGACCTTGACCGTCCGGCACCCGGGGAAGCGCTCGAGCACCCCGGCCACGTCCGGCGGGGACACCGCCGGGACGGTCGCGTTGACCCCGACGTCGGTGCGGACCGGCTCCGGCAGCCGGCCCCAGCCCAGCTCGACGGCCGCCGACAGCCACCGCGAGGCGTCCCGGTCGTCGTACTCGACGAACGGCGCCCACTCGGCCCAGCCCCGGGGTCCCCGCAGCAGGACCGCCTCCCGGTGGTCGACGCCGCGGAACCGCACCCGCATCGGCAGCTCGACCACGGAGGCGGCGGCGAGGAGCTCGTCCAGCGGGGGCAGCGGGGTCATGACCGCATCGAACCACGCCGACCGGTCGCGCGGCCTCAGCCCCGGTCCGCCCAGTGCACGACGTGCCCCAGCGGGGCCAGCGCGTCCTGGACCGGCCGGTAGTAGACCCAGGTCCCCCGTCGCTCGCTCTCGATGAGGCCGGCCTCCCGCAGCTTGCGCAGGTGGTGGGACACCGTCGGCTGGGAGACCCCCACGTCCCCCAGGTCGCACACGCAGGTCTCCCCGTCGGCGTCGGCGATCCGCGAGTAGAGCCGGAGGCGCACCGGGTCCGCGAGCGCCTTGAGCAGCCCGGCCAGCCGCTCGGCCTCCGCGACGGCCAGCCCCTCGGCCGGGCGGCAGGAGGGGGCGCACGCCGCGCCCGCGGGGACCGGGGCGGCAAGGACGGGGGAGCTCATCTGCATACTTTGACAAGGATCGAAGCCCTGGGCAAGACTGCGGGTTCCGATGCATCGACGGACGTCGATGCAGCCCCGTCCGTCGCGACCTCGAGGACCTCCATGACCTCCCCTCCCCTGGCCCCGCCGCGGCCGGCCGCGCAGCTGTCGACGACCGACCGTTACCTGCCGGTGTGGATCGGCGTGGCCATGGTCGCCGGCCTGCTGCTCGGCCGGTTCGTGCCTGGCCTGGACGCGTGGCTGGGGGCGGTGGAGATCGACGGTATCTCCCTGCCGATCGCCCTGGGCCTGCTGGTCATGATGTACCCCGTGCTGGCCAAGGTCCGCTACGACCGGCTGGACACCGTGGTCGCGGACCGGCGGATGCTGCTCAGCTCGTTGGTGCTCAACTGGCTGGCCGGCCCGGCGCTGATGTTCGCCCTCGCCTGGCTGTTCCTGCCCGACCTGCCGGAGTTCCGCACCGGCCTGATCATCGTCGGCCTGGCCAGGTGCATCGCGATGGTCGTCATCTGGAACGACCTGGCCTGCGGCGACCGCGAGGCCGCGGCGGTGCTCGTGGCCCTCAACTCGGTCTTCCAGGTGGTCGCCTTCGCCGGCCTGGGCTGGTTCTACCTCACCGTCCTGCCCGGCTGGCTGGGGCTGGACCAGGCGGCCCTGGACGTCAGCCCCTGGCAGATCGCGAAGTCGGTGCTGATCTTCCTGGGCATCCCTCTCCTGGCCGGCTACCTGTCCCGCGTCTGGGGCGAGCGTGCCCGGGGCCGGGAGTGGTACGAGGAGCGCTTCCTGCCGGTCGTGGGCCCGTGGGCCCTGCGCGGGCTGCTCCTCACGATCGTGCTGCTCTTCGCCCTCCAGGGCGAGCGGATCACCTCCCAGCCGCTGGACGTGGCCCGGATGGCCGTGCCGCTCCTGCTCTACTTCGCGATCATGTGGGGTATGGGGTTCGCGCTCGGGTGGGTCCTCGGCATGTCCTACGAGCGCACGACGACCCTGGCCTTCACCGCGGCCGGCAACAACTTCGAGCTGGCGATCGCCGTGGCCATCGCGACCTTCGGCGTCACCTCCGGGCAGGCCCTGGCCGGGGTCGTGGGCCCGCTCATCGAGGTGCCCGTCCTCGTCGGCCTCGTCTACGTGTCCCTGGCCCTGCGCCGCCGCTTCCCCGTCCGCACCCCAGCCCCCCAGGAGATCTCGTGAGCGTCCCCAGCGTCCTGTTCGTCTGCGTCCACAACGCGGGCCGGTCCCAGATGGCGGCCGGCTGGCTGCAGCACCTCGGCGGCGACCGGGTGGAGGTTCGCTCCGCCGGCTCGGCCCCCGGCGACGCGGTCAACCCCGCCGCCGTCCAGGCCATGGCCGAGGTGGGCGTGGACATCTCCGGCGGCATCCCCAAGGTCCTGACCACCGAGGCGGTGCAGGCCTCCGACGTCGTCGTCACGATGGGCTGCGGCGACACCTGTCCGATCTACCCGGGCAAGCGCTACGAGGACTGGGAGCTGGACGACCCCGCCGGCCAGGGCGTGGAGGCGGTGCGCCCGATCCGCGACGAGATCCGCCGCCGGGTCGTCGACCTGCTGGACTCCCTCGGGGTCGCCCCGGCGGCCCGGTAGGCCGCGGCCGTGCCCCCGGCTCGCCGGGCACGCCGGGCACGCCGGGCTAGGGTGTCGGGCGTGGACGAGCAGCGCACCCCCGACCCCACCCCCGCCGCCGGCGGCGACGGCGACGGCACCGGCCCCCGGCGGACCGTCTCGGAGATCTTCGACCCGCAGGTGTGGGAGGAGGTGCCCGGCTTCGAGCTGACCGACGTCACCTACCACCGGGCGCGCGACGTCGGCTGCGTCCGGATCGCCTTCGACCGGCCCGAGGTGCGCAACGCCTTCCGCCCGCACACGGTCGACGAGCTCTACCGGGTGCTGGACCACGCCCGTCGCTCCCCCGACGTCGGCGTGGTGCTGCTCACCGGCAACGGGCCCTCCCCCAAGGACGGCGGGTGGGCCTTCTGCTCCGGCGGCGACCAGCGGATCCGGGGACGGTCCGGCTACCAGTACGCCAGCGCACCGGACGCGGACCCGACGGCCCAGGGGGTCGACGAGGCGCGGGTGAAGGCCGAGGGCGGCCGGTTGCACATCCTCGAGGTCCAGCGGCTCGTCCGCACCATGCCCAAGGTCGTCGTGGCGGTCGTCAACGGTTGGGCCGCCGGCGGCGGGCACAGCCTGCACGTGGTCTGCGACCTGACGATCGCCTCCCGGCAGCACGCCCGGTTCAAGCAGACCGACGCCGACGTCGGCAGCTTCGACGCCGGCTACGGCTCGGCCTACCTGGCCAAGATGGTCGGGCAGAAGTTCGCCCGGGAGATCTTCTTCCTCGGGCGGGCCTACGACGCGGAGACGATGCACCGGATGGGCGCGGTCAACATCGTCGCCGACCACGCCGACCTGGAGGCCGAGGCGTTGCAGGTGGCCCGGGAGATCATGGGCAAGAGCCCGACCGCGCAGCGGATGCTCAAGTTCGCGCTCAACCTCACCGACGACGGGCTCATGGGCCAGCAGGTCTTCGCCGGGGAGGCCACCCGGCTGGCCTACATGACCGACGAGGCCGTCGAGGGCCGGGACTCGTTCCTGCAGAAGCGCGACCCCGACTGGTCCGGCTACCCCTGGTACTACTGACCGCCGCCGACGGGACCTCGCCCCCGGGCCGTGGGAGACTGGAGCCCGCCGTCCGTCCGGCCGAGGGGAGGAACCACCCGTGCGACGCACACCTGTGATCGCCGCGACCGCCGCGCTGCTGGCCCTGTCGGCCTGCACCGGGAGCGGCACCCCCGGCCCGACGTCGACGCGCCGGCCACCGAGGCTCCCGGGACGCGGCCCCCGCGACCGGCGGGGCCGCCTCGACCGACGGTCCGGGCACGACGTCGGCCCCGGCGCCCGACGGGACGCCGGACGGCGCGGACGCGACCGCGGGGCCCGACGCGGCCGGCGCGACCGTCGACCCGGACGAGGTCGAGGGCGGGGCCGACGGGCAGGCCGCCGCCGACGTGGCCCGGCAGTTCCTCGTCGCCATGGTGGACGCGGACGCCGCGGCCTGCGACCACATGATCTCCTTCACCGACGTGCAGACCCCCATGGTGCAGGTCGAGGAGGACTACGCGCTGTGCACCGAGCTGCTCCCCGCGGTGCTCGCCGAGGAGGTGGACGCCCAGGGGCTGGACGAGGACGGCGCCACCCTGCTCGAGGCGCTGCAGATCACCGGGGCGGACGTCGACGGCGACACCGCCGTGGTCGACGGCGACAACGTCTCCCCGCTGTTCGCCGACTCCCTGGGGCAGGAGACCATCACGCTGACCCGGGTCGAGGGCCGCTGGTACGTCGACCTCGACCGTTCCTTCGAGCCACCGGCCCCCCGCTGACCGTGGACGCCCGCCCGTCGGCGTCCTCCTCCGTGCCGGCGCACCCCGACGACCTCGTCGTCCCGGACGGTGCGCGCTGGCAGGACCTGGCCCCACGTCTGCGTCGGATCCTCGACCCGGCCGCGGCGCGCTCCGCGCCGGCGGTCGTCGTCGCCACCTCGGGGTCCTCGGGCCGGCCCAAGCGGGTCCGGCTGGCCGGGTCCGCCCTGCGCGCCTCGGGCGAGGCGACCGCGACGGTGCTGGGGGGCCACGGCCGCTGGGTGCTGGCCCTGCCCACGCACCACGTGGCGGGCCTGCAGGTCCTGGCCCGGTCGGTGCTCGCGGGGACGGTCCCGGTGGCCCTGGACCCCGAGACACCCTTCACCGCCGACGCCTTCGCCCGCGCCGTGCGGGACGCGGGCGGGCGGGCCGGGGAGGGGGACGGTGCCGGCGTGGGGCGGGTCCCGCTGTACGCCTCCCTGGTGCCCACCCAGCTGCACCGGCTGCTGGCCGACCCGGGGGGCAGTGCGGCCGCCGCCCGGTTGGACGCGGTCCTTCTCGGCGGGGCCGCGGCCGACCCGGGCCTGCTGGCCACGGCCCGGGCCGCCGGGGTCCGGGTCGTCACCACCTACGGCATGAGCGAGACGGCCGGGGGCTGCGTCTACGACGGCCGGCCGCTGCCGGGGGTCCTCGTGCGCACCGACCCGGCCGACGACCGGGTGCTGCTCGCCGGGCCGGTGCTGGCCGACGGCTACGTCGACGACCCGCGACTGACGGCGTCCTCCTTCGTCGTCCAGGAGGGCCGGCGCTGGTTCGTCACCGGCGACCGGGGACGCGTCCGGGACGGCCGGCTGGAGGTGCTGGGCCGGGTCGACGACCTCGTGGTCACCGGCGGCCACAAGGTCGAACCGAGGGACGTGGAGAACGCCCTGCGGGCGCTCCCGGACGTGCGGGACGCGGCCGTGGTCGGGGTCCCGGACGCCGAGTGGGGCCAGGTCGTGGCGGCCCTGCTCGTGCCCGCCGACAGGACTCTCACCCCCCTCACCGACCTCGCCCGGCTGCGGGAGGCCCTCTCCCCCGCCCTCCCCCGCCACGCCCTGCCGCGCAGGTCGCGGTGCGCGACGGCATACCCCTCCTCCCCTCGGGCAAGCCCGACCGGCTCCGGGTCGCCCGCCTGCTCGGCGGCCCCGCAGGATGACGGACCTGTCGGTCCGGGGTGGCAGAATGAGGGTTCGCTACGTTCCCGCAGGAGGTGACGGTCCGTGCTGAGGGTGGTCCTGTCGGTCGCGCTGGTCGCGCTGACGATCTACTGCGTCGTGGACGCGGTGCAGACCGAGGACGAGAAGGTCCGCGGCCTGCCCAAGCCCCTCTGGCTGGTGATGATCCTGCTCTTCCCGCTCGTCGGCGGCGTCGCCTGGCTGATCGCCGGCCGCCCCGTGAGCATCCTGGACACCGTCCTCGGGCCCCGCGGCGGCGACGGCCCGCCCCGCGGCCCGCTGGGCCCGGACGACGACCCGGACTTCCTGAAGGGACTGTAGGCCCCGCCCCATGGCTACCCTCGCCCAGTGGATCGAGGGGGCACGCCCCCGCACGCTCCCCGCCGCCGTCGCCCCCGTCATGGTGGGCACCGCCGCCGCGCACGCCGCCGGCAGCTCCGACCTCGGCCTGGGCCTGCTGGCCCTGGTCGTGTCCCTCGGTTTCCAGGTGGGGGTCAACTACGCCAACGACTACTCCGACGGCATCCGCGGCACCGACGAGGACCGGGTGGGGCCGCTGCGCCTGGTCGGCAGCGGGGTGGCCGACCCCCGGAACGTCAGGACGGCCGCCTTCGCCTGCTTCTTCGCGGCCAGCCTGGCCGGCCTGGCCCTGGTGGCCCTGTCCAACACGATGTGGCTGGCGCTGGCGGGCGCCGCCGCGCTGTGGGCCGCCTGGCACTACACGGGCGGCCGCAACCCCTACGGCTACCGGGGCCTGGGCGAGGTCATGGTCTTCGTCTTCTTCGGGCTCTTCGCCGTCCTCGGCACGACCTGGACGCAGGCCCACACCATCGACCTGGGGGCGGTCGGCGGGGCGATCGGTTGCGGCCTGCTGCCCTCGGCCATCCTCGTGACCAACAACCTGCGCGACCTGGAGGGCGACCGCGCCGCCGGGAAGCGGACGATGGCGGTGCGCCTGGGCTACCCGCGCACCCGCCGGCTCTACCTCTGGCTGGTCGTCGGAGCCTTCCTCGCCGTCCTGCTGGCCGCCGTGCAGCACCCCACGGCGCTGGTCGGGCTGCTGGCGGCGCCGCTGGCGGTCCGCCCCGTGCGCTCGGTCCTCGGGCAGACCTACGGCCGGGAGCTGCTGCCCGCGCTCACCCAGACCGGGCTGCTCCAGCTGGGGTATGCGGTCGCGCTGACCGTGGGGCTCGCGCTGGCCTGACCCCGCCCGGCGAGGACCCTCCTCAGGCCTCGCCGGACCTGCGGGGCGGCTCGATCTCCGCGTCCTCCTCGTCCTCCAGGGTGCGACCCTCGTCGACCTTCTGCTCCCGGCGGGCCATCCGCTCCTCGACCTTGCGCTCGACGCCGCGGGCGAGCCGCTCCCGGTCGGGCGCGAGCAGGAAGTAGGAGGTCACCATCGAGAAGAGGGCCGCGAAGACCAGGGCCCAGATCTGGTCCAGCCCCACGAGCACGAACAGCGCGAGGAACCCGACGAAGATCATCAGGCGCATGACGGTGTAGCGGAAGGCGATCACGTGCTCACTCCGGAGTAGCTGTGCAGGCCGGTCATGAGCAGGTTCACGACCGTGTAGTTGAGGATGACGCAGGCGAACCCGGCCAGGGCCACGAGGGTCGCCCGGCGGGTGCTCCACCCGCTGGTCGCCCGGGCGTGCAGGTAGGCGGCGTAGACGACCCAGATGACGAACGTCCACGTCTCCTTGGGGTCCCAGCCCCAGTAGCGGCCCCAGGCCTGCTCGGCCCAGATGGCCCCGGAGACCAGGGCGAAGGTCCACAGCGGGAAGGCGAAGATGTGGATGCCGTAGGTCATCCGTTCCAGCGCCTGCGCGCCCGGCAGGGCCGCCAGCCAGCCGCGGGACCCCTCCGTCCGCTCGGCCCGGTCCTTGAGCAGGTAGGCCGTGGCGAGCGCGGCGCCGATGGTGAACAGGGCGATGGAGAGGGTGGCGATGGTGACGTGGATGACCAGCCAGATGTTGTCCAGCGCCGGCATCAGCTGGGAGGCCTCGGTGTACCACCACAGCCGGGCCGCGCCGAGGATCACCAGCGAGGGCAGGACGACGAAGGCGCCCAGCCACAGCCGGTCCTGCCGCAGGCTCCACGCGGAGTAGACGACGAGGGCGAAGGCCACGGTGACGAGGGCGAACTCGTACATGTTGCCCAGGGGGGCACGCGAGACCGACATCGCCCGCAGGACCGTGCCCGCGACCACCGCGAAGGTGCCAGCCAGGTCAGCTGCAGGCCGACCACGCCCCACCGGCGGGTCGGTGCGGGCCGGTCGGACGGCTCGTCCCCGGGGGCGGCGGCGTGGTCGCCCGGGGCGTGCGGGGCCGGCACGCCCGTGTCCGCACCGCCGCCCGCCCCGACGACCGCTGCCTGGGGCGCGCGCTCCTGCGCGCGGCGGTCCGCGCGACGGGTGCGGGCGGACCCCGTCACGGCCAGGTGCACCGAGAAGGCCAGCAGGGCCAGGGCGAGCACGACGACCGCGCCCCAGACGAGGTAGTCGGAGGCCAGGGCCTGGGAGGTGTTCGTCATACGGTTCCGTCCTTCTGCGTCGCGCGACCGCCGGCCGCCTGCACGATCTGGTCCAGGACCTGGTCGGCCAGGTCCTCGAGCCCGGGGTCGGTGCCCTTGGGAAGGGCGGCGACGGTGATCCCAGTATGCCGTCGCTCCCCGGCCGGGGGCTCCACCCGGACGAACACCCGGCGTCGCCGGACCCCGAGCATCAGCAGGAGCCCGACCATCGCCGCGGCCGCGGAGAGCAGGGCGGGGATCCGGCCGGGGTCGTGCCGCACGAGCAGTCCGCCCCAGCGCACCACGCTCTCCAGCTCCAGGGTGCCCCGGGCGCCGGGCAGCTCGACGACCTCGCCCGGGCGCACGAGCAGCCGGGTGGGCGAGCCGTCCTCCTGCATCACCTGCTCCATGGTGTCGGTCTCCAGGCTGAAGACCGACTGCGCCCGCCCCTCGGGGTAGAGGTCCCCCTCGAAGGCGGTGAGCACGAGCGCGGGGTCGACCAGACCGGGGAAGGCGGAGGTGGGTCCCAGCTCGGGGTCGAAGGTCAGCGTCGGCAGGAAGCCGCCGGCGAACCCCAGCCCGGGGTCGGCGGCGGGCACCTTGATCGCGCCGGTGGATGAGTAGGTGTTGTCCTGGGGCAGGAAGGTCACGGCGTCGCTGAAGAGGATCTCGCCGTCGGGGTCACGGACGGTGACCACGGGGGCATACCCGTTGCCCAGCAGGAAGACCGAGGTGCCCGAGACGCCGACCGGGGCGTGACGGCCAGTTCCTGGGTGACGGGGGCCTCCTGCCCCTCCTGGACGGTGACCTCCCCGGCGAAGACCCGCGGCTGACCGAACTGGGCGCCTCGGCCTCCGCCTCGAACTCGACGTCGAGCCGGTCCAGCCGCAGCGAGAACACGGGCAGGTCGGCGGGGTCCACGAGAGGCCCCAGGTCGAGCGTGTCGAAGGCCGCGGGACCGGTCGTCACCGTCTCCCCCTCCTTGACGATGACCTCGGCCCGCCAGCCGAACAGGTCGCCCACGGCGACCGAGACGATCACGCCGAGGATGGCCAGGTGGAAGACGAGGTTGCCCGTCTCCTTGAGGTAGCCCCGCTCCGCGGACACCACGAGGGCGCCGTCCTCCTCGGGACGGACCCGGAAGCGGCGCCGCCGCAGCACCTCCCGGGCGGCGACGAGGACCTCCTCGGCGGGGGCGGGGACCTCGGCCTCCCGGTGGACCGGCAGCCGGCCCAGACGTCGGGGGGTGCGGGGCGGCTGCTCCCGCAGGGCCCGAAGGTGCTGGGCCGACCGGGGCAGGATGCACCCCACGAGGCTGACCATCAGGAGCAGGTAGATGGCCGCGAACCACGGCGAGGAGTAGACGTCGAACATCCCGAGCCGGTCCAGCCACGGTCCGGCGCCCGGGTTGTCCTCCAGGTAGCGCCGGACCCGGACGGGGTCCACGCCGCGCTGGGGGAAGATCGAGCCCGGGATCGCGGCGACGGCGAGCAGCAGGAGCAACGCCAGGGCGGTGCGCATGCTCGTCAGCTGGCGCCAGGCCCACCGGGCCCAGCCCACCGGGCCCAGCCGCGGCCCACCCAGCGTCGCGCGGTTCTTCGGGTAGGACGGCTCGATCCGCTGCGGGGCCTCGGGGTCGGTCGTCCCGGGCCGGGTGCCCTGGTCGGTGCCCATCCTCAGATCACCGTGGTGAAGCCGCTGGTGAGCCTGGTCTGGATCCAGGCGGTGACCTCGGCCCACACCCCGGCCACCATGAGCAGGCCCAGGAGCACGAGCAGGCCGCCCCCGACGCGCTGGATCACCAGGTAGTGGTCACGCAGCCAGGAGGAGCCCCGGGAGACCCAGCCCATGCCGGCGGCGACGAGCAGGAAGGGGATCCCCAGCCCGGCGCAGTAGGCCAGGGCCAGCACGACGGCCCGGCCCACCACCTCCGGGCCCGTCCCCGGCATGATCGAGGTGCCCAGCGTCTGGATCGCCGCGAGCGCCGGACCGGTGCACGCGGAGAAGCCCAGCCCGAAGACGACGCCCAGGAGGGGGGCGCCGGCCAGTCCGGCGGCCGGGCGCCACCGCGGCTGCCAGGCCACCGACGGCTGCAGCGCCATGACCAGCCCCAGGGCGAGCACGACCACCCCGCCGGCCCGCAGCAGCACCCCCTGGTGCTCGATCAGGGCCAGGCCGAGCCCGGAGATGACCACGCTCATGGCGATGAACACGACGGAGAACCCCAGCACGAACAGGGCGGCCCCGGCCACCGGGCGCCACACCTCGGACCCGCGCGGGGCAGACGGCCGACCCGACGGCCCGGGGGCGGCGCCGCCCCTGGCCGGAGTCATCCCGCTCAGGTAGCCCAGGTAGCCCGGCACCAGCGGCAGGACGCACGGAGAGGCGAAGGAGACCAGGCCGGCGAGCGCGGCCACGAGGACGGCGCCCAGGAGCGGGCCGGAGAGGACGAGCTCACTCACCCTGCAGGCTCCTCCGCCAGCACGTCGTCCACGAGACCGCGCAGGGTCCCGGCGTCGACCTGGCCGCTGACCCGGGCGGCCAGCCGGCCCTGCCCGTCGACGACGAGCGTCGTCGGGGTGGCCACGGCGATGCTGCCCAGCTGCGCGCGGGTGCGGCCGCCGTCGTCCTGCAGCGAGGGGTAGGAGACGTCGTACCTCTCCTGGAAGGCCTGGGCGCTGGGGACGGAGTCACGGGAGTTGACCCCGATGAACTGCACGGGCTCCCCGGCCTCGCGCAGCGCGGTCGCCACCTCCTCCAGGTCGGGGGTCTCGGCGATGCACGGGCCGCACCAGGACCCCCACACGTTGACCACGACGACGGTCCCGGCGAGGTCCTCGATGGCCCACGGTTCGTCCTCCAGCGTGGTTCCCGTGAGCGCGACCTCGGTGCTGCGCTGGTCGGGGGCCAGGCTCTCGATGGACCCGTCGCCGGCGACGTAGCCCTTCTGGTCCCCCTCGCGCATCTGCGCGGTGATGGTTCCGCCCTCGTCGCTGCAGCCCGCCAGCAGCCCGGCGAGCACCAGCGCGGGGAGGACCGCGCGGAGGAACCTTCTCACTCCTCGATCACCCCGGTGGAGGTGCCGGTGACGTCGAGGGCGCCGGGCAGCAGGTGGGCCGCCGGCTCGTCGTAGAAGACGCGGACGGGGTAGGCCCCGTGGAACAGCACGCTGGTCACCGACGCCAGGGAGCACTCCCGCCGGCGGGGGTGGTGCCACAGGCGTCGGCCGTCGATGGAGCGCCGCAGGATCCACACCGGCAGCTGGTGGCTGACCATGACCGCCTCGTGGCCCTCGGCCTGCCCGCGCACGTCGTCGAGCGCCGCGCGCATGCGGACGGCCACCTCGCGGTAGGGCTCGCCCCACGACGGGGTGAACGGGTTGACGTAGGCCGCCCAGTGCCGCGCCCGCCACAGGGCGCCGTCGCCGCGGCCCACGGTGAGGCCCTCGAAGTGGTTGGTGGACTCCAGCAGCCGCTCGTCGGTCCCGACCGGCAGGTCGTGGGCGGCGGCGATCGGGGCCGCCGTCTCCTGGGCCCGCTCCAGCGGCGAGGCGACGACGTGGGTGAGGTCGTGCTCGGTCAGCGACCCGGCCACGGCACGGGCCATCTCGTGCCCGCGCGCCGAGAGCCGGTAGCCCGGCAGCCGCCCGTAGAGGACCCCGGCGGGGTTCTCCACCTCCCCGTGCCGGACCACGTGGACGGTGGTGACCGGGGTGCCGTCGGGCAGGACGCGAGGTTCGCGGGCGGCGGAGGGCATGGCCCGGAGTGTCCCACGGCATCCTGGGACGGGACTGGACGGTCAGGCGATGTCCGCGGCCGCCCCCTCGACCGCCTCGACGACGTTTGCGACCGCCTCCTCGTCGTGGCTCGCGGACACGAACCACGCCTCGTAGCAGCTGGGCGGCAGGTGCACGCCGCGCCGCAGCATCGCGTGGAAGAACCGCCCGAAGCGCTCGGTGTCCTGGTCCCGCGCGTCGTCGTAGTCGCGTACCTCGCCCTCCCGGAGGAAGACGCTGAACATCGAGCCGACCCGCTGGATCCGGTGGGGTATGCCGTGGCGCCCGAAGGAGTCGGCCACCGCTGCGGTCAGGGTGTCGGCGACCTCGTCCAGCCGGGCGTACACCTGCGGCGTGCAGGCCTGCAGGGTCGCCAGCCCGGCGGCGGAGGCGACCGGGTTCCCCGACAGCGTGCCGGCCTGGTAGACGGGACCGGACGGGGCCAGCATCGCCATGACGTCCGCGCGCCCCCCGAAGGCCGCGGCCGGGAAGCCGCCGCCCATGACCTTGCCGAAGGTGAACAGGTCCGGCGGGCCCTCCTGCGGGACGCCCTCCAGCCCCAGCCAGCCTGCGGCCGAGACGCGGAAGCCGGTCATCACCTCGTCGCTGACCAGCAGCGCCCCGTGCCGCGCGGTGATCCGCCGCAGCCCGGCGGTGAACCCCGGCGCGGGGGGCACGATGCCCATGTTGCCCGGCGCGGCCTCGGTGATGACCGCGGCGATGTCCGCCCCCCGCTCGGCGAAGGCGGCCTCGACCGCGTCGAGGTCGTTGTAGGGCAGCACGATCGTCTCCCCGGCGCTGCTGGGCGGCACCCCGGGCGAGTCGGGCAGCGCGAAGGTGGCCACCCCCGACCCCGCGGAGGCCAGCAGCGCGTCGACGTGCCCGTGGTAGCAGCCGGCGAACTTCACCACGACCGAGCGGCCGGTGAAGGCCCGGGCCAGCCGGATCGCGCTCATGGTCGCCTCCGTCCCGGAGTTGACCAGGCGCACCGACTCGACCGGGCGGACGCGGCGCACGATCTCCTCGGCGAGGGCCACCTCGCGGGCGGTCGGGGCGCCGAAGGAGAACCCGTCCGTGGCCGCCTCGGTGACGGCCCGGAGCACGTCGGGGTGGGCGTGGCCAAGGATCATCGGGCCCCAGGAGCAGACCAGGTCGACGTAGCGGCGGCCGTCGGCGTCCACCAGCCACGGACCTGAGCCGGACGCCATGAACCGAGGGGTGCCGCCCACCGAGCCGAAGGCCCGGACCGGGGAGTTCACCCCGCCGGGGATGACGGCGCGGGCGCGCTCGAGCAGGGCCTGGCTGGCGGGAGCCTCGTCGGGGTATGCGGTGCCACTCATGGGCCCCAGCCTGCCACCTCGCTCAGGCGGCGTCGCCCGCCTGGTCCTCGGAGGCCCGGTTGGCCCGGACGACGCGTCGCATCTGCTCCCCGTGCGCCAGCAGGTGGTCGCGGTCGAGGTGGTCCAGCAGCGCCGCGCGGACGCTGGCGACGTGCACCGGGGCGAGCCGGCGCACCACGGCATACCCCTCGTCGGTGAGGCTGAGCACCACCCCCCGGCGGTCGTCGGCGGTGGGCAGCCGCCGCACCCAGCCCCGGCGCTCCAGCCGGGAGGCGGTGTGGCTGACCCGGCTGCGGGACTGCACGACCAGGTCGGCCAGCTCGGCCATCCGCCGGCGCCGGTCGGGGGCCTCGGCGACCATGGAGAGCAGCTCGTACTCCCCCAGGCTGACCCCGTGCGGCGCCAGGGCCTCCTCCATCGCCAGCGTCACCAGGTGCGTCCCGCGCAGGATCGCACGCCAGGCGCGTTGCTCGTCGTCGTCGAGCCAGCGCACCTCACGGGTGGCGTCGTCGTCCTCGGTCATCGTCCTCCCCCTGGAGCAGTCGGGCCGCCTCCACCGCATGGTAGGTGAGCACGATCGAGGCACCCGCCCGGCGGATCGAGGTGAGCGTCTCCAGCACCATCCGGTCGCGGTCGATCCACCCCTGGGCCGCCGCAGCCTCGATCATGGCATACTCCCCGCTCACCTGGTAGGCGGCCACCGGCACGTCCGAGACGGCGGCCACGTCGGCCACCACGTCCAGGTAGGGCAGCGCCGGCTTGACCATGACCAGGTCCGCCCCCTCCGCCAGGTCGAGGCGCAGCTCGCGCAGGCTCTCCGTGCGGTTGGCGGGGTCCTGCTGGTAGGTCGCCCGGTCGCCGCGGAGGCTGGAGCCGACGGCCTCCCGGAACGGCCCGTACGCGGCGGAGGCGTACTTGGCGGTGTAGGCCAGCACGGCGACGTCCTGGTGCCCGGCGGCGTCGAGCGCCTCCCGGACGACGCGCACCTGCCCGTCCATCATCCCGCTGGGGCCTACGACGTGGGCCCCGGCCCGGGCCTGCTCGACCGCCATCACGGCGTAGCGCTCCAGCGTGGCGTCGTTGTCGACCCGTCCCTGGTCGTCCAGCACCCCGCAGTGCCCGTGGTCGGTGAACTCGTCCAGGCACAGGTCGCTCATGAGGACCGTCTCGTCCCCCAGCTCGGCACGCAGGGACCGCAGGGCCCGGTTGAGCACCCCGTCGGGGTCCGTGCCGCAGCTGCCGGTGGCGTCCTTGTCGTCCTCGGCGGGGACCCCGAAGACCATGATCCCGCCGACCCCTGCCGCGACCGCCTCGGACGCCGCACGCAGGAGGGAGTCCGGGGTGTGCTGGACGACGCCGGGCATGGAGGTGATCCCCCGGGGCTCGGGGATGCCGTCGCGCACGAAGACCGGCAGCACGAGCTCTGCGGGGTGCACCCGGGTCTGGGCGACCAGGCGGCGCACCGCAGGGGTGGTGCGCAGCCGTCTTGGCCGCTCGTGCGGCCGGGCGAGCGGGCCGGCGGCCGCGCGCCCGGTCATCGGCGGGACCGGGTCCGCCGCCCGGCGGTGCGGCGCTGGCTGGGACGCAGCACGGGCTGCCCCTCGGCCCGGGCCCGGGCAGCCACCTCACGGGCGTGCTGGGCCAGGGCGTCCACGAGCATCGTGGCGCTGGGCTCGGGCGGGACCACGTCCACCCGCAGCCCGTGCTCCTCGGCGGTCCTCGCCGTCGCCGGGCCGATGCAGGCGATGATCGTGCTCGGGTGCGGCTTGCCGGCGATGCCGACGAGGTTGCGCACCGTCGAGGATGAGGTGAAGCAGACCGCGTCGAAGGCTCCACCCTTGATCGACTCCCGCACGGGGGCGGGCGGCGGCGCGGCGCGCACGGTCCGGTAGGCGGTGACGTCGTCGACCTCCCAGCCGACCTCCTGCAGCCCGGCGACGAGGGTCTCGGTGGCGATGTCGGCGCGGGGCAGGAACACCCGGTTGATGGGGTCGAGCACGTCGTCGTAGGGCGGCCACTCCTCGAGCAGGCCGAGCGCCGACTGCTCCCCCTGGGGGACGAGGTCCGGCTCCAGCCCCCACTCGCGCAGGGCGGCGGCCGTCACCCCGCCCACGGCGGCGATCTTGAGCCCGGCGAAGGCGCGGGCGTCCAGGCCCAGGGCCTCGAACTTCTCCCGCACGGCCCGCACCGCGTTGACCGAGGTGAACCCGATCCACTCGTAGCGTCCGGTGACCAGCCCCTTGACGGCCCGGTCCATCTGCTGGGGGGGTGCGCGGGGGGCTCCACGCTGATGGTGGGCACCACCGAGGAGGTGGCCCCGTAGGCCGCGATCCGCTCGGTCATGCTCACCGACTGCTCCTTGGTGCGCGGCACGAGGATGGACCAGCCGAAGAGCGGCTTGGTCTCGTACCACGACAGCTCGGCGCGCAGCTCGACCTGGCGACCCACGACCGCGACCGAGGCGTCGGGGCAGTCCGGGCAGCCCCGCTCCAGCGCCTGGATCGCCCCCGCCAGGGTGGTGACCTTGGTGTGCTGGGTCGTGGTGGTGCCGTGCTCGGTCAGCGCCACCGGGCTGTCCGTCGGCCGGCCGGCGTCGAGCAGCCCCTGCAGCGCCTGCCGGAGCGGGTCGCCGGAGCCGAGGACCACGACGGTGATGTCGTCGCGGGCCGACAGCGACCAGTCGACACCGGACTCCCCGGCAGTGATCATGTGCAGCTCGCCGCCACCCTCGGAGGTGGTCAGCGGGACCCCGGCGTAGGCCGGGACCGACCAGGCGGTGCTCACGCCGGGGACGATCTCGAAGGGCACGCCCGCGTCCCGGCAGGCGAGGGCCTCGGCGGCCAGCCCGCTGAAGGCGCTGGGGTCGCCGTCCATGAGCCGCACGACCAGGTGCGACGGTGCGTCGAAGGCGGCGGCGGCGCGCACGAGCAGCTCGCACCGGCGCCTCTCGGTCGGGGACGGACCGTCCAACTCGTCGGCGACGACGAGGTCGACGTCCTCCCGCGTCCACGCGGCGAGCTGGTCGGCCTGCGCGGCGGTGTCGAGGACGACCACGTCGGCGGCGGCCAGGTAGTCCCGGGCGCGCACGGTGAGCAGGCCGGGATCACCCGGTCCGGCGCCGACGAAGGCGACGCGTCCGCAGGTGGCGGGCCGCGTCTCGGCGGCCGTGTCGATCGGGGCGGCGTCGGTGCTCACTTCTCACGCTCCGGTGAAGAGGGACCCCCCGGCCGCGGCGTCGTCGCTGCGGCCGACCACGGGGTCGGGACGGGACAGCAGGTGCTCGGCCACCTCGTAGCCGAGCGCGACCGGGTCGGACCCGGTCTCCGCGTGGCGGCGGGGGACGTCCCCCAGGGCCACGAAGGCGGTGAGGGCCAGGGCGCCGTCGGCGCCGGCCCGGGCGAGGGCGCCGACGGGTGCGGTGCAGCCCGCCTCGAGGCGGGCGAGGACCGCCCGCTCGGCCGTGACGGCGGCCCGGGTGGGGGCGTCCTCCAGGACGTCGCGCAGGAAGCGGGCGAGGGGCCGGTCGTCCTCCCGGCACTCCACCGCCAGCGCGCCCTGACCCGCGGCGGGGAGCATCACGTCGGGGTCGAGACGGTCGGTGGCCTCGCCCGCCCGACCGAGCCGGGACAGGCCGGCGCAGGCCAGGACGACGGCGTCGAGCTGCCCGTCGCGCACCAGGCCGATGCGGGTGCCGACGTTGCCCCGGATGTCGCGCACGTCCAGGTCCGGCCGGGCCAGGGCCAGCTGGGCCGCCCGCCGCGGCGACCCGGTGCCGACCGAGGCCCCCCTGGGCAGGGCGTCCAGCGTCAGGCCGTCGCGCGCGACGAGGGCGTCGCGGGGGTCCTCCCGCTCCGGGACGGCGGCCACGACCAGGCCGGGCTCGGCCGCGGTGGGCAGGTCCTTGAGCGAGTGCACCGCCAGGTCGACCTCGCCCGCACGCAGCGCGTCCCGCAGGGCCGAGGCGAAGACGCCGGTGCCGCCGATCTGCCGCAGGCTGGCCCGGGACACGTCGCCCTCGGTCCGCACGTGCACGAGCTCGACCCGGACGCCGGCGGCCCGCAGCCGGTCGGCGACCCAGCCGGACTGGCTGGTCGCCAGGGCGCTGGCCCGGGTGCCGAGGCGCAGGGGGCGGTCGGGCAGGTCGTGGCCGGAGGTGCTGACCGCTGTCGCGGGCGTCGTCGTGGTCGTCGTCATGGACGGGCCCCCCTGTCCGCGGGCGAGGAGGGGAGCGACGCCTCCGAGATCGGTGCGGCGGTCACCTCGGGCGGCGCGGTGCGCACGACCGCCGGCTCCGCCGGGTCGAGGTCGAACAGCTCCCGGAGGGCCTGCCCGTAGTCGGCCGGCTCACCACCGTGCTGCAGCTCCTTGACCCGCACCGAGGGGGTGTGGAGGAGCTTGTCGACCACCCGTTGCACGGTCCGGCGCACCTCGGCCCGCTCGTCCTGGGCCAGGTGCGGCACCCGCTGGTCGAGCCGGACCATCTCCTGGTCGACGACCCGGGCGGCCTGGGCACGGAGGGCGGCCAGCGTGGGGCCGAGGCGGGCGGCCCGACGCTCGGTCAGGTAGGTGGCGACCTCGGCGGTGACCAGGTCGCGCACGGCCTCCACCGCCACGCGGTCGCCGGACCCGGAGGCTGCGCCGCCGCCGGACCCGGACGTCATCTCGCGCTGGAGGTCGGCCAGCGCCCACAGCCGCACGCCGTCGATCCCGGTCACCGCCGGGTCCACGTCGCGCGGGAGGGCCAGGTCGAGCAGCACGGCGGGGCTGTCCACCCGTCCGGCGCCGGCGCGCGCCTCCTGCAGGGCGTCGGCCTCCAGGACGTGGCCGACCGCACCGGTGCAGGTCACCACGAGGTCGGCGCCCGCGGCCAGGTCCAGCACGTCCACCCAGTCGCCGGTGCCCGCCCCGTGCTCGCCGGCCAGGCGGTCGGCCCGGGCGGCCGTGCGGTTGACCACGGTGAGGTCCCGGACACCGGCCCGCGCCAGCGTGGCCACGGCGAGGCCGGACATGGCCCCGGCGCCGACGACGACCGTGCGGGCACCGGCCAGGTCGGGCAGGACGGTGGCCGCCAGGTCGAGCCCCGTGCTCACCAGCGACCGGGACACCTCGTCGATGGTGGTCTCGGCGTGGGCCCGCTTGCCCACCCGCAACGCCTGCTGCAGCAGCGGGTTGAGCACCGGCCCCACCCGCCCGTCCTGCTGGGCGGAGGCCAGCGCGTCGCGCAGCTGCCCCAGGATCTGGCTCTCGCCGACGGCCATCGAGTCCAGGCCGCAGCGACCCCGAACAGGTGGCTGACCGCCCGCTCGTCGTAGTGGACGTAGAGGTGGGGGTTCAGCTGCTCGCGCGGGATCCCGGTGAGCTCGCACATGCGCTCCCCCACCTCGGTGAGGGCACCGTGGAAGGTGCCGGCCTCGACGACGACCTCGAGCCGGTTGCAGGTGGCCAGGACCAGGGCCTCCTCGACGTGCTCCCCGGCACCGACCCGGGAGGCGAGGTCGCGCGCGCCCTCGGGGCCCAGCGCGGCCCGCTCGAGCAGGTCCATGGGGGCGGTGCGGTGGGACAGCCCCACGACGAGGACGCTCATCCCACGTCCTCCCCGTCGGCCGTGGACAGGGCCTGCTGGTGCTCGTGGAAGGCCAGGATGGCCAGCTCGGCGGCCAGGTCGACGGCCCGCACGTGCACCGTCGGCGGCACCCTCAGGACGGCGGGGGCGAAGTTGAGGATCGACCGGACCCCGCCCTCGACGAGAGCGTCGGCCACCTCCTGGGCGGCGCCGGCCGGGGTGGTGATCACGCCCACGCCCGCCCGGGTCGACCCGGGCGTGAGCCGGTCCATGGTGGTCACGGTCAAGCCGTCGATCCGTCGGCCCACGACGGCCGGGTCGGTGTCCACGAGGGCGGTGACCTGGAAGCCACGGGTGGTCAGGCCCCCGTAGGAGGCCAGGGCCCGCCCCAGGTTGCCCATGCCCACGATGACCACCGGTCGGGTTCGGCTCAGGCCCAGCTCGGCGGCGATCTGGTCCGACAGCCGGGGGACGTCGTAGCCGACTCCGCGCACGCCGTAGGAACCCAGGCTGGAGAGGTCCTTGCGCACCTGGGCCGACCGTACGCCGCTGAGGTCCGCCAGCTCCTCGCTCGACACCGACGCCCGACCCTCGTCCCCCAGGGAGGTCAGGGCCCGCAGGTAGCCGGGCAGTCGCCCGACGGTGGCCTCCGGTACCCCGCGTCGGGTGGGCTCGGCCGTCATGGGCGCAGCGGCTCCTCTCGGATGACTGACGTCGAGCGGGGCCTTATATCAGACCGGGACCGACGCTCGACGAGGACCCCCTCACTCTAGGGTCGTCGCCGCCGTCGGACCAAAACGCGGGCCGGGAGGCTCCGACCCGCGGGCCCCACGGCGGCCCGCACGGTGCGCTCGTCCACCCGCCAGTGGGCGACCTCCCTCCCGTCGACGAGCAGCACGGGCACGAGGGCCGTCCACCGTTCGCGGGCGCCGCCGGGCACCGGGCCCACGTCCAGATCGACGAGGTGCACCGGGACCTCCGGCCCGACGGCCCGTCGGACCACGTCGATCATCTCCTGGCACAGGTGGCAGCCCTGCCGGGTCACCACCTCCACCCGGGGGCCGGACCCGGCCCGCGGCGCGGACGGGCGCCACCACGGCATACCTGCTCCTTCCGGGACAGCACGACGGCGCCGCCCGGGGGCGACGCCGTCACAGGGCTCGGGCCACGACCGCACCCGGTCGTGGCCGTTCGCTCACTTCTTGTTGCGACGCTGGTGACGCGTCTTGCGCAGCAGCTTGCGGTGCTTCTTCTTCGCCATCCGCTTGCGGCGCTTCTTGATCACAGAGCCCATGGGCCGTCCTTCGTCTCGATGGTCGGGTCGTGCCTCGGCGTCACGCGGGGCGACCGGCCAGGGTCGCGGCCCAGGCACCGGCAGGTGACGGCACCGGCGACGGCATCGCTGCCACGCTCACCCGCACGACGAACCGGCCCAGCCTAGCGCGCGGGTCCACCCTGCCCCAAACGGCGCAGCCACGCCGACCACGGGGCGGACACCCCGGGGCCGGCCGGCCCCGGCGGGCCGCCGCTCAGGCGGTGCCGTGGTAGGAGTCCTGCAGGTAGTCGTGGACCGCCTTCTCCGGGACCCGGAAGGAGCGTCCCACCCGCACCGCGGGGAGCTCGCCGGAGTGCACCAGCCGGTACACCGTCATCTTGGACACGCGCATCACCGCGGCCACCTCGGCCACGGTCATGAACGTCATCTCGCCGAGCTGACGCTCTTCAGCCATTAGGACGCTTCCCGTCTCTTCGGTATAGACGTGGGAACGGTCGCGGCTTCCCCTCCGGCCCGCCTCCACGTGTGCTGTCGAAGACACACTAGGGGCAGAAGTGGGTGCAGGGGAAGTCCGGGACCCCGGTGTCCAGCGCGACACGCGGGACGGGGCGGACGGGACGGGAGGGACGGCCGGTCAGTCGAAGTACGGGTCCAGGCCCCAGCCGGGGAAGATCGCGCGACGGGTGGCCATGATCGCCGAGTCGACGGCGTCCTCGGGGTCGTGGCCCTCCGACCACTCCCCGTAGCGGATCGGCCGGCCCCCGCGGTCGCCCATGAGCGTCGGCGCCTCCCTCCCGTAGACCTCCTGCACGTGGTCCCGCCAGGACTGCGGCACCGGAGTCACCGGGTCCACGGGACGCCCGGTGACCACTCCCACGACGTGGGTCCACGCCCGCGGCACCACGTCGACGAGCTCGTAGCCACCGCCGCCCAGGGCGATCCAGCGGCCGTCCGAGGTCCCGTCGGCCAGCTCGCGGACCCACGCCGTCGCCACGGCCATGGCGTCCACCGTGACGCTCAGGTGGGCCAGCGGGTCGGAGAAGTGCGCGTCGCACCCGTGCTGGCTGACGATCACCTCGGGGTCGAAGGCCTCGACGACGGCGGGCACCACCGCGCGGTAGGCCCGGAGCCAGCCCTCGTCGCCCGTGCCCGGCGGCAGCGCGACGTTGACGGCGGTGTCCATCGCCTTCGCCCCTCCGGTGTCCCCCGGGAAGCCGGTGCCGGGGAAGAGGGCCCGGCCCGTCTCGTGGATCGAGAGGGTCATCACCCGGTCCTCGTTCCAGAAGCAGCGCTCGACCCCGTCGCCGTGGTGCACGTCCAGGTCCAGGTAGAGCACCCGTCGCGCGCCCAGGTCGAGCAGGCGACGGATCCCCACGGCGATGTCGTTGTAGACGCAGAACCCGCTGGAGGACTCCGGCATCGCGTGGTGCAGGCCACCCGCGATGTTGACCGCCCGCCGGGCGCGGCCCTCCCAGACCGCCTCGCAGGCCTCCACGGTGCCCCCGACCGCCAGGCTGGAGGCCTCGTGCATGCCGCGGAAGGCGGGGGTGTCCTCCGTGCCGACGCCGTGCCTGCCGGTCGCGACCCGGGGTCGGCGGATGCCGCCCTGACGGCCTCGACCAGCTCGGGGGTGTGCACGCTCAGCAGCTCGGCCTCCGTGGCCTCCCGGACGGGGCGGACCTCGACGTCCGGATGGTCCAGCAGCCCGAGGGAGTCGGCGAGGCGGTGGGTCAGGTCGAGCCGGGAGGGGTGCATCGGGTGCCCGGGACCGAAGTCGTACGCGGTGTAGCGCTCGTCCCACATCACCCATGACCCGGTCATGGAGCCCACGCTAGACCACGGTGCGCGGGGCCCGGTCGGGGCCCGACCCGCTCAGAGCGAGGTGGGGACGCCGCCGGTGTCGCTCAGCGGGTAGACCATCATCATCTCCTCGGAGTCGGCGTCCTCGTCGTCGACCCCCCGGATGCGCATCGGCCGGCGGTCGTCGGTGGGCCGGAAGCCGAAGCTGGACGCGAACGCGACCGCGCGGCCGTTGTCGGTGCCGACCCAGTAGACCAGCTGCTTGAGCCCGACCTGGCGGCCGACCCTGGCTGCCTTCTCCATCAGGCGCCGGGCCACGCCGCTGCCGCGACGCGGCGGCTCCACCCACAGCCCGAACAGTTCGCCGGCCCCGGGGATGTTGGTGCGGTGACCGGTGCCGACGCTGACGACCCCCACGACCTCGTCGCCGTCCTGGGCCAGGATGCGTCGCGAGCGGACCATCCGGTCCTTCCAGCGCTGGTCGTCGAACGCCTCCTCCTCCTCGGCGGAGGCGACGAACGCCTCCGGGGACTCACGCAGCGCCCGCAGCCGGACGTCCCGGTAGGTGGCCCATTCGTCCTCATCGAGCACGCGCACGCGGATGTCGTTCATGGCCCTACTCTGTCACACGGCCGGACGGCCCCGTCGAGGTGCCCGGGTGGGCCGACCGGGGCCCGCCCGGGACCCTCCGGGGACGTCAGGACGGGGGTGGGGACAGCTCGTGCGACCGGCGGGCGGCCGCCTCCATCGCGGTGAGGAAGGCGGCCCGGACCTTGTGGTCCTCGAGCGCGCGGAGGGCGGCGACGCTCGTGCCGCCCGGGCTGGACACCTGCTCGCGCAGCACCGTGGGGTGCGTTCCGGTCTCCCGGATCATGGTGGCCGCGCCGTACAGCGTCTGGACCACCAGCTCGGTGGCGGTGTCCCGCGGCAGGCCCAGGAGGACGCCCGCCTCGATCATGGCCTCCACGACGTAGAAGATGTAGGCCGGTCCGCTGCCGCTGATGGCGGTGACGGCGTCCTGGTGGGACTCGTCCAGCACGATGACCTGCCCGACGCTGCGCAGGAGCTGGCGGGCCTGGTCCAGCTGGTCGGGGCTGCAGTGCCGCCCGGGGCTGATCCCGGTCATGCCCTGGTCCACGAGGGCCGGGGTGTTGGGCATCGCGCGGACCACGGAGGTGCCCGCGGGCAGGTGGTGCTCGAGGAACTCGGTGGTGATGCCGGCCGCGATGGACACGACGAGCGTCCCCGGCCGCACCTCGTCGTGGACCTGCTCCATGAGGGCCGCCATGTCCTGGGGCTTGACCGCCAGCACGACGACGTCGGCCTCGGCGACCGCCGCGTCGGAGGCCGCCGTCCGGGCCCCGTGGTCGCCGGCCACCTGGGCGGCGCGCTCGGCCCAGCGGTCGCCACGACGAGGTCCTGCGGGTCGTGGCCGGAGCGGACCAGCGCCGCGAGCAGGGTGCTGCCCATGACCCCGGCGCCAGGAGGGCGATCGTGGTCCCCATCCTCAGCCCCGCGTCGCCAGGCCGCGCAGGAAGAACCCCAGGTTGGCCGGACGTTCGGCCATCCGCCGCATGAGGTAGCCGTACCACTGCTCCCCGTAGGGCACGTAGACGCGCATCCGGGCGCCGTGGCCGCCAGCCGCAGCTGCTCCTCAGGGCGGATGCCGAGCAGCATCTGGAACTCGAAGGTGTCCGGCTCGCGCTGGGCCTTGTCGGCCAGCACGGTGGCGATCTCCACGATCCGGGGGTCGTGCGAGGCGACCATGGGGTAGCCGGGACCCTCCATGAGGATCTTGAGGCAGCGCACGAAGGACCGGTCGACGTCCGCCTTGTCCTGGAAGGCCACGGACTCCGGCTCCTTGTAGGTGCCCTTGCACAGCCGAACCCTGGAGCCTTCGGTGGCGAGGTCGCGGCAGTCCTGCTCCGTCCGGTACAGGTAGCTCTGCAGGACGGCCCCCACCCAGGGCCAGTCCTGACGCAGGTCGCGCAGCACCGACAGGGTCAGGTCGGTCGTGGTGTGGTCCTCGGCGTCGAGCGTCACCGTCGTGCCGGCGTTCGCGGCCGCCTGGCAGATGACCCGGGCGTTCTCCAGGGCGATGGCGTTGCCGTCGCTGCCCAGCGCCTGCCCGAGGGCGCTGAGCTTGAGGCTGACCTCGACGGTGCCGTCGGCCGTGAGACCGGCCTCCGACAGCGCCTGCAGCAGGCCGACGTAGGCGTCCCGGGTCCGCTCGGCCATCACCGGGTCGACGGTGTCCTCGCCGAGGTAGTCGATGGTGACCAGCCGACGGGTGTCCACCAGCTCGGTGGCCACCCCGATGACGTCCTGGTCGGAGACCCCGCCGACGAACCGGCGGACGACCTCCCGGCTGACGGGCGCGGCCTCGATCACCGAGCGGAGCTGGTCGTTGCGGCTCATCCCCAGCAGGGTCTGGCGCATCAGCGCGGACGGGTTGAGGTCGGCGAGGTCCATGGGCACAGGCTACGCCCGGAGGGGCTGAGCACCGGGCAGGTCGTGCTGCCCCAGGTGGTGACGGGCGTAGGCGAGGGACTCGGCCAGCGCCTCCTCCCGCACGTCGGTGCGCATCTTGCGGGTGCTCACCTCCAGGCTCACCACCCCGTCGAACCCGGTGCTCACGAGGTGCTCGAGCACGTCGCCGCACCGTTGGCTCCCCCGGCCGGGGACCAGGTGCTCGTCCTTGAACGACCCGAACGAGTCGCCGAGGTGCAGGTGGCTGACCCGGTCCCCCAGGTCCTGGGCCAGGGCGAGCGGGTCGATGCCGGACGTGGCGGCGTGCGAGATGTCGAGGGTGACGTCGCCGTAGGGGAAGTCCCGCGGGTCGGGCCCGGGGAGGTAGGCCTGCATCGCGTTGACGCCGGACCGCCAGGGGAACATGTTCTCCACGGCCAGCTTCACGCCCCAGCTGGCCTGCCGCTGGGCGACCCCCTCGATGAAGTTCTCGGCATACCCCCGCTGCCACCGGAAGGGTGGGTGCACCACCACGCAGCCCGCCCCGACCTCGGCCGCCAGGTCGAGCGACCGCTCGATCTTGCCCCACGGGTCCCATCCCCACAGCCGCTGGGACAGCAGCAGGGTGGGTGCGTGGATGGCCCCGATGGTCAGGCCGTGCAGCTCGGCGAGGGAGCGCAGCGCGCCCGCCTCCTGGGTGACCGGGTCGGTCCAGACCATGATCTCCACCCCGTCGTAGCCCAGCCGTTGGGCGACGTCGAAGGCGTAGGCGGCGTTCTCGGGGTAGACCGACGAGGTCGACAGGTGGACCGGGATGTGGGTCTCAGTCATCGGGCAGTCCGTCCAGGAATCGTAGGATCAGGCCCTCTCGCAGGGCCCAGGGGCACACCGTGATGGACTCGGTGCCGAGCAGCTCCATGGCCGACTCCACGACCAGGGCCCCGGCCAGCAGCTGGGGGGCCCGGGCCGCCGACACCCCGGGGAGCCGGGCGCGTTCGGCCGCGGTGGTGCGGGCGAGCCGGGGCACGAGCCCGGACAGGTCGGCCAGGCTGAGCGTCCGGGTCACGTAGGGCCCGTCCGCCCGCGGGGCCGCCCCGCAGATCCGGGCCAGGGACCGGACCGTCTTGCTCGTCCCGACGGCCAGCTGCGGCTCCCCCACCCGGGCCAGCTGCGGCTGCACGGTGGCGATCCTGCTGCGGACCCGCTTGCGCAGGCCCCGCACGTCCTCGGGGTCGGGCGGGTCCCCGGCCAGCTCCCGGGTCAGCCGTCCGGCCCCCAGCGGCAGCGAGACGGCCACCTCGGGCTCCTCGTCCAGCCCGGCGGCCAGCTCCAGGGACCCGCCGCCGACGTCGATCATGAGCAGGCGGCCGGCGGACCACCCGAACCAGCGCCGCACCGCCAGGAATGTCACCCGGGCCTCGTCGTCGCCGTCGAGGACCTGCAGGTCGCGCCCGAGGCGGTCGCCACGCCCGCCAGCACGTCCTCGGTGTTGCCGGCGTCGCGGATGGCGCTCGTGGCGAACCCCATCACCTGCGAGACCCCTCGGCTCTCGGCGACCTCGACGCAGTCGACGACGAGCCTGGCCAGCGTGGCGGCCCCCTCCGGGGAGATGTCACCGTCCGCGGTGAGGTGCTCGGCCAGCCGCAGGGGCACGCTGTGGGACCAGTCGGGCCGCGGGTGCGCGCCCGGGTGCGCGTCCACGACCAGCAGGTGGACGGTGTTGGAGCCGACGTCGATGACTCCGAGGCGCATGCCCGTCATTATTGCCCCCTACCCTGGCGGGGTGACGGAGACCCCGCTGGACGCACCCCGCGCGTGGGTCGAGTTCGTGGACCCCGCGGAACCGGCGCAGCGCGTCAGGGCGGACCTGACCTGGTTGACCTCGCGCTGGCACTGCCTGTTCGGCCAGGGGTGCCGCGGCATCGACGCCACCCGGCCGGAGGCGGGGTGCTGCACGCTCGGGGCCCATCTCACCGACGTCGACGACCTGGAGCGGGTGGGCCGCGCCGTCGACCGGCTGGACGCCTCCGTCTGGCAGCAGCACGCCGTCGGGACCCGGGAGGCTGGCACGTGCCGGAGGAGGACACCACCGCCACCCGCGTCGTCGACGGCGCCTGCATCTTCCTCAACGACCCGGGGTTCCCCGGTGGTGCCGGATGCGCCCTGCACGCGCTGGCCCTGGCCGAGGGCCGCGAGCCGCTGACCACCAAGCCGGACGTCTGCTGGCAGCTGCCCGTCCGCCGGTCCTACCGGGAGGTGGAGCTGCCCGACGGCCAGGCCTACCTGGAGGTGACGGTCACCGAGTTCGACCGCCGGTCGTGGGGTCCCGGCGGGCACGACCTGGACTGGTACTGCACCGGGTCCCCCGACGCGCACACCGCCGCCGAACCGGTCTGGCGGTCCCTGCGGGCCGAGCTGGTGGAGCTCCTCGGGGCCGAGGCGTATGCCGTGCTCGCCCGGTTCTGCGAGGAGCACGAGCGCCGCCGGCTGCCCCTCCTGGTGCACCCGGCCACCGAGGCTGCCCGCGGGACCGGGGGCGGGAGGGGCCGGACGGACTGACGGGGGGATGGCCCGACGGGCAGGGCCTGTCGGTCGCGGCCCCTACGCTGGCCGGGTGGCGAGCAGGAGCGGGACCAGACCGACGTACCGGTGCACCGAGTGCGGCTGGACGACCGTGAAGTGGGTCGGCCGGTGCGGGGAGTGCCAGGCCTGGGGCACCGTGGTGGAGCAGGGCGCACCGGCGGCGGTGCGCACGTCCGCCCAGCCGCCGCCCCGGCCGGCCCGCCCGATCGCCGACGTCGACGCCCGGACCGCCCGAGCACGGCCGACGGGGGTCGGGGAGTTCGACCGGGTCCTGGGTGGTGGCCTCGTCCCGGGGGCGGTCGTCCTCATGGCCGGCGAGCCCGGGATCGGCAAGTCCACGCTGGCCCTCGACGTCGCCGCCCGGGCCGCCCGGGACGGACGGCGCGTGCTCTACGTCTCCGGGGAGGAGTCGGCCGCGCAGGTCAAGCTCCGCGCCGAGCGGATCGGCGCCCTCGCGGACACGCTCTACCTCGCCGCCGAGACCGACCTGGCCACGATCCTGGGGCAGGTGGAGCAGACCGACCCCGAGCTGCTCGTCGTGGACTCCGTGCAGACCGTGGCCTCGGCCGAGGTGGAGGGGGCGCCCGGCAACGTGGGCCAGGTCCGCGAGGTCGCCGCCGCCCTCATCCAGGCCGCCAAGTCCCGCGGCATCGCGGCCGTGCTCATCGGGCACGTCACCAAGGACGGGTCGATCGCCGGGCCGCGGGTGCTCGAGCACCTCGTGGACGTCGTCGTCCAGTTCGAGGGCGAACGCCACTCCCGCCTGCGGCTGGTCCGGGCCGCGAAGAACCGCTTCGGCCCGACCGACGAGGTCGGCTGCTTCGACCTGGGCGACGGCGGCATCACCGGGCTGCCCGACCCCAGCGGGCTCTTCCTGACCAGTCGTGACCGACCCGTGCCGGGGACCTGCGTCACGGTCACCCTCGAGGGGCGCCGGCCCCTCGTGGCCGAGCTGCAGGCCCTCGTCAGCGAGGCGGCGGCCGGCTCCCCGCGACGCACCACCAGCGGCCTGGACTCCTCCCGGCTGGCGATGGTGCTGGCGGTCCTCGGCCAGCGGGCCGGGGTGCCGCTCGGCCGGCACGACTGCTACGCGAGCACGGTGGGCGGGGTCCGGCTGACCGAGCCCGCGGCCGACCTGGCCCTGGCGCTGGCGCTCACGGGCGCGCTGGTCGACCTCCCCCTGCCGGTCGGCACCCTCGCGGTCGGCGAGGTGGGTCTGGCCGGCGACCTGCGACCGGTGACCGGCCTGCCACGGCGGCTCGCCGAGGCCGCGCGCATCGGGTTCACCGAGGCGGTCGTCCCGACCGGTTCGTTGAGCGAGGGCGGGCCGCCCCCGGGGATGCGCGTGCACGAGGTGGCCACGCTGGCCGAGGCCGTCGCGCTCGTCGACCGGGCGGCCAGGGCCGCCGGTGCCACGGCCAGGTCGACCGTGCCCATGGACGGTTCCGGTCGGCCGGTCGAGACGGTCGCCGCCCGGGACGCATAGGATCGTCGCGGGGACGAACAGGCGGGCCCCCGGCCAGACCCGCCGGAAGGTGAGGACCGATGGCTGAGCGCACCGACGAGGACCTGCTGCGGGCCACGCTCGCCGCGGTGGCACCCGGCACCGACCTGCACGACGGCCTCGAGCGCATTCTCCGGGGCAGCACCGGGGCGCTCATCGTGCTGGGCAGCGACCGCACGGTGGAGTCGATCAGCAGCGGCGGCTTCGAGCTCGACGTGGAGTTCTCGGCCACCCGGCTGCGCGAGCTGGCGAAGATGGACGGCGCCATCGTGCTCAACCGCGACGCAGCCGGATCCTGCGGGCGGCCACCCAGCTCGTGCCCGACCCCTCCATCGAGACCCGCGAGAGCGGCACCCGCCACCGCACGGCCGAACGGGTGGCCAAGCAGACCCAGCTGCCGGTCATCTCGGTCAGCCAGTCGATGTCGATCATCGCCCTCTACGTGGCTCGACCCGCCACGTCCTGGAGCCGAGGGCCCAGATCCTGGCCCAGGCCAACCAGGCCCTGCAGACCCTGGAGCGCTACCGCTCCCGGCTGGACGAGGTCACCGCCAACCTCTCGGCGCTGGAGATCGAGGACCTGGTCACGATCCGGGAGGTCGCCTCGGTGCTGCAGCGCCTGGAGATGGTGCGCCGCATCAGCGCCGAGATCGAGCAGTACGTCGTCGAGCTCGGCGTCGACGGACGCCTGGTCGGGCTCCAGCTGGAGGAGCTGACGGGCGGCATCGGGCGGGACCGCGAGCTGGTCATCCGGGACTACGCCGCCGCGGCCGAGGCGATCCGCGAGCCCCTGGACGTGCTCGACTCCCTGTCCCGGCTCGACCCCGCCGAGCTGCTCGACCTCACCGCGGTCGCCCGCTGCCTGGGCATCACGGTCATCGGGGACGGGATGGACCACCACAGCCTCAGCCCGTTGGGCTACCGCCTCCTGCACCGCATACCCCGCCTGCCGGGGGCGATCGTCGAGCGGCTCGTTGACCACTTCGGCAGCTTCCAGGCGCTGCTCAGCGCGGGCCTGGAGGACCTGCAGCAGGTCGACGGCGTCGGGGAGGCCAGGGCCCGGGCGGTCCGCGAGGGCCTGTCCCGCCTGGCGGAGTCCTCGATCCTGGAGCGTTACTCCTGACCGCCTGGCCCCACGGCCGCCGGACCGTCGACGACGCCCACGTCCCCGGCGGCCCGGACCTCGACCGGCTGCACGGGCAGGTGCTGGACTGGTATGCCGTGCACCGCCGGGACCTCCCCTGGCGCCGCCGCGGCTGCAGCCCCTGGGGCGTGCTCGTCTCGGAGGTGATGCTCCAGCAGACCCCGGTGGCCCGCGTCGAACCGGTGTGGCACCGCTGGATGGAGCGCTGGCCCACGCCCGCCGCGCTGGCCGGCGCTCCGGCCGGGGAGGCGGTCCGGGCCTGGGACCGGCTGGGCTACCCCCGCCGGGCACTCCGGCTGCACGCCGCGGCCGGCGCGGTCGTGGAGCGGCACGGGGGCCGGGTGCCGGACGGGGAGGAGGAGCTCCGCTCCCTGCCCGGTGTCGGCGCCTACACGGCGGCCGCGGTGGCCGCCTTCGCGTTCGGGCGGCGCACCGTCGTGGTCGACACCAATGTCCGCCGGGTGCACGCACGCGCCGTCGGGGGCCGGGCGCTGCCGGCGCCGGCGCTGACCGCCGCCGAGACCGCGCTGGCCGGGCGGCTCCTGCCTGCCGACGCCCCCACCGCCGCGACGTGGAGCGTGGCCGTCATGGAGCTCGGGGCCTTGGTCTGCACCGCGCGGGCGCCCCGGTGCGGCAGCTGTCCCCTGGTCCGGCGCTGCGCCTGGGTGTCCGTCGGGTCCCCGCCCGACGACGGCCCGCCCCGGCGGGGGCAGGCCTGGGAGGGGACGGACCGGCAGTGCCGCGGCCGGCTCCTGCAGGTGCTGCGGGAGGCCGAGGGCGCGGTGGACGGCGGGCGGCTCCGGGCCGTGTGGCCCGAGGAGATCCAGCGGGAGCGGTGCCTCGACGGCCTGGTGGCCGACGGTCTCGCGGAGCCGCTGGCGGACGGGCGCTACGCCCTGCCCGGCTCGCCCCGCTGAGACACCCGCTTCCGGGCCCGGGAGACCCCGGCGGAGAGCGCCCGACGGGCCCGTTGCACCAGGGGGTAGGCTCGGGTCAGCGCCGCGTGGACGGCCTTGTTGTGGACCACGTCGATCTCACCGATCAGCTCGGTGACGCCGTCGCCCTTGGCCAGCGAGCGCTTGAAGAAGTACAGCCCGTCGGACTCGTCCAGCTCGAAGACGCCCCCCAGGTCGTAGGACTCGGCCCCGCGCCCGATGCCCCACATCATCAGCTCATGGTTCATCAGGTGGTTCGGCCGCAGCTCACGCCTGGTGTCGTTGGACCCGGCGTAGAGGTAGTAGAGCTTGCCGTAGTAGTCGACCGTCACGGCCGCGGCCAGGTCGTCGCCCTCGTGGCGGGCGCGGGCCACGGTCGTGCGGTCCGGGAAGGCGTCACGGATGCGGTGGAAGTAGCCCAGCTCCCGGGTGGTGATCTCGTTGCGCCGTCCCATGTAGGTGTAGATCTCGTGGAAGACGCGCAGGTCCTCGTCGCTGCCCCCCTGGTCGACCACGACCCCCTTCTTGCGGGCGTTGCGCACCATCCGGCGGGCCGTGCTGTTGTACTTGGCCATCAGCTCGTCCTCGGAGAGCTGCCGGCCGGACTCGTCCTGCAGCCGGACCACCATGGTGTAGCGCGGCTGGATGACGTCGTCCTTGCCGGCACCGACGTTCTTGACGACCCAGCCCGGCTGGGACCGCAGCCACCGGTCGAGGTCCTCGTCGAAGCGCACCTCCGGGTCGAAACGGGTGAGCACGGCGCGGTGCTTCCTCACCAGCGGCTGCGCCTCGGCCAGGACGCGCAGCACCAGGTCCTTGTCGTTCCAGTCCACCAGCGGCCCCCGGGGTGCGTAGAGCACCGAGAACCCGCCCGGCAGCCGGCGGACGAGCAGGGTCATGGCGGCGAGGATGCGACCGTCCTCCTCGACGTACACCGCCTCCTGGCCCCACTCGCTCTTGACCGCCCCCCACCGCAGGTCCTGGGTGACGGCGCGGTGCGGGTGGGCACGGACGAACGCCGAGTAGCGGTCGACGGCGGCGGGGTCGGTGAGGTCCAGGACAGGCACGCGGACTACCGTACCCGCCCCTGGACGGCGTCCTCCCGCGCCCGGCGCCGGCGCCCCGGGCCTCGCATAGGCTGGCCCGCATGGCTCTGACGTTCGAGACCTCCCCCCCGGCCGCACGCTGGAACGCCCGGATCGCGGCCGCTCCGAACGGCGGCAACATCTACCAGAGCCACGAGCTCGGCGAGGTCAAGCGCATGGCGCGCTGGCGCCCGCTCTACGGCGAGTCGCACGGGGTGGCCATGACCATCCACGAGAAGTGGGCCCCGGGCTTCGGCAAGGTCTGGTACCTGCCGAAGGGACCCTGCGTCGCCGACACCGCCGCCCTGCGCCCCCTGGTCGAGGACCTTCGTGCGGCCGCCCGCTCCGCAGGGGTGCTCTTCGTCCGCCTGGAGCCCGAGATCCGCGAGGAGGACCGGACCGTGGCGGAGCTGACCGCGATGGGTCTGGTGCGGACCGACCCCGTCCAGCCCCATTCCTCCACGGTCGTCTTCCCCCTGCCGGGGACGGCCGACGAGCTGCTCGCCGCCTACCCGGCCAAGACCCGCAACATGGTGCGCCGGGCCGGGCGTGAAGGGGTGCAGGTCGAGCGGGCCCCCGGCACGCCGGAGACCTACGAGCTGATGTGGCGGCTGTGGTCGGCGGTCGTGGAGGACCAGGGCCTGGGCGTCCGCGGCCACGACTACTTCGTGGAGAGCTGGCGGATCATGGTCGACAGCGGCCTGGCCCAGGTGTTCGTGGCGCGCCTGGAGGAGGAGCCGCTGGCCTGGGCCCTGGTGGCCACCCTCGGCCGCTCGGCCGCCTACAAGGAGGGCGCCAGCCTGCGGGACCGCCCGGTGCCGGGCGCCAGCCAGCTCCTGCAGTACGAGGGGATGCGCTGGGCGATCGAGCAGGGGGCCCGCACCTACGACCTCGTGGGGGTGCCGCACTCCTCCCGCCTGGACGACCGGTCCGACCTGCGCTACGGCCTCGGGGTCTTCAAGCGGGGCTTCACCAAGGAGGTCACCGACTGGGTGGGCGCCTGGGACCTGGTGCTGCGCCCCCGCAGGTATGCGGTGTGGCAGCGGGTCGGGCAGCGCGTCGTGACGCGCCTGCAGCGGCGGGAACGCGGCGACGCGTTCTGGTGACGGGCACGGGCCCGGGGGGTCCGTAGGATGACCGCATGGGTCTGATCGAGAGCCGGCCACCGAACGCCGCCGAGTGGAACGCCCAGGTGGTCCGGGCCCCGGGTCGCCCCTCGATGTTCCAGACGTTCGAGTTCGCGCAGGTCAAGGCCCGCGCAGGGTGGAGCCCCCGCTACCTGGTCGTCGACGGGGTCGCCGTGACCGTGCACACGCGGCAGGCGCCGGGTCTGGGGTCGGTGTGGTACGTCCCCAAGGGACCCTCGGTGGCCGAACCTGCGCAGCTGGAGCCCCTCCTGGCCCAGCTGGCCGACCTGGCCCGGGACGCCGGTGCCTTCCTCCTCAAGGTCGAGCCCGAGCTGCTGGAGAACCCCGAGAACCTGGCGGCCCTGGGGTCGATGGGCCTGGTGCGGGCAGGACGGGTGCAGACCAACGCCTCCACCGTGCTCGTCGACGTCTCCGGCACCCCCGAGGAGCTCCTCTCCAGGCTGCCGGGCAAGGTGCGCAACCAGGTGCGCCGCGCCCACCGGGACGGCATCGAGGTCGAGCAGGCCGAGGCCACGGAGGACAGCTACGACCGGATGTGGCGCCTGTGGACCGAGGTCGTCGAGGACCGGGGGGTGTTCACCCGCGACCGCGACTACCAGGTCGGGCTGTGGCGCACCTTCTGCGAGTCGGGCCTGGGTCAGCTGTTCTTCACCCGCTTCGAGGGGCAGGACGTGGCCGGCGCGTTCGTCACGGTGGTCGGCGACGTCGCCTGCTACAAGGACGGTGCGAGCGTGCGGGACCGTCCCGTCCGCGGTGCCAGCCAGCTGCTGCAGTACGAGGCCATGGTCTGGGCGCAGGGCCGGGGTGCGCGCGTCTACGACCTGTGCGGCACTCCTCACTCGAGCAGGGTGGCCGACCCCGAGGACCCGTTCCACGGCATCGGGGTCTTCAAGCGCGGGTTCAACAAGGAGGTCACCGACTGGGTGGGAGCCCTGGACCTGCCGTTGCGTCCCCGTCGCTACCAGATGTGGAACCGGTTCGGCCACCGGGTGCTGGCCAAGGTCCTCGCGCGCGGCCGGAGCGGCGCGACCTTCTTCTGACCGACCGGGCCCTCAGTAGAACAGCGGGTTGCGGGCCCGGGTGAGCCGGGCGTACACCCGCCGGCCGAGGCGGTCCCACGCGGCGGTGCGGCGGCGGTCCACGACCAGCCGCGTGGTGCCGACCGTGTCGGTGATCGGGCCGAAGGCCGTCTTGAACTGCACCAGCCGTGCAAGGGGTGGTCGGGGTCGTCGGCCTGCCAGCTGGGCGCGCGCCGTAGAGGTCGTAGGTGGTGGCCCCGTGCTCCTTGCACCACCGGATGGACTCCCACTGCACGCGGTACTGCAGACCGTTGGCCGACGGGGTGCGCACCGAACCGCCGTCGCGGTAGTAGCCCAGGTGGCCGTGCTTCCAGATGAAGGCGGCGGCCTCGGGGTCGGCCACGTCGGCGGACGAGCGGGCCAGCACGACGTGCCCCTGACCGAGGTCGCGGTAGAGCCGCCAGGCCGTGACGTAGTAGTCCTTGGGGCGCAGGGGGAAGCCCGCGCGTTCGACCGTCGGGGCGTAGAGCTGCCAGAAGGCCTCGATGGCCTCGTCGTCGGTGCGGTGCTCGATGACCGCGTCGGCCGACTTCCGGATGGACCGACGCGCCCGTTGCCGGAAGGAGGCGAGCAGCTCCTCCTCGGTGGGGCGCAGGTCCAGCAGCACGGTGTGGTGGCCCTGCTGGAGGTCGAGGAACTCCTCCAGGCCCGGGACGTCGGCCACCAGCTCGGACCGGGCCCGCGGCCCGTCGGCCGGGACGGGGGGCTCGAGGATGACCGCGAAGGCTCCGACGGTGCGCAGGTCCTCGCACACGGCCCGCACGTGCTCGGGCTCGGTCACCCGCGGCCCCATGGGTGCGTACCACAGCTCCCCGAACGGGGGCACCTTCTTGACGAGGTAGAGCGCCGGGACGGCCGGCCGGCCGGGGTGCTCGTGCACCATCAGGTGGTGCCGCGCCCACGCTCCCGCCTTGATCGTCGCGTAGGGCGGCAGCTGCATGAGGTCCATCCCACCGGGGCTGGCCCGGACCAGCTCGTCCCAGTCCGCGGTCTCCTGGGCGGTGGCGTGGCGCAACGTCATGGCGCCAACCCTAGCCGTCGGCCCCGACGGGGCCGACACCCTGGACGGGGTGGTCACGGGGGACGGGGCGCGCCCCCCGCTGGGATGCGCGCCCCGTCCTCGACCGTGGGTGTTCCGGCAGCTCGGCTCAGCCGGCGTGCTCGCCCTGCTCCTCGCCACCACCGCCGGAGGGGGCGGTCTCCACCGGCAGGGTGTCCGGCACCTCGGCCGGCTTGGGCTGCCCGGTGAAGGTGAACACCTTGTCGCGGGTCTTGTCCTGCCCGCCGGTGTCCTCGACGTCGACGACCACGATCTGCCCGGCGCCGATCTGGCCGAAGAGGATCTTCTCGGAGAGCTGGTCCTCGATCTCCCGCTGGATCGCGCGGCGCAGCGGCCGGGCGCCAGGACGGGGTCGTAGCCCTTCTTGGCGAGCAGCTCCTTGGCCGCCTGCGTGAGCTCGATCGCCATGTCCTTGTCCTTGAGCCGCACGTCCAGCTTGGCGATCATCAGGTCGACGATCTGGACGATCTCGTCCTGCGACAGCTGCGGGAAGACGATCGTGTCGTCCACGCGGTTGAGGAACTCGGGACGGAAGTGCTGCTTGAGCTCGTCGATGACCTTGTTCTTCATCCGGTCGTAGCTGCTCTGGGTGTCCGGTCCGGCGGAGAAGCCCAGGGAGATCCCCTTGGCGATGTCCCGGGTGCCCAGGTTGGTCGTCATGATGATGACCGTGTTCTTGAAGTCCACGACCCGGCCCTGCGAGTCGGTCAGGCGACCGTCCTCGAGGATCTGCAGCAGGCTGTTGAAGATGTCCGGGTGGGCCTTCTCGACCTCGTCGAAGAGGACGACCGAGAACGGCTTGCGCCGCACCTTCTCGGTGAGCTGGCCGCCCTCCTCGTAGCCGACGTAGCCGGGGGGGCGAGCCGAACATCCGCGAGACGGTGTGCTTCTCGGAGTACTCCGACATGTCGAGGGTGATGAGGGCGTCCTCGTCACCGAAGAGGAACTCGGCCAGCGCCTTGGCCAGCTCGGTCTTGCCGACGCCGGTGGGGCCGGCGAAGATGAACGAGCCACCGGGACGGCGGGGGTCCTTCAGCCCGGCGCGGGTGCGGCGGATCGCCTGCGACAGGGCGGTGATCGCGTCGTCCATGCCCACGATCCGCTTGTGCAGCTCGTCCTCCATGTGGAGCAGCCGCTGAGACTCCTCCTCGGTGAGCTTGAACACCGGGATGCCGGTGGCGGCGGCGAGGACCTCGGCGATCAGCTCCTCGTCGACCTCGGACACGACGTCCATGTCCCCGTTCTTCCACTCCTTCTCGCGCTCGGCACGGGCCTGGGTGAGCTTGTGCTCCTCGTCCCGCAGCCGGGCCGCCTTCTCGAAGTCCTGGGCGTCGATCGCCGACTCCTTCTCCCGCTTGGCGTGGAGATCTTCTCGTCGAACTCGCGCAGGTCCGGCGGTGCGGTCATCCGGCGGATGCGCAGCCGCGCGCCCGCCTCGTCGATGAGGTCGATCGCCTTGTCCGGCAGGAAGCGGTCGTTGATGTAGCGGTCCGCCATCCCGGCGGCCGCCACGAGGGCGGCGTCGGTGATGGACACCCGGTGGTGGGCCTCGTAGCGGTCGCGCAGCCCCTTGAGGATCTCGATGGCGTGCGACAGCGTCGGCTCGTTGACCTGGATCGGCTGGAACCGGCGCTCCAGGGCCGCGTCCTTCTCGATGTGCTTGCGGTACTCGTCGAGGGTGGTCGCCCCGATCGTCTGCAGCTCGCCGCGGGCCAGCATCGGCTTGAGGATGCTGGCGGCGTCGATCGCGCCCTCGGCCGCCCCGGCCCCGACGAGGGTGTGGATCTCGTCGATGAACAGGATGATGTCGCCGCGGGTGCGGATCTCCTTGAGCACCTTCTTGAGGCGCTCCTCGAAGTCGCCGCGGTAGCGGCTACCGGCCACCAGGGCCCCCAGGTCGAGGGTGTAGAGCTGCTTGTCCTTGAGGGTCTCCGGCACGTCCCCGCGCACGATCCCCTGGGCCAGGCCCTCCACCACGGCCGTCTTGCCGACGCCGGGCTCACCGATGAGGACGGGGTTGTTCTTGGTGCGGCGGGACAGCACCTGCATGACCCGCTCGATCTCCTTCTCGCGCCCGATGACGGGGTCGAGCTTGCCCTCCCGGGCGGCCTGGGTCAGGTTGCGGCCGAACTGGTCCAGCACGAGGGACCCGGCCTGCTGGCCCTCGGCCCCGCCGCTGGGTCCGACGCCGGCGCTGGCGGTTTCCTTGCCCTGGTAGCCGGACAGCAGCTGGATGACCTGCTGGCGGACCTTGTTGAGGTCGGCGCCGAGCTTGACGAGGACCTGGGCGGCCACGCCCTCGCCCTCGCGGATCAGGCCGAGCAGCAGGTGCTCGGTCCCGATGTAGTTGTGGCCCAGCTGCAGCCCCTCGCGCAGGGACAGCTCCAGGACCTTCTTGGCCCTGGGGGTGAAGGGGATGTGCCCGGTCGGGGACTGCTGCCCCTGGCCGATGATCTCCTGGACCTGCTCGCGGACCGCGTCCAGCGAGATGCCCAGGGACTCCAGCGCCTTGGCGGCGACGCCCTCCCCCTCGTGGATCAGGCCGAGCAGCAGGTGCTCGGTCCCGATGTAGTTGTGGTTGAGCAGCCGCGCCTCTTCCTGGGCGAGCACCACGACCCGCCGGGCCCGGTCGGTGAACCGTTCGAACATCGTCACTCCTCGACTAGCGTCTCGTCACGCGGTCGGCGGCCGGAGCCCACCCGCGCGGGCGTACGTCCACTCTACGTGGCGTCTGAGAACCTCAACGTCCTCGTCCACCCTCGGTGTTCCACGACGGTGGTCTGTTCGCCCCCGGCATAACGCCGGCCCGTCCGGGCGGTGCCGGCTCAGGGTCCGGTCGTGGCCGCCGCCTCGTCCGAGAGGGCCTGGCTCGGGCTGCACCCGACGGCCGCGTCGAGCCGCTTGGCGGCCTCGGTCAGGGCCTGGCGCAGCCCGGCGGTCGCCTCCTCGCCGGTCTCGCCCAGCGACTCGGCCACGAGCGTGTAGGGGATCCGCTCACCCCGGTCCTGCGCGTCGGGGGCGGTGCACAGGGTCAGGGCGGTGATCAGGCCCGGGGAGACGAAGGAGACGCCCAGGTGCTCGGGGCCGCCGCGCACCTGGGCGGCCGCCTCCGCGCGCTCCCGGGCGAGGTCGCGGGCCTCCTCCCCGAGCTGGATCGCCAACCGCACGGCCGGCTCCTGCTCGCCGGGGCCGCCGACGAGCACCTCGCAGACCCAGCTGTCCTCGTCGTCCTCGGTCACCAGCTGGCGGGGAGACTGCGCCTCGGCCCCCACCGCCGCACGCAGGGTGGCCGGCGAGACGTACTCGCACAGCCAGCCGGTGCCCGTCCCCGGCTCACCCTCCAGCCCGTCGTCGCTGGTCCGGGCGGAGTCCTCGGCCGCCACGGGGGGCGCTTCGGGCTCCTCCGAGGTGCAGGCCGACAGGGCGACGGCGAGACCGGCCACCAGGGCGGCGCCGCGACGGGACGGGACCGTGGACAGCATGCGCATGGCCGCAGATGATAAGCGGCTCAACCGGCCTTCTTGCGGGTGGAGGTGCTCTTGTCGCCCGTCTTCCTGGCCGCCGCCTTCCTGGGGGCCGTCTTCTTGGGGGCCGTCTTCTTCGCCGCCGCCTTCTTCGAGGCCGCCTTCCGGGGGGCCGTCTTCTTCGCGGGCCGGTCCGCCGCCTCCTCGGCCTCGCCCCCGTCGTCGGCCGACCCGCCGTCTCGGCGGACTCCCCGCGGCCGGCCCGGGCGCGCTCGACGGAGCGCTGCAGGGCGGCCAGCAGGTCCACGACCTCTCCGGACTCCCCGTCCTCCTCGGCCTCGGGCGGCTCGGTGACCTCCCCGCCCTCGATCTTGCTCTGCACGAGGGCCTCGACGGCCTCCTTGTAGTCGTCGACGTGCCCCTCGGGCTCGAAGTCGCCGGCCATCGACTCCACGAGCATCCGGGCCATGGCGATCTCGTTGTCCTTGGGGTCGCTGACCTCGTCGAGGTGGTCGAGCCGGGAGGCGTCCCTGATCTCGTCGGGCCACAGCAGCGTCTGCAGCACGATCGCGTCGTCCAGCACCCGGAGCACGGCCATGGTCATCCGGCTGCGCACGGACACCGTGACGACCGCCACCCGCTCGGACTCGCGCAGCGCCTCCCGCAGGAGACCGTACGCCTTGGCCCCCATGGCGTCCGGCTCGATGTAGTAGGCGCGGTCGTACAGGATCGGGTCGATCTGGGCGATCGGCACGAACCGCTCGACGGTGATCTCCTTGCTGGACCGGTTGGGCAGCGAGGCCAGGTCGTCGTCGGTGAGCACCACCGTCCGGCCGTCCTCGGTCTCGTAGGCCTTGGCGATCTCCTTGTAGGGCACCTCCTCCCCGTCGGCCTGCGCCACCCGCTTGTAGCGGATGCGGCTGCCGTCGCTGGCGCGCACCTGGTGGAACGACAGGTCGTGGTTCTCGGTCGCCGAGTACAGCCGGACCGGCACGTTGACCAGCCCGAACGACACCGCTCCCTTCCAGATCGCTCGCATTGGTCAAGGATGGACCCATGCGCCCCATGCTCGCCACCCCTGGAGACCCGCGCACCGGACCTCCGGCCGGGGCCTCCTGGGCCCACGAGATCAAGTGGGACGGCATCAGGGTGCTGGCCGACGTCCACGGCGGACGCCTCCGGCTGCTGACCCGCAGCGGGCGCGACATCGCGGTGGCCCTGCCCGAGCTGCAGGCCCTGGCCGCGGTGGGCGAGGACCTGCTCCTCGACGGCGAGGCCGTGACGATGATCGGGGGGCGCCCCTCGTTCAGCCACGTGGTCGACCGGGTGCACACGACGTCGGCCACCGCCGCGGCCCAGCTCGCCCGCACCCGACCGGTCACCTACCTCGCGTTCGACCTCCTCCGTCTGGACGGGCTGGACCTCACCGGGCTGCCGTGGACGGCACGCCGGTCGGCGCTGGAGGACCTGCTCCACGACGTGCCCGGGGTGCAGGTCCCCCCGGTCTTCGACGACGGTCGTCAGCTGCTCGCCGCCACCGGTGAGCAGGGCCTCGAGGGCGTGGTGAGCAAGCGTCGGTCGGCTCCCTACCAGCCGGGCCGGCGGTCGCCCGACTGGCTCAAGTTCCCCCACCGCGACCGCCGGAGCGTGGTCGTCGGCGGCTGGCGGGTGCAGACCGGCACCGCCGACCGGCTGGGCGCCCTGCACGTGGGGCTGCCGGTGGACGACGGCTCCGGGGCGGCCGCCCGGGACGACCGGGGACGGCTGCGGCTGACCTACCTGGGCCGCGTGGGCAGCGGCCTCGCCGGGCGGGCCGGGGACCGGCTGCAGGCGGTGCTCCGGCAGGTGCCGGTCGCGCCGTTCCCCTTCACGACCGACATCCCGCGTCCCGAGGCGGCCGGGTCGACCTGGCTGGAGCCGCAGGTGGTCGTCGACGTGGCCTCCCTGGGCATCACCCCGGGGCTGGGACGCTGCGCCAGCCGTCCTTCCAGGGGGTCCGGCCCGACCTCGCCCCGGAGGACCTCCTGGAGGTGGCACCGTGAGCAGCCAGAGCGTGCGCGTCGGCGGGCGGACCCTGCGGGTGAGCAACCTGGAGAAGGTGCTCTACCCGGCGACCGGGACGACCAAGGGCGAGGTGCTGAGCTACTACGTGGCCCACGCCGACCAGATCCTGCCCGAGCTGGCCGACCGGCCGGTCACCCGGATCCGCTGGCCGGAGGGCGTGGCCGCGGACCACTTCTTCGAGAAGAACCTTCCTCCCGGGGCCCCCGACTGGCTGCCTCGCGTGACGGTGCCCACCCCGGGGTCCTCCCGGGGCCGGGACACCGTCACCTTCCCGCTCGTGCCCGACGTGGCCGCGCTGGTCTACCTGGTCAACCTGGGCAGCCTGGAGCTGCACGTGCCGCAGTGGCGGGTGGACGAGGAGGGCACGCCCCGGCCCCCGGACAGGATGGTGGTCGACCTCGACCCGGGGCCGGGGGCGGGGCTGCGCGAGTGCGCCCGGGTCGCCGTGCTCGTGCGGGCGCGGCTGGACGCGGTCGGCCTGTCCACCTCGGCGGTCACCAGCGGTTCCAAGGGTATGCAGCTCTACGCGCCGCTGGAGGGTGCCCGGGGGGCCGACGAGGTCAGCGCCGTGGCGAGGTCGCTGGCCGAGCACCTCGCCGAGGACCATCCCGACCTGGTCACCGCCCGGATGGCCCGGGCCGAGCGGCCCGGCAAGGTGTTCCTCGACTGGAGCCAGAACAACGCCGCCAAGACGACGATCTGCCCCTGGTCGCTGCGCGGGCGGGAGCGGCCGCAGGTGGCCCTGCCCCGGTCGTGGGACGAGGTGGAGGCGGCCGACGCCGGGACGACCGAGCTGGTGCAGCGCACCCTCGACGAGGTCTGAGCCGCCGGCCGGCAGCGGCCCGACCCGCCGTCGAGGGTCGGACACCCGGGAGTAGGTTGGGAACCGCACACCATCTCTGCCGAAAGGACGTGCCATGGTCAGCGACAACGGCCCCCAGCCCAACGTGTTCGACATCGAGGAGGCCACGACGGGTAACGACGACTACCGCCGGGTCGCGTGGACGGGCAAGTATCTCCAGGTCACGCTCATGTCCATCCCCGTCGGGGGTTCCGTGGGGCTGGAGGTGCACCCCGAGACCGACCAGTTCCTGCGGCTGGAGGCGGGCCGGGGGCGGTGCGTCATGGGTCCGGCGAAGGACGACCTGGACTTCCAGCAGGACGTCGAGGACGACTGGTCGATCCAGGTGCCCGCGGGCACGTGGCACGACGTCGTCAACACCGGGGACGAGCCGATGAAGCTGTACGCCGTCTACGCCCCCGTCCACCACGCCCACGGCATCGTCCAGGCGACGGCCGACGACGCCGAGCAGGACGAGGAGTCCGGCAAGGACGAGCCGCCCTCCTGGACGGAGCAGCCGGGCTCGGGCGAGTCCGACGAGACCGCCTGAGGATCCGACGACGAAGCCCGGCCGTGCAGGTGCACGGCCGGGCTTCGGCACGTCGGCGGCCCAAGGTTCACTTCCGGGGCGGCCAGACGCCGCGGGTCAGTGCGCAGCGGCGTAGGCGTCCTGCAGCTCCTGGGAGACCCGACCGCGGGAGCTGACCTTGAAGCCGTTCTCCCGACCCCACTCACGCATCTTGGCCAGCTCGTCGGCCTTGGCCGAGGAGCCGGAACCCGAGCCCGAGCCGCGGCGACGGGTCTGGCGGCGGCCACCGGCACGGCGGGCCTCGCCGATCCAGCGGGCGAGGTCGTCCCGCAGCTGCGCGGCGTTCTCGTCGTTGAGGTCGATCTCGTAGGTCACCCCGTCGAGGGCGAACTCCACCGTCTCGGTGGCTTCGCCGCCGGAGATGTCGTCCTCGAGAATGACCTGCACACGCTGAACCATAGGCGTCTCCTGGGGGAATGTCGTGGACGTGCCGGACAGGGATTTGGCGGCACGTGTCAACTGTAGCGAACAATTGCCTCCACCGGAAAGCCCTGTGGATTTGTCGGCCAGGAATGTACGGACGGGTCAGTCTTCGGAGACGGAACGTGCCGACGTCCCGGCCTCCTTTGCGTCCTGCTCGGCCTCCCACCGACGCAGCGCCGCCCGTTCCCGACGGTCGCCCTCGACGAGGTGCTTGAGAATGACCCAGAACAGGAACAGCAGCCCGGCCGAGGGAATGAGCGCGGCCAGGACCATCCAGCTGTCGAGCAGGAAAGAGGTCATCACGCCTCCGGCTTGAGGAACGGAAAGAGGATGGTCTCGCGGATCCCCGCCCCGGCCAGCAGCATGAGCAGCCTGTCCAGGCCCATGCCCAGCCCGCCCATCGGCGGCGCGGCGTACTCCAGCGCGCGGAGGAAGTCCTCGTCCAGCTGCATGGCCTCCAGGTCGCCGCCGGCGGCCAGCAGGGACTGCTCCGTCAGCCGGCGGCGCTGGATCTCCGGGTCGATCAGCTCGGTGAAGGCGGTGCCGCGCTCCACCCCGGCGATGATGAGGTCCCACGCCTCCACCAGCCCGTCGTGGGTCCGGTGCTGCCGAGCCAACGGCTGGGCGATCTCGGGATAGTCGTGCACGAAGGTGGGCTGCAGCAGGGTCGGCTCGACCAGGTCGCCGAAGATCTCCATCGCGATGCGGCCGGCGTTGTGCTCGGGTCGGACCGGAATGTCGTGCCGTCCTGCCAGGGCCACCATCTCCTCGCGGGAGGTGCGCACGTCGACCTTTTGCCCGACCGCGGCCGAAAGGCCTTCGTAGAACGACAGCCATCGCCATTCCCCGTCCAGGTCGACCATCCCCATCGGCGTGGCGATGCGACGTTTCCCTACGGCGTCGGCGGCGGCCAGGATCATGCGTTTCATGAGCTCGGCCATGGAGTACTGGTCGCCGTGGGCCTCGTAGACCTCGAGCATGGTGAATTCCGGGCTGTGCGTGGAGTCGATTCCCTCGTTGCGGAAGATCCGCCCCATCTCGTAGACCTTTTCCACCCCGCCGACCACGGCCTTCTTGAGGTAGAGCTCCAGCGCGATCCGCAGCGTCATCGGCATGTCGAAGGCGTTCAGGTGGGTGCGGAACGGCCGGGCCGCGGCCCCCCCGTGCACCGCCTGCAGCACCGGCGTCTCGACCTCGACGTACCCCTCGTCCTCGAGCACCCGGCGCACGGCGCGGGTCACGGCGGCCCGGGCCAGCACCATCTGGCGGGCCTCCTCGCGCACGACGAGGTCGACGTAGCGCTGACGGACGCGCTGCTCCTCGGAGAGCTCCTTGTGCAGCACCGGGAGGGGTCGCAACGCCTTGGACGCCATCTGCCACTCGTCCGCCATCACCGACAGCTCACCGCGCCGGGAGGAGACGACCCGGCCGTGGACGAAGACGTGGTCGCCCAGGTCGACCCAGTGCTTCCACCGGTCGAGCGCCTCCTGGCCGACCTCGGCGAGGGAGAGCATGGCCTGGAGGCGGGTGCCGTCCCCGGCCTGCAGGGTGGCGAAGCACAGCTTGCCCGTGTTGCGAACGTGGACGACGCGGCCGGACACGCCCACCGGGTCGTTGGTCTCCTCGCCGGCGGCCAGGTGGTCCCAGCGCGCCCGCACCTCGGCGAGGGAGTGGGTCACCGGGACGGACACGGGATAGGGGTCCACCCCCGCCTCGAGCATGGCGGCCCGCTTCTCCCGGCGGATCTGCATCTGCTCGGGGACGTCGACGTCCGGGACCTCGGACTCCAGGGCCTTGTGCTGGGGCGGCTCGCTCACCCCGACAGGGTATCCGCCGGCGCGGGCGGTCCGGACGCTCCTATGGTCTGTCAAGCGTTGCCTGGGCGGGCCTGTGCTCGAGGAGTCGGTAGAGGTCTCGGGCCACGTAGCGCTTGAGGCAGCGTTTGATGTCTCGGGTGGTCTTGCCCTCGGTGGTGCGACGGGCGACATAGTCACGAGTGCCCGCTTGGTAGCGGATCCGG
>NZ_MKKA01000009.1:0-2204 GCF_001942405.1 Ornithinimicrobium sp. CNJ-824
GGGGGTTGGGAGGATACTGTTACGCAGAGCACAACGAAGTTGAGATCGCTCAGGATAAGCTGCCCCATTTTCCCGGAACTATGGTTCAGATTATCCTCCTGCGGTCCGACGCCCGAGGCGTCGAGTCGATCATCTACCTTCCCGTGCGCAGGGGCCGGTTACCAAACTCGTGTGATACCCGTCGATACCCAAGCAGATAGCTGGCGGCAAAGGGTGGAAACGGATATTTCCAACATCGTGCAGGAGGTGACTCGTGGGCCCGCGGTCGAGGCACCTGAATTGGTAGTCATCCTTCTGACCCGGTCCCCCCAGCCCACAGACTTCGACATCGAAAGCATCGCTCACGAGCTAGGAAAGTGGGCAATCGAGAACGAACAAGTATGCCTCTTCGTCCTCTGGGCACCCTACTTTGTGAGCGCGAAATTGCACGGTCCCTTGGCCACATTGGACGACGCTCGCGAAGAACATGACAGTCAGGACCTCGAACTCGCCGACATTGCCTCGGAGGCGGGTGTCTTCGTGGCGCTATCAGGGGACGGAGAGTGGGGCTTCTATGGGGCTACACCGGTCACTCGAGGCCTTCTATATCAGGCCGCAACTCCGATAGTCGAGGGCGAGGGCGAGCAGCCACGCAAGCATAACGATGTCGGTCTACGGGGCGGCCTACGTCAGTACGTCGACCCAGGATGGAATTGGTTTTCGGCCACGGCCCCTTCGCCCTCCCTAAGGATATCGCCCGGCGAGATCCAAAGACACCTCGCAAGAGAGGCTCGAAGGAGCCTCATCGGCAAATATCGCCGGAACAGGTTCACACTATGACGCATAGAACGTTCCTGCTGCCCTCTCTGGCCACCACTCGGGGTCTACCTCCAGTGATCGAAATGCTGGACGACCTCCCGTCTCAAGCAATCGCCGTGGGCTTATTGCAAGCCACCCTGCAGCGATGGTCCCAAGACAACAGGCAGACCTACCTCGTGGTCTTACCGGGTTTCTCCCAAAACTTCGCGGGCGTGCTCCACACCACAGGCGGCTTTGGTGGTACGCCCCAGTACGTTGACGTTTATCCACTGCGCGAACGGATGCCTAGTCGCGTCCATCTCCCCCCCAGGAGCTAACGTCGTGCTAGCGACCGGTGTCATAGCTTCCGGTTTTACAGTGGACCGGGCTATCACTATTCTGCGAAAACAGGGTTTTTATCCTGTTGCGGTATTGACGCTCTTTGATCTCAGGCCATCGCCCCGGGAAGGTGCACGGAGTAGTCTCCATCCACCTCCGCCGGTGCTTGCAGGTATAAAGTTGCCTGACGAACGGCGATTCGACTATGAGCCGCTACGAGAGGATGTGGTGCTACACAATCCGGGTGACAAGCACTACTATGAACGAACCGACCTGGTTACATCTGCATTCAGTAGCGACGAGTTCTTCGATCTCGCCATCCAAGCAGGGGCGCCGGCGCGCCTTGGACACTTCCAGTTGCGAACGGATAGACACGTTTCTGCACTGATGGACATAAGCTGGATGCTCGACCGTTCGAAGCCGCTTAGGGAGGCAATTCGGGACCGCGTCTTGGAGTGGGTTCACGCGCGGCCGGCTCGGACTCCCTTTACGGTCTACTATCCCGATGATCATAGTGGATATGCCCGTGATGTTGCATCGGTCGTTGCGCTGGCTTTGAAGAGCAAGGGATACGAGGCGGATTGCAGTCCCCTGTCGCGAAGCATGTTCGACCACTCTCGCATCCACATTAATCAGCCCGCTAGACCAGATCCCCGCAGTGCTGTGTTAGTCGATTGGGGGGCAGTCACGGCGCGCACTATCAGGAATGCCTCGTCCGCTATCGTGGACAGAGGGTACGACAATTTGCTTGTTCTGCTTCTGACTAGTCAACTACCCGCAAGCGAGCGCGACACGCTTGCCCGGGTGTCAACGCTACGTGCACACACTTCACCCGTGGAGACCTCCGACACTCTTTTCACTCTAGAGCCCGCCAAAGTGGCTGAATGGGGTGTTTGCGCCGTTACTTTTGAGGTGATCGCTGATTTGCCTCTGCCCACGGAACACCGCACGGCGTGCTGGTCATGTTCGGCGTTAGGGGAGCTCTTAGAACTAGAGGAGGCCGTCCCGTCGGCAGGTCTGTGGGAACACGCACAACGTAAGAGCAAGCAGTACGTCTTGCGTGAGAATGGAGGCGACGCGCTAAGGGG
>NZ_MKKA01000009.1:2452-74759 GCF_001942405.1 Ornithinimicrobium sp. CNJ-824
GGGGAAATGGGGCAAGCACTACTCCTGCTCTTACTCGTCGAGCCGGACTGGTTGAAAGATCTGCCTCTTGCCATTCCTTCGGTGCGACAAAGGTTGGGCAGGCTATGTGTCGCAGCCATTCGCGGAGAAGGCCAGGGGGGAGGTGTTAGCAAATGGGCGGCGTCCGCACTCCTGAGAGCGGTGTCTAAAGAAGTGTTCCTTGATTCTTTCGCTTTACTCTTCATGGCTTGTAATGAGCATGAGGTGCGCTGGGAGTTGATCCTGGGGATGCACACCTTATCCAGCCGTCCATACCACCAGACTCAAGGGGTACAATCTAGAATCGCCGCGGCGTGTCTTGATGCGCAGAGCCAGATTTTGCCACACGAAGAAGAGTCCGGTGCCATGATCGACACTTTGCAGAGGATGGAGCGGTCAGCGAGGTCGCGCGAGCGTGCCGCGACGCGTCCGACCATGCAATCCGCGTGGCAGGCACTACGAAGAGATTATAGGGCACTTTTTGCTCGTCATCCTGCCATCGCTGGGGATGCGCTCATTGTTGTTGACGCACTCGACGGGCCCAGTATCCGCGAACAAGGACGCATCGGTGGTTCGTGGAAGCCGCCGGGCGGATGGGACAGTGTCCGTGCCGCTTGGCGAAACTGTTCTGACTATATCGGGACTCAGGTTGTACCCAATCTTCCCTTTGTACGTCCCATTATCGAAGTATACCTGGACATGGAGAATTCGTGGGGTATGCGCCGTAGGGCAGAGGTGTTGTTGGATTCTCATGAAATGTCGCTGCTGAAGCTACAAACTCTGGACCGAGGTATGGAGGCGCTTGAGAACGACACGCTGGGCGAGCAAGATCGGAATGACTTGGCGGACCTATTCAGGGATTGGTTTGCCAGCGTATTGGAAGCTCCCGTGGGACGTGGCCCTACCGGCGATGCTGAAGACGCGGCTTACCTCTACCGGGCGTTGGAGCGGTGCCCGGCGAATGTGGAAAAGGTCTGGGCTGAAGCCCGGACGAGGCTCATTGCGGAAGGTACTGAACCGGTTTTCGCGGGAGCCTCCATCCCCGCGGATATGGTGTTTTGCGACAGGATGGTACTGCGTGATGCGCTGGTCCACGTTATGGAGAACGTCTACTCAACGAGGCACAGAGGGAGGCGACGCGAGCGGCGGGTTATCGAGGTGTCTCACAAGGTGGCCAAAGGGCAGCTTGTGCTCGAGATCAAAAATACCGGTACAGAGGAGGCGGAGTATCCTGGCCAAGGCATGAGTCGCTTCGATGGTTTGCTCGGGAATTTTGGGGGCTCGCTGAAAGGGTCACCCAGCGATGGAAGGCCGTTTACATACGTAGCTACACTCGTTCTGCCGTTGTGGAACGGAGTGCAGGAGGAATATAATGAAGACGCTAGTAATCGTTGACGACAAAGACGATGCGCGACAGATTTACGCGCGAAACTTGAAACTACAGTTGGCACCGCTCTTGGGGGGGTATTGATGTCAAGGAGTTTGATCAGCCCTTAGACGCAATCGAATATCTTATGGGGCCGAACAATCCAGCGGACATTGTGGTCGTTGACATGTTCTTTCCGCCGGAGGACGACCCTGGGGCAGCTGCGGAGGATCATGTACCGCGGGGCCTCGACGTCATTCAAGTGGGTCATCGCCGAGGCGCGGTAGTTGTCGGCTTGTCCATCGGGAATGTTAATCGTTTTCCGGACCTTGAAAATGACGCCAAGAACGCTGGTGCTCACCTCTTTGCTTACAGGCAAAAGATACAGGATCCGACGAAATATGGATGGGCTCACTTCTCTCAAGATATTGCTGACCTGGTTGACGTTCAGTATAGGGTGGGCGACGACCGTGCCTCTGGTGTTTCCGCATCAAGCGACCACATTCTGGTCTTTGTTGCGTTGGCGGCGGAACTGGATGTTCTAAAAGGTCGATGGGGGGTTGCAGAATAGAATGGGGGATGCAACTTGGGACGGCAAGTTGCCTGGCTCAGGTCTCGCGGTTAGGGTTTTGCCGGGCCATGGACCAGGGCGTGTGCGATCAGCAGTTACGGTAATGCACTATCTGCACACAGTGGATACGGAGAATCTACTATCTGTTTGGGTTGTCGGCATCGCTGGCGGCTTCGAGGAGCAAGATGTGGCGCTAGGGGACGTGCTTGTGCCGGACGTTGTGGTTGATCTGGGCACACGAAAGTTGCTTGGAGACGAACCGCCGGAATTTCGGCTACAGCCTTCTCCAGTGAACGGCAAACTTCTTCATTTTCTTCGTTCTGGCGACTTCGATGACGCTCTTTGGTACCAATCCGTTTCAGATTTGCCGCTTTACCCGCAGAGGGTCCGGCCGTCGCTAAAGATGGGGGAGGGTATCGTTTGCGCTGATGAAGTCGTGGCAAGTGACGAGTGGCGCCAAGAACTCATTGAGGCTTGGCCGAAGGTGACGGGTGTCGAGATGGAGGCTGGGGGCGTTGCGGCCGCTCTATTGCAGACTGCTACCGCTCGCCCCTTTTGCGTGGTAAGGGGGGTGTCGGACCACGCCGATCCACTGAAGTCTGATACCTCTTGGCGTGTCCATGCGATGAACGCCGCGGCTATCTTGGTCGAGTTGTCCGCCGTGGCTGTAAGCCGGGAATGATCGAGGTCCCTTGAGGGATAACCAGCTTTGTGAGCTAGGCCGGTGTGGAGGGAGGGCCCGGCGGCGCACCCAGTGCGTTTGACCGGCGGGTGCAGACGCATGATTCTGCGGTCATCTAGTATCGCTCTCGTCTTGAGGATCTTCACCATGCAGGGTGTAGTTGGGGTCTGAATCCGCCGACCTCCAGGAGCGCTCTTGCGATGTAGTGGGTGAGGTACGGAATCCCAGGGCAGGCCGCGTAGGTGCTCGAGACCTCCCTTCACGGTCTCGGTAAGCCATTGCTCGTGCGGGCCGCTCGAAGTAGGCCAGGACATCACAGACGCGTCTGGCCAGGGTTGCGGCCGAGCTTGCGCAGCCGATCAGCGGCCTGGGTGCGCCGTCGGTCGGTGAGGGCGTCGATCACCGAGCGCATCCCGATGTGGCCGCCTGCGCGGTCGGGGTCACGGTAGGCGGAGATCATGCGCTGGTAGATGCCCCAGGGCAGCTCGACCTGCAGGTGCTCATCGCTGGCGAAGAGCCGCTTTGTCGAAGCGCTCCTGCTGGCGTTCGGTGAGCAGGTCGGCTCCGGTGTGCAGGGTCCGCCGCGCGGCGGAGAAGGGGTCGTCCTTGCGGCTCCGGTGCCCAGCTCGGGAGGGCCCGGTCTCGTCGCGGACCGGGATGAGGTCGATGACAGGGTGCCGTACTTGTCTCCCTTCCTGGTGTGCCGCCAGACGTGCTCATCCGCGCCGATCACGGGGACACCGTTGAGGCGGCCCGGGTCGGCGATGGGCCGCCGTTGTCCTTCGGCCAGGACTGCCTCGTTGGCGGTGTTCCAGGAGACGGCGAGTCCTTCGGCGACGCGTGCTATGGACCGGTGCTGGGTCACGATGCCGACCAGTGCCCACCGCGGTCCGACGCGGGAGGTCTTCGCGCGCGGCTCGGCCGGGGCGGTGGTGTCCTGGCGCCACACGGACCCACTCTTTGCACCGGTACCGGCGCAGGGTGACCAGCAGGGTCGTGGGGCGCCACCCGAACGGTTCGTGCGCCCAGCTCTCGGGTCACCGTGTCGCGCGGGACGCCCTGGCAGTCGCACCGCCGGACCAGTCGTCCGGTCCGGTTTGACGACCCGGCAGGCGAACACCGCACGATCAGGTTCGAGAGCTGGCCAGTGACTTCCACCTGGCCGTTGACACCCAGGCGGGTGCAGGTGGTCAGGTAAGGGCGCGTGAAGGTAGCGTCAGGCACGTCGAGGTCTGTCGGATGGGTGGTGTGAGAACTTCCATCACCAGAAGACCTCGACACCTACCCCCGGACCGGCGCGCCAGCGCGCACTACACCCTCATTTGTGAAAGGCCCGTTTTGACGGCGGGCGCAGATGCGTGAGCCTGCAGCTCACCGAAGACCACTCCCGTTCTAGCGCGCCGCGACGAACGCGCCGAGCAACGATCCCTGAGGGACCCGGCGGCCCGGGCGGCCTGCCCTTGACCGGTGGAATCATGGGTGGCAGCAGCACTCATCGCAGGCTCCTCCTCAAGCAGATCGACGAGACAACTATTCCGACCGTACCCCAGAAAAGTACTGCAGTGGGGTACGCAATCGGCGCGATCCGGTGTGCTCTGCAACGCCCTGAACTGCAGGAATGGGTTCTCGCGTGCCCCAGACGTGGACTTTGCAAGCAGGGGGTTAGGGGTTCGAGTCCCCTCGCCTCCACCCAGGTCAGAGGCCCTTCCCGGGATCCGGGAGGGGCCTCTGTCGTGGTCAGCTATCGCCCACCACGGTCAGGCCCGACCCGCCACCGCCCACCAGGGTGAACGGTGCGTCGCGGGACGTCACCGGCAGGCTGACTACGCCTCCGTCCGGGACGACCCGCACACCGAGCAGGAACGCCGTCACCCGCAGGTGCAGACGACCATCAGCACCGCAGCCCAGGACGGCCGGACCTCTGGCCGGTCCCCGCGCAAGGTGCGGGACGGCATCGGGGTAGGGGTCGTCATACGCCTGCGCCCGTCCCTCGTGCGCCTCGAACAGCTGCTCCACCTCGGACCACGACCTCGCCCGCACCGACCCGGCCACGGCCGCGACCACACCGTCGAGGGTGGACGCCACGGTCGCTGCACCCGTCCGGCCGGTCACCGTCCACCCGTGGGGGCCGCCGGTCACCCGGACGCCGTGGCCGACCGAGGTGAGCAACCGCGCGACGTCCCCGCGCCGGCGCGGGCCGGACACGAAGGGCGTCGCCCAGTCCGTGGCCGACCCGCAGGCGCCGCACACCTGAACCGACCTCCGGCCTCAGCCGCGAGGGAACCGCTGCTTGAAGTCCTCGGCGATGGTGTTGAACTGGGCCCACTCCACGGCGTCGTGCTGGTTGATGTGCTCGATGAGGCGCTCGAGCATGAGCAGCACCTGCGGCCGTCCGGACACATCCGGGTGCACGGTCATCGTGAACACCCCGTAGTCCATCTCCCGGTAGACCCAGTCGAACTGGTCGCGCCACAGCTGCTCGATGTCCCGCGGGCTGACGAAGCCATGGCTGTTGGGGCTGGCCTTGATGAACATCATCGGCGGCAGGTCGTCGAGGTACCAGTTGGCCGGGATCTCCACCAGGTCCGTCTCCTCGCCACGTACCAGCGGCTTCATCCAGTCGCGGGCGTCCTTGTCGTAGTCGATCTTGGTCCAGGAGTCGCCGACCCGGACGTAGTACGGCTCGAAGTCGCGGTGCATGAGCGAGTGGTCGTAGGTGATGCCGCGGTCCAGCAGCAGCTCGTTGGTGATCGGGGAGAACTCCCACCACGGCGCCACGTAACCCGTGGGCCGTCGGCCCGCACGCCGCTCGATCAGGTCGATGCAGTAGTCGAGGATCTCGGTCTCCTGCTCGCGGCTCATCGCGATCGGGTTCTCGTGGCTGTAGCCGTGCGCCCCGATCTCGTGGCCGGCTGCGACGACCTCGTCGAACTCCTCCGGGAAGGTCTCGATCGAGTGCCCCGGCCAGAACCACGTCGACGGCAGGTCGTAGCGCTCCAGCAGCCGCCGCATTCGCGGCACCCCGACCTCCCCGGCGAACATGCCGCGGGAGATGTCGCACGGGGAGTCCTCCCCGCCGTAGGAGCCCAGCCACCCCCCGACGGCGTCGACGTCGATGCCCAGGGCCACGTAGATCTTCTTGCTCATTGCCAGCTACCTCTCTGTCGGTTGCGGTGTGCAGGATCGTCGGAGCCAGGTCAGGCGTAGCGGTCCACGAGCTCCTGGGTGACCTTCTCGCCCGTGGATCGCAGCGCGGCCAGCAGCAGCCGTGCGTGGAACAGCGGCAGCGCCCCCATGGAGAGAGCGCCGGCGTCGAGCAGGTCACGGGCGCCGCCGTTGCCGTAGAGCGGCGCGACTGGACCCTCGGCGACGCGGGTCGAGACGCCCACGGTCACCCCCTGCGCCACCGACTCGGTCACCCACCGCAGCAGCGCGTGGTTGCCGTTGCCCGCCCCTGTGCCGGCCAGGACGACCGCCTCGGCGCCCGCCTCGACCGCGGCCCGGGCCAGGGCGGCGTCGGCCCCCGGGTGCAGGGTCACGACGTCCACCCGCGTCGTGTCGAACCGGGCCGTCAAGGACAACGGCGAGGTATGCCGCACGGGCCGGGCGTGCAGGCGGACTCCGTCCTCCCCCACGGTCCCCAGCGGCCCCCCGTCGGACACCGCGAACGGCTGCGGGGCCAGGGTGTGCGCCTTGCGGAACCGGCCGCCGGGCAGCGCCAGCCCCGCGAAGACCAGCAGCGGGCCCATCCCCTCCGCATGCGGGTCGGCAGCGACCACCACGGCGTCCCGCAGGTTTCGCGGCCCGTCGGTGTCGGCGTGGTCGGCCGACCGCTGGGCGCCGGTGAGCACGACGGGCTTGTCGCTGCGCTGGCACAGGGACAGCAGGAACCCGGTCTCCTCGACCGTGTCCGTGCCGTGGGTGACGACCACCCCGTCGACGTCGTCGCGGGCGACCGCGGCGGCGACCGCCTCGACGACCTGCCGCAGGTGCCGGTGCTCCAGCAGGTAGGACCCGAGCGTGAACACGTCGTCGGTCTCCACCTCGACGCCCTCGGGGGCCAGCTCGCCGAGCAGGTCCCGGGCGGTAAGGCTGGCCACGGCGCCTGACCCGTCCGCGCTCGTGGAGGCGATCGTGCCGCCCGTGCCCAGCACGAGCACCCGCCGGGGTCCGCCACGGCTCCGATCGGTCATCCGCACCACTCCTGCTCTGTCCAGCACGCTAGCAGCGGGCCCCGGACCACGGAGCGTGGGTGAACCTGGCTGAGCCTCCCCCGGGCCGTCGCCTGTGAGACATTCGTTCCCATGTCGGACCTGAACGGCCTGCTGGAGGACCTCGGCCCCGCCTGGTCCGGCGCGCTCGTGTTCGTCGTCACCGTCCTCCTCAGCCTGGTCATCCATCGCCTGCTGACCCGGGGGATCGACGGTGCCGACGGGCAGCGCCACACCGGTCGTCAGGTCGGCCGCTTCGCCAGCGTGGCCGTCTTCGTCCTCGGCAGCCTGTGGGCGCTGCGGGTGAGCGGCCTGGAGGTGGGGCCGCTGCTGGGGGCGATGGGCGTCGGTGGCATCGCGGTGGCCTTCGCCGCCCAGGACCTGCTGCAGAACTTCCTCGCCGGTCTGCTCATCCAGGCCCGCCGGCCCTTCAAGGTGGGGGACCAGATCACCAGCCTCGACTACGAGGGCACCGTGCTGGACATCGACCTGCGCGCCACGCGGCTGCGCACCTACGACGGTCTCGACGTGGTCCTGCCCAACGCCGAGGTGCTGCGCCACCCGATCGTCAACCACACCCGGACGCCGTTGCGTCGCACCACGCTGGTGGTCGGGGTGGCCTACGACACCGACCTGGCGCTCGCGCAACGGGTGCTGATCGAGTCGCTCGCCGGTCTGGACGAGCTGCAGGCCACCCCCACCCCCAAGGCCTGGGCCCAGGAGTTCGGGGAGAGCGCCATCACGTTCGCGGTGATGTTCTGGCACGCCTCGGACATGGCGTCCACCTGGGCCGCCCGCAGCGCGGCGGCGATGGCGGTCAAGCGTGGGCTCGACCGGGCAGGGGTCCAGATCCCGTTCCCCCAGCGGGTGGTGCGACACGTCACGCCCCAGGAGGGTCAGGACGCGCCCGGGTGAGGACCGGTGGGGATTCAGGTACCAGGCATGTGGTGCCAGTAGTCCCCGCCCGGCCTCAGCCGGTGTTCTGCAGACCGGCGGCCATGCCGCTGATGGTCAGCAGGAGCGCGCGGTGCCAGGGCCGCCCCTCCTGCGTGTCCGCGCCGGTGGCATCGAGCTCCTCGAGGCAGCGCAGCTGCACCCGGCTCAGGGCGTCGATGAGCGGCTGTCGTCGTTCGACAGCCGTCCTCAGGTGGGGCTTGTGCTCCAGGAGGGTGGTCTGGCCGAGCACGTCCAGCACCTGCTCGCGCGTGCGTCGCATCTCGGCCAGGATGGTCGCCGTCAGCTCCGGGCGGCCGGCGCGGTCCAGGAACTCCCCGGCCAGCTCCTCGTGGCTCTTGGCCAGGCTCATCTCGGCCACGTCCAGCATCGAGGACAGGACGGGCCACTCCCGGTAGGCGGCGCGCAGCGCGTCCCGGTCCGTCTCGGCCGCGAGGGCGGTCCCGAGGCCGTACCAGCCGGGCAGGTTCACCCGGGTCATCGACCACGCAAAGACCCACGGGATCGCCCGCAGGTCGGCCAGGCTCCGACCAGACCCGGCCCCGCGACGGGCGGGACGGGAGCCCAGCCGCAGGTCCCCCAGGACGTCCAGGGGGCTGGCCTCGGCCACGAGGTCGGCGATCCCGCCGGTGTCCATGAGGTCGCGGTAGGCGGTCCTGCTGGCCAGCTCGAGCCGCTCGCCCAGGGCGGCGTGGCGCTCCCCGGCCCGCTCGCGCCGACGCACGACGTCGGGTGAGTCAGCGAGGAGCACCGCGGAGGCCATGCGTTCGAGGTGCTGCTGGGCCAGCCGCACGTCGGCGTAGCGTGCGTAGATCACCTCCCCCTGCTCGGTCACCTTGAGCCGACCGTCGACCGAGCCGGTGGGCTGGGCGGTGATGGCGCGGTGCAGCGGCCCGCCACCGCGCCCCAAGGAGCCTCCGCGCCCGTGGAAGATGGTCAGCTCGACGTCGTGCCGTGCGGCCCAGCTCACCAGCTGCTGCTGGGACCGGTGCAGGGTCAGCGTCGCGGCCGCGGGGCCGATGTCCTTGGCGCTGTCCGAGTAGCCCATCATCACCTCGACCCGGCGGTCGCGCTCCTCAAGCCACGAGCGGGTGGACGGCAGCGCCAGCCACTCCTCCAGGGTGCTGCCGGCGGCCCGAAGGTCCTCACCCGTCTCGAAGAGCGGGACCACGTCCAGGCGCAGCGGCCTGTCCCCCACGGCCAGCCGGGCCAGGGCCCGCACCGCCACGAGGTGGTCGGCGCCCTGGCTGAACGACACGATGTAGCGTCCGCAGCATCGCACCCCCCAGCGATGCTGCAGCCAGGACATGACCCGCAGCGTGTCCAGCACCTCGCGCGTGGCCGGGGACAGCTCCGGGAGGGCGATCGGCCACCCGTGCCGGGCCAGGGCGTCCAGGACCTGCGGGTCGCGGGCGGCCCGCTCCGGCTCATCCACGGGGCGTCCGTCGACCGTGGCGCCGTGGGTCCGGACGTGACCGAGCAGCTCGACCAGGGCCTGCACGTGCACCCCGCTGTGCTGACGCACCTCGAGCTCGGCCAGGTGGAACCCGAAGGTCTGCACCAGCCACACCAGGTGCAGCAGCTCCCCGTCCGCGGCCCTGCGGTCACCCGCGTCGCGGAGGGAGGTGCGGACCAGGGCCAGGTCTGCCAGCAGCTCCTCGGGGTCGGTGTATGCCGTGCTTGCCGCGCCCTGGGCGGTGGCCTCCAGCCGATGGGCGACGACGAGCAGCTTCTGCCGGTGGGGCTCCGAGGGGGAGTCCTTGGCGATCCCGGCGAAGTCGCCCGGAAGGGCAACGGCGTCGTTGGCGAGCGCCTCCCGGAGCGCGGCGGACGGCGGGGTCCCCTCCTCGTCCATCGTCAGGGTGCGGGCCACCCGCTCGACGTTGGCCTGCAGCGTCCGCAGCGCCACGCCCGCCTGCGCCTCCATCGTGGCCCGGGTGACCTCGGCCGTCACGTGGGGGTTGCCGTCGCGGTCGCCGCCGACCCATGACCCGTAGCGCACGAGGGAGGGCAGCTCCTGGTCGACGGGCCCCTCGTCCTGGGCGGCCAACGCCGCCTCCACCGCCCGCTGGAAACGCGGAAGGGCACGGAAGACCGTGGTGTCGAAGATGGACAGCACCGTGCTGACCTCGTCGACGGGTTGGGGGCGGGTCGTGCGGAGGGTCGAGGTGCGGTGCAGGATGTCGATGTCCTCGAGCATGCGCCGACGGGCGAACGCCCGCTCGGCCGGCCCCGAGGTCGGGTCGGCGTGCCGGTCGAGCTGCTCGGCGAGGCGGCGCAGCGCGGTGGTCACCGCGCGACGCCGCGCCTCGGTGGGGTGGGCCGTGAGCACGGGGTGGAGGCACATCCGCGCGAACCGGTCACGGGCCTGGGGTCCCACACTCCCCACCGTCGGACCGACGTCGCCGGTGTCGACCGACCCCCCGTGCTCGCCGTCCTCGGTGCGGAGCGAGCGGGCGCGGTGACGCTCGTCGGCCAGGTTGGTCAGATGCAGTCGGACGGTGGCCGCGCGACTGACGGCGGCGACCTGGTCCGGCCCCCGGGGAGGAGCGAGGTCCCCGTCGTCGGACCCGTCCGGATCCTGGAACCGTCGCAGGACCTCGACCAGGTCACCCTGCCCCGCCTCCTGCAGCACCTGTTCGTGCAGCTCGGTCAGCAGGTCGAGGTCGTTGGCCAGGTGCCGCATGCCGACCAACGTACCGGCCAGGGCGGGTCGTCGTCCGGCAGGGTCACGCCGCCAGCAGCAGCGCGAGCGCCGCGGTGTCCACGTCCGACCCCGGGTCGACGTTGGCCCGGCTGGTCATCCGGGTGACGTGACCCTGGGCGTCCGCCTCGACCCACGCGGCCCGGTGGTCCAGACCCAGGTCGGGCAGGCCGGGCAGGAGGAGGCAGCCGGAGGCGGTGGCGTACTCCGGCACCGACGCCAGCGTCGAGCCGGGCGGGTGGAGCACCGCCAGACCAGGGGGCGGGTGCGCGGCATACCGCCCGGGGACCATCTGCCCCAGGTCGCCGACCTGCACCTCGGCCATCACCAGGCCGACCGCGTGATCGGCACCCTCGGGCGGCTCCTCGATGACCCGGAAGACCGTGCTGCCGCCGAGGAGCCCCGGCACCGCCGCCATCTGCACCGCGAGCAGCAGGAAGTTGGTCCACTCCAGGGTGTCGTCCGGCCACCGGTTGGAGATGACGAAGCCTGCCAGCGAGCCGTCCTTGGTGCACGGCGCCACCTCGACGGGCGGCACCTCCCGATCCGACACGACGACCTCCTCAGGAACCTCGTGTGATGCAGGTCACTGCTTGGTCCTTCCAAGAGTGCCACGCCCGAGGGTCGGGGGGAAGCACCGGCAGGTCACGATGCGGTCGCGCCGCCTCCTCAGAGGAACTGCGCCGGGTCGAACTCCTCGATCGGGATGATCCGCATCCGCGGCAGCGTGGAGTTGAACGCCCGCGTGTCGTGCTCGAGGTCGTAGAACTCCATCCCGCGGTGCACCAGGTCGGTGAACCCCGAGTTGCGGAACTCCTCGAACGCCACCAGCCCGACCCGCCGCGTGCCGTCGAGCAGCGGCTCGACCGAGGCGAGGAAGTCGCCGTCGTGGGAGACGAGCATGACGTCGTCCTCGCGCTCGGCGAGCGCGTCCAGCGTGCGCTGGATGGCGATGTCGACGATCTTCTCCTCGGCCGACCCGGACAGCGGCACCGGCGTGTAGCCCAGCGCCCGCAGCGCCTGGACGAAGGACATCGGCAGGCCCGAGCTGGCGTTGAGGAAGAACAGCCCCTTGGCCGGGTTGCCCCAGGTGTCCTGGACGAAGCTCAGCAGCCGGTCCCACCGCGGACGCTCCTCCGGGTGGGGCCGACGCCCCAGGATGCTGTTGCCGAGGGTGGCGTCGATGTTCTCGCCGTCCACCAGCAGGTACGAGGTGCTCATCTCTCTCCTAGGTTGATATCGGTTGATCTACGAAAAACACGAGATAGTCCTATCGTCCACGATCATTCGTAGACGAGCTTCTGCGGGCCGGGGAAGATCCAGGACAGCCCGTCGCGCAGCCGGTCGCGCCAGTTCTCCCACGAGTGCCCGTCGCGGGACTCCACATACCGCACCTGCGCCCCGGTGGACTCGAAGACAGGCACCATCGACCGGTTCGGCACGATGAGCGGCTCGTAGACCCCGCAGGTGATCATCATCCGGTCGGCCACCCGGCGCGGCCGCTCCCGGTAGCGGTTCATGAACTTCACGACCGGGTCGAACGCCGGCCCGCCGCCGTGGTCGGAGCCGATGTCGGTGAAGACGAACGAGCCCGACTGCAGGAACAGGTTGCCCCACGTGTCGGGGCTGCGGAACGCCGTCGACAGCGAGGCCACCGCCCCGAAGCTGGCGCCCATGAGCGCCCGCGCGTCCGACCGCCGCACGACCGGCAGCTCCTCCTCCAGCGCCGGGAGCAGCTCGCGGGTGACGTGCCGGGCGTGGGGCGCGTGGTTGGGATACTCCCTGAGCCGGTCGCCGGGGTTGGAGAAGAGGACGATCGTCTCGGCCATGTCGAGGTGGTGGATGAGGTTGTCCAGGACCGTCTTCATCGCCGCGTAGGTGATGTAGTCGTCCCCGTCGTGCACGACGAGCAACGGGTAGGAGCTGGACCGCCGGAACCGGGCGGGCAGGTAGACCCGGTTGTGCGTGGTCCGTCGCAGCGCCTTCGACGGCAGGTCCCAGTCGATCAGCTCCCCCGGCCGCGACTCCGGCTGGGGCAGCACCCACGTCGGGGTCTCGTAGCCGGCCGCCTGGCAGACGCTGGAGCTGCCGACCGGGGAGTGCGCGACGTGCGGGTTGAGCGGGTCGTTGACCGCCTCGACGGCCGCGCCCTGCCGCACCTCGAGCTGGTACTCCACCCGCGAGTGCGCCGGCAGCTCGATGGTGACGTACCACAGCGGGTCGCCGTCGAGCACGTCCAGCCGCTTCATCGGCACGTGCTGGGGCTGGTTGACGATCCGGTGCAGCACCGCGACGGCGTCGGCCCGGCCCCGGTAGAGGAAGGTGCTCCGCGGTCCCTCGACGACGGGCACCTCGTGCTCGGCGAGGAACTCCTCGACCTCGGCGTCGGTCAGCGGGGCCCGTTCCCGCAGGCGGTTGATGGCCAGCTTGCCCTTCGGGCGCGGCGCGATCGGGTATGGCGTGGGCAGGCTCACGCTGCTCCCTCCAGGTCGTGGGGCAGACCGTCGGTGCCCAGGACCCGGGCCCCCGCGGGCAGCCGGCCGTCGGCGGTGAGCGTGACCTGGGCCCGCTCCTCCAGCAGCAGCGCGGTCCACGGGGCCGTCCGGGCGGCCAGCATCCGCATCCGGTCCTGGTCGCGCATCAGCAGCCGCTCCCGCGGCGAGGGCAGGGCCACGACGCCCCGGGTCAGCGCCAGCCCGTTCATCAGCAGCTCGGAGACGCCGGGGGCGGCGACCGGGTCGTCGTAGAAGAGCAGCACCCGCTCGCTGAGGGCCATCGCGCCGGCCCCCCAGGCGATGATCGGCCGCAGCAGCCGCGGGGCCGGCCCGAAGTCCGGCCCGCCGCTGCGGTCGAACGGCGTGCTGGGCTCGACGTCGGGCGGCGTGGCCAGCGCGGGACCGAGGTTGAACAGGTGCAGGGCCCCCAGCAGCACCCCCACGTGCCCGCCGGTGACCACGACCGCCTCGGTGTCGGCGACGAGCCGGCCGACGTGGAACCGGGCGGTGACGACCGCGTCGCGGTGGTGCGGCTCCCAGCGGGCGTAGAACTCGTGGTTGAGGTCGCCCACGCGCTCGAGGTGCCGCACGTCCATCTCGCGCATGATCGACAGGACGTCCTCGACGGCCAGCTCCACGACCCGGGGGTCACGGGGGGTGTGCTGCCGGATCCGCCGCAGGGCCTCGACGGCCTGCTCGAGCCCGATGAGGTAGAGCTCCTGCATCTCGGTGTGCACCAGCCGGCGGCGCCGGTCGGCCTCGGCCAGCTCGGGGTCGGCCTCCCAGACCTCCTGCATGAGCTGCCACAGCCCGAGGTTGACGCACCGGTGCCCCAGCTGCTCGGCGAGGAGCGCGTCGTCGGCCTCGCGGTCGCGCCACCCGGTGGTGATCGTGGCGAACCGGCGCCCCGCCAGGCCGAGGTCGGCCACGACCTGCCCGATCCGGGGGTTGCGCTGCGGTCCGAGCAGGGTGATCCGAGGGTCGGCGGTCAGGTCCTCCGGGACCGGGTCAGCCGGCATGGACCTGCACGACGCGCCCCACCTCGTCGAGCATGAACCGCAGGTGGTCGTAGTCGGGGTGCTTCATCCGGACCCACGCGTTGGCCATAAAGCCGGCCTCCACCGGCTGGGTGCCGGTGCCGGCCACCGGGACGTTGGCGTCGATGATCCACCGTCCGAACCGGTTCTCGACCTCCTCCAGCCCGGTGTAGCCGCTGATCACCCCGTCCTGGTCGGGCCGCAGCGCGACGATCCCGGCGGAGTGGCTGCGCGAGGGCTGCTGGCTGATGCGACCGTGCACGACCGCCTCGGCCCACGCGGCATACACGTCCATGTCGTTGGCGGCGTTGTAGAGGTCCCAGCAGCCCACGCCGGGCGGGCGGCAGCCGATCTCGCTGAAGACCAGGCCCTTGGGCCCGTGGAACCACTCCATGTGCGTGGCGGAGGTGCCGATCCCCAGGGCGGCGTTGACCCGGGTGCCCATCTCGCGCATCTCGTCGTAGAGGCCGCCGCCGTCGACCCGGTTGGTCGCCACGAACTGCGGGGAGATCCAGCGTGTGCGCATCGCCTCCAGCACGTTGGGGTAGTAGTGCGAGGCGAAGTCCAGCTCGATCTGGCCGTCGATGCTGACCGTGTCGTAGAACCCCTCGTGGCCCTCGATGAACTCCTCGACGGCGATCGAGCTGTAGTGCCCCATGGAGTCCAGGGCCGCCGCGAGCTGGCTGTCGTCGTCGACCCGGCGCGTGTCGGCGGCCCCGGCGGCGTCGCGGGGCTTGAGGATGATCGGGTAGCCGTGCTCCCGGGCGAAGTCCCACACCTGCTGGGCGTCGTCGGCGCCGACCGTGGCCGCGGTGCGCACCCCGGCCCGGCGCAGCGCCTCCTTCATCGAGGGCTTGTCGCGGCACAGCCAGGTCGTGCGCACCGACGTGCCCGGGATGCCGAGGGCCTCCCGCACCTGGGCGGCGACCATCTGGTGGGACTCGATCGTCGACTCCAGCCGGTCGACCCAGACCATGCCCTGCACCCGGCGGACCGCCTCGGTCATCTGGTGCAGGTCGGTCACCGAGCCCACCTGCTCGTAGTGGACCATCCAGTCCTTGAGCTGGTCGTCCAGGTAGTCCAGCGGCGTCTCCCCGATGCCGATGACGGTGGCGCCCGTCCCGGCGAGGGCCCGGGGGAACTCGCGCTGGTTGCGCGGGAAGTGCGGCTCGACGAAGACGATGTTCACGAGGTCGAGCCTGCCACATCGGGGACCGCGGGGAGAGGTATGCGGCCGCGCCGCGTCAGTCCTTCTGCGCGCCGCGGGCGAGCTCGTCGAACGCCCGGGCCACCACCTCGGCGTAGACGTGCATCCCCTCGATGTCCGGGTGGACCTGGTCGGACTGCAGCACCTGCGGCTGCTGGCTGATCGTGCCGTTCCAGTCGCCGACGACCGCGTTCGGGTGCTCGGCGACGACCTCGCGGATCGTCTCGTTGGAGGAGTCGACGAAGGAGCTGCGCACGTAGAGGTCCATGACGACCACGTTGCGCTCCGGCCCGAACGCCTCGAGCGCCGCCCGCAGGGCCTTCCCGTCGACGCCGGCGTTGGTGCCCAGGTGGAGGACGACGTTGTCGCGGACGGTGCCGGCGGCCACCGACTCCTCGATGACGGCCAGGGTGTCGTGCCACTGCCGGTTGGACCGGGCCTCGTAGGCGACGCCCGGGAAGCGGTAGGTCAGCCCGTCGGCGCTGGTGACGACGAGGGAGTCGCCGATCGCGGTGATCTCCTCCCCCGCCGGGACGAGCAGGTCGTCGGCGTCGGGGGCGAAGGACGAGCCGTTGACCACCACGGCACCCTCGGAGAGCTCGGCGTCGGCCGGCTCCTCCTTGTCGCCGTCCTTGTCGTCCTTCGCCGCGGCCTTGTCGGTGTCCTTGTCCTTGTCCCCGGAGTCCTTCTCGTCCTTCGCGCCGTCCTTCGCGTCGGACCCGTCCTTGGCGGCATCCTTCGCTGCGGCCCCCGCGTCCCCGGCCGTCCCCAGGGCCTGGCCGGCGACGATCCCGGTGTCGCCGGCGTCCAGGTCGGCCGCGCCCCCGTCCGCAGCCGCGTCGTCCCCGCCGTCGGCAGCACCGCCGGTGACCCCGAGCCGGGCCTCGGACTCCTCGATCTGCTGCTGGGTCTGCGACTTCTCCGGGGCGGTGGCCACGGCGACCGCCGTGAGCAGCACCATGGCCGCCAGCGCCCCGGCGACGATCCGCGGCGTCCGGCTGGTCTCCCAGGGCGTGCGCACCCACCGGGTCGCCCGTCGGATCGAGCGCCGGAAGCCGTGCTTGCGCACCGGCCGCTCGACGAGCCGCAGCGAGAGCTCGGTCATGACCAGGGTCAGCGCCAGCGCCCCGCCGAGCACGACCCAGCCGCGGGTGGTGCCGACGGCGTAGGGGAAGACCGCGCCGACGATCATCAGGACCGGCCAGTGCCACAGGTAGATGCCGTACGACCGTTCACCGATCCACCGCAGCGGCGCCAGCTCCATCGTCGAGCGCCACAGGCCGTCGGACTCCAGCAGGGCGGCCACGAGCACGACGGTCGCCAGCGAGGCGAGGAGGAAGCCGCCCCGGAACGTCAGCGCCGAGCCCTCGTCCATCCACCGCAGCTGCGCCCCCAGCACGACCAGGGCCCCGAGCACGGCCGCCCACCGCCAGCGACGCCATACCGCGCTGCGCAGCCCGGCCCGGTGGGTCGGGTCGGCCCACGCGATCGCCAGGGCGGCCCCGGCCATCAGCCCCATGAGGTGGGTGTCGGTGCCGTAGTAGACGCGGGTGGCGTCCTCGGTGGGCGACCACAGGACCGCCATGGCGATCGTCGACGCCAGCCCCACCCCGCCGACGAGGTAGAGCCGCTGCCGGGTCGTCCGGGTCAGCGCCAGCCCGACCGCCAGCACGAGCGGCCAGAGCAGGTAGAACTGCTCCTCCACGGCCAGCGACCAGAAGTTGATGAAGAGGATCGGCGAGGTGCTGTGGAAGTAGCTGGCCCCCGCGCCGATCTCCAGCCAGTTGGTCGTGAAGGTCAGCGCCCCGAGCGCCTGGCGGCCGATGCCCACGAGCAGGTCGCCGCCGACCATCCGCGCCGCGGTGACGCTGACGAGGACGACGAGGACGAGGGCGGGCAGGAGGCGTCGGGCGCGGCGCTTCCAGAAGTTCAGCAGGTCCAGCCTGCCGCGGCGGGCGACGTCGCGCAGGAGCAGCGTGGTGATGAGGAAGCCGGAGACGACGAAGAAGACGTCGACGCCGAGGTAGCCCCCGGGCAGGGTCGTCGGCAGGAAGTGGAACAGCAGCACCGAGACGATGGCGATCGCGCGCAGGCCGTCCAGCCCGGGGATGTAGCCCGGCCGGGGCGAGACGCCCTCGGGCCCGCGGCGCCGGCCGCTGCGGCCGCGCCCCTTCGCGCTGCTCGTGCGCCCGGAGCCGGTCCGGGTCCGCGAGGAGGGGTATGCCGTGCGCGCCGGCTGGGCGCGCAGCGCCTCGGGGCCGCGCGGAGCGGGGGGTGTCGGTACGACCTCGGTCTCGTCGGGCAGGTGCGCGGGCAGGGACATCGGCCGCCCACCTCCTCACGACCACGGGGCGGGGCGGTCGCTGCCTCCGGACGGCAGGACCTGCTCCCCGAGCTGCGGCGGTCGGACCCAGCGTAGGTTCGCACCACACCCGTCACTCCGCTATCGCCCGGTGTGTCGCAGGGTCGGGCACGGGGTCGTTCTGCAACGGGCACAGGTGCTGGTGCCGGCCTCGAGGTGCGGCGTGACGAGGTATGGCCCCCGGGAGGGCCGGAAGTGGTCGGGCGACGACCGAGGGCGCCCTCCTGGTGGAGGACGCCCTCGGTCGTGGTGCTGGTGCCGTCGGCCGGCAGGCCGTTCGTCAGATGCCGGTGGACCGGTCGTCGTAGCGGCGCTCCGCCTCGGGGCGGTCGAGCGGCGGCTGGGCCGGGTCGGCGTCCACGTCGGGGCCGGTGCCCAGGCCGGCACGGTCGTCGGCGTCGGACCGGTCGATGGCGCCCGACCAGGTGGCGCTGTCAGCCTCGTCGCGGGCCTCGGCCTCCTCGTGGGCGACCGAGTCGTCGGCAGGGTCCGAACCGGTCCCGCTCCCGTGGGCGACCGGCTCGCCGTGGTGCTTCCGGGCGGACGCGATCTCCTCGGTCGGGGACTCACCGGGGGTCTGCTCGTCGGTGGTCGTCGGCTCGTCGGTGGCGAGCTCGTCGATCTCCTCCGAGTCGAGCATGCGCGGTTGCTCGTAGGACCCGCTGTCGGACGTGGTCCCGGTGGTGGTGCCGGTGGTGGCAGCGGCCGTGCCGGCCGCTCCCGCCCCGGCGGCGCTGCCGACCCCGAAGCTCTGCGAGCTGGGGGTGGTGGCGCCGCCCGACACATCGGCAGTGCCCGTGGTCGACGTGGCGGGGGCGTAGGCGCCGGCCACCTCGGGCGTCGTGCCGGAGCTGGTGGGGGTGCGGCTCGCCCACGGGTCGGCGCCGCCGGCCTGCGAGGCCCACGGGTCCTTGGCCGGAGCCTTCTCCTGCTCGCCGAGCCACCAGGCCAGGGCCGCACCGGCGGCGGCCAGCAGACCGAGGGCGATGAGCACGCCGCCCTTCTTCTTGCGCTTCTTGGGCGAGCCCGTGACGGCGGCGGCCAGGCCCTCCTCCTGGGTCAGCACCCGGTCCTTGCCCGCCTGGACGTCGCCCAGCATGGCCTGGATCTTGGGGAGCAGCTCCTCGTTGATCACGTCGCGCAGGTGGTCCACGCGCGGTCCGACGGCGGCGACCCCCTCCTGCGCACGGGGCACGGCGGCGTCGATGCCGTGGTCGATCCCCAGGACCGCGCGGTCCCGGCTCTCCTCGGCCCTCTCGCGGGCGGCGGCCGCGAGGGCGGCCAGCATCGCGGCGCTGGCCCCGGCCTTCTCCTTGGCGTCCGCGGTGAGCGGAGCGGTGCGCTCGGCGAGGTGTCCGGCGCGCTCCCGCGCGCTGTCGGCCAGGTAGCTGCTGCGCTCGCGGGTCTCCTCGGCGAGGTGGCTGGCCCCGGACCGGGCCCCGACGGCGGCGGTGCCGGCCAGCGCGGCAAGACGTCCGGCGGACTTCTCCGCCTTCTTGTTCGCCTTCCTGGCCTTCTTGCCGGCGACCTTGCTCGCCTTCCCGGCCCGCTCGCGGGCGTCCTTGGTCAGCTTGCTGGTCGAGCGGTCGGCGGCGGCCAGCCCCAGGTCGGTGGCCTTGCGGCCGTGCTCGGCGGCCCTGGAGGCGGCCTTGGCGGCCTCCTCGCGGTCGTGGGTGGCGGCCTTGAGCGCCTTGGCGCGGGCCTTCTGGGCGTGCTTGCGACCCTTGCTGTCGTCCTTGGGGGCGGTCGCCTCGGCCAGGGTCGCCAGCACGGCGGCACCGAGGTTGCGGGCCCCCGTGGCGGCGATGCTGCCAGCCTCCCCGGCGTCGGATCTGGCCTTGGCGGCCTGGGCGGACGCACGCTCGGCGTCGGTCTTGAAGAACACGACTGCTCCTCCTTCGGTTGTCTGCCTCCCATCCTGCACCGTCGCCGGACACAACTCCACCGGGGGTGGGTCGCCACGGGACCGGGGGCGTCGGAGCCTCGTGCGAGACTGTCCGCCATGAACGTCACGCTGCACACCAACCACGGCGACATCAACCTGACCCTCTTCGAGAACGCGGCGCCGAAGACGGTCGCCAACTTCGTCGGACTGGCCACGGGCGAGAAGGAGTACAAGGACGACGCCGGGCGCACCAGCCCGCAGCCGTTCTACGACGGCCTGACCTTCCACCGGATCATCCCCAACTTCATGATCCAGGGCGGCTGCCCCATGGGCGAAGGCATCGGCGGACCGGGCTACACCTTCGACGACGAGATCAGCCCCGACCACAACTTCAACCAGCCCTACATGCTCGCCATGGCCAACGCCGGCAAGCGCATGGGCAAGGGGACCAACGGGTCGCAGTTCTTCATCACCGTGGACTCCACCACCTGGCTGCAGGGCAAGCACACGATCTTCGGCGAGGTCGCCGACCAGCCTCGCGCGACGTCGTGGACGCCATCGCCGCCGTCGAGACCGGCCGCAACGACAAGCCGGTCGAGCCCGTCGTCATCGAGCGCGTCAGCGTCGAGCGCTGACCCGACCCCGCGGCACGTGAGCTCCCCGCCCCCGCCGGGCCCCGACCCCTCGGACCCCCGTCCGGCCACCGGCCCCGGTGACGGCGCGGGGCCGCATACCCCCGGGTCCGGTGGGGCGGCGGACCCGCCCACGTGCCCACGCCACCCGGACCGGGTCTCCTACGTCAGCTGCCAGCGGTGCGGGCGCCCCACCTGCCCCGACTGCCAGCGGCCGGCCGCCGTCGGCATCCAGTGCGTCGACTGCGTCAAGGAGGGTGCGCGCTCCACCCCCACGCCGCGCACCCGGTTCGCGCCCGCGTCGCCGACGGCCCGCCCGTCGTCACCTGGACGATCCTCGGCCTCTGCGTCGCGGTGTACCTCGGGCAGCGTCTCGTGCCCGGGCTGACCCGCGACCTGTCCTTCGTCGGCGTGCTGGCCGGCAGCGAGCCGTGGCGGTTCATCACCTCCGCCTTCGTGCACTCGCCGACCTCGCTGCTGCACATCGTGTTCAACATGTACATCCTGTACGCCTTCGGGCCCACCCTCGAGGGTGCTCTCGGCCGGGTCCGGTTCCTGCTGGTCTACCTGCTCAGCGCCGTCGGCGGGTCCATCGGCGTGCTGCTGCTCAGCCCGCTCGAGCCGGGATGGTTCGTGCAGGTGGTGGGCGCCTCCGGGGCGATCTTCGGCCTGCTGCTCCTCTACGTCGTGCTGCTGGTGCGGCAGGGCCAGGTGCCCACCGCGCTCCTGGTGATGATCGGGATCAACCTCGCGCTGCCGTTCTTCGTCAGCGGCATCGCCTGGGAGGCCCACGTCGGAGGGGCGGTCACCGGGGCCGCGCTGGGCGGCCTGCTGCTGCTGACCTCGGCCCCCGGGCGGGACAAGGAGGCCGTGCGTCGACGCGCGATGTTCTGGCCGGGTCTGGTCGGCCTGGCCGCCGTGCTGCTGGGGCTCGGGGTCTTCCGGATCGTCCAGGTGCTCGGCGCCGGGGCGTTCATGCTGACCGGCTGAGAGTCGTTCCGCAGGGGGCCCGCCGATCCGTCGGGTCCGCCCGACGGCTTCGGGCCCCTGGCGGGGCCACGATCGGTCGCGCGAGGTGGCCGGTCGGATCAGCCGATCAGCCGGGGCGATCGGCCGTGCACAGGCCCCCGGTAGTTATCCACAGAAAAGAATGACAACGGTGTGATTCATCCCCAATGTGTGGACAGCCTGTGGATAACTCGGCGGGGTGTTCGGCCGGCGGACCGGACCGTCAGCGCCACCGGGTGGCCATGACGAAGCCCGCCATGATCAGGCCCATGCCGATCGCGAGGTTCCAGTAGCCGATCGCCGCGATCGGCCACATCCCGGACGTGACGTAGAAGGTGGCCACCCACAGCACGCCGACGATCATCAGCCCGCTCATGAGCGGGACGAACCAGGGCGGGTTCGACGCGGGGGCCTTGCTCTGGGTGTTGAGCTCGGTGGCCCGGCGGGCGCGCTCCCTGGCGCCCTCTCGGCCTCGGGACTCGGGCACGGGGTCTCCTTCGTCGGTTCGGGTGACGGTCAGGATACGCGGATACGCTGGTGGGGATGAGCAGCGCGAGCGGGGAGCCGGACGAGCGACCGGTCACGTCCCGACGTCCGACCCGGACCGTCGGCGTGACCGTCATGTTCCTGCTCGCCGGGCTCCTCTTCGGCACGAGCGCCTCGCTCGCCCGCGAGCGCCCCCCCCGTGGGCAGCGTCAACGACCTCCCGGGCCTCATCACCGCCCGCGACTCCCAGGTGCGCGAGCTGACCGAGCAGGCCGAGGAGCTGCGCGAGGAGGTCTCCGTGCTCCAGGCGGCCGTCGACACCAGCCAGACCCGCCAGCTCAACCGGGCCGCCGACACGCTGGCCCCGGCCGTCGGCCTCGGTCCCGTCGAAGGCCCGGCCGTGCAGGTGACCCTGGACGACGCGGGCTACAGCCTCGACACCCTGCCCGAGGGCTACTCGGTCGACGACGTCGTCGTCCACCAGCAGGACCTCCAGGGCGTCATCAACGCCCTGTGGGCCGGCGGGGCCGAGGCGATGATGGTGCAGGACCAGCGGGTCATCGCCACCAGCTCGGTCCAGTGCGTCGGCAACACGCTCTACCTGCAGGGCAGGGTCTACTCCCCGCCCTACACCGTCACCGCCGTCGGCGACCCCGACGCCATGCTGGCGGCGCTGGAGCAGGACCCGACGGTCAGCACCTACCGCGACTGGGCCGAGCTCATCGGGCTGGGGTACACCGTCACCGAGCTGGGGAGCATGGAGATGCCCGCCTACGCCGGCAGCCTGCGACCCCAGTACGCCACCCCGGTGGAGCTGCCCGGCGAGGTCGAGGAGATCGACAGCCTCCGCAACGACTGACGTCGCGGACGTCCGGGGACGTCCGTGAACGGCAGGAGACGGCCCTCAGTCCCGCTGACCCGGCGGCACGATGGGCGGTCCGGCCCCGTCCGGCGGGTCGGTCGGCTCGACCGGCGGGTCCGGCTCGTCGGTCGGCGGGTCGGTGGTGGGCTCGGTGTCCGTCGGCGCGGGCGTGCTCGGATCGGGCTCGTCCGTCGGGTCGTCCGTCGGCTCGGGCTCCGGCGTGGGCTCGGAGGTGACGGTCCGCTCGACGGTCTGGGTCTCCACGAGGACGGGCTCGGCGGCCACGACCAGCACGATTTCCTCGCCCTGGTCGACGAGCTCGCCCTCCTCGACGGACTGCTCCAGGACCGTCCCCGGGTCGGCCTCGGCCGTCCGGCGGTTCTCGAAGGTGTAGGCCAGGTTCTGCCGGTTGAGGGCCACCGCCGCCTCGTCGCTGGACAGACCGACGACGTCGGGCACCTCGACCTGGCCGCTGGCGACCGTCAGCACGATCTCGCGGTCGGGCTCGACCTCGTCACCGGGCTCCGGCTCGGTGCTGACGACGTGGCCCTCCTCGACGTCGGGGTCGTGGACCTCCTCGGCCTCCGCGCGGACGTTGGTGAACCCCTCCCGCTCGAGCAGGTCGCGGGCCGCCTGCTCCTCCATGTCGAGCAGGTCGGGGACCTCGATGGCCTCCGGCCCTGCCGAGACCGCGATGAGCACCTCCGAGCCTTCCTCGAGCTGGCCGCTGGGCGGGTCCTGCTCGATGACCTCGTCGACGGGGGCGTCGCTGTTGCGCTCCTCGGAGTCCACCGTGAAGCCCAGCCCCGTGAGCGTGGTCCGGGCCTCCGGCTCGGTCATCCCGACGGTGTCGACGACCGTGACCAGGACCGGCTCCTCCTCGGACCCGGGTCCCACGACCTGCCACAGCACCCAGGACATCCCGGCCACGGCCAATAGCGCGAGGACGCCGAGCAGGAGGGCGGCGCCGCGGTGGCGCCGCTCGCGGACCGGCATCTCGTCGGTGCGCTCGTAGCGGTCGTCGTCCGAGGCGTAGGCGCTCGACGCGCGGTTCCACCGGCCCGGGTCCGTGGCGTCGCCCCCGTCGCGGGGAGGACCGCCCGCGGCGCCACCCCCCGAGGCGGACGCGGACGCCATACCCGCCCCGGCGGCGGCGCCCGCAGCCCCGGCTCCCCACCGCCGGGTGTCGTCCCCCTCGGCGGGCCGGACGACCTGGGTGTCCTCGTCGCCGGAGCCGGCGTCGCCCCGGCGGGCGCGGGCGGCCGCGGCGGCACCCGCCCCGGCGATCCCCAGCGCGCGGGCGTAGCTGGCCTGCGCCCCCGAGGAGATGGGCTCGTCGGCCCGCGCGCGGTTGAGGTCGGCGCGGAACTCCCCGGCCGTCTGGTAGCGCTCGTCCCGGTCCTTCTCGAGGGCGTGCAGGGTGATCGCGTCCAGTGCCTGGGGCAGGCTGCGCTCGTGGGTGGACGGGGCCTGGGGGGCCTCGCCGAGGTGCTGGTAGACCAGCGAGACGGGGTCGCCCTGGAACGGCGTCCGGCCCGCGAGCAGCTCGTAGAGCAGGCAGCCCACGGAGTAGAGGTCGGACCGGCCGTCGACGTCGAGCCCCTGGGCCTGCTCGGGGGACAGGTAGCGCGCCGTGCCCATGACCGCCTGCGTCTGGGTCATCGTGGCGGCGGTGTCGGCGAGGGCCCGGGCGATGCCGAAGTCCATGACCTTCACCGCCCCGGCCTCGGTGACCATGACGTTGGCCGGCTTGATGTCGCGGTGGACCAGCCCGCGGTCGTGGGCGTACTCCATCGCGGCCAGCACCGCCGCGGTGATCCGCGCGGCCTCGTCGGGGTCCAGCACCCGGTGCTCGTTGATCAGCTCGCGCAGCGTGCGGCCCTCGACGAACTCCATGACGATGTAGGGCACGTGGACGGCGGCACCGCCGCCCGCCTCGTGCACCGTCTCCTCGCCGGAGTCGAAGACGCCGACGATCGAGGGGTGGTTCAGGCCCGCGGCGGCCTGGGCCTCGCGGCGGAAGCGGGCGAGGAAGGAGGAGTCCCGGGCCAGGTCCGTGCGCAGGATCTTGATGGCCACGGTGCGGCCGAGGCGCAGGTCGTGGCCCACGTGGACGTCGGCCATGCCGCCGCGGCCGACCAGGTCGCCGATCTCGTAGCGTCCGCCGAGGACGCGCGGCTCGGGCCCCGACGGTGGGGTCGTCGGCCGGGTGGGGTCGGTCATGGGCTCACTCCTGCCTCGAGCATGGCCTGGGCGATGGGTGCGGCCACCCGGCCGCCGGTCTCGCCCGTCCAGTTGTCGGTCGCCGACTCCACGACGACGGCGACGGCGATCTGCGGGTCGTCGGCCGGCGCGAACCCGGTGAACCACGCGTGCGCGGCGCCGCTGTCGCCGAACTCCGCCGTGCCGGTCTTGCCGGCCACGGACACCCCGGGCACGGCGGCCAGCTGGCCCGACCCCTGCTCGACGACGGAGACCATCATGTCGGTCAGCTCCTGTGCGGTGGCGTCGGAGACGGCCCGGGACAGCGCCCGCGGGTCGGTCTGCTCGGCCACCTCCAGGTCGCGGTTGCGGACGGTGTCGACGAGGTAGGGGTCCATCACCACGCCGTCGTTGGCGATCCCCGCGGAGATCATCGCCACCTGCAGCGGCGTGACCCGCACCTCGTGCTGCCCGATCCCGGTCAGCGCCGTCTGCGCGTCGTCGGGGTCCTCGGGGTATGTCGAGGGCGTGGCGGTCATGGGGACCTGCAGCGTCTGCCCGAAGCCGAACTCCTCGGCCTGCTCGCGCAGGGCGTCGGCGCCGAGCTCGCCGGCCAGCCAGGCGAAGGAGGTGTTGCAGGAGACCTGCACCGACCGGGCCAGGCTGGGGGTGCCTCCGGGTGGCAGGCCGCGCCGCCGAAGTTGGGCAGGTCGGTCGTCGTCCCCGGCAGGGTGTAGGTCAGCCCGCCCTCCAGCTCGCTGTCGGGGGTGAACTCCCCGCTCTCCAGCGCGGCCGCCGCCACGACCAGCTTGAAGGTCGAGCCCGGGGGGTAGAGGTCGCCGGCGAGCGCCCGGTTGACCAGCGGCCGGGACGGGTCCTGCGAGAGCTCCTCGTAGGCCTGCTCGACCGCGTTGAGCTGGTGGCTGGACAGCGCGTTGGGGTCGAAGGCGGGCCGGCTCACCATCGCCAGGACCGCCCCGGTCGCGGGGTCGATGGCCACCGCGGCGCCGCGCTGGTCGCCCAGCGCCTCGGCGGCGGCCGCCTGCACCTGGGGGTCGATCGTCAGCTCCAGGGAGGCGCCCTGCGGCGGGCGACCGGTGACGACGTCGACCAGCCGCTGGTAGAAGAGGCTGTCGTCGGTGCCCGCGAGCACGCCGTTGCGGGCCCGCTCCAGCCCCAGGCCCGCGCCGTAGATGAAGGACCAGTAGCCGGTGACGTGCGCATAGCGGGTGGCCTGGTCGTAGCGGCGCTCCCACTCCAGGTCGTCGTCGGTGGCCACGACCGCGCCACGGCGTCGCCGTCGACGAGGATCGCCCCGCGCTCGCGGCTGTAGGTGTCGATGAGGGTGCGGCGGTTGTTCGGCCGCTCGCGCAGGTCGTCGGCCTGGACGAACTGGATCCAGGTCGAGGCGAGCAGGAGGGCGGTGAACATGGCCAGGACGACGTAGGCCAGGCGGCGGATGGGGGTGTTCATCGGGTGCGGACCTCCCCGCGGGGATGGGTCAGGTCCTTCGTCGGGTCCTGGCGGCGCTCGGAGACGGGGCGGCGGGCGTGGTCGCTGACCCGCATGAGCAGGGCGACGATGATCCAGTTGGCCAGCAGCGAGGACCCACCGGCGGACAGGAACGGCGTGGTCAGCCCGGTGAGGGGGATGACCCGGGTGATCCCGCCGACGACGACGAAAACCTGCAGGGCCACGGTGAACGACAGGCCCGCGGCGAGCAGCTTGCCGAACCCCTCGCGGGCGCCGATGGCCGTGCGCAGCCCGCGCTCGGCGAGCAGCGCGTAGAGGGTCAGCAGCGCGAACAGGCCCACCATGCCCAGCTCCTCGCCGAACGCCGCGACGATGTAGTCGCTGTTGGCGAAGTAGGTGATGTAGGGATAGCCCTCCCCCAGGCCGGTGCCGAAGATCCCCCCGTGCCCCAGCCCCATCAGCCCCTTGGCCACCTGGTCGGACTGGCCGGGGGCGAACGGGTCGAGCCACAGCGTCACCCGCGCCTGCACGTGGCCGAAGACCTGCCAGGCCAGGAACGCGCCGCCGACGAACAGGCTCATCCCGATGACGATCCAGCTGATCCGCTCGGTCGCCACGTAGAGCATCGCCACGAACAGCCCGAAGAACAACAGCGAGGAGCCCAGGTCGCGCTGCAGGACGAGGATCATCACCGACAGGCCCCAGGCCACGAGGATCGGGCCCAGGTCCCGGGCGCGCGGCAGCTGCAGGCCGAGGAAGCGCCGGCCCACGAGGGAGAGCGCGTCCCGCGTGCTCACCAGGTAGCCGGCGAAGAAGATCGTCAGCATGATCTTGGCGAGCTCGCCGGGCTGCAGGCTCAGCGGACCCAGGCGCACCCACAGCCGCGAGCCGTTGATCTCCTGGCCCACGACCGGCAGCATCGGCAGCAGCAGGAGCAGGAAGCCGGCGGCCATGGCCAGGTAGGTGTAGCGCCGCAGCAGCCGGTGGTCGCGCACGGCCACGAGGGTGGCGGCCGCGGCGAGCACGGCCAGGCCGGTCCACACCAGCTGCCGGGCGGCCACCTCCGAGCCGGTGCCGACGTCGATCCGGTGGATCATCACCAGCCCCAGCCCGTTGAGGAGGGTCGCCAGCGGGAGCAGGAGCGGGTCGGCATACCGGGCGCGCCAGCGGAGCACGAGGTGCAGGGCCAGCACGATGCCGGCGTAGGTGCCCAGGTGCCACCAGACCAGCTGCGGGACCTCGCCGACGGTCGCTAGCTGGACGTTGACGTAGGCCAGCCCGACGACGACCAGCGCGAACAGGGTCAGCAGGAGCTCGACGGTCCGGCCGCTGCGCACCCGCAGGCTGGTGACGGTCGAGGGCGTGGGGGCGGTGGCGCTCACGGGCATCCCTCCGGCCACAGCACCTGCACGGTCGGCCGCGCGTCGTCGGTGGCGGCGGCCGTGTCCGGTGCGACGATCCCGCTGCCCAGGCCCACGCCGGTGTCCAGCCGCCGGCCGAGGGGGGCGGTATGCAGCGTGCCGGGGGCGAGCGTCACCGCCACGGCGTCGTCGGGCACCTCGGTGGTCACCGACCCGTCGGGCAGGGTGACGACCGGCACGCAGTCCGCACCGGCCAGGGCCCGCAGCTCGGCCACGATCGTGTCCGCGCCCGCCCGGTCGTCGGCGGACAGGGTGCGGCGGACCTGGTCCTGGTAGAAGGTCGGCAGGGCCTCGACCGCCAGGTCGGTGCGCTCCTCGGTGTGGCTGAGGTCCAGCGGGCCCAGGTCCTGGGAGACGCCGCGGAAGATCGTCACGCGGCCGGCCTCCTCGCCGACGAAGTACTGCTGCTGGCTCCACGTCCACGCGCCCCAGCCGACGAAGCCGACGACGAGCAGGGCGGCGGTGGCCACCAGCGCGCGGCGCAGCCAGCGCACCCACGGCCCGGCCGGCTCCTCCTCCGCCAGGACCGGCGACTCCGCCGACGCCCCGGAGGCCTCCCGGCTGAGCATGGCCGCCTTCTCGGCCGGCGTGAGCTGGCTGATGACCTGCGCGCCGCGGCGCTCGCTGGCGGCGCCGACGACCTGCGGCTTGGTCGTGCCGGCCCCGGCGTGGACGACGTCGGCGACCACGACGGTGACGTTGTCGCGGGCCGCCGCGCGCAGGGCCACCTGGACGAGCTGGTCGGCCACCTGGCCGGGCGTCCGGTCGGTCTGGCCGAGCAGCTCGGCGATCGTGTCCTCCGCGACGTAGTCCGAGAGGCCGTCGCTGCACAGCAGCAGCCGGTCGCCGGTGTGCAGCTCGCGCAGCGACAGGTCGGGGGCGTCCTCCTCGCGGCCGGTGAGCACCCGGGTGACCAGCGACCGCTGCGGGTGGTGGCGGGCCTCGTCCTTGCTGATCCGCCCCTCGTCGAGCAGCTTCTGGACGAACGAGTGGTCCTTGGTGATCCGGGTCAGCCGGCCCTTGCGCAGCAGGTAGGCCCGCGAGTCGCCGATGTTGGCCACGGCGAGCTTGGTGCCCACGCGCATCATCGCGATGCAGGTGGTGCCCATGCCGTCGGAGTCGGGGTAGACGTCCATGACGTCGGCCAGCCGCCCGTTGGCCTCCTCGATCGCCCGCTCGAGGATGTCGAGGGCGTCGTCGGCCCCGTGCGACTCCCCGTCGAGGTGCACCAGCTCGCCGACGACGAGGGAGGAGGCCACGTCCCCGGCCGCGTGCCCGCCCATGCCGTCGCACAGCACCAGCAGCTCGGGCCCGGCGTAGGCGGAGTCCTCGTTGCGGGACTTGCTGCCGAGCCCGAGGTTGCTGCGGGCGGCGTAGCGGAAGGCGACCATGGGGACCGGGGGTCAGCGCCGCAGCTCGAGGACGGTCTGGCCGATCCGGATCTGCGAGCCGGGCTCCAGCCGGGCGCCGGTCGTGATCCGCGCGCCGTCGACGAGGGTGCCGTTGGTCGAGCCCAGGTCGTCGGCGTACCACGCGTCGGCGCCCGGGTAGACGCGCAGGTGGCGCCCGGAGGCGTAGTCGTCGGTCAGCACCAGGGAGCACTCCGGGTTGCGCCCCACGAGCAGCCCGGACTCGTGCAGCGGCACGGAGGTCCCGCGCAGGCTGCCCTCGGTGACGACCACGTGCGTGGGGGTCTCCTTGCGGCGCTGCCGGCGCTCGCCGCGCGACTCCTTGCGGGCCGGCCGGCCGGCGGTGCGGGAGAGCACCCGCGTGCCGTAGAGGTCGCTGCGCAGGGCGCCGACGACCGAGAAGACGAACGCCCACAGCAGCACGATGACCCCGAGGCGGACGAGGTTGAGGGTCAGCTCACCCATTCACCCCTCCAGCCGGAAGACCACGGTCGAGCGGCCCATGGTCATCCGGTCGCCGTCGCGCAGCTCCTCGGAGCCGACCTGGTCGCCGTTGAGGTAGGTGCCGTTGGTCGAGCCGAGGTCGCGCAGCACCACCTGCAGGTGGGGTCCGTCGTGGGTGATCCGCACCTCCGCGTGGCGCCGGGAGACACCGGGGTCGTCGAGCACCACGTCCGCGGTGGTGTGGTCCCGCCCCAGGGTCGTGACCGCGGCGGTGAGGGGTATGCGGCGCCCGTCCACCTCGAGCGAGGGCCGGGGTCGCCGGGGGCGGGACGGCCGGCTGGGGGCCGGCGCCGGCTCGTGGCTGAACTGGGCGGTGCGGCCCTCGTCGCGGCTCTCGTCGTGGCTCTCGTCACGAGCGTCGTCGCGGCCCTCGCCCCCAGGTCGCCGGGGTGCTGGTGACGGACCGGCGGACGCGGCGGCATATCCCTGGTCGGGGGAGGGGGCGGACCGCCCGCGGTCCTCGCCGCGGGCGCCGGCCCGCCCGTCCTTGGCGGCGGGGCGCACGCGGAAGATGCCGGTCTCCAGGTCCTCGCCGGCGACGAGACGGACCTCGAAGGGGCCGGGGGCGACGTAGCGCTGGGCGTCCGCGTGGTCCTCCGCGGCGGCGACCAGCTCGTCGGTCAGCGCCCGCTCGTAGGAGCTGAGGCGCTCGTGGTCGGACTCGGCCAGCTCGATGGTGAAGACGTTGGGGACCATGGTGCGGCCCGGTCCCAGCACGGCGGCGCGGTCGTCCATCGCCCCACGCATGGCCGAGGCGATCTCCACGGGCTGGACCTCGGCCTTGAAGACCCGGGCGAAGGGCTGCTTGACGGCGCGCTCGAGCCCCCGCTCGAGCCGGTCGAAGACTCCCACGGCCTCTCCTCGTCTGGTCGGTACGGTCGGTCGCGGCGGCAGACGCCGCCCGTGCGATCGTACTGTCCAGGTCTGGGGACGGGCTGGACCCGCGGGTCGGTGGCCTGTTCGGGAGACCGGCCGCCGGTCGGCGCCCGGCGGAGGCCCGGGAGGAATTTCGGGGCGCCTCCGCCTGCGTGCTACTGTTGCTCGGCACTCGCGCGAGTGGCGGAATAGGCAGACGCGCACGGTTCAGGTCCGTGTGCCCGAAAGGGCGTGGGGGTTCAACTCCCCCCTCGCGCACCAGCATGAAGCCCCCCGGACCTCCAGGTCCGGGGGGCTTCGTCGTGCCGGCCCCGGGTGGACGCGGGGCGCGCGGCGTCGGCTCAGGCCGCCAGCAGGCCGTCGATCTGGTCGATCGCCAGCCGCGACCCCTCGACGACGCCCATGTCGAGGACCTGCTGCAGGGCCTCCGCGGAGTCGTAGGTCGAGACGTACACCGCCCGGGTGCCGCCGTCGACCTCCTCGAAGGTGTAGACGTTGTGCGAGACCGGGGCCGTGTCGACCGGGTTCAGCTCGGCGTCGGCGAAGCCGTCGTCGAAGGTGAGCCGGTACGCGGCGTCGACCTCGGTAATCTGCCACCACCCGCCGTACCGCTGCCCGTCGGGGGCGGTCATGTAGTAGGTGCAGCGGGTGCCGGGCGTCAGCTCGTGCTCGACGAAGGTCGCCGGGTGGGTCGGCGGGCCCCACACCTGCTCCAGCTGGCGCGGGTCGGCATACACCTGCCAGACCCTCTCCACGGGGGCGGCGAACTCGGCGGTGATGGTCAGCGTGCGGGTGTCCATGTCCTGGGTGACGTCGGTGACAGGCATGTCAGTTCTCCTCGAGCAGTGCGTCGATGCGGTCGATGCGGCCCCGCCAGATCCCCTCGAGCTCGGTGAGCATCGAGGCGACCGACCGGACCGCCTCCACGTCGCCGCTGGCCAGCTGCTCGCGGCCACGGCGACGCTTGGTGAGCAGGCCGGCGCACTCCAGCACGGCGACGTGCTTCTGGACCGCGGCGAAGCTCATGTCGTAGCTCGCCGCCAGGGAGGAGACGGAGTGCTCGCCGGCCAGCACGCGACGCAGGATGTCGCGCCGCGTCCGGTCGGCGAGCGCGTGGAACAGGGCGTCCGCCCGGTCCTCGCTCGTCCCGTCCATGAGAACCAACATACAACTAATCAGTTGTATGTTGTCAAGGTCGGGTGCCGTCGACGAGGTCGGCCACGACGCATCCGGCGGCCATCGACCCGGCCGCCAGCGCCTGCACGACCGACGGGACGGGGGCCTCCAGGGCGGCCACGTGCGCCAGGTCGCCCGCGGCGTAGACCCCCGGACGGCTGGTCCGGCCGTGCTCGTCGACCCGCACCCCGCCGGAGGGGTTGAGCACCAGGCCGAGCTGCTCGGCGAAGGGCGTGGCCTGCACCGCGGTCGTCGCCACGAAGATGCCCGCGACCACCACCGGCTCACCCTCGGCGAGGACGACGCGCACCTGGTCCCCCACGCGCTCGAGGCGGCGCACCCGCTCCGACCGGACGGACGCGCCGGGGTCCTCCGGCAGCTCCGTGCCGTCGGTCAGCACGACCACCTCGGAGGCCACGGGCCGCATGATGCCCGCCGTGTGCGCCGCCGCGTCGGCGCCGAGCACCGCGACCGGTCGCCCCGCCATCTCGTGCCCGTGGCAGAAGGGACACTGGACCACGAGGCTCCCCCACAGCTCCGCCAGCCCGGGGACCTGCGGCAGCTCGTCGCGCATCCCGGTCGCGAGCACCACCCGCCGGGTGTGCAGCCGCCCGCCGTCCTCGAGCTCGACCATGAGGCGGGGTCGCCGTCGCCGTCCTCGGTGACGTCGCGCACCCGGAGCGCCCGGCCGTCCAGCACCTGCACGGTGGGGTATCCGGCGAGCTCCTCCCGCGCGATCCGGCGGAACTCCGCGGGCGGGGTGCCGTCGCGGGTGGCCAGGTTGTGCAGGTGTCCGGCGGACGCGTTGCGGCCCTCCCCCTCGTCCACGAGGACCACCTGCCGGTGCACCCGGCCCAGCGTGAGGGTGGCCTGCAGGCCGGCGGGGCCGCCGCCGACCACCACCACCTCGGACGTCGACGGCACGGTCATGTCGGTGCTCCTGGCATCTCGTCGGGGTGCGGACCCACCGGACTGTAGGGCCGGGCGGCGGGCGGCGCCTCCCGGACCGGTGAACGGCGGGCCGGGGCCTGCGCGACACTGGGGGTATGACGTACACGCCCGACCCGACCCGTTACGACACGATGCACTACCGCCGGGTGGGCCGTTCCGGCCTCCAGCTGCCGGCCGTCAGCCTGGGCCTGTGGCACAACTTCGGCGACGACGTGACCTTCGACCGGCAGGAGCAGGTGCTGCGGAAGGCCTTCGACCTGGGCATCACCCACCTCGACCTGGCCAACAACTACGGGCCTCCCTACGGGGCGACGGAGGAGAACGTCGGCCGTCACCTGCGCCGCAGCTTCGCCGGGCTGCGGGACGAGCTGGTCATCTCGACCAAGGCGGGCTGGGACATGTGGCCCGGCCCCTACGGCCAGGTCGGCGGCTCGCGCAAGTACCTCGTCGCCAGCCTCGACCAGTCGCTGCGGCGGACCGGGCTGGACTACGTCGACATCTTCTACCACCACCGCCCCGACCCGGAGACGCCGCTGGAGGAGACGATGGGGGCGCTCGACGCGATCGTGCGGTCGGGCAAGGCGCTCTACGTCGCATCTCCAGCTACTCCAGCGAGGACACCCGCCGGGCCGCGGCCATCCTCGAGGACCTGGGCACCCCGCTGCTCATCCACCAGCCGTCCTACTCGATGCTCAACCGCTGGACCGAGGAGGACGCCCTCCTCGACACCCTCGACGAGGTCGGCGCCGGCTGCATCGCCTTCTCGCCGCTGGCCCAGGGCATGCTCACCGACAAGTACCTGCATGGCATCCCCGAGGGGTCCCGCGCCACCGAGGGCAAGAGCCTGTCGACCGACCTCATCACCGACGAGACCGTCGAGCACCTCCGTGCGCTGGACGAGATCGCCTCCGGGCGCGGCCAGACGCTGGCCCAGATGGCGCTGGCGTGGACGCTGCGCGACGAGCGGATGAGCTCGGTGCTCATCGGCGCCAGCAGCCCCGGGCAGCTCGAGCAGAACGTCGGCGCCCTCGACCGGATCAGCTTCGACGAGGACGAGCTGGCCCTCATCGACCAGCACGCGGTCGACTCCGGCATCGACCTGTGGCGGGGGGCCCGCCTGGGCTGAGGCCGGCCGTCGGCCCCTCGGCCCCTCGGCGCTCCGGGGCGGGAGGTGGTCACCCCACCGTGTCAGGGTCGCTCGTGCGCCCGACGGTCAGGCGTTCCCGACGGTCAGGCATTCCCAGAGCCCTGACCCGGTCGCTGCATGACGGACGACGGCGGCCGCGTCTCGTACGTCGGGTTGAGGCCCTGGTGGGGGCCACAACTCGTCAGGTCGGGCCGACGGCGGCCCTCAGGCGCTGTGGCGGAGGCGGTCGAGCGGCAGGTGCATGGCCGGCAGGTGGACCGTGGGCAGGTGCACGGCCGGACGCGGGACGGCCGGCAGGTGCACCGTCGGCAGGTGCACAGACCGCAGCCGGGACCGCCCGGCCAGCGCCCTCTCGGTGGCGGACCCGTCGTCCGCCTCGCCGGTCGCGACGGCGTCGGCCGGGGCCTCCGGGACGGCCAGCACCTCGTCGAACCACTCCCGGGTCAGGCCGACCGCCACCAGGGCCGTGCCCTTGTGGTCGACCGCGCCGACGTGGACGACCTGGGCCCGTCCGCCGTGCGTGCGCACCAGGGCGGCGGCCCGGTGGGCGTCCTCGGCCGGGGCGTCGACGTCCTGGCCGCCGACGTAGAACCGCACGGGGGCCGCCGTCGCCACGTCCCCGACGCTGTTCTCCGCCAGCCGCCGGGGGAACCAGCCCTCGCCCGCACCGACGAGGTCGTCCACCGTCTCGCGGGTGAGCAGGTGGGCGGGGTCGCGGGGCAGCGCCAGCTCGACCTCCATCGAGCTGCGCCGCCCGTCGAGCAGGATCGGCAGCCGCCGTGCCCAGCGCTCGCGGACGATCGAGGCCAGCGGCTGCCCGTAGACCCGGGCGTAGGAGGTGGCCAGCGCCGCGAGGTAGGTCGTGTGGTGGGCCGACCTCCCCGAGAGGACCGCCGGCCCGACGGTCTCGGCCAGCCGGTGGGCCCCGGCCACCGACGCCACCGCGGCCACCTCGAACGGCTGCGGCGTCCGCGTCAGCTTCCCCAGCGCGGCCAGCGAGGCGTGGCCGCCCTGGGAGAACCCCAGCAGCGCGACCCGGTCGGGCACCGCCGTCCCGACCTCGGCGAGCACGCGTGGCAGCACGGCCAGCAGGTCGACGACGGCCCGGCCCTCGGTCTCGGCGTGCAGGTAGGGGTGCGGCCCCGGCGAGCTGCCCATCCCCAGGTAGTCCGGTGCCACGAAGACGTAGCCGGCGCCGGCGAAGGCCAGCGAGGCCATCACGCCCTCGAGCTTGTGGGGGGCGGAGGGCACGTGCAGCCGGTGGGTCTGGGTGGCGTGCTGGTAGGAGACGACCGCGTGCGGACGCACCCCCTCCGGGGTGGCGACCAGGCCGGAGGCCACCGTCGGCCGCCCGTCCACCCCGGTCGTCGCGTAGATGACGCGGTGCAGCCGGACCCCGTGCCGCGCGCCGAGGCTGGCCAGCCCGAGCGCGCGCAGCGCCAGCCGGGCCGCGGGCTGCGGGTAGCGGCGCAGCTGCGACACGACGGGCAGGCCGACCTCGCTGTCGGCCGCGACGATCCCCATGGCACTCCCCTGCGTCGAGATGATCCTTCAGGGTGACCCCGGTCACACCCCGTGTCAAGGGCGGCACCGTCCCCGCGACGTGGGACGATGGACGGATGCCCACCCCCGACGCGCGTACCGAGCTCTTCGCCGCGCTGGTGGGGCTCGACGACGACGCGGCCCAGGACGTCCTGCGCCGGGAGCGGGAGCGGCTGGGGCTGGACCGGCTGGTCGGCGACCTCGTCGTCCCCGTCATGCGGCAGGTCGGGCTCGGCTGGGAGCGGGGCGAGGTCTCGGTGGCCCAGGAGCACCTGGCGACCCAGCTCGTCCGGTCGGCGCTGGACCGGATGGCCGACGGCTGGGGGAGCGGCGACGGGCCGCAGGCGTGGCTCGCCTGCCCGCCGCGGGAGCTGCACGACCTGCCGCTGCTGGCCTACGGGCTGCTCCTGCGCGAGCGCAGGTGGCGGGTCCGCTTCTTCGGGGCCAGCACGCCGCTGCACGACCTGCGCCGCGCCCTGCGTGTGCACCGGCCCGAGGTGGTCGTCGTCTCCGGCGACGACCCGGCCCGCCTGCGGGCCAGCCGGGTGGCCCTCGACCTCATCGCCGGGGACGCGGTCCTGGCCCTCGGCGGACGGGCCGCCGAGCTCGCCGGCGCCGACCTGCCCGGCACGGTGCTGCCGCCGGACCTGGTCGTCGCGGCCGACCGGCTGGCCGAGGTGCTCACCGAGGCGCAGGCCGGCCCGGCGGAGCTGCTCGGGACGGCCTGAGCCGACCGACCCTCCCCGCTCCGGCTTGCCCCCGGGGCCGCCGGGGGGCACGGTGGGGCCATGAGCGAACACACCCCCGAGCACGAGCGCGACCGCGACGACGACGGTTTCGGCACGGTCGACCGCACCGAGGAGCAGGCGGAGCGCGCCCAGGTCGACCTCGACCAGCCGGAGTCCACCGACGACGTGCCGTGGAGCCCGCCGACCAGCCAGCCGATCCACTCCGAGTTCGACGACGACCCGGAGGAGGAGACCATCGACCAGCGGATCGCCCAGGAGGTGCCCGAGCAGGGGACGGCCTACGGGGCGCCCGAGCCCGGCGGCGTCCTCGGCGGCGCCGACGACCCGGCCGGCACCACGGGGCCACCCGTCGGCGGCGACGACCCCGACGCCATCCCCGCCGAGCGGGACGTGCTGGGCACCGAGTCCGGTCTCTGACGAGATATCACGGAATCTCGCCATAGACCTAGAATTCTCTAGAGAGCGCGATCGACACCGTCCCCACGGAGGCGACCGGGCACCGCACGTCCTCCTGCTGGCGCTGGGCACTCGTGGCGACGTCGAGCCGTTCGCCCGCCTGGGGCAGGCGCTCCGCGCCGAGGGGTATGCCGTCACCGCGGCCGTCCTCGAGGACGGCGCCGCCCGGATGCGGTGGGCCGGGGTCGAGCCGGTCGTCGTCGGGCCGACGGCCGACCGGACCATGTGGTCGCCCTCGCCGGCCGTCCGGCGGTCCGCGCACCTCAACCCCGGGCTGATGTACCTCCAGATGCGCCGCGCCCTCACCGCCCGGGCCGCCACCCTGGCCGACGGCATCGCGCCGCTGCTGCGCGGTGCCGACCCCGTCGTCTCCGGCCTCCCCACGGCCCGCCTGGTCCCCCTGCTCCAGGCCCGGGGCGTCCCGGCCCGGCTGGCGCTCATGGCACCCCTCACCCCCCACCCCGCGGGCACCTCGGCCTGGTCCCACACGGTCACCGAGCTGCTCCCCTCCGTGCTCGAGTCGGCCCGGCAGCGGATGCTGTGGCGGATGACCACCGGCCTGTCCGCGGCGCTCGCCGACGAGGTCGCGCGCCGGCTGACGCCCACCGCGCCCGCCACCCCTGACGCTCCCGCCGCGCCCGCGGCATACCGCGCGCCCGCCCTCCTGGCGACCAGCGCCGCGCTCGACCCCGACCCTGCCCCCGACGTGCAGCAGGTCGCTGGTGGGCCGACCCCGCACCGGTCGCGTCGCTGCCGACCGACCTCGAGGAGCACCTCCGCCGGCACCCGGGCGGCCTGCTGCTCGCGCTCGGCAGCATGCCCGCCGACCGGCCCGACCAGCTCGTCGACCGGCTCGCCGGGGTGGCCCGACGGCTGGGTCGGCCGGCCGTCGTCCAGGTGGCCGGGGCCCGGCCCGGTCCGCGCGACGGCGCGTTCGTCGTCGGGGAGGTCGACCACCGGGCGCTGCTGCCGCACGTCGTGGCGGCCGCCCACCACGGCGGGGCGGGCACCACCCACGCCGTGGCCGCCGCCGGGCTGCCCCAGGTCGTCGTCCCGCACCTGGGCGACCAGGCCCACTTCGCCCGGCAGGTCCACCGGGCCGGTCTGGGGCCGGCGCCCCTGCGTCCGGTGCTGGCCACCCCGCGCACGGTGGCCGACCGGCTGCACGAGGCGCTCACCGCGCCGCGCTACGCCGCCCGCGCCCGCGCCGCCGCCGCCGTGATGGCGGCCGAGGACGGGCTCGCGACGACGGTGCGGGTCGTCGGCCGGATGACGCAGGTCGGCACGCACGGCTGACCGACCCCGACAATGGTCGGGTGAGGGGACCCAGAGTGCTGGCGCTGAGCAGCCCGATCTACGCGCACACGCTCAACGCCGTGCCCTTCCTCGAGGGCCTGACCGCCCGCGGGGCCGAGGTGCACCACGGGGTTGCCACCCCCTGGGTCGGGTCGCTGGCCGTCGCCGCGCCCGACGGCTCGGTGCACGACACCGGCCCCGTGCCGCCGTTCAGCCCGCCCGGGGGACGCGTCCGCGACGTCTCCGCGCGCTACGCCTGGCTGGTCGCCGACGCCGTCACCCGCGTGCGCACGGTCGTGCGCCTCGTCGAGGAGGTCCGCCCCGACGTCGTGCTGACCGACTCCCTCGGCCACGCCGGCGCGCTGGCCGCCGAACGGCTCGGCGTGCCGTGGGTCAGCTTCGGCGACGGCCCCCTGCACTTCCCGGACGCGCTGACCCCGCCCTTCGGCGCCGGCCTGCCCTACCGCACGCCCCAGCCGTGGGTGTGGCGCAACACCGTCGTCCAGGTCGCCAGCCGCCGCGTGGTCATGGCGCGGGCGCAGCAGGGGTATGCCGCGCTCCGCGCCTCCCTGGGGCTGCCGCGCCGCGACGTCCCCGTCCTCGAGGCGAGCCTGTCGCCGCTGCTGCACCTGCACTGCGGGGCCCCCGAGCTGGAGTACCCCCGCGCCGACCTGCCCGACCACGTCCACTTCGTCGGGGCCCTGCGCCCGCCGGGGCCGACCGGCTGGCGTCGGCCGGACTGGTGGGACGAGGTGGTCGCCGGCCACGACGGCTCGGTCGTCCTGGCCACCCAGGGCACGCTGCGCGACGACCCGGCCGAGGTGCTGGCCCCTACCCTGGCCGCGCTGCGCGCCACCGGCCGGGCGGGCGTGCTGACCACCGGCTCGGGCGACCCGGCCCGCCTCGGCGGCCCCGGCGTGGTGCCGGACCGCCTGGCAGGAGGGCCCCCGCGGCACGGCGACGGGGCCGGTGGTGCCCGGGGCCCGGTGGCCGTGGAGCGGTTCGTCCCCTACTCGGCGGTGCTGCCGCACGCCGGGGTCTTCGTCACCAACGGCGGCTGGACCGGGGTCCTGCTCGCCCTGGCCCACGGCGTCCCGGTCCTGCAGGTGGGCAGCACCGAGGAGAAGGCCGACATCGGCCGGCGCGTCGAGTGGGCCGGCGCCGGCCTCCACCTCGGCGGCTCCCGCCCCCGGCCCCGGGCGCTGGCCCGCGCGCTCGCGCGGGCGGAGGGCACGGCATACCGGGCCGGGGCCCGCCGGGTCGCCGCGTCCCTGGCCACGCGCGACCCCGGGCGGGACGGGGCCGAGCTGGTGCTGGGCCTGCTGGGTCAGGGTTGGACGAACGGATAGAGTCGAGTCCCGGGCGCTCGCCCGGGGAGGGCGACGGTGAGGATGCTTTCTCGGTGAGCACGACGACGACGGACCGCGACTACGACCGGGTCGTGCTGGTCGACGACGACGGCACGGAGATCGGCACCGCCTCACGGACGCAGGTGCACGGCACGGACACGCCGCTGCACCGGGCCTTCTCGCTCTACCTCTTCGACGACCGCGGCCGGGTCCTCATCACCCGCCGCGCCCTCGACAAGCTCACCTGGCCGGGCGTGTGGACCAACGCCTGCTGCGGCCACCCCCGCCCCGGGGAGGCGCTGGGCGACGCCGTCCGCCGCCGCCTGGGCGAGGAGCTCGGCCTGCAGGTCGAGGACCTCCAGCTCGTGCTCCCGGACTTCCGCTACCGCGCCGTCGACGCCAGCGGCATCGTCGAGCACGAGCTGTGCCCCGTGCTCGTGGGCCGGGTCGTCGGCGACGTGCGGCCCGACCCCGCCGAGGTGTGCGAGCACGCCTGGGTGGCCTGGTCCGACCTGGTCACGGCGATGCGCGCCACGCCCCAGGTCTACAGCCCCTGGTCGACCCTCCAGGTCCCCGAGCTGGACGGCGAGCGCCCACGGCTGCCGGTCGGCCCGGCCCCCGACCGCGCCGGGGGGACCGGCGCCGCCGCGACCCTGGACCGGGTGGACGCGCTGCTGCGCGACGAGAGCGCCTGGGTGGATCAGGTATGGAGCAGACTGGCCCCCGCAGGCCCGCCCGACCTGCTCGGGGCCGAGGTGGGCGACCTGCCGACCTGGCTGCACGCCCTGCTGGCCGGCGGCGGCAAGCGGATCCGGCCGCAGATGTGCCACTGGGGCTTCGTGGCCTCGGGCGGCGAGATCGGCAGCCGCGGCCACGGCCATGTCGTGCGCGCGGCCGCCGCCCTGGAGACCCTGCACCTGTTCGCCCTCGTCCACGACGACGTCATGGACCAGTCGGCCGAGCGCCGGGGCCGGGCGGCCGCCCACGTCGTCGCCGCGGAGGCCTTCCGCCGGGGCGGTGGGCACGGCGACGCCGACCGGTTCGGCGAGAACATCGCCGTGCTGCTCGGCGACCTGGCCCACTGCGAGGCCGACCGGATGGTGCACCCGCTGCCCAGCGAGATGCGCGACTACTGGTACGAGCTCAACCTCGAGCTCATCGTCGGCCAGCGGGCGGACCTGACCGGGGCCGCCGCCCGCCGCACCGACCTGCCGCACGCGGAGGCGGTGGCCGCGCTGAAGTCGGGCTCCTACACGATCGAGCGGTCGCTGCAGCTGGGGGCCCTGGCCGCCACGGCCGACCCCGGGCAGCGCGCCGCGCTGGCCACGTACGGCCGGCACCTGGGCCGGGCGTTCGCCTGGCGCGACGACGTGCTCGGCGTGTGGGGCGACCACCACGTCACCGGCAAGCCCTCCGGCGACGACCTGCGCGAGGGCAAGACCACGCTCATCTGGGTGCTCGGCGCCGAGCGGCTCACCGGGGAGGCCGCCGCCGCGATGGAGCGGGTCGGCACGCCGGAGGCCCGCCCGGGCGACGTCCGGCTCATGCAGGAGGCCCTGGTCGAGGCCGGCATCCGGCAGGAGCTGGAGGACCGGATCGCCGAGGAGCTGGCCGCGGCCGAGGACGTGCTCGTCGACGCCCCGCTCACGCCCGAGGGCGTCGACGGGCTGCGAGCCACCGCGCGGGCGATCGCCTGGCGCGACGTCTGAGGCGGCCGTCCCCCTCGCCGAGGGCCAGCCGCATGCCCCGCAGCCAGTAGCCCTCGATGAGGTGGTCCCAGCCCAGCTCGGGCTCGGCCACGATCCGGGGCGCCCGGGCCAGCAGGCGCCGCAGGAGCACGTCCGACTCGAGGATCGCCAGCGGCTGGCCGGGGCACTTGTGCGCCCCGTCGCCGAAGGAGAGCACGGAGTCGTTGACCCCGGCGGGCAGCGACCGGCCCGGGCACAGGTCCAGCGGGTCCTCGCCCACGACGTGCGGGTCGGCGTTCGCCGGGCGCACGCAGACGTCGACGAGGTCGCCCTCGCCGATCGTCCACGACTCCTCCCCGTCGCTGATCCGCACCGGCTGGTGGACCCGGCGGTAGAAGTGCCCGACGACCGGCTCGAGCCGGATGATCTCGTGCAGGATCGCGAACCGCTCCTCCTGGCCGGCGACGAGGTAGCGCTCCCGCAGCGCGTCGTGCCGCAGCAGGTGCCAGGCGGCCATGACGACGAACTCGCGGGTCGTCACCATCCCGGCGGTGCCGTAGGTGACGCACTCCACGAGCACCCCGGTCGTGGAGTAGCCCTCGTCGAGCAGGTGGCTGATGACGTCCGGCCGGCGCTGCCGGCGGCGCTCCCGCAGGGCAGGACGGACGTCGGCGAGGTAGAACCGGGCGACCGGCACCAGCCCGTTGACGGCGGCCCTGGCCCACTGCCGCGGGGTCCGGCCCAGGTCGTCGCGGGTGATGTCGAACGGCGGCTGGTTGAAGAACGACTCGAGGCGCCGGGCCATCCGCGGCACCGACGACTCGGTCAGCCCGACGACCTCGGCGGTCACCTCGACGGTGTAGAGCAGCGCCAGCTCGTCGAGCATGCACCCGCCGGCCGCCTCCGCCTCGTCGAGCAGCCGGTCGGCGCACTCCTCCATGAGGTCGGTGTAGCGCTCGCCGACGACCTTCGGCGCGAAGAACCGGGCGACCTTGCGCCGCTGGTCGTCGTGCTGCGGCCCGTCGGAGACGAGGATCGGGTGGTGGTCGAGGTAGCCCTGCGGGATCGCCTCGGCGGTGAACCCGGCCTGGGTCGTGGCCTCCCGCGCCCGCAGCACCTGGCGGGCTGCCTCCAGCGACCGGATCCGCCAGACGTGGCCCTCGCGCTCGACCCGCGGCGTGCTCGCCTCGCCCGCCTTGACGGCCCGGCGCCGGTCGGGGCTCATCGGCGCCGGAGCCCGGGCACCCGGGCCGCGCCCCTCCGCAGCGCCGCCGGCACGTGCGGCCGCCGGCGCAGGATCCCCTCCAGCGGCACCGTCCACACGTCCTCGCCCCGCACGCCCCACCCCTGCAGCAGGTGGTTGGCGGCGAGCACACCGGTCACGGCCGCGCGCTCCATGAGCGCGATCGGCCAGTCGACCCGCAGCCCGTCGCCGGCCAGGGCCAGCCCGGGGTAGGGCGTGTCCACGGTCAGCCGCTGCCGCCAGGGGCCGGTGCCGACGAGTCCGCAGTCGTCCTCGACGAGCAGCTCCTCGTGCACGACGCCCAGCTCGGCGGTCTCGGGGTAGACCTCGTGCAGCGAGGCCAGCAGCCGGGCCCGGACGCGGATCTCGTCCAGCCCGCCGCGTCCCTCCCCGGCGACGTCGGGGTCGCGGGCGGGGTCCACGGCATACCCATGCAGCTCGACGACCGACCCGCCGTGCTCGGCCGACCAGTCCGCCGCGCCCTGCTCGAAGCGCTCGAGCACGGTGACGTTGTCGAGCAGGTCGTAGCCGCTCGTGCCCAGGAAGGCCTCCCGCGACGGTGCGACGAGCCCGTCGAACCACAGCCGCACGACGACGAACGGCGGGGCGTTGCGCCCGTCCGCCACCCGCCCGTGCCATGCCTGCTGCGCCCGGCCGAGCGTGCGGTCCGACGACACCGGCAGGTCGGCGGCCAGGGCGCGGGTCGCCCGCGGGTCGGTCGCCAGCACGACGGCGTCGGCGGCGAGCTCCTCGGAGCCGGCGCGCACGCGCCATACCCCGTCCTCGCCGGGGGCGAGCCCCTCCACCCGGGTGCCGGTGCGCACGTCGACCCCGAGACCGGCCAGGTAGCGCCCCAGCGGCGCCCACAGGGCGGTGTCGTAGTCGTCGTCGGGCACGTCGAAGAGCAGGCCCTCGGAGGAGCCGGTGAAGTAGCTGTGGAACATCCCGACCAGCTCGCCGGCGCCGAACTCGCTGGGATGGGCGAAGAACGAGCGGGCGAACACCTCCAGCGCCAGGTGCCGGGCGCCCTCGGGGAAGCGCAGCCGGTCGAGGAAGTCCTGCGCGGACTCCCCGTCGTAGCGCTCGTGGCTCTCCGGGTAGGAGACGTTGACCAGCTCCAGCGCGCTGGGGATGTGCACCGACGGCAGCGCCGAGACCGGGAAGGTGGGGCTGCGGAGCACGAAGGTGACGAGGTTGGCCGGCGGGGTCGCGGGCAGCTTGGCGAAGCTGTCGGTCAGCCCGTCGCCGCGGCGCAACGGGTAGTCGGGCACCGGGACGAGGTGGTCCAGCCCGGGGTCGGCGCGGCGCAGGAGGGCGCGGAGCGTGTAGTACTGCCGGAAGAAGGCGTGGAAGCCGCGGCTCATCGTCCGCCCGTCCTCCGTGGGCCACGCGCGCACCCGGCCGCCCAGCTGCTCGCAGGCCTCGACGAGGGTGACCCGGGCGCCCCGCTCGGCGAGCACGACGGCGGCGGCGATCCCGGCGATGCCGCCGCCCACGACGACCACGTGCCGGTCGTCGTCCAGGCGGGGCGCGCCGTCGGGGGCCGGGTGGTGGACCGCGTGCGGGTCGCGGCCGGGAGGGGTGCGGTCGGTCATGGGGGGCTCCCTGGGTCGGGTCGCGGGCTCAGCCGGGTCGGCGGGCGAGCACGGTGTGCAGGATGCCGCGCTGCCAGCCGCCGGCGGTGGACCAGGCCACGTCGGTGAACCCGGCGCGGGTCAGCCGGCCGGTCAGCTCGGCGGTGCTGTCGTTGTCGAGGACGCTGCGCCACAGGTAGCGGTAGATCGTCGGGTTGCCGCGGACCACGACCGCCAGCGGCATGACGACGCCCCAGCACACGAGGGTCCACACGGCGCCGGCGACCCGGTCGCCCTTGACGTGGTAGTCCTGCAGCGCGACCCACCCCCCGGGGCGTACCTGCTCTCCGATGGCGCGGACCACGTCGTCGCGCTGGTCCTCGGGCACGTTGCGCAGCAGGTATGCCGCGAACGCGCCGTCCGCGGGCCCGTCCAGCTCGCGCGCGGCGACCTCGGGCAGGTCCTGGGCGACGGCGTGGACGAACCGGACGCCGTCCGGCCAGTCCTTGGCGCGGGCCTGGGCCAGCATGCCCTCCGAGGCGTCCAGCCCGACGACCCGGGCGTCCTGGCCGGCCGCCTGCAGGAGGGCCTCGGTGGACAGCCCCGACCCGCAGCCCAGGTCCCACAGGGTGGGCGGACGGTCGGACGTGCCGGTGCCCCGCAGCCGGTCGACCAGGCCCCTGGCCGCGTCGCGCAGCGCCCGGTGGTAGCCGGGGTTGAGCCGGGTCAGCAGGTCGTAGCGGTCGGCCGCCCGGTCGAACTGCTCGGCCAGCTGCGTCGCCGCGGCCCTCACCGGCCGGGCACGATCAGGAAGGGGATGCGGTCCACGCCGCCAGCCTAGTCGCGGGCGTCCACCGCCCCGTGACGGGTCGCACGGCCAGGACGGGACGTCTGTCACTGTCCTGGCGTGACCGTCGGGCATAGCGTGGCGTCATGACCACCTCCTCGCCGGGCACCGCGGCCCCCGTCCGCCCGGACCAGACCCGGACCTCGGCCCCGGTCCTGCAGGTCGACGGCCTCGTCCGGGCCTACGGCGACCTGCGGGCCGTCGACGGCGTCTCCCTGCGGGTCGACCCCGGCGAGACGTTCGGGCTGCTCGGGCCCAACGGCGCGGGCAAGACGACCACGATCCTCATGATCGCGGGCCTCCTGCGCCCCGACGCCGGCAGCGTCCACGTCGCCGGCACCGACATGGCGGCCGACCCGATCCGGGCCAAGGGCCACCTGGGCCTGGTGCCCCAGGAGCTGGCGATCTACCCCGAGCTGTCCGCCCGCGACAACCTGCGCTTCTTCGGCCGGCTCCAGGGGCTGCGCGGCACCCGGCTGAAGACCCGGGTCGAGGAGGTGCTCGAGCTGGTCGGCCTGGAGGACCGGTCCAAGAAGCCGAGCAAGACCTTCTCCGGCGGCATGAAGCGCCGGCTCAACATCGGCATCGGCCTGCTGCACGAGCCCACGCTGCTCATCCTCGACGAGCCCACGGTCGGGGTGGACCCGCAGTCGCGTCACGCGATCCTCGAGTCGGTCGCCACGCTCACCGACGCGGGGATGGCCGTGCTCTACACGACGCACTACATGGAGGAGGCGGAGCGCCTCTGCGACCGGATCGCCGTCATGGACGAGGGGCGCGTCCAGGCCCAGGGCACCCGCGACGAGCTCGTCGAACTGGTCGGGGACGCCGACCTCGTCGTGCTGGCCGGCGGGGGCGCGCTGGAGGCCGCCGAGGCCGCCGTCGAGGTCCTGCCCGCCGTGCAGCGGGTGACCCGCGACGCCGAGGGCCTGCGGCTGACCGTGCGCGGGGCACCGACGGCGATCACCGGCATCGTCACCGCAGCCACCGACGCCGGGATGAGCCTGCACGACGTGCAGATCACCCGCCCCGACCTGGAGTCGGTCTTCCTGCACCTCACCGGCCGGGCGCTGAGGGACTGACGCGCGTGCGCGCCCTCCTCGTCCTCGTCGCGCACGACCTGCGCCAGCACCTGCGTGACCGGTCGATGGTCCTCTTCGCCGTCGTCATCCCGCTGGCGCTGTCGGCGGTCTTCAGCCTGGCGTTCTCGGGCGTGGACGACCCGCAGCTGGAGCCGGTCACGGCGGCGGTCTCGGTGCCCGAGGGCGACGAGGCGGCCGCCGCCGTCCCGCAGACGCTGGCCGGCCTGGCCGAGGCGGGGATCGACGTCACCGTGCTCGAGGTCCCCGCCGACGAGGTCACCGCCGCCGTCACCTCCGGCCAGGCCCAGGTCGGGATCACCCTGCCGCAGGGGTATGCCGCCGCGCTCGCCGACGGGACCGGCGCCACCGTGGAGGTCGAGGTGGGCGAGGACGCCGGCCTGGCCGGCCAGGTGGTCGTCGGGGTGGTCAGCAGCACCGTCCAGGCGATGGGCCGCGACGCCACGGCCGTCGCCGCCGGGGCCGAGCTGGGCCTGGACGGGCAGCAGCTGGAGGCGCTCGTGGCCCAGCTGTCGGGGGGTGGGTCGGGGGCCGGGGGTCCGTCCGAGGCCGAGGCGAGCGCGGCCGACGGTGCCGCAGGGACAGCCGAGGGCGCCGAGGACGGGCTCGCGACGGGCGGGGCCGCCTGGACGGTGCGGGGGGTCGCCGGCGGTCAGCTGTCGCTGTCGGCCGGGATCGTGGCCGGGCAGGCCGGGATGTTCCTCTTCTTCACCGTCGGCTTCGCCGTGCTGACGATGCTCACCGAACGGGAGTGGGGGACGCTGGCGCGGGTGCGCTCCGCCCCGATCCGGCCGTGGCTGGTGCCGCTGGCCAAGGCGGTCGTGGCGGTCCTGCTCGGCACGGCGTCCACGACGGTGCTGCTCGTCGCCGGGTCGCTGTTCCTCGAGAACGTGGCCTTCGGGTCCTGGCCCGTGGTCCTCGTCCTCGTCGTGGCGGTGGTGGCCGCGGCGACGTCGGTCATGGCCCTCATCCTCAAGCTGGCCGGCACCGCCGAGCAGGCCAGCCTCATGCTCTCGGTCGTGGCCATCTCGCTCGGCGTCGTCGGCGGGACCTTCTTCCGGGTGCCGACGAGGGGCTCCTGGGCCAGGTGCTCGCGCTCAACCCGGTCGCGGCGCTCGGCCGCGGGCTGAGCATCACCGCCGGAGGCGGCGGGGTCGCCGACCTCGGCCCGGTCCTGCTGACCCTGGTCGGCTTCATCGCCGCCCTGCTGCTGCTCGCCCGGGTCGTCCCGGGCCGGAAGGACCCGCTGTGAGCGCCGTCGTCGCCATCGCCGTCCACGAGCTCAAGCGGTTCCTGGCCGACCGGTTCAACCTGTTCTTCGTCCTCGTGCTGCCGATGATCCTCGTCGTCGTGCTGGGCCTGCAGGCCACCTCTCAGTCGGCCAGCTCGGTCGGCGTCGTGGACGGGGCCGCCGGGGACGGGGCGGCCACCCTGACCACCGTCCTCGTCGACCAGCTGGAGGCGGCCGGGCTGGAGGCCACGGCATACCCCGACGAGGAGGAGCTGGGGGATGCCGTGACCGAGGGGGCCCTCGACGTCGGGGTGGTCGTGCGCTCGGCCGAGCCCGTCGCCCTGGAGATGGTCGCCCCCGGTGAGGAGGCGCCCCCGGGGCTGGACCAGCTGGTGCAGGGGGCGGCCGACTCGGCGGTCGTCGAGCTGGGCCGCCGGCAGGCGCTGGCCGGTGCGGCCGACGGCGTCTCGCCCGACGACGTCGCGGCGGCGCTGGCGCGGGCCGAGGAGCAGCGCGACCCCGTGACGGTGGACGTGCGCTCCACCGACCCGGTGATGCAGGAGTTCGCCTCGATGGGCCGCTTCGACATCGGCGCCGGCGGGCAGCTGCTGCTCTTCGTCTTCCTCAACACCCTCACGGCGGCCAGCGCGACCATCCAGGCGAGGCGCAGCGGGGCGCTGCGGCGGGTCATGGCGGCCCCGGTGAGCGCCCGGCAGGTGGTGGCCGGGCAGGCGCTCGGACGGTTCGTCGTGGCGGTGTTCCAGGGCGTCTACATCATGGCGGCCAGCTCGCTGCTCTTCGGCGTCGAGTGGGGCAACCTCGCGGTGGTCTCCGTCGTGGTCGCGGTGTTCGGCCTGGTCGCGGCCGGCGTCGCGATGCTCATCGGCGTGCTGATGGACGGCGAGGGCGTGGCCAGCGGGGTCGCGGTCGGCGTCGGCCTGGTGCTCGCGGCGCTGGGCGGCTCGATGGTGCCGCTGGAGTTCTTCCCCGAGACGATGCGCCGGTTCGCCTACCTCACGCCGCACGCCTGGGCCTACGAGGCGATCGCCGAGGTCCAGCGCCGCGGCGGGGGCCTGGTCGACGTGCTGCCGCAGGTCGGGGTGCTGGCCGGGATGGCCGCGGTCGTGCTCGCCCTCGGCACTTGGGCGCTGCGCCGGAGCCTCGGCCGCGTGATGTGAGGGGTGGGCCGCCCGGCGCCCCCGGCAGCGTGGAGGATCGTGGTCGTCCTGACGACCACGATCGGTCAGCCTGCCGGTTCCAGGGCCTCTGACGGCTCAGGGGCCCCGAGGCGGGTGAGGATCGCGGAGGAGGGGGGACCGCCTCGCCGGCCGTACCACATACCCCCAGGGGTATCATGGAGGCATGGCCGACCGTTCCCTCGCCCACCTGCCCGTGACCCTGTTCTCCGCCGTGATGGGTCTCGGGGGGACCGCGCTGGCCTGGCGCCGTGCGGCCCGCGTGTGGGAGCTGCCCGAATGGCCCTTCCTCACCTTCCTCGCGCTGGCCAGCGTCGCGTTCGTCGTCGTGGCCGTGGCGTACGTCGCCAAGTGGGCGTGGCACCCGCAGGCCGCCCGGGCCGAGCTGCGGCACCCGGTGAAGATGGCCTTCGCCCCCACGATCACCATCGCCGTCCTCATCCTGGCCACCGCCTACGCCGAGATCGCCCCGACCCTCGCCACCGTCCTGTGGTGGGTCGGCGCCGTCGGGCACCTGCTGGCCACCGTGCTCGTGCTCACCGCGTGGGCCGGGCGCGGGGACATCGGCGCCTCCCAGATCACGCCCGCCTGGTTCATCCCCGTCGTCGGCAACATCGTCACCCCGCTCGCGGCCGGGTCGGTCGGCTCGGTCGAACTGGCCTGGGTGGCGTTCGGGGTCGGCGTGCTCTTCTGGGTGGCCCTGCTGCCCCTCGTCCTGGAGCGCGTGCTCATCCACGCCGAGCCGCTGCCCGCCAAGCTGCTGCCCACGCTGGCCATCTTCGTCGCCCCGCCGGCCGTGGCCCTGCTGTCCTGGGAGGTGCTCACCGGCCGCGTCGACGACCCCTTCGGCCGCATCCTCCACGCCGCCGTCCTGGCGTTCGTCGCGGTCCTGGTCGCGCAGGCCGGCCGGCTGCACCGCATCCCCTTCGCGCTGCCCTACTGGGCCTACACCTTCCCGCTCGCCGCCGCCGCGGTCGCCACGACGGCCATGGCCGGGGCCCGTCCAGGGTGGGGCTACGACCTGGTCGCCGGCGCCCTGCTCGCCCTCGTCACCGCGCTCGCGCTCTACGTGCTCGCGCTGACCCTGCGGGCGGCCGTCCGCGGTCAGATCTGCGTCCCCGAGGAGGCACCGCGGCCGGCTCCTGCCACGATGGCTCCGTGAGCTCCTTCGACGAGCACCTCCAGGACTGGCGGTCCTACACCGCCGAGCCCTGGAACCGGGTCAGGTATGCCGTCGTGCGCGACGTGCTCGCCGCCCACCTGGGGGACGTGGGGACCGGGGCCCCGCGGCTCGACGTGCTCGACGTCGGCGGCGCGGACGGGCTGGACGCCGCCCCCCTGCAGCGGCTGGGGCACCGGGTGACCGTGCTCGACCCGGCCGAGGGGATGCTGGCGCTGGCGCGGGAGCGGGGCCTGCGGACCGAGGTCGGCGGGCTGGACGACCTGGGCGGCCGGCCGGCCGTCGACGCCGTCCTGTGCCACTACGTGCTGCAGTACCGCCCCGACCCGGCCGCGGACCTGCGCCGGCTCGTGCGCGTGCTCCGGCCGGACGGCCTGCTGACGGTGGTGCTGCCGAACCCGGACCACCGGGTGCTGACCACCTTCCTGCGACAGGGGCCGGACGCGGCGCTGGCCGAGCTGGCGGCCACGAGGGCCCCGACGCTGACGTTCGGCACCGAGGTCGCCAAGATCGCCCTGCCCCGGCTGGAGCGCTGGGTGGCCGACGCCGGGATGGAGGTCGTCGACGTCTTCGGCGGGCGGACCGTCGGCGACCTCATGCTCGACAACGGGCCCAAGGAGGACCCGGAGTTCTACGCGTCCTGGGAGCGGCTCGAGATCGCCCTGTCGCGCCGGGAGCCGTTCCGGCGGATGGGCCAGTTCTACGGGGTGGTCGCCCGCCGGGCCTGCTGACCTACGAGGCCGGGACCCGCACCTCGTCGACCTGGTCCACGTCCACCGCCGCCCCGCTGAACTGCGCGGCGTGCAGCCGGGCGTAGGCCCCCTCGGCCGCCAGCAGCTCCTCGTGGGTGCCCTGCTCGACGATGCGGCCGTGCTCCATGACGAGGATCAGGTCGGCGTCGCGGATCGTCGAGAGCCGGTGGGCGATGACGAAGCTGGTGCGGTCGGTCCGCAGCCGGGCCATCGCCTCCTGGACGAGCAGCTCGGTGCGGGTGTCGACCGAGCTGGTGGCTTCGTCCAGGATGAGCAGGGAGGGCTGGGAGACGAACGCCCGGGCGATGGTGATCAGCTGCTTCTCGCCGACGCTGATCGAGGAGCCCTCGTCGTCGAGGACGGTGGCGTAGCCGTCGGGCAGGTGCTGGACGAACCGGTCGACGTAGGCCGCCTCCGCCGCAGCCTGCACCTCCGCGTCGGTCGCCCCGGGCCGGCCGTAGGCGATGTTGTCGCGGATCGACCCCTCGAAGACCCAGGCGTCCTGGAGCACCATCCGATCCGGGCGCGCAGGTCGTGCCGGGTCATCGTGGTGATGTCCCGCCCGTCGAGGGTGATCCGGCCCCCGGCGAGCTCGTAGAACCGCAGGACCAGGTTGACCAGCGTCGTCTTCCCGGCCCCCGTCGGCCCCACGATCGCCACCGTCTGTCCCGGCTCGGCGACGAGTGAGAGGCCCTCGATGAGGGGCTCCTGGCCGTAGGAGAAGTCGACGTCCTCGAAGACGATCCGGCCCCGCGGCGCGCTGACCGGGGCGGCGTCCACCGGGTCCGGCGTCTCGGTCGGTGCGTCCAGCAGCTCGAAGACCCGCTCGGCCGAGGCGACGCCGGACTGCAGCAGGTTGGCCATCGAGGCGACCTGGGTGACCGGCTGGGTGAACTGGCGGGAGTACTGGATGAACGCCTGCACGCTGCCCAGCGACAGGGTGCCGGTCGCCACCCGCAGCCCGCCGACGACCGCGACGAGCACGTAGCCGAGGTTCCCCACGAAGAACATCGCCGGCATGATGATGCCGCTGATGAACTGGGCCCGCCAGGTGACGTCGTAGAGCTCCTCGTTGGTGGCCCTCATGCGGGCGGTGACCTGCTCGCGCCGGCCGAAGACGGTGACCAGCTCGTGCCCGGTGAAGGCCTCCTCGATCTGCCCGTTGAGCGTCCCGGTGTGCTTCCACTGGGCCTTGAACAGCTTCTGCGAGCGCTTCGCCACGAGGATGGTCACGACCACGGACACCGGGATCGTGCCCAGCGCGATGAGGGTCAGCACGGGCGAGATCCACAGCATCATGCCCAGGATCGCGACCACCGTGACGGCGGCGCTGAGCAGCTGCCCGAAGGTCTGCTGCAGCGTCTGCTGCAGGTTGTCCAGGTCGTTGGTGACCCGGGAGAGGATCTCCCCGCGGGGCTGCCGGTCGAAGTAGGACAGCGGCAGCCGGTGCAGCTGGTCCTCGGACTCGGACCGCAGGTCGCGGACGGTCCACATAGAGATCCGGTTGACCAGTCGGACCGCGATCCAGGTCAGCAGCGCGGCGGCCAGGTAGAGGCCGACCACCTGGGCGATGACGAGGGCCAGGGCGTCGAAGTCGATGCCCTGGCCGGGGACGAGGTGGGGCGTGCCCTCCACGAGGTCGGCGTAGGTCTCCTGCCCGTCGGCACGTAACCCGGCCGCGACGTCCTCGACCGACGCCCCGGCCGGCAGCCGGGACCCGATCCAGCCGCCGAAGACCAGGTCGGTCGCCCGGCCCAGGACCCGGGGGCCCAGCGTGCCGAGGACGACGCCCACCACGGTGAGCACGACCGACAGGCCGATGAGCAGCCGGTAGGGAGCCAGGCGGCGGGCCAGCCGGGCCGCCGACGCCCGGAAGTCGGACGGCTTCTCCACGGGGGCACCCATCCCGTGGGGGCCTCCGGGACGGGGTCCGCGCCGGACCTCGGGGCGTCGGTCCTCGCTCACGACGACGCCCCCGCCAGCTCCTGGGACCGGGCGATCTCCACGTAGGTCGGGCAGCTCGCCAGCAGCTCGTCGTGCGTCCCGGTGCCCACGACCCGCCCGGCGTCCAGGACGACGATCTGGTCGGCGTCGACGACGGTGGAGATGCGCTGGGCGACGACGACCACCGTGGCCTGCCGCGTGATGGGACGCAGGGCGGCCCGCAGCCGGGCGTCGGTGGACAGGTCGAGCGCCGAGAAGCTGTCGTCGAAGAGGTAGATGTCCGGCCGGGCGACCAGCGCCCGGGCGATGCACAGCCGCTGCCGCTGGCCGCCGGAGACGTTCGTCCCGCCCTGGGCCACCGGGTGGTCGATACCGTCCGACCAGGTGGAGACGAAGTCGGCGGCCTGGGCCACCCGCAGGGCCTCCCAGACCTGCTCGTCGGTGGCGTCCGGGTCGCCGAACCGCAGGTTGCTGGCGACCGTGCCGGAGAACAGGTAGGGGCGCTGCGGCACGAGGCCGACCCGCGCCCACAGGTCGTGGGGGGCCAGGTCGCGCACGTCGACGCCGTCCACCCGGACGGCCCCGCCGGTCACGTCGGCCAGGCGGGGGATGAGGCGCAGCAGCGTCGTCTTGCCCGCGCCGGTGCCCCCGACGATCGCGGTGGTCGTGCCGGGGCGGGCGGTGAAGGTGACGTCCCGCAGCACCGGCTCCTCCGCCCCCGGGTAGGTGAACGACACCCCGTCGAGGTGGACGGTGCCGTGCCGGGTCGGCGGCGTCGCCGGATCCTCGGGCCGGACCACGCTCGTCGCGGTGTCGAGCACCTCGCCGATCCGCTCGGCGGCCACGGAGGCGCGGGGGATCATCGTGGCGACCATCGTGGCCATCATGATCGACATGAGGATCTGGATGAGATAGCTGATGTAGGCGATGAGCGAGCCCACCTGCATCGCCCCCGACTCCACCCGCTGGGCGCCGAACCACACCACGCCGACGCTGGAGAGGTTCATCACGAGCATGACGAAGGGGAACATCAGCGCCATCAGGTCCCCGACCCGCAGCCCGATCCGGGTGAGCTCGGTGTTGGTCGTCCGGAAGCGTGCCTTCTCGTCCTCCTCGCGGGTGAACGCCCGGACCACCCGGATGCCGCCGATCTGCTCGCGCATCACCCGGTTGACGGCGTCGAGCTGCTTCTGCTGCGCCCGGAAGAGCGGCACCATGGCCCGGATGACCAGGCCCATCCCCGCGAGCAGGACCAGGACGGCCACGGCGATGAGCCAGGACAGGCCGACGTCCTGACGGATGGCCATGACCACCCCGCCCACCCCGGTGATCGGGGCGGCCACGAGCATGACCAGCGTCATGAAGGTCAGCATCTGGACCTGCTGCACGTCGTTGGTGCTGCGGGTGATCAGCGTCGGGGCTCCGAACTGGCCGAGCTCGCGGGAGGAGAACGACAGCACGGTGTCGAAGACCCCCGCGCGCAGGTCGCGCCCCACCCCCATCGCGGTCCGCGCGGCGCACCACACTGCGCCGATCTGGGAGACCACCTGCACGGCGCTCACCGCGAGCATGACCGCACCGACCCGCCAGATGTATGCCGTGTCCCCCCGGGCCACGCCGTTGTCGATGATGTCGGCGTTCAACGCGGGCAGCCACAGACTGGCCAGGGTGGCCACCAGCTGCAGCACCAGGACCCCCACGACCAGTCCGAGGTAGGGCCGCAGCCGGCGGCGCAGGACTCGGATCAGCACAAGGTCGATTGTGCACCCCGGGTCTGTCGGTCCTCTCAGGTTCACTGCTCCCGTCTCACCCCTGAGGGGGTGGCGGCGAGGTGGCCGTGACGTCACTTTGCCGTTCCGTGACCTGTTCCGACCGATCGTTACCCAGTCGTAACCAAGGCACCATTCAGCCGACGACCAGTCTTTGGCAGGCTCGGGGGCGGCGTGCGCCGACCGGCGTGCGTCTCGGCATCAAGGGAGATAGTCGCGTGAACTCAGCACCTCGAGGAAACAATCCTCGCCGTGCTCTCGCGGGTGTCGTCGCCCTGACCATGACGGGGGCGCTCGCTGCTCCCCTGTCCGCGGCAGCCAACGACGACTACCTGGCCCCGGGATCCCCGCGCCCGAGAGCAAGATCCAGGGCAGCACCATCAGTGGCGTGGAGATGGCGCCGCACGCCTTCTTCGTCCAGTTCGCCTCGGCGCCCACCAGCGAGGGTGGCTCGCTGCAGCAGATCCAGGCCGAGCGCAACCAGTTCCTGGCGGACGCCGAGCAGGCCGGGGTGGACGTCGAGGTCCGCGCCGAGTTCGACAGCCTGTGGAACGGCATCTCGGTCAACGCCATGGAGGACAAGCTCACCGAGCTGGCGTCCTCCCAGGTCGTGGAGGCCATCTTCCCGATCGCCGTGATGGACGCCCCGGAGGAGCCCGAGGCGACGACCATCGACCCGGAGATGTTCACCGCGCTTTCGATGACCGGTGCCGACGTCGCCCAGAGCGAGCTGGGTTACACCGGCAAGGGGATCAAGGTCGGCGTCATCGACACCGGCATCGACATCGACCACCCGGACCTGGGCGGCAACGGCGAGCCGGGCAGCACGCCCTTCCCGTCGGCCCGGGTGACGCATGGCTACGACTTCGTCGGCGACGCGTACAACGCCGACCCCAGTTCGGACGCCTACAGCCCCCAGCCCATCCCGGACGAGAACCCCGACGACTGCCAGGGGCACGGGACGCACGTGGCCGGCATCGTCGGCGCGGACGGCACGGTCGACGGCGTCGCCCCTGACGTGACCTTCGGTGCCTACCGGGTGTTCGGCTGCGAGGGCTCCACCGACGCGACGTGATGCTCCGCGCGATGGAGCGCACCCTCGCCGACGGCATGGACGTGGTGAACCTGTCCATCGGCTCGGCGTTCTCCGCCTGGCAGGAGTACCCCACCGCCCAGGCGACCGATGCCCTGTCCCGTGAGGGCGTCATCGTCACCGCCTCCATCGGCAACAGCGGCGACAGCGGCCTGCACTCCGCCGGTGCCCCCGGCGTGGGCCACGACACCATCGGGGTCGGCTCGGTCGACAATGTGGCCTACCGGGCGAACATGTTCCTCGACGCCGACGGCGAGCCCGTCCCCTACAGCGAGGCCACCGGTGCGCCGGCGGCCCCGACCTCCGGCACCGAGGCCGTCGTCCCCGTCGGTGCGCCCGGTACCACCGAGGCCCAGGCCTGCACGGCTCTGCCGACAGACGTGGCTGCCGCGGTCGAGGGCAACATCGCCCTCATCCAGCGTGGCACGTGCACCTTCCACGCGAAGGCCGTCAACGCCATGAACGCCGGTGCCTCCGGCGTCATCATCTACAACAACGTGGCCGGTGCCTTCAGCCCCACCGTTGCGGGCGACCCCGCGGTGACCATCCCCGTGGTGGCCATCACGCGCGCCGACGGCGAGGCTCTCGACGACGACGCGGCGGCCGGCGACGGCACCACGTCCATCACGTGGACCGACGAGCAGGTCGAGGCGCCCAACCCGACCGGTGGCCTGATGAGCAGCTTCAGCTCCTACGGCACCACGGCCGACCTGACGTTCAAGCCGGACATCTCGGCGCCGGGCGGGTCGATCTACTCGACCTACCCGCTCGAGCAGCAGCCCTACGCCACGCTGTCGGGCACCTCCATGGCCGCCCCGCACGCAGCCGGTGCCGCCGCGCTTATGCTCGAGGCGAGCCCGGGTCTGCTGCACGACGAGCTGCTGCTTCGCCTGCAGAACACCTCCGAGGTCCTGGAGTGGAACCTGCTGTCCGGCTACGGCCCGGAGGTCGTGCACAAGCAAGGGTCGGGCATGATCCAGGTCGACGAGGCCATCCTGGCCGAGACCATCGCTGCACCCGGCATCATCCAGCTGGGCCAGCAGCTGTCCGGTGAGAGCTCCACGCAGGAGATCACCCTCACCAACACCGGGACCCTGACCAAGACGTTCACGGTCGAGCACGTCCCGACCGTCGCCACGGGAGGGACGGCCAACGACTACGGCTTCTACCTCTCCTACGCCGACGTGGACGTGCCCGCGAGCGTGACCGTGCCGGCCGGTGGCACCGCCACCGTCCCGGTGACGATCACCTCGCCGGCGGAGGGTGTCACCTTCGGTGGGTACATCTCCTTCGACGACCCGGACGGCATCGACTACTCGGTCGCCTACGGCGGGTCCGCCTACGACCTGCAGGACGTCGAGGTCCTCGCCGACATGGTCGCCGAGGACGCGGAGGGCAACCTCGTGACCACCCTCGAGCTGCCCGCGCTGCTCGAGGTCGCCGAGTGCGACACCTTCCTCGGGGTCGACTGCGTCGACGCGGACGGCAGCTACAACCTGGTCGACGAGGGCAACATCTACGAGATGGACGGCAACGACGTGCCGACCCTCGCGCTCCACTTCGAGCACCAGGCCCGCCACATGGAGTGGGAGGTCTACCGCGCGAACGTCGACGGCACCAAGGGTGCCTCGGTCGGCGTCGTCACTGAGGTGGACTACCTGGCCCGCTCCGGCAGCCGCAACGGCATCTCGGCGTGGACCTGGGACGGCAAGTACGTCGACTCCGACGGTGCCCGTCAGCGGGTGACGTCCGGGGACTACATCCTCGAGGTGCGGGTCACCAAGGCCAGCGCCTGGAACGACGACCGTGACCCGGGCGTCGAGACCTGGACCAGCCCGTACTTCACGGTGGCCTGGGAGGGTGACTCGACCGTCGACAGCCCGACCGTCACCCGGGCCCTGGGCCAGGACCGCTACTCCGTCGCCTCCGAGCTGGCGGTCGAGAACTTCGACGCCGGCGTGGAGAAGGTCTACGTCGCCAACGGGTGGGTCCACGCGGACGCCCTGTCCGGTGGTGCCCTGGCCGCGGCGGACGACGCTCCGGTGCTGCTGACCACGGACAAGGTCATCCCGGCCGCGACCCGCATGGCGCTGCAGACCCTGCAGCCCGAGCAGATCGTCGTCCTCGGCGGCACGACGACCATCACCCCGGCCCTGGCCGAGGCGTTGGCCGACTACGCCCCCGTGAAGCGGCTGGACGGTCTCAACCGCTACGCGCTCTCGGCGAACATCGCCGCCGAGTTCGACGCGGCCGACACCGTCTTCGTCGCCGGTGGCGAGGTCTACGCGGACGCACTGTCCGCCTCGGCCCCCGCGGGCATGATGGAGTCCCCGGTCATGCTGGTCCGTCCGACCGGTGTCCCGGCGGAGGTCATCGACGAGCTGGAGCGGCTCTCGCCGGACCGGATCGTCGTCGTGGGTGGTCCGTCCACGGTGAGCGAGAACATCCTCACCGACCTGGGTGCCTACGCCCCCGAGGTCGAGCGGATCGGCGGTGAGGACCGGTTCGCCGTGTCCGCCGGCGTCGCGCAGCGCTTCTACGACGCCCCCGTCGACCACGCGCTGGTGGCCACCGGCTGGAACTACCCGGACGCCCTGGCCGCCGGCCCGGTCGCCGCGAAGTACAACAGCCCGGTCCTGCTGGTCAAGACCGGCTCGGTCCCGGCCCCGATCCTGGAGGCCATCATCGACCTGCGGGTGCAGGAGATGACCATCGCCGGCGGTTACGTCTCGGTGGAGAAGGCCGTCGAGGACCGGCTGAACGACATCGTCTACCCGTGAGGTCCTGACCTCGCAGGACCGACGGTCCACGCAGGCGCCCCTCGCACCCGTCCGGGTGCGGGGGGCGCTCGCATGCGTACGACCACATACATCACACACGCCACACGCGTCACAACTGTGTAACGTTTCGTCGGATCGGGAACCCGGCCGTCGGAACGGTGCTAGGGGAGGGCTACGGTGCGAAGTGTCCCGTAACGCCCCCCAAAGGTGCCGCTCATGAACTCCCTGGTCCTCGCCCTCATCGGTGTGGCGATGATCCTGGCGGGCTACTTCCTCTACTCGAAGTTCCTCGCAACCCGGATCTACGCCCTCGATGACTCGATCCCCACCCCCGCGCACACGTTGGAGGACGGCGTCGACTACGTCCCCACCAACAAGTACGTCCTGTGGGGCCACCACTTCACCTCGGTCGCCGGTGCGGCCCCCATCGTCGGCCCGGCCATCGCGGTCATCTGGGGATGGCTGCCCGCCTTCCTGTGGGTCACCATCGGCACCGTCTTCTTCGCCGGCATGCACGACATGGGCGCCCTGTGGGCCTCCATCCGCAACAAGGGCCAGTCGATCGGCGCGCTGTCCGGACGCTACATCGGCGCCCGCGGCCGCAACCTGTTCCTGGTCGTCATCTTCCTGCTGCTGCTGATGGTCAACGCGGCCTTCTCGGTCGTCATCGCCAACCTGCTGGTCTCCACCCCGACGGCCGTCATCCCGACCTGGGGTGCGCTCCTGGTTGCGCTGCTCGTCGGCCAGGCCATCTACCGCTTCAACTGGAACCTGCCGCTCGTCTCCGTCGTGGGTGTCGTCGCGCTCTACACCCTCATCCTGATCGGGAACAACATCCCGCTCTCGCTGCCGGAGACCGTGCTCGGGCTGCCCGAGCGCTCGGCGTGGATCCTCCTGCTGTTCATCTACGCCGGCATCGCCTCGTTGCTGCCCGTGTGGATGCTGCTCCAGCCGCGCGACTACATCAACGGCCTGCAGCTGTTCATCGCCCTGGGCATCCTCTACGGCTCGGTGCTCATCGCCCGGCCCGAGGTCGTCGCCCCGATGTACAACGCCTCCCCGCCGGAGGGCACCCCCTCGCTCGTGCCGCTGCTCTTCGTCACCATCGCCTGCGGCGCCATCTCCGGCTTCCACGGCATGGTCAGCTCCGGCACCAGCTCCAAGCAGCTGGACAAGGAGACCGACGCGCGCTTCGTCGGCTACTTCGGGGCCGTCGGCGAGGGCCTGCTGGCCCTCGGCTCGATCATCGCCACCACCGCCGGCTTCGCCACGCTCGCCGACTGGGAGGGCGTCTACCAGAAGTTCAACGACGGCGGCGTGGTCGCCTTCGTCCAGGGTGGTGCCGCGATCGTCGAGTCGGGCATCGGCCTGCCGCAGTCGCTCGCCGCGACCATCATGGCGACCACCGCGATCCTCTTCGCGGCCACCACGATGGACACCGGGGTGCGCCTGCAGCGCTTCGTCGTCCAGGAGATCGGCGAGCTCGCCGGGGTCTCCCTCACCAAGCTGGTGGCGACCGTCATCGCCGTGGGTGTCGCGCTCGCGCTCACCTTCGGTGCCGGTGCCGACGGCTCGGGCGGTCTGCTCATCTGGCCGCTCTTCGGCACGACCAACCAGCTGATGGCCGCGCTCACGCTGTCGATCCTGGCGATCATGCTCATGCGTCGCCGCCGCTCGGCGCTGCCGGCCCTCATCCCGCTGGCGTTCGTGGCCTTCATGACGCTCTACGCCGCGATCATCCAGCTCGGGACCCTGTGGGAGAGCAGGAACTGGCTGCTCCTCGTGATCGACATCGTCATCATCGTCGCGGCCGTCTGGGTCATCGTCGAGGCCATCCTGGCGATGCGCACCGCCCGGGACTACCCCGGTGACGACGACGCCGAGCTGCGCGAGCTCAGCGTCGCGCAGATCGCCATCGGTCTGGACAGCCCGGCCCCCAGCGAGGACACCGACGCCGGTCACCACCACCAGCGCCACCGGGGCGACCCGCCGCCGCCCACACGCGACTGACCGACCCGACCCCCCGGCCCGGGGCCTGCCCAGGCACCCGGCCGGGGGGACGGCATACGCTGGCACCATGACCGACACCCCGCAGCCGCGCAGCCGCCTCGCGCAGGTGGCCGCGGGGCTGCGGGACTTCTACAGCGGGCCGTACCGACGGACCTTCGCCCGTGCCCGCCAGGACGAGGACGACCTGTTCATGGTCATCGTCATGGCCGAGGCGCTCGGGGTGCCCAACCCGGCGAGCTACTACACGGTCGAGCTGCTGCCGGTGGTCTACGAGCAGTTCCACGACTGGCACCGGCGGATGGGCATGGACCGCTCGCCGCTGGACCACTTCTCCTGCTGCTGATCCGTCGGCCGGCACCGTCCCCTCGCCACTGAAGGACCCATGAGCTCGCCCCTGACCGACCTGATCACGCACCGCGACGTCCTCTTCGTGGGGGGCAAGGGAGGTGTGGGCAAGACGGCCGTCGCCTCGGCGCTCGCGCTGGACAGCGCCCGGTCGGGCCGGCCCACGCTGGTGGTGTCCACCGACCCCGCGCACAACCTGGGGCACCTGTGGGGACGCCGGGTCGGGGACGACCCGGTCGAGCTGGCCCCGCTGCTGCGCGGCCTGGAGATCGACCCGGGCAGGACGACCGACGCGCACCTGGCGGCCGTGCGGCAGACGATGCGCCGCCTGATGCCCGAGCACCTGCAGGGGGAGGTCGACAAGCACCTCGACCTGGCCCGCGACGCGCCGGGGACCCACGAGGCGGCCGTGCTGGAGCGGCTGGCGGAGGTGCTGGAGCAGCGCGACCGCGACGAGCTGGTCGTCGTCGACACCGCGCCCAGCGGGCACACGACCCGGCTCATCGCCCTGCCCGAGCTCATGCAGGCCTGGACCGAGGGGCTGCTGAGCCGGCAGGAGAGGTCGGCCCGGTTCGGCGCCGCGCTGCGGGGGCTGGAGGGTGACCGTGGCGAGCAGGCCGCCGCGGACGTGGTGGGGTTCGTGCCGCGCTACGGCGAGCAGCCGGGCGACCGCGGTGGTGACCGGCGGGCCCGGAGGGACGCCGAGATCCGGCGGGTGCTCGACCGCCGGCAGGAGCAGTTCCGGACCCTGCGCGAGCTGCTGCAGGACCGGGACCGGAGCGCGTTCGTCATCGTCCTCGCCGCCGAGCGGCTGCCGGTGCTGGAGACGGTCGAGCTTCACCAGCAGCTGACCCGTTCGCACATGCACGTGGCCGCGCTCGTGGTCAACAAGCGCTCGCCCGCCGACGCGGGCGACCTGCTGGCCGCCCGGAGGGCCGTGGAGGAGGGCTACCTGGCCCAGCTGGCCGACGAGCTGCCCGACCTCCCGGTGGTCGAGGTGCCGCTGCTGCCGGGCGAGGTGCTGGGCGAGGAGGGCCTGACGGAGCTGGCCCGCTGGCTGCGCGGCGCCCCGGCCTGACGCGTCCGGTGCCCCCGGCCTGACGCGTCCGGCCGGTGCGGTCGGGGCGGCCGGTGTGGTCGTGCTGTCGGACGGCGGGTTGTGGCCCTGGGAGGGGCCAGAGGTGGTCGCGCGAGCGGGATGTCCTCCGGCCGGTGGGCTCGTGCGGCGGGTTGTGGCCCTGGGAGGGGCCACGAGTCGTCGACCGAGCTGAGCCCGCCCGGTGAGCCCCGCCCGGTCCCCGCTCGGTGCCCGCCGAGCGACCCCCCCGGTGAGCCCCGCCCTGTGGATGACCGGGATCACCAGACCCGCACGCTGGGCAGGATCGGGCCATGCTGCCCCGGCCAGCCGTCGCCAACCGTCAGCACGGGGTCGTCACGCGGGCCCAGGCGCTGGCCGCGGGCATGACCGCCAAGCAGGTCCGGTGGCGGCTGCACCGCGGGGACTGGCAGCCGGTGCACCGGGGCGTCTACCTGACCACCACCGGCACGATCACCTGGCAGGCGCGTGCATGGGCCGCCCTGCTGCGGTGCGGCGACGGGGCCTGCCTGGCGATGGACGCAGCGGCCCACGTCTGGCGGTTGACCACGCTCGAGCCGGCCACCATCACGGTCGGCGTGCCCGAGGGCCGGCACCCCACCCCCGTCGAGGGGGTGGAGGTGACCCGGCGGCGGCGACTGCGGACGAGAACGGTCGACGGGTTCCCCGTCACACGGCTGGCCCAGACGGTCATCGACCTGGCCGACCGGCGGAACGGCACGCTCGACGACGCGGTGGCCCTGGCCGCGCGGGCCTGCCAGCGCCGGTCCGCGACCCAGGCGGCCCTGCTCGAGGAGCTGTCGGAGCGTCGGGCGCACCGATGGGGGCGAGAGCTGCGGCTGGCGTTCGGCGAGATCGGCGAGGGGGCCGAGAGCCTCCCGGAGGTCTGGTACGTCACCCGCGTCCAGGAGCCCCACGGGCTGCCGGCCTTCGAGCGGCAGGCCCAGGAGGAGGACAGCACACGCACGGACCTCAAGAACCGCCAGTACGGCGTCAACCTCGAGGTCGACGGCCTGGTCTGGCACGCGGGGGAGCGGTTCCACGGCGACCGTCGGCGCGACCGCCGGGCCGCGGCGCGGGGCGAGGTGACCCTGCGGATGACCTACCTGGAGCTGGACCAGACGCCATGCGACCTGGCGGTCGACGTGGCCCGGACGTTGGCCGCCCGGGGGTGGACGGGGACGCTGACACCCTGCGGGCCGGACTGCCCGGCGCACGCGGCGCTGTCGCCGCCGGTGGCGTGACCGATTGTGGCCCGGTGAGGGGCCAGAGATCGTCGTGCGAGCCGACGGGGGCCACCGCCCAGCACCTGACCGCACGAGATGACGGGGGTGGTGCCCGGGTGCCCGGGTGCTGGGTGCCTGGGTGCCCGGGTGCCTGCACGGCATACCCCACCCCGGTGTCCATGCCGGGGACGACGAAGCGTAGTTTCGGATCATGATCGTCAACGAAGACACCTCGGTCGACACCGCACACGAAGTGGGCCGCGGCCCGCGCACCGTCATCTGCCTGCCGGGTTGGTTCGGCTCGTCGTCGGGCTGGGGCCCGGGCTTCCTCGACGCGCTGGACACCGAGCGCTTCCGCTACGAGTTCATGGACTACCGCGGCTACGGGGAACGGCGTGGGTCCGGCGGCCCCTACACGATCGACCAGATCGCGGCGGACGTCCTCGAGCTCGCCGACGACCTCGGCGTGCAGACGTTCTCCCTCGTCGGCCACTCGATGGGTGGCAGCGCGATCCAGCGGGTGCTGGCCCTGGCCCCCGACCGGGTGGAGGCGATCGTCGGCATCAACCCGGTCCCTGCGTCCGGGACGCCGTTCGACGAGGAGGGGCGCCAGCTCTTCGACAGCGCCGCCGCCGACGACACCGCCCGCGAGACCATCGTCGACCTGACCACCGGCAACCGGCTCTCCGCCTGGTGGATCGACCGCATCGTGCGGCACAGCCGCGGGCACAGCGACGAGGAGGCCTTCGGTGCCTACCTCTCCGCGTGGGCCGACACCGACCACGCGGCCGACGTGCCGGTGGACCGGGTCCCGGCGCTCGCCGTCGTCGGTGAGCACGACCCCGCCGTGACCGAGGAGGGCGTGCGGCAGACCTGGGCCCGGCTGCACCCGAGCTCGACCGTGGTCGTCGTGCGCAACGCGGGCCACTACCCCATGTACGAGACCCCCGTGCGCCTGGCCACGATCCTGGAGGAGTTCCTCGAGACGCACTCGGTGGCGGCCGGCAAGGACTGAGCGCAGCGCCGCGGACCGGCTCCCGTATGCGGAGCCGGTCACGCCGTCGTCGGACCCGAGCGAGGGCACCCAGGAGGGCGCGCCCCGCCCGTGACGAAGAGGCGCGCCCTCTCGCACGGACGTCCGTCCCCCGACTCGACGGGGCCGCAGCCTGGGTGAGTGCCACGCCCCGGCGACGTCCGTGCCGACCATGCGCGGGGAAGGGGCGGGGATGAAGGGTGGTGCACCACCCGCCTCCGCGTCAGGCCGTGCCACGACGCTACTGCGGAACAGGCAAAGGCAGGGTATGGAGTTGGTCAACGTTCGGTCATGATCGTCCGGTCTGGGGCACACTGCTGCCATGCGGCTGTCCCGGGTGATCGAGACCTCCGCCGCCGTCGCCGCCACCCGGTCGCGGCTGGCCAAGGTCGACGAGCTCGCACGCACGCTGCGCGAGGCGGCGGGGGTCACCGCCCGCGAGGAGGACCGTGCGTCGGACGACCCCCCGCCCGGCGACACCCCACCCGCCGACCTCCCGCCCGCCGACCGGGAACGCCTGGTCCGCATCACCGCCGACTACCTCGCCGGCACCCTGCCGCAGCGCACCGTCGGCGTCGGCTACCGGGGGCTGCGCGACCTGCCCGCCCCCGCCGAGGAGCCCGACCTGAAGGTCCTCGAGGTCGACGAGCTGCTCACCCGGATGGCCGGCCTCGCCGGGCCCGGGTCGGCGGCCGCCCGCTCGGCCGCGGTCGCCGCGCTGTTCGGCCGCGCCACCGCCGACGAGCAGCGTTGGCTCGTCGGGCTGATCACCGGCGAGCTGCGCCAGGGAGCCTCCGACGGGGTCCTCCTGCCCGCGGTGGCCCGGGCCGCCGACGTGCCCGAGACCCTCGTCCGCCGCGCCGTCATGCTGGCGGGCTTCACCGGCCCGGTCGCCGCCGCTGCCCTCCTTCACGGCGAGGAGGCTCTCGCCGAGATCCGCCTCGAGGTCGGCCGGCCGCTGCGCCCGATGCTCGCCGGCTCCGAGCCCGACGTCCCCGCCGCGCTCACCCACCGGCGCGACCCCGGCACCCCTGTCGCGGTGGACACCAAGGTCGACGGCATCCGCCTGCAGGTCCACCTCGACCGGGCCGCCGAGGTGCCGGCGCGCCTCTTCACCCGCTCCCTCGACGAGATCACCGACCGGCTCCCCGAGGTCGTCGACGCGATCCTGGGGCTGTCGGCGGACACGGCGGTCCTCGACGGCGAGGTCATCGCCCTCGACCCCGACGGGCGGCCGCACCCGTTCCAGGTCACCGGCGCGCGGACGGCCAGCAGCGCCGAACCCGGGACGCTCGCGCAACGGACACCCGTGACGACCTTCCTCTTCGACGTGCTCCACCTCGACGGCCGCGACCTGGTCGACGAGCCGGCCCACGTCCGCTGGTCGGTCCTCGACGAGCTCGCGCCCCACCTCGTCGTGCCCCGGGTCGTCACCAGCGCCGAGGACGAGGCGACCGCCTTCTTCGAGCAGGTCCTCGCCGCCGGCCACGAGGGGGTCGTCGTCAAGGACCCGGACGCCCCCTACGCGGCCGGGCGTCGCGGCGCCGGCTGGGTCAAGGTCAAGCCCCGCCGGACGGCCGACCTCGTCGTCGTCGGCGTCGAGTGGGGCAGCGGCCGCCGCAGCGGCAAGCTCTCCAACATCCACCTCGCCGCCCGCCGTCCCGGCACCGACGAGCTGGTCATGGTCGGCAAGACGTTCAAGGGCATGACCGACGCCCTGCTCGCGTGGCAGACCGAACGCTTCCTGGCGCTGGAGACCCACCGCGACGGGTATGTCGTGCACGTGCGCCCCGAGCAGGTGGTCGAGATCGCCTACGACGCGGTGCAGACCTCGCGCCGCTACCCCGGCGGGATCGCGCTGCGGTTCGCGCGGGTGCTGCGCTACCGGGACGACAAGGGGCCGGACGAGGCGGACACCCTCGACGACCTGCGCTGAACGCCCCGCTCAGACCGAGCGGTAGCGCTCGTGCCGGCCCCGCAGCCGCTCCTCCCGAGGCACCTCGAGCAGCTCCCGCAGGTGGGCCCCGGTCACCCCGGTGATCCGGCGGCAGAACGCCGCCGGCTCCTGCGCCGCGTCCGGGTGCTCGGCCACGATCTCGTCGACGACGCCGGTGGCGCGCAGGTCCACGGAGCGGATGCGGTGCAGCTGGGCCATCTCGGGGGCGCGGTCGCCGGTGCGGTGGACGATGGCGCTGGCGCCCTCGGGCGGCAGCGGGGCGATCCAGCCGTGCTCGGCGCAGACGGTCCGGTCGGCGGGCATGAGCGCCAGCGCGCCGCCGCCGGTGCCCTCGCCCAGGACGACGGAGACGACGGGCACCTCGACGGTGACCAGCGCGGCCAGGCACCGGGCGATCTCCCCGGCCATCCCACCGTGCTCTGCCTCCACGGACAGGTCGGCCCCGGGGGTGTCGATGACGGTGAGTAGCGGCAGGCCGAGCTCCTCGGCGAGCTGGAAGCCGCGCTGGGCCACCCGCAGCGCCCCGGGGCCCAGGTAGGCCTCCCGCTGGGCCTTGCGGTCCTGGCCCACGAGCACGCAGGAGAACCCGGGGAAGCGGGCCAGGCCCATGATGACGGTCAGGTCCGACTCGCCCGAGCCGGTGCCCCGCAGGGGGATGAAGACCTCGGCCCCGTGGTGCAGCAGCTCGCGCAGCCCGGGCCGGTCGGCCCGCCGGGTGGCCTGCACCGACGTCCAGGCCGGCCGGGCGGACAGCTCGTCCAGGTCGGGCTCGGTGCCGTGCTCGCCGGTCGGCGCCTGCTCCCCGGCCAGCACCCGCAGGGCGTCGATGGCCACCCGGCGCAGGCCCTCCAGCGGGACGACGCCGTCGATGACGCCGCGGCGGGCGAGGTTCTCGGCGACCTGGACCCCCTCGGGGAAGGGCTCGCCGTGGATGATCTCGCGCACCCGCGGCCCGAGGAAGCCGATGAGCGCCCCCGGCTGGGCGATGGACAGGTGGCCCAGCGAGCCCCACGAGGCGAGCACGCCGCCGGTCGTGGGGTCGCGCAGGTAGACCAGGTAGGGCAGCCGTGCCCGCCGGTGCGCCGCGACGGCCTGGCCGATCTTGACCATCTGCACGAACGCCGGCGTGCCCTCCTGCATCCGGGTCCCTCCGGACGACGGCGACGCGAGCATCGGCAGGCCCTCGGCCGTGGCCCGCTCGAACGCCCTGGTGATCCGCTCGCTGGCGGCCGACCCGATCGACCCCGCCAGGAACGAGAACTCCCCGGCCGCCACGGCCACCCGGCGACCGTCCAGCCGGCCCTCGCCGGTGAGCACGGCCTCGTCCACCCCGCTGCGCTCCCGCGCCCGGGCCAGCTGCGCGGCATACTCCGGCCCGAGGTCCGGCTGCTCCGGCTCGGTGTCCCACGAGACGAAGCTGCCCTCGTCGAGGACGGCCGTGAGCACGTCGCGGGCGCTGAGCCGGGGCATCTCAGCCCTCCTGCAGCCAGGCGCGGACGGCGGGTCCGTGCTCGTCGAGCAGCGGCGGGCTGGCGTGCTCGGTGGGGGTGGTCTCGGTGCCGTCGGGGGCGAAGAAGCGCAGCGGCGGCCCGGGCAGCTGGACCGGCCCGAGGGTGGGGTGGTCGACGTCGACGAGCAGCCCCTGGGAGCGGGTCTGGTCCCACTCGTAGACCTCCTGCAGGGTGCGCACCCGGCCCGAGGGCACGCCGGCCGCGGCCAGCCGCGCGAGCAGCTCCTCGCCGGGGAGGTCCGCGAAGGCGTCCTCCAGCACCTCGATCACCCGCTGCCGGTTGGCCACCCGTTCGCCGTTGGTGCGCATCCCCTCGGCCTCGGGGTCGAGGTCGAACTCGGTGCACAGCCGCCGCCACAGGCTCTCGTTGCCGCAGGCGACCTGCACGGCCCCGTCGGCGCAGTGGAACAGCCCGTACGGGGCGATCGAGGGGTGGTGGTTGCCCTGCGCCGCGGGCACCTCGTGCGCCACGGTCCACCGGGTGCCCTGGAAGGCGTGCACGCCCACGATCGAGGCCAGCAGCGAGGTCCGCACGACCTGCCCGCGGCCGGTCCGCTCCCGCTCCAGCAGCGCGGCCAGCACGCCGTAGGCGCCGTACATCCCCGAGAGCAGGTCGCCGATCGGCACGCCCACCCGCTGCGGGTCGTCCGGGCCGGAGCCGGTCAGCGACATCAGCCCGGCCTCGCCCTGGGCGATCTGGTCGTAGCCGGCGCGCCCGCCCTCCGGCCCGTCGTGGCCGAACCCCGAGATCGACAGCACGACCAGGCGCGGGTTCAGCTCGGCCAGGTGGTCGGGGGCGAACCCGAGCCGGTCCAGCGTGCCGGGGCGGAAGTTCTCCATGAGCACGTCGGCCCGGCGCACCAGCTCGGTCAGCACCGCCCGCCCGTCGTCGGACTTCAGGTCGAGGGCGACCGACTCCTTGTTGCGGTTGCACGACAGGAAGTAGGTCGCCACGTCCGCCCCGTCGGAGCCCGGCACGAACGGCGGACCCCAGGAGCGGGTGTCGTCACCGGTCCCGGGCGTCTCCACCTTGATCACCCGCGCCCCCAGGTCGGCCATCATCATCCCCGCGTGCGGCCCCGCCAGCGCGCGGGTCAGGTCGATGACGACCGTGCCGGACAGCGGTCCCGGCCGCTCCTGGGGGTATGCCGTCGCGCCGGCCCCCTCGGGCGCGTCGCGGTGGTCCTGGGTCGGGTCGGTCATCGCCGCTCCCTGCTTCCTTCGTTGGCTCGGTCCGGGTCTGGTCCCCACCCAAGCAGGTCGGCCGACGTGACCGCGCTCACAAGGTGTCATCGGGTTACCCCCGGATTTCTGGCAACTCTTGCCGACAGGCGTCCGGCCGTCCCGCGCCTAGCCTGGGTGCAGCGGTGCTGCATACCCCGAGGTCGTCCACCCGAGGCGTCCCCGGCGGTCGCGGCGGCACCCGTTCCGACCATTCACGAGGAAGGTGTGCGGCATGCCCGACCCCATCGAGGTACGCAAGGTCCCGATCCACTCCGTCAGCGACGCCAGCGAGTTCACCCGGCTGCTCGACGACGGCGTGCTCCAGGCCGACCGGGTGCTGGCCATCATCGGCAAGACCGAGGGCAACGGCGGGGTGAACGACTACACCCGCATCATCGCCGACCGGGCGTTCCGCGAGGCCCTCATGGCGCGCGGCGTCGACCAGGAGAAGGTCAGGCAGATCCCGATCGTCTGGTCCGGCGGCACCGACGGCGTCATCAGCCCCCACGCGACGATCTTCGCCACCGTCGACCCGGCCTCCGTCGAGGCCACCGACGAGCCGCGGCTGACCGTCGGCATGGCGATGAGCGAGCCGATCCTGCCCGAGGAGATCGGGCACATGGGCATGGTCGACAAGGTCGCCGACGCGGTGAAGGTCGCCATGGAGAAGGCCGGGATCACCGACACCGCGGACGTGCACTACGTGCAGACCAAGACCCCGCTGCTGACGATCGACACGATCCGTGACGCGCACAGCCGGGGCGAGGACGTCTTCACCGACGACACGCTGACCTCGATGGACGTGTCCAACGGCACGACCGGCCTGGGCATCGCCAAGGCGCTGGGCGAGGTCACCGACCTGTCCGACGCGGACATCATGAAGGACCGCAGCAAGTACTCCGCCGTCGCGTCCTGCTCCTCCGGCGTCGAGCTGGACCGGGCCCAGGTGGTCGTCGTCGGCAACGCCAAGGGGGTCGGCGGACGCTACCGCATCGGCCACTCGGTGATGGAGCACGCGCTCGACCAGGACGGCATCTGGAACGCGATCAAGGACGCCGGGCTCGAGCTGCCCGACCGCCCGCACCGCGACGACATCCAGGGTCGGCTGGTCAACGTCTTCCTCAAGTGCGAGGCCAGCGGCGACGGCAAGGTCCTGGGCCGGCGCAACGCCATGCTCGACGACTCCGACGTGCACTGGCACCGCCAGATCAAGGCGGCCGTCGGCGGCGTGACCGCGGCCGTGACCGGCGACCCGGCCGTGTTCGTCTCCGTGTCGGCCGCCCACCAGGGGCCCGAGGGTGGTGGCCCCGTGGCCGCGATCGTCGACCTGGGCGAGGAGCCGACGGGCTACGTGCCGCCGGCCGACTGAGCCGGCGAGAGTCCGGGCTCGAGCCCGGCAGCGCCCCTGCACCTGACGGTGCGGGGGCGCTGCCGTGTCCCGGTCCGGGCGTGGGCCGGATGACACCTCACGGGAGGGTGCTCGACGCGGGGCCGACAGCCGGCCGACGCGGGCGCGCCCCACTCTCGTCCGGTTCTTGACAGGTGACGGGGACGCGACCAGGGAAAACGTCGCCGCGCCGGTCAAGAACCGGCTGACAGTGCCTGTGACCGGCGGCGTCCTGGCGGCTCAGCTCACAGCCGCGGCGCCTGCTCGGCGAACCTCGTCGCCCGCTCGTAGACCCTCGTCAGCCGCAGCAGCCGGTCGTCCGACCACGGCGCCCCGACCAGCTGCAGCCCCACCGGCAGGCCGTCGACGAACCCGCCCGGCACCGACACCGCCGGGCACCGGGTGGCCGAGACGACCGAGCAGGAGCGCATCCACTCCACGTAGGTCTCCAGCTCCACCCCGTCGATCTCCCGCGGCCACCTCTTCTCGGTCGGGAACGGCATGACCTGCACCGTCGGGGTGAGCAGCAGGTCCCACCCGTCGAACCACTCGCGCACCGCGGCGTCCAGCCGCCCCCGCGCCTCGGCGGCCGACATCAGCTGCTCCGCGCTCAGCTCCAGACCGCGCCGGACGTTCCAGATGACGTCGTCCTTGACCATGCCGTCGTCCAGGTGCTCCAGCACGATCCGCCGCAGCCCGGTGGCCATGTCGAGGCCCGGGTCACGTCGAACACCTCGTCGGCGTCGCCCAGCCGCGGCGCCGACTCCTCGACGGTGGCGCCCAGCGAGGCGAGCACCTCGGCCTGCTCCAGCACGGCCCGCCGCACCTCGGGGGCCACGGGCACGCCGACGCCCAGGTCGACGCTCACCCCGACGCGCACGCCGGTCAGGTCGGCCGGGCCCTCGTCGTCCAGCAGCGCCGCGAACGCCTCCGGCGCCACGGGGCTCCGCAACGAGCTCGCCGGGTGCGGCCCGGCGACGACCGACATCCCCAGCGCGAGGTCGTCGACCGAGCGGCCCATCAGCCCGTTGCGGCTCAGCGTCGCGTCCGGGTTCGGCGCCGGCACCATCGGCACGACCCCGGGGCTGGGCCGCAGCCCGACCACGTTGCACCAGGCGGCCGGGTTGCGCAGGGAGCCGCCCATGTCGGACCCGTCGGCCAGCGCCTGGATGCGGGTCGCCAGCGCCGCCGCGGCCCCGCCGGAGGACCCGCCCACCGACCGCTCGGGGTCGTAGGGGTTGCCGGTCGCCCCGAACAGCGGGTTGAAGGTGTGCGACCCGGCGGCGAACTCGGGCACGTTGTTCTTGCCCGTGGCGATCACCCCGGCGTCCCACAGCCGCTGGACGATGAGGTCGGTGTGCTCGGGCACCTGGTCGGCCAGCACCGGCGAGCCCATCGTCGTCCGGATCCCCCGGGTGGCCAGGGTGTCCTTGTGCGTCATCGGTATGCCGTGCAGCGGCGCCAGCGCGCCCCCGCCGGCGGCCGTGCGGTCGGCCTCGTCGGCCGCCGCCAGGGCCCGCTCGGCCTCGAGGGTGACGACCGCGTTGACGACCGGGTTGACGGCCTCGATCCGGGCCAGGTGGTCCTCGACGACCTCCCGGGCGCTCACCTCGCGGGCGTGCAGCCGCCGTTGCAGCTCGACGAGCCCGAGCTCGTGCAGGGGGGTGGTGCTCATCGGTCGTCCTCCTGGTCCTCGGCGAACTGCCCGGCCAACGGCATGTCGACGTCGAGCAGCCGCTCCTCGGCGGGCTTCATCGAGTAGAGCACGATCGCGATCGCGGCGGCCGGCACGATGCCGGAGGTCATCAGCGCGGCGACGTTCTCCGGCAGGTTGGCGGCGATCTCCGGCCGCCAGGCGAAGCCCTGCCCGACGACGACCGACACGGCGATGATGATGAGGTCGTTCTGGGTGAGCGGCCGCGTGGTCAGCAGGCTGATGCCGGCCGAGATGATCATCCCGAACATCACCACCGCCGCGCCGCCGATGACCGAGGCCGGGATGACGGCGATGACCATCGCCAGCTTGGGCACGAAGCCGGACAGCACGAGGAAGATCGCCCCGACCGTCACGACGAACCGGCTCATCACGCCGGTGAACGCCACGAGCCCGACGTTCTGCGAGAACGAGGTGTTCGGCAGCGCGCTGAACAGCGCGGCGATGGCGGTGCCGACGCCGTCGCCCATGAGGCCGCCGCGCATCTCCTTCGTCGTCGGCTGGCGGTGGTCGCCGGCCCTGGTCAGCGCCGAGATGTCGCCCACCGTCTCGATCGAGGTGGCCACCGCCATCGCCCCCATGGCGATGAGCGCGGCGGCGGGGAACTCCAGCCCGAACTGCAGCGGCTGCGGCACCGAGAACCACGCCGCCGAGCCGACCCGGCCCCAGTCGACCATCCCGAGGCCGGAGGCGACGGCATACCCCGCGACGATGCCGATGAGCACCGCCGCGGCGCCGACGAACCCGCGCCCGAAGCGGTAGAGCACGAGGATCGCGACGAGCACGAACGTGGCCACCCCGAAGTTGCGCACCGAGCCCAGGTCCTCCGAGCCGGCGCCGCCGGCGAACAGCTGGATGCCGGTGGGGATGAGGCCGATGCCGATGACGAGCACGACGATGCCGGCCACCAGCGGCGGGAAGAACCGGCGGATCCGGCTGAAGACCGCGCCGAAGAGCACCTGGACCAGGCCGGCGAAGAGCGCGCCGCCGAAGACCGCCGCGAGACCGTACTGCTGGGCCAGCGGGATCGAGACGACGAGGAAGCCGAAGCTGGTGCCCTGCACGATCGGCAGACGCGCGCCGACCGGGCCGATGCCCAGCGTCTGCACGAGCGTGGAGATGCCGGCGACGAGCAGCGCCACCTGGACGAGGAAGGCGGTGTCCTCGGGGCTGGCGCCGATGGCGGTGGCCAGGATGACCGGGATGGTCACGTTGCTGGCCATCATCACCATGACGTGCTGCAGGCCGAGCGGGATCGCGCGCGCAGCGGCGGGCGGTCGTCGAGCCCGTAGCGGACGGGGGTGGGGCTGGTCGTGGACATGGGGGGGCCTCTCGGGGACGTCGTCGTCGACGGGGGGTGGGGGGTATGCCGGTCGC
>NZ_MKKA01000010.1 GCF_001942405.1 Ornithinimicrobium sp. CNJ-824
ACCTGAACCACCTGAACATGCTGTTCGCCTCGGCGAACTGGCTGATGCGCGGTCGTGCCCTCGCCCTGACCGGGTGAGGGCCAGGCGCCAGCCTGCCCCGAACCGGCCCTGAGGCCCCCAACCAGGGGGCACAAGGACAGTTCCAGCGTCGCTCCCGCGGCCTCATCGGGCTTCAGCCCCCCTGCGGGCTGGCCTCACACCCGCAGACGCCCCCAGATCAGCGATTCCCTAGGCTGACGGTGTGCCGGCCGCAGCCCGTCCTGCGGCGCCCCGCGACGAGGAGCGAGCCATGCCCACGGACCCCAGCGCCCAGCCACCCGACGGCGCCCCGCCGGAGGCGGACGGCCCTCCCCCCGAGGCCGTCGACCTCGCGCACGCCCTCTTCGACCTGGCCCGGCACGGCCGGACCGAGCAGCTGACGGCCTACGTCGACGCCGGCGCCCCGGTCGACCTCACCGACCCGGACGGCAACACCCTGCTCATGCTCGCCGCCTACCACGGGCACGCCGACCTGGTCCGGCAGCTGGCCGGGCGGGGGGCCGACGTCGGCCGGCTCAACGACCGCGGCCAGTCGCCCCTGGCCGGAGCGGTCTTCAAGGGCGAGGACGACGTCGTCGGCGTCCTGCTCGAGGCCGGGGCCGACCCCGACGCGGGCACGCCCACCGCGCGCGAGACCGCGCAGCTGTTCGGCCGGACCGACCTGCTCCAGGACGGGGGTATGCCGTGAGCGCGCCGGCGGGTGGGGCCCGCACCGAGGGCGCCGGGGCGCCGTCGCGGGGCGTGGTGGTCACCGGGTCCTCCCGCGGTGTCGGCGCCGCGACCGCACGGGCCTTCGCCGCCCGCGGCGACCGGGTCGTCGTCCACTACCACGGCAGCGAGGACCTGGCCCGCGACGTGCTGGGCTCGCTGCCGGGCGAGGGGCACGGCCTCGTGCAGGCCGACCTGGGCGACCCGGCCGCGGTCGAGCGCCTGGCCGCCGAGGCCGTCGGCGTGCTCGGCCGCGTCGACGTCCTCGTCAACAACGCCGCGATGATCGTCGCCCCGAGGAGGGGCGCGGCCGGCGCGGGACGCACCCGCTGGAGGAGACGTCATACCGGGACTGGGTCGCGGTCTGGGAGCGCACCCTGGCGACCAACCTGCTCGGCCCGGCCCACCTGATCTGGCAGGTGGCGCGGCACATGATCGACGTGCCGGCGGCCGAGGGACTGCCCGCCGGCCGGATCGTCGACGTGGGCAGCAGGGGCGCCTACCGGGGCGAGCCCGACATCCCCGCCTACGGGGCCAGCAAGGCCGGGCTGCACTCCCTGGGCCAGTCGATGGCCGTGCGGCTGGCGCCGCACGGCATCGCGGTGCTGGGGATCGCACCGGGGTTCATCGCCACCGAGATGGCCGGCTACGCCCTCGCCGGGGACCAGGGGGGGGCGATCAGGGCGCAGAGCCCCTTCCACCGGGTCGTCACCCCCGAGGAGGTCGCCGACGCGGTGGTCGCGCTCGCGGACCCCTGGTCGCACTGGGCCTCCGGCGCCGTGCTGGACTTCAACGGGGCCAGCCACCTGCGGTAGGGGAGGCCGCTCCGTACCGATGTACCCCGCTGTGGTGTCACATCGGTCGTCCGGGTGACCCATGTGACACCACAGCGGCTCCCGCCGCGCCCCGCACCCACCCGTCCGGGGTGAACGGGCGTCATCCTCGCCCTACCGTGACCCCATGACCACCAGCCCTCGCCGAGTCCTCGTCACCGGCGCCGGCGGCACCGTCGCCGGCGACGCCCTGCCGATCCTGCTCGACCGCACCCGCGACGACTGGGAGCTCGTCCTCACCGACGTCGACGCGGACCCGGACGCCGACCCGCCCGTGCAGCAGCTCGACGTGCGCGACCTCGCGGCGTGCGAGCAGGCCTTCGCCGGGGTCGACACGGTCGTCCACCTGGCCGGGGCCGCCGCGCCCGACTCCCCGTGGGAGACCGTCCTGGACCTCAACATCGTCGGCACCCGCACGGTCCTGGAGGCCGCCCGCACCGCCGGGGTGCGCCGGGTCGTGCTCGCCTCGTCCAACCACGCGATGGGGATGTACGACCGGGACGAGCAGTGGCCGGTCTACAACTCCCAGCCGCCGCGGCCGGACTCGCTCTACGGGGTGTCCAAGGTCTTCGGGAGGTGCTCGGCCGGTTCTACCACGAAGAGCACGGGCTGGACGTCATCGCGCTGCGGATCGGCTGGGTCAGCGGCGACTACGGGGCGGCCGACCAGGACATCGTGCAGGCCATGTGGCTCAGCCCCGGCGACGCGGCCCAGGCGCTGCAGCGGGCGGTGGAGGCGCCGACCCGGTTCGGGGTCTACTACGCGGTCTCCGACAACCCCAACCGCCGGTGGGACCTCACCGACGCGATGCTCGAGCTGGGCTACCGGCCGCAGGACAGCTGGCACGAGGTCGCCGACGAGGATGAGCGGGTCGTGCCCGGCGGCGAGCACACGCCCGACTCCTGGCCGGAGGCGTGAGCACCAGGGGGTACCGGAGGTACCACCGACACGGTACCGTGGTGCCGTGGCGATCAACATCAAGAACGACCGGGTCTGCGACCTGATCCGCCGGGCCTCCGAGCTGTCCGGCAGGTCGCAGGTCTCCGTCGTGGAGGAGGCGCTGGAGCGCTACCTGGCCGACGCCTCCTCCGGGCCGGACGCGGGCCCGGGAGGGCCGGACCCAGGGGTCGAACGGATCCTCGCCCGGATCGACGCGTCCCTCACGCCCACGGACTCCGACGCGGTGCGCGCCTCCCTGGACGACCTGTACGACGACGACGGCCTGCCCGCGTGATCGTCGACTCCTCGGCCCTGGTGGCGATCGTCCTGGGCGAGCCCGAGCGCCGTGACTTCCTCTCCCACCTCAGGTCCGAGCCGTCCCCTCGCATCTCGGCCGTCTCGTGGACCGAGGTGGGCGTCGTGCTGGACGGCCGCCGCGCCCCCGTCCTCAGCCGCGGCTACGACGCCCTCGTCGACGCCCTCCGGATCACGGTGGTGGACGTGACGGCTGCCGACGCGCGGGCCGCCCGGCAGGCCTACCGCGACTTCGGCCGGGGGTCGGGACACCGGGCCCGGCTGAACTTCGGCGACTGCTTCAGCTATGCGCTCGCCATCCGGCTGGACGAGCCGTTGCTGTTCAAGGGGGACGACTTCGTCCACACGGACGTGCGTCGGGTCGCCTGAGCAGGGGTCGTCGGCACCGCCCGGGTGCAGGGGCTCAGCGCCTCCGCACGTCCGCACGGTCCTGGCGGCCCAGCCACACCGCCCAGCGCCACCCCGGCGAGCGCGCCGAAGAGGTGCCCCTGCCAGGAGACGCCCTCGCGCAGCGGCAGCACGCCCCACAGCATCGACCCGTAGAGCACGACCACGAGCACCCCGACGAGCGCCCGCCAGGGGTGCCGGGAGACGAACCCGTAGACCGCCAGGAACGCGGCATACCCGTAGACCACCCCGCTGGCCCCGATGTGGACGGTGCCGGGCCCGCCCAGCAGCCACACCCCCAGGCCGCCGAGGAGCACGACGCCGGCGGTCACCAGCCACAGGTGCCGGGTGGTCAGGGCGAGCAGGCCGCCGAGCACGAGCAGCGAGACGGTGTTGGTCAGCAGGTGCCCGAACCCCAGGTGCAGGAACGGGCTGAGCACGATCCCCGCCAGGTGCCCCGTGTCGCGCGGGCGGATCCCGAACTGGTCCAGCGGCAGCGGCAGCAAAAGGTCGACCACCTCGACGGTCCACATGAGGGCCACGAGCAGCAGCACGGGCAGCAGCCGGCGGGCCCACGTGGGGGTGCCGGGCCGGACGGGGGTGCGGGAGGTCACCTCCCCATCGTGCCAGGGGACGGGCCGGGGGTATGCCGTCGTGCCGGGGTCGGGGCGGGGCTCGCGCAGGTGCCCCGCACCGTCGTCCACGACGAGCTGTCGTAGAATTGGGGTCATCACGACACAGGAGGAAACATGCAGGTCAACGACAAGGTCTTCGTCGTCACGGGCGGCGGTAACGGCATCGGCCGGGAGGTCGTCCTGGAGCTCATCCGGCGTGGGGCACGGGTGGCCGCGCTCGACCTGCGGGCGGAGGCGCTCGCCGGGACGCAGGGTCTCGCGGCGGCCGGCGAGCGCCTCTCCGTGCACGTCGTCGACATCGGCGACCGGGAGCGCGTGGAGGCGGTCGCGGACGAGGTCGTCGCCGTCCACGGCCGGGTCGACGGGCTGCTCAACGTGGCCGGGATCATCCAGCGGTTCGTGCCGTTCGCCGAGCTGGACTACCCGGAGATGGAGAAGGTCCTGCAGGTCAACCTGTGGGGCACGATCCACGTGAACAAGGCCTTCCTGCCGCACCTGCGCACCGCCCCCGAGGCCTGTCTGGTCAACGTCTCCAGCATGGGCGGCTTCCTGCCGGTGCCCGGCCAGACGTTGTACGGCGCGAGCAAGGCGGCGGTGACCCTGCTGACGGAGGGGCTCTACGCCGAGCTGCGGGAGACGGACGTCGCGGTGACCGTCGTCTTCCCCGGCGCGATCGGCACGGACATCACGGCGAACAGCGGGGTCGCGGTCCCGGGCGGGGCGGACGCCGCCGAGGCGCGGGCCAACAGCCAGCGCCGGGTGACCAGCGCCGTCGACGCCGCCCGGACCATCGTGGACCAGGCCGTCGTCGAGGGACGCTTCCGGGTCACGGTCGGCAAGGACGCATGGTGATGGACCTCTTCTCCCGGGTGGCCCCGCGCCGGGCGACCGACTTCATCGCCCGGAAGATGGCCGACCTGCTGCAGCGCCCGGCGGTGCCCGCCGGGTAGCCACGGGCCGGTCTGCCGGTCGGGGCGGCTCGGCCCCGCCCGGCGGCCGGTCGGAATGCCCGGCGCGCCCCTCGCGTTAGGATGATTGACAGATCAACCAGCGAGAGGTGAGCCATGCAGTTCGGTCTCTTCAGCGTCGGGGACGTCACGCCCGACCCCACCACCGGCCGCACGCCGAGCGAGCACGAGCGGATCCAGGCGATGACCGCGATCGCGCTTAAGGCGGAGGAGGTCGGGCTCGACGTCTTCGCGACCGGGCAGCACCACAACCCGCCGTTCGTGCCGTCGGCGCCGACCACCCACCTGGCCTACATCGCCGCGCAGACCGAGCGGCTGCTGCTCTCGACCGCGACGACCCTCATCACCACCACCGACCCGGTGCGGATCGCGGAGGACTACGCGTTCCTGCAGCACCTCTCCGGCGGTCGCGTCGACCTCATGATGGGCCGTGGGAACACCGGCCCGGTCTACCCGTGGTTCGGCAAGGACATCCGCCAGGGCATCGCGCTCGCGGTGGAGAACTACCACCTGCTGCGCCGCCTGTGGCGCGAGGACGTCGTGGACTGGCAGGGCAAGTTCCGCACCCCGCTGCACGGCTTCACCTCGACGCCCCGCCCCCTCGACGGCACGCCGCCCTTCGTCTGGCACGGGTCGATCCGCTCGACCGAGATCGCCGAGCAGGCCGCCTACTACGGCGACGGCTTCTTCCACAACCACATCTTCTGGAACATCGAGCACACCGCCCAGATGGTGGGCCTCTACCGGCGTCGCTTCGAGCACTACGGCCACGGCGCCGCCGAGCAGGCGATCGTCGGGCTCGGCGGCCAGGCGTTCATGGCCGGGACCGAGGCGGAGGCCAAGCGCTTCTTCCGGCCCTACTTCGACAACGCCCCCGTCTACGGGCACGGGCCGAGCCTGGAGGAGTTCACCCGGGCGACGCCGCTGACCGTCGGCACCCCGGAGATGGTCATCGAGCGCACCCTCGGGTTCGCCGACGCCGTCGGCGACTACCAGCGCCAGCTGTTCCTCATGGACCACGCCGGCCTGCCGCTGGACGTCGTCCTCGAGCAGGTCGAGATCCTCGGCCGCGAGGTCGTCCCGGTGCTGCGCCGCGAGTTCGAGGCCCGGCGCCCAGTCTCCGTGCCCAGCGACCCGCCCACCCACGCCTCCCTCGTCGCCGAGGGTCCGCAGGCGCCGCACCACCTCGTCGCCCCGGCCCGGACCGCCGCCGACCGGGCCGCCGCCCGCGCGGGCTGACCCCGTCCGGGACCGCCCTCCGAGGGCGGTCCCGGGCACCCGCCCCACGTCATACCCCCGAGGAGCCTCCATGACCCGCCGCATCGTCGTCGTCACCGCCGGGCTGTCCAACCCCTCGTCCACCCGTCTGCTCGCCGACCGCATCGCAGACGCCGTGACCACCCAGGTCAGCGCGCGCGGCGAGCGCGCCGAGGTCGAGGTGGTCGAGCTCCGGGAGCTCGCCCAGGACCTGGCCACCACCATGACCACCGGGGGGATGCCGACGCCGCGGGTCGCGCAGGCGCGGGACCTGGTGGCGTCGGCCGACGGGCTGGTGGCGGTGACGCCGGTGTTCACCGCCAGCTACTCCGGGCTGTTCAAGATGTTCGTCGACGTGCTGGACACCGACGCCCTGAACGGGGTGCCGGTGGTCGTCGCCGCCACCGCGGGGACCTCCCGGCACCAGCTCGTCCTCGACCACGCCCTGCGGCCGCTGTTCACCTACCTGCGGGCCGTCGTGGTCCCCACGGGCGTGTTCGCCGCGACCGAGGACTTCGGCGGCGGGGAGTCCGACCGGCTCGGCCGGCGGATCGCCCAGGCGGCCGCCGAGCTGGCCTCCCTGGTCGTGGCCGAGACCGGCGCGGTGGGCGGCTTCGTGCCGCGCGAGGACGACCTGGCCGCCCCGCGCCGCCGGTCCTCCGGCAACGGGGTCGACGAGGACGTGACCGACTTCGAGACGCTCCTCGGCGGGCTGGGCCAGTAGTCAGGCCGCTGGCAGGAGCGTCCCGCACACTGGGACGGTGACGATGACCCCCTCGACGACCGACCGGGGCCGCGGAGGTTCCTGCGGCGGGGTGCTGGGCACCCTCGTGGTCGTCGGCGCGGTCATCGTCGGCACGCTCGTCGTCTCCCCCGACCTGCAGCTGGGCGACCTGCGGGACGCCGCGGTCGACCCGCTCCACGGGGAGCCCGGCTCGGGCGGCGACGGCTACACCTTCCTGCAGACGACCGCGCGGGGGGAGCCGCTGACCTGGCCGTGCGAGGAGACGGTCGAGATCGTGGTCAACCCCGAGGGGGCTCCGGAGGGGTATGCGGACATGGTCGACTCCGCGGTCGCCCGGCTCTCGACGGCGAGCGGGTTCGACCTGGAGGTGGTCGGCGAGACCGCCGACCGGGACTTCGCCGACCGCGGCTTCGGCCCGGTGCTGCTCGGCTGGGCCGACGAGGAGGAGGTGCCGGCGCTGGCCGGCCCGGTCGCCGGGATCGGCGGCTCCAGCTACGTCCAGGGACCGGGCGGGGGTGGGCATGCCGTCGGCGGGATGGTGGTCGTCGACACCGAGGAGACCGGCGGCTGGTTCTCCCGCACCGACCCCGAGGCGGTCCTCGTGCACGAGCTGGTCCACGTCCTGGGCCTGGGCCACACCGAGGACCCCACCCAGCTGATGGCCGCCCGCAACGACGGGCAGAGCGAGCTCGGCGAGGGTGACCTCGCCGGTCTGGCCGCGCTGCGGGAGGCGGCCTGCTCCTGACCCCGCAGCCGCCCCCGTCCGGGCCGGTGACCTGCGGTGTCGACCGCGTCACAGGGGTCGCGGATCCGTTGCCGCCGACCCCGACCCGTGGCAGGCTGAGGCCATGGGCCCCTTCGAGATCTTCACCCGCGGCAAGGACAGCAGCGAGGAGCCCCCGACACCGGTGCCCCCGCCCGTCCGGCCCTCGGTCGGCGAGCAGCTCGGCACGCTGGCCCGGCTGGGCCTGGAGACCCAGGACGGGGTGGGCGTCCAGGACATCGCCGACGACCCGGACGCCGCGGGCTGGATCAAGCTGCACCCCTACGTGGCGATCCTGCAGGTGATGGCCCGCGGCGAGGACGGCGCGCTCACGCGGCACCCCCGGGTGACGACGGTGGACCTCGACCACCTCGTGGGGCCCCAGTCCTACCCCGAGCTCGTGCGCAAGCTGGCCGACGCCGCCGGGACGGCCCACCTGCTCGAGGAGGTCGAGGGCGGCGTCGACGAGGAGCGCGGCCGTTGGGTCGTCCGGTTCACCTTCGACGACCTGACCCGGGAGATCCACCCCCGTCGGACCCAGGACCGGGCCGACCCCGTGGTCATGCCCGAGTTGTTCGCCGCGGTGGCCGGGGCCGGGCAGCGTCCGGCCTACGTGCGCCACGGGCGGTCGATGACCGTCGCCTACGTGCCGGCCCGGCACGCCGGCGAGCTGCAGCGCGTCTTCTCCCGCTGGGCCTGACGCACCCTCGGTGCGCGGCTCCGGCCGTGTGTAGTAGGGATGGACCATGACGACGACGTCCGCCCCGAGCACCAGCACCGACCGCTACCGGGAGGCCCGCGACCTCCTGCTCTCCCTGCACGGGCAGCCGGAGCGGGCCCGGGCGGAGTTCCGCTACCCGGACGTGGGGGAGACCTTCAACTGGGCCGTCGACTGGTTCGACGCGATCGCCCGCGGCAACGACCGGCCGGCGCTGACGATCGTCGAGGAGGACCTGTCCGACACGACCCTGAGCTACGACGAGGTCGCCACCCGCTCCGACCAGGTCGCCGCGTTCCTGGCCGACCAGGGCGTCTCCCGGGGAGACAGCGTCATCGTCATGCTCGGCAACCAGGTCGAGCTGTGGGACACCATGCTCGGGGTCATGAAGCTCGGCGCCGTGGTCATGCCCACGACCACGGCCGTGGGCCCGGCGGACCTGCGCGACCGCATCGAGCGGGGGCAGGCCACGGCCGTGGTCGCCAACCCGGCCGACACCCCCAAGTTCGAGGAGGTGCCCGGCGACTACGTGCGCCTGTCCGTCGGGGAGGCGGACGGGTGGACCGACCTGCGCGCGGCATACCAGACCTCGGTCCCGCCCGCCGAGCACCCGGGCACGGGCGCGGACGACCGGCTGCTGCTCTACTTCACCTCCGGCACGACCAGCCGGCCCAAGCTGGTCGAGCACACCCAGGTGAGCTATCCCGTCGGGCACCTGTCGACGATGTAATGGCTCGGCGTGCGGCCCGAGACGTGCACCTCAACATCTCCAGCCCCGGCTGGGCCAAGCACGCCTGGAGCTGCTTCTTCGCGCCGTGGATCGCCGAGGCGACGATCCTGGTCTTCAACTACGCCCGGTTCGACCCGGCCGCGCTGCTCAAGGTGCTGCGGGCGCACCGGGTCACCACCTTCTGCGCCCCGCCGACCGTGTGGCGGATGCTCATCAACGCCGACCTCTCCGGCGGTCCGGGGGCGCTGCGCGAGGTCATCGGCGCCGGTGAGCCGCTCAACCCCGAGGTCATCGCCCAGGTGCAGCGGCAGTGGGGGCTGACCCTGCGGGACGGCTACGGGCAGACCGAGACCACCGCCCAGATCGGCAACTGCCCCGGCGACCGGGTCAAGCCCGGCTCGATGGGTATGCCGCTGCCCGGCGTGCCCTCCGTGCTCGTCTCCCCGGAGGCGGGCGAGGTGGTGGAGGGCCCGGGCGAGGGCGAGATCTGCCTGGACCTCTCGGCGGCGCCGGTGGCGCTGATGACGGGCTACCAGGGCGACGACGGGCGCAACGCCGAGGCGATGGCCGGCGGCTTCTACCACACCGGCGACGTGGCCGAGCGGGACGCGAAGGGCATGATCACCTACGTCGGCCGCACCGACGACGTCTTCAAGGCCAGCGACTACAAGATCAGCCCCTTCGAGCTGGAGTCGGTCCTCATCGAGCACCCGGCCGTGGCCGAGGCGGCGGTCGTGCCGGCCCCGGACGAGGTGCGGCTGGCGGTGCCGAAGGCCTACGCGTCGCTCGTCGACGGGCACCAGCCGACGCGGGAGACCGCCCTGTCCATCCTGCGGCACGCCCGGGAGCACCTCGCCCCCTGGCAGCGGGTGCGTCGGATCGAGTTCTTCGAGCTGCCCAAGACGATCTCCGGCAAGATCCGCCGGGTCGAGCTGCGGGCGCGGGAGGACGAGCTGGCCAGCGAGGCGGTGCTGCCCGGCACGACCGGGGTGGTCCAGCAGGAGTGGCGCGACAGCGACTTCCCCGAGCTGAAGGGCTGACCTCGAAGCATACCCCCAGGGGTATGCTGGGACGGTGAGCACGACCTCAGCGCCCGCGACGGCGGACCCGGAGGCCCAGGTCGGCCGGTCCCGGCCGGAGCGGCCGTTCTTCTGGCACGCCTTCTTCCTGGCGATGACGACGAGCTTCACCGAGATCAACACGGTGATGCCCGCCCTCGTCCTGGCCGCCGGGGGCGGCGTCGTGGCGGTCGGCGCCCTGACCGCGGTGATGATCGGGCTGCCCCTGGTCTCCCAGCTGCTCTTCGCCGGGTTCCTCACCACGCGGCCGCGCAAGCGGCCCTACCTGCTGCTGGGGATCCACCTGCGGGTGGCCGCCCTGGCCGGCGCCGCGTGGGGCATCGCCGCCCTGGGCACCGACCCGCGCGTCATCGGCGTCGTCTTCCTCGCGATGACCGTCTTCGCCATGAGCGGAGCCTTCGCGGGCGTGTCCTACACCGACCTGGTCGGCACCCTCGTGCCCTCGGGGCGCCGGCGGTCCTTCTTCGTCCGGCGCCAGGTGCTGACGACCCTCGGGCTGCTCACCTCGGCCCTCGTCGTGCGCTTCCTGCTCGGGTCGACGTCCTTCCCGCAGGCTACGTCCTGCTCTTCGCCCTCGCGGCCGGGGTCCTCCTCGTGGCCTCCTGGGGGTTCTGGCTGCTGCACGAGCCCCGCAGCACCCCGACGGACCGGCCGCGGTCCAGCGTGCTACGCGCGGTGCGCCAGGCGCCCCGGATGCTCGCGGCCGACCCCAACCTGCGGGCGCTCGTCGGGGTGGCCAACCTCGCCGCCCTCGGGTTCACCTCCATTCCGCTGCTCACCGCGCTGGCCCACGGCCGCTACGAGCTGACCGCCACCGCCGTCGGCACCTTCGTGCTCGTGCAGATCGCCGGGACGCTGCTGTTCAGCCCGGTGTGGAACCGCGTCATCAGGGCCGGCGGCTACCGGCTGGTGCTGGGTGCCGAGCTCGTCCTGCTGGCCACCGTGTTCCCGCTGGCGCTCGTGCTCTCCGCGACGGCCCCGCTCACGGTCTACGCCGGCGTCTTCCTCCTCTCCGGCGCGGTGATGTCGGCCCACAAGATCGGGCTCGAGGGGGCGCTGGTGCAGATCTCCCCCGACGGGGAACGGGCGCTCTACGCGGGGCTCTTCGGCGCGGCCAACCTGGGGGCGGCCGTGCTGCCGCTGATGGCCGGCGGGGCCGTGGCGTGGCTGGGCTTCACCCCCGTGCTCGTGGCCGCCGCGGTGGTCGCGCTGGTCGCCTGGTGCCGCTGCGGACGCTGTCGTGCGGCGACTGGTACCGCGAGGCGTGAGCCCCGGGCCGGCCCCGACGACCGGTCCGCGGCCCTAGTCTGGTCCCTCGTGAGCACGATCGTCCTCCTCCACGCCCACCCCGACGACGAGGCATCCCAGACCGCGGGCACCATGCGGCTGGCCGCAGACGCCGGCCACCGGGTCGTCTGCGTCTACGCCACCGACGGCGACCACGGCACGGTGCCGGCCGACCTCGCCGAGGGCGAGACGGTCGTGGCCCGACGCCGCGTCGAGGCGGCCGCCTCCGCCGAGGTCCTCGGCACCGCCCGGGTCGCCTGGCTGGGCTACGCCGACTCCGGGATGACCGGGTGGGAGCAGAACGAGGGGGAGCGGGCCTTCGCCCGGGCCTCGACCGAGGAGGCCGCCGCCCGCCTCGTCGCCGTCCTCGACGAGGAGGACGCCGACGTGGTCGTCGGCTACGACTGGCACGGCGGCTACGGCCACCCCGACCACGTCAAGGTCCACGACGTGGTGAGGCGTGCCGTCGAGCTGGCCGCCCGGCGTCCCCGGTGGCTGCAGGCCACGATGAACCGCGACCACATCCGCCGCCTGGTCGTCGCCGCCCGGGAGGCCGGGCTGGAGGACGTCGGCATCGACCCGGACGCGCCCGCCGACGACGGCAACCCGTTCGGCACCCCCGAGGACGAGCTGCACTGGCACGTCGACGCCCGCCCGGTGCTGGCCGCCAAGCGGGCCGCCCTGGCCGCGCACGCCTCGCAGGAGGACGTCGGCTGGATGCTGGGGATGCCGCAGGAGCAGTTCGCGATGGCCTTCGGCGACGAGTGGTTCATCGAGGAGGGTCGCCCCGCGGGGGTCGTCGACGGGCACCCGCTGCTCGACGGCTGAGCCTCGGGAGGCCCTTCCACCCCGGCCCCGGCCCGAGGCGCCCGGTCGCGGGGGCCGGCGCGGCTGCATACCCTCGCTGGATGGACCAGTCCCCCGCCCCGATGCCGGAGTCCGCGCGCGACCTGCCCGACGGCAGCGACCTCGGGAGGTCCCTGGGCACCGACTTCTTCGACCTGGACGAGCTGCTCACCGCGCGGGAGCGCGAGCTGCGCGACGGGGTGCGCCGGTGGTGCGACGAGGAGGTGGTCCCGCGGGCCGCGGAGTTCTGGGAGGCGGCCCGGTTCCCGCGCGAGCTGCTCGGGGGGTATGCCGCCACGCGCGTCGCGGGGGCCTCGATCGAGGGGTACGGGTGCGCGGGGGTCTCGCCGCTGGCCGAGGGGATGATGTGCGCCGAGCTGGCCCGCGGGGACGGGTCGGTGGCCACGCTCAACGCGGTGCACTCGGGCCTGGCGATGACGTCGGTGCACGTGCTGGGGTCGGAGGAGCAGCGGGAGCGGTGGCTGCCGGCGATGGCCCGGCTCGAGCTGCTCGGCGCGGTCGCGCTCACCGAGCCCACCCACGGCTCCGACGTGGTCAGCCTGGAGACCACCGCCCGGCGGGACGGGGACGGGTGGGTGCTCGACGGGGCCAAGCGGTGGATCGGCAACGGGTCGGTCTGCGACCTGGCGGTGGTGTGGGCGCGCGACGACGACGGGAACGTGGGAGGGTTCGTCGTCGAGGCGCCGCAGGAGGCCGACGGCTGGGACGCGCAGGTCATCGAGGGCAAGGTCGGCAACCGCGGGGTGTGGCAGGCCCACATCCGGCTCGACGGGGTCCGGGTGCCGGCGGGGAACCGGCTGGCGGGGGCGCGCACGTTCGAGGACACCAACCGGGTGCTGGCCCGGTCGCGGCAGACGGTGGCCTGGGAGGCGCTGGGCCACGCGGTCGCGGCCTACGAGGGGGCGCTCACCTACGCGCGGCGGCGCGAGCAGTTCGGCCGGCCGCTCGCGCACAATCAGCTGGTCCAGGACGACCTGGCCCGGATGGTCACGCTCATCACCTCGATGCAGCTGATGTGCACCCGGATGTCGCAGCTGGAGGAGCAGGGCCGGTGCACCCTCGAGCACGCGGCCATGGCCAAGCTGCACACCACGACCGCGGCCCGCGAGGTCGTGGCCACGGCCCGGGACCTGCTGGGCGGCAACGGGATCCTCCTCGACCACCACGTGGGTCGGCACTTCGCCGACCTGGAGGCGGTCTACACCTACGAGGGCAGCCGGACCGTGCAGTCGTTGCTCGTCGGCCGGGCGGTGACGGGCGTGAGCGCCTTCACCTGAGCCCCTTGGGGGGCTCGATGGTAGATTTGTGCCATGAGGACGACCATCGACGGTGCCGGTCGCATCGTGGTGCCGAAGGCGTTGCGGGAGGCCATGAGGCTCCAGCCGGGGCAGCTCGTCGACATCGCCTTCACGGACGGTCGGCTGGAGATCGAGGTGGCCTCCACCCCCGTCACGCTGGAGGACGAGGACGGGTTCCCGGTGCTGGTGCCCCAGGAGGAGGTGCCCCCGCTCACGACCGCGACGGTGCGCGAGGTGCTCGAGGCCACCCGCCGGTGAGGCCGACCTGCGACACCAGCGTCCTGGTGCCTGCGCTCCTGCCGTTCCACGACCGTCACCGGGACGCCCTGCGCCACCTGGCGGCGACCGAGCTCGACCTTCCGGCCCACGTGCTCCTGGAGACCTACAGCGTGCTGACCCGCCTGCCGGCACCGCACCGGCTGGAGCCGACGGTCGTGCTCGCCGCCCTGCGCCGCGTGACCGCATCGCCGTTGACCCTGCCCGCAGACGTGCACCTCGAGACCGTGGCCGCGCTGGCGGCGGTCGGGATCAAGGGCGGTGCGGTCTACGACGGACTGGTCGGGACGACGGCCAGGACGCACGGGCGGACGCTGCTGACCTTCGACCGGCGTGCGCTGCGACCTACGACGCCGTCGGTGCGGATCTCGCCGTCGCCTGACACCACGCTGCCCGTCATGACGACCGCGGGTCGCAGCAGGCGTCACCGACCGGCTCAGTGCTCCGACAGCTGCTGCAGGAAGGCCTGGCCCCGCTCGCTCGTGGGGGAGTCGAGGACCTGCTCCGGCGGTCCCTGCTCGGCGATCCCGCCGTCGGCCAGCAGCACCACCCGGTCGGCGGCCCGCCGGGCGAAGCGCATCTCGTGGGTGACGACCATCATCGTCATGCCCTCGTCGGCCAGCGCCCGCATGACGTCGAGCACCTCGCCGACCAGCTCGGGGTCGAGGGCGGAGGTCGGCTCGTCGAAGAGCATCACCGCCGGGTCCATGGCCAGCGCCCGCGCGATGGCGACCCGCTGCTGCTGCCCGCCGGAGAGGTTGTCCGGGTAGGCGTCGGCCTTGTGCTCCAGCCCGACGCGCTCGAGCAGCTCGGTGCCGCGCGAGCGCGCCTCGGCCTTGGACCGGCCGAGCACGTCCCGCTGCGCCACGGTGATGTTCTCCATGACCGTCATGTGCGGGAAGAGGTTGAACGACTGGAACACCATCCGATCCGGGCGCGCAGGTGGTTCAGGCTCTTCTCGGTGTAGGACAGGCGCTCGCCGGCCACCTCGATGGTGCCGTCGGTGATCCGCTCCAGGCCGTTGACGCACCGCAGCAGGGTGCTCTTGCCGGCGCCGGAGGGACCGATGAGGGTGACGACCTCGCCCTCGGCGACGTCCAGGTCGATGCCGTCGAGGACCGTGGTGGTGCCGAACCGCTTGACGATGCCGCGCATCTGCACGATGGGCCGGGCGTCCGTGGGTGCTGGGTGCTCGCTCATGCCTGGGCCGGCCTCCTGTGTGCGCTCAGCCGGTGCTCGAGCCAGGCCACGAGGGCGGTCAGCGCGAGCACGATGACGAGGTAGTAGATCGCGACCACGATGTAGGCGGTCAGCGGCTCGTAGGTGGTCGCCGCCATGTTGCGCGACGTCTGGAACAGCTCGGTCATCCCGATGAAGGAGACCAGCGAGGAGTCCTTCACCGCGATGATGTACTGGTTGCCCAGCACCGGCAGCGTGGTGCGCAGCGCCAGCGGCGCCTGCACCCGCCGCAGCGTCTTGACCTTGGACATCCCCAGCGAGCGGGACGCCTCGGTCAGCCCCTTGGGCACGGCCTGGAACCCGGACCTGACGATCTCGGCGATGTAGGCCGAGTTGTGGAAGGCCAGCGCCAGCGCCCCGGCCCAGAAGGCCTCGAGGGTGACGATGGCGGTGAGGCCGAAGTAGATGATGAAGATCTGGGTGATCAGCGGGGTGCCGCGGACCACCCCGATGTAGGCCGTCGCCAGCCAGCGCAGCGGTCGCACCTTGCTCATCGCGAGCGCGGCGACGACCGCGCCGCCCACCATGGCCATGAGGAGGGCGGCGGCGGTCAGCCGGAGCGTGACCGAGGTGGCCTCGAGGAAGAGCGGCGAGTACTCGGCGAACAGCTCCAGGAAGTTGGACACCGGAGTCGGTCCTCAGCCCTCGGTGGTCTCGGCGGCGTCGTCGCCGCCGGTCGTGGAGATGTCCTTGCCGAAGTACTCCTCGGAGATCTCGGCGTAGGTGCCGTCCTCCTTGATCGTGGCCAGGGCCTCGTTGAGGGCGTCGCGCAGGGCGGTGTTGCCCTCCTCGACCGCGAAGGCGGGCTCCTCGGTGAAGACGGGCTCGCCGCACTCGACGAGGTCCAGGCCGGACTCCTGGATCTGGTAGAGGCCGACGTTGCGGTCGGTCATGGCGGCGTCCAGACGCCCGGTCGAGACGTCCTGCAGGGCCGTGACGTCGGAGGAGAAGGTGCGGATCTCGCCGACCCAGTCCCCGCCGTTCTCGTTCAGCCAGTCCTGGTAGGTCGTGCCGCTGGCCACCCCGATCGTCGGGGAGTCCAGCTCGGCGATGTCGGTGCACTCGGTGCCCGGGGCGACGAAGGCCTGGGCGCCGGAGACGTAGTAGCTGTCGGTGAAGTCGACCTGCTCGTCCCGCTCCTCGGTGGGCGTCATCGAGGCGATGAGCACGTCGTAGCGGTTGGCGCTGATGCCCTGGATGAGGGTGTCGAAGGCGCCGGTCTGGGCGTCGACCTCCAGGCCCATCTCCTCGGCGATCGCCACGCCGATGTCGTGGTCGAAGCCGGTGAGGGTGTTGCCCTCGAAGTAGCTGAACGGCTGGAACTCGCCGCTCATGGCGACGACCAGGGTGCCGTCGTCGATGAGGCCGAGGTCGTCGCCGGCCGCCGCCTCCCCGCCGGTGTCGTCCCCGCCGTCGGTGTCGTCCCCGCCGCAGGCGCTCAGGCCGAGCGCGACGGCGGCGGCAGCCACGATGGTGGTGGAGCGGCGGGTGGTCCGGGTGGTGCGTGTCATCTCAACTCATCTCCTCGGGAGTGGACGTCGTTCGACTGCTCCCACCATAGGAGCCGTCGGTCGCCCGGCCGGGGACCCTTGACCGCGTGCGGCGTCCGCGGTATCCGCGCGCGCGCCTTGGTCGGCCCCGTGCCCCGCGCAAGCCCCGACCGGGACCGTTACCCGATCGTTACGGCCGTCCACCGCAGGGCGGCCGGACGCGTCAGGAGGCGTCGTGCACGTGCCGCCGGAACCACTCCAGGCTCGCCGCCCACGGTCCGGACCGGTCGGCCAGGTCGGGCAGCAGGGGGGGTGAGCTCGGCGCTGAACGTCTCGGAGGACTCACGCGGCAGCAGGGAGGGCAGGTTGTCGATGGCGATGACGTCGAGGGGGTGCTCGTCCCCGCCGAACCGGCGCACCGGCTCGTCCCACGTGGTGATCTGCGTGTTGACCGGCAGCTTGTTGGCCTCGGAGGTCACGTCGCAGGTCACGTCGCCGACGACCCGCAGGCGCCGTGGCGCGTCGACGTCCTCGGCGGTGACGAACGCCTCGCCCGCCCCGAGGCTGACGACGCAGTTGACGAGGATGTCCTGGTCGAGCAGGGCGGGCTTGTCCAGGACGAGCGTGTCGGCCCGGTCCCACCGGGTCAGGGCGCACCCGGCCACGGCCAGCGCCTCCACGGCACCGGTCCCGGAGCGCCCGCGCGAGCCGATGACCAGCGCCCGCTCGGGCTCGGCCGGGGTGCTGCCGCGCAGCCGCTCGTCCAGGTCCTCGCGGGTCATCGGGCCGACGCCGCCGTCCAGGAGCCCGCGGTGGCGCAGCACCGACAGCGCCGCCCCCACGTAGCCGGCCCAGAAGCCGAACGCCACGACGCGCTTGCCGTCGACGGTCAGGTACTCCACGTCCAGCAGCTCGCCGCCGCCGCGGCGGAACCGCTCCAGCACCTCCTCGGCACCCTCCTGGCCCTTGTAGGCGTGCGCGAAGAACACGTGCGTGTGCTGCAGGTCCGAGGGGTCCTCCGGAAGCTCCTTGATCCCCACGACCACGGCCCCCTCGGGGGCGTCCACCCAGGAGCCGAACGGGGCGACCGAGCAGCCGACCTCGACGTACTCCTCCACCGGGACGATCCGGGTCGGCGACTCCTCCACCGTCACGGTGAAGCCGTCGGCGATGAGCCGGGCCGCGTCGGCGGGGACGATCGGCACGCGCTGCTCGGTCGGGCGGGACTCGGCGCGGATCCACAGGTGGGGGCGGGTCATGGGGCACAGCGTATGGAGTGGGGCGGGCGGTCCCCAACTCCGGCGGGCGGCCGGTCCGGCGCCGTCGGTCGGTGCCTCTGCCCGGTGCCTCGGCCCGGTGCCGTCGGTGCCGTGGGGCACGATGTCCCCATGGGGATGTTCGAGGCCGCCGCCCGTCGCCGGAGGGCGGCGGAGATGCAGCGACGGCTGGCCGAGCTCGACGAGTGGGACCGGCGCTACGGCCTGGGCGGGAGTCCTCCGGGCAGCCCGCTCACCGGCGGCTCGGGACCCTGGCGTTACCACTCGCCCGAGGGTGGTCCCCCGCCCGTCCCGGTCCTCGACCCGGTCCCTCCGCGGCCACCGGTGCGCCGGCGACGTCGGTCGTGGCCGGGGGTGCTGGTGGTGATCGGCCTGGTCGGCGCCGGGCTCACCTACCCCGACCGGGCCGTGCAGACCTGGTCCTGGGCGCAGGACACCGGTCGCTCCGTCCTCGGGCTGCCGGAGCAGGAGCCGGAGCTGCCGCTGCCGGACGCCTCACCGGTGCCCCCGGACGTCATCGGCGGCCGGCAGGAGGACCGCGCCCCGGCGGGCACGGTGGACCCGGCGGCGCAGGGGAGCGCGGGCGGGCGGTTCGACGACCTGGTGCCGGACTTCCTCCCCCGCTCCGACCCGGCCGGGTGGGGATGGGAACCACCTCGCGGCGAGCGGCTGCTGCCCGCCGTCGCCCCGCAGACCGACGGTGCCTACGCCTTCCTGGCCACCCAGCCGCAGAGCGAGGAGCCGGTCGGCTTCTCCCCGTGCGGCCCGGTCGAGGTCGCCGTCAACCCGGCAGGAGCCCCGGAGGGCTACGCGGACCTGGTGCTCGCCTCCCTCGCCCGGATCTCCGACGCCAGCGGCCTGCACCTGGAGCTCGTCGGCGAGACCGATCGCACCTGGTCGGACGACCCCGCGTCCCGGGGCGAGCCCGTCCTGGTCGGCTGGGCGACCGACGAGGAGGTGCCGGCGCTCGAGGGACCGAGCGCAGGGTTCGGCGGGCCGACGGTGGTGACCTTTCCCGACGGCCGGTCCTGGAACGCCTCCGGGCAGGTCGTCCTGGACACCGACCAGCTGCCGACGCCGGAGGCGCACGCGGCGGTGCTCGACCACGAGCTGGCCCACGTCCTGGGCCTGGGCCACGTGGACGCGCCGGGCGAGCTGATGACCCCCGTCAACACCGGCCAGACGCACTTCGGCCCCGGCGACCTGGCCGGGCTGGCCCGCCTCGGTGCCATCCCCTGCCCCTGACGTCCGGACGGACGCCGCGGGTCACAGGGCCCGGGCCATCCTCCGCACCGCCTCGGCCATCAGCTCCTCGGAGGTGCCGATGTTGAGCCGGGCGAACCCGGCCCCGCCCGGGCCGAACGCCGGGCCGGGCGAGAGCAGCACGCGGCCACGCTCGAGGAAGGCCGCCGCCGGGTCGTCGCCCAGCCCCAGCTCCCGGCAGTCCAGCCAGGCCAGGTAGCTCGCCGACGGCCGGTGGTAGCGCACCCCCGGAAGGTGCTGCGCCAGCAGCCCCTCCAGCTGCGCGGCCCGCTCCTGGATCTCCCGGCGCACGTCCTGCAGCCAGTCGCGCCCGTCGGTGTACGCCGCCACCGCCGCGTACTGCCCGAGGATCCCCGAGCCCCAGTCCAGCCCGCCGGGCATCCCCTCGGGCCAGCGCGACCTGTCGGCCACGACGGCCACGGCGAGCTTGAGCCCGGCGAGGTTCCACGCCTTCGACGGCGACTGCAGCGCGACCCCGACCTCCCGGGCGGCGTCGGAGACCGCCAGGAAGGGGACGAACTGCTGCGCGCTGCCCGGGTGGACGAGCGGCGCGTGGATCTCGTCGGAGACCACGAGCGCCCCGTGCTCCTTGGCCAGGTCGGCCACCGCGGCCAGGTCCTCCCGCGGGGTCACCAGGCCGAGGGGGTTGTGCGGGGAGCACAGGAGAACGACCTTCGTCCCGCCGGCCAGCGACCGCTCCATCCCCTCCAGGTCCAGCCGCCCGCCCCGGTCCTGGTCGAGCATCGGCACGTCGTCCGGCTCCAGGCCCAGCTCGCGGATCCACGGGTAGAAGCTGAGGTAGACCGGGGGCGTGAGCAGCACCCGGTCCCCGGGCGAGGTGACCGCCCGCAGGATCTCCTGCACACCGACCCCGACGTCGGCCATCACCCGCACGCTGCCCCCGTCGGCCACCGGGTCCCAGCCCCAGGTGTCCCGCGCGAACCCGGCGAACGCCTCCACCACCGGCCTCGGGTGCCCCGCGTAGCCGAAGTCCGACCGGTCGACCGCAGTGCGCAGCGCCTCCGCGATCGCCGGGGCGGTCCGCACGTCCATCTCCGCGGTCCAGGCGGGCAGGACGTCGGGCGCCACCCGGCTCCACTTGGCGCTGCGGTGCTCCCGCATCTGCTCCAGGGTCAGGTCGAAGGGTGCTCCCATGGCCCCAGCCTGTCAGCAGCGCCCGCACCGGCGAGGATGGGGGGTATGACGTCGCGCACCTGGACCTTCACCGGCCGCATCCTCGGGGTCGGCACGACGAGCGGGGTGCGGCTCGTCGTCGGGGTCTGGGACACCTCGCCGCTGGGCTCGTTCGCCGACGTCATGGTCGAGCGGGCCGACGGGCACCGGGTCCTGCTGGCCCCCACCCAGGAGGTCGCCGACTTCGTGACCGGTACCTACAGCTTCGACGAGACCCGGATCGAGCCGGTCGAGGTGGACCTCGCCGCCGGCGCACCGGCCCCGACGGACGGGCCGCCCGCGACCTTCTCCGTGGGCACGCCGTCCCTGACCCTCGCCGCGACCCTCGGCCGGCGCACCGTGCTGGGGTGGCTGCTGCGCGGCATACCCCGCCGGGTCGCCGCCAGCCCCCTGCTGGCCACGGTGACCGACCCGGTGGCCCGGGTCCTCCTGAGGGGCGTGCGGACCCGGGGCAGCGCCGGGCAGGGACGGCGGGAGTTCTACGGCGCGACCGACCTGCGGACGGTGACCTCCGTGACCGCCCGGCTCGACGGCGTCGACCTGGGCACGCTGACCCCGGTCGACCCGCCGGCCCGCTTCGGCTTCTCCTCGACGCCCCGCCGGCCGGCGCTGACCGAGGTGGTCACGACGATCGTCGAGCGCTGACCGTCCGGCTCGTCAGGCCACCCGGGTCTGCGGGGCGTTCTCGGCCGTCTTGCCCGGGTCGCGCTCGACCGAGTCGCCCAGGACCTCGTCGATCTTCGCCAGCAGGTCGGCGTCCAGCTTGACGCCGGCGGCCTTGACGTTGTCCTTGACCTGCTCGGGCCGGGAGGCGCCGACGAGCGCGGCGGCCACGTTGGGGTTCTGCAGCACCCAGGCGACCGCGAGCTGCGGCATGGTCAGGCCGGCCTCCTCCGCCAGCGGCTTGAGGTTCTGCACGGCCGTGAGGGTCTCGTCGGACATGAAGCCCTGCATGCCCTTGCCCATCCTCTCGTCGGCCGCGCGGCCCTCGGTGGGCTGCTGGCCGGGCAGGTACTTGCCCGAGAGCACGCCCTGGGCCATCGGGCTCCAGACGATCTGGGAGATGCCCAGCTCCTCGCAGGCCGGGACGACCTCGGGGTCGATGACCCGCCAGAGCATGGAGTACTGCGGCTGGGAGGAGATCAGCTGGAAGCCGAGCTCCTTGCTCAGCCGGTGGCCCTCGCGGATCTGGTCGGCGGTCCACTCGCTGACCCCGATGTAGAGGGCCTTGCCCTGCCGGACGATGTCGGCGAAGGCCTGCATCGTCTCCTCCAGCGGCGTCTCGGTGTCGAACCGGTGCGCCTGGTAGAGGTCGACGTAGTCGGTCTGCAGCCGCTTCAGCGACCCGTCGATCGACTCCATGACGTGCTTGCGCGACAGACCGGTGTCGTTCTTGCCGCCCGGGCCGGTCGGCCAGTAGACCTTGGTGAAGATCTCCAGGCTCTCCCGGCGCTCGCCCTTGAGGGCCTCGCCGAGGACGCTCTCGGCCTTGGTGTTGGCGTAAACGTCGGCGGTGTCGAAGGTCGAGATGCCCTCGTCGAGCGCGGCGCGCACGCACTGGTGGGCCACCTCGTTCTCCACCTGGGACCCGTGGGTCAACCAGTTGCCGTAGGTGATCTCGCTGATCTTGAGCCCGCTGTTGCCGAGGTACCTGAATTCCATCCCCCCAGCGTACGGAGCCCGCGGGGGTGCTCGGTGCCGCGGGGCAGGATCCGCCGCAGCGCCGGGGAGTCCGCGGCGCCGACTACGGTGGGGGTATGACGTACCGATCGGGGTGGCAGGACGACGACCGCGGGCAGGAGCCCCGCGAGGGTGACGAGCTGGCGGCACCGCCCGGCCCGGACCCGATGCTGCCGTCCCCGGGGATCGACCCCTCGCTGCAGCCCCCTCCGCTGCCTGGCCCGCAGACGCCGGGCGCGGGGATGCCCGAGGTGGTCCCCGGGGCGCCGGGCTCCTGGCAGCAGGCCGGCGGAGCGGCATACCCCTCGGGCGGTCCGGGAGACCTGCCCGCCCGGCGGGAGCGGGACCAGCCGATGGTGTCGGCCTTCGGCGACCTGGTCCGCACCGGGGCGTGGGACGCGGCGCAGAAGACCGTGTCCTACCAGGTGTTCGGCGACGTCAAGCTCGACCTGCGCCAGGTGCTGCAGCCGGGGGAGACCCTCGAGGTCGAGCTCTACAGCCTGTTCGGGAGCGCGAAGATCCTCGTGCCCGAAGGCACCGACGTGCAGATCCAGGGGATGACGCTGCTCGGCGACGCGCGCTCGGAGGTGGGGGCGGCCGCCACCGGCACCCCGCCGTCGGGCGGCCGGCTGGTCGTCACCGGGTGGTCGGTGTTCGGCGACGTGCGGGTGCGCTCGGTCGCGGAAGCGGAGAAGCTGCCCCGCGGGTGGCGCTGGGCGCAGCCGAAGCGGTCCTGAGGCCCGTCCGTGGCCGGGTGGCGCGGTACCAGCCGAGCAGCAGCAGGACCATGAGCGTGACATCGACGACGTCGCCCCCGTAGTACATGAGCTGGGCGCCCGCCCGCGCGTCGGCCTGCTCGACCCCGGCCGGCGGGCGGACGTAGAGCCACTTGCCCAGCAGCGAGTGGGCCGCGACGAAGAGCACGAGGACGGTCGCCCGCACGGTCACCGGGGACCGGTGGGGGTCCGGGTCCACCCCGACCACGGACGCGGTGAACACCCACCCGGCGAGCAGGACGTGCGCGTGGACCAGGGCGTGGACGAGCACGGACCCGTGCATGAGCCGGTAGAGGTCGGTCGTGTAGAGCAGCCACAGGCCTCCTGCGTTGAGCGCCGCCGCGACCACGGGGTGGGTGAGGACCCGCACGAACGGCGTCCGCAGGAGGCGCACGAGGCGGCGGGCCGACGGTGCCGGCAGGGCGCGCAGCGCCAGGGTGACGGGGGCGGCCAGGACCAGGAGCAGCGGCGCCACCATGCCGAGCAGCAGGTGGCCGGCCATGTGCGCGGTGAAGCTGGAGCGGGCGGCGTCGGCGAGCGGGCCGACCAGCGCGAGCCCGGCGCACAGCAGACCGGCGTGCCAGGCGAGGGTGCGCCACCAGGGCCAGCGAACCCGCGGGGCGGCGGCCCGCAGCGCCGCGACCTGGGCGATCGCGGCGGAGACCAGCAGCAGCACGACGAGGATCGCGAACGCCTCCCAGCCCAGGTCGGCCGCCACCCGGCCGGGGCCGTGTTCACCGTGGGCGGGAAGGACGGTCACCGGCTCACCCCGTCGCCCGTCCGCGGTCCGTCCCGCCGGGCCGGTCGGCGGCTGCTCCCGGGCGCTCCCGTCCGGCGCGGCGCGCGACCAGCGTCCCGATCACCACGGCGAGCAGCGCGGTGCCGATCCAGGTGAGGTCGTAGGGCCACAGCTCGACGTCGTAGCGGATCTGGTGGATGCGCAGCACCTTGTGGAGGAACACCCCGTCCAGCAGCTGGAAGACGCCGATCCCGACGAGGACCGCCCCCGCCCACCGGACCCACAGGAGACCGCCGCGACGGCGCACGTCCGCGAGCAGGAACAGCCCCCAGACCGTGATGAACCAGCCGAAGGCGTGGAAGAACGCGTCGGCCAGCAGGGCCACCTCCGGCGTGGACAGGTCGTAGAAGTGGTGCCACTGAAGGCCCAGGTGGAAGACGAACAGGTCGATCATCGAGGCGGCGACGCCGCACCCGAAGAGGAACCCGGCGGCCAGCGTCCGGCGGTCGAGGTTGGGCATGCGACCCAGCCTGGGACGGTCCGGCCGGTGCCGCACGTCAGGTCGACAGGACGAGCGGGCGCAGTCGTCCTAGCGTGGAAACCGCGTCGCCAGCGAGGGCGACGACGACGCGGACCTGGAGGACGACGATGGCCAAGAACCAGAACGACCAGCCGGCCGTGGAGGCAGGCGGCCCCCGGCTCCCGGACTACCCGCAGGACCCGGCCCCGCCGCAGCCGCCGACGCCCCGCCACGCGGGTGCCGCGGCGGACAACCCGCGTTACACCGACGCGACCGAGCCCGGGGAGGGCGGCGAGCTGCACCAGCTGCCGGGCGACGGCATACCTCCGATGACGACCTCGCAGGGGCAGGTCCTCTCGGACGACCAGAACTCGTTGAAGGTCGGCGACCGCGGACCCACCCTGCTGGAGGACTTCGCCTTCCGCGACAAGATCTTCCACTTCGACCACGAGCGGATCCCCGAGCGGGTGGTGCACGCCCGCGGGTATGGCGCGCACGGCACCTTCACCGCCGCCGAGGACCTGTCCGACCTGACCCGGGCCTCGCTGTTCGCCGAGGCCGGCAAGGAGACGCCGGTGTTCGTCCGGTTCTCCACCGTCGCGGGCAACATGGGCTCCTTCGACCTGGCCCGGGACGTGCGCGGGTTCGCGACCAAGTTCTACACCGACGAGGGCAACTGGGACCTGGTCGGCAACAACATCCCGGTGTTCTTCATCCAGGACGCCCTCAAGTTCCCCGACCTGGTGCACTCGGTCAAGGAGGAGCAGGACCGGGGCTGGCCGCAGGCCCAGTCGGCGCACGACACCTTCTGGGACTTCGTCGGGCTGATGCCCGAGTCGACCCACATGCTGCTGTGGCAGATGTCGGACCGCGCGATCCCGCGGTCGTTCCGCTTCATGCAGGGCTTCGGCGTGCACACCTTCCGGTTCGTCGACGCCGAGGGGCGCAGCACGTTCGTCAAGTTCCACTGGGTGCCGAAGCAGGGGCTGCAGTCGGTGGTGTGGAACGAGGCGGTCAAGATCAACGGCGCGACCCGGACTTCCACCGGCGCGACCTGTGGATGGCGATCAACAACGGCGACTTCCCCGAGTGGGACCTGTGCGTGCAGACCTTCGACGACGAGTTCGCCGACTCCTTCGACTTCGACGTGCTCGACGCGACCAAGATCATCCCCGAGGAGCAGGTGCCGCTGCGGGTGGTCGGCACGATGCGGCTGGACCGGGTCGTCGACAACGTCTTCAGCGAGACCGAGCAGGTGGCGTTCATGACCCAGAACGTCGTGCCCGGCATCGACTTCACCAACGACCCGCTGCTGCAGGGGCGCAACTTCTCCTACCTGGACACCCAGCTCAAGCGGCTGGGGTCGACGAACTTCAGCCAGCTCCCGGTTAACGCGCCGCGCTGCCCGGTCGCCCACTTCCAGCGGGACGGCCACATGCAGATGGGCCGGCAGGCGGGCCGGGCGAACTACGAGCCCAACTCCTTCACCGGGGCCGCGGCCGGGCCGCGGGCGGACCGGGAGGCGGGCTTCCGGACCGTCGAGCGGCCCGAGAGCGGGCACACCAGACGGGTCCGGGCCGAGAGCTTCGCCGACCACTACTCCCAGGCCGGTCAGTTCTGGCGCAGCCAGAGCGCGGTCGAGCAGGACCACATCCGGATGGCGTTCGTCTTCGAGCTGTCCAAGTGCGAGATCCCGGTGGTCCGCGAGCGGATCGTGGCCAACCTGCGCAACGTCGACGAGGAGCTGGCGGCCGGGGTCGCCGACGGGCTCGGGATGGAGCTGCCGGAGGCCACCACCCCGCACGTGCAACCGAACCACGACCTGCCGGCCTCCCCGGCCCTCAGCATGGAGTTCCGCGCGCCGGAGAGCTTCGCCGGCCGCAAGCTGGGGATCGTCGTCACCGACGGGACCGACGGGGCCGTGCTCGACGCCCTGACGAAGGCCTTCGAGGACGGCGGCGCGATGGTCGAGACGGTCGCCCTCAAGGTCGGTGGCGTCACCCTCGCCGGTGGCGAGCGCCGGCCGGTCGACCACAAGATCGACGGCGGGCCCTCGGTGCTCTTCGACGCGGTCGCCCTCCTGGGCGAGGGGGCCGGGGCCGAGGAGCTGGCCGGTCACCCGGCCACCCGCGACTTCGTCGCCGACGCGTTCTCGCACTACAAGTTCATCGGCTACGTGCCCGGCGCCCGCCCGCTGCTGGAGGCCGGCGGGATCGCGACCGGCTGGACCAGGCCTGCCTGGACCTGTCGACGACGACGCCGGAGGACTTCTTCACCGCCTGCGGGGCGATGCGCCGCTGGGAGCGCGACGTCTGAGCGGCGGCACGGCATACGCATCCCTGCACGACATTCCCATCCCTGCACGACATCCCCATCCCTGACGGAAGGAGAACGGCATGACCCGTCCCCAGCTGTCCGACATCCCCGGCCAGTCCCAGGAGTGGCCCGGCACGGTCGCCGACCTGGACCCCGCGCCCGACCACGGCGAGGAGTCGTGGACGGGTCGTGACCGCCTCCCCGGCCGGCGCGCCTGATCACCGGCGGCGACTCCGGCATCGGCCGGGCCGTGGCCCTCACCTTCGCCAAGGAGGGAGCCGCGGTCGCGGTCGCCCACCTGCCCGAGGAGGAGGACGACGCCCGGCGCACCCAGGAGCTGGTCGAGGCGGCCGGCGGCACCTGCCACCTGTTCGCGGTGGACCTGCGCGAGCTGGCGGCCAACCGGCAGCTGGCCAAGGACGCCGTGCAGGCGCTCGGCGGGCTCGACGTGCTGGTGGCCAACGCGGCCTACCAGATGACCCACGACACGCTCGAGGAGTTCCCGCTGGAGCAGGTCGAGCGCACGTTCGCGACCAACGTCTTCTCGCCCTACTGGCTGGTGCACGAGCTGGCCGGCGAGCTGGGGAAGGACGGCGGCAGCGTCATCGTCACCACCTCGATCCAGGCCTACGAGCCCTCGGACCACCTGCTGGACTACGCGGCCACGAAGGCGGCGCTGAACAACCTCGTCGTCAACCTGGCCGCCGAGCTGGGCCCGCGCGGGGTGCGCGTCAACGCCGTGGCGCCCGGGCCGATCTGGACGCCGCTCATCCCCTCGACGATGTCGTCGGACAAGGTGGAGGGCTTCGGCTCGGACACCCCGCTGGGCCGCGCCGGCCATCCGGTCGAGGTGGCCGCGGCGTACGTCTTCCTCGCCTCCGACGAGGCCAGCTACGTCTCCGGGACGGTGCTGGGGGTGACGGGCGGCAAACCGGTCTTCTGACGGCGCGCGCGGTAACGGCGGGGGCCGACGGTCGGCCCTGGGCTCTCCGCCCCCGGCGTGTCGCGCACTGTACGGAGCCGTCGCCCACCAGCCCCCGGCGTGTCACGCACTGTGCAGAGCCGTTGTAGCGTGTCGCGTGCCAGAGGCCCGAGGGTGCAGCACGTGACATGTCGCAACCGGCAGGGAGCCTCACCGCTGGTCGGCTATCTGTTGCACAGCCTTGCGGACGACCATGTCCTGTGGAACGGTCGGGCCCGTGGATGACCTGGCGAGGGGGCGGAGCTCGACCTGGTGGCCCGTGACAGCGTCGGCCGTCGTCATCGTGTCCGCTGTGGTCCTCGTCGCTGCCGGTGCCATCGCGTGGTGGCACGGGCTGATCACCGTGGTGCTCGGAGGTGTCTGGTTCGTGCACGAGCTGCGCCTCCACCGGCAGCGGCGGGGACGGTGAGCCCGCCCGACACCGGTGCGTCAGCCTGGCGCGGGCACAGCGTGCTCCAGGTGCCGGTCCCGCCGCTGGAGGGATGGGTCCGCGACCGGACCGCGGCCTACGACCCCGGCTTCGTCTCCGCCGACCCCCGCTTCGTCCACGCCCACGTCACCGCCCTCGGCCCGTTCGTCGACGTGCTGGACGACGAGCTCGACGACGACGTGGCCAGCCGGGTCGCCGCCGTCGCCGCGCAGGTGGAGCCGTTCCCCTACCGGCTCGCGCGGGTGGCCACCTTCCCCAACGGGATCGTCCACCTCGCGCCCGAGCGGCCGGGCCGTTCGCCCTGCTCACCGCCCTGCTCGTCGCGGAGTTCCCCGACCACCCGCCCTACGCCGGGGAGTTCGCGCCCGAGCCACACCTGACGCTCGACCTGGTCCACGGCGACGTCACCGAGGAGTCCACCCGGGGCCGGCTCGACGGTCTCCTGCCCGTCGAAGCCCGGGCGGACGCGCTCGACCTCGCCTGGTGGGAGTCCGGCCGCTGCCGTCTCGTGCGTCGGTGGCTGCTCGGCCGGGGGGCCCGCGACGTGACCAGCTGAGGCGTCCGGACGACGTATGATGGTTGCATCATGCACGTATCTGAGCAGCTCGCGCGCGCCTTCGCCTCGATGGGCCGCCTCCTCACCGAGTTCCAGGGCGACCTCTCGCGCCCGGACTTCTCGGTCCTCGTCCACCTGTCCCACCAGGCGACGGCGGGGAGCCCGTCCGCTCCCGCGACCTGGCCCGGTCGGAGGGGTTGGACCCCTCGACGATGAGCCGGCGGCTCACATCCCTGGTCGACCGGGGGCTGGTGGCCCGCGAGCCGGACCCGGCCGACGGTCGCGCCTCCCTGCTCTGCCTCACCGACGAGGGTCGCGATGCGGTCCGCCAGGAGCGGGCCCGACGGGTGGCCCTCGTCACCGACGCCTCGAGGGTTGGGACGACGACGACAGCCGTGACCTGGCCCGCCTGCTCGGGCAGCTCACCGACAGCCTCGAGACCCGCCGCTCCGAACGCCTCCGCCAGCACCACCGCATACCCCGAGGACCCCGTGACCACCACCGGAGCCGCGCCCACGGCCGCCACCCCCGAACCCGTTCCCTACCGGATGACGCCCGCGCACCGGCGGGTCTTCGTCGGGCTGATGCTCGGCATGTTCGTCGCCTCGATCAGCCAGACGATCGTCGGCCCGGCCATCCCCCGGATCGTCGCCGAGCTGGGGGGTATGGAGCACTACAGCTGGGTGGCGACCGCGGCCATGCTGGTCTCGGCCATCGTCGTGCCGATCGTGGGCAAGCTGTCCGACATCTTCGGCCGGCGCGGGTTCTACCTTGGCGGGCTGGTCGTCTTCATGGTGGGCTCGGTGATCTCCGGGCTGGCGCCGAACTTCTGGACGCTCGTCCTCGGCCGGGCGGTGCAGGGCCTGGGCATGGGCACGCTGATGCCGCTGTCCCAGACCATCATCGGGGACATCATCCCGGCCCGGCAGCGGGGGAAGTACCAGGGCCTCATGGGGGCGGTGTTCGGCGTGACCTCGGTGGCCGGCCCCCTCGCGGGCGGGCTGATCACCGACGAGCTGGGCTGGCGGTGGCTGTTCTTCGCCGCGCTGCCGGTCGGTGTGGTTGCGGTGGTCGTCATCGCCCGCTTCCTGCACCTGGACCACGAGCCGACGCGCGGCAGCATCGACGTGCTGGGCATCGTCACCCTGACCCCGGCGCTCGTGTCGATCCTCCTGGCCACGTCCTGGGGCGGCACCACCTACCCGTGGACGTCGGCGCCGGTGCTGGGCCTCTTCGCGGCCGGTGCGGTCCTGCTGGCCGGGTTCGTCCTGGCCGAGCTGCGGGCGGAGAACCCTCTTCTGCCGCTGGGCCTGTTCCGCAACAGCATCTTCACCTGGGCCAACATCGCCGCCTTCGGCCTGGCGATGGTGATGTTCGGCGCGTTGATCTACGTGCCGGTCTACGCCCAGGGCGTGCTCGGCGCCGGGGCGACCGAGTCCGGCCTGATCCTCATGCCGATGATGCTCGGGATGATCGTCGTGGGGATCCTCTCCGGCCTGCTCATCACCCGGACCGGCCGCTACAAGGAGCTCATGCTGCTGGGCACGGTCGTCACCGGGGTGGGCCTGTGGCTGCTGACCCGGCTCACCGTGGAGTCCTGGGAGTGGACGATGACCGCGGCGATCGCGGTCATGGGCACCGGCCTGGGGATGGCGATGCAGCAGTACACCCTCGTCGTCCAGAACGCGGTCTCCCGGGCCGACCTGGGCGTCGGCACCGCGACCCTGCAGTTCTTCCGCAACGTCGGCAACACGGTCGGGATCGCCGTCTTCGGCTCGGTCATGACGGCCGGGATGGCGTCGGCGATCGCGGGGCACCTGCCGGCCGAGATGGCGTCGCGGGCGGCCGAGCTGGGGCAGATCGACGCCGGGGCGGCGTTAGACCCGGCGGCGACGGAGGGGCTGCCGCCGGAGGTGCTGGAGGCGGTGCGCCGGGGGCTGGCCGACCAGCTGCACGACGTGTTCGTCCTCGGCCTGCCGATCATCGTCGTGGTCTTCTTCGCCACCCTGGCCATCCGGGCGATCCCGTTGCGGGAGACGGTCGGCACGCCGGAGGAGGCCCAGCGGGAGTACCTCGACACGATGGCCCAGAGCGCGCCGTCGAAGGGCTACGTGCCGAGCCTGCGCGAGGGGGACGTCGGCGCCCGGACCCGGGAGCGGGTGCTGGGCCTGCAGCTGGCGATGATCGCCCGGCAGGCCGGTGCCGCGGAGCGGCCGCTGCTCACCCGGGCCGTGGCCGAGGTCGGCCAGGGCGACCTGGAGCGGGGCCGGTGCCTGCTCGACCGGGCGGCGCTCATGCTGACCAGCGACGACCAGGAGGAGGCGGCCGCCGGCGAGCGGTTCGCCGTCGAGCTGGCCCGGCGGGCCGACCAGGAGGGCGGGCTGCTGAGCGCCGAGCTGCGGCAGGAGCTGGCGGTGCAGGCCGCGGCCGCCGCCCGCAACCGCGACGAGGTGCTCTCGACCATCGAGCCGAGCGTGGAGGAGCGGCACGCGGCCGTCGACCTCGACAAGGTGCGGCAGGCGGCCGCCGAGCTGTCGACCGCCCTGCTCGTGGACCTGGGCCGCCCGGTCGAGACCGTCGGCTCGTCCGGCCGGGGGGAGTAGACGTCGTCGGGGGGTCTCGGCCGACGAGTCGTGGCCCTGGTGGGGGCCACAACTGGTCACGCGGCCGGGAGCGCCCCCCGGCCGACGCGCCCCCCGGCCGATGCGCCGGCGCCGGCCGACGCGCGGGCAGCGCCCCGGGAGGCTCAGGCCTCCTTGGCGCCGGAGAACTCCAGGAAGGCGTCCATCGCGCGCGGGCCGTAGACGGTCGCGGGGCCGCCGGCCATGAGGATAGCGACGCCGATGGTCTCGGCGGCCTGCTCGGCCGTGGCTCCGGCGCGGGCCGCACCGCGGGCGTGGCTGGCGATGCAGCCGTCGCACTGGGTGGCCACGGAGATGCCCAGGGCGATGAGCTCCTTGGTGGCGGTGCTCAGCTCGCCCTCGGCCAGGGCCGCCTTGTGGGTGGCGGCGAACCCGGCGTAGACGTCCGGGATGCGCGAGCGCAGGTCGCGGGCGGGGGCCTTGAGGCCGTCGAGGACGTGGGCGCCGTGGGACATGGAACTCCTCGTTGAACGGATTGACGTGATACCCCCAAGGGTATCGCCCAGGTGAGTTCGCACCAAAGACGGCGGAGGCCGGGCCGGCCGAGACGGCATACCCTCGCTCCATGCAGGACTTCCACCTCCCCACGGCCATCGTCGTGGCGGGCGCCTTCCTCGTCCTGCACGTCGTGCTGTGGCTGCGCCGCCGGCGGGAGGCCCGGGGGTTCCTCTCCGAGGCGGACCGGATCACCTACGAGACGCTGCGGACCGGGTCCCAGGCGGGGCGGCACCTGCGGTCCGGCCTGACGGGCGAGCACGCCGGCCGGGCGGCCCGGCACCTGCGCCTCATGCTCGGGGCGTCCGGGCTGGCGCTGTGCGACGGCCACCAGCTGCTCACCTGGTCCGGGCACGGGGAGCACCACTCCGGCCAGGCGGTCGACCACTCCCGCCGGGTGCTGGACACCGGTGACGTCGTCGTCCTCGACCGCGACGACCTGCCCTGCGCCGACCCCGAGTGCGACGTCCGGGCCGGGGTGGTCGCCCCGCTCGTCGTCGAGGACCGGGTCGTGGGCACGGTCGCGGCCTACGCCGAGCGGCCCTCCGCCGGGCTGGCCCGCGCCACCGAGCAGCTCGCCACCTGGGTCAGCGGCCAGCTCGAGCTCGGCGAGCTGGACCGGGAGCGCACCCGGGCCATGGAGGCCGAGCTGCGCAGCCTGCGGGCCCAGATCAGCCCGCACTTCATCTACAACTCCCTCGGCGCGATCGCCTCCTTCGTGCGGACCGACCCCGACCGGGCCCGCGAGCTGCTGCTGGAGTTCGCCGACTTCACCCGCTACGCCCTGCGGCGCGGCGGGGCCTTCACCACCCTGGCCGACGAGCTGCGCAACATCGAGCGCTACCTCGTGCTCGAGCAGGCGCGCTTCGGCGAGCGGCTCCAGGTCCACCTCCTCGTCGCGCCCGAGGTGCTCACCGTGGCCGTGCCCTTCCTGGCCGTGCAGCCCCTCGTGGAGAACGCCGTCCGCCACGGGCTGGCGGCCAAGGAGGACGTCGGCACGGTGACGATCACCGCCACCGACCTGGGCGACCTGGCCGAGATCACCATCGAGGACGACGGGGTCGGCTCCGACCCCGAGCTGGTCCAGCGGGCGCTCGACGGCGACACGGCGGCCGACGGCAAGGACACCGACAGCGTGGGCCTGGGCAACGTCGACGCCCGACTCCGGCAGGTCTACGGCGACGACCACGGCCTCGTGGTCGAGACGGCCCCCGGGCTGGGCACCAAGGTCTCCTTCCGGGTGCCCAAGTACGCCCCCGGCGTGCACGTGGCCGGATGAGGCCCTGGCTGACGACCCTGATCGCGACCGTCCTCGCGGCGCTGGTGACGTGGGTGGCCGTCAGTCTCGACGTGGTGGTCGACCCGCGGGTCGACGAGGTGGCACCGGTGGACGCGGCCTACGTCATCGGTCCGGTGGAGACCCGGATCGAGGAGGCGCTCGCCGTCATGGACACCGGCGTCGCCCCCGTGCTGCTGGCCACGACCTCGGTCAACGCCGACACCGGCGAGCACTACGCGACCGACCACTGCCGCCTGCGCACGGCCACCTACCGGGTCGAGTGCGTCCTGCCCGAGCCGTACACCACCCGCGGGGAGGCCCGGGTCCTGGGCGCCCGGGTCGCGGAGCACGGCTGGGACCGGGTCGCGGTGATGACCAGCACGCCGCACGCGGCGCGCACCCGGATGCTCATGGAACGGTGCACCGACGCGACGTGCTCGTCTGGACGACCGACGCCGGCACGGACCGGAGCCTGCGGGGCTGGGCGCAGGCCGTGGTCTACCAGTCGGGCGCCTGGGTCAAGGCCCAGCTCCTGCGCGGCTGCTGACACCGGCCCCGCCGCCCCGGTGCCTCCTCCGCCGCACGGAGGGCGCCTCCTACGATGAGGTCATGCGCGCCCTCGTCGTCGACGACGAACCGCCCGCCCTCTCCGAGCTGACCTACCTCCTCGAGCAGGACGGCCGGTTCGACGTCGTGGTCGCCGCCTCCTCGGGCACCGACGCGCTGCGGGCGCTGGACGCCGGCGACGTCGACGTCGTCTTCTCCGACATCTCCATGCCCGGGCTCGACGGGATGGAGCTGGCGCGCATCATCGCCCGGTTCGCCCGCCGCCCGCAGGTCGTCTTCGTCACCGCCCACGAGGAGCACGCCGTCGACGCCTTCGCCGTGCAGGCCACGGACTACGTGATGAAGCCGGTCTCCCCGTCCCGGCTCGCCCGGGCGGTCGACCGGGTGGTGGAGGGTATGACGTCCGCGCCCCCGCGGACGCGCGCGCCGAGCCGGGGGCCCCCGGGGAGGTGGCCGTGGCCGACGGGCCGACGGCCTCGCCGAGGGAGACGGGTCCCGCGCCGACCGTCCCGGACGAACGGATCGCGGTCGAGCTCGGCGGGGTGACCCGGTTCGTTCTGCGGTCGACCATCCGCTACGTCCAGGCCCAGGGCGACTACGCCCGGCTGTTCACCGCGACCGGCTCCCACCTGGTCCGGGTCCCGCTGAGCACGCTGGAGGAACGGTGGACCGACGCCGGGTTCGTCCGCATCCACCGCTCGACCCTCGTCTCTCTGGCCCACGTCGCCGAGGTGCGGCAGAGCCAGGGACGGGTGTCCCTCGTGCTGGCCCCGGACGGGACCGAGCTGCAGGTGGCCCGCCGGCACACCCGGGACGTCCGTGAGCGCATCCTCGCCCGCGGCCCCCGGCCCTGACGGTCAGCGCCGGCGCACGTCGACGAACCGGACCTTGCTCCCCGGTGCCGTCGGCATCCGGTCCAGGGGGTAGGACAGGTCCTGCTCGGGCAGGTTCGCCTCCAGCCGGGACAGCTCGGCGGCGGTGAGCGCCAGCAGCCCCACCGTCACCAGCTCCCCGGGGCAGCGGTGGCCGGTCTCCGGACGGCCTCCGCCCTGGGGCAGGAAGTGGTCCGACCAGGCCAGGTCGGCGCCCTCCCCGGTGAAGCGCTCCGGGTCGAAGCGGTCCGGCTCGTGCCAGTGCTCGGCGTCGCGGTCGGTCCCGAAGATGTCGACGAGCACCCGGTCGCCGGCCGCGACCCGGGCTCCCTCGAACTCCAGGTCGTGCCGCGCGACGGCCGGCAGCACCGGCACGAAGGGGTAGTAGCGGCGCACCTCCTGGGCGACCGCCGTGGCGTAGGGCCCGTCGACCGTGGTCCCGCGGGCGAGGACCTCCTCGCTGACCCGTTCGCGCACGTCCGGGTGCTCGTGGAAGGCCAGCGCCAGGAACGCGGCGAACCGGGCGACCGCGATCGTCGGCCGGACCACGTTCTGGATCTCCACGGCGGCCAGATGGTCCGACAGCGGCTGTCCGTCCAGCTCGCGGTGGGCCAGGACCAGGTCGAGGGCGCTGCCGGGACGCACCGGCACCTCGCCGGCCCGTGCCCTGCGCACGTGCTCCTCGAACCAGCGGTCGCACTGGCGCCGCCGGACCTTCTGCAGCACGTAGGCGGGCCCGAGCACGGCGAAGCCGTCGACGATCTGCGCCTCCCACCGGGACAGCCGGGTCAGGGTCTCCTCGTCGGCCTCGATCCCGGCCCAGCGCATGATCGACCGGCCGTAGACGTCCACCGCGGCGTCGTACACGGTGCCGCCCTCGCCGGCCACCCACTCCCGGTCGATGTATGCCGCCCACTCCCGCCGTGCGTCGGCCATCAGCTCGCGCAGCGCGTCGGGGTCCATCGCGGCCCGGACGAAGATCGCCTTGCGGTTGCGGTGCGCCTCGCCGTCCATCCCGTGCAGCGACCCCTTGCCGAACAGGCCGCCGCCGATGATGGCCGGCATGGCACCGGTGCGCTGCATCCGGTCGGTGTCGTAGAACAGGCGCACCCCCTCCGCCCCGCGGACCACGAGGGCGGGCGAGCCGAGCAGCCTCATCGGGGCCCGCCGGGCCGAGCCGGGGCGCACCGCCGGCCCGAGCAGCCGGTCGGTGAAGCGGTAGCCCTTGCTCACGAGCCCGATCGTGCGGTCCTTGAGGTCTGCCATGGCCCCATCGTCGCCCACCCCACCCGGTGTCGCAGGTCGGGCGTAGCCTGCCCACCATGCCGACCCCGTCGTCCCCGCCCCCGGACGGACCGGCGCGCCGGCGCGACGGCATACCTCCCGGGTCCGGGTGACCTCCTCCCGCCGGGGTGCGCCGCCCGTGCGGCAGCGCACCCCCGCCACCGACCTCGTCGAGCAGACCGAGGTGGGCGAGCTCTACCTCCAGGGGCTGCTGCGGGCCCAGCTGCGCCTCGCGCTGACCGTGCTGGGCGTCTTCGCCGCCGCCCTGCTCGCCGTGCCGGTGCTCGTCACCCTCGTGCCGGCGACCGGTGCGGTGAGCCTGGCCGGCGTCCCCCTCGTCTGGGTGCTGCTCGGGGTGCTCGTCTACCCGGCGATGGTCGCGCTCGCCGCCTGGTACGCCCACCAGGCGGGCCGGCTGGAGACGCGGTTCAGCGACGTCGTCGGACGGGACGCCTAGTGTCCGGGGTGCTGCCCGGGCTGGCGGTCCTGGCCGTGTGCGTGCTCACGCTCGTGCTCGGCGTCTTCGGCCTGCGGCTGTCCCGGCGCACGAGCGACTTCTACGTCGCCGGCCGCACGGTCACCCCCGGCCGCAACGCGGCGGCGATCGGCGGGGAGTACCTCTCGGCCGCCAGCTTCCTCGGGGTGGCGGGGCTGGTCTACGACACCGGGGTGGACGCCCTCTGGTACCCGATCGGCTACACCGCCGGGTACGTCGTGCTGCTGGTGCTCGTCGCCGCGCCGCTGCGGCGGTCGGGCGCCTACACCCTGCCCGACTTCGCCGAGGCCCGGCTCGAGTCGCGGGCGGTGCGCCACCTGTGCACGGTGCTCGTCGTCTTCATCGGCTGGCTCTACCTCGTGCCCCAGTTCCAGGGCGCCGGGTTCACGCTGCGCCTGGTCACCGGGGCGCCCGAACGGCTCGGGGCGACGGTGGTCCTCGTCGTCGTCGTGCTCTCGGTCGCCGCCGGCGGCATGCGCTCGATCACCCTGGTCCAGGCCGTGCAGTACTGGGTCAAGCTCACCGCCCTCGCCGTGCCCGCCGGGGTGATCGTCGCGGTCTGGTGGGCCACCCGCGGGCCACTCCCGCAGGTCGACAGCTCCTGGCTGCTGCCGCTGACCGGGGAGGTCCCCGACCGGCACCACCTCTACCGGACCTTCTCCCTGCTGGTGGCGCTGGCCCTCGGCACGACGGGGCTGCCGCACGTCGTGGTGCGCTACTACACCAACCCCGACGGCGCCCAGGCCCGTCGCACGACGGTGCGGGTGCTGTGGCTGCTGGGCATGTTCTACGTGGTGACAATCGTCTACGGCGTCCTCGGCCGCGCCTACCTCGCCTCCTCCGCCGAGGACTGGCGGGCCGACACGGTGGTGCTCCGGCTGCCCGCGCAGGTCGTCGACGGGGTGCCGGCCGACCTGCTCGTCGCCGCGCTCGCGGGCGGGGCGTTCGCGGCGTTCCTCTCGACGTCCTCCGGGCTCGCGGTCGCGGTGACCGGAGTGCTCAACCAGGACGTCGTCCGGCCGCTGCTGGCCAAGGTCACCGGGGGCGACCACTCCGAGGTCACCGGGTTCCGGCTGGCCGCCGTGGTCGCCGTGCTCGTCCCCTACGGGCTGAGCCGGTTCTTCCCCGAGGTGGGGCTGGCCGCCTTCGTCACGCTGGCCTTCGTCGTGGCGGCCTCGACCTTCTTCCCCCTGCTGGCGCTGGGCGTGTGGTGGCCCCGGCTCACCGTGCCGGGGGCCGCCGCCGGGCTGCTCGTCGGTGCCGTCCTGGCCACCGGTGCCATCGGCGTCACGGTGCTCGTCGGCGACCGCCCCGGGTGGGCCGGCGCGCTCCTGGCGCAGCCGGCGGCCTGGACCGTGCCGGTGGCCCTGCTCACCGCCGTCGGCGTCTCCCTGGCCACCCCGCACCGGATCCCCCGCGGGACCCGGCGCACCCTCGTGCGGCTGCACACCCCCGAGTCGATCCCGACCGGGGCGCTCGGCGTGCCCGCGCGGCGCTGACCTCCGTCGGCGCTGCCGCTCGTCGCACGGCACCGTCCGCTCGTCGCCCCGCACCCGCCCCGGCCCGCGCGCCCGCCGAGGTCACGGCATACTCGGGAGCACGCAGCCCAGACGCAAGGAGGCATCCATGTCCGAAGAAGGACTGTCCAACCTGTTGCACGAGGAGCGCACCTTCCCGCCGAGCGAGGAGTTCGCGGCCGCCGCCAACGGCAGGAGCGAGCTCTACGAGCAGGCGTCCGCGGACCGGGAGGCTTTCTGGGCCGACCAGGCGCGGAAGTTCGTGAGCTGGGAGAACGACTTCGACCAGGTGCTCGACTGGTCCGACGCCCCGTTCGCCAAGTGGTTCGTCGGGGGCACCCTCAACGCCTGCGTCAACGCGGTCGACCGGCACGTCGAGGCCGGCAACGGCGACCGGGTGGCGATCCACTTCGTCGGGGAGCCGGGGGACACCCGCGACATCACCTACGCCGAGCTGCACCAGCAGGTGCAGAAGGCCGCCAACGCGCTCGCCGACCTCGGTGTCGGCAAGGGGGACACGGTCGCGATCTACCTGCCGATGATCCCCGAGGCGGTCGTGGCGATGCTGGCCTGCGCGCGCCTGGGCGCCCCGCACTCGGTCGTCTTCGGCGGCTTCTCCGCCGAGGCCCTGCACAGCCGCATCGACGACGCCGGCGCCAAGGTGGTCATCACCGCCGACGGCGGGTGGCGCCGCGGCAAGCCGGGCGCGCTCAAGCCGGCCGTCGACGCCGCCCTGGCCGTCGGCGACTCCCCGGTCGAGAAGGTCCTCGTCGTGCGGCGCACCGAGCAGGACGTGGAGTGGAACGACGACCGCGACCTGTGGTGGCACGAGCAGCTGGAGCAGGCGGCCGACACCCACGAGGCGCAGGCCTTCGACGCCGAGCACCCGCTGTTCATCCTCTACACCTCCGGGACGACCGGGAAGCCTAAGGGGATCTTCCACGCCACCGGCGGGTATGTCGTGCAGACCGCCTACACCAGCTCGGTGGTGCACGACATCCACCCCGAGTCCGACGTCTACTGGTGCACCGCCGACATCGGCTGGGTCACCGGGCACTCCTACATCGTCTACGGGCCGATGACCCTCGGCGCCACCCAGGTGATGTACGAGGGGACGCCCGACACCCCGCACCAGGGCCGGTTCTGGGAGATCGTCCAGGACAAGAAGGTCAGCGTCCTCTACACCGCCCCCACCGCGATCCGGACCTTCATGAAGTGGGGCAAGGAGATCCCGGCGAAGTTTGACCTGTCCTCGCTGCGGCTGCTCGGGTCGGTCGGGGAGCCGATCAACCCGGAGGCCTGGATGTGGTACCGCGAGGTCATCGGCGGGGACCGGTGCCCGATCGTGGACACCTGGTGGCAGACCGAGACCGGGGCGATCATGATCAGCCCGCTGCCCGGCGTGACCCCCACCCGGCCGGGCTCGGCCCAGCACGCGATCCCGGGCATCAGCGCCGCGGTCGTGGACGACATGGGGCAGCCGGTGGAGAAGGGCTCCGGCGGCTACCTCGTCCTGACCGAGCCCTGGCCCTCGATGCTGCGCGGCATCTGGGGCGACCCGCAGCGCTACAAGGACACCTACTGGAGCCGGTTCGAGAACGTCTACTTCGCCGGGGACGGCGCCAAGCTGGACGAGGACGGCAACATCTGGGTGCTCGGCCGGGTCGACGACGTGATGAACGTCTCCGGCCACCGGATGTCGACCTCGGAGATCGAGTCGGCCCTGGTGTCCCACCCCAAGGTCGCCGAGGCGGCCGTCGTCGGGGCCGCGGACGAGACCACCGGCCAGGCGATCTGCGCGTTCGTCATCCTGCGCGAGGAGGCCGTCCAGGAGGCCGACGAGGCGGGCGAGGGCTCGGACCTGGTCGCCGAGCTGCGCAACCACGTCGCCAAGGAGATCGGCCCGATCGCCAAGCCCCGGCAGATCATGATCGTCCCCGAGCTGCCCAAGACTCGCTCGGGCAAGATCATGCGCCGCCTGCTCAAGGACGTCGCCGAGCACCGGGAGGTGGGCGACGTCACGACGCTGGCCGACTCCTCGGTGATGAACGCGATCTCTGCGGGGCTCAGCAAGGGCGACTGACGCCGGTGGCACGCCCGGCCGGCTGCGTCAGCCGGTCGGGCGGCCGGTCCCCACGCGGCCGGTCCCCACGACGAACCAGGCCCAGGGACGGGCGGGCGGGAACCGCGTCAGGTATGCCTCGTCCGTCACCACCTCGAAGCCCGCCGCGCGGACCAGGCCCGGCACGTCCCGGGTGACGTGGCAGCCCCCGGCGACGGGGCCCCAGACGGGCTGGATGGCGTCCTGCACCCGCCGCACGCCCTTCTCCGGCGCGCGTGAGTGCTCGACGAAGTGCAGCGCCCCGCCGGGGCGCAGCACCCGACGCGCCTCGGCCAGCGCGGCCCGCACGTCGGGGACGGTGCACAGCGACCACGTGGACACGACGGTGTCGACGCTGCCGTCGGGCAGGGGGATGCGGGCCGCGTCCGGGCTGACCCGCTCGACGGGCCGGCCGAACTCGGCGATCCGCTCGCCGGCGATCTCCCAGGCGCGGTCGGAGGGCTCGGCCGCGAGCACCCGCTCGACCCCCGCCCGGTAGTGCGGCAGGTTGAGGCCGCTGCCGAAGCCGATCTCCAGCACGGTGCCGACGGCGTCGGCGCAGGCGCGCTCGCGCCACGGGCGGGTGACCCGCTCGGACAGGACGAGGTCGACGACCCGGGGCAGCACGCGCTCGCTCCAGGGTCCGGCGCCGGCGATCAGTCCTCCGGCGGCATCATGTGCCGCCACGGGCGGGCCAGGTGGAAGTCGCGACCGCTGACCTCCTCGACGGTGATGGCCACGACGTTGAACTTGGCCGAGCTGACCCAGGGCCGCAGCCGCAGGTTGTCGGCGTCGCGGGCCTCGTCGCCCTCGAGGATGCGCGCCTTGCCACGGGCGATGACGCTCCAGGCCCGCTCCTCGTCCTCGAGGATGTCGTCCACCTCGAACGCCACGTCCTCGTTCATGGCGACCCCCAGCAGCTTGGACCCCTCGGCGGTCCGGAAGACGAGCCGGTCCCCGTCGACCGCGTAGTTGAGAGGGCTGATGTGGACCTCGTCGGCGAGGTGGTAGGCCATCCGGCCGAACTCGGTCTGGCGGAGCCGCTCCCAGCACTCGTCCTCGGACAGGATCGGCGTCGACCGCTGTTCGGACATCTCATCCTCCTGTGGGTTCGTGCTTCCACTCTAGTGAGGTGGGGACCCGCCGTGACGGGCGGGGTGCGCCGGTCGGAGCGGGCGACGGGGGTGCCCAACGTCGGTCCCGCGACCTAGAGTGGGCAGGACACGGCGACAAGGAGGTTGCGGACGTGGACGAGCGCGAAGGCCCGCGCAGGCGCAGGCGAGGTCCGCGGCAGGACGGCGGCCCCGCCCCGGTGCCCGAGGGTGCCCGGGCCGACGCGGTGCGGGACCTGGCCCGGCGACGGGCCGGTGAGCGTGGCCCGCTGCTCGAGGTGCTGCACGACGTGCAGGACGCCCTCGGCTGGATCGACGAGCCCGACGTCCGGGTGCTGGCCGACGAGCTCAACCTCTCGGTCGCCGAGGTCCACGGGGTCGTCAGCTTCTACCACGACTTCCGGCGGATCCCGCCGCCCGCGCACACGGTCCGCGTCTGCCGGGCGGAGGCCTGCCAGTCCGTCGGGGCGGAAGGGGTGTATGCCGCTGCGCAGCAGGCGGTGCGGACCGCCGGCCCCGACGTCGAGCTGCAGCAGGTCTTCTGCTTGGGCAACTGCGCGCTCGGTCCCACGGTCGAGGCCGACGGCGTGCTGCACGGACGGGTCGAGGAGTCCCGGGTGCAGCAGCTGGTCGCCGAGCTCGCCGACCGTCCGCCCGCACCGGGGGTTCCCGAGACCCTGCCGACCGCCGACCAGGAGGCGCGCCGATGACCATCGTCTGGGTCCCCAGGGACAGTTCCGCCCGAGCCGTCGGGGCCGACGAGGTCGCCGCCGCCCTGGCACAGCAGCCCGGGGTCACGGTGCGGCGCAACGGCACCCGCGGCATGCTGTGGCGCGAGCCGCTCGTCGAGGTGGAGACGCCCGCCGGGCGGGTCGGCTACGCCAACGTCGCCCCGACCGACGTGCCCGGGCTGGTCTCCGGCGGCATGCTCGAGGGCGCCCCCGTCGGGAACTCCCTCGGGCCCGTGGCGGAGGACCCCTGGCTGACCGCCCAGCACCGGGTCAGCTGCGCCCGGCTCGGTCTGGCCGAGCCCACCGACATCGCGGCATACCGCGACGCGGGCGGCTGGGCCGGCCTGCGCCGGGCCCTGGACATGGACCCCGCCGACGTCGTCGAGGAGGTCGTCACCTCCGGGCTGCGTGGCCGGGGCGGTGCCGGGTTCCCGACCGGGATCAAGTGGCGCACCGTGCTCGAGGCGCAGGCCGACCAGAAGTTCGTGGCCTGCAACCTCGACGAGGGCGACTCGGGGACCTTCGCCGACCGGATCCTCGCCGAGGGTGACCCGTTCACCCTGCTCGAGGGGATGGCGATCGCGGCCGTCGCCGTCGGGGCCACGGAGGGCTACCTCTACGTCCGCAGCGAGTACCCCGACGCCATCGCCACCCTCGGCGAGGCGATCTCGGTGGCGACCGCCGAGGGCTACCTCGGCGAGGACGTCCTCGGCAGCGGGCGGTCCTTCACCGTCCACGTGCGGCGCGGTGCCGGCGCCTACATCTGCGGCGAGGAGACCTCGATGCTCGAGTCGATCGAGGGCCGCCGCGGCGAGGTCCGCGCCAAGCCCCCGATCCCCGCGCTGTCCGGCCTGTGGGGCTGGCCGACGGTCGTCAACAACGTGCTGACCTTCGCCGCCGTGCCCGCCATCCTCACCGGGGGAGGCGAGACGTATGCCGCCGCGGGCGACGGCCGCTCCCGCGGCACCCAGGTCTTCCAGCTGGCGGGCAACGTCGCCCGCGGCGGGCTCGTCGAGGCCGACCTGGGCACCGACCTGCGCGAGCTGGTCGAGGGCTTCGGCGGCGGCACCCGCTCCGGACGCCCCGTGCGGGCCGTCCAGGTCGGCGGACCCCTGGGGGCCTACCTGCCCGCGGCCGGCCTCGACGTGGCCGCCGGCTACGAGACGCTGGCCGAGGCCGGCGGGATGCTGGGCCACGGCGGGATCGTCGTCTTCGACGACACCTTCGACGCGGCCCGGATGGCCCGGTTCGCGATGGAGTTCTGCGCCGCCGAGTCGTGCGGCAAGTGCACCCCCTGCCGGATCGGGTCCACCCGGGGCGCCGAGACGATCGACCGGATCCGGGTCGGTCCGCCGGCCGAGCGCGAGGCCGCCCTCGTCCTGCTCGAGGACCTCTGCACGACGATGACCAGCGGGTCGCTGTGCGCGATGGGCGGCCTGACGCCCATGCCCGTGCGCAGCGCCCTGAAGCACTTCCCCGAGGACTTCGCCCCCGCCGGAGGTGGGGACGCCACCGGCCCCGACCCCCGCGCCGGGGCAGCCGCCGCCAGCACCACCAGGAGCGCGCCATGACCCTCACCCCGCACCGCCCGGCCGGCACGGCCTACGCCCCCGAGCCCGACCTGGGCACGCCCGCCGTGGAGACCGACGTGACCGTCCGCGTGACGGTCGACGACCGCGACGTCGAGGTGCCGGCCGGCACCTCGGTGCTGCGGGCGGCCAGGGAGGCCGGGGTCGACGTGCCCAGTCTCTGCGCCACCGACTCGCTGTCGGCGTTCGGGTCCTGCCGGTTGTGCCTCGTCGAGGTCGACGGGGCGAAGGGCACGCCGGCCTCGTGCACCACGCCGTGCACCGACGGGATGGTCGTGCGGACCGGCACCGAGCAGGTGCAGCGGCTCCGGCAGGGCCTCATGGAGCTCTACCTGTCCGACCATCCCACCGACTGCCCCGGGTGTGCGCGCGGCACCTGCCAGGTCCAGGAGATGGCCCGGCGCACGGGGGTCGCGGAGGTCCGCTACGGGCTGCCGACCCCGCCCGGGCCGGCCGACCAGAAGGGCACCACCGAGGCGTTCGTCGACAGCCCGGCGACCGGACGGCCCGACGTGCTGGCCATGGCCAGGGCGGGGCTGGCCCACCACGTCGACGGGGGCGAGGGCCGGGACGCCTCCAACCCCTACTTCGACTACGACCCCCAGGCCTGCATCGTCTGCTCCCGCTGCGTGCGGGCCTGCGCCGACGTCCAGGGCACCTTCGCACTGACCGTCGAGGGCCGGGGATTCGGCTCGCGGATCGCCCCCGGACCGACGGACATGCTCGGCAGCGAGTGCGTCAGCTGCGGGGCCTGCGTCCAGGCCTGCCCCACCGAGGCGCTGGTCGAGCGCTCGCTGGTGCAGCTGGGGATGCCGACCCGGGTCGTGGAGACCACCTGCGCCTACTGCGGGGTGGGGTGCACCTTCCGGGCGGAGATCCAGGACCGGCCGGTGGACGACGACGCCGACGTCCTGCCCGGCTCGCCGACGACCGTTCCCGAGGTCGTCCGGATGGTCCCGGCCCGCTCCGGCGGGGCCAACGAGGGCCACTCCTGCGTCAAGGGGCGGTTCGCCTACGGCTACACCAACCACGAGGACCGCCAGCTGCACCCGATGGTGCGCGACTCCATCGACGAGGAGTGGCGGGTCGTGTCCTGGGACGAGGCGATCCGGCGGGTGGCCGACGGCTTCCGCGCCATCCAGGACCGCCACGGCGTGGGCGCCGTCGGTGGCATCTCATCCTCCCGGTGCACCAACGAGGAGGTCTACGTCGTCCAGAAGATGGTGCGGGCGGCCTTCGGCAACAACAACGTCGACACCTGCGCCCGGGTCTGCCACAGCCCCACCGGCTACGGGCTCAACCAGACGTTCGGCACCTCCGCCGGGACGCAGGACTTCGAGTCGGTCGATCACACCGACGTGGTCCTGCTCATCGGGGCCAACCCCACCGACGCCACCCGGTCTTCGGTTCCCGGCTCAAGCAGCGGCTGCGTCACGGCGCGCAGATCATCGTGGCCGACCCCCGCCGCATCGACCTGGTGCGCTCGCCCCACGTGGAGGCGGCCTCCCACCTGCCCCTGCTGCCCGGCTCCAACGTGGCCTTCATCAACGCGATGGCGCACGTCGTGGTCACCGAGGGCCTGGCCGACGAGGAGTTCCTCCGCGAGCGCTGCGAGGACGTCGACCCCTACCTCGAGTTCATCCGCCGCGACGAGAACTCCACCGAGGCCACGGCAGCGGCCACCGGGCTGGACCCCGAGCAGGTGCGTGCGGCGGCCCGGCTCTACGCGTCGGCGCCCAACGGGTCGATCTACTACGGGCTGGGCGTCACCGAGCACAGCCAGGGCTCGACGATGGTCATGGGCCTGGCCAACCTGGCGATGCTCACCGGCAACATCGGCCGCAAGGGCGTGGGCGTCAACCCGCTGCGCGGGCAGAACAACGTGCAGGGCTCCTGCGACATGGGGTCCTTCCCGCACGAGCTGCCCGGCTACCGGCACATCTCCCGGCCCGAGGTGCGCGCGATCTACGAGGACCTGTGGGGCGTCTCCCTCGACCCGGAGCCGGGGCTGCGGATCCCCAACATGTTCGACGCCGCCATCGGCGGGACCTTCAGGGGGCTGTACGTCCAGGGCGAGGACATCGCCCAGTCCGACCCCAACCTGCAGCACGTGCGGGCGGCGCTGACCTCGATGGAGCTGGTCGTCGTCCAGGACCTGTTCCTCAACGAGACGGCCCGCTACGCGCACGTCTTCCTGCCCGGCAGCAGCTTCCTGGAGAAGGACGGCACCTTCACCAACGCCGAGCGCCGCCTGGGCCGGGTGCGGCCGATCATGCCGTCGAAGGTGGGCAAGGACGAGTGGCAGGCGGTCTGCGAGATCGCCACCGCGATGGGCTTCCCCATGCACTACGACGACGCGGCGCAGATCATGGACGAGATCGCCGCGACGACGCCCACCTTCGCCGGGGTCAGCCTCGAGCGGCTCGACCGGGAGGGCTCCATGCAGTGGCCGGTCAACGAGGCCGCCCCCACCGGCACCCCGACCATGCACGTCGAGCAGTTCGTCCGCGGCCGCGGCCGGCTGGTGCCGACGGTGTTCGTGCCCACGACCGAGACCACCAACCGGCGGTTCCCGCTCATCCTCACGACCGGCCGGATCCTGTCGCAGTACAACGTCGGGGCCCAGACCCGGCGCACGGCCAACAGCACCTGGCACCCCGAGGACGTGCTGGAGATCCACCCCTCCGACGCCGAGCTGCGCGGCATCCGCACCGGCGACCGGGTGGAGCTCTCCAGCCGGGTCGGCACCACGACGGTGACCGCCCAGGTCTCCGAGCGGATGCAGCCGGGCGTGGTCTACACGACCTTCCACCACCCGGTGACCGGCGCCAACGTGGTGACCACCGAGAACTCCGACTGGGCCACCAACTGCCCGGAGTACAAGGTCACCGCCGTCCAGGTCGCCGTGGCCAACGCCGGCCGGCCCGGCGACGCGGCCGACGGGGCGGCCGACGGCGCCGAGCTGGTCGGGTCCAGGCCGTCCGGGGCGTCGCGATGAACGGGCAGTCCGTGGACGACCCGAACCCGGCGGCCCCGGACCTGGCCGACCCCGACCTGGCTGACCCCGACCTGGACGCCCCGACGGACGCCGACCCGGTGCCCGACCAGGGACCACCGACCGGGGACGACGTCGACGCCCAGGAGCGCCAGCACCAGCCGGCCGACCTGCGCATGGGCCACGACATCGCCCGCGCCATGGCCCACCACCCGCCCGAGCGTGCCGCCGAGGAGATCGCCACCCACCTGCGCAAGTTCTGGGACCCCCGGATGCGGGCCACCATCCTGGCCCGGGTCGACCGCGGCGAACCGATGGACGACCTGCTCCGGGCCGGCGTGGAGCTGCTGCGCGAGGGCGAGATCGACCCATCGGAGGTGCGCAAGCCCTCCGGCGGCTGACCGAAGGGGGCCGGACGTCGGGGCAAGGACCTCGGCGCTCAGGCGCGCCCGGCCGCCCGGTGCCAGGCCCACATCGACGCCCCGGCCAGGCCCAGCCCGGCGCTGGCCAGCGCCGTCGTCAGCAGCGACGCGGTGACCAGCGGGATGATCGCCCCGGCCAGCACCGCGTTGAACGTCAGCGAGGCGAAGGTGGCCATCGAGGCCGCCGACCCGCGGTGCGTGGGGAACAGCTCGAGCATCTCCAGCTGCAGCATCGGGAAGACGACCCCGATGGCCACCCCCATGAGCGTGGGCCCGACGACGGCCCACGGCAGGGAGGGCACGACCGCGGCGAGCGTCACGTTGACCGTCCCCGCGACGAGCAGCCCGGCCATGGCCCCGTCGACGAGCCGCTGCGCGCTCAGTCGGCCGGCCAGCCGCCCGGTCAGCCACGACCCGAGCACGAAGCCGCCGATCTGCGGCACGAAGAGGACCCAGAAGTCCTGCTCGCCCAGGTCCAGCAGGTCCAGCACCACGATCGGCGCCCCGACGACGTAGACGAAGTAGCCCGACATCGCGAAGGCCGCCGCCAGCGCCAGGCGCTCGAACACCCAGGACCGGGCCACGGTGAGCAGGCCGCCGACGACCGACCCCAGCCGCAGCGGCTGCCGGTCCTGCGGGGGCAGGCTCTCGGGCAGGACGAGCACGACGAGCAGCGCCGCCACGACCCCGTAGCCGCCGACGAACCAGAAGATCCACGGCCACGGGCCCCACTGCAGGATCCACCCGCCCACGACGGGGGCGAGCGCGGGCGCCGCGGCGAAGATCATCATCACCTGGCTCATCAGGCGTTGGGCCTCGGCGCCGGAGAACAGGTCGCGGATCATGGCCCGGCTGACGATCGTCGCCGCGCCGGCGAAGAGTCCCTGCACCACGCGCGCGACGAGCAGCCAGCCCAGGGAGGGGGCCAGCGCGCACGCGGCTGAGGCCAGGACGTAGCCGCCCAGCCCCAGGAGCATCACCGGCCGCCGGCCGAGCGCGTCGGACAGCGGCCCGTGCACCACGCTCATCAGGGCGAAGGACAGCAGGTAGACGCTCGTCACCTGCTGCAGCGCGGCCGGGCCGGCGTCGAACGCCTTCCCCATCTGGGCGAACCCCGGGAAGATCGTGTCGATGGTGAACGGCCCGATCATCGACAGGGTCGCCAGCGTCAGGGTCAGCACCCACACCGGGCGGGTATGCCGTCGCGCGCCGCCGCCGGTCCCGCCGCGACTCACGCGGCGCGGGACCGGGGCGGCAGCTCGACGGTGAAGATCGGCAGGAAGAGCTGGGCGAGCGGACCGATGAGCACCGCGTAGAGCACGGTCCCCACGCCGACGATGCCGCCGAGCAGCCACCCGACGGCCACCACGGAGACCTCCAGGACGGTCCGGACCAGCCGGATGGAGCGGCCGCTCACCCGCGCGAGGCCGGTCATCAGCCCGTCCCGCGGGCCCGGGCCGAACTGCGAGCCGATGTACATCCCGGTCGCCACCCCGTTGAGCAGGATCCCACCGAGCAGCAGCAGGGTCCGCCAGCCCAGGTGGTCGGTCTGCGGGACGACCGCCAGCACCAGGTCGGCGGACGGACCGATGAGGAAGGCGTTGGCCAGCGTGCCCAGCCCGGGCTTCTGCCGCAACGGGATCCAGGCGAGCAGGACCAGGACCGAGGTGCCCACGACGATCGTGCCGAAGGTGAGCGGCACGTGCTGCTGGATGCCCACGTGGAGCACGTCCCAGGGGATCAGCCCGAGCACGCTGCGCACCACCAGCGCCATCGAGGCGCCGTAGAGGAACAGCCCGAGCAGCAGCAGCGTCAGCCGGGGCGCCAGCCGCCCCGCCCGCAGCTGCTCCAGGGGCCCGATGTCGGCCAGCTCCCGGCGGGGGCGCGCGGGGCCACGAGGTGGACGGGTGCGGTCGGACACCCCCGCAGTCTGCCCCACCCGCGTCCGGTGGCCGTCCCCGCCCGGTCCGCGGGGCGGGACCCGGGCGCCCACGGCATACGATGTCGCTGGTCCCGACCCCTCGACCTGGAGGTTGCTGCATGAGCTCGTCCCACCCCGGCATGGGTGCCATCGCCGTCGACGGGGGCTTCGCCTTCCGCGTGTGGCGCCCAACGCCGACGCCGTCTCGGTCGTCGGCGACTTCAACGGCTGGGACGACCAGGCGCACCCGATGGAGCCCGAGGGCAACGGCAACTGGTACGTCGAGGTGCCCGGCGCCGAGCACGGCCAGGAGTACAAGCTGCTGCTGACCAACGGCGAGCACACCTTCTTCCGGATCGACCCCCGCGCCTACGCGGTGACCAACTCGGTCGGCAACGGGATCCTCTACGACCACGGCCGGTTCGACTGGGAGGGCGACGAGCAGTTCGAGACCCCCGGGCAGCACGAGCTGGTCCTCTACGAGACCCACATCGGCTCCTTCGTCGACGCCGCCGACGGCCCCGCCGACCTGCACGACCTCACCGGCAAGCTGGACTACCTCGTCGGCCTCGGCGTCAACGCCATCGAGCTGATGCCGCTCATGGAGTTCGCCGGTGACTACTCCTGGGGCTACAACCCGGCGCACATCTTCGCCGTCGAGCACACCTACGGCGGCCCGGACGCGCTCAAGGCGTTCGTCCGGGAGGCCCACCGCCACGGCATCGCCGTCGTCGTCGATGTGGTCTACAACCACTTCGGCCCCAGCGACCTGTCCCTGTGGCAGTTCGACGGCTGGAGCGAGGACGGCAAGGGCGGCATCTACTTCTACAACGACTGGCGCTCGGAGACCCCGTGGGGCGACACCCGCCCGGACTACGGCCGCCAGGAGGTGCGCGACTTCATCCTCGACACGCCCGGATGTGGCTGCGCGAATACCACGTCGACGGCCTCCGGCTGGACATGACGCCCTACATGCGGCACGTCGACGGCTTCTCCGGGGACATCCCGGAGGGGTGGGAGATGATGCGCCAGGTCGGCGAGCTGGTCCGCACCGACTTCCCCGGCCGGCTGACGATCGCCGAGGACCTGCACAACGACCCGTGGGTCACCTCCACCGAGGAGGGCGGCGCCGCGCTCCACGCGCAGTGGGACAACCAGTTCGTCCACCCGGTGCGCGAGGTGCTCACCGCGCCGGGGGACGAGCACCGGTCGATCCCGGCGGTGGCCAAGGCCGTCATGCACCGCTACCACCACGCCTTCGACCGGGTCGTCTACACCGAGTCCCACGACGAGGTGGCCAACGGCAAGGCCCGGATCACCTCCGAGGTGCAGGGGCACAATCCCTCCGGCTGGGACGCCCAGAAGATGGCCACGCTCGGGGCCGCGCTGGTCCTGACCGCCCCGGGCATGCCGATGCTCTTCCAGGGTCAGGAGTTCCTCGAGGACGAGTGGTTCCGCGACACCGTCCCGCTGGACTGGGAGCGGGCCTGGGCGTTCCGGGACATCACCCAGCTCTTCCGCGACCTCGTGCGGATGCGCCGCAACCTCGACGGCGAGACGGCCGGCCTGTGCGGGCCCACCACCAGCCTCGTCAGCCTGGACGACGACGCAACGTCATCGCCTACGTGCGCTCCACCGACGACGGCCAGCACGTGCTCGTGGCCCTCAACCTCACCGCCCACGCCGTCCAGCGCGAGGTCGAGCTGCCCGGCGGTCGGTGGCGGGTGCGGTTCAACAGCGACGCCCGCCGCTACAGCCAGCTCTTCGGCGACCACGCGACGCCGGACCTGGACGTCACCGACGGGACCGGCCTGCTGGACCTGGGCCCCTACTCCTGCGTCGTCTACCTGCCGGAGGGCTGAGGCCCCTTCTCAGGCCCCGGCCCGCTGCGGGACGTCCGGGTCGGTCTCGCGCATCGTGTCCGGCGCCAGGCCGTGCTGCATGCCCCACCGGACCGCCTGCGAGCGGCGGGTCACCCCGACTTGCGGTAGGCGCTGCGGATGTAGGTCTTCACCGAGTTGATCGACAGGAACGCCCGGGAGGCGATGTCCACGTTGGTCAGGCCCTGGGTGATGAGGGCGAGGACCTCCGCCTCCCGCGGCGACAGCCCGTGGGGGCGGCCGGGCCAGTCGCCGGGCACCAGCTCCGGGCGCCGGTCCGGCGGGTCCTGGTCGGCGGTCAGCCCGGGCCGGGGCCCGATGGGCACGACGTGGGAGCGGGAGGGCGAGACGACCAGCTCGCCGGCGGCCACCCGTTCGAGGGCGGTCACCAGGTCGGCGGCCTCCAGGCCCTTGTCGAGATAGCCGCGGCAGCCCTTGGACAGGGCGACGTCCACGAGGCGGGGGTCGGTGTCCCAGGAGTAGACGCAGACTGCGCCGAAGCCCTCGTGGCGCACGGCCCGGTCGAAGTCCGCGCTGTCGACCTGGGGCGCGGAGAAGGTGTCGTAGAGGACGACGTCGACGTCCTGACGCACCGGCAGGCCCGCCGTCAGTTCGACGACCTCGACCCGGTCGTCGAACGGTTCCAGCATCGCGTGGACACCCCGCACGACCACCTCGTAGTCGTTGAGGATCGCCACCGTCACGGGCACAGTCACGACCAGAGAGTACGCCTCATTCGTCGGGAGCGCGGCCCGAACCACCCCTCGGGGTGTAGCACCGGCCCCGCCGGGTCACTAGGGTCACCGGTGTGACCTCCTCCCTGGCCGTGCTGACGATGACCCGTGGCCACCACGAGCAGCTGCTCGGCCAGGTCGACGGCATCTCGGTCGGCTCCAGGCCGGCTGACCTGCACGTCGTCGTCTCCATGGGGGACCGGGACCTCACCCGCAACCGGCTCCCTCTGGGCACCGACCGCTGGCGCACGGTCGTGCGCCCCGTGCAGACCGACCGTCGGGCGCTGCCCTACGCGGCGGCCCGCAACCTCGCGGCGCAGACGGCGATCGAGGAGGGGGCCGAGGTCCTCGTCTTCCTCGACGCCTCGGCCATCCCCGGCGGCCGGACCCTCGAGCGGTATGCCGAGGCCGTCACCGGATCCGGGCCGGGAGCGGCCGACCGGCCGGAGCCGGCCGGTCCGACCATGTGGTGCGGGCCCGTCCTGGAGCTGCCGCCGCCGGAGAACCCCGTCGTCGGCTACCCCTTCGGTCAGCTGCGCGACATCGCGGTGCCCACCCCCGGGGTGCCCGCCCTGGCGCCGGGGCAGTACGAGGTCGACCACCGCTGGGAGCTGTGCACCGGGTGCGCGTTCGCGATGAGTGCCCAGGACTGGCAGGCCGTCGGCGGCTACTGCACCGACTACGTCGGCCACGGCCTGGAGGACGTGGACTTCGGCCGGGCCGTGCACGAGGCCGGGGGCGCCCGCGTGTGGGTGGGGGGCGCGACGGCATACCAGCAGCCGGTGCCGCCGGCCGACGTCGCCGACGAGGTGCGGGCCGCGCTGCGGCACGCGGACGTGTGGCGCCGGCGGTGGGGCGTCGAGCCCGACGTGCCGTGGCTGCAGCGCCTGCAGGGGCAGGGCCACGTCCGCCGCGACGGGTCCGGCAGGTTCGTCGCCGCCTGACGGCGACGGAGCCGGCTCAGGGTGCCGTGCCACGGCGGGGACAGCACCCTGAGCCGGCGTCCGTCAGTCGGTCACCCGCACGTAGCCGTGCGCACCGCGCTCGGCGTCGACCATGATGTGCGACACGAGCGGGTAGTGCCCCGCCTCGGGGAAGGTCAGCTCGACGAACCCGCCCTGGGCCGCCTGCAGCCCGAGCGCCTGGGCCCCGGCGCCCTCGGCCGGGCCGTCGTCGTCGCCCAGCCGCCACGCCCCCTCCAGGTAGGTGCGGTCGAACTGCCCGCCGACGACGTGGAAGCTGGTCGGCCGGCTGGGGCCGGCGTCCAGCACCCAGATCCGGACCCGCTCGCCCACGCGGGCCTGGAGCATCTCGCCGGCGCTGCCGTACTGGTTGGCGATCCCGTTGAAGGTGACGAACGCCGGCCGCTCGGCCGCGATCGCGTCCATGTCGACCTCCGCCGGGCCACCCTCCGCGCCGCCGCCGCCGACGCCGGAGCCGGGCTCCAGGTAGACCTCGGACTGGACCAGGACGTACTCCCGGTCGACCTCCGGCAGCCCCTCCTCGGGCTCGATGACGACGGCCCCGTGCATGCCGGCGGCGATGTGCGCGCTCATCGGCATGGTCGAGCAGTGGTACATCCAGATCCCGGCCCGCTCGGCGGTAAAGCGGTACTCCAGCGACTCGCCCGGCGCGATCGTGCGCATCGGCCGGTCCGGGGCGAGCGCACCGGCGTGGAAGTCGATCGAGTGGCCCATCGTGCCGTCGTTGACGAGGGTGATCTCGAAGACGTCGCCGACCCGCCCCCGCAGGGTGGGCCCGGGCACCTGCCCGTCGAACGTCCACCGGGTCTGGGTGATCCCCGGCGCGACCTCCAGCTCGACCTCCTCGGCGGTCAGGGTCAGCCGGTGCACCCGCTCCTGCGGCATCGGCGGCAGCACCGGGTCGACCACCTCCTCGACGCGGGCGTCCGGGTCGATCGCCGGCGTGGCCGGGGCGGGGTATGCCGTGCCGGCCCCGGGGGTGCCCCCGGCCGCGTCGCTGCCGTGCGCGGCGTGGCCGCCGTCCGGCGCAGCGCCGTCGGTCCCGTCGGCCGTCCCGGCCGCGTCCACGCCGTCCCCGCCGGCGACCGCGACGTCGAGCACCATCCCCATCTGGCGGTGGCCCACGATCGTGCACCAGCCTGGGTGGGACCGGTGACCACGCCGACGTCGATGCTCGCCGACTCGCCCGCGGCCAGGCGGGGGGTGCGTTCCCCGAGCAGCTGGAGGTCGTGGACGTTGGTGGCGTCGGTGTTGGTCAGCTCGACGACGAGCCGGTCGCCGAGCGGCACCTCGACGGTCGAGGGTTCGAACCGCATCCCCACGGCCTCGACCTGCACGGTCGTGGTCCGCCCGGTCGGGGTGACCTCCCCGCCGGCCGCCTCGCCCGGCCCCGCGCCGGCCACCTGGCCGGCCGCGGTCGTGCGCAGCCCGGCGGCCGCCGGGTCGATCGCCACGCCGACGGAGACGGCGAGCAGCAATGCCGACACGGCGGCGACGAGCTGGCCGCCGGACCAGACCGACGGCAGCCGGTCCGCCGCACCGGTCGCCAGGCCGGGGGTAGGGGTGGCGCCGGCGGGCCGTTCCCCGCGGGCCCGCGCCTCCTCGACCTCCCGCTTCGCCGCGACCGTCGCCCGGATCGCGCCGACCATGAGCGGGACGAACACGGCCAGCGCCACGAGGACGAGGGCGGAGACGACCACCCGCACCCAGCTGGGCACCGGCAGCAGGGTCAGCGCCAGCCCGCCGTTGACGACGACCAGGCGGGCGGTGCCCCCCCGGTCGAACCACGCCTGGCCGGCCCGGACCACGGTCTTGCCGCCGCCCATGACCGAGGGGATGAGGTAGGACAGCGCCCCCGTCAGCAGCTGTGCGGCGAAGCGACGACGATCACGGCGCTCACCGGGCCGATGCCGTCGGCGAGCTCGGCCCAGGTCGACGTCGTCGCCAGCCGCCACAGCACCAGGCCGATGCCCAGCAGCCACCACAGCAGCGACAGGCCGACCGAGGCGGGGGCGAACTCCCGGGGAGGGGCGGTGCGCACGGGGGCGAGGGTCGCCGAGGCCCACCACAGCAGGGCGAGCGCGTAGCCCGCCAACCCCGCGAGGGTGAGCCAGCGCACGTCGGCCAGCGAGCCGGCGAGCAGGACCGCCAACGACCCCGCCAGCCCGGGCAGCGCCTGCCGGGCCCGCTGCTCGGCGCGCGGTCCGATGGGGGTGCGCAGCATCGTCGGCCACAGCGTCAGCAGGGTGCCGGTGACGGTGAGCCCCACCCAGCCGAGCACGTTGACGGTGATGTGCGCGAGGAGGAACCGGCCGTGCAGCCCGTCGTCCAGGCCGAGCGCCAGGGTGGCGCCCAGGGCGGCGCCGACGGGCAGGCAGACGGCGGCCGCGAGGTAGTAGCGCACCGTCACCCGGAACCGGCCGGGCAGGGCGGCCCGCAGCCGGCGCCACAGCTGCACGCCGTGCCAGCCGACCGCGACGGCCACCAGGGTCGCGCCGACGACGGTGAGCCACCAGGTGGCGGTGGGCACGCCGACGAGGGTGACGGTGGTGCCGACGAGCAGCAAGGTCAGCCGCCGGCTCTGGTCGCGCCGGTCGTCCAGGCCGGGCCGGGTCTTCAGCAGCGCCTGGGTGAAGTGGGTGCTCCACACCATGATCGAGTGGGTCAGCGCGCCGAGGAGCACGAGGTGCACCATGAGCCAGCGCGACCCGGGCAGGAACGGGTGCACCAGCGTCAGCAGCGCGGCCAGCGTCAGCCACAGCAGCCCGGGGTAGTCCCGCAGCGGCCACCGCCCGCGGGCCCCGGCGGGTGCGGGACGGCCCGGGGTGGCGGAGGGGTATGCCGCCGCCCCGGCGGGTGCGTCCGGCGCCGGAACGGGCCGGGCGGGCTCGAGCTTCTGCGAGGGGGTCATGGTCCTTCGAGGGTTCGGGCCGGGGTGCGGGTGGTCGGACGGGCGGGGCGACGGGTGGGGCGGCGGGCGGCCACCAGCGCCGTGGCCACCGCGGTGAGGACGAAGAGGAGCAGCGCGGCCACGTTGCCCGCGGCGCACCGGTCCAGGTCGCGACGGTACCCGTCGGGGCGGGGACGGTGCCGGAGAGCAGGGCGGCGGCCACCCGGACGAGCAGGGTGGCGTGCAGCAGGACGAGGGGGGCCCACATCCAGCCGCTGTAGGGCAGGCGCACGCGCAGCACGGCGGGCAGGATGACCGGCGCGTGGGCGAGCACCATCGACATGGCGTAGCCGAGGAAGACCGCGTGGACGACCACGTCGTAGACGATGCCCTCCGGCCGGCCGACGACCAGCAGGAGCAGGCCGGCCAGGAGCAGCCAGGCGTAGCCGGCCAGGAGCGCGGCCGCGGCGAAGCGTGGCAGGCCGGTGGCGTGAATCGTCCGGCGGGCCACGTCGTGGCGCAGCAGCCAGGCCGTGAGCGCCAGCAGCAGCACGGCGGTGGCCCGGCCGCCCCACACCGGCCACAGGAGGGCGGCCAGGCCCGACGCGGCGAGCGGGACGGTGAGCGCGACCAGCCGCCCGCCGGCCCCCGGGGGCATCGCCAGCCGGGCCAGCTCGACCCGCTCGGCCGCGATCGTCAGCACGACGAAGCCGACGAGGAGCAGGAGCACCTCGGCCACCGGCACCCGGGTCAGCAGCAGGGCCGCGCCGACGGCGAGCACCGCCCCCAGGGCCTGCACGGCGACGGTGGGGTCCTCGTTCCGGCGCCAGAGCACCGCATACACGAGCACGAGGACGAGCATCCCCTGGGCGAGCAGCAGGCGACCCAGGAGCGGGTCGGCCAGCAGCACGAGGGCCAGCGCGCCAGCGCCCAGCAGCCCGGGGGCGAGCAGCCCCCAGGGGCGGCGCAGGGCCACCGCCCGCTCGAGGGCGATGACCGTGCCGAGGAAGCCGAGCACCATGAGCGAGCCGTGGAGCGCGGCGAGCCGGGCGCTGCCCGCCGGGGCCGGCACCCCGGCGAGGGTGAGGGCGGCGTCCAGCCCGGCCAGCAGGGCGAGCCCGCCAGGGAGCAGGAGCAGGGGGGCGGACCTCACGGGGCGGGGGTGGCTCCGTCGACCTCGTCCCAGTCGGGACCGTCCAGGGCGATCGCCGAGGCGGGGAAGAGCCCGTTGTCCTCCCGGTCGATGTGGTGGCGCAGGTCGTGCCAGAACTCCTCGAACCGGTCGTGGTCCCCGGCGCGCACGGCCGCGAGCTGGTCGTCGAGGGTGGTGTGCTCGGCGCAGAGGCTGTCGATGTGCTCGGTGAACTCCTCCTGGCGGCGCATCACCGAGAAGAGGCCGACCTCCTCGGCCTGCGTGTGCGGGGAGAGCAGCGCGGCGACCGCGTCGCACGCGCGCTCCACCCCCGCGTGGTCGCCGCCCTCGACGGCCCGGCGCAGCCGGCCTGCGGCGTTGACGATCTCGGTGTGCTCGGCCATGAAGCGGCCGATCACCGCGATCGACTCGCAGCCGCAGTAGGTGCACATCAGGCGTGGCGGGTGAACCGCAGCGTCCAGGCCTCGGGGCCGCGCTCGAGGTACTCGTGCGCGACGGCTTTCCCCTCGCGCTCGGCGAGCTGGGCCAGCAGGGGCAGCGGGTCGTGATCGGCCACGAGGTCCATCTGCTGCCCGGGGCGCAGGCCGCCGATGGCGCCGAAGATGCTGGCGTGGCGGACGGCGTGCGGGATGACGCGGACGTCCAGGGCGGGGATGCCCTCGTCGGCGCAGCCGCAGGCGCACCCGCCGTCGCGGACCTGGGTGACGTCGAGCTGGGTGCGAGCGGTGTCGCTCATGGGGAACTCCTCTGCTGGCGGGGCTGTCGGTCGCCACCCCATTTAGATGAATCAAGGGGTCGCAATCACCACTATAGAGCGTCGGAGCCCGGCCGTGCACCTTGCGCGGCCGGGCTCCGACCGGACGTCTGCGAGCAGCCGCTCAGCTGGGCTTCGGGGCCCCCGGACGGGCGTAGCGCCACCAGGTGATGCCCACGCACATCACGGCGAAGACCAGGCCGATGACGTAGAAGATCGTCGGGGTCATCAGGGTCAGGCCGATGCCGAAGAAGAACGGGCCGAAGGCCGCGATCGCCGCCGTCCAGCCGATGACACCACCGGCCTGGCGCCGCTCGAAGATCATCGGCATCTGCTTGAAGGTCGAGGCGTTGCCGATCCCGGCGAAGAGGAAGATCGCCAGCATGCCCCACAGGAACCGGTCGAAGCCGGCATCCAGGGTCGCGGCCGAGGTGGTGTCGGGCACCAGGGCGGTGATGGTGAAGCCGATCGAGGCGATCAGACCGATCCCGGAGATGAGCGTCCAGAGCGCGCCGCCCATCTTGTCGGTCAGCGGGGAGAACAGCACGCGGGCCCCGGCGCCGACGAGCGGTCCGAGGAAGACGAACTTGACCGCCTCGGGCACCTCGTAGTTCTCGATGAGCAGCTGGGCGCTCTCCCCGGCGCCCTGGACGATCTCCGGGTTGCCGGCGCCGTAGAGGTTCTTCATGAGGAGGCCGAACTGGGCCGACAGCCCCGAGAAGGTGCCGAAGGTCATGATGTAGAGCAGGGTCATGTACCAGGTGTCGGGGTTGGAGAAGATGTCGAACTGCTGCTTGATGTTGGCGGTGACCGGCACCGACTTCAGCGCCAGCCACGCCCAGCCGGCCCCGACGAGGACGAAGGGGATCCAGAAGAAGGCGGCGTTCTGGTACCAGACCTCCTGGTTGGCCTGACCGGCCAGCTCCATCATCTGGCTGTTGCCCAGGAAGCCCAGCATGGAGAAGCCGATGAGCCAGGGGGTCAGCAGCTGGACCAGGGAGACGCCGAAGTTGCCCAGGCCGGCCTGCAGGCCCAGGGCCGTGCCCTGGAGCCGCTTGGGGAAGAAGTAGGAGGTGCTGGGCATGAACCCGGAGAACGCCCCGCCCCCGATGCCGGCGAGGAAGGCCAGCACCATGAGCTCCCAGTAGGGCGCGGTCGGGGCCTGCACCCGCACGCCCCAGCCCAGCAGCGGGAAGAACAGCAGGCCAGTGGTCAGGGCCACCATCGCCCGGGTGCCCATGATCGGCGGCAGCACCATCCAGACGATCCGCAGCAGACCGGCGGCCAGGCCAGGCATCGCGGCCATCCAGTAGAGCTGGGTCTGGGTGAAGGAGTAGCCGATGTCGTTGAGCTTGGGGATGATCGCGCTGGGCAGGAACCAGGTGACGAAGGCCAGGGTCAGCGTGAACGTCGTGATCCACAGCGTCTGCCAGGCCAGGCCCTTGTCCCAGGTGTCCTCGTTCTCGGGGTCCCAGTCCTGCAGCCAGCGGCTGCCGATGCGGCGGGAGTCGGTGGTCATGCGCGGGCCTCCTGGACGGATCCGGTCGGGTGGGGGGCGGGCTCGTCGAGCTTGTCGGCGACCTCGGGGGAGCGCTCGTGCAGCATCCGCACGACCGTCAGGTGCATCCACAGGAGGCAGACGGCCACGAGGACGAAGAGCACGAAGAACGTGGACGTGGGGAACCCGGTCCACACCTTGGTGTAGGCGAACAGGGGAGGAAGAATGAACCCGCCCAGGCCGCCGAGCATGCCGACGAGGCCGCCGACCGGCCCGACGTTGCCCGGGAAGTACTCCGGGATGTGCTTGTAGACCGCGGCCTTGCCCACGCCCATCGAGCAGCCGAGGAGGAAGAGCAGGACGGTGAACGGCACGATGTGCATCGCGTAGGCCAGGTGCTCGGTGCTGGTGCCGTCGGCGTGGTTGATGACGATGTGCCCGTTGGGCATCATGAGGACGCCCGTCGTGGCGAGCATGACGAAGAAGGTGCCGTACATCGCCTTGCGGGCGCCCCAGCGGTCGGAGAACCAGCCGCCGACCGGGCGCAGCAGCGAGGCCGGGAAGATGAACAGCGCGGTCAGCAGGCCCGCGGTCGTCAGCGAGACGTCGAAGTTGTCCATGTAGTACAGGGGCAGCCAGGCCGAGAGGGCCACGTAGGCGCCGAACACCGCGACGTAGTAGAGGCTGAACCGCCACACCCGCAGCTGGCGCAGGGGCGTGAGCATCTCGGCCAGGCTCTTGCTGGCGCCGGGCATCCGGTCGACCTTGGGGGTGAGGAACCACACCGCGACGGCCATGAGCAGCAGCAGGACGCCGTAGACGACCGGGATGAGGCGCCAGCCGCCCTGCACGCCGAGGGCGTAGGTGGTGCCGGCGGTGGCCAGGATGATCGGCGGGCCGATGAACTTGGTCACCGAGGCGCCGACGTTGCCGGCCCCGAACAGCCCGAGGGCGAAGCCCTGCCGTTCGCGGGGGGCCCAGGCGGCGTTCCAGGCGATGCCCACGCTGAAGGAGTTGCCCGCGAAGCCGACGAGGAAGGCCAGGGCGAGCAGCATGCCGTAGCTGTCGGCGCGGCTGACGAGGAAGGCCGGGATCGCGGTGAGGGCCAGCATGGCGGTGAAGACCTTGCGGCCGCCGATCCGGTCGGCCAGCATGCCCGCCGGCAGGCGCCACATCGAGCCGTTGAGGACCGCGACCGCCGAGACCCAGGACAGCTGGGTGTCGGTGAGCCCGAACTCGTCCTTGATCGGCTTGCCGAGGATGCCGAACATCAGCCAGACGGCGAACATGAGGGTGAACGCCACGGTGGACGTCCACATGACCCGGTTGGCCCCGGACCGCTGGGCCGGGTCCGTCCGGCCGGCGACGCGGTGGTCGTCATTTGGTCTCCTGATTAGAGGAATGATTCATCACAAAGGTGTCGTGGCAGACTTTACACCCGGGAGCACCCCCTGCGACAGTGCCGGAATGTGGCGTGCACGACATTCCGGAAATAGCACACTACAGTCTGACGTAAATTGCCTCTGGCCTGCACAAAGACGGCTCTTCCGGACAGCGGGCGGCGCGCTGTCAGGGATGGTTGCGAGGGTGCACGTCCGGGGCTTAGATTAGGCGGGCCAACTCCGATAAAAGGACCTGTCAATGGGAGCAGCCGAGCACATGGGACGCGACGGGGCGTTCCTGCTCACCTCCGCCGTGCGACGCTCGATCGTCGACCACCTCGTCGGTCTCCCGCGCCTGGCCGTCGAGGGCCGTCCCACCCGCGACGGCGGGATGACGGCGGCCGAGCTCGGCACCGTGCTGGGCCTGCACAGCACCACCGTCCGCTTCCACCTCGACCAGCTCGTCTCCGCCGGACTCGTGGGCAGCCACTTCGTGCGCAGCGGGGGCGCCGGCCGGCCGGCCAAGCGCTACTTCGTCGTGGAGGGCGAGCTGGGCCCCGTGGCCCGGGGCGGCGGGGACAGCGGCCACTACAAGGTGCTCGCGACCCTCCTGGCCGGCGCTCTCGACCCCTCGGACGAGGGCCGGCTCACCCCGGAGGAGGCCGGTGCGGAGTGGGTCCGCGACCGGCTCGAGCACGGCGACGACCACAGGCTGCTCGAGGATGGCGGACCGCCGCCGCCGGCCGGGACCTCCGGGGAGTGGATGGCCAAGGTCGGTGGCATCGTCGACCTGCTCCAGGAGTGGGGCTACACCCCCGACCTGTCCCTGAGCGGGCGCGAGGGGGACGTGACGCTCACCCTGCGCGAGTGCCCCTTCCTCGACCTGGCCCGCGTGCACCCCGAGGTCGTCTGCGGTGTCCACCGCGGCCTGCTCAAGGGGGCCCTGGACGCGGCCGGCGAGCCGGACGCCGGGGTCAGCCTGCGCCCGTTCGTCGGACCCGGGACCTGCCACGCCGTGGTGCTGCGGCACGCCACCCCGCCCGAGGAGCCGATCGTCCCCGGGCCCGGCCGCTGGGCCGCCCCGCCCCGTCCGGCCGCGGCCGCCCCCGACCCGCCGGGGCCCGTCCTCGACCCGCTGCCCGCGGCGGACGAGCACGACATACCTCCGCCCACGACCGACCGACCCCCGACCCCACCGCACCAGGAGAACCCCGCATGAGTGAGCGCACCCAGTCCCGGCTCGACGGTCCGCTGAGCGACGCGCTGGTCGGCACCCGTCGCTTCTTCACCCGCGGGGAGGTGTCGGACGACAAGCGCACCCTCACCCTCGAGGGCGGGCGCAGCGGCGACTCCTTCTACCGCGACCGCTGGGCGCACGACAAGGTCGTCCGGTCCACCCACGGGGTCAACTGCACCGGCTCCTGCTCGTGGAAGGTCTACGTCAAGGACGGGATCATCACCTGGGAGGCCCAGCAGACCGACTACCCCTCGGCCGGGGCCGACAAGCCCGAGTACGAGCCCCGCGGCTGCCCCCGCGGCGCGGCCTTCTCCTGGTACACCTACAGCCCCACCCGGGTGCGCTACCCCTACGTGCGCGGAACCCTCCTGCAGATGTACCGGGAGGCGCGGCAGACCTACGGCGACCCGGTCGTCGCCTGGGCCTCGATCGTCCAGGACGAGGAGAAGACGGCCGTCTACAAGAAGGCCCGCGGCAAGGGCGGGCTGGTGCGCTCCACCTGGGAGGAGGCGGTCGAGATGATCGCCGCCGCACACGTCTACACGATCAAGCGCTGGGGCCCGGACCGGATCGCCGGCTTCTCGCCGATCCCGGCGATGTCCCCGGTCAGCTACGCCTCCGGGGCCCGCTTCCTCGAGCTCATCGGCGCGCCGATGCTCTCCTTCTACGACTGGTACGCCGACCTGCCCAACGCCTCGCCGCAGATGTTCGGCGACCAGACCGACGTGCCGGAGTCCGGCGACTGGTGGGACGCCGGCTACCTCATCATGTGGGGCTCCAACGTGCCGCTGACCCGTACGCCGGACGCGCACTGGATGACCGAGGCCCGCTACCGCGGCCAGAAGGTCATCGCGGTGGCCCCCGACTACGCCGAGAACGTCAAGTTCGCCGACGAGTGGGTCGCCGCCGACCCCGGCACCGACGGTGCGCTCGCGATGGCGATGGGCCACGTGGTGCTCAAGGAGTACTTCGTCGACCGGCAGGTCGACTTCTTCACCGAGTACAACCAGCGCTTCACCGACCTGCCCTACCTCGTGACGCTCGACGAGACCGGCGACGGCAGCTACCGTCCGGGCAAGTTCCTCGTGGCCGGCGACCTCGAGGGCCACCCGGAGCAGTCCAGCGAGAACGCGATGTGGAAGCCGGCGCTGCTCGACGGCGCCACCGGCGAGGTCGCCATCCCGGGCGGCTCCCTCGGCCACCGCTACGGCGACGAGGGCGCGGGCCGCTGGAACCTCGACCTGGGCGACATCCGCCCGGTCCTGTCGCTCTACGGCGACACCGGGGAGTCGGTGGAGGTCGGGCTGCCCCGCTTCGACAACGTCGAGGGGCACCAGGTCACCGAGCGGCGCGGCGTCCCCGTCCGCCGGATCGGCGACCGCCTCGTCACCACCGTGCTCGACCTCATGCTGGCCCACTACGGCGTCGGCCGCGCCGGCCTGCCCGGCGCCTGGCCGCAGGGGTACGAGGACCCCTCGGTCCCGGCCACCCCGGCCTGGGCCGCCGAGATCACCGGTGCCCCGAGCGAGCAGATCGTGCGGATCGCCCGCGAGTGGGCGCAGAACGCGATCGACACCCAGGGCCGCGGCATGATCCTCATGGGCGCCGGCACCAACCACTGGTACCACTCCGACCAGATCTACCGCGCCATGCTCGTGCTCACCACGATCACCGGGTGCCAGGGGCGCAACGGCGGCGGCTGGGCGCACTACGTCGGCCAGGAGAAGGTGCGCCCGATCATGGGCTTCCAGCACCTGGCGTTCGCGCTGGACTGGATCCGTCCGCCGCGCCACATGAACCAGACCGCCTACTGGTACGTGCACACCTCGCAGTACCGCTACGACACCTTCGGCGCCGACGGCATCAACGGGGCGACCGGGGCGTTCGAGGGCCGGTCGACGATGGACCTGCTCTCGCAGTCGGTCCGGCTGGGCTGGACGCCTCCTACCCGCAGTTCGACCGCAGCTCCCTGCAGGTCGCCGACGACGCGGCCGCGGCGGGGCTGCCGGCGGGGGAGTATGTTGCGCAGCAGCTCAAGGAGGGCGCGCTGAAGTTCGCGGTCGAGGACCCCGAGGACCCCGACAACTACCCCCGCGTGCTCTCCCTGTGGCGGGCCAACCTGCTCGGCTCCTCGGCCAAGGGCAACGAGTACTTCCTCAAGCACCTGCTCGGCACAGACAACGCCGTCAAGGCGCACCAGGCCGCCGAGGGGCAGCGCCCCGACAGCGTGGTCTGGCGGGAGGAGGCCGGCGAGGGCAAGCTCGACCTGCTGCTGACGCTGGACTTCCGGATGACCAGCTCCACGCTGTTCTCCGACGTCGTCCTGCCGGCGGCGACCTGGTACGAGAAGCACGACATCAACACCACCGACATGCACCCGTTCGTGCACTCGTTCAACCCGGCCATCTCCCCGCCGTGGCAGGCCAAGAGCGACTGGGAGGCCTGGAAGGCGGTCGCCAAGCGGTTCTCCGAGCTGGCCGTCGACCACCTCGGCGTGCGCAAGGACGTCGTCACCAAGCCGCTGTGGCACGACACCCCGGAGGCGATGGCCACCGTCCACGGCCGCGTGCTGGACTGGCGCCTCGGCGAGGTCGAGCCCGTGCCCGGCAAGACCCTCCCGGTCATCGCCGAGGTGGAGCGTGACTACCCGGCGACCTACGCCCGGATGACCTCCGTGGGCCCGCTGCTGGAGAAGCTCGGCATGCTCACCAAGGGCGTCAAGTACGACGTCGCCCGCGAGGTCGGCATCCTGCGCCAGCGCAACGGCGAGGTCCACGGCGGGCCGACCGACGGGCGGCCGAAGCTGGAGACCGACGTGCAGGTCGCCGACGCGATCCTGCACCTGTCCGGGGTGAGCAACGGCCACCTGGCCACCCAGGGCTTCCGCTTCCTGGAGCAGCGCACCGGCACCCGGCTGGCCGACCTGGCCGCCGAGCACGAGGGCAAGCAGATCACCTTCGCCGACACCCAGGCCGCGCCGGTCCCGGTCATCACCTCCCCGGAGTGGTCCGGCTCGGAGAGCGGCGGGCGGCGCTACAGCCCGTTCACCATCAACATCGAGCGGTCCAAGCCCTTCCACACGCTCACCGGTCGCCAGCACTTCTACCTGGACCACGACTGGATGCTCGGGATGGGCGAGGGACTGCCGACCTACCGGCCGCCGCTGAACATGACCACCCTCTTCGGGGAGGCGCCGATCGGTCAGGAGACCGAGGACGCCGGCGGCGCGGTCGCGGTGAGCGTGCGCTACCTGACCCCGCACAACAAGTGGTCGATCCACTCCGAGTACCAGGACAACCTGTTCATGCTCTCCCTCTCCCGGGGCGGGCAGACGATCTGGATGTCCGACCAGGACGCCGCCAAGATCGGGGTCAGGGACAACGACTGGATCGAGGCGGTCAACCGCAACGGCGTGGTCGCCTGCCGGGCGATCGTCAGCCACCGCATGCCCGAGGGCACGGTCTACATGCACCACGCCCAGGACCGGCTCATCGACGTGCCGCTGACCGAGACCGACAAGAAGCGTGGCGGGATCCACAACAGCCTCACCCGGATCCTGCTCAAGCCGAGCCACCTCATCGGCGGCTACGCCCAGCACGCCTACTTCTTCAACTACATCGGCCCGACCGGCAACAACCGTGACGAAGTGACGACCATCCGCAAGCGGACGACGAAGGTGGAGTACTGACACCCGGGGGCTCCGCCCCCCGTGCACCCCCGCTGGGGCTCCGCCCCAGACCCCGACGTTGGAGGAGTTTGACGATGAGAGTCATGGCACAGATGGCCATGGTCATGAACCTGGACAAGTGCATCGGGTGCCACACCTGCTCGGTCACCTGCAAGCAGGCCTGGACCAACCGCCAGGGCACCGAGTACGTCTGGTTCAACAACGTGGAGACCCGGCCCGGCCTGGGCTACCCCCGCGGCTACGAGGACCAGGAGGAGTGGAAGGGCGGCTGGGTCCGCACCGACAGCGGCCGGCTCAAGCTCAAGGCCGGCGGACGGCTGAACAAGCTGCTCAACATCTTCTCCAACCCCAAGATGCCCAAGATCGGCGACTACTACGAGCGTGGACCTACGACTACGAGACGCTGCTCAACGCGCCGGCCCAGGACACCTTCCCCGTCGCCAAGCCCTACTCGCTGATCTCCGACAAGCAGATCAACATCCAGTGGAGCGCCAACTGGGACGACGACCTGGGCGGCTCGGCCGAGCACGCCACCAAGGACCCGATGCTCAAGGGCATCGAGGACAAGGTGAAGTTCGAGTTCGACCAGACGTTCATGTTCTACCTGCCGCGCATCTGCGAGCACTGCCTCAACCCCAGCTGCGCGGCCTCCTGCCCCTCCGGCGCGATCTACAAGCGCGAGGAGGACGGCATCGTCCTGGTCGACCAGGACAAGTGCCGCGGCTGGCGCATGTGCGTCACCGGCTGCCCCTACAAGAAGGTCTACTTCAACCACAAGACCGGCAAGGCCGAGAAGTGCACCTTCTGCTACCCCCGCGTCGAGGTGGGCATCCCCACCGTGTGCGCCGAGACCTGCGTGGGCCGGCTGCGCTACATCGGCCTCATGCTCTACGACGCGGACAAGGTGCTCGAGGCCGCCGCGGTGGAGGACGAGCACGCGCTCTACGAGGCGCAGCGCTCGGTCTTCCTCGACCCGCACGACTCGGCCGTCCAGCGGGAGGCCGAGCGGGCCGGGATCCCCGGCGACTGGGTCGAGGCCGCCAAGAACTCGCCGGTGTGGAAGCTCATCAGCGAGTACAAGGTCGCCCTGCCGCTGCACCCGGAGTACCGCACCATGCCGATGGTCTGGTACATCCCACCGCTGTCGCCGGTCGTGGACGTCATCAAGGACACCGGCTACGACGCCGAGGACAAGGACAACCTCTTCGCCGCGATCGACGCCCTGCGCATCCCGGTGGAGTACCTGGCCAACCTGTTCACCGCCGGCGACGTCGGACCGGTCAACGACGTCCTGCGCAAGTTGGCGGCGATGCGCTCCTACATGCGCGACATCAACCTCGGCCGTGACCCCCGGGCGGAGATCCCCGAGGCGGTCGGCATGTCCGAGGAGGAGATGTACGAGATGTTCCGCCTCCTGGCCATCGCCAAGTACAACGAGCGCTACGTCATCCCGACCGCCCACGGCGAGGACGCGCACGCCCTCGAGGAGCTGGCCACCGACTGCCCCGTGACCGGCTACGACGATGAGCTCATGGACGGGTCGGGCCCGTTCGGCGAGGGCTCCGGCCGGGGCTCCACCACCCCGGTGGCGGTGGAGAACTTCCGGATGCTCCAGCAGCGGCAGACCCAGGAGTCCCTCGTCTCCGGCGGCTCCAAGCAGGGACGGGTCAACCTGCTCAACTGGGACGGCAAGGGCGTGCCGGCCGGGCTGTTCCCGGAGCGTCCCGCCGAGGGCGTCGGTCAGGCCGCCGACGGCGAGGGTTCCGAGGGGAGCCGCTGATGCTGCCCTGGCGGCGCCACCGGCGCACCGACCCCCGCCTCGAGCCACGCGCCCAGGCCGACGCCTGGCAGCTGGTCTCCCTGCTGCTGGACTACCCCGACGACGCCCTCGTCGCACGGCTCCCCGCGCTGCGCGAGGTGGCCGCCGGTCTCCCGGACCGGGTGGGTATGCCGTTGGGCCGCTTCCTCGACCACGTCGCCGGCGCCGACCTGGCCGCCCTGCAGGTGGACTACGTCGACACCTTCGACGTCACCCGCAAGTGCTGCCTGCACCTGACCTACTTCCTGCACGGCGACACCCGCAACCGCGGGGTCGCGCTCGTGCAGTTCAAGCAGGCCTACCGCAAGCACGGGGCCGAGCTGGCCGACGCCGACGCCGAGCTGCCCGACCACCTGTCGGTGGTGCTGGAGTTCGGCGCGACCGTCGACCCGGACGCCGCGTGGCGGCTGCTCAACGACCACCGGGTCGGCATCGAGCTGCTCCACCGGGCGCTGCAGCGGCGAGGCTCGCCGTGGCTGGACGTGGTCGACGCCCTGCGCGCCACCCTGCCCGAGCTCCAGGGCGACGACGAGCAGGCCCTGGCCCGGCTCATCGCCCAGGGCCCGCCGCAGGAGTCGGTGGGGATCGACGACGCGCCCTACGCCATCGACCCCGCCCTGGACCGCCTGCGCACCCCGCCCTCCTCGGGCGGCGTATGCGGCGACGGCGCGCCCCCGCCGGCACACCCCATACCCTCGGCCCGACCATCCCCGTAGGAGCCCCCCGATGAGCACCTTCCTCTGGGTGATCTTCCCGTACATCTGCCTGGCGGTCTTCGTCGTCGGGCACGTCTGGCGCTACAAGTACGACAAGTTCGGCTGGACCACCCGCTCCAGCCAGCTCTACGAGGACCGGCTGCTGCGGTTCGGCAGCCCGCTGTTCCACTTCGGGCTGCTCTTCGTCGCGGTCGGCCACTTCATGGGCCTGATCGTGCCCCAGAGCTGGACCGACCAGGCCGGGGTCAGCCAGGAGCTCTACCACATCGTCGCGCTCGCCGGCGGCCTGCCCGCGGGCATCGCCTGCCTCGTCGGGCTGGCCATCCTCGTCTACCGGCGGCGCACCGTGGGCCCGGTCTTCCGCGCCACCACGGTCAACGACAAGGTCATGTACGCACTCCTGGCCGTCGTCATCGTCCTCGGCATGTGGAACACCGTGGCCGGCAGCCTGCTCAACCTGGGCATCGCCGGCGACCACTACAACTACCGCGAGGGCGTCTCCCCGTGGTTCCGCCAGATCTTCTGGTTCCAGCCGGACGCCTCCCTCATGGAGAACGCGCCGATCGGCTTCAAGCTGCACGCGCTGACCGCCTTCCTGCTGTTCGCGATCTGGCCGTTCACCCGGCTCGTGCACGTGTTCTCGGCGCCGCTGGGCTACTTCACCCGGCCCTACATCGTCTACCGCAGCCGGGACGAGCGTCCCGGCGTGGCCACCGGCTCGCGCGCGCAGAAGCGCGGTTGGGAGCGGGTCCAGTGAGCGGGCCCGACGCCCCGGTTCCCGGGTCGCTCGAGGACCCGGCTCACCCCGTCGTCGGGGACCTCGCGCTGACCCCCGAGGAGGAGGTCGACCCCTACCGCGTCGTCGACCTGCTCGCGGAGGGCGAGCGGCTGCTGGCCAGGGCCAAGGAGTCAGGACGCGGCCGTACGGTCCGCTCGGTCGTGCGCCAGCCCGGGCAGAACATGATCCTGCTCGGCCTGCCGGCCGGCGGCGGGCTGCCCGACCACGACGCCCCCGGACCGGCCTCGCTGCTGTGCCTGTCCGGCCGGGTCGTCCTCGGCTCGGAGGGGCGGTCCTGGACCCTTCCCGCGGGGAGCGCGCACGCCATACCCCCCGCCCGGCACGACGTCGTCGCCGAGGAGGACAGCGTCTGCGTGCTGACCGTGTCGGTCGGCTGACGTAGCCTCGGACGCATGAACCCCCTGCCCCCGCTCGTCGAGCCCGGCCCGGAGCTGACGCCCGCCCAGGTGTCCCGCTACTCCCGGCACCTCCTCGTGCCGGGGATGGGGCTGGAGGCGCAGCGGCGCCTGCTCGCGGCCCGGGTCGCCGTCGTCGGCGCGGGCGGGCTGGGGAGCCCGACCCTGTCCTACCTCGCCGCCGCCGGTGTGGGCCACCTGACGATCATCGACGACGACGTCGTCGACACCACGAACCTGCAGCGGCAGGTGATCCACCGGGCCGAGGACGTGGGCCGGCCCAAGGTCGAGTCGGCCGCCAGCTTCGTCGCCGCGCTCAACCCCGACGTGTCCGTGACGGTGCGGCAGGAACGGATCACGCCCGACACCGCGGAGGACCTGCTGGCCGGGCACGACGTCATCCTCGACGGGGCCGACAACTTCCCGACGAGGTATGCCGTCTCCGACGCGGCCACCGCGCTCGGCATCCCCGTCGTGTGGGCCGCGGTCCTGCGCTTCGACGCCCAGCTGTCCACCTTCGTGCCGGGACGCCCCGGGGCGGTCGGCCTGCGCGACCTGTTCCCGCTGCCTCCGCGGCCCGAGGACGTCCCCTCCTGCGCCGAGGCGGGCGTGCTGGGGGCTCTCGTCGGCCAGGTCGGCTCGATCATGGCCGCCGAGGTGGTCAAGCTCGTCTGCGGGTTCGGCGAGCCGCTCGTCGACCGGGTGCTGCTCGTCGACGCGCTCACCCAGCGCACCCGCGAGGTGCCGCTGCGGCCGGTGGGCGACCTGGGTCCGCCGCCGGCCCACGAGCCGGTCCGCGAGCTGGTGCCCCTGCCCGAGCGGTCGGTCGAGGACGTCCGTGACGCCCTCGGCGGTGCGGGCGCGCCCCTGCTGCTCGACGTGCGCGAGCCGGGCGAGCACGCCCTCGGGATCGTGCCCGGCGCCCTGACGGTGCCCGTCGGCGAGGTGCTCACGTGGGAGCAGCTGGACCTCCTGCCCGACCGCCCCGTCGTCGTCTACTGCAAGACCGGCCCCAGGGCCCGCCGGGCGGCGGCCCACCTGGTCCGTCTCGGCCACCCCGACGTCTCGGTGATGACCGGCGGCATGCTCGCCTGGATCGAGCGCGTCGAGCCCAGCCTGCCGGCCTACTAGCGGTGCCCGTGCCCGTGCCCGTGCATCCGTCCGTGCCCGTCGTCGACCTGCTCGTCCTGGCCGGTGGCCGGGGCAGCCGCCTGGGTGGCCGCGACAAGGGGGCCCTCGTCGTCGAGGGTCGGCCGCTGCTCGACCGGGTGCTCGCCGCGGCGCCCGGGCTCGGCGGCCGGGCCGTGGTCGTCGGCCGGGGGACCGTCCCCGACGGGGTGCTGCGGACGCTGGAGGACCCGCCCGACGGCGGACCGGTGGCCGGCATCGCCGCGGGCCTCGACGCGCTCGGGGAGGAGGCGGACTGGGTGGCCGTCGTCGCCGTCGACCAGCCCGGAGCCCGGCAGGCGCTGACCGCGCTGCACGCGGCCCTCGGCGAGCTGGTCGACCGGCCCGGGCAGGGCGCCGGCCGGGACGGGGCGGACGGGACGAGCCCCGACGGGGTGGACGCCCTGGCCCACGCCGACGCGACCGGGCACCTGCAGTGGCTGCTGGCCATCTACCGCCGCGGTGCCCTGGCGGCCGCGCTCGCGGCGCTGCCCCGGGTGCGCGACGTGTCGGTGCGCAGGCTGGTCGCCGACCTGGCCTGGCACCCGGTCGGGCCGGGGGCGGAACACGTGGGCGACGTCGACACCTGGGCGGACCTGGCGGACTGGGAAGGACGCACGGGAAGTGCGACGATGGGCCGACACCGACCAGAGCTGGAGGGATGACGATGGCGACCGTGAGGTACTTCGCCGCGGCGGCGGAGGCGGCCGGCACCGAGTCCGAGCAGGTGGCTGCCGACGACCTCGGCACCCTGCTCGACCGTCTCGTCGAGCTGCACGGGGCCGAGCTGGAGCGGGTGCTGCGACGCAGCTCGGTGCTGCACGAGGGGCAGTACGTCAGGGACCGGCAGCTGCCGGTCGCCCACGACGCCGTGCTCGACGTGCTGCCGCCGTTCGCCGGGGGCTGAGCGGGTTCACGAGGTCAGGTAGGCCCCGACGGCGCCGGCGAGAAGGGTGGCGCCGGTCGTCGCGCAGACCCACGCCCCGACGGACCGGCCGCGCGCGGACCCCAGTGCGAGCAACGACGCGGTGACGACCGCGACGACGCCCCCCACGACCACGTAGACGGGCGTCAGGTAGAGCCAGGAGTAGGGCACGAGGTGCACCGCGGTCGTGGTCGCCAGGGCCGCCACCGCGAGCTCGTGGTGCCGCCGGGCGACCAGCACCGCCGCGAGCGGCAGGACGAGGAGCTGCCCCACCCCGAGGTAGACGGACAGCGCCCCCATCGTCGGGTCGTCGGGTCGGTCGCCCTGGGCCAGGACGGCCGTCAGAACGAGGGCGAGGGGCAGGCCGACCATCCCCTGGAAGAGGGCGGCCCACGCGCCGGCCCGTTCCCCCCGGAACCGCCAGACCGTGCCCGCGAGCCCCCAGGTCGTGCCGTAGGCCAGCAGGAACCCGGCCCCACCGCGGTTCACCGCCGTCAGGGTCTGCAGGTAGGTCTCGACGTCGCTCACCCCGCTGACGCTAGGGAATCGCTGATCTGGGGGCGTCTGCGGGTGTGAGGCCAGCCCGCAGGGGGGGCTGAAGCCCGATGAGGCCGCGGGAGCGACGCTGGAACTGTCCTTGTGCCCCCTGGTTGGGGGCCTCAGGGCCGGTTCGGGGCAGGCTGGCGCCTGGCCCTCACCCGGTCAGGGCGAGGGCACGACCGCGCATCAGCCAGTTCGCCGAGGCGAACAGCATGTTCAGGTGGTTCAGGT
>NZ_MKKA01000011.1 GCF_001942405.1 Ornithinimicrobium sp. CNJ-824
GGTGGCCCGGACCCCGCAACGGCTGAACATGGAGGTCCTGGCCGCCCTGTGCGACATCCTGGACTGCGAACCGAACGACCTGCTGGTCCCCACCGCCGTGCAGGAGCAAGCCTCCAAGACCGGTACCGGGGAGGGCGGACCGGGCATCGGTGACCTGCGTCCGATCCGGGCCCGGGTCCGCCGCCCGCCCGAGGACCGGTGAGCCCACGCCCGCGGCTGCCGCGCCAGGACTGCGCGCACTGCGGGCGACACGACCGATGCACCCGGGTCGTCCTGGAGAAGGCCGTCTGCCAGCGCTGCACCCTGCGCTTCGCCCGCACAGCCACGGCCTGCCCCGGTTGCGCCAACATCAGGGTGCTGGCCTTCTACGACACCGCACGCCGGCCGGCGTGCGCGCCCTGCACCGGCAACGAGGCCATCTACGCCTGCACCGCCTGCGGGAGGGAGGACTCCCCGTGGGGCCGGCTGTTGTAGGTTCTCGGGCGACCTGTCGGGCGCGCAGCCCACTGACCTGCGCAGCGACATCTTGGTGAGACTCCGGCTGTCTCAACAACTTGTCGGAATCTCGGCCCTGATCTGCAGACCAGGCTGGCTGGGGGTCGGCAGCATCGGTTCGTGGGCGGCTAGCGGGGGGCGCTCCCCGCATCTTCCTCGATCACCATCCCGAGTCGATAGAGAGCGTTGCGGCTCGCGAGCAGTTGCCCGAGCCGGATGATGGGGGTCGTAGCAGCCGCTGCGACCTGCCCCAGACCACGCTGCCGAGGACGAGGTCCACCTGAGTCCCGCCAGCGATCGGGGTGACGGTGACGCGAAACCACCGTCCCGGTCCGGAACGGGACGAGCGCAAGACTTCCCGACAGACTGCTATTTCTCCTGCCACAACACGTGGCCCGCGGTCTCATCGGCGGTCGGCTCCAGCGCGCGGAACCGGCGCACGTAAATGCCCTGCAGCCTGCCCTCAGTGCGGTTGCCCTTGCGCATCGTGCCGATAGCCCGGGCCCTCGTCGGGCTGCAGATGTGGTGTCCGGAACGCCGGTGACCGGCGAGCCTGTCCAACTCGGCTCAGCGGCCAACTGGTGAAGCACCGGTCGCCTACAACTGGCCATTGACACCTACCGTGTGCTTGCAGGTTGCCGCTGTACCTGCGGTGCCCCGGTTCTGGTTGCCCCGCCGAGGCGTGGTTCATCCGTCGCCCGGGGCCGCGGAGTCGCGGGGACCGGGTCGTTGCAGTCTTCGGAGAGGTATCGCATGTCCCGTGCTGAGCCAGCCGAGTTCGTGGTGGACCGGCAGGTCTGGACCAGCTATCGACCTTCCTGGACCTCGGGTCCGTGGGGGTCGTGCTGGGTGGGTTGCTCGCTGCCGTCACAGGGCCTCTGGCGCTGCCCATGGGGTCATGGGCAGCTGCCTACCTCGTGCTAGTGGTCGGGGTCGGCCAGATCGTTCTTGCTGGCGGTCAGGCGTTCGTGGGCGGGTCGGACCTGGCGTCGTGGCGAGTCTGGTCCGAGGTCATGGCGTGGAACCTCGGTAGCGGCATCGTTCTTGTCGGTGGTATGCCCGGGATCCCCGTGGTGGTCGCCGTTGGGGGGCTGGTGCTGCTGGCGGCCCTCGTACTCTTCGCGACCGCGGTGCGTGGCGGGGGAGCAGCCGTGGGCCTGTATCGCTTCTTCACGCTCTTCCTCGCGGCGAGCGTGGCCGTCGGGGTCGGACTCTCTGCCGTACGCCACGGATAAGCCGCCCCCGGCGTGATGGCCCCCACCTTGGATCAGGCGCCTGTGTGGGCCCCGGGTGATCCACGGCGAGGCAGCCGTCGCCGTGGTTGCCAGAAGAGCCCAACGGCGACGACGAGGGCGGCGGCGGGTACGACCCAGGGGCCGGTGTGGACGGCGAGGGTCTGCTCGGTGCGCACCGGCAGCTGCCCCAGCAGGGTCGCCTGGGTGTACGGGTCGCTGCGTTGGTGAACGACTCCGTCCGGGGTGATGAGTCCGGAGACACCGACGTTGCTGACGTGCGCGACGGAGCGGCCGTACTCGACCGCCCGGACCCGGGAGATGGCCAGATGCTGCGCGGACTGGTCTCCGTCGCCGAACCAGGCGTTGCTGGTGGGGACCACGAGCAGCTGCGCGCCGCCGGTGACGAGGTCGCGCACTGCCCGGTCCACGACGATCTCGAAGCAGATGGCCAGTCCCAGGTCCACGGGCCGGCCGTCGGCAAGCGGCACCGGCACCACGCCGGGGCGGTCGCCGGCGCTGAGGTCGACGATCCGGTCCACCCACGGGCTGAGGTGCCTCAGGAGCGGGCGCAGCGGCATGACCTCACCGAAGGGCGCCAGATAGATCTTGCTGTACGTCTGGTCGAGCCCTAGCCCGGGCAGGTAGCTGAACACCATGTTGGCGGGTGGCCCGGCACCGCCCTGTCGGGACAGGCCACCGAGCACCAGCGGGGCGCCGACGGCTTCCACTGCCGCCATGATCTGGTCGGTGGCCGCCTGGCCGACCCGCGGGTCCAGCGGGTCCAGGTCGGTGGCGCCCTCGGGCCACACGACCAGGTCCGGAGCCGCAGCCTGGCCGGCGTCGACACGGGCCGCTAGCTCGTGGGTGCGGTCGGCATACCGGTTGAGCATCGTCCCCGGCTCGGCGGTCAGGGTCCGGGTGTACCCCTCGGGGATGTCTCCCTGGAGCGCGGCCACGCGCACCGGCTCTCCCCCGGTCGGGCGGGGAACCAGCACCGGCCCGACCACCAGGACAGCGGCAGCAACCAGCGCTCCGGTGGCCCTGCCCAGGTGCGTGCGCCCAGGTGCGAGGAACCGCTGCACGGCCACGGCGAGCAGACCACCGGTCAAGGCGAGGAGGAAGCCGAATCCCGGGACTGCCAGGAGGCTGACGGCGCCGAGCATCGGTGAGTCCGCCTGGCTGAAGCCCAGCCGTGCCCAGGGAAAGCCGCCGAACGGTGTTACCGAGCGGGCCCACTCCATCAGTACCCACGCCGCGGCACCGACGACGGGGCGGACCGCGCCCGTGCGCTGCAGCAGCGTCAGCAGCACGCCGAGGGCGGCCGGGTAGAAGGCGGAGGCCACGCTCATGGCAAGCCAGGCCGGAGCGCGGCGTAGGTGCCGGCCCAGGTGAACATCGGCGTGAACCAGGCCAGTCCCAGCAGCAACCCGGACAGCGCGCCGGCCCACCAGGACGCCCCTGCGGTGGCCAGCGCGAGCGCGGCGCACCCGACGATCGCCAGCCACCACACGTCGTGCCCCGGGAACGCCAGCCACAGGGCGGCACCGCCCAGCAGACCGAGCAGCATGCGTGCCGCGAGCACCAGCAGGAAGTATCCATGGCCCGTCCGGACCGGACGGGCCAGCCTATGCATGGGCGGCGTGCTCGCGTTCGGCGTGGTGCGGGGGTTCGAGCTGGATGGTGGAGTGCTCGATGCTGACGGTGAAGTGGGCGGCGACGCAGTCCTGGAGCTGGGCGAGCATCTCGGCGGCGTGACCGTCGGCGAAGCACTCGTCTCGAGGACGACGTGGGCGGTCAGCACGGGCAGTCCGGTGGCGATGGTGGAGGCGTGCAGGTCGTGCACGTCCTGAACGTGCGGGACGGCGAGCAGGTGGGCACGGACGTCGTCCAGGTCCAGACCCTTGGGGGTCGACTCCAGCAGGATGTGGCCGGCCTCGCGCAGGATGGCGATCGCCCGGGGCACGATGAGGGCGGCGATGACCATGCCGGCGATCGCGTCGATGCGGACCCACCCGGTGGTCGCGATGACGATGGCGCTGATGATGACGGCCACGGACCCGAGGGCGTCGTTGACGACCTCGAGGAAGGCGGCGCGCATGTTCAGGTTCGCGGCCCTACCGGTGCTGAGGACCAGCATCGAGGCGATGTTGCCGGCCAGGCCGACGATGCCGAAGAGGAGCAGGCCGGTGGAGCTGACCTCGTGCGGTTCGTAGAGCCGCCGTACGCCCTCGACGAAGGCGTAGATCCCGACCCCGAGGAGCACGGTCGCCTGGGCGCCGGCGGCGAGGACCTCTGCACGGCGGAACCCCCAGGTGCGGGCCGGGGTGGGTGGGCGCAGCGCCAGTGACGCGGCGACCAGTGCCATGGCCAGCCCGGCGGCGTCGGTGAGCATGTGCCCCGCGTCGACCAGCAGCGCCAGTGAGCCGGTCCACAGGGCCCCGATCACCTCGGCGACCAGGATGGTCGCGGTGATCGCGAACGCGACCGCCAGCCGGCCCCTGTGGCTGGTCCCGACGCCGTGGTCGTGACCGGCGCTCATGCAGTCGCTCCTTCCAGACGGGCGGGATCCGCCGGGGAGGCGGTCAGGGTGGGCAGCTGCCGGGTGCGTCCGGCGCGGACGCCGTTGGCGATGACCAGGACCTCGGCCAGCTCGTGGACCAGCACCACGGCTGCCAGGCCAAGCACACCGAACAGGGCCAACGGGATGAGGACCGCGATCAGGACCAGGGACAGCACGACGTTCTGCAGCATGATCGTCCGGGTGCGGCGGGCGTGGTCGAACGCGAACGGCAGCAGCCGCAGGTCATCGCCCATTAGGGCCACGTCGGCGGTCTCGATCGCCACGTCGGTGCCCATGGCGCCCATCGCCACGCCGACGTCCGCGGTCGCCAGCGCTGGTGCGTCGTTGACGCCGTCGCCGACCATCGCGATCGCGCCGCGGCCGCGCAACCCGGTGACCACTTTCGACTTGTCCTCCGGGCGCAGGTCGGCGTGCACCTGCTCGATCCCGGCCTGGTCCGCCAGGGCAGCGGCCGTGACGTGGTTGTCGCCGGTGAGCATGGCCACGGTATAGCCGTGGTCGCGGAAGCGGGCGATGACCTCGGCCGCCTCCGGCCGCAGCTCGTCCCGGACGGCGATCGCGCCGACCGGTTGACCGTTGACCTCGACCACGACCGCGGTCGCCCCCGCCCGCTGCATACTGATGACGTCCCCGGACAGGTGCCCGGGTCGACCCAGTCGGGCTTGCCCAGCCGGACCCGGGCACCGTCCACGGTCCCGACCAGCCCGGCGCCGACCACCGCGTCGACGTCCTGCGCGGCAGCGCCCGGTCGGCGGCGGCCAGGATCGCTGCGGCGAGCGGGTGCTCGCTGCGGGCCTCCAGCGCGGCCGCCCAGGCCAGCACCTGCTCCCGGTCGGTCCCGGCGCTGGTGGCGACGTCGACCACGGCCGGCCGGTTGCGGGTCAGGGTGCCGGTCTTGTCCAGGGCGACGGTGCGCACCCTGCCCAAGGTCTCCATGGCGGCGCCACCCTTGACCAGGATCCCGCGGCGGCTGGCGGCCCCGATCGAGGCGACGCTGGTGACCGGCACCGAGATCGCCAGCGCGCAGGGAGAGGCGGCGACGACCATCACCAGGGCCCGGTGCACCCACACCGACGGGTCGCCCAGGAGCGCGCCGAGAAGGGCCGTCAGGCCTGCGGCGACCAGGATGCCCGGCACCAGCGGGCGGGCGATCCGGTCGGCCAGTCGCTGGGTGGCGCCGCGGCGGGACTGCTCGGCCTCCACGACGTGCACGATCCGGGCCAGCGAGTTGTCCTGCGCGGTGGAGGTGACCTCCACCTCCAGGGCGCCGGTGCCGTTGATCGACCCGGCGAAGACGTCCTTGCCCGGCCCGGTCTCCACCGGCATGGATTCACCCGTGATGGCCGAGGTGTCCAGGGCGCTTCGACCGGTCCGCACGGTCCCGTCGGTCGCCAGCCGCTCCCCGGGCCGCACCACCATCACGTCGCCGATGACCAGCTGTGCCGGGTCCACCACGAGCTCCCGGCCGTCGCGGAGCACGCTCGCCTCCTTGGGCACCAGGTCCAACAGCGCCCGCAGGCCGTGCCGGGTGCGGGCCAGGGAGTACTCCTCCAGGCCCTCGCTCAGGGAGAACAGGAACGCCAGCGCAGCAGCCTCCTCGACCTGCCCCAGCAGGGTCGCCCCGACCGCGCCGATCGTCATCAGCAGACCCACGCCGAGCTTGCCGCGCGCCAGACGGCGCAGCGCACCCGGCACGAACGTGGAGCCACCCACGAGCAGCGCCGCCGCGGCGAGCACAAGCTCGACGGTCTCCCATCCCCCGAGCCCGGCGAGAACCCGGCCAGCAGCAGCGCACCGGAGGCCAGACCCAGCTGCACCTCCCGCACCTGCCACAGCCGGGTCGCCGGCTCCTCGACCTCTCCTGCTCGAGCTGGTGGGGCGACGGGAGCCTCGCATCCGCACGCGTCCACCGCCACCTCCCGCTGCGGCGTCTGCGGCCCGCTCACGCCCCCGCCTCCTGCCCGGCGTGGGGGCGCAGCTGCTCGGGGGCCGGGTTCCCCGCGGTCCCCGCGCCGTAGTTCGGGCACAGCGCGACCGCATACCCCGACGTCGCGAGCAGGCGCTCCGCCGCGTCCAGCACGTCCAGCAGCTCCGGAGCACTGGTCAGCGAGAACATCGAGGCCCGGCCCTCCGGGCGCGAGACCACCAGGCCGCAGTCTCGCAGGCAGGCCAGGTGCGCACTGACCGTGGACTGCGCCAGCCCCAGGTGCTCCGTGAGGTCGCGCACCTTGTGCTCCCCCAGCGTCAGGTGCTGCAGGATCGCCAACCGTGACCGGTCTGACAGACCGTGGAACAGCGCGGCCGCCACGTCGAGCCCTTCAGCTCGGGTGCCGTCGCCTGGCGCGGGTGCGCTCTGTGATGTCATCGTCATGCGCCGATCATAGCCGGATGCCGGCCGTCCCGGCGCCTGAGCCGCGGCAAGCGTCCTAGGCGAGGGTGATCCAGTAGTCCCAGAACCGGACGGCGATCAGAGCCGCGACCACCAGGCACCATGTCGTGACGATCGTGACGGCGTAGTCTCCGACCCACCGTGGAAGCGCCCCGGCGCGGGACCACCGGGCCAGTACCGCGACGAACGCGGCCACGGTGACGACCCAGACCACCATGCAGTACGGGCACAGCGCACCGATGCGGTGGACGCTCTGGAAGATGAGCCAGTGCACGAACACCGTGCCCAGCGCCGTACCCGCGGTCAGGCCGATCCAGTACCAGGACGGCAGCCGGGCGCCGCTGATGATCGTGACGGCGACGGTGACCAGGGCGGCGAAGCCGGCCACGCCCAGGATCGGGTTGGGGAACCCGAACAGCTCCGCCTGGGGGGTGCTCATCACCGACCCGCAGCTCAGCAGCGGGCTGATGCTGCAGCTGGGCACGTAGCTCGGGTCGGCGACCAGCCGGATCTTCTCCACCAGCAGCACGAACGCCGCCGACAGACCGACCCAGCCGCACACGAGCAGGACCCACCCCACGGCCCTCCCGACCGGCGCGCCGGGCTCCTGGGAAGGAGCGGTGAGCGCGGCGGGCTCAGCGGTTGACGGCTGCATCGATCTGGGCGCGGAAGTCGCCCTCGGAGGTGGGCTGCAGCAGCTCACCGTCCAGGAAGAAGGTCGGGGTTCCCTGGACACCCAGTGCCATGCCGTCCTGCCGGTCCTGCTCCACGCGCTGCTGGGTGGCGGGGTCGGCGACGGCGGCGTCGTAGGCGGCCATGTCCAGCCCGAGGTCCTGGGCGAACTGCCGGAACAGCGGCGCCTTGGAGTCCTGCTGCTCGCCCCATTCGCTCTGCGTCTGGTACATCCGCGTGTACATGTCCTCGAACCGGCCCTGCTGGGCCGCCGCCTCGACCGCCACCGCCGCGTTCATCGCGTTGGCGTGGCTGGGGATCGGGAAGTACCGGACCACGAACGTCAGCTCCCCGGCGTACTCCTCGCGGATCTGCTCCACCAGCGGGTAGGCCGCCAGGCACGCCTCGCACTCGAAGTCCAGGAACTCCACCAGCACCGGCGCGCCCTCACCGGCGTCGGAGAGCACGTGGCTGTCCTCCCTCACGACCGGCACGGCCGAGCTCGTTCGCGCCGAGTCCGCGACACCGGTGCCGGACGGCGGGCGGGTCACGCCAACGGCGACGGCCACCACCGCAACGAAGACGGCGATCAGCAGGAGGGACAGGATCACGTTGCGCCGCACGGGCACTCCTTCATCAGGCGACACGGACGATCGGCCAGTCTGGCCGAGGATGCGGGAAGTCCCGACGCGGATCGTAGAGCCAGACCCTGAGAAGACTCTGGCCCGGTGCGACAAACGCCATTCGGACAGGGCAGGGACCGATGCGCCCCTACCTACAGGCCGAAGGCGCCACCTTCGACGAGGATCGCCACGCCGAGTCCGATCAGGACCAGAGGGAACAGGACGTGCTCCCAGCGTTCCAGGACCTCTGCGATGGGCCTACGGGTGGCGACGAACTTGGCGAGCAGGACAAGCACCATGACGAGGACGAGGAAGACGACGCAGTAGGCCACGACCGCGCCGGCGCCGACGGTGACGAAGACGGGGACGTAGACGCCGATGTTGTCACCGCCGTTGGCGAAGGTGACACCGGCGACCGTCAGGGCGCTGATCGTCTTGTCCGCGACCCGGTCGTCATCGTCTCCGTCGCCGCGCCAGACCTTCCATGCGGTCAGCAGGCCGAGCAGCAACGGGATGAGCCCGAAGTAGGCGATCGCCGACTCGGGCAGGAAGGTCACCGCGCCCAGGGAGACCAGTACCGAGGCGACGAGTATGCCGCCGAAGCCCAGGTACTGACCCACGACGATCTTCCTGGTCGTGCCGCGCAAGCCGGCGCCCCGGGCGAAGAAGAGTGACAGCACGATGATGTCGTCGATGTTGGTGGCCATGAACAGCCCGAAGGCCTGCAGGACTGAGGTGAGCACAGGGTGATGCCTTCGGTCGTGTGTGGTGGGTCAGGCGGGCGACGTGGCCACGCGGTCAGCCACTGGTGTCGGTCCCGGCCGGCTGCCGTGGTGAGCGCAGCTCGAGCAGCGCCAGCAAGACGACCCCGGTGACGATCGCGGTGTCAGCCAGGTTGAACGTGGGCCACCACCCGCTGTGCAGATAGTCGGTCACCACACCGTCAAGGGAGCGATCGATCCAGTTGCCGCACCCACCACCAAGAATCGCCGTCACTGCGGCGAGCCGCCAACAGTCCCACGTCGGAGCGGCCCGCCAGGCCACGACGGCGATCGCGACGATGACCAGGCCGGTGAGCGCGACGACCAGTGCGGCCGGCGCGTCAGCGCCGAGGGAGAACGCCACCCCCGGGTTGTGACTCAGCACGAGGTCGACCGGACCCAGGGCCAGCCCCGCCTCCAGCGCGCTCTCAGCCCACGCCTTGACCAACAGGTCCGTCACCGCCACCGCCGCGGCACCGGCCACCAGGACGGCGCGACGCGGTGCCAGTTTCGTCACGGACGCTGCTGTCCATCCCACACGACGCCCACCAGGGGTCGTTGACACCCGCTGGCGGGGATCGGCCGGGGCAGAACCGGACACGCCTGCTGCTCGAGGGCCACGCGCCGCAAGGCGGTTGGAGCGCCTCTGGTTGCCCCCAGCTCCTGGCGGGTCAGGCTGGGACCCACCGGGCGGGGTTAGAATCGACATGCGGCGATGGTAGCGAGTGACGCTGCTGTCAGCAAAGGGTAGAGTCGCACGGGCGGCCGTGTGGCCGGCTCGTCACCACCGTGGCGACCCTCAACCATCGCGTTCGGCAGGCAGAGTGGTAGCGGATGGAAGGTAAGCGGCATGGGCACCATAGGGCGACCCCGGGTGGAGCGAGGCGGTGGACGAGCAGGACGCCCCGACCCCCTCGAGCCGGCCAGCGGTCGACGGCCTCGCCGACAGACGATCTCGGTCGTGCGCTCGCGAGGCATGCTCGCAAACGGGGCACACGGCGACTTCGACGGGCTGCTCCGGTGACCCGCGGGCACCTCCTGGCCCTGCTCGCGGCCGTAGCAGTGGTCCTGGCCGGCTGCGGTGGCGAGGGCTCGACGATCAACGACCAGATGCGTCAGGGCGACCAGAAGGGATACGTCGCCGGTGACGGCACCATCCAGGTGCTGGCGCCGGAGGAGCGCGAGACCGTCATCACCCTGGAGGGGACGACCCTGGAAGACGAGGCGTGGTCCTCGCAGGACCACCTGGGCGAGGTCGTGGTGGTCAACGTGTGGGGGTCGTGGTGCGGGCCGTGCGTGGAGGAGGCGCCGGACCTGGAGGAGGTGGCCACCGAGTTCGCCGAGGCGGGTGAGCCGGTGCAGTTCATCGGGGTCAACAGCCGTGACTCGGTACCCAGCGCCCTGGCCTTCCAGCAGAAGTACGACGTGTCCTACCCCTCGCTCCAGGACGACGGCGGGCGCACCCGCGCCCAGCTGCAGGGGCTGGCCGTCGCGACGCCGACCACGATGGTCCTCGACGGACAGGGGCGCCTCGCCGCCCGGGTCAGCGGACCCGTGGAGGCGTCGACGCTGCGCGGCCTGGTCGAGGACGTGCTGAAGAGTGAGTCCGCCCGGTGAGCGAGGTCGTTCTCAGCGGGCCGCTGCTGCTGGCCGCCGCGATCGCCGCGCTGGCAGGTCTCGTCTCGTTCGCCTCGCCGTGCGTGCTACCGCTGGTCCCCGGCTATGTCGGTTACCTCTCGGGAATGGCGTCGCCCATGTCGGGCGCTCACGCGCCGGGGCGGTGGCGCCCGACGGTCGGGGCGCTGCTGTTCGTTATGGGTTTCTCGGCCGTCTTCATGGCGATGAGCGTGGTCATCTCCTCCCTGGGCATGGCCCTGGCGCAGCACCAGGGGCTGCTGCTGCGCCTGTCCGGCGCGGTCGTCCTCGGCCTCGGCCTGGTCATGCTGCTGCAGCCGACAGCATCAGTTTCGGTGCGATGGCGACCGGCCGCCGGGATCGCCGGGGCTCCGCTGCTCGGGGTCGCCTTTGGCCTGGGATTCAGCGCCTGCACCGGACCGGCGCTCGCCGCGATCCAGACGCTCGGCACCTCGATCCTCCCGGGGGACGACCAGGTGGGCCGCGCCCTGGTGCTGGGCACCGCATACAGCCTGGGACTGGGGGTGCCGTTCGTGCTCGCCGCCGCCGGGCTGGGCTGGGCCAGCCGCGCCTCGCGCTGGCTGCGCGACCACTACCTGCTCGTGCAGCGCGTCGGCGGCGGGCTGCTCGTCCTCCTCGGCCTGCTCATGATCGCCGGCATCTGGGCCGAGGCCATGGCGTGGGTCCAGACCCGACTGACCAGCAACTTCACCACGGTGATCTGACATGGCCAGCACGCGAACACCGGAACGGATCGAGCCGTCCTATCCCAAGGACCGCACCACCTTGGGCGGCCCCCGGCTCGGCGCACTGGGCTGGGCACGTTGGGCCTGGCGGCAGCTGACCAGCATGCGCACCGCCATCTACCTGCTTCTGCTGCTGGCGGCCGCGTCCTTCCCCGGCTCAATCTTCCCGCAACGTTCCGTGGACCCGGTGCAGGTGCGCACCTTCTTCGAGAACAACCCCGACCTGGCGCCCTGGCTGGACCGGTTGTTCCTCTTCGATGTGTTCTCCTCCCCGTGGTTCGCCTCGATCTATCTGCTGCTGGTGATCAGCCTGGTCGGTTGCATCATCCCGCGGATGCGCCAACACTGGCGTTCGATCCGAGCCCAGCCGCCGCCGGCACCCCGGCGCCTGGCCAGGCTGCACGCCCGCGCCGACGGAACCCTCACCGCCGAGGCACCCGAGGTACTGGCCGCAGCCCGGCAGTCGCTGAAGGCGAAGGGCTACCGGCTGCGCGAGGCCGAAGACGGCGATCTCTGGGTCACTGGCGAGAAGGGGTACCTGAAGGAGACCGGAAACCTGCTCTTCCATCTGGCTCTGCTGGGTGTGATCGTCGCCTTCGCCGCCGGTAACCTGTTCGGCTGGCGCGGGGAGATCATCATCCAGGAGGGGCAGTCGTGGACGGCCACTGCCGGCACCTTCGACACGCTCAACTTCAGCCCGCTGGCCGGTGAGGGGGACATTCCCACGTTCACCGTGGAGCTCAACAAACTCGACGTAGCCTTCGAGAGTCAGGCCGAAGGCGCCCAGTTCGGCCAACCCCGCAGGTTCGACGGGTTGGCCACCGTCGAGGTCCCCGGCCGGGAACCCGAGCAGCAGGAGTTCGCAGTCAACCACCCGATCTCCGTGGCCGGAGACTCCATCTTCCTGCTCGGCAACGGCTACGCCCCCATCGTGACCATCCGCGACCCCGACGGAGAAGTCCTCTACTCCGACGCGGTCACCTTCCTCCCACAGGACAACAACTACGCCAGCGAGGGCGCCATCAAGGTCACCGCGCGAGACCCCGGCCTCGGTCTGGTCGGCGGCTTCCTACCGACCCTGCGCATTGATCCCGAGCTGGGGATGACGTCCTCCTTCCCCGGCCTGGTCGACCCCGTGCTGGCACTGACGGCATTCGAGGGAAACCTGTTCCCCGACGGCGCCCGCAGTCGGTCTTCAATATCGACACCGACCAGATGACCCAGCTCACCGACGAGGAGGGCAACCCCGTCGCGATGCTGATCCGCCCGGGCGAGTACTTCGAGCTACCCGACGGCACCACCGTGGAGTTCGACGGCATAATCCGCTGGGCCGGGCTACTGGTGCGGCACGACCCGGGCCGGATACCAGCCCTGGGCTTCGCGATCGCCACCACCGTCGGCCTGGCCCTGATGCTCGGTATCAAGCGACGCCGGATCTACGTACGGATCAACCCTGAACACCCCATCAATGGTCCGATGCAGACACTAGTGAGCATCGGTGGCCAGTCCAAGGGCAGCGACCCCGGACTCCAGGCCGTCGTCGACGACGTCCTGCTCCGGATCACCGGGACCACGGGTGGCCGGACCAATACTCCTAAAACCCACCATCGAGACAAGGACACGGTATGACCGACCCACAGCTGGCCCTGTCCAGCGACATCGCCATCTGGGCCAGCCTGGCCGTGCTCGCGCTGGCCCTCATCTCCTTCTCGGCACACCTGGCCGTCACCGGAACCGCCAGGGAACGCCACGATAAAATCAAGGCCCGCGAGAAGGTCCGCGTGGGTGTTGGCGCCGACGGTGAGCAGCCAGCAGACACAGTCGTTGACGACTGTGCCACTGGACTGACGGACTCGACCACGCCGACCACCGCCGCAGTCGAGCCACCAACAGTCAGTCATCCCGCCGAGGTCACCCGCCGCTGGGGCATCATCGGGGTCCAACTCACCTGGCTGGCGACCTTCGGAGTCGTCGGCGGCACGATCTTGCGTGGCCTGTCGGTACAACGCTGGCCGCTGGGCAACATGTACGAGTTCGCGATCGTCGCCGCATCCTTCGCCCTCATCGTCTACTCCACGTGGAGCCTGAAACGCGACCGGCTGTGGCTCGGTCCCTTCGTCGTGCTGCCAGTCATGGCCGTCCTTGGCGCTGGCAAGATCTGGTACACCGAGGCCTCCCAACTCATGCCCGCCCTGGACAACACGATGTGGCTGTCCATCCACGTCACCCTCGCCACGCTGTCCGTGGCGCTGTTCATCATCGGGGCCGCCCTCGGCGTCGCCTTCCTGCTCCGCGACTCAGCCGAGAAGAGAAACCGCATCCGGGGTTGGCTGGCCGGCCTGCCCCAGGCAGACAAACTGGAGACGATGACCTACGGGATCCACATCTTCGCCTTCCCGCTCTGGACGTTCACCCTCATCACCGGCGCGATCTGGGCCGAGGTGGCCTGGGGCCGCTACTGGGGCTGGGACCCTAAGGAAATCTGGACCTTCATCATCTGGGTCGTCTACGCCGCCTACCTGCACTCCCGCGCCACCAGCGGCTGGACCAAACGACACGCCACCTACGTGGCACTCCTCGGCATGCTCTGCATCATCCTGAACTACACCGTCGTCAACCTGCTCATCACCGGCCTGCACAGCTACTCGGGGGTGAGCACGTGACGCCTTCCGCTACACCGTGAATGCGGCTGATGAACGCCAGCAACCCCAAGAACGTCGACTCCGACCACTACCAGCAAGATCATGGCCGTCAAGTGACCGACGCCCGTGGCCAAGACGGACCCGACCTGAAACGCCATCCCGCAATCGCTGGCCTCCAGCGACGTCATGTCCCTGGGGCACCAGGGCCTAAAGCGTGGCTACCTGGAACTCAAGAAGTCGGACGCAGGCGTCCAATCCCGGGGACGAACCGCCCCACGCGGGCGGCATAGTCGGCATAGGCCCGCCCGTGCGTGGCCAGCAGGTGCGGCTCCTCGACGGCGCGGACCTGCATCTGGATGCCCGCATAGACCAGGACCAGGCCCGCCAAGGCAACAAGGCTCGGGGAGGCCAACGCGAGCCCGGTGAAGGTGATAAGAGCGGTGGTGAAGATCGGGTTGCGGACGAACGCGAAAGGCCCGGAGGTGACCAGCTCGGTGCGTTCTGTCGGGTCGACACCGATGCGCCAGGCGGTGCCCATGGCCAGCTGCGCAGCGTAGGTGCAGAAGATGCCTGACGCGGCCACCACGGCCGCTGCAGTGCGCAGGGCCGGCGAGCTCAGCGGTGACACCACCGGGTCGAGCCCGAGTAGGTCTGCGACCGGTGCGGCGACGCCGACCAGGAGAGAACCCGCACCGCTGATGCGATTGGCCCACCACTGCCGGGTGCCGCGCGCGGCGGCCGCGAAGCGGAATCCGCTGTCACCGGTGCGCCGCCGCTGGACGGCCATGCGACCCACCCCCGGCGAGCAAGGCCCACACGACGAACAGCGCCAGACCGAGGATCGTATGGCCGCTCACAGCGGACCTGGGCTCGCGGCCGCCGGCTTGACGGCGACGCCGAGGACGAAGTCACCGAAGAACCGCGTCACAGCAGGGACCGGCAGCGACAGACCCAGCTCCCCCAGCGCCTCGACGAACTCCTCGGCGCTGAACCGGTCGACCTTCGGGTGCTCGAGGAACGTGCGGTAGGACCAGCGCTGCAACGCGTGGCGGGTGACCTCTTCAAACACAAGCTGCCCGCCCGGGCGCAGCACCCGCACCGCCTCGGCCACCGCCTCGCGCCAGACCGGGACGTGGTGGACCACCGCGAAGTCCACGACGGCATCCACCGCCGCGTCGGCGACCGGCAGCGCGCGTGCGTCACCGACGCGCACATCGACCCGCGACCCGAACCGCGCCAAGCGCCGCCGGGCACGCTGGACCATCACCGGGTCCAGATCCACCGCTGTGACGTGCGCGGCGCCCCACCGCTGCAGCAGCAGCTCGGCACCGGCGCCGCGCCCACAACCGATCTCGACCACGCGCAGGCCGGCGATCCGGGCGCCCAGACGCTCCAACAGCGGCAGTTCGTACGAACGCTGCAGCCACGCCCGGGGTGGGCTGTCGACGAGCATCGTCTCGATCCGGTTCATCAGCACAGCTGCCCTCCCTGGGCCTCGGTCTTGCCTCGTTGCCGTTCATCCCGCATGGACGCTAGCATCGACCAATACCGATCATCGCTGCAAGTCCAAGTCTACGTAGCCGGCCGACCTGACCTCGACCACCGCCATGGAGCAACAGGACCTGCCCACCACCTCCATGGTCGTGCTCGGTGGTGGGTACGTCGGCTTGGAGCAGGCCCAGCTCTGGGCACACCTGGGCGTCGACGTCACCCTCGTGGGCCGAGTGGCCCCCTACGCCGAACCCGAGGTCGCTGACGTGCTCCGCACCGCCTTCCAGGAGGAGGGCATCACGGTGCTCGAGGAATGCGGGCGGGAAGTAGCGCCTCACGCCGGAGGGGTCATCGTCACCACCGACAGCGGCGTTCAAGTCCATGGCCAGCGGTTGTTGATCGCCACCGGCCGCCGCGCCAGCACCAGCGGTCTGGGGCTGGAGGCCGCCGGGATCGGCACCGACGCACGCGGATTCATCCTCGTGGATGAGAACCTGCGCACGACCAACCACCGCGTGCACGCGGCCGGGGATGTCTCCGGTGCGCCGCAGTACGTTTACGTCGCCGCGAAGACTGGCCGAGTTGCCGCGGCCGGTGCGCTGGGTGAGCCCTCCACGGTGGACTACCGCGCGGCCTGCCGGGGGTCACCTTCACCACTCCGCAGATGGCCAGCGCCGGACTGACCGAAGCCCGCGCCCTCGAGCTCGGCCACGACTGCGACTTGCCGAATCCTGGGTGCACAGGACATTCTGCGCGCACTGGTCAGCGAGGACACTCGGGGGGTCCTCAAACTCGTCATCGACGCCCAGACCCGCAAGGTCCTGGGTGTGCACGCCGCACCTTACGGCGCCGGAGAGCTCATGAACCGCCCCAGGTTCTCTGCCGGTCCTATACGGGGTGCGGCTCTCGGTTGAGAGCAGCGTAGTGGGCTTGCTCGTACTCCGTGGGTGGGACGTTGCCCAGCGAGCTGTGGAGCCGGCGGGTGTTGTACCAGTCGACCCAGCCGGCGGTGGCGTACTCGACGTCGGCGATGCTCTTGTAGGGCCCGTCGTGGAAGACCGTGGTGCGGATGCACTCGGCCTTGTAGAGGCCGTTGACCGTCTCCATCAGCGCGTTGTCGTACGCGTCGCCGACGGATCCGATGGAGGGCCGGATCTCCTCCAGCGCGAGGTGCTCGGTCAGCCTCAGACTCGTATATTGCGACCCCGCGTCTGAGTTCAGCGGAATTCCGCTGAACTCAGATTATGCCGAGCAGTGCGTTAAGCCGAGGCCTGTGCGTCTGGCCTGCGTGTGAGGGGGTGGCCGGCTGGTTCCTCGGCTTAACGGCCGGGGGTCCGTGGCTAGCGTCCGCTGTGTTCGTGCAACCAGCGGAAGGAGACGGTCATGGGTGCGACGGTGGAGGAGCTCGGCGCGGTGGTCCTGGACGGGCTGCGCACGGCTGGCTACCAGGAGTCGACGGTCGGCCAGTACGAGAAGACGATCAGGGCACTGACCGGGTTCGTCGCGGCGCGCGGCGGCGTGTACACCCCTGCGCTGGGGGCCGCGTTCGCGAGGCTGACGGTCAGTCCCCGGACCGGGCGGTTCAGCGCTCAGCGCCGGTTGGACTACAACCGACTGGTCGCCCTGCTCGACACCTACGTCCTGACCGGACGGTTCGACCTGGCGACGCGGAAGCGCGGTGGTGGGGGGCCTCGACCAGCCTCGGAGCAGTTCGTGGCACTCGATGCCTCGTGGGAGCAGGACATGGCCGATCGGGGATTGGCCCCGGCCACGCGCGCGGCGTACGGGCGCATCGCCCGCGCCTACCTGGTGTTCCTGGAGGACCAGGGGGTCACCGGCCTGGACGGTGCCGACGGGGCCAGCGTGCTGGCGTTCCTGGAGTCGCTGACCGAGCGGTGGGCGAGGTCATCCTTGTTCTGGGTGGTGTCGAACTTCCGCCCGTTCCTGAAGTTCACCGGGCGCACCGACCTGGTGGACGCGGCGGCCTGGCCGGCGTGAGGCGCTCCCACCGGATCCTTGCCGTCCTCGACGACGCCGACACCCAGCACGTCGTGCAGGCGTGCACCGGCCCGGCGGTGTCCGCCCGGGACGGCGCGCTGACGTTGCTGGCGCTGACTACAGGGTTGCGTGCCTGCGACATCGTCGCCCTGCGGCTGAGCGACATCGACTGGCGCGGCGCGACGGTGGGGATCGTGCAGCAGAAGACGAAGAACCCCCTGACCGTGCCGTTAGCAGCTCTGGTGCTGGCCAGGCTGGCGGACTACGTCCTTGACGAACGACCCGCCTCGGGCGACGATCACGTGTTCCTGCGGTCGGTGGCCCCGTACACCGGGCTGGCCGATCATGCCTCGATCTACCGGGTGATCGCACAGACGTTCCGCACGGCTGGCCTCGCCCAGGTCAAGGCCGGGACCTCGTTCCTGCGGCACAACGCCGCCTCCAAGCTGCTAGCCGCCAGCGTCCCCCTGCCTACGATCTCGGCGGTGCTGGGCCATGCCAGCCAGGAGTCGACGAGCACCTACCTGAGCCTGGATGCCGACCGCCTGCTCGAGTGCGTGCTGCCCGTGCCCGTCGGTGGACGATCATGAGCACCGGTCACGGCTTCACCAGCGTCTTCGCCGCACAGCTGGATGAGTATCTGGCGTTCAAGGAGGCCATGGGCTTCCACGGCGCCTCCCGGGTCTGGTACCTGCGGAAGTTCGACGCCTGGTGCGCCGAGCGCGGCCTCGACACGTTCGACCAGGTCACCGTCGAGGGCTGGGTGACCGACCGGCTGTCCCGCTGCGGGGCCTACCGATCCTGGATGTCCTACATCCGCGACTTCGGCCGCTGGCTGCAGGCTCACGGCCACACCGACGCCTACGTGCTCTCCGAACGGTGGAAGGCACCCTTCGTGCCGGCCCACCCCTACCTGCTCAGCACGGCCGAGATCGACGCGTTCTTCACCGCCGCGGCCCACCTTCGCGCCGCCTCCCCGTGGGCGTGGCAGGCGGTCGCGTTCTTCACGCTTATGCACTGCTGCGGGATCAGGACCGGGGAGGCCCGTGCCCTGGCCACCCAGGACGTCGACCTGACCCACGCTCGCGTCGACATCGTCTCGGCCAAGGGTGAGCGCAGCCGCCGGCTCCCGGTCACCGAGGACGTCGTGAAGGTGCTGCGGGCCTGCGACCACCTCTCCCGTCGTCGCTTCCCGGCACGGCCCACGTTCTTCATCTCCGCGGTCGGAACCCAGGTCAGCCCTGCCGCGGTCGGGGTGATCTTCAACCGGATCTGGGACCAGGCCGCCCTGGTCCGGCGTCCCGGCGGGAAGGCTCCCCGCCCGTACGACTTCAGGCACCACTTCGCCTACGCCAACATCGAGCGGTGGGCGGCCCAGGGCAAGGACGTGGCCGCGCTGCTGCCCTACCTGGCCGCCTACATGGGACACGCGACCTTCGAGTCCACCTACTACTACGTCCACACCTCCCCGGACTTCATGACCGCCTACGCCGACACGGTCTCCTCGGCCGCCTCGGTGCTGCCGGAGGTGGGGTTCGAATGAGACGCGACCCGGACACCGACGCCCCGAACTTCTGGGTCTTCGCCAGGGACTACCCGCACGCCTACATGCCCAGGGCCCGGCGGCTCTCACCCAGGACGGTCCAGGCCTACCGGATCAGCCTGGAGTGCCTCATCGGCTACCTGAGCGAGTCGAAGGCGTGGACCGTGAGGACGTCAGCTTCGACCACCTCGAACGGGCCCACCTGAAGGCGTGGCTGGCCTGGATGAGCGAGCAGAAGGGCTACGCGCCGAACACGACCGCGCTGCGGCTCAGCGCGGTCAAGGCGTTCCTGGCCTACAGCGCGGCCGAGGACATCACCCTGGTCGCGCTCCACCAGGGCGCCCAAGCCCTGCGAGCCCCGGCCAGCCCCAGGAGGCCGGTCGAGTACCTCACCGGTGATCAGACCAGGGCCGTGCTGGGCGCGTTCACCGGCAAGACCGTCAAGTCGCGCCGGAACCGGATGCTGCTGATCCTGCTCTACGAGACCGCCGCCCGCGTCAGCGAGATCACCGACCTGACCCTGGCCGACCTGAGCTTGGACAAGCCGGCCCACGTCAGGCTGACCGGCAAGCGGAACAAGACCCGCACCGTGCCGTTGGCCGACGTCACGACAGCGCACCTGGGCGTCTACCTGGCCGAGTTCCACCCCGACCAAGACCGACTCCCGGCCAGCAGGCCGGTGTTCTACAGCAACCACCGTGGGCAGCCGACCGCCCTGTCGGTCGACACCGTCGCCACCGTGCTGAAGACAGCCGCGAGCACCGCACGAGCCACCAGCCCCACCGTCCCGGCGAGCATCCACTGCCACATGCTGCGCAAGACCAAGGCGATGGACCTCTACCAACAAGGCATCCCGCTGCCGATCATCATGCGCCTGCTCGGCCACGAGAGCGCCTCGACGACATCGGCGTTCTACGCGTTCGCGACCCTGGACATGATGCGCCAGGCCGTCGACGCCGCCACCCCCGCGATCAGCACCCCACCCACACAGCCACTCACCCAGGAAAAGCTCCAGGCCCTCTACGACCTGCGGTAGCCCAGGTCGTTAAGCCGAGGAACCAGCCGGCCACCCCCTCACACGCAGGCCAGACGCACAGGCCTCGGCTTAACCCAGTCCTCGGCATAATCTGAGTGATGGATCAGCTCACCGGCGGGGGTGGGGTGGCCCTCGCGGTCGCGCTGCCACAGCGCCATCCGCAGCGGGATCATCACCAGGTCGGTGTGCTTGGTCGTCGCGGCGTGCCAGGCCACGATCCGCTGGGCGTAGACGTCGAGGATGAACGCGACGTAGGTGAACCCGGCCCACGTCCGCACGTACGTGAAGTCGGTGACCCAGACCCGGTTCGGCGCGCAGGCGGTGAAGTCGCGGTCGAGCAGGTCAGCGGCGCGGATGCCGTCCTTGGCCGGGATCGTGGTCCGGGTGCCCTTGTCGCGGCGCACCCCGACCAGGTCCAGCGTGCTCATCGCCCGGTCCACCGACCCCGCGCTGGCCTCGGGCAGGTCGGTGCGGCGCAGGTAGGCGGTCATCTTCCGCCGCCCGTAGAGGCCCTCCGGGGTCAGCTTGCGTCGCCCGTGCCGGTCGGTGGTCCAGGCGACCTGCCGCACGGCGGCGACGACGTGAGCGTCGGAGAGCGTCCGTGCCGCGACCACGCGGCCGGGCTGCCTCCAGCTGCGGTAGGTCCGCGCGGCGACCTGGCAGCCCTGCTCGCGCAGCACCCGACAGATCGACTCGACCGCGTGGCCCTGAGCCTTCATGGTGTCGATGAACCCCATGATCAGCGGTTGCGGGGGTCGAGTTCCCCGGCGAAGAAAACCGTCGCGGCCTTCAGGATCGCGTTGTCCTCCTCGAGGCGGCGGACCTTGTTCTTCAGCGACCTGATCTCCGCCAGCTCCTCACTCGTCGGTCCCTGGCGCTGGCCGCTGTCGACCTCGGCCTGGATCGCCCAGCGGCGCACGGACTCCTTCCCCACGCCGAGCTGCTTGGCCACCACCGCCGCGGCAGCCGTCAGCGAGGAGTACTCCCCGCGGTGGTCCTGCACCAGACGCACAGCGCGCGCCTTCAGTTCTTCATCGATCTTCTTGGGCATGGTGCTCATCCTCCTGGACTCAAACAGGAGCGGCATCAAACCTGGGGCGGTTCACTCATGCTCGCCGCGACGTACGCCATCAAGTTCGGGCTGACCGTCGACGACCTGGCCGACACCTGGGCGCCCTACCTCACGATGAGCGAAGCCCTCCGCATAGCGGCCGGCCTGTTCCGGACCACCATCCCCACCAGCTGCTGCGCCTGAACAACGCTCACGCCGAGCGTGGACCCGTCCCCAGGTACGAGTCGCCAGCGCGGGCCTCTTTACGCTGGCACGGTGCCGTTGACCCCCTTGATCCAAGCGATGGAGCGCCACCAGATTGGCCTGTATCTCCTCGCCATCGCAGGTGGAGCGATCCTTGGCTGGTCGCTGCCCGCTGCCGCCGGGCCTCTTGAAAATGCCATCACTCCCGTGCTCGGGCTCTTGCTGTTCGCCACGTTCCTGGGGATCCCGTTCTCGGCGATCGGTCAGGCCGTGCGCGATGTGCGCTTCATCGCCACGATCCTGGTCCTCAACTTCGTCATCGTTCCCGCCGTGGTCTTTGCCCTGTCGCGGTTCGTGGCCGACAGCCCGGCCCTGCTGGTGGGTGTGCTGCTGGTGCTGCTGACCCCGTGCATCGACTACGTGATCGTCTTCGCCGGGCTGGCAGGCGGCTCCAGTGAGCGTCTGCTCGCTACAGCGCCGCTGCTCATGCTGGCCCAGATGCTGTTGCTGCCCTTCTACCTGCTCCTATTCGTCGGGCCGGAGCTCGTCTCGGCCATCGAGCCAGGCCCCTTCCTCGAAGCGCTCATCGGGCTCATCATCGTCCCGCTCACCTTGGCGGCTTTGACCCAGTGGCTGTCCCAAGAATGGGCAGCCGGCAAGACCGTGATGACCGTTATGCAGGCGATGATGGTCCCGTTCATGATGGCGACACTGGCTGTGGTGATCGCATCGCAGATCCACGCAGTTGGGCAAGAGGTCACCGCGCTGTTGGCCGTCGTCCCTCTCTACGTAGCCTTTCTGGTGGTGATGGTTCCCCTCGGGATGGCGTGCGCACGAGTCGCACGGCTCGATTCGGGCAGCACGAGGGCCGTGATCTTCAGTGGCGCCACTCGAAACTCGCTAGTGGTACTCCCGCTGGCGCTGGCCCTGCCGGCGCCTGGGCCTGGTTCCGCTCGTCGTCGTCACCCAAACCATGGTCGAGCTCCTCGGCATGATGATCTACGTGAAGGCCATCCCACGCCTGGTCGCCTCGGAGCCGATTCTGCGGAACTGATCCAAGGGTTGACGTGCCGTGAGAGTCCATGGGCATCCGTACCGCGACTCGTTGCAACAGAGGTAACTCATCGACGCACTGCGCCCCGTCGGCTTCCGTGGAACGTCAGGAGTGTTCGGAATGCGGAGGCCGGGTAACTGGCGCACGATCGTAGCCCCGTCGGCCCTGGTCAGAGGCCGAAGGCTCCGCCACCGACCAGGATGGCGATGCCCAGTCCGATCAGGACGATGGGGAACAGGATGTGCTCCCACCGCTCGAGGACTTCGGCGATCGGGGGGCGGGTGGCCACGAACTTGGCCAGCACGACCAGGACCGCCACCAGTACGAGGAAGACGATGCAGTAGGCCACCACGGCCGCCGGTCCCACGCTGAGGAAGACCGGGACGTAGACGCCAATATTGTCTCCCCCGTTGGCAAAGGTGACCCCGGCGACGGTCCAGACCGCGACGTTCTTGCCGGCGACCTTGGCGTCGTCATCATCGTCCCCGCGCCAGGCCTCCCATGCGGCCCACAGACCCAGGACCAACGGGATGAGTCCGAAGTACGGGATGACTGCCGGGGGCAGGAACGCGTCCGCGCCCAGGGTGACGAGCACTGCCGCGCCAAGGATGCCCGCGAACCCCAGGTACTGGCCCAGCACGATCCGGGCCGTGGTCCCGGCTTGCCCTGCGCCGCGGGCGAAGAACAGCGAGAGCACGATGATGTCGTCGATGTTGGTCGCGATGAACAGGCCGATCGCCTGCAGGACCGAGGACACGATCATGCGCCAGCCTCGGCGGCGCAGCATCCGGCGACCGAGCAGGCCGGATCCAGACACGGGGCGTTCTCGTCCACTGCGAGGGTCACCTCGACGAGGGCGGTCAGCGCCCGTGCCAGGTGCGGATCCGCGATCTCATAGCGTGTCCGGCGGCCTTCGAGCTCGGCGACCACGATGCCGCAGTCCCGCAGGCAGGTCAGATGGTTGGACACGTTTGATCGCGTCAGGCCCAGGTCGCGCGCCAGCTCCGCCGGGTAGGCCGGCCGCTCGAGCAGCACCAGGAGAAGTCGTGACCGGGTGGGATCGGCCAGCGCCCGACCCAACCGGTTCATCACATCGAGACGAGAAGCAATGGTCAGCACACGCTGAACTATACAGCAGTAACTGTATCGACCCCAGTGACTGCAGCGCCTAGCTCGAATCAGTGGCGGGACCCGTCTGAACAGCGCCACCAGGACCCGCGGGACCGGCGATGTCGCAGTACCGCAAGGAGACCTCGCGCACATGCACACAGCCATCGTGCCCCGCCTGACAGATGCGTGAGAAAACTGACACGCGACTGACAACTAGGTGAGAAATGGCCAACTTGGCCGAGAACCTACAGCGGCCGATGTGCGGGCACTGCGCCCTGAAGGAGAAGACCACCGCGCTGCTGTCCGGCCCCGACGGCGGCATCAACCCGCGACTGCGGCCGGTGTACGAAGCCCTGATCTCGGGGCCACGACCGCAGACCACCCTGTACTGGTTCACCCGCTCCACCGGCCCGGCCACCCTGGGCGCGATGGCCCGCGACGAGCTCGAAATCTCCCACGCGACCTTCGACACGCTCCCGGCCGACAGGACCAACACCTACCTGCGCGACCTGCTCACCGCCCTGGGGGTCCTGCCGCCCTTCCACGCCGAGCTCGAGCGGGTCAGCCCGTGGCTGGAGGAGCTGCTGGGCACCCTGCCGGCCGGGCAGTCCGAGGTACTGGCCCGGTTCGCCCGCTGGCAGGTGCTGAGCAGGCTGCGCCGCCAGGAGCAGCACGGGACCCTCACCCACGGCGCGATCTCCGCAGCCCGAGCGACCATCGTCGTCACCGCCCGCTTCATGAACTGGCTCACCGAGCACGGCACGGACCTCGCCGACATCGAACAGGGTGACCTGGACCGGTTCGCCGAGGAGCACCGCGCCCGCGCCCTCGCGCTGCGACCGTTCCTGGCCTGGTGTGCCCGCACCGGCCTCGGAGGGGATCTGTCCGCGGCCACCCGCCCCACCACGCAGCCCGCCGTCACCCTCTCCGACGAGGCAGGTGGTCGCACGTCCAGCTGCTCCTGCACGACGACACGATCCGCCTCTACGCCCGCGTCGCCGGTCTCTTCGTCCTGCTCTACGCCCAACCCCTGGCCCGGGTTTGTCGCATGCGCGCCGACCAGATCACCGTTGACGCCGTCGGCGTCACCACGGCCACGTTCGACACCTTCCCCGTCGAGCTGCCGGGCCCGCTCGACCGCCTCGTCCGCACCCACCTGACCCGTCGCGGGCAGGCCTCCTACGTCAGCCGTCCCGACACCTGGCTCTTCCCCGGCGGCATCCCGGGCAAGCACCTGGCGACGGAGAACGTCCGCGCCCAGCTCGTCGAACGCGGCATCCAGCCCATGGCCGCCCGCAACGCCGCCATGTTCCAGCTTGCTGCGAGCATGCCCACCCCGATCCTGGCAGAGGTGCTCGGCCTGGCCCCCAACACCGCCACCCGGTGGGCCGCACTGGCCTCACGAGACTGGAGCGCCTACACCGCCCAACGCGACACCCACCTCCGACGCTGAAGCTGATGACTTCCCGTTGCACCCCCGACCTCACGGACGGTTCAGCACAAACTGTATAGTTCAGCCCGTGCTGACTACTTCCTCCAGGCTGGACGCGATGCATCGGATCGGCCGGGCCCTGGCAGATCCGACGCGGGCTCGGATCCTGCTGTCGCTGCTCGAACGGCCTGCCTATCCCGCTGGACTTGCCGAGGACCTCGGCCTGACGCGGCCCAACGTGTCCAACCACCTGACCTGTCTGCGCGACTGCGGCATCGTCGTGGCCGAACCGCAGGGACGACAGACCCTCTACGCGATCGCCGACCCGCACCTCACCAACGCGCTGCTCGCGCTGGTCGAGGTGACCCTCGCCGTGAACGAGGACGCCCCGTGCCTGGATCCGCAGTGCCCCGTCGCCGGCTGCGAGGTCAGCCGGTGATCCTCACCACGGTCCTGCAGGCGATCGGGCTGTTCATGGCCACCAACATCGATGACATCATCATTCTTTCTCTGTTCTTCGCCCGAGGCGCCGGCCAACGGGGCACCACCACCCGGATCGCGCTGGGGCAGTACCTGGGGTTCGTCGGGATCCTCGGTGCTGCGCTGCTGGTCGCCTGGGGGGCCGGGCTGGTCCTGCCGTCCAGCGCCATTCCCTACTTCGGGCTCATCCCCCTGGCGCTCGGTATCTGGGCGGCGTGGCAGGCATGGCGAGGCGACGGTGACGACGACGACGAGAAGGTCGAGGGCAAGAAGGTCGGCATCCTGACTGTCGCCGCGGTCACCTTCGCCAACGGCGGAGACAACATCGGTGTCTACGTCCCGGTGTTCCTGAACGTCGGCACGGCAACCGTGGTCATCTTCTGCGTCGTGTTCCTGCTGCTCGTCGGCGTGCTGGTCCTTCTCGCCAGGTATGTCGCCACCCGCAGGCCTATCGCCGAGGTGCTCGAGCGGTGGGAACACGTGCTCTTCCCGATCGTCCTGATCGGCCTCGGCATAGCCATCCTCGTCAGCGGCGGCGCATTCGGACTCTGACAAACCGGGACCCTACGAAGCGCCGAACGACGGAGCGTGACGCCTCCCATTCCGGGCGCCTGACCTGCGGGGCGTCGCCTGCTTCGGGCCAGCCATAAGGACTGGTTCCGATAGGGCTGTCCACCAGTAGACCGTGACCAGTCCCGTCTAGCGGGACTGCCGTTCCGGGGTCGCGTCTCTGCCAGATCGTGACCAGAAAGTTGCCCGGGAATGAGTCCCTGAGCCTCGGATCTCCGCTTTGTATAGGTATGGCGATGACGATCCACCGGCTGACTGCCGGGTCGGGGTATGACTACCTGACCCGGCAGGTCGCCCGGCAGGACGCCACCGAGGTCGGCCACAGCGGGCTGGGCAGCTACTACACCGCCAAGGGCGAGGCTCCGGGGGTGTGGGTCGGCGCCGGCATGGCCGGGATCGCCGGCCTGGCCGCCGGCGAGGAGGTCACCGCCGAGCACATGACCCGCCTGTTCGGCACCGGGGAGCACCCGCTGGGTGATGAGTCCGGGCAGAGCCTGGGCCGTCCGTTCCGGGTGTACGGCGGCCGCGACGACGTGACCCCGTTCCGCATCGAGGTGGCGCGCCGGTTCGAGAAGCACAACAAGGCTCTCGGGCTACCGGTGGACCACCCCATCCCGGTGGAGGAACGCGCGAGCATCCGCACCCAGGTCGCCCTGGAGATGTTCCGCACCGAGCACGGCCGCGACCCGTTCGACGAGCGGGAGCTGGCCGGGCTCATCGCCAAGCAGTCCCGACCACGGACCACCGCCGTGGCCGGGTTCGACCTGACCTTCTCCCCCGTGAAGTCGGTCTCCACCCTGTGGGCCGTGGCCGACCGCCCCCTGGCCCTGCAGATCGAGGCAGCCCACCAGGCGGCTGTCCGCGACGCCCTGGGCTACATCGAGAAGCACGCCCTGTTCACCCGCACCGGTAAGGACGGTGTGCAGCAGGTCGACGTGCGCGGCATGGTCGCCGCGGCGTTCACCCACCTCGACTCCCGGGCTGGGGACCCGGACCTGCACACCCACGTCGCGGTCGCGAACAAGGTGCAGACCGTAGAGGACGGACGGTGGCTCTCGCTGGACAGCCGGCTGCTGCACAAGGCGACCGTTTCCGCCTCCGAGGCGTACAACACGGCCCTGGAGAAGCACCTGCGCCCACTGGGGCTCACGTTCGCCCCGAGGACCCCGACCACGGGGCCGGAGGCCCGCAAGCGGCCGGTGCGCGAGATCGTCGGTGTCGACGACCGGCTCAACCAGGCGTGGTCGACCCGGCGGGCCAGCATCCAGGCGCGGCGCAGCGAGCTGGCGCAGGCGTTCCAGGCACAGCACGGTCGACCGCCCACCCCGGTGGAATCCATCCAGCTGGCGCAGCAGGCCACCCTGGAAACCCGCGACGCCAAGCACGAACCCCGCTCCGAGGCCGAGCAGCGGCAGACGTGGCGGGCCGAGGCCCTGGCCGTCCTTGGGGACCAGGACGGGCTGGCCTCGATGGTGGACGCGGCGCTGTCCGGGGCTCGCACCCACGGGCTCGGCGAGCGGGTCGACGAGGCGTGGGTGGAGCGGACCGCAGCGCGCGTGGTCGACACCGTGCAAGGGTCCCGGTCCACCTGGCAGGTGTGGCACGTGCGCGCCGAGGCCCAGCGTCGCGTCCGCGCCGCCGACGTCCCACTGGAGCGGGTCGAGGACCTGGTCGAGCAGCTCACGCACGCAGCGCTGTCACGCAGCAAGGCCATGACCTCGGCCAGGGCCGATCCCATCGTCGAACCGGAACCGTTGCGCCGGGCCGACGGCGCGAGCGTCTACACCGTCGCCGGGTCACAGTTGTTCACCTCCACCGCGGTCCTGGAGGCCGAACGACGGCTGGTCACCGCTGCCGGGGCCACGGACGGGCGCCGCGCCTGCGTGCAGGACGTGGACGTGGCCCTGCTGGAGTCGGTCGCCAACGGGGTACACCTCAACGCCGGGCAGGCCGCCCTGGTCAAGGGCATGGCGACGTCGGGGGCGCGGCTTCAGCTGGCGATTGCTCCCGCAGGGTCGGGCAAGACCACCGCCATGCGGGCCCTGGCCCGGGCCTGGGAGTCCTCCGGCGGGACCGTCGTCGGGCTCGCCCCGTCCGCCGCGGCCGCAGCCGTACTGCGGGAGAACGCCGGCACCCAGGCCGACACCCTGGCCAAGCTGGTCTGGCACCTGGAGCACGACCCCGAGCACCTCCCCGCTTGGGCCAGGGACATCGACGAACGGGCCCTGGTGGTCATCGACGAGGCCGGGATGGTGGACACCCTTTCCCTGGACAAGGCGGTGGAGTTCATCACCTCCCGGGGCGCCTCGGTGCGGCTGGTGGGGGATGACCAGCAGCTGGCCGCGGTCGGCGCCGGAGGGGTGCTGCGCGACATCCGCGCCACCCACGGGGCCCTGCACCTGACCGAGCTGATGCGCTTCACCGGGGTCGCCGAGGGCGGCGCCTCCCTGGAGCTGCGCGACGGTCGCCCCTCCGCGCTGGGGTTCTACCTCGACGCCGGGCGGGTGCACGTCGGTGACCTGGCCACCATGACCGAGGACGTCTTCGGTGCCTGGTCCGCCGACCGGGCCCGCGGCAAGGACGCGATCATGCTCGCCCCCACCCGGGAGCTGGTCGCCGAGCTCAACCAGCGTGCCCGCGACCACCGCCTGGACGGAGCCCCCCGGCCCGCCGACGAGGTCGCCCTGTCCGACGGCAACCACGCCTCGGTCGGGGACACCGTCATCACCCGCCGCAACGACCGCCGCCTGCAGACCGCACCGACCGACTGGGTCAAGAACGGTGACCGGTGGACCGTGCTGGACACCACCGACGCCGGGGCCCTGGTCGTGCAGCACACCCGCACCGCCCGCAAGATCGCCCTGCCGGCCGACTACGTCGCGGCCAACGTCGAGCTGGGGTACGCCTCCACCGTGCACACCGCCCAAGGGGTGTCGGTCGACGTCACCCACGGCCTGGCCACCGGGGCCGAGTCGCGCCAGCAGCTGTACACGATGATGACCCGCGGCCGGGACGCCAACCACGTCTACCTGGAGGTCGTCGGCACCGGGGACGAGCACGACGCCGCCAAGCCGGACACGGTCAGCCCGCGCACCGCCACCGACATGCTCGAGGCCATCCTGGCCCGGGACGAGGCACCGGCCTCGGCCTCCACCCTGCTGCGGCAGGCCGACGACCCGGCCGTCCTGCTCGGCCAGGCCACCGCCCGGTACGTCGACGCGCTCTACACCGCAGCGGCCGCCACGGTCGGCACCGAGCGCCTCCAGCGCCTCGACGAGGCCGCCGAGCACCTGGTCCCCGGCATGACCGGCGCGGCGGCGTGGCCGACCCTGCGGGCACACCTGACCCTTCTCGCCGCCGTCGGAGACGACCCGGTGCAGGTGCTGACCGGCGCGGTCACCGCGCGGGAGGTCGACACCGCCGCCGACACCGCCGCCACGGTCGACTGGCGCCTGGACGACACCGGGATGCGCAACACGCCCACCGGGCCGCTGCCGTGGATCCCCGGCATCCCCGCCACCCTGGGCACCGACCCGACCTGGGGCCCCTACCTGGCCGCCCGCGCCCAGCGCGTCACCGACCTCGCCACCGAGGTCGCCGAGCACGCGGTCACCGCCCCAACCCCCGAGTGGGCCGCACAAGGCACTGCACGCCCGGCCGACGACGTGCTCGCAGCTGTCGCCGTCTGGCGGGCTGCCAACCAGGTCGAGGCCACCGACCTGCGTCCCACCGGCCCGCCCCATGCCTCCAAGGCCGCGGCGACCTACCAACACCAGCTGCGGTCCCAGATCCAGGGCGACCGCTCCCCCGCCCTGGCCGAGTGGGGGCCCCTGCTTTTGCAGGTCGCGCCGGGATCGGTGAAGGACGCCTTCGCCCCGGTCCTGGCCGAGCGCCTGGCCGCCGCCACCCGGGCCGGGATCGACGCCGCCACGCTGGTCCGCGACGCCGCCGGCACCCGGGACCTGCCGGACGACCACGCCGCGGCCGCCCTGTGGTGGCGCGTCGCGCAGCACCTGGCCCCGGCCGTGGACACCACCGCCGGGCCCGACCAGCTCCTGTCCACCGCATGGGTGCCGACCCTGACCAACACGCTCGGCAACGACCGGGCCCAGGCGATGCAGACCAGCACCTGGTGGCCAGCCCTGGTCACCACCGTCGACCACGCCCTGCAACGCGGCTGGTCCCTGGACGACCTCGCCGCCACCGCCCCCGCACCCGGGACCGACGTCGACGACGCCGCAGCCATGACCTGGACCATCAGCACCCTCCTGGACGACCCGACCCACCTGCAGCAGGCCGCCGGTCCCCACGAGCAGGACCTCGAGCTGGCCGTTGCCGCGCCTGAGCCGGACCCGGTCTCGGTGCAGGCCACCGACGCCGAGTACCGCGAGTACCTCGACACCATCACGGCCTCCTCCGCTGCCACCGACGTCGGCGACCTCACCGACCAGGTCGACGACGTCGACCTCGCGCAGGTGAACGCCGGTCTTGCCCTGGCCGCGCAGTACCGCCGGCTCATGGGGCCGCTGGACCCGACCGAGGCCGACCTGCAGCGGGCCTACGACCGCGCGGTCCAGGCGCAGGAGTCGCCAGTGCCCCTGGAGAGGCTGGCGCAGGTCAACGCGATGGCGCTGGACTACTACGAGCACCAGCTGACCGCCGGTGGCTGGGCCCGCGACTACCTGACCGACCGGTTCGGCCAGGACGTCGCCGGCCACCCGCACGTACGCCCCGGGTACGCCCCGACCGGCTGGACCCGCCTGGCCGACCACCTTCGCAGCCGAGGCGTCACCGACACCGAGCTGCAGACCACCGGGCTGGCCACCACCACCAAGGACGGCCGCCTCATCGACCGGTTCCGAGACCGGGCCGTCTTCCCCATCACCGACACCACCGGGCAGGTGCTCGGGTTCGTCGGCCGCCGGAACCCCTCCATCACCGATGACGCCCCGCACGCCGGTCCCAAGTACCTCAACACCCCCACCACGCCACTGTTCTCCAAGGGCCACCAGCTCTACGGCGCCGACGCCAACCTCATCAAGGCCGGGGCCACCCCGGTGCTCGTCGAGGGCCCGATGGACGCCCACGCCATCACCCTCGCCACCCGCGGCATGTACGTCGGGGTCGCTCCGCTGGGCACCGCACTCACCGAAGACCAGGCCGCCCAGGTTGCCCGCATCGGTGGCCCGGTTATCGTGGCCACCGACGCCGATCTGGCCGGTCGCATGGCCGCCGAACGGGCCCACTGGCTCCTCGCCCAGCACAATGTCCCCACCTTCGCGGCACCCCTGCCTGAGGGCACCGACCCCGCGGCCATGCTCCACGACCAGGGCGCCGACGGTGTGACCGGTGCCATCCTCGGCTCCTCCCCCCTGGCCGAGGTCCTGCTGGAGGAGCGGCTGACCAACCTGCCCGTCGACGGGGCGCTCGAGCCGGCGGCCCGGGTGCTGGCCACCGTCGACCCGTCCAGCTGGGATCGGGCCGGCGCCGAGATCGCCGACCGGCTCGGCATCGACGAGGAGATCACCCGGCGGGCCCTGTACCAGGCCGTCCGCGCCTGGCACGACGACCCTCACGTGGTCGCCACGCAGCAGCTCGAGAACGCCCGCGACGTGCGTATCCGGCTCGAAGCGGCCGCCCGGCAGGCTCCCGAGCAGCACTGGGCTCACCTCGCCGACCGGCTCGACCCCCGGCTCACCGCCCAGGAGGACTGGCCGGCCCTGGCCCATGTCATGCAGCACCTGCACGACGAAGGCCACGATGTACAGGCCCTGGCCCGGGCTAGCGTCACCGACGAGCCGTTGGTCTCAGCCCGTCCTGCGCAGGCGCTGCGCTACCGCCTCGCCGTTATCGCTCCACCCACGGACAGCACGCCCCGGCCAAGGGACGCGGCACCCGCAAGGCCTGCACGTCCAGAGACCGAGCGGGCCGCCGCCAATACGCCTTCCCGCCGTCCCGCCGGTCCCGGACGATGACCCCCGATGCCCCAGTGGTTCAAAGCTCGGCGCGCTGCTGCGGGCGTTCAGCACGGCGAGGCGCGCTTCGAGAGGCTCGTGACAGACCGGATCCGCTTGATATGTAGGTGATCTTCCGGGTCACCGGCGCGGCATCGTTGGCCTCGTCGATCCACTCGAGGAGGAGCCTGCGATGAGTGCTGTGCTGCCGTGCGTCGTCCCACCGGTCCAGGCGCGGACGCCGGGACCGCCGGGGTCGTTGGGTGATCCGTTGCTGGATGCGTACGTGGCGTTCGTCGCGGCGCGTTCACGCCCGAACACTGTGCTGGCGACGTGGTTCGACCTGAAGGTCTTCGCCACGGTGGTCGCCAAGCCGGTCGATGAGGTCGCCCCGTGCGACGTGCTGGGCTTCATCACCGCGCAACGGGCAGGACGGGCCAGCCTGCCCGACCCGCACCTGGTCACCGCCGGCGTGCCTGCGGACGGGGCCGGGGTCTCGGCTCGCACGATCCGGCGCCGGCTGTCCACGATCACCGGGTTGTACGCGTTCTTGACGGTGCGCGGTGACGTGCCGGCCAACCCGGTCCCGCGCGGGCTGCCGACCCGTCGGGAGAAGTCCCGCCCGGCCCAGGGCGTCCCGCTGGTCCGGGCCCCGCGGACGCTGCCCCGGATCCTGTCCCCGGCCGAGGTCGACGCCCTCACCAATGCCCTGCGCACGCACCGTGACCGGGCCATGGTCGCGGCGATGCTGCTCGGCGGGCTGCGTCGCTGCGAGGTCCTGGGCCTGCGCCTTCAGGACGTCCGCGCCGGTGAGCGGCAGCTGTTCGTCGCTGAGGGCAAGGGTGGCCACCAACGGCTGGTTCCGATCTCGCCTCGGTTCTTCGAGCACCTGGGCGCCTACCTGGATACCGAACGCCCTGCCGACGCCGCCAGCGACGCGGTGTTCCTGGTGCTCAAGCGCCCGCACCGCGGACGGCCGCTGTCGGCCAAGGGCCTGGAACAGGTGCTGGACTCCGCGCGGGAACGGGCCGGCCTGGCTCATGGGTCCTGCCACCAGCTGCGGCACACCTGCCTGACCCGGCTGCGTGAGGCCGGGATGGCCCTGGAAGCCGTGCAGGCACAGGCCGGGCACGCCTCGATCGAGTCGACCCGGATCTACCTGCACCTGGCTGATGACTGGCTCGCCTCGCAGTACCGGCGCGCGGCCGAGGTCATCGACGCCCAGGTCTACGCCGCCGGCCCCACCGGCCTCCCCAGGCCACCAGGCCCTGCCGGCGGGACCGTGCCGGTGTCCATCCCCGGTTTCCGGAGGCTGCGATGAGCACCGGGCAGCCCGCGCGGTTCTCCCCCGACCAGTACCAGCGTGGTGGCGGTGCCCCGGTCGCTTCCTGGGACCAGATCGCCGCCGACCTGCCGGCCGTTGCCGCCACGATGCGGGCCTACCTGGGTCAGATCGCCGTGGTGCTGCGCCCGGGCAGCGTGCACAACACCGACCAGTGCCTACGCGCGTTCGCCACCTACCTGCTCACCCATCACCCCGAAGTCACCTGCGTCCGCGACGTCGGACGGGCACACATCGAGGCTACAAGCCGTGGCTGGCCTCCCGTCCCGGCCGCGCCGGCGCACCCCTGGCCAAGGCCACCCTGGTGTACGCCAAGATCGCCAACCGCACCGTCGCCAACGAGTACTTCGCCGTCGCCGAGCAGGTCGACGCCCTCTACGCCCGCCCCGCCCAGCTGCCCGCCGACGCGCTCGGGCCAAACATGGCCCGCCTCAAGCAAGAGCACTCCCGCCTGCTCGGTAACGGCTACTGCACCCGCCCCAAGGTCATGGACTGCGTCTACGAGAGCATCTGCGAGTCCTGCACCTTCTTCCAGACCACCATCGAGTTCCGCCCCACCCTGCTAGCCCAGCGCGACGACGCCTGCGCCAAGGGTCAGGTCGCCCGTGCCCGCATCTACGACAACCTGCTCGAGGGCCTCGGCAACCACGAAGCCTCTTGACAACCGATACCTACATAACGCCGATGTCCGGACGTTCGGAGCCGGTGACAGCTGCGACTCGCAGCGCCGATGAGCGGACGCCCCGGCGAAACGCTGCAGTCGAAGGGACTGGCCCACCGACCCAGGGAGCGCGCGACAGATTGCCGGACTGTGTACGCGTGAGCGCGCAGACGGTAGGGTTCGCCTTAGCGCTCCTAGAAGGTGACTTCCCTCTAGAACGCGCTGGGGATTTCGTCCTACGCTGCGGGATCGGGGGCTGCGTGACAATAACCGGCTCTGCAGCGGAAGGTCAAGGTTCGACCATGCGGCACTAAGGGGGGCATGTGAGCGAGTATGACGACTGGGAACGAGCCGGCAAGATTGACGCTGATGCGTTTGCTGCTCTCCTACTGCGGCTCTGCGCACTTGTTGTGCGTACGAAGACGTACCCGCCGCCTGAGCACTACGACTCATGGACTAACGAGGCAGTGCAGGAGCTCGCGAGCAAGGTCTATGAGCGGAAGGACTCCGACAAGGAAGACAAGCGCCTAGCGCTCAAGGTCCTCGAGAAGGCACGAGACCAAGGCTCGCTTGAACGTCTTCTGCTCACGACTATTGAGAATGTCCTGATCGACGAAGCGAAAGCGACCGAGACGGGAAAACTCCGCCGACGACTGATCAACGTCCTCGGTAAGGACGCCCGTTTTGTCCACCTCTCTGAGCCTGAGGAATGCTGGGCGCTCCAAGGGGGACCGCAGTCCATGTGGCAGGGCGACCTCGACGTGCTCATTCAGGCTGCGCTGCGCGTGCGTGGGTACGAGATCCGGTCGTGGAACACGGCTGGTCCTACAGCGGCACCCGTGGCGCTGGCGCTCCGGCAGATTTCCCACGGTGTCCTTGCGCACGCGGACGCCGCTGTCCGGGCCCAGGAGCTCGCGACCGTTCTCAGGATTCGGTTCGTTCATATCGCCCCGTTGAACGCCGCCTCCATGACGGCTGTGCCCGCCGAAGCCGCCCCCGTCACCCAAGAGAAGGACAACCCCGAGAACGTCGTCATCCTGGAGATAGCGGCCGATACGATCTGGTCAACCCTGACACCGACAGAGCGGATGGTCGTGGCCTACATTGGCCAGGACCCGAATGAATGGGCGCGCTCATGCAGTTTGCGGCCGCGCCAGGCCGCGGCGATTGTGGCAGCGCTCATCGCGAAGCTCCAAGCAGCCGTCTCTGACGAGGAACGGGCCGAAGATCTTATTCGGGAGCTCCATGGGCGCTCGGTGGAGGAGGGCCTCGGTCCTCCAGAGTTGCGTCGTCTGCTGATGTTGACCCACGACGACAGCACGGACGGAGAAGGTCATGCCTGACAGTCAGCGTGCAAGCGATGGGCTTTCGACTGCTCTCCAGCTTCCCACCGCTGTGCACGTAGCGTGGAGCGGCCCTATGCCCTCGCCTGCTCCAGGGCAGCTGTGGCGAGCCCATTGGAAGGACGTCTCGCGCTTCGTCGTTGTGATACACGCCGGGGGGTCGACGGCGGAGGTCGCACCGGTGTCCGTGGACGTAGAGCTGGCAACGGATGATGCCGTTCTCTTGGAGGCATCTGAGTCCGACTTCGACGTGCCGGTGGCGGTATGGCTGGGCCTGCGAGCGGCAGTGCCATTGCGAGTCCTAGAGCGGTACGCCGGCACTATGCACCTGAACATTGCAGCGCTACTCAGAGCGCCTCAAGGAAGACCGGTCTTGACCCCGCTGGACGACCGGACGTTGGAAGTCGCCATCCTCGGTGACGACATGGACGATCTCGCCACAGCGCCGGCCGCCGATGCCACCCTTCAGGACCTTCTCCGCGGCGTCGCCCTTCAAGAACTTGTTAATGTGGGAGTGCCGACACAGATGGCTCTCGCCCTCAGCCGTGGTCTGCGGCCGCTCACCCCGGAGCTCGCTGCGAAGGTCGCTCCGTTGACCCGTGCCACCCCGGAAATGCTGCTGCGGGCCAACCCTCCGCTGCCGACTGAGGTCGTGCGAGACCTCGACAGCGAGCCAGTACGAGCCCTTGTCTCCGAGCTGGCTCGGCGGCGAGGGATCTCCGAGGTTGACGCTCGACTGATGGCGGGTTACGGCGGCTACGCCCTCGCCGCCCGGGAAACCGGGGCCGGCTCCGTCGATTGGGTTGCCCGCATAGCAGCGTACGTCAGGGGGCTACTCGGCGATGAGTAGCGGGTTCGCCACATCACGCGTCGAGGTTGCGGCCACGCTCGCGAAGGTCACGGCGCGACTTCAAGCGGTGTGGCCAGGCGCCACCGAGAGACTCAGGCATGACCCTTGCCACGCGATCTCCGAGTGGGGCCAGGTGCAGCTGCGGTTCGTCCCGGCAGTCGACACCGACAGCCGATGCAGCGTCGCGGGTGCCTATATCTGGGAGGACCAGCCGCCGGTTCTCGCTGTCGCCCGGGCATCGAGTGTCGGGCGGCGTGGCTTCACGGCCTTACACGAGCTCGGGCACCACTTGCAGCAGACCGATCTCTACCTCGCTCAGGAACTCGCCAGCGCCGGCGCACGCGGCCAAGTCCTCGAGGACGCCGTATGCGATGCCTTCGCCGCGTCGATCATCCTTCCGGATGAACTCGTCGATCAACACATCAACGCAGCTGGACCGACCGTGCACGACATCGTTGACCTCCACGGAGCCTCAAGCGCCTCCCGGGCTGCGGTGTGCGTCCGTGCGGCGCAGCGAATTCGATCGCCAGGCCACGTCGTCCTCCTCGACTACGACGGCAGTGTCCAATTCGCTGCTGCACAGGGACTGCCACCTGTGAGGAAGGGCAGCGACCAAAGCAGCGCGCCAGTGATCCGAAGTGCGCTCGACTCGTCCCGGACGGCTACGGGCCGCACCCGGCTCATATACCGCGATGGCATCCGCGGCGAGGAGCTCTTTATCCAGATTGGAGACTTGAACGGATACCTCGTTGCGGTGCTGACGACGGACCGGCCGCCGTGGGAGACGGCGTTCGTGCTCCCGTCCGCGGGCACGGCGCCTCTCGGCTCGACATGGCTATGTACAAATGCCGGCTGCGGCGAGGAGTTCGAGACGTTTGGGGTGTCTTGCGACAGGTGCGACGTCCCGAAATGTCCGGAGTGCGGTGCCTGCGAGTGCCTGCCTGCGGTCGCCGAGCGTAGGTGCACCAGGTGCTTCCTTGTCTACCCGGCTCGGTACTTCGACGGCGACTCCATGGTGTGCCTGGACTGCTCGTAAGAGCCTCCGGACAAGCACAGAGACACGTCGTCTGTTCTCGGTGAGGGTGCAACGTCCTCACCCCTGCGGAGTCCCGTCGGCCTCCGCAGACGGGAACGACAGTCGGCGGAGGACTGAGGTGGAGCATGACCGGCAACGGGAGCATGGATCTGGAGCAGATTCTCATGAAGGGGCGGAAACGCGTCGAGGTCACCGACGTGAGCTCGACGAAGCGACGGAGCGGCGAGACGCCGTCGCTGCGGCCCTGGTGAAAGCGTTCCCGGGCGCGCGGGTGTACGTCAACGGCAGCGTGGCCCACCGCGACGCACTAACGCCGCTGACCGATGTGGACCTCGGCGTCGTCGTCCCCGACCCAGACGGGATCTATGGGCCGGGCAAGAAGGGGCCCACCGAGCTGAGGGAGAAGGCCGCCCGACACATTCGGGATCAGCTTCGCCCGACGTACGGCGACTTGAGGGTCGAGGCGACCGGTCGAAAGCGCTCGATCCTAATCAAGTTCAACGAGCCAGTCAGCGACCGCGCTGAGGACTTCACGGCTGACGTCATCGTGGCGATCGACTACCCGGACGGGCCGGGTCTGCTCATCCCAAGGTGGAACGGCTGGGACCGCTCACATCCGGAAGAGCACACCCATCTCGTCCGTCAGGCGATCAAGGACAGCCGCGGTTCCTACGCGCGTGTCGTTCGTCTCCTCAAGCGCTGGAACCGCGCGCACGGCAAGCCGCTGTGCTCGTGGAACGTCAAGGCGATTGCCCTCGGCTGCATCACCACCCCGACCACGCAGCTCCAAGGCCTGCTGACGTGGTTCACGTACGCTGTCGTCGAGCTGCGTAAGGGGGAGACAAGAGATCCGGCCGGCGTTGCTCCGAAGCCGATCAAGCTCAACGAAAGCATGACCCGGACGCAGGTCGTGCAATGCCTCGAGGATGCCCTCTCCATACTCCGCGATGCAGTCCGGTTCCAGGAAGACGGCTACCCGGTCCTCGCGGCCGACGCGCTCGCGCGATTCTTCGACGACGATGCCATGCTCCCCCGCCCCGACCAGGGTGCCGTCCGGCGGGCGACCGCAGAGCGCTTCAGGGCGCGCCAAGCGTCGGCGTCCCCGCCTTCGGCGTCGGCGTTGGTGAGGGTCGTGAACGAGTCCCCGTGAAGTCGTGGGCGCCGTGAGCCGCCGCCGTACCGGCCGCCGGCAGGCCGTTAAGCAGCGGAAACGTTGGTACGGACAACGTCGCGCGTGGCTCGCACCCCTGGAGGCTGAAGCGCGACGCGTACACGGCGCCAACCTGCGGGTCTTGGCGCTCGGGGGCAGGCGGGTGTATCGCGTGCCGGTCGACGTCCCAGGCCGGCTCCGGCCGGTGGAGGTAACGATCACCTTCTACGAGCAGCCGCCGTACCCCTGCTTCGGCCTGAGCGCGCCGGAGTACCCGCGCGTGCTGGCGCGAACGGAAGGAGCATCCCCGCACCGAATGCCGGTCGACGGAGCGTTGTGCCTTTACTACCCCGGATCTCCGCCTGAGCTGCGGTGGCGACCCGAGAATGGTCTGCTCAGCCTTATCGACCTTGCTCGTGATCACATCTTCTTCGAGGATTACTGGCGGGAGACTGGTGGCGTCCACGGCGGTGAGTGGCTAGGTGACGAGCAGCCGCATGGTTTTCCGTGGCAGGTGAGCCCATGAAGACCATCGTGTGTGTCGCCACGACGAAAACTCAGCTTGCGACGGCCGAGGAGGTTGCCAGCGCCGGCCTGAAGGCCGGCGACATCATCACCCTCGTGATTGGACTCCTCGCCTTCGTGGCGGCTGTGGCAACAATCGTGGCGACGATCCACGTCGCGTCACGGAACATCATCGCGCAGCAGAAGGAAAATCGGCGCCAGGAGCGCGCGAACGCGTATGCGGAGGCGATCCGTGCGGTTGAGGACTACTTGGAGACGCCCTACCGCATCCGGCGCCGGGATGGTTCTGTGGGGGTGCGGTGGGAGCTGACCGAGTCAATCAGTGCAATACAGTCCAGGATCAGCTTCCACAAGGACTGGCTGCGCATCAACGCCCCTTACGAGGTCTACGAGGCATATCTCGAATTCGACCAGGCGGCGCGGGTGGAGGCAGGCAGGCAGATGACTGCTGCATGGAACGGACCTGTGACGAAGAAGGACCGACAAGTCCCACTTAGGACTGCTCTGCAACAGCCACAGTCGGCCGCAGCGAAGGACGCGGTCTTGGACGCGATGAAGAACTGTCTGAAGACGTGAGGTGGGCGCTCTTTCTCGTAGGCCGCGACCATCTCTGAAACGAGTGGCGAATCGTGCTGGTCCCGCATCCACCGCGGACGCATACTCCAGGTACCTGGAACCGTCGTTGTCGGTAGGCCAAGAGGCGTCCGGTCATCAGCGTGAGGCGTTTTACGTCAAGGGGTCGGGTGCCCGTGGCCCGTCGTCGTCCCTGCATAGCGGTAATGGAGCTTGGTGTCTCGACAGCGTGTGATCGGGTTCGGTGACGACGGGCCGGGGCGGCCCTTGATGACCGTCGAGATACCGGTGGTGGTTCTCAATGCCGCGGAAGGCTCGCCCCGGCCCTGCTGGTGACGCGCGAACGCCTCGCGCGATGTGTGGGGGGTCAGGCGGCCACGAGCGGCCCCTGGGTCTTGGTGGTGCTGGTGGCCAGGGCCGGGTCCCAGGCCTGGCGGTGGACGACGACGGCGTGCAGTTGGCGCAGGATCGCGGCGGCGATGATGGTCTGGGCTTGGGTCGGCTTCAGCTTGTTCTTCTCGCGGGTGGTCAGGTGCCGGTAGCGGGCGGCGTAGACCTTGTTCGTCTGCAGGCAGCCCCATACCGCCCGCCACGCCGCGGTGCGTAGGCCAGGGCGGCCGGCGCCGGTCAGGCGGGCCTTGCCGGTGAACGTGCCGGACATCCGCTCCCGTGGGGCGAGGCCGGCGTGCTTGACCACGGCCCGGGCGGAGGTGAACCGGGATAGGTCGCCGGTCTCGGCCAGGATCGCCGCGGCACCGACCGCGGACAGGCCGGGGATGGTGGTGACGAGCTCGGTGAGCTCCAGCTCGTCGAGCACGGTGACCATGCGGGTCTCCACGTCGGCCTGCTGGGCCCGGGCGGTGTCCCAGTCGCTCAGCACCCACTCAGCCCGCTCCAGCGCACCGGCCCGGTGATCCAGGACGCCGGCGCGGTCGGCCAGGGCGGCGTAGACCTTGCGCACGATCCGCAGGCACGGCCGCACCTTCCCGCGGCGGGTCATCTCGGTGCGCACGAGGCGTTCGAACCGGGCCGCGCCCAGGCGGCGGGTACGGTCCAGGTCACCGCCGTCGCGGCGCAGGATCACGGTGAGAGCGGCGACCCAGGTGGTGGACTTGAACGGCTGCGCCGCGGCGGCCAGCACCGCTGGCCAGACGCACTCGAGCAGGTCACGCAGCTGCTGCAGGCAGGCCACGTGCTCCTCGAGAAGTTGTTCGCGGCGGGTGCCAGGTGCCGCAGCCGGCCCCAGGTCTCATCGACCGGCTCGGGCAGGTAGCAACGCAGCTGTCCGACCAGCCGGGCGATCAGGACAGCGTCCTTGTCGTCGGCCTTGTCGAAGGTCAGGTCCTCGGACTTCCGCGCCCACGAAGAGATCGTCGGTTGCACGCACACGAAGCTCATGCCCCGGTCGGCCGCGAGCTGGCCCAGGATCCGCCACCGGTGCCCGGTCGGCTCGCAGCCCACCGTGACCCCGGCAAACCCGTACCGGGCGGCGTGGCCGGCCGCCCAGTCCAGCGCGGAGCCGAGGTCCCAGGCCTTGCACCGGAAGGTGCGCCGGGCCAGGACGCGGGAGTCGTGGTCGCACACCACGACCATCTGCTTGCGGTCGCCCAGGTCGATCCCCACGACCGCGTGACCTACTGGGACCGCTTCCCTGAGCCGGGCCAACCGGGCGTTCCGGTTCCGGTCACCACGTGAGACACCACTACGGTTAGACATTGAACGTCCTCCTGAAGGCGATGGGATACCAAGCCCGACAAGCGCATCAGGAGGACGTTCCTCACGTCCAGATCTCAGCGCTACAACGCCTTCCTATGCCGCCTTTCGCCGTCTCGCCGTCAAGGACCGCTTTGTCCGCTAGCCTCTCCAAGGCTGACTCGCCCTTGTATCGCCGAGGACCCCGTGGCGCTCCGCCTCGAGCAGGAAAGTGTCCATGACGCCTTTGCTCTTCACCGTCGTCCTTCCCCTGGGGCGGATGACGAAGCCGTCTCCGAGAGCTGCCGCAAGACGAGCCGTGATGTGGATCTGGCCCGGCAGCGCGTGGGCCTGCATGCGGCTGGCCGTGTTGACGGTGTCACCCCACAGGTCGTAGCTGAACTTGCTTCGCCCGATCACGCCGCCCACCGCGGGGCCGGTGTCGATGCCGATCCGCAGGGCCAACCAGGTCTGTCCCGTGGCGGAAGCGATGCTGGCGACGTCCTCCCGCATGCCCAGCGCGGTCCGGGCGACAGCCTGGGCGTGTCCGGATCGCGCCTCCGGCACCCCGCCGGCGAGCATGTAGGCGTCGCCGATCGTCTTGATCTTCTCCAGGTGCTCGGTGCCGGCGCGGTGGTCGAAGGCGGTGAAGATGCGGTCCAGCAGGGCCACGAGGTCTTCGGCCGGCATGGCCATCGCGTGCTCGGTGAAGTCGACCAGGTCGGCGAAGAGCACGCTTACGCTCTCGTGGCGCTCGGCGATGACGTCAGTCTCCTGCTTGAGGCGGGCGGCGATCGGTTGCGGCAGCACGTTGAGGAGCAGCCGTTCTGATCGCTCACGCTCGGCCTCCAGTGCCTGGTGGGCCAGAGCTCTCTGCTCGACGAAGTAGGTAGCCGAGCATCGCGTAGGCGCTGAGGGTGAGCCCCAGGACGTTGAGGACGAAGAACCAGATCACGATGCCGCTCGGTAGGTCCGCCGGGTTCTGTCTGAGGACGGGATCGAGCGCCGCCAGGACCGTCAACTCTGCCAGGAACGCTAGCAGCCAGGCCACGGAGTGCCGCACGCCCAGGAGCGCGAGCGCCGCGAGGGGCACGAACAGTGCCCAGAGGACCATGCCGCTGGAGGCGACGAAGCCACCGAGGGATGCCTGGAGCAGCCCGGGCAGGACCAGCATCGCGAGCAGCTGGCGCGTGCGGAACAGGCCGAACCGTCGTGTGCGGACCAGAACGACCAGCCCCGTCACGGTCAGGGCCTGGTACAGCGCCGGGATCGCGGCTGACCTGGGTAGGCCGAACGCGAGGTAGGTGCTCACCCAAACCGTTGAGAGCAGGGCGATGAGGACGGAGGCGAGGATGAGGGTTCCGGCTCGGAGTCGTTCGTCGTGGGAGGCGTGTGGGTCACCACCCAGGTCGGCCAGTCTGGCAACGAGGGCGGCGACGTGTCGCCTCAGGCGCGTCCGCGGGCGCGGGTCGACGGGCCGGATGGAGGACACCGATCAACCCTATGGCTGGCAGACTGCTGCGGGGGCGTGCTCATCTTGGTTCGGGGCTCCCCCCAACGGAAGCGAGCGAGCTGGCTCGTCGGTTCGCCGCGCTCGGCGATCCGGTCCGGCTACGCCTCCTCAACCTGCTCGCCACCAGCAGCGACGGAGCGGTGTGCGCGTGCGACCTGGTCGAGCCGGTCGGCAAGAGCCAGTCCACCGTCAGCCATCACCTCAAGATCCTGCGCGAGTCCGGCCTGGTCACCAGCGAACGGCATGGCACCAACATCTGGTACGCCGCTGTACCCGCCGCCCTGGAGTCGCTCCGGCACGCGCTGGCCCCAGCCTCCTAATCGAGCCGCACTCGCAACTGGTCGTCCGGGGTGCTGTCAGGCACGGCGCCGCTGACCGGATTGACAACTGTCGATGCGGCCGCCACGATGTTCGCATCGACGTTCGTCTATAGATCGGATCGGCATGAGTCACGGCGCACCCGCCACGCAGCCGGCTGTCGCGGCCCCCGCCGCGCACCTGTCCACCACCGACAAGTACCTCCCCGTGTGGATCGGTGCGGCGATGGTCGCCGGGCTTCTCCTGGGCCGGCTCGTGCCCGGCCTGGACGCCTGGCTGGGGGCGGTGGAGATCGACGGGATCTCCCTTCCTATCGCCCTCGGCCTGCTCGTCATGATGTACCCAGTGCTGGCCAAGGTGCGCTACGACCGGCTCGACACCGTCGTCGGCGACCGGCGCCTGCTCCTCAGTTCGCTGGTGCTGAACTGGGTGCTCGGTCCGGCTCTGATGTTCGCCCTGGCTTGGATCTTCCTGGCCGACCTGCCCGAGTACCGCACCGGCCTGATCATCGTCGGTCTGGCCCGGTGCATCGCGATGGTCATCATCTGGAACGACCTGGCTTGCGGTGACCGGGAGGCGGCCGCGGTGCTGGTCGCGCTCAACTCGGTCTTCCAGGTCATCGCCTTCGCCGGTTTGGGCTGGTTCTACCTCTCGGTCCTGCCCGGCTGGCTCGGCCTGGACCAGGCCGTGCTGGACGTCTCGGCGTGGCAGATCGCGAGGTCGGTCCTGATCTTCCTGGGCATCCCGCTGCTGGCCGGCTTCCTGTCCCGCGTCTGGGGCGAGAAGGCCAGGGGCCGCGCCTGGTACGAGGAGCGGTTCCTCCCCGCGGTCAGCCCCTGGGCGCTGCGCGGGCTGCTCTTTACGATCGTGCTGCTGTTCGCGCTGCAGGGGGACCGGATCACCTCCCAGCCGCTGGACGTGGCCCGCATGGCGGTGCCGCTGCTGCTCTACTTCGGCCTGATGTGGGGCATCGGGTTCGCCCTCGGCAAGGGCCTGGGGATGTCGTACGAGCGCACCACCACCCTGGCGTTCACCGCGGCCGGCAACAACTTCGAGCTCGCCATCGCGGTCGCGATCGCCACCTTCGGCATCACCTCCGGGGAGGCGGTCGCCGCTGTGGTCGGCCCGCTCATCGAGGTCCCGATCCTGGTCGGGCTTGTCTACGTCTCGCTCGCGCTGCGTGACCGCTTCTCGCACCCGGAGGTCCCGACCGATGTCCGTTCCCACGCCTGACGCCCCCGCCCAACGCGGGCCACGCCACGAGGCCGTGCCGAAGATCATCGAGGACCTCTCCTACGCCCTTGATGGCACCTTCACCGCGGAGGAGGTGCGAGAAGTGGTCGAGGCCTCCTGGTCGGAGCTGGCCGCCGTCTCGCGCATCCCCACCTACCTGCCGGTCCTGACCTCCCGCCTGGCGCGGCAGCGGCTCACCGCAGCTGGGCAGGCGGACGGCCGGATCGTCAAGACCGTCCCTGAGCTGCTGTTCGTGTGTGTCCACAACGCCGGTCGCTCCCAGATGGCCGCCGCCCTCGCCGCGCACCTGGCGCCGGGCCGGGTGCACGTCCGCTCGGCCGGCTCGGCACCCACCGGCGAGATCAACTCGGTCGTGGTGGAGGCCCTCGCCGAGCGTGGCATCGACCTGCGCGAGGTGTTCCCCAAGCCGCTCTCCGACGACGTCGTCCGGGCCGCCGACGTCATCGTGACCATGGGCTGCGGGGACTCCTGCCCCGTGCTCCCCGGCAAGCGCTACGAGGACTGGGACGTGGCAGACCCGGCCGGCCAGCCGATCGAGGTCGTGCGCGACATCCGCGACGAGCTGCAGGCCCGCGTGACCACGCTGCTGCGTGACCTCGCCCTCTGACCCCGCCCCACACCCTGACCCGAGAGGCTCTGTGCCCGTGACCGACGTCCCCACCGTCCTGTTCGTCTGCGTCAAGAACGGGGGTAAGTCACAGATGGCCGCCACGCTCATGCGGCAGCGCTACGCCGACGCGGTCCGCGTGTTTTCGGCCGGGACCCGCCCGGGGAGTGCGTTGAACGCCGAGTCGGTGGCCGCCCTTGCGGAGGTCGGGGCCAGCACGGAAGGTGAGCACCCCAAGCCCGTGGACGCGCAGTTGGTGGACCAGGCAGACTTGGTGGTGCTGCTGGGTGAGGAGGTCGAGCTGGATCCGTCGAGCACTCCGGTGCAGCGGTGGGTGACCGACGAGCCCTCCCGCCGTGGGATCGAGGGTATGGAGCGCATGCGTCTGGTGCGCGACGACATCGCCGCCCGGGTGGCCAGTCTCGGTGAGCAGCTGGGCCTACGATCCGGGGCATGACCGACCATCGAGCCCGCCCGGTGCGGGCGCTGGTCGTCGGTGGCGGCCAGGCTGGTCTGGCGACTGCCTTCTACCTGCGCCGGCGCGGGATCAAGCACGTCGTGCTGGACGACCAGCAACGCCCCGGCGGCGCCTGGCTGCATACCTGGGACTCGCTGCGGCTGTTCTCGCCGGCCGCCTATTCCTCCCTGCCTGGCTGGCGCATGCCGGCCACCGCCGGTGAGGGCTACCCCGACGCCGGCCACGTGATCGACTACCTCACCCGCTACGAGGAGCGCTACGACATCCCGGTGCGCCGCGGGACGCGGGTTACCGCCGTGGACAGGTCTGGCGACGGTTATCGGGTGCTCACCTCGCAGGCACCTGGCACGCCGAGGTCGTCATCAACGCCACCGGGACGCGGTCCCGCCCGTTCGTCCCCACCTACCCCGGAGCCGGGACCTTCTCCGGCGTGCAGATGCACTCCGCGCAGTACCGCTCACCGCTGCGCCATGCCGGGCAACGCGTCGTCGTGGTCGGCGGCGGCAACTCCGGCGCCCAGATTGCGGCCGACCTGGCCGGCTACGCCGACGTCACCTGGTGCACCACCCACCCGCCGCGCTTTCTGCCCGACGGGGTCGACGGCCGCGAGCTCTTCCGGGTCGCGACCCTCCGCGCCCGCGGCCAGGGTGAGGGCGTCGGCGGCCTGGGTGACATCGTCGCGGTGCCCCCAGTGCGCGCCGCCCGCGACGCCGGGCGCCTGCGACGCGTGCCGATGTTCGAGCGGTTCACCACCGACGGCATCACCTGGGCCGACGGCACCACCCGCCGGGTCGACACCGTCATCTGGTGCACCGGCTTCCGCCCCGTGCTCAGCCACCTGGCCCCGCTGGCGCTCCGCCGCGTCGACGGCCTGCCCAAGATGGACGGCCCCCATGCCGACAGTGATCCCAGCCTTGCCTTCGTCGGCTACGGCGACTGGTCCGGCCTCGCCTCAGGCACCCTGATCGGCGTCGGCCAATGGGCCCGCCAAGCCGTCGACCGGGCCTTCTCCCACCACCCCTCCTCACCCCTACCGAAAGGCTGAACCATGTCCGACAAGCCCACCGTCCTGTTCGTCTGCGTCCACAACGCCGGCCGGTCCCAGATGGCCGCTGCCTACTTGCAGCACCTCTCCGGCGGCCGGATCGAGGTGCTCTCGGCCGGCTCCGCCCCGACCGACCAGGTCAACCCCGCCGCGGTGCAGGCCATGGCCGAGGAGGGCATCGACATGTCCGCTGAGAAACCCAAACTGCTCAGCGACGCCGCCGTCCGCGCCTCCGATGTCGTCATCACCATGGGTTGCGGTGACACCTGCCCCATCTACCCCGGCAAGCGCTACGAGGATTGGGAACTCGAGGACCCGGCCGGGCAGGGCGTCGACGGTGTGCGCATTATCCGCGACCAGATCCGCCAGCGCGTCACCGCCCTCATCGAGTCGCTCGGTCAACCGGTGACGACCGACTGAACGGGCCGGGCGGAACTCACCCTCAGCAGCAACGCTCAGCCTCGCCGCGCATCGGAAGCTCCAGGAAGGCCCGCACCTGTGACAGCGCCTCGGGGCGGACCGTGTAGTGCACCCAACGGCCACGCCGCTCCCGCTCCACCAGCCCCGCGCCGTGCAACTTCCGTAGGTGGTGGGACAGCGTCGGCTGCGTAATGCCCAACGCGTGCGGCAGGTGGCAGGCGCACGCCGTGCCGGACTCGGACTCGGCCAGGTACTGCAGCAGGCGCACGCGCGTCGGGTCAGCCAGGGCCCGCAGCACGCCCGCGAGGTCCTCAGCTTGCTCCTTGGCCATCAGCTCGCAGTCCGCCCCGGCGCAGCACTCGTCGACCCTCGAAACCATCGACTGCTGAAGGTGTGCCATGACACCAGGGTAGGCCCACATCGAAGTTCGTCCATGCTTGCGGTGGCGTGCTCAACCGCGCCTACCGGAAGCGCTACCAGGGAAGGTCAGAACGGGGCCGGCCACAGCCGGAGCTCTGAGGCCCCCAAGCGCACTCATCTGCCGCGGGTGGTTTGTCCGTCGCGGCTCAGGTTGGGCGGCCATCGAACCACGTGAGCGGGACGGGTCCGCGGTACAGGACATGGGGAACATCAACCCACGGAAGCCAGGGATCGTCGGGTTGGAGGGTCCGGAGCCGTCGCACGGCCTGGACCGTGACTCGGTTGACCGCGCGCAGGCTGGCAGTGGTGAACGGTAGGTAGTCGTCCGCGTCGGGAGGGTCGGCGTGGTGGCCAGCGGCGCCGGCGCGCATCAACCTGATGACGGTCCTGTCCGGATCGAGTCGGCCGGCGGGCAGCACCCAGGGTTCCTGCTCGGGCACGGTTCTGCCGGAGTGGCGCAGCGCGGCGAGCAGCGGCCTTGGGTGGACGGGTGAGAAGAACACGACATCGCCCCAGCTGCAGCCCAACGGTGCCACGACCTGGTCCAGCACTGCAGGGGCCGCGGCGTGCTTGGCGGTGTGCAGCTCGTACAGGTCAGGGTGAAGGTCTCGCAGACAGTTCAGGGGCAGGATCGCGTTCCCGCGGACCGCAGAAGCGGGCCGGTGGTACAGGATGCCGGTGATGGTGTGGGTCATAAAGAAACCCTCGGGCGCTTTCGCCTCGAGGGTTTCCATCATTCTAGCAACCATCGCTTGGATGCGGGTCCCGCCAGAAGCTGAGACGTCTTGCTGGACATGCCCATCTGCCGCCGGTCGGGAGTCCAGGTGATCCACCCGGCGCTCTTCTAGTCGATGACCCTGTCACCTAGTGCACCTCACCGGTAAGGGGGTCGACCCGGTGGCCGTCGACGACGTGCAGGCGTGGGATCTGCTGGGTCTGGTCTGGGGGTTGCAGCAACTGGCGGCGGTGGTCGACGTCGCCGGTGTAGTGCCGGGCCCGGTGCTCGTGGGCGTCCTGGAAGCGGACGTGGGCGGGGCGGGCTGGCCAGTCGTGGTGGCGGCTGTCGCAGGCTGTGCGTAGTCGGGTCTTGCGGCGGTCGAAGAAGGCGGGCAGTGCGTAGCGGTGCCATTCCTCGAGGGCGTCGCTGGCGATGGCCTGGCCGGCCTTGCGGCGCTGGTCGGCCAGGACGGCGATCTCGTGGACCAGGTGGGGGTGAGCGGGCCAGCACGGCGGGACGAGGTAGGAGGGGTCCCAGACGTGCTCGCTGTTGACCCATTCGACGACGGCTTCGAGCCATTCCCACAGCTCGGTCCGCATGGGTGGGTCCTGGATGGTTCCGGGGTCCCAGGGGCGGGGCAGCTTGCTGGGGTGGCCGACGGCCTTGCGTGCCGCGTCGTCCCCGTTGAGGGCGATGTCGAGTTCCCGGTAGGCGTGGACGATCAACGGGCCGGGGGCGGGGAAGGGCCTGGCCAGCGGGTAAGGTCCCCGTCCCTGTTCTCCTGCTTGGTGGGTGGTGCTCACCGGTCGTACTCCGCTGTGATGAGGCCGTGCTGACGGGCTGCGGCCAGGGCGGCGGTGGCGCGGGCCTGCGGGCTGATGGTGGCGCGCTGGTGGCCCCCGATCTGGGCCCGGAGCGTGGCCTGGTCGGCCAGGAGTCGCCTGCCGGGTTTGCCGTCGATGCAGCGGGCCAGGCGGGCCATGACCGGTTTGCCGTTCTCGGAGATGACCAGGGCGTGCCGGTCTTTGATCTGCCGTATCTCTGATCCGGTCAGGACGGGGATGTCTTCGGCCGAGTAGGTGCGTCCGCCGCGGTGTCCGGTGTTCCATGTGGCCCGGCCGACGCGGACCTTGCCGACGAGGTCGGAGACCTCCTGGTTGAAGGCGACGTCCTTGGAGCCGCCGAACAGGACGAGGTTGTTGGTGAGGCCGAGCACGGCGCGGGCTTCGGCCTGGCCGAAGATCGAGTCGAGCTGGGCGCGGGTCTGCGCGGCCCAGATGAAGGACAGGCCCAGTGCTCGTTCGTTGGCCATCCGGGTGCGCAGGGTGGGCAGGGGCGCGGTGGAGGGCAGCTCGTCCAGGCAGGCGAGCAGGGGCGGGCACAACCTGCCCCAGCCGGACCGTTGGGCCATGCCCAGGGCCGTGTCCAGGACGTGCTCGGCCAGGGCGGTCATCAGCGGGGAGGCCGAGGCGTAGGGGTCCTCCCGGCCGAGCAGGTAGATGGTGCCGCCACCGGCGAGCACCTGCCCGATGTCGGTGGCCGGTCGCCCGGGGCCGGGGACGCACCGCTGGCGCATCGGTTCCTGGAAGAACAACGACAGGGCCTGCTGCACGGTGGTGACGGTGTTGCCGGCGGTGCGTTCGTCTCCGTGGAGGGCCCCGTGCAGCAGTCCGTGCCAGAACCGGGCGGCCTGGGGGTGGGTGCGCAGGATCTCGGCGGGTTCGACGGTGGAGCGTGGGTCGGCGACCCACTCCAGCACGTCGTCCAGGGTGCGGCTGGTCAGCGCGGCCGCGTGGAAGTAGGCCTGGATGACCTTGGCGGCCTCGGCGGCGTAGAACCGGGCGGCCTGGTCCCCGTACCCCTCGGCCACCGCACCCTTGATCGTGCCGGCGGTGAACGCCTTGGCCCGCCGTTCGGCCACGACGGCGTCCACGCACCCCTCGATCGGGTCCCACACGAGCTCGGGGAGCCCGGGCACCAGCCCGAACGGGTCGAGCACGACGCAGGGACGCCCGTCGCTGGAGCGGGCGGTGAACGTCAGGAGCAGGTCGTCGGGTTTGGTGAGGGTGACCAGGGCCGCTCCGGGTGCGTCGAGCAGGGCGGGGGTGAGCAGGTCCAGGGTCTTGCCTGAGCCTTGTGGTCCGATGACCCCGGCGGTGCGGTCCCACGGCACCCACAGGTCGACCCCGGCGGGGGCGGTGGACCGTCCAAGGTTCCATCCCGCGTCCCGAGGGTCGAAGCGGCGGCCGCGCTGGAAGGGGTTGGGCAGGTTCATCGTGCGGCCTTTCCGTAGAGGTCGGGCCGGATGACGGCCCGGTGCCTGCGCAGCCGGGGTAGACCCAGCAGCGACGCGGCCTCGGTCCGGGAGGCCATGCCCCGCAGCCGGCCCGGTCCCCAGCGCCGGTAGGCCACCACGGACAGGACCAGAGCGCAGAGGAGGTTGACGGCCTGGGTGATGAGCACCCAGGTCCGCAGCGCCCCCGGTTCGGCGACGACGCCGGGGTCGCTCAGTCCGGCGCCGGCGTCGCCGCGCAGGAGGCCGGGCAGGCTGGGAAACAGCTCGGTGGCGGGGGGCCATCCCCAACTTCCGCCGGCGAGGAGGTTGGCCACGGCCCGCCCGGTATGCACGCCCAGCACCGCGATCAGCACCAGGGTCAGCAGGATCGCCAGAGGGATCTCGTAGGTCCACGGGTGCGGGTTCCTGAGTCTGTCCTGCTGCATCGCACTCTCCTCCGGCGATCGGACGGTCGTTCTGTTTCCTGAAGCGGACGAGGACGGCCCAGGGACTCAGCTGGGCGCTTTCGGGTTGTCGTCGATGTTGCCCAGGCGCCAGATCTCGAAGATGTTGTTGTCCAACGCGTGGCTGTAGCTGAAGAAGCCGACCCCTTTGGCGGGGTTGGCGGCCTCGATGCTGGTGTAGGTGGCCGGGTCCCAGACGAACCCGACATGCCCGATGGTGTGCGGGCCCAGGTAGGAGTCGAAGAAGAACAGGTCCCCCGGTTGGGCCTGGTCGAGGGGCACGCGGAACCCGTTGCCCATCGCCAGCCAGTCCCGCTGGGCCTGGGCGGTGCGGGGGGCGGTGATCCCGATCTGGGCCATCGCGGTCTGGGTCAGTGAGGAGCAGTCCCAGGCGTTCGGCCCACCGGCGCCCAGGATGTAGGAGTCCCCCTCCTGTCCGGCCGCGAACGCCAGCATCTGGGCCACCCGTTCGCTGCTGACCGGGGGCAGGTCGGGGTTGCCGCCCTGGCCGTCACAATGCAACGGGTCTCCCAGCACCAGCCCGCCCCCGTACTGCTGGGCGTAGTACAGGACGTCGTTGACGTACCAGTCAGCGTGGTTGTAGGCGAACAGCGCATCACGCACCCCCTCCTCGCCTCGGTGCACCCCGGAGGCGGTCAGGTAGTTCGCCGCGGAGTGGGCCGAGTCGGCATCGTTGTCGATGTCGGCCAGCCCGTCCCCGTCCCCGTCGACCCCGTAGGCGGCGAAGGTGGCCGGCATGAACTGCATGAGGCCCCGCGCACCCGCCCAGCTGGTCCCGCTGTTGGCCCCGTGGGCAGTCTCGGCCATCCCGATCCCTGCCAGCAGGGCCCACGGGATGCCGTACTCCCACCCGGCCTGCTCGTACAGCTCCTGGATTCCCGACGGGATCGGCAGGGACGGGTTGTGCAGGGAGTCCTGGCGGGGCTCCCCCGGTGCGGGCAGCTCGAACCCGATGCCACCCTCCCCGTCCTCGGGGAGTTCAGGCACCCACGGTGGCAACGGTTCCTCCCCCGGCGGTGCGGAGGGTGCCACGGCGACACCGTTGAGGGTGGCACCGCGCTCGAGCATGAACGGCACCGGGTCGATCGGTTGCCCGTCCTGGCGGATCTCGAAGTGCAGGTGTGAACCGGTGGAGTCCCCGGTGGAACCCTCGGTGCCGACCCGTTGACCGATGTGGACCCGGTCCCCGACGGACAGGTCACTGGGGTGGGCGAGATGCAGATAGCGGCTGCTGGTGCCACCACCGTGGTCGATGGTGACGGTGTTCCCTCCCCCGCCTGTCCACCCGGCCGCGGTGACCGTGCCGGCCGCGGCGGCGACCACCGGTGCGCCCGCCGGCTGGGAGACAAGGTCGACCCCGGCGTGCAGGCGCCATTCCTGGTGGATCGGGTGGAAGCGCTGTCCGAACTGCGAGGTCTGGGTGTAGGCGGTCTCGTACGGTGGCCGCCAGTCCCCGGTGACGGGAAGGGTCCCCTCGCAGAACAGGGTGCGGTGCTCGGTCGCCGCCGCGGGCGTGGCCACCGAGGCCACGAGCACCGCGGTGGCCAGGGGAAAACCCAGCAGCAACGCGAGAGCGGCCATCACGGCCAGGACGCCTTTCACTCACCTCACCTGGCCGACTCGATACCGGTGTTGGTGTTGGCCAGTGCGGCCTCGAGGGGGTGCAGGACGGTGGCCACCTTGTACATGCGGTCCCCCACCTGCCACACGGCCCGGCCCGGTTCCTGCCGGGCCCAGGTGGTGATGGCGTGCACGGCCAGCGGGCCCAGGCCCAGGATCTCGTCGAGCTCGCCTGCGACCTTGGGGCCCTGGCCGTGCAGGATCTTGATGTCGGCCAGGTGCAGCATGTCCCTGGCGATGGTCTGGGCCACCGAGCCCTCGTCGCCGGCCGAGAGCAGATCAGAGGGTTTGTGCGCGACCGCGTACTGGATGTCCCCGCCCTGGCCGGCGAAGCCGCGGGACAGGCGCATGTCGGCGTCGAACGCCTTGACGGCCTCCGGCCCCAGCCGCAGCTGCCGCCACGCCTCGTCACGGACGACCACGCGCTGGTCGGTCCTGGAGACGACCTCGCGTTGGCCGGCGCCCCAGGAGCCCAGACACGTCAGGGCGATGCCCACGGCCTCCTGGGGCAGCCGGGACAGGGACAGGGACTGGATCGGCGCGAGCCAGTCGATGTCGAAGTTGGTGTGCGCGTCGAACATGCCGGCCAGCGCCCCGTTGACCAGCTGACCCAGGGCGTCGCGCAGCAGGCGCGTGGAGTCCATGAACTGCCGTGCGTTCTCGAACCGGGTGCCCGCCACCAGCTCGGGGGCAGGGTTGTCCAGGGCGTGCCACAGCCCGGGCAGCGTGGTCTCGGCCAACGAGGTGGCGCCGGCGGCGTACCCGGTCAGGTCGGCCAGGGCGGTGCGGACCACGGCCTCGTCGCTGGGTCCAAAGGGGACCAGGTTCTCCCCGATCCGTTGGGACCCGACCAGGGCACGGATCAGGGTCAACCAGCGGGAGAACACGGACTGGGCGCGACGCTGGGCCTCCACGGCGTCCAGCCGTTCCCACCCGTGGGCCAGCGGGCCGAGGGCCAGGGGGTTGACCCGGGCGCCCAGGCCGGCACCGAGGGCGATCGGCTGCACCCCAGGAAGGCGCACACCCCCTCGTACTCGTCCTTGGTGTCGCCCAGGATCAGGGCCCGGTACCCGAAGTCCATCATCCGCAGGACGAACGCCTTGGTGGTCCCGGACTTGCCCATCCCGGGCTTGCCGAAGCACATGATGTTCGGGTTGCTGATCGGCACATCGCCCCGGACCACCCAACCGAGGGGGTCGCAGTGGAACGCTGCCCCGGAGGAGACGTCGATGCCCATCTGCGCCCCGGTCGGGGGCAGCGCGGGGGTGGGGATGAACGGCCAGAACGCCGGAGCCTGGTCACTGGTCATCCGCCAGGTCGCCACCGGCGCCTCGCCGGGGCCCAACCGCGATCTGTCTTCCGTGGTCCTCTGGGACTGGTGGGCCGGAACACCCGCGGCTCCCGCTCTGGCCTCACTTGGGTGGGTACCGGCGGGGCGTCGTGGCCGAAGTCGGCCAGCAGACGGGCCACGTCCCGGCCGGTGCTCGCCCGGCGGCCGTGAGGGATTCGACTGCGTGAGGCGCCCATGCTTCACCCCGCCTTCCGGGTCAGGCTGATGCCCATCGGCACCACGGAGGCGGCGAAGGCCACGTCGTGGGCCAGGTCCAGGCGCAGCGGGGCGAAACCTGCCCGGCGGATCGAGGAGTCCAGGCGGCGACCGGCCTCGGCTGCCCGGACTGTCTTGGGCACCGTGACCGTGGCCACGGCGTAGGGAACGGTCAGGGAGTTGCCGCGGGCCAGCTTGGACTCCAGCCGGCGCACCTTCTCGGACTCGTCGACGTCCTTGGTGCGCTGCTTCATCCGTGCTGCGACCCGCAACGACTGCCCCAGGTCGGCACCGAACTCGCTGTTGGCCGACTGTCGGTCGGCACGGCCCGGCGGCACCAGGGGGTAGCAGACCATGAAGCTGCGCCGCTCCCCGTCCTGGTGTGCCGACAGGACCGGGGCCAGTGCCCCCATCGCGGCCCCCTTGACCGGCAGCTTGATCGTCGAGGAGACCGAGTTCCAGGCGTCGTGGGAGTAGTGCCGCACGGCGGCGTCGGCGCCGGACGGGCCGGCCATCTCCCACGGCACGTCGGTGCACACGTCGTCGTCGGTCTGGGATGCCGCGAGGGCGTCGATGATGGTGGCCCGGTCCCCTGGGGCGAACCCGGTCCGGCACGCCTGGGCCAGCTGGGGGCTGGTCAGCCACTCCACGCTCGAGACGCCCAGGCCGCCGCGCAGGTGGGACTCGACCTCGGCGATCGCTGCGTACAGAGCCCTGGCGCGACCGTTGACTCCCCCGCCGTACTCCCGGGCCACCTTGCCCAGCCGTGACTCGGGCACCACGACGGTGACGTACTGCTCGGTGCGCACGGTCGCGGCGGTCAGCGACTCGTGCAGGTCGTCGTTGATCGCCGTGACCTGGGCTGGGGCGTTGCCCGTGCGGTGGCGCCGGACCCAGTCGGCCCGCTCGGCACCGTCCTCGGGGACGGTGCGGACCATGAAGATCACCTCGCAGGCCAGCTCGGCCCGCACGGCCGCGTCGAGCAGCTCGGTCAGGCCCTGCCCGTAGACCTCCCGGTCCTCGGCCTCGGCCATGCCCAGTCCCGGGTGGACGATCGAGGCGGTGACCGCCCAGGTCCGTGTCGAGTGGTTCTGGATCAACGCGACCCGCCGATGGGAGTGCCCTGTCGGTGGGCCCTCGTGGATCACGACGCTGGCCAGGATCCCCGGCAGGTCCGCCTGCTCCTGCTCCTGGGGTCTGGCCTGCCCGGTGGTGGCCCGCGCCCGGAACCTGGTCCAGCCGGCCAGGGTCCCCGCAGCCAGGGACACGGTCGAGGTGATCCACCCGGTCATCGACCGGCCCCGCACCGGGACGGCCACGACACCGAACAGCAACCCCCACAGGAGGATGGACAGGCCCACCGCGGCCCAGTCCTGCTTGGAGATCGACCAGGCCACCGGCAGGACGGCTGCGGCCAGGAGACCGAGCTGGAGGCCGGTGAGGCCGAAGAACCAGCCGATGCGGGCTCGGGTGTAGTCGCGGTAGACGGTCATCGTGGGGTCCTCCTGCAGGCGGTTTCGGTCGGTCGCTTCCTAAAGCGGAGCTGCAGCGGCCAGGGACTCATCACTTCGCCGCTCCTGCGGCCGCTCCGGCCGCTCCGGCGCCGGATCCTCCGGCGGCACCGGCCGCACCTGCGCCGCTGGGCGGGGGCAGCGGCCCAGCGCCGGTGCTCGGGTTGGTCTGCGCCGGGGGTGGGGCCTGGACCGCTCCCCCTCCGGCCTCACCGTTGCCACCGCTGCCACCGCCGGTCTCCTCGCCGCGCTGTTCAGGGTGGCTGGCCCGCCGGCGGCCGCCACTTGTCCTGGCCGGCTGAAAGTCGGGGACATACGTGTTGTGCCCGACACCCATCTGGTTGGACACGTCCGCGCCGATGGCCGCGCCCCGGGTGCCGGCCGAGACCATCAGCCCGACCCCGACCCCGACCGCGGCGCCGATCCCACCGGCCACCGGTCCGATGGCAGACCCGCCCTTGGAGGCCAACGAGCTCGTGGCCTGTGCCGCCCGCTGGTTGGCCTGTCCCTCCTGGGAGACCTCGCTGCTGGAGCGGCCGTGACTGTCCACGCTCGAGGCGGCGTTGGAGGTCCCCACGGCCCGGCCGGCCAGACCACGCAACCCACCCTGGGCCTCGTACCCGGCGCGCATCGCAGCCCCGGAGGAGGTGCCGGGGTCCACGAAAGCCAGGAGCTTGAACAGGGCGAGCGGAGAGAACGCGGCGATGCAGATCAGGAACACCCCGGGGATCGCCGTGCCGATCGTCTTGGCCAGCCCGTCGCTTCGCCCTCGACGATGCCGGTGGTCAACGAGATGCCTAGGCCGAGCACCAGAGCGACCAGGACCGGGGTGAACGCGGCCGCGTGGAACCACCGGAAGGACTTCCAGAACCACGACCGTGAGAACCCGCTGGCCAGGCCTGCCGCGGCGATGGGGCCGGTGGCGACCAGCACCAGCAGCGCACCGGCCCGGGTCAGCATGACCAGCAGGAACCCGATCGCGGCCAGCCACAAGAACATGCCCATGAACCCCAGGACGGTGGCCAGCAGCGTGTCGGTGACGTCCTCGGTGGCGATGATGAAGACCTCGGAGGGTTCCCAGTGGGCGAACAGCTCGACCCCGAACATGGCCCGCATCAAGGACCGGGTCAGACCCTGGGCGGCGGCCAGGATCATCACGCAATACCCGATCCAGCCGGCGAAGATGACGACGAACTGCGCGACCCCGATGCCGGCCTGGGCGAGGTCTGCGCCGTCCCGACGCCACGCGGCCAGGCCCAGCTGGGCCATCGCCAGGATGAGGACCAGGGCCAGGGCCAGCCAGAAGGTGGTTCGGTACACCTGCCCGGCGGGTCCGGCGGCGGTGATGTCGGGGGTGAGGATGGCGTCCACGAAGCCCAGGACGGTGCGCAGGAACCACAGCCCGGCAGCCCAGATCCCCAACATGATGGAGGTCCAGACGTCGGCGGCCAGCTCGCCGACGGCCTTGCCTGCCAGGTACTCGAACGGGTTCGGGATACCGAACATGAGTCAGGCCCTTTCTGGTCTCTCAGTGGTTGTCGGCCCAGGGCCGCCACCCGGCCTGGGCGGCCAGCTCGGTCCCGGGCCACGTCGAAGGCGCCGAGGAGACCGGCCGGGTCGTGTCGATCACCCAGCGGTCACCGGTCCAGGTCATGGCCTCGCAGTGCCCGTAGGCGACGCGTGCCTCCTCCACCAGACGTGCGTGCAGCTCCAGGAGGACGCACGCCACCGTCCAGTCCTGCCCGTCGGTCCCCTTGACCTGGCCTGCGGCGGGGGTCGCGGTCACGACCAGGCCGGCCTCCTTGGTCTGCCCGGACTGGCCGGCGGCGGTGAGGAAGTCGGTGACGTTGCCTGTCATCACCCAGTCCGCAGGGTCGGCATCACCGGTTGACCAGGACCGGTAGATCTCGTGCGTGGCCGGGACCGACATGGCCTGGATGACGGCGACGTCGATCGCTGCCAGCTGCGCCACGGCACCCTCCGGGGTCTGGGGGTAGCCGGTGGGGACGTCCACCGGACCGGTCCTCGTCGGTGAGGGGACGCCCAGGGGTTCGGCGACCGTGGTGGTCACCTGCCCCTCGCGGTAGGCGCGTGGGTCGTCCACGGCCAGCATCTGCGCGTCCGCGATCTGCTCGCGCCGGGCAGGCCCCTCCTGCGGCAGGGTGGCCTCGTCCAGCACGACCGGTGAAGGTGCCCTCTCCTGCGTGACCGGCCTCTGGGCAGGCTGTTCGGCCACGACCTGCCAGATGAACAGGCCCAGCCCGGTCAGTAGGACCAGTCCTGCACCCAGGGCTGCAGCGAGGATGGCCAGCAGCTTGCCCCGCCCCCACGCCTGCGGTGTCGTCGTGGGCATCTCAGACGCACCCGGTGCCCATCATCGCGTCCAGGATCCCCGGCAGGATCAGGTAGGCGATCACGGCGATGAAGACGATGACCAGGCCGATGATGCCGCCGGTGCTGGCGTGCGGCATGCCGAACATGCGTCCGCCGGCGATCGCGGCCACCGCGATGATGACGCCGAGGAAGAACAGGATGCCCACGCCCCACAGGACGTAGCCGAGGATGTTGTCGACGTGCGCCTGCGCGCCCGGGGGCGCCTGCGGGCAGACGGCGGCGACGAACGTGGCGGCCTGCAGACCGGCGTCGGAGACGTTAGCGAACATGCTGGGTGTTTCCCTTCTGGTGGTGGATAGAACTGCCAGCCAGCTGCAAGAGCTGGGCGATCGTGGTCGCGGCGCTGAGCACGCCGCCGGGCAAGGGTGAGGTGTCCAGACCGCGAACGGCCAGGCCGGGGTCGTGGGGCACCTCGACCAGGCCCTCTTCGAGCAGGGAACTGGTCCGCGGGCCGATGCAGGAGGCCACCTCGCGGGGCCAACGTCGACGTCTCGGGCCCTGGACGGCCACAACCACCCCTTCGGGAAGCGGGTCGAGCTCGTGCAGGACCCCCTCGAGCCGGCGCAGGCCGGGGACGGTGGCGGTGGTGACCAGCACCACCCGGTCGGCGTCCAGCACGCTCGAGCGGACCCAGCCGGCGGACCGCACCAGAGTGCCCATCGGCCATCCGGCGTCGAACACGTGCAGCACCGGCCCGTCCTGCGGGTCGGGGTCTGGGGCCGGGATCTGGTCGGGTGAGGCGTACCCGTCAAGCAGCCGGTCCAGGACCAGCAGGTCACGGTGGCCACGGACCCATCCCGACCCGGTCTCCCCCAGCTCGGCGGTGGCGAACCCAGTCAGGCCGCTCGTTCCGGCCGGACTGGCCTCGACCACCCGCACCGGGAGCTCCAGCGCGGTCGCGACCGCGACCGCGACCGTGGTGGCCCCGGCCGACCCGTGGCAGCCCAGGACGGGCAGCACAGGCGCGCCAGGGTTCCAGGGGGCGCCCTCGCCTTCTCTGGCAGGGGGTGCGTGCATGCGACGCGGCGGCAGGTCCGTGCCCCCTGGGCGGAACCGGCCGTCCTTGACGGCCAGCCAGGCGCGCTGCAGCTCGGCCACGCTGACCACGCTCACGATTCGCCCCCCGGTCCTGCCATGCGCTGGTGCCGACGCGCGATCGCCTGTCGCACGTCCTCGGTGGGCAGCTGGGCAAGAGCGGTCTTGGCCTCCTGCACCTGCCGCAGACGGCGGACACAGTCGTCCAGCTCGGCCAGCACCTGTGGGCCGGACGCCGACAGCTGCAGCAGCTGCTCAACATCGGCTCCAGCGTCCGGTTCGTTCATCACGCCTCCTAAAGCGCGGCAGCGAGGTCCTGGGTCTCACGCCGAGCGAACTGTTTTGGCGTAGGTGTCCTGCAGTGCCCGCAGCGCCCGCTCGGCCCGCCGGGTGACGGTCGCTCGGGACACGCTCCATTCCCTGGCCACGTCGGCAGCACTCGACCGGGCGAACAGGCCGCCCCGGCCGCGGCCACCGCGAGGGGTGTCGGCGTGCTCGGCCAGACGCAGCAGCAGGTGACAGTCGTCCTCGTCCACCACGCCGGCGCCGGTGGCGTCCTCGAGGAGCTCGTGCAGCGCGCCGATGTGGGCCGCCGCAGCACCCTGCGGTACGCACGTACCGACCGGGCGCGCGCCGACACCAAGTGCCATGAGCAGTTCGGGGTCTGCCGACGGGACCTCGGCGCGGGCCGCACGCGGATCCATCGACAACCCCAGGTCGGTCATCACCTCCCGACGCGTGTTCATCAGGACCGTCGCGGCGACCCAGATCCCTTTGGCCCAGCTGACGGTGCGGGCACTGATCCACAGCTGCGCGGCCACGAGCTCGTCGATCCGTTCGCTCAACGGCATCAAGGCATGGGCGATCCCCACCGCGCCCGGAAGAAGCAGCCACAGCAAGGCAGCCGTCGCCGCCGGGTCGTCCCCCCCGTCCGCCGCCCCCAGCTCGGCCAACGCCAGCAGAACCTCGTTCGCCTCATCCGGGGTCGCCAGCCTGACCCACCCCGGTAGCTCCAGGAGTTCGTCACAGACGCCCAGCACCGGGTGCGCGCACTGCCACTCCTTCCATCGGGCACACGCGGACACCAGCAGGTCCCCGTGCGGCTGCTCCAGACCAAGCTGCGTCGCCAGGCTCACCTCGAGCTCCTCTCGTCGTGCGATCACGACGAGAAAGGTCGCCAGACAACGCTCCCGGTTCCGTCTCTGCTAGGCCCGATCTAGCCGGTGCGCCAGAGGGGAGACGCTGTGAAACCGCAGGTCAGACCGCGTCTCTGAACGTCTCCGGAAAAGTCCGTGCGGACCCCTTGCCAATCCCGCCGGATCCCCGCACCAGCAGAAGTCGACCTGGCCGGCGACCCTGCTGGCACAGGTCCTTACGAAGGCGCTCGACCGGTGCGCCCCGGAGGAAGGACGTGACCATGAGTGACGCGGGACGAGGACAGCACGACGAGAGTGCGGAGTAGCCGCTTCCCTCCGGGAGCCATGACGGAGACAGGCGAACAGTCAGAGTGTTGTGGAGTCTGGTGCAGGCAGTCCCGACCGCCCACTGGGTGTGGGAGCGGCTACGAGAGGTCCTCTCTGCCCTCGGGGGATAGAGGAGCAGCGCCAGTGCGTGATGCGCGCTTTTATGTCCGGGCATAGAGCAACCCCCACGCGAGGGGGAGACTCCGGGGAGAGTTGCGTGGGGGTTGCTGCCTGCGGGGCCGCTAGGTCAGACGGCTTCCTTGCGGTCCTCCAGCCAACCGTGGCGATCAAGGATGCGCTGGGTACGTTCGGGCAGGTCGCCCGGTGGCAGGTCGGGGTCGTCGGTGCGGTTGCAGACGTCGGTCTGCAGCAGCCGGACCGCCTCGGCGGTGTTGCCCTCCCGTGCGGTGACCGCGACCAGGTCGAGCGTAGGGATCTCCTCGTCCGGGGCGGCGAGGAAGGCGATCTCCGCGGCCGCCCGCGCCCCGGCCAGGTCGCCGGTCTGCAGGTCGTGGGTGGCGACGATGTGGGCGACGTCGACCACCGCGCAAGTCATGTGGTGGTCGAGCCGGTCCCCCTCGAACAGCCAGGCCCAGCCGCCGCGGCGAAGCTGGTCGAAGGGGCGCCCCTGGACCAAGCGCAGCGCAGCCTTGAGGTCCTCGATGCCCTCGCCGCCGCCGCGGGCGACGGCCCGGGTACGGAGCCGGCGGAAGAGGTCGACGTCGACCAGCAGGCCGAGCACCTGGTAAACGTTCACGCCACGTTCGCGGGTGGCGGGGGCGTCCTGGACGTGCGGAATGTGCAGCTCGCCGGTGACCGGGTCGGTGCCGAGCCAGTCCCGGCACCGGCCGATGTAGTCGCGGGTCCTGGTCTCGGTGATCCCGAACGCTCGGCCGTCTGCACGGTGGTGACCCCGTGCGGATGCAGCGCCAGGTAGGCCAGCAGCTCGGTCATGTACCCCTTGCGCTCGGCCAACGGTTTGCCCCACGTCTTGGCCTGGACCGGGCCCAGCAGGCTGAGCCGGGGGACGCGGACGACCGGGTCCCACCATGCGGCCAGGTCGGCATCCAGGGTGGGGTCGGCCTGCAGCACCTGCCGGGCGACGTCGGGCTCCACGCGCGGGGCCAGCGTCGAGAGGTCCTCTGCCGTGGTGGCCGCCTCCTGCTCGTAGACCTCATCCCCCTCGGGCAGTAGCGTCGCCAGGTCCTGGTGGTCGACGGCCGCGTCCCGCCCGGCGCTGTGCTCAGGGCGAATGGCGCCGGCCTGGTCGGTCCAGCCCCGCCAGTCCTCCTCGCACTCATCGCTGTCAGGGGTGGCTACCGGCATCGGCACGTCGGCCTCGGCGTGCGACTGGGCCAGCAGCGCCGCGCACCCGGCCGCCTCGTCGGCAGTCAGGCCCACACCGACCAGGTCCAGCCCCGCGGCGGGGATACGTACCCGCCCGTCGGCGGTGGCTTCGATGTGCACCGCGGTGTCGGTAGGGGTGCCGCTGCGGACGACCACGGAAGCGCCCGTGCTCCCGGCGTGCTGGACCAGCAGCTGGCGCAGCTGGTCAGTGGCCGCAGACGCCACACCGTCGGCGCTGAGCAGGACCAGCCGGGCCGGCCAGGTGTCCTCGCCGTCCTGGCGCACCCGGGCGGTGGGCACGTCCCCCTCCCCCACCCGGTCGATCACGCCGACAACCTCGGCGACCAGGTCCTCGACGGCGCCGACGTCCGCGACGCGCACCCGGGCAGGGTTCATCGGGGCGACCTCGGAGGCGATACCGACGCAGTCCAGCCGGACCCCGGCCGACCACGGGTTCACCGCGACCTCCGCAGCCAGGTAGCGGGCCAGGTCGTCCACATACTCGTCCTGCCCGGTCAGGGCCACCTCCAGGTCCTCCAGGTTCAGCAACCACGCCGACCCGTCGTCCCCGGCGCCGATGGAGACCAGCAGCGGGAACGGTGCAGGAGCGTCCTGCTCGAGCGGGCCGATCTGCTCCACCGGCGTGCCAGCGGGCAGGAACCAGTGCTGCCCGTCCCCGGTGTCCTCCCACGGGGCTCCCAGGTCGGCCGGTTCGGACAGGTGCAGCCACAGGCCGTCACCGGCCAGCTGAACGGCCGCCACGGCCGGGACGGGGGCCCCGGTTGCAGCGCAGGCACCACCGAGGCGACGCAGGGCCTGGTCCAGCTGTTCCAGGGTGGGAGCCGCCGACCGGCCGCGGGTCTGGATCGTCTTCTCCACGGGGGCCAGGACCGGGTCGGGCGAGGCGAGGGCACGTCCGGGGCGGCGGGTCCGGAACCGGGAACGGCGGCGCAAGGTGAGCGCGAGGAACAGCGCCCCTCCCAGCAGGGCCCCGGACCCGACGATGCCCTCCAGCAGCCAGGCCGGTGGGGTGTCCTCAACAACGTCCCCGGCAGCGTCTCTGTCGTCTCCCCCAGCGTCTCTGCCGTCTCCAGCAGCGTCTCTGCCATGCCCGGCAGCATCCCCACCGACGACGGTAGGACCGACGTCTCCACCAGTGTCGGGTCCGGCCTGCGCGGCGCTGTCGACGATGGAGCTGGCGCCCGCGGCGGCACCCAGGGTGACGCCTGACCGGGCGGCCGCGCCACCTGCCGGGCTCGCCTCGGCGGGCTGCTCCGGCTCGGCTGCGTCGTCAGGGGTGTCTGGCTGGGCCCCCAGGGCGGTGCCGACGCCGGCGGTAGTCCGTGCACCCGCGGTGGTCGGCGCCGACCGTTCCTGCTCCTGGCCCCCGGCCGAGTCGGGCAGGTCCAGGCGCCAGCCGGGATAGATCAGGTCGGGGTCGCTCAGGCGTCGCCCGTCCGGCTGGACGGTGCCGGTGGAGGCCTCGTAGATCTCTGGCCACCGGTCGGCCTCGCCCAGGTGCTCGGCGGCCAGGCCGCTGAGGGTGTCGCCGGTCTGCACCACCACCTCCTGCTCCTGGCCGGCCTGCTCGCCGGTGCCTGTCCCGGCTTCGGTCGCGGGGAGCTGCAGCACCATGCCGGGGGTGACCCAGTCGGCGCCACCGGCCAGGCGCTCGGGGTTGAGGTCGACGATGCGGTGGTAGTCGTGCCCGGACCCCAGGTGCTGGGCGGCGATGGACCACAGGGTGTCCCCAGGGCGCACCACGTAGGGGTTCGTGGGCTCCTGCTCGGTGGTGGTTGCAGGAGTCGCCGTGACCGGGGCAGGGGCCGTGTCGGCTGCGGTTGTCACTGGGGCGGAAGCAACCGCCGGCGCGGTGACCGGGCCGGGGGCCGCCGTGGCCTCCGGAACGGTCCCGCCGGGGGCGGCGATGAACAGGGCCAGCGCGGCCACAACCAGGGGTCGCATGCCGGACTGGGGCAGGGACAGGGCCGGCAGCCTCGGAGCTCGGACGCCGCGCAGCGCCGAGACGGCCTCGACGACGATGCTCAGGCTCAGGGCGGCCCAGACCACCCAGCCGAGCAGCTTGGCCCCGGTCAGGGCCAGGGTGCCGTCGTCGGGGCTCAACAGGGCGTCGCGGACCTCCTCCAGGCTGGGGAGGGTCTCCGGCAGCGGATTCCCGCCCAGGGCCAGCAACAAGGCGGGCAGTCCCACCAGGATGCCGGCCAGGACGACCAGGGCGCCCAGGCCGATGAGGCGTTGACGCAGCTTCATTGCTCCACTCCTCCCACGGATCGGGTGATCCGTGCCTGCGCCGTGCCGGTGGCACTCAGGCTTCCCACGCCGATGATCGACAGGAACTTGGTCGGGTAGACCGAGGTGACGTCGACGCTGATGCTGGCCGGGCCGGTCACGGACGCCGAACCGGTGACTCCGGTGCTGGAAAGGTAGGCCTGCGCGGCCGCTGCGGCCTGGCCGGGGTCGGCCACCGCCCCCAGGCCGCGGACCCCGGTGGGCGTCTGCACCTGCTGGCCCCCGACGCGGGCGGCCTCACGGGCGGTGGCGCGGGCCTCCTGCATGGCGTGCAGGTGCCCGGAGACGTCCACCGCAAGCCCGACCATGATCAGGAACGAGGCCGCGATGACGATGACGAACATCCCCACTGAACCGCGCTCTGTCTGCTCCCGCAGGCCAGCCCTCACCCTGTTCGTGGTCATCGCGTTCACCCCTGCCTCGAGCGGTAGGTGTCGATCGGGGAAGACATCGTGGCCTCCAGGGTTCGGTTGCCAGGGATTCCTGGGAATGCCAGATCGGACATGTCGACCTGGCACGACACGGTCGCGGTCACCAGCCCTGGTGTGCCGGGGTCCTGCGCGAAGGCGCTGGTGTCCACCGACACCGACCGGGTCGCGCAGCGCACGTCCTGGTTGGCCAACGACGCCGACGCTGCCCCGGTCGCAGAACCGGACGCCTCCCCGGCCGACCGGGCGATCGAGGCGGCCCGGGCCGCCTCGGCGGCCGCGGCCTGCACGGACTGCTGGGCCAGGGCGTACCGGCCGGCGAAGAACACCGCCAGGACGAAGAACAGCAGGACCGGGCCCAGGACCACCATCTCCACCGACACCGACCCCCGGTCGAACCCGTCCCTGCGCGCGCGGATCATCCGGTGATCCTCTCGGTCGGGAAGCTGGCCGACTGGGCCACCGACGGGTTCAGGAAAGGGATCAGGCTCTGCGCCTGCCCGGTGACGGTCACCGTCGCGGTCGTGGCCGACCGCGACCCGGTGACGGCGGGGTCGATCACGACGCCACTGCCGGCATCGGCGATGAACGAGGTGGCTGCGGAGATCCCGGCACCGGCCGAGGAGCTCTCCGCGGCGGCGACGCGCGCACCCTCGGTGGCCGCGCCCAGGGCGACCGCGCGGGCGTGGAACCACAGGCCGCCCTGCACCATGCTGAACAGCAGCAGGAACACCAGCGGCAGCAGGACGACGACCTCCACCGAGCTCGAACCACGGTCCCGGGGCGTGGCACCCAGAACACGCACCCGTCCCCGGGGACGTGGTTCGAGTCGGCGGGTCATCAGCTCAGGCCACCCAGCTTGCCGGTCGCCCAGGCGGTCAGCAGGCCGACGATGACGGTGGCCAGGGCGAACAGGCCCAGGGCGATGACGACGGTCTCCACCGAGATCGACCCCCGCTCACCGCGGGAGATGATCTCCTGGCGCAGACGCCGCGGCCAGGTGAGCACCTGGGCGCTGTAGTGAAAAGTGGACTTCTTCATGGGTTTCTCCCCTTCGTGATGGTGCGGATGGTTCTTGAGTTCGTCGGATTGGTGTCCTGGCGGCAGGGTTCGCGTGGTGGTGCCGTGTCGGTCAGCTCCCCACCATGCGCAGGACCTGGGGGGTGATGAGGATGAGCAGGAAGATCATCCCGAGCAGGGTCATCGGCAGGGTCATCCGTTCGCTGACCTCGTTGGCGCGGGTCTTCTGCGCGGACAGGATCGCCGAGCGCATGCTGGCCGCTCGGGCCTTCAGCTGGGGGTAGACCCGTCCACCGTCCTCACCGGCCAGGCGCATGATGTCGGCCAGCTCGTGCAGGTCGGGCATGTCGATCTCGTCGCCCAGGTGCCGCAGCGCGTCCCAGGGGGTGATCCCCGACCAGCGGGTGCGTGCCAGCTCCTCCCGCATCCGACGAAACACCCAGGAGTCCCCGACCGCGGCCGCGGCCTCCATCGACTGCCTCGGGCCTGACCCGGAGGCCATCTCCAGAGCGACCAGGTCGACGAACGCGCCCAGGGAACGGGCGAACTCGACCCGGGCGTCGCGGGCGTCGGTGACCACGTTGTAGGTCGGGACGAACCACAGCACCACGGTCAGCACGAGGGTGGCCAGGACCGGGACGTACACCGGGATGGAGAAGGAGAACATGGCCGCGGCGGACAGGACGGGGCCGGCGACCAGGCCGATGAAGGCGTACAGGATCTTCTCGCCGTAGAACCGCGCCGGGGTCATCCCCAGCACGGCCAGGTCGGCCGGTGCCACTTTGCCCCACAGGTTGGCCGGCAGGTGCCGGGCACCCCAGGCACCCAGCACATCGCGCACGTCCCGGTCCGCACCGGACCCCTTGACCTGGGGTTGGGCCAGGGCGGCGTTCTGGGCCTCCCGGGCACCGGCCGGGGAGAGCCGGGCCAGCGCCTGCCCCAGGTCGGGGTGGGACGGGACCAGCTGGAACAGCACCAGAGCCAGGCCGGCCCCGACGAGCCCGCCGGCTGCCAGCAGCAGCTGCAGCGCGGTCATGCCGCACGCTCCCGCACGGAGGTGCCGATGAAGCGCGGCATCGGCTTGCCGCGGGCCATCGTGCGCAGCCAGATCAGCATCCCGACGTACATGGCCAGGAAGGTGCCCAGCAGCACCTGCCCGACCGGGGTCCCGTAGGGGGCGATGTAGTTCCCGGACAGGGACAGGAAGACCAGCACCGACAGGGTGATACCGGTGATCAGGCGCGCGTTGCTGCGCGGCTTGGCCCGGTCGGACTCGATCTCTCGCCGGGCGCGCACGTCCTCACCCACGGACTGCGCCAGCGCACCCAGCACGGTGGCCAGGCCGCCGCCGCGGCGGCGGGCCCCCAGGGCCAGGTTGGCGGCGATCAGGTCCCCGGTCGGGTCGTCCAGGTCGTCGGCGAAGGCCCGCAGCGCGTCCTCGGTGGCCCACCGGGCCCGCAGCCGGCCTGCCAGGCGGGTCACCTCCGGTTTGATCGGCTCAGGGGTGGAGCGCAGGGACCGCAGCAGCGCCTGCTCCAGCCCGACCCCTGCCCCCAGGGTGCCCGCCACCGTGCGCACCCACTCCTCCATCGCCTCCAGCCGCTGGACCTCCCGCTGCGCAGGGGGCGCGGCCAGCAGCACCGGGACACCGGCCAGGGCCAGCGGAGCGATGACCAGGGCGATCACCCACCCGGTCAGCACCGCCACCAGAGCGCCGATGCCCAGACCGATGCCGGCCAGCATCCGGGTGCGTGGGCTCAGCCTGCTCCGACGTGTGCTGGCCCGGCGTGGCCGGGCCGGGGGTACCGGCCGGGCCGTCAGCCCTGCTCCCAGGGCGAGCAGGCCACCGGCGACCAGGGCGCCGGCGACCGCGACGAGCACGGTGCTCATGCCCCGGTCCCAACTTGTGCGTCGGTGAACCCGGCCAGGTCGAAACCGAACCGGGCCAGGTCGCGGTAGTCGTCGGGCAGGACGTGCGGGCGGGCGACCGTGGACCCGGGGTCGGCCTTGAACACGTGCGTGACCGCGTACCCGGTCTGCTTCTCCCCCAGGGCGACGGCGATGATCTCGGAGACGAAACGGGACACCTGCGCGCTCCCGTCGTCGGCCGGCAGGGTCTGCTTGGTGACGTGGACCACGACGTCGACACCGGAGGCGACCGCCCGCAGGGCGAACTCATGGGTCGCGTGCTGCCCCGACTCCATGACGCAGGTCACCAGCTTCTCCACCGCCCCGACCGCGTGGGCCGCGTGCGTGGTGGAGATGGACCCCGACCCCGACTGCATGGCCTTGAGCATCGCCGCGGCCTCCGGGCCGCGGACCTCACCGACGATCTGCCGGTTCAGGTTCATCCGGAAGCTGCCGTGCAGCGCCTGGTCCAGCGTGTACTCCCCCGCCCGTGACCCGTCCGGGCCGACCTCACCGGACCCGGGCCTGGCCTCCCAGGCGAACACGTACGGGTGCCGGTCGGGCATCTGGTGCAGGTGCAGCTCGTGCTCGGTCTCGAAGGTGCCGATGACCTCATACCGGGGGATCTCGTTGCACAACGCCCGCACCATCGTCGTCTTGCCCGCACCCTGGCGCCCGAGACCACGACCGAACGCCCCGAACGGACCACCGCGGCCAGGAACGAGGCCGCGACCGGGGTCAACGCGCCCAGGTCGACCAGGTCCTCCAGGGACACCTGGGTCAACCGGTGCCGACGGATCACCACCTGCGGCCGCGGCGTCACCCACGCCTGCGCCGCCAGCCGGGCACCCCCGTCGAGGCGCAGGTGCAGCTCGGGGTGGGACGGGGAGAACGGGCGGGCGTTCACCTCCGAACGGGAGGCCACGAAGGACAGGAAGTCCACCAGCTCCTGGTCGGAGTCCGCCACCGGCGCCGCCATGACCTGCCGGCCCCCGGTGAGCTCCACGGTGACCTGGTCGTGGCCGAAGATCATGATGTTCTCGACCTCGGGATCATCGACCAGCGGCTGCAACCGGCCCAGCCCGAACACCGCGTCGAACACCGCCCGAGACAGGGCGTTCTGCACGTCGGCGTCCCAGGCGGCCTCCCCGGCGCGGAGCCGCTCGGTGGCCTCCTGACCCAGCAGCTCGGTGATGATCGCCCGTCCCCGCTCCTGCTGGGCGCCCCGGTCGTCCTCCCCGGTGGGGGTCCCTTCCTGGGACAGGCGGTCGGCGGTCTGCTGCCGCAGGCTGGCCACCAGCTCCCAGTCCAGTCCGCCCCGAGACCAGCCGTGCCGGCCCGACCGAACCCCGTCCCTGGTCTGCAGGAGCACGACGTTGTCGCCCCGACCCTGCTCCGGGTGGGAGGCACCACGTGCGCAGGGGTGACCGGCATGCTCGCCCGTGCCCTGGGTCAGGGTGAATCCCCCGCGCCGGCGGCCACGGGACGACCCCGCGGTGGTCTCCGTGGTGGGCGGGGTGGTGAACAGCGGCAGCCCGGTCGGGTCGCAGCTGGCCGTCCCCTCGGGCTGGACGGCGTAGTTCTCGATGCTCACGAGGGCACCTCACTCAGATCGCGGGTGGTGCTCGCGACCCGTTTCCGGGCGGCGTCGTCGAGGTGCCGCAGGCTGGCCACGAGCTTGCTCGAGCCCAGCCGGCGCACCTGCGCCCCGGCGGAGAACGCGGCCGCAGCCTTCGGGTCCCAGGCCACGGATGCCAGGACCGGGGACCGGCCGCCGCACAAAGGGGCCAGGACCTTGCCGACCTCGGCCTCGCTGTAAGGCCGACCGGGGCCGACGATCACCACGCCCAGCGAGGACGACCCACCGACCTCCTCGAGCTCGGTGTGCAGGGTGGCCAGCCACGACCGCAGGGCCGACAACGACACCAGGTCGGCCCGGCACACCACCAGGGCCAGGTCCGCCCCGTGCAGCAACGGCGTGGGCGACCCGGCCAGACCCAGACGCCCCACGTCGACCAGGACGTCCTGCCCCGTGCCCTCCAACGCCTTCAACGCGGCCAGCAACGGCTCCCACAGGCCGACCAGCCCCCGCGCCTGGCTGTGCGACCGGGTACCCGGCAGAAGCCCGACCTGTGAGTCGGGCAGGGACATGGTCAGCGACGGCAGCGCCGCCCGCAGCCGGCCCTGCTGCTGGGCCGTCCAGGCCTCCAGCAGCGCGTCCGGGGGCATCATCTGCCCGCGCAGGTACCCGGCCAGCATGGACGCACCGCCGGTGGGGTCGGCGTCCACCAGCACGGTGGGCCGTCCCCGGGACAGCGCCCACCCCAGGGCGGTCGTGGTCACCCCCGGAGAGCCGGAGGCCGAGGTCAGCGTGATGACCGCCATCTCAGTCGCCCTCGCGGCTGTCCAGCACCAAGGCGGCCCGCCCCGCGGAGGCCCACTGCGCGATCCGTGCCGCGTCCTGCTCCGGGACCAGGACCGAGACCACCGTCTGCGGCGACTCCACCGAGGCAGTCACGCCGACCACCTCGGCCCCGAACACGGTGTCCGCGGACTCGAACGCCGCCGGGTCCCCGGCCTGGCCGGGGGTGGCCACCACCCGCACTCGGTCCCCCACCATCAACGGTTCCCCGGGCATCAGCCCGGACGTCAGCGCCAGACCCACCACGGACTCCCCCGCGGCGGGGACGACCTGCTCGGCGGCCGCATCCGGGGTCAGCAGCGCCCCGGCGGACAGGTCGCGGGCGGCACGCTGCCCGACGAAGGAGTCCAGGTCGCCGGCCGGCACCAGCGCCAGGGCCGGGTCCGCGGTCACCTGGACCGTCATCAGGTCCGCCGCGGTGATCGTCTCCCCCCGCATCACTGTGTCCCGCACCGCCACCGCACTCGTGGCATCGGTGTTGGACAGGTACACCCACACCGCCAGCAGGGCCCCCATCACCACCAGACCCAGACCCGCCAGGGCAAGCAACGGCCGGCGGCGCAGCTTCGGCGGCGCCGCCACCCCGCCCGTCCCTGCCACAGGTGGTGATGTGCCGGGCGGGATCGAGCCGCCGGTGCCGCCCTGACCGTCGGCCTGGTCGAACTTCTTCGCCATGTGCGTCTCTCCCCGATCTTGCTGGTCTGGCGCGGTGCTTGCGCTGTCCCGCACCGAACCCGTGACGTTGCCTGCGCTACTGGCTCAGCACCTGGGCCTCCCCCATCACGATCTGCCCCTCCTGGACCAGGTCCATCTCGATGTTCCGGACCGGCCCAGGCCGGCCCAGGTGATGACCCAGTACGAGGTCGCCGAGACCGGGTAGTGCCCCTGTGCCTCGTACCGGTGGCCGCAGTCCGGGCTGTCCATGTCACCGAACCGGTCCTCGTACGGGGTACCCGGGGTCGTGCAGACCACCGTCGTCCCGTCCCCCATGTCCCACTCGATCCGGTCCACCTCAGCGGTGGCGGTCACCGACCACGGCCCGCTGGTCGCGGTCCTGGTGATCGGCCCCCACGTCGACCCGCCCAGGTCCTGCACCCACATCCACGTCGGCAACCCCACCAGCCCGACCCGGCCCGGCCCCTGCTCGGGCACGATCCCGATCTGAATCGCCCTCAGATTCATCGACTCCACCGCCGCCCGGACCAGCTCCTCCGGGTCCGGAGGCGCACCCCACGGCGGGGACGGTGCCCACCGAGGGATCGTGTCCGCAGGGAACGGATCGGACAGGGTCACTCCCCGGGAGCACCAGAAGATCGCCCCATCGGTCCGACCGCTCCACGCCGGATCGCTCCACGGCAGCTGCGGGTCGGCGTACTTCGTCCAGCACGCCCAGTCATACGACCAGTACCAGTCGTGCACGACGCACGGGACCACACGATCCACCAGCGGGTCAGCACACACCGGCTCCTCACCACCACTGCCATCCCCAGGATCCCCAGGAACGTCTCTCGGGAGCGCCGGGTAGTCCGGCGGCGGCGGCGGAACGTAGATGAGGCACTGGCCCGTTATCGGACTGACTTCCCGACACTCTGGCTCGGCCTGGGCCGGCGCACTGGCCAGGGTGGAGACGGTGGATCCCATGATCAGCGTCAGGGTGGACCACAGGATCGCTAGCCGTCGCACGGCTCGTTCCGATTCGTGTCCTCGACGATGTACCAGCCCAACTGGGCCGAGTCGTCACGCTCCAGGACGTAGTCCTGCAGCGTTCGATCCAATCGATCCTCCGTGATGACCGAGTTACCGTCCTCGTCAACCGCTTGGACAGCCGACACGTCTAGACACGCCACCGCCTCTGCTGTCTCCCCGCCGACGGTGACCTCGCGTGCCTCGACATCCATGGTCCCGCTGAAGCTGAGCTCTTGGGCCTGTGCCGCCATCACCTCGGTGACCCATTTCTCCCGGGCAGCGTCCCGAGAAAACGGATAGATACCTTCGATCGATTCATCGCCGTTGAAGGCGTCGCTCAACGCGACTGTGTAGAGCTGCAGCGTCTCCTCGATGTCAGCCTCGTCCTGCTCCTCTGCCGACAGCTCCGGCGGCGCACTGGCGGTCTGGGCGTCGTCGGCCGGCGCTTCGGTCGTCGCGACGGGTTCCGCGGTGGTTGGCGCCGCTGTGCTGGGCGCCGGCGTGGTGCTGCCAGCGCCGGGGGCATCGGAACAGCCAGTGAGGGCCAGCATCCCCACTGCGACCAGGCTCGCCAGTCTTATCCGGGTGCTCGACATACCTCGGCCTCCTTCCATGCCAACCAAAGCGGCCAACCTGCGGTCTGGGTCTCACGCCCTGACAAGTTGGCACATTACCGCTAGTCCCTGACGACCAACCGCCATTTCCAGAAGCTGTGGATAACGTGCAGCAACTGACCGGCGACCCCCTCTAGACCTTGGGCGATCTCGAGCCTAGAGGCCGGACCCAGCCCCGCCGAGGGTTCTTACCAAACCTTTACCCGAGTCCGCCCGACCACGGCGCCTGCTCAGATCAGGGCCGCTCGCCCGTAGCACTGCGAGCCCTCATCAGCGCCGCTTCGACCTGTGCGGGATCGACGTCTAGAGCACGGGCTAGCGCGCGAACGACATCCGCGCCTGGCACTCTGACGAAGTCCCCGCTCTCCCACCGTCGCAACGTCGACGACGACGTGCTGGCGATATCGGCGAGTTCTCTGAGAGTCATGCCTCGGACGACACGCAACTCGCGCAGCGTTCCGCCCTCTCTCCCATCGACTGCAAGAAGCTCGATGGGATCAACGCCCAGCACCTCTGCGACTCGAAGCAGCGTGCTAGGACGAGGCGTTGCGACGCCTCGTTCCCAGGCCGAGATGGCAGCAGCGCCCTGCACCCCGACCTTGAACGAGAGCGCATGCTGCGACATGCCCTTACGGAGCCGCAGTTCTCGTAGGTGACCTGTGTCCATACGTGGGCGGGCGTACGGGACGTGATTGGTCTCGCTCAAGTCGCCCACACCTTGAATATAGATGCGTGCCCACCGGCACATGGCGGATCGGGACTGCTGTACCTATAGGTGACATCTGGCTGACTATGGCCCGGGTCGACAGATGCTCGACCCCGGGGCAGGATCTAGGGCGCCGAAGGGAGATCCATGTACCTGGGTGTCGTGGTGATGGCCGTTGCCGCGGTCGTGCCCGTCCTTGCGCTGTATGCCCTCCACCGGAGAACGGCGGTGACGCCGGATCTCTTGGAGGTGCTTCCGTTCGAGTCAGGCTGGATCCCGGAGCAGCACGCGCTGTCCAGGTACCACGTGCGGTGGTACCTGACGACGCTAGTCTTCCTGGCCTTCGACGTCGAAATGCTCTTCATGTACCCCTGGGCCGTCGTCGTTGCCGAGATCGGGACCACGGCGGTCGTCGAGATGTTTCTGTTTCTGGCCGCGCTGTTCGTCGCCGTCCTGTGGGCATGGCGGGAAGGCGCGCTGCGATGGGTCTGAGCCACGCAAGCCTGGCTCTCGCTGCCCGGCACGCGCACGCCCTGGTGGTCGAGGTTCCAGGGTGGGCGCGCACGCGGATGCTCGTCGAGGGTGCGGTCGTCGGGCGCGGATGGCAGCTCGCGCCGTCCCCTGCAGATGCGGACGTCCTCATCGTGTGCGGCACGCCCGGACCACGGTTTTGCGAGGCCGTCGACCTCGTGTGGCAGCAGATGCCGGGGCCGCGGGTGCGCGTGCAGGCCCGGGGGCACAACGACGTCGTCGCCGTGCTCGACGACGCGCACGCCCTCCTCCTTGACCGCGTTCGCCACCGGCAGGATGCGGAGAACCGCCCAGGAGCAGACGACCTGCTCAGAGGCAGACGGCACGACGCGACGGCCGGGCACGACCGCGGTGGACACGACGACCACCCTGCGCAGGGTGACGCCGATGAAACGGTTCGTGGACAAGCTGAACACCGAGGCCATGCCGGTCACGAGGGTCCTGCACAGGAGACGGAATCTCTTCCGACGGGAGGAGGGGCGGAGACGACCCGCCCCGAGACGGGAGAGCAGCAGCAACATTCCGAGGGGCACGGAGCTCGCCATGCCGGCGGCGTCGACACAGAGCAGCATGACTCTGACACCCGGGAACACCACCACAGGCACCAAGGCCACGACACCGGCGATGCCCCCCAGGACCGCCGCGGGCACGAGGCTCACGACGGGCACCACGACGACAACAGGCACCATGACCATGGTGGAGGCGGTGCGGACGGCGGACACGCCCACCCTGAGCAGCACGCCGGACACGGCGGACACGCCGACCATGAGCAGCACGCCGGACACGGCGGACACGCCGACCATGAGCAGCACGCCGGACACGGCGGACACGCCGACCATGAGCAGCACGCCGGGCACGGCGGACACGCCGACCATGAGCAGCACGCCGGGCACGGCGGCCACGCGGGCATGGACATGGCTCCGGGCGGGCTTCCCCTGGCCGAGGGTGGTGGGGACCGGGACGGTCTGGAGATGGACGTCCTGGAGGTCCGGCTGGGCCCGGTGCTCCCTCACTGGCCTGCGGGCCTGGTGCTGCACTGCTCGCTGCAGGGGGACCTCGTGACGCAGGCCCGTGCTGAGGTGTTCGGCGCCGGAGACCAGGGCGGGGACGAGGCCGACGCGCGGGCACGCGGGCTCGACAACCTCGTCTCCGTGCTCGCGCTGGCCGGATGGGACGATGCGGCGGCCCAGGCCAGACGGATCCGGGACGCGGCACTGGAGACTGGCGGCGGGCCTTCGGACCCGGGCGTCGGACGGCTCCGCCGCCGGGTGCGTCGTTCGTGGGCGCTGCGCTGGTCGTTGCGGGGGCTGCGCCCGCTGACCGAGGAGGAGGTCCGCCACCACGGGCTGCCCGTGGACGTCGTGGGTGACACCTACGACCGCTTGCTTCGCATGGTGGACCGCGCGGCCGGCGGGGAACGGCGGCACGACGTCCGCCCAGCCGTCTGGACCGACCACCTGGCGCAGCTGGTCGTCGGACTGGATCTGGCAGCAGCGCGTCTGGTCCTGGCCAGCCTCGACGTGCACGGGCTGCGGGCCGGCCAGGCCGAGCACGAGGTGTCCCATGGTTGACCCGATCGCGATGCCGAACGTCGCAGGATCGGACTCGCCGGTCGTCACGGTGGCGCCCGGCTGGGCGTTCGCCGCGGTCACCGTTCTCGGGGCCCTCGTCGTGGTCGCCGCGGTGCTCGACGGTGCCCTCTCCGCACGTTCCAGCGGCGGGCCGGGCGGTGCACCCGGCGGAGCTGCCCGGCCCTTCGGCGAGGCCGCCCGGCTGATGCGGCAACGGCGTCGCACCACGGTGCAGGCCGACAGCCTGCTCTGGCGCATCGGTGGTGCGGGGCTGCTCGTCACGGCCGCGCTGATGGTGGCGGTCGTGCCGCTGGGCCGGTGGACGATCTTCGACCTGGACGTGGGCGTCATGTGGTTCAACGCCATGGACGTCATGGTCTGGGCCTTGGTGTGGTTGACCGGGTGGGGCGCCAACTCGGCGCACTCGCTGGTCGGGGGCTACCGGTTCCTGGCCCACGGACTCGGTTACGAGCTGCCCCTGATGTTCGCTCTGGTCGCCCCGGCGATCGCCGCGGAGAGCCTGAACGTGGGCAGGGTCGCCGCGGCCCAGGACGGGCTGTGGTTCGTGGTGTGGATGCCGGTGGCCTTCCTGGTCTACCTGCTCGGGGTCGCGGCCTTCTCGGTGGGGGGGCCGTTCGCCCCGGCGCTGGGCAGCGACGTCGCCGGCGGCGTGCGGGCAGAGCTGTCCGGTGTGGACCGGCTGGTGTTCGAGACCGGCCGCTACGCCCTGCTGGCGGCCGGTGCGGCGTTCGCGGTCCCGATGTTCCTCGGCGGAGGTGCCGGTCCGCTGCTGCCGGACTGGGCCTGGGTGCTGGTCAAGACGGTGACCGTGCTCTCGCTGCTGGTCTGGTTGCGTCGGCGGTTGCCGGCCTTCCGGCCGGACACGTTCATGGAGGTGGGGTGGCTGGTGCTGCTTCCGGCCGTGCTGGTGCAGGACCTGCTGGTGGCCGTCGTCGCCGTATGGAGGTCCTGACCGTGCTCGCAGACATCGCCTTCTGGGGCCTCGGGCTGGTCGCGGTCCTCAGCGGCGCCGCGGTCTTCTACGTCGACTCGATGGCCCGGGCCACGTACGCCCTGGCGCTGTCCTTCGTCGCGGTGGGCCTGCAGGTGCTGTTCCTGCAGCAGAACTACGTGGGCGTGGTGACGATCCTGATGATGGTCATGGAGATGGCGGTCATGGCCGTGTACATGGTCATGTTCATGGGGATGAACCCCGCCCTGATGCCGATGAGCATGGTGCACAGCAACAGGACCGCCGCCGCGGCGGCGGTCCTCACGTTCCTGGTGCTGGCGGCGGGCGTCCTGCTGGTGGACTGGCCCACCCGTCGGGGGAGCCCACCGCCGGACGTCACTGTGGCGCTCGGCGAGGCGCTGATGGGCCCGAAGATGCTCGTGATGGCCGTGATCAGCCCGGTCATGGTGGCCACCATCGTGGCCGGGGTCGTACTGGCGGCTCACCGCACCCGGTACGACCGGTTCGGCGACGACCTGAGGCGGCCCACCCCCGACGACCCCCAGCCCGGAGGTGTGGGCCGATGACCCTGGAGGCGACCCTGCTCATCGCCGCGGCGATCTTCTCCGTCGGTCTGTACGGCGCGATCTCCCAGCAGGTCGTCGTCATGGTGATGATGGGCCTGGAGCTGATGATCAACGCGGTCATCCTGGCCGCCGCTGGGTTCTGGTGGTTCCTGGCTCCGGCCCCCACCGGGCAGGTCCTGCTCCTGGTGATCATCGCCGCGATGACCCTGGAGATGGCGATGGGCTTCGCGGTCGCCACCCTGCTGCACCGTGAACGGCAGGCCGACATGACCGACATGGCCACGGACCTGTCCCGATGAACCAGACCACGGCCCAGGCCGCGCTGTGGCTGCTCGTGCTGCTGCCCGCGGTCGTCGGTGGCGCGCTGGCACTCTCGCGGCTCGAGCGTGCGGTGGTGCCCACATCCCTGGCCACGGCCGGCCTCACCGCCGCCCTGTCGGCGATCGTCGCCGTGGCCCGACCGCAGGTGTCGGTGCCGTTCATGGCCGGCAGCGACCTGGCCCTGGGCGTGGACGCCCTGTCGGCCCTGGTCGTGCCGACCGTGGCGGTCGTCACCCTGCTGGTGCTGCTGTTCTCCGCCGGTGAGATCCGGCGGTCGCGGGCACGGTTCCACGGGCTCATGCTGCTCTTCGCCTCCAGCGCGCTCATGACCGCGACCGCGCAGACGCTGCCCGCTCTGCTGTTCGCCTGGGAGGTCATGGGTGCGACGTCGTTCGCGCTGATCGGGTTCTGGTGGCGCGAGCAGCACCGGGTCTCCGCCGGGATCACCGCGTTCGTGACCACCCGCGGAGCCGACGTCGGTCTCTACCTCGCGGCCGGGGCCGCCCTCGCCGGTGGCGGCGGGCTGGCGCTGGCCGACCTGTCGGGCAGCAGCGAGGGGTGGCGGCACGTGGTGGCGGCCGGTGTCCTGGTCGCGGCGCTGGGCAAGGCGGCCCAGCTGCCGTTCTCGTTCTGGCTGTCCCGGGCGATGGAGGGCCCGAGCCCGGTCAGTGCGCTGCTGCACTCGGCCGCGATGGTCGCCATGGGCGGCTACCTGCTGCTGCGGACCGAACCGTTGCTCACCTCCACCGGCTGGGCCGCGCCGGCCGCGGCCTGGATCGGCGCGCTGACCGCGTTGCTGCTCGGAGTCGTGGCCCTGGCCCAGCAGGATCTCAAGCAGCTGCTCGCCGCCTCCACCTCGGCCCAGCTGGGGTTTGTGGTGATGGGTGCCGGGCTGGCCTCGGTCGGCGCAGGCGCGGCACACCTGGTGGCGCACGCCGCGACCAAGGCGCTGCTGTTCCTGGCCGCCGGGGCCTGGCTCACGGCGCTGGGCACCAAGCACCTGAGCGGCCTGCGCGGGGTCGCCCGGCGCTGGCCGCTGGTGGGCTGGGCCAGCACGCTCGGCGTGCTGTCGTTGGCCGGGGTCGCGCCCCTGGCCCTGTGGGCGACCAAGGACGCGGTCCTGGCCGCGGCTCTGGCGCAGTCGCCGTGGTTGTACGCGGTCGGCCTGGCCGCCGCCGCCCTGTCGGCGGCCTACGCCGGCAAGATCCTGGTCGCGGTGTGGCGGAGAGTCCCTGCCGCGGAGCGCGCCCTGGTCGAGGGGCACCTGGACGAGGAGGAGCCGGGCACCGGGCACGTCGGAGCGCTCGAACGCGCACCGATGGTCCTGCTCGCCCTGGGTGCGCTGGTGCTGGGCCTGCTCGCGCTGCCGCCGGTGGGCGACACGCTCTCCCGCGCTCTCGGGGAAGAACCTCTGCACCCCACCCTGCTGGAGATGCTGGCCTCGGCGGGGATCGCGCTGGCCGTGCTCGCGCTCCTCTGGTGGCGACCTGCACCGCAGCCCCGGTGGGCGCGCGGCTGGCTCGGTCTGGAACCGGCGACGCGGACCGTCGTCGTCCTGCCGACCCTGGCGCTGGCCCAGGTGCTGGCCCGCTTCGACGACCGGGTCCTGGACCGGGTCGTGACCGGGGCTGCCTCGGGCGCCCTGGGCCTGGCGCGCCGGGCGGCGAGGTTCGACGACCGGGTGCTCGACGGTGCGGTCGAGCTCAGTTCCGGGGCGACCGTGGAGGCGGCGCAGCGGGCCGGCCGGGCGGACGACCGCTGGTTCGACGGCGCCGCGGAGGAGCTCGCGGCAGGGGTGCGCCAGCTCGGTCGGATGGCACGTCGCCCGCAGAGCGGGCAGCTGCACCACTACTACGTCCAGGCCGTCGCGGTCCTCGCGGTCGGCGTCCTGCTCCTGCTCGCGGTGAGGTGAACGTGCTCAGTCTGATCGTCTTCCTGCCCATGGCCGCCGCGCTGGCCCTGATGGCCCTGTCACGCCTGGGCGACGGTGCTGCACGGTGGGTCTGGGTGGTCGTCGCCGCCGGCGACCTGGCGCTCGTCGCTGCGCTGTGGCTGACCTACGAGCCACCGGTGGCGGGTCGGCTCGCGTTCGAGGAGCGGGCCGAGTGGATCCCCGGGGTGAACAGCAGCTACCACGTCGGGGTGGACGGGCTGTCCCTGCCTCTGGTGGCGATGACGGCGGTGATCTTCCTGGCCTGCGCGGTCTTCGCGCTCCGCAGCAGCGACCGGCCCCGGACCCAGGCGGCGCTGTTCCTGTTCCTGCAGAGCGTGAGCCTGGGGCTCTTCGTCGCCGCCGACCTGATCCTGTTCTTCCTCTTCTTCGACCTGTCCATCGTCGGCATGTACTTCGTGATCGCCGGTTGGGGCCACGGCGAGGCCGGCCGGTCGGCGATGAAGTTCTTCCTCTACACCTTCCTGGGCTCCCTGGCCCTGCTCGCCGGTTTCATCGGGCTCTACATCGCCGCCGACCCGCACACGTTCGACATGGTGGAGCTGGCCGAGCAGACCCCGCTGGAGGGGTCGTCGCTGGCCGGGGGGCTGGTCCTGGCCGCGATCCTGGTCGGGCTGGCCGTCAAGACGCCCACGGTGCCGTTCCACACCTGGCTGCCCCCGGCGCACACCGACGCACCGGCCATCGGCTCGGCCGTCCTGGCCGGCGTCCTGCTGAAGATGGGCACCTACGGATTCGTGCGGATCGCGATGCCGATGCTGCCCGAGGCCTGGCGGGCCTCGGCCTGGGCGGTCGTCGTGGTCGGGATCGTGTCGGTCGTGTACGGCGCCCTGGTGGCGCTGGCCCAGACGGACTTCAAGCGTATGGTCGCCTACACCTCGGTCAACCACATGGGCTACGTCGTCCTGGCCGTCGGCGCCGCCGGGATCGTCGCCGACGACACCACGCAGGCGCGGTCCGTGGCGGTCACCGGCGCCGTCACCCAGATGGTCAGCCACGGCCTGATCACCGCTGCCCTGTTCCTCCTCGCGGGGGTGATGTGGGACCGGGCCGGCACCTACGACATGGCCTCCTACGGAGGTCTGGCCGGTCCTGCCCCCAGGCTCGCGACCCTGTTCGCCGTCGGTGCGTTCGCCTCGCTCGGCCTGCCCGGCCTGTCGGGTTTCATCGCCGAGTTCCAGATCTTCACCGGCAGCATCGCCGCGGCACCGGTCACCGCGGTCGCGCTGGTGGGCATCCTCATCACCGCCGCGCTGTTCCTGCGGGCGCTGCAGCGCATCTTCACCGGTCCGACGAGGGGCGTCTCCGCCGGCTTCGGCGACCTGCGTCCCGCCGAGCTGTGGGCCATCGCTCCGCTGCTGGCACTCTCGCTGCTCATCGGTGTCCTCCCCCGCCCGCTGCTCGAGGTGATCGAGCCCGCGGCGCAGGTCCTCGTCCAGCTCGTCGGGAGGTAGGCCGCGGTGGAGTCCATGGCCATGCGGCCGGCCCTGCTCGCACCGGAGATCGTGCTGTTCCTCGGCGGGCTCGCGGTGCTGATGGGCGGGTCCTTCCTGCCGCGGACCCGACAGTGGCTCACCCGTGTCGTCGCCGCGGCCGTCCTGCTCGTGGCGGCCACCCTGGCCGCCCTCGACCTGCCCGGCCCGGCGCAGGTGGCGATGGAAGGCACCTTCACGGTCGACACCACCACCGGGGTCGCCCGGATCGTCGCCGCGCTCGGCACCCTCGTCGTGCTGGCGCTGGCCTCCGACGAGATCGCCGGCACACCCCGGGAGAGCGAGACCTACGCGCTGCTGCTGTTCTCGACCACCGGCACCCTGATCCTGGCCGGGGCGGACGACCTGCTCGTCGTGACCGTCGGGTTCCTGCTGGCCAGCGTCCCCCTCTACGGCCTGATCGGGATCGCGCGCACGCCCCTGGGCGCCGAGGCGGCGATGAAGACCTACCTGCTGGGTGCCCTGTTCGGCATCCTCCTGCTGGCCGGGGTCACGCTGCTCTACGGTGTGTCAGCCACCACGCCTACGCCGAGCTGAGCGACCGGCTAGCTGACGCGCGGCAGGCGTGGTCGCCGCCGGCGTCGTGGCGGTGCTGGGTGGGTTGCTGTTCAAGGCCGGAGGCGCCCCAGGACACTTCTGGGTCCCCGACGCGGCGCAGGGTGCCGGCGGAGCGGTCGCGGCATTCCTCACCACCGTGCCCAAGATCGGCGCGGTGATCGCCGCCTACCGGCTCGTCGCGATGCTTCCCGACACCCTCGCCTGGCCGTTGCTGGTCGCGCTGCTGGCCGTGACCAGCATGACGCTGGGAAACCTCGCCGCCTACTGGCAGAGCGACCCCCGGCGACTGCTGGGCTGGTCCACCGTCAGCCAGGTGGGCTACCTGTTCGTGCCGGTCGCGGTCGCCGGACGCAGCGACCTCGCGCTGCCCTCGCTGCTGCTCTACCTGACCGGTTACACCGTCACCAACCTCTCCGCGTTCGCCGTCACCACCGCCCTCCCGCGACGGCGCGAGCTGCGCTCCTACCGGGGCATGGGCAGAGCCCATCCGTGGCTCGCCGCAGCCCTGGTCGTGGCGCTCCTCGGACTCGTCGGCACCCCACCCACCGTGGTCTTCGTCGGCAAGCTGACCACCACCGCCGCGGCCTGGGACGCCGGGTACGCCTGGCTGGCCGTCCTCGTCCTCGTCAACACCGTCGTCAGCCTCTTCTACTACCTGCGCTGGATCGCGCCCCTCTACACCCGCCCCGAGACACCGGAGCAGCACCAGGAGGACGCCGGCACACCCGGCCGTTGGTCACGCACCACCGCGATCGCGACCGCAGCCCTGAGTCTCCTCCTCGGCATCGGGTCCGGAGCCCTCTGGGCCTCCTTCTCCCCGTGAACCGCCCCTGCGCACCTCGAGCCCGGCAGCTGGGACGCCGGACGGTGCGAGGCCGACGGCTCGACGAGCGGATCCCACGGCCCCCTCGCCCCGCACGGGCCGGTTCCGGTCGCGACCGGTTCGCCCCGGGCCTACCGTCGGACGTGGCCGGCTCCCAGGCCGGCCCTGCACCAGATCCAGACACCGGCACCGACGCCGGACACGACGGAAGGGAGCAACACGATGACCCACCACGTGACCACGATGCTGAAGACCTACCCCAAGGACCTGGGGTCGATCGACCAGCAGAAGCTCGCCGAGTGCATCGAGGCGTGCTTCGAGTGCGCCCAGACCTGCACAGCCTGCGCCGACGCGTGCCTGGCCGAGGACATGGTGGCCGACCTGGTCACCTGCATCCGCAAGAACCTCGACTGCGCCGACGTCTGCGCCGCCACCGGCAACGTCCTGTCACGGCAGACCGGGAACAACCTCGAGACGACCCGGGCCGCGCTGGAGGCCTGCCGCACCGCCTGCCGGGCATGCGGCGAAGAGTGCGAGCAGCACGCCCAGATGCACGAGCACTGCCGGGTGTGCGCCGAGGCCTGCCGCCGCTGCGAGCAGGCGTGCGCCGACCTGCTCGCCAGCCTGGGCTGAACAGGTCGACGGGCGCCCGGTGCCCGGTGCCCGCTCCCGTGGGGTTGCTCCCGCGGGAGCGGTGCGGACTCAGGCGCGCGTTTCCTGGCCGTGGTCGGCCGCGTAGGCGGCGAACACCTCCTCGGGGTCGCCGCCGGTGTGCAGGAAGTTGTCGTCGAGCTCCGAGCTGAGCTGCTCGATCGCCAGTGACAGCTGACGCCCGCTGCGTCGCACGATCGTCTGCGACGAGGCCAGGGCCACGTCGCACAGCTGGAGCGCGTAGGGCAGCTGGCGTGCCAGCGCGAGGTCGGGCTCGCTCTCCTGGAAGTAGAAGCCCTCACTGTGCTGGGCGAAGTCGATGCGCACCTTGAGCACCTCGGCTGCGAGGGTGTCGAGCACCCGGGTCATCACCGCGGCGTCCTCGTCCTCCACGCTCTGCGCCCAGTCGCTGTCGGCCAGGCCCTTGAGCTCCAGGGCGAGGGAGCGACGACGGGACAGGGGCGGGTAGATCTGCGTGAACCACGTCAGGGCGGCGGTGAGCAGGGCGAACCCGGTGAGGGCCTGCAGGGGTGAAGCCGTCCGGATCCACAGGTCGGTCGCCACCATGTCCCCGTAGCCCAGGGTGGACAGCGTGACCGCCGACAGGTACACGGCCTCCAGGACGTCCGGGTAGTCCGAGGGATCCACCCCGGAGGAGTACATGAACCCCTCGGGGACGTGCGGCAGATAGATCAGTGCCCACCCGAGCAGCTGCAGCAGCACCCACAGCAGGATGACCAGGACCATCGCCAAGGGCCCCACGGTCGAGCCCAGGCGGTGCCCGGTCGCCCTGGAGATCCGCCACGCCCCGACCAGCACCAAGCGGCTCAGACGCCCCTGCCCGGTCGGGTGCAGCAGGGTGTGGAACATGTCGTGGAGACCGATCACGATCACCACGATCCCGGCGACGGTCGCCAGCACCTCCATCACCATGCGCCTCCCCCGGTGGTAGGCCTCCCGGTCTGCCGTCGGCACCAGCGAAGGAAGGGCACCTGTCCTGTCCCACGGGAGCTGAACCTCACGGGTTCGCCTCGAATTCCGGTACCGGGCGCTGCTCGGCCTCCTCGGTGGTGGTCACCGCGCCGTTCTGCTCGATGTCCTCCACGAGCCACTTCATCTCGGCGATCTCCTTGCGCTGGGCCTCGATGATCTCGTCGGCCAGCTCGCGCACGCGGACGTCGTCGATGTCGGCGCGCTCGCTGGTGAGGATGGCGATCGAGTGGTGGGGGATCATCCCGTTCATGTACGCCTGGTCCTCCACGAAGGTCTGGGACCGGGACAGCCACAGCGCGGTCAGGCCCAGGACGAGGGCACCGGCGATGATGGCGAGGTTGATCGTGACGTTCTTGTACATCATCCCCCACATGAAGCCGAGCATGATGATGGCCATCGCCGAGCCCATGAGCAGGGCCATGTAGACCCGCTCCTCGCTGAACGTCATGTGCGCCCAGGTCCAGGCGTTGGTGTAGGTCAGCAGGAACATCGTCACCGTCGAGGTGGTGATCATCGCGGCGAAGATCAGGTACATCTTCCGCTCGTGCTTCTTGTGCTGGTGCTGGTCCTGCTCGGACTGCTCGTGGGGGGAGGACTCGTGCTGGTCGTGCTGCTCGTGGGGGCTGGACATCATCGGTTCCTTCACGATCGGTCAGGGGTGGTGCGGTCAGGGGGGCACGGCGCGAGGGCAGGTCGGGCTCAGCCGTCCGGCTCGTCGAGGCGTCGGCGACGCTCCAGGTAGTCCTGCTCGTCGATCTCGCCGCGGGCGTAGCGCTCGTCGAGGATCCGGCGCGCCGCGGACCTACGGCCGGAGGCGCTCGCCTCCTCGGGCGCGTGCGCCGGTGGCTGGTCGACCGGTCCGCCTGTGCGGGCCCGGTCGCCGCCGGAACGGACCAGCAGCGCCACGACGGCCACGGTGGCGATGATGATCAGCAGCCACACGACCCACATCCAGCCCATGCCCATGCCCATCCCCCATCCGTTGCCATACATTCCTTCTCCTTCCGGTCGTGGTGGTGTCGGTCGGTCGGTGGGTCAGCTCTTGCCGGGCGGGGTCACCGGGCCTGGATCGTGCCCATCATGCCCAGGTCCTCGTGGTCCAGGATGTGGCAGTGGTAGACGGTCCGCCCACCGAAGTCGGCGAACCTGATGCGGACGGTGACCTCGCCGCCGGCGGGGACGTTGACCACGTCCAGCCACAACGGCTCCTCGGGGCGCCGTCCGTCCACGTCCATGACCTGCATCGGCCACACGTGCAGGTGGAAGGGGTGGTCCAGCGGGCCCACGTTGCCGATGGTCCACTCCTCGACGGTGCCCAGCCGCACCTGCTGGTCGACCCGGTCGGGGTCGAACGAGCGTCCGTCGATGGTGAAGTCCATCATCCCGCCCGGTCCGCGGCCCCCGCTCATCATGCCGCCGCCCATCATCCCACCCATGCCCATCTCCATGGTCAGCTCCCGGCGCCGGTCGACGTCGACGTCGCGCAGGTCGGCGAGCGGACCGTCCGGACCACCGGGGAGCCCGCCGGCGCCGCCCTCGCCGGACCCGCCGGCCCCCGACCCGCCGTCCCGGCCGACCTCGAGGTGGGCCAGGAGCTGCTCGGCGTCCTCGGGGCCGACCGCGCCGCCCATCATCTGGCCGCGGTCCACGGGTGCGGCGACCAGTTCGGCGTCGCCCTCGGTCAGGTCCACGAGCAGGTCCATCCGGTTGCCCGGGGCTAGCACGACCTCCTCCAGGCCCACAGGCGTCGTCAGCCGGCCCACGTCACGGCCCACGACCTGCCCGTCGGCACCCTCGCCCCGCAGGCGCAGCGAGACGAAGCGGGAGGAGCAGGCGTTGACCACCCGCCAGCGCTCCCGCTCGCCCGCCCGGCCGCGCAGCCGGGGCTCGAGCTGGCCGTCCACCAGGACCCGCTCGCCCTCGCGGCCCATCATCCGCTCCGGCATCGAAGGACCCACGACGGATCCGTCCTGGGACAGGGTGATGTCGGAGACGACCAGGACCCGCTCCCGGTCCACGGCCGGCGGGTCGTCCTCCTCCACGACGATCGCGCCGTAGAGGCCGGCGAACAGCTGGTCGGCCACGCTCCCGTGGTGGTGCGGGTGGTACCAGTACACCCCCGCCGGGTGGTCCTCGGGCAGCTGGTACTCGTACTGGTGGGCCTCCCCGGGCCCGACCTGCACGAAGATGTTGTCACCGTTCCCCTCGGGGGTGACGTGCAGCCCGTGCACGTGCAGGTTGGTGACATGGTCCAGCTGGTTGTCCAGCTCGATCCGCAGCAGGTCACCGGGCCGCAGCCGCAGCGTCGGGCCCGGCACCCCACCGTTGTAGCCCATCGTCCTGGCCGACCGACCGGCCACCTCGTGCGTGCCGAACCTGGCCTGCAGCTGCACGTCCAACCGGCCGTCGCTGCTGGCCAGCACCTCCGGCTCCACCAGCTCGCCCCCGGGATCCCCCGGCGCCCCCGGGGTCGTCAGCTCGCGCCACAGGCCGGTCCCGCCCACGACCGTGCTCACCACGCCCAGACCCCCCAGGGTCAGGGCGGTCCGCCGGCTGACCGACCTCACGACCCGTCCTCCCCCCCGGGCCAGCACGGCCCGACGCTCCTCGTACTCCTGCGTGCTCAGCTCTCCAGCGGCGTACCGCTCGTCCAGGACCTGCCTCGCCCGCGGCCCGCCGGAAGACGTTCGAAGGTCCGCGCCGCCGGAACCATCTGCCAGGCCACCAGCCAGCACGCGCACGGCCGTGTAGCCGAGCAGCGCGACCCCGACCACCAGCAGGACCGACCACAACCAGGTCACCGGGTCAGGCTCCGCCGTCGTGGAGGTGCTCCACCATGCATGTCAGGTCCTGTCACAGGTCCTCCAGCATCTGTTCCATCACGTCGATCTCGGCCTCCTGGTCGGCCACGACCTGCTGCGCCAGCTCTTGCGCGTCGGGGTCCTGCCCGTCGGTCAGAGCCCCTTCGGCCATCAGGATGGCCCCACGGTGGTGCTCGATCATCAGCTCCAGGAACCGGCGGTCGAACTCCTGCCCGGAGTGCGACTCCAGCTCGGCCATGGCCTCCTGCTGGGTCATCCCCTCCATCTGCATCGTCGTGCCCATGTCCCCGTGGCCCATGTCGGCCATGTCGTCCTCGGGCGCGGGTGGCTCACCCCAGGCCTGCAGCCAGGTGTGCATGAGCTCGATCTCGGGGCCCTGAGCCGCCTCGATCTGCCCGGCCAGGTCCTGCACCTGCGGGGTGGCGGCGCGTTCCTGGGCCAGCTGGGCCATCTCGACGGCGCCTCGTGGTGCACGATCATCTGCTGGGCGAACTGGGTGTCCATCGCGTTGTGCGAGGTCTGCACCGCCGCCGTCGCCGTCGCCGTCAGGGTCGGCGGGTCGTCGTCGGTCCCGGTCTGGCTGCTGCAGGCACCGAGCACCAAGGTCAGCGCGAGGGTGGCGGTCAGGACTGGTCGCGGTGCTGAGAAGGTCACGAGGGTCCACCCTGCACCGCTCACCTGCCGGGAAGCCTCAGGTTCGATGGAGATTCGATGGAGATCCCAGGGGCAGGGCCAGGCGGAGGGTCGCCCCCGTCCCCGGCCCGTCGCTGGCGGCGGACAACGTGCCCCCGTGGGCTTCCACGATGGCCCGGCTGATGGTCAGCCCGATGCCCGAGCCGGACCGGTCCCGGTCGCGCGCGCTGTCGCCACGGAAGAACCGCTCGAAGACGTGCGGCAGCTGGTGGGCGGGGATCCCCTCACCGTCGTCGACGATCTCGACCACCGCCACCGCGCCGTCGCGGACGGCCCGCACCGTGACCTGGCCACCGGGCGCCGTGTGCCGCAGGGCGTTTCCGAGCACGTTGGTCAGCACCTGGCCCACCCGTACCGGGTCCACGTCGACCACCAGGTGCGGGCCTGCGGCCGGGTCCACGTCGACGAGCAGATCCACCTGCTTGCGGGCGTACGCCTCCCGCATCGTCTCGGCAGCCAGGCGCAGCAGGTCGGGCACAGCCACCGGTCGCCGGTCCAGGAGGAGACGTCCCTCCTCGGCCCTGGACACCTCGTCGATGTCCTGGGCCAGCCGGGCCAGCCGGTCGGTCTGCTCGGCCAGCACGGCCCGGGTCTCCGGTCCCGGCGGCACCAGGCCGTCCGAGAGGCCCTCATGGTATGCCGTCAGCGTGGCGATCGGGGTGCGCAGCTCGTGGGCCAGGTCGGACAGCAGTCGCCGCCGCGTGTCCTCGACCCCTTCCAGGCGGGCAGCCATCACGTTGAACGCCTCGGCCAGCGTGTCCAGCTCGGTGCCCGAACCGACGTCGGGCACCCGGGCGTCGTAGTGGCCCCGCTCCAGCTCCTGGGCGGCGTCCGTCAGGTCGGCCAGGGGCCGGCGCAGCAGCCGGGTCAGGAACCAGGTGACCCCACCCGCCGCCAGCAGAGAGATCAGCAGCCCCAGGCCCACCGCGAGCAGCGAGGCGTCCCGGTAGGCCAGCTCAACGTGCACCATCTCCGACGCCCCCTCCGGCAGGCCAGCCCGGAGCAGGTGCTCGTGGAAGATCGGCGGTCCGACGACCGCAGCGACCAGTCCTACGGTCAGGGCACCAGCCACGAGCACGACGGCCTGTCCCACCAGCAGACGGGTCGCCAGTCCGGCCCTCCGGAGGACCCACGTCTCTTCCCGAGGGGCCCGCCGCGTTCGTCGAGGGGGCAGGTCCGTGCTCATCCCGGTCCCATCCGGTAGCCGACCCCCCGGACGGTAGCCACGTAGCGACCCTCCTCAGGGGCGTCGCCCAGCTTCCTGCGCAGGTGGGCGATGTGGCTGTCCACGAGATGTTCGTCACCCACCCAGCCGCCACCCCAGACCTCTTCGATCAGCTGGCGTCGGGAGAAGGCGGTCCGCGGGCGGGAGGACAGGGTCAGCAGCAGGTCACGCTCGGTCGGCGTCAGGTCCACCGGTCGCCCCGCCAGCCGCACCTCCAGACCCGCCTGGTCGACCTGCAGGTCACCGAACACCCGCATGGGCTCCACCGGGTGGTCCCCGCGGGAGCGGCCTGCCCGGGGTCGGCGGAGCATGGTCTGCACCCGGGCCACCAGCTCGCGCACGCTGAACGGTTTGGTCACGTAGTCGTCCGCGCCCACCGACAACCCGATCAAGGTGTCCACCTCGTCGGCCCGGGCGGTCACCACCACCACATAGCAGTCAGAGAAGGTCCGGATCCGGCGCAGCACCTCCACCCCGTCCATCCCCGGCAGCCCCAGGTCCAGGACGACCACGTCCGGGTCCTGGGCGCGCGCGGCCTCGACGGCCTCGGGGCCGGTGTGGACGACCGAGGTGCCGTAACCGGCCCGGGACAGGTAGCTCGAGACCACGCCCGCCAGTGCGCGCTCGTCCTCGACGATCAGGACACGGGCTTGATGGGCAGGGGAGTTCGTCACGGACATGCCCGCATCATCGCGCACCCGGGAGCGTGGCCCCGCCAGAACCTTCATCGAACCTACAGGCATCGCACGCAACAGACGCAGCAGACGGGACGAGACTCGCTGCGAGGTGGACCCCCGACCTGAGGAGAAGCGATGATCTGGAGCGGTATCGGCCTGACCACGCTGCTGGTCACGATCATGCTCACCGTCGCCCTCTGGACCACGGTCCTCATCACCGTCCGGGCTCTCCTGCCCCGCGGACGCTCCTCACGGAGGGGCCCGGACCTGGGCACGCGCCGACGCCGGACCGCCGGTCCCCCTCAGTGATGCTCCCGTGATCCGCCGGCGTCCTCACCGAGGACGAGGGGCGCAGAGGACGCCCGTTCGGACGACGGCAGCGGAACCCGTTCGACTCGTGACGCTTCTGTCGCGTTGAACTGCTCGCAGCGCCGGTAGACCAGTCCATGAGGATCGACGACGACCGACTCCCGCACCGCCCGCACCGGCCCGCTGAGGGCGGTGCGGGCAGCAGGGTCAGGGCATCGGGTGCGCGTGGCTGTGCTCCCAGCCTGCTTTGCCCTGGTGCATACCCGGATTGTGCGATCCGTCGAAGCCCATCATCTGGGCGTGCATCTGCACGTGCTGACCGAACGCGGCGTTGTCGTCGTCCGCCTGGGCAGACCCGGCGACGACCAGCCCAGGACCTGCCAGGGCGACGACAGCGAAGACCTTGACGAACTTGTGCATGAGTGTCCTTTTCGCGAGTGGGCGACAGCCGGTCGGCTGCCGCCAGTCCGATCGTGACACCCGCGGTGGGGGCTGGTGGGCCGAGGACGAGTTTCTCCATCAAACCTTCGTGATCGGGGTGAGGAGTCCTTGCCCGCCACGGTCAACCGTCGGCGGGCAGGGCCGGGGAACCGGGAGCTTGTGGAGGTTGGTTGGAGGCACCCGTCGACCGAACATCAATTCTCCATGGGACCGCCGCAGATCCGCTGCCCCGGCACGTGAGGCTGGTCCGTGTCCAGCCTGAGGCCGCAGAGAGGAACACGCGTGACGACCACCAGTACATCCCGACCCGTGCAGATCGAGGTCGTGGACAGCCCTGGATGCCACTCGTGCGACGAGACGCACCGCGTGCTCAGCGGGCTCAAGAAGGACGGGTATCTCATCGAGGTCAGGTCCTTCGACGCCCGCACCGCACCGGGTCAGGACCGGATGCAGGAGCACCGGGCCGGGCTCACCCCGCTGGTGCTCGTCGACGGGGCCTTCTTCAGCCAGGGCGGGGTGTCCCGCCGCGAGCTGATCACCCTGCTGGAGAACTGAGATGGGAGAGCTGCTCACCACCGGTTCGGTGCTGGCCGCTTTCCTCGCCGGAGGGGTGGCCCTCTTCGCCCCCTGCTGCATCGTGTTCCTGGCCCCCAGCTACCTCGCCGCGGCCGTCAAGAACCGGCGGTGGCGACTGCTCCCCCTCACCTTCCTGTTCGCAGCCGGTCTGGGCCTGGTCATGGTACCGATCACCCTGGGCATCGGCCTGGTCGCCTCCGCGGTCGCGAACTACCACACCCCGCTGTACTACGCCGGCGGCGCGCTCATGCTGGCACTCGCCGCAGTCAGCCTCTCCGGGCGCATGCTCACCCTCCCCGCCTCGCTGCGCGCGCCCGACACCCGGGGCGGCGACGGGCTCAGCTTCTTCAGCCTCGGCGTGTTCTCCGGCATCGCCAGCAGCTGCTGCGCCCCCGTCCTGGCCGGGGTCATGACCCTCTCGGCTCTCTCCGGATCCGCCGTCGGAGGTTTCGCCCTCGGTCTGGCCTACACCTTCGGGATGGTCTTCCCCCTGTTCGTCATGGCCCTGTTCTGGGACCGCTTCCGCCTGGGGGAGCGACGCTTCCTACAGGCACGCCCCGTCCGGCTGCAGCTCGGCGGCCGGGTCCTGGCCACCAACTCGATCAACATCGTGGTGGCGGCCGCCTTCACCGCGATGGGCATCTTCGTGATCTACCTCGCCGGCACCGGGACGATGACCAGCGGCCCGGAGTCCCAGGTCGAGATCGGCCAGGGCCTCGCCGGTCTGTTCGACCGCTTCGAGCAGTGGGTCTCCCCGCTGCCGGAGCCCTTGCTGGGCCTTGGCGTGATGGCGCTGGCCGCCGTCTTCGTCGTCGCGACCCTGCGTGACCGACGGCGCCCGCAGGCGAGCCCCGTCAGAAAGAGGGCGTCTCCGAGGCCGACGCCCCCGCCGACACCTGCCACCACGCGCCGGCGCTGCACACCGGTGCCGTCCCCGACGACGCAGAACACCGCTGAGGAGAAGACGTGTCCACCAGAGCCGCCCGCGAGTCCCGTCTCGCCAGGATCGAGGCGCAGGAGCAAGAGGCCGAGAAGCGCCGACGACGACGCCGGTTGACCGTCATCAGCGTCGCGCTCCTGGCCGTGGTCACCGTGGTCTCGGCCATGCTGCTGACCTCACGCCCAGCCTCCGACGCCCAGGCCCGCCCGGCGCCCACCTTCACCCTGACCGACACCGACGGCCAGGTGGTCAGCCTGGAGCAGTTCCGCGGAAGCAACGTCCTCCTCTACTTCAACGAAGGTGCCGGTTGCCAGTCCTGCCTGGTTCAGATGGCCGAGATCGAGAAGGACGAGGACCTGTTCGCGGACCTGGACCTCACCGTCCTACCCATCGTCATGAACACCCGCGACCAGATCACCCGCGACATGCAGCTCAACGGGGTGCGCACGCCGTTCCTCCTCGACGACGGCACCGTGTCCGACGCCTACAACACCCTGGGCAAGGGCATGCACGCCGGACTGCCCGGCCACAGCTTCGTCCTCATCGACCGCAACGGCCAGCAGCGCTGGTACGGGGAGTACCCCTCCATGTGGCTCTCCCCGACAGACCTCCTCATACAGGTCCAGGAACACCTGCCCGCCTGACCCACCCGCTAGGCCGCATCCTCGAGCTCACGCTCGTGATCCTCTCGGTCATCACGCGAGCTTCCCCGCCGACCACGCCGGCGCGTCAGGCAAAAACCACCGCTTGGTGGACAGTCCCGACGGTGGCGTGACCACCAGCCTGCGGTGTGGCCAAGCCCGAGCTGGGGGCCTCCGCCGCGGCTCTCGTGTTGGCCGCGGCCCGAAGTTGATGCCACGTGGTGGACCTCTCGTACTCGACTGGTGGGACCTGCCCACGCTTGAGTGGAGCTGGCCCTCCTTGCACAAGTCCACCCAGCCGGCATTCGCGTACGCGACCTCACGCCCTGCACCCATTCGAGCCGGCGGCACCTGTCGGCCACGTCATGCATTCTGAGATCCTGACGGCCTGCGGAGCCGCTGGCCTTCCGCCAAGTCCGTACACGCCATGGTCGACTCCGGGGTGCCAGTGCGTCGGGGGCACCACCGGGATGCGTAGACATCGGCTCCTGGCCGAGGGTGGCTTCGCTCTGCTGCTTGCCCGAGGGGCCGTCACGAGCGGTGTGACAGCCACCATGGCGGCAGGCGTCACTAGCAGTCTCAACTGGCACACTACTGCCACACCGGGAGCGTTTCGACTGTATGCCCAGGTCAAACGCTTGCGGGTTATACTCCCGTCACTCACCCCGAGGTCCTCGTCGAGGACAGCAGCAGACCCCCGGGCCGTCGGCCCGGGGGTCTGCTGCGTCCGTGGGGTGGGCGGCCGGCTCAGACCTTGGGGCCGCTCTCGCGCCCGGGCAGTCCGGACTCCTTGCCGGAGTCCTTCAGCTGGCGGGCCGCCTTCATCCGCAGCTGGCGGGCCTCCCGCACCAGCGTGGCGGACTTCTCGGCCTTCTTCTCGGTGCCCTTGCTGTCCCGCGGGGGCAGCAGGATGGTCTCCTCGGCGGCCATGCCGGCCGCCAGCTCGCGCCCCCGCTCCAGCTCGGAGTCCAGCTCGGCGCCCAGGACCAGCACGTTGTTGATGATGAAGATCAGCAGGAGCAGGACGATGACACCACCGAGGGCTCCGTAGGTCGCGTTGTAGCTGCCGAAGTTGGCCACGTAGAAGCCGAAGGCGGCCGCGGCCAGGATCGACACGACCACCGCCAGGGCGGCACCGGGGCTGAGCCAGCGGAACTTCGGCTGCTTGATGTTCGGGGTGCCCCAGTAGAGCAGCGCCACGACGACGATGAGGATGAGCAGGATCACCGGCCACTTGGCGATGTTCCAGACCGTGGTGGCGGTGCCGGAGAGCCCGATCGCGCCGAAGACCAGCTTGGAGACGGTGCCGGACAGGGTCACCGACAGGACGATGGTGATGAGCAGCAGGAGGATGACCACGGTCAGGCCCACGAGCCAGGGCCGCAGCTTCCAGACCGGGCGCCCCTCCTCGACCTCGTAGACGTTGTTCATCATCCGGCTGAACGCGTTGACGTAGTTGGACGCCGACCACAGGGCACCGAGCAGACCGACGATCAGCAGGATCCCCGCTCCCCCGGCCTCGTCCATGCTGTTGAGGTACTGCACGACCGTCTCGATCGTGCCCTGCTGCAGCCCCAGCTCGGCGCCCAGGTCCTCGATGGCCGTCTGCGTGGCCTCGCCCTGGTCGAGGAAGCTCAGCGAGGTCGACAGGGCCAGCAGCATCGGCGCCAGCGACATGATCGCGAAGTAGGTCAGCGCGGCGGCCAGGTCGGGGCCGCCGTCCTCGCCGAACTCGGCGACGACCCGCTTGGCCACGGCCTTCCAGTCGGGCTTGTCCAGCTCGGCGGGGCTGTCGGGCCCCCGCTCCTCGGCCTGGTCGAAGGCCCCCTCCTGCTGGTCGCGGGCCATGGTCTCCCGGTGCTGCGTCTCACTCACGCGCCCCAGTGTGGCACGCAGGTCCGACCCCGGCAGGTCGGGTCGCCCCGTCCGGGGCCCGACCCGGGTATGCCGAAGGGCCAGGTCCGGGGGCGGACCTGGCCCTTCTCGCGGTGCGCCCACAGGGACTCGAACCCCGAACCCGCTGATTAAGAGTCAGCTGCTCTGCCAATTGAGCTATAGGCGCGACAGCCGACGACTGTAGCACCGGGGGCAGCCCCCGCCCAAAACGCGCGGGGGGGGGGCGGGCACCCGCACCCACGGGCGCGACGGCATACGCAAGGATGGGCCCATGCGCGCCCTGGTCAAGCCCCGTCCCGGTCCAGGCCTGGAGCTGATGGAGGTGCCCGAGCCCTCCCCGGGGCCGGGCGAGGTGAAGATCCGGGTGCTGCGGGCCGGGCTGTGCGGCACCGACCTGCACATCGAGTCCTGGGACGACTGGGCGGCCTCGATGCTGCGGCCGCCGCTGGTCGTGGGGCACGAGTTCTACGGGGAGGTCGTCGAGGTCGGCGAGGGGGTGCCCGACGACGAGCGCTACGGGCTGCGGCCCGGCCAGCGGGTCTCGGTGGAGGGGCACGTGGTGTGCGGGCACTGCCGCAACTGCCGGGCGGGCCGGCGGCACATGTGCGTCAACACCTCCAACCTGGGGGTGAACCGGGACGGGTGCTTCGCCGACTACGTCGTGGTGCCGCACTCCAACGTGTGGGTGCAGCCCGACCTCATCGACCCCGACCTGGGCGCGGTGTTCGACCCGCTGGGCAACGCGGTGCACACGGCGCTGTCGTTCCCGCTGGAGGGCGAGGACGTGCTCATCACCGGGGCCGGCCCGATCGGGGTGATGGCCGCCGCGGTCGTGCGGCACGCGGGTGCCCGGCACGTGGTCGTCACCGACGTCTCGGCCCCGCGGCTGAAGCTCGCCGCCGCCGCGGGGGCGGACCTGGTCCTCGACGTGTCGACGGAGCGCATCGCCGAGGCCCAGGAGCGGCTGGGGATGACCGAGGGCTTCGACGTGGTGCTGGAGATGTCCGGCAACCCGCGGGCGATGGCCGAGCTGATCGACAACTGCACGCACGGCGCGCGGGTGGCGATGCTGGGCCTGCCCTCGGAGCCCTACGCGATCGACTGGGGCAAGGTCATCACGCACATGATCACGCTCAAGGGCATCTACGGCCGGGAGATGTACGAGACCTGGTACAAGATGACCGCGATGCTGCAGACCTCGCAGGTGCTGCGCGACCGCGTCCGCTCGGTCATCACCCACCGTTTCCCGGCCGAGCAGTGGCAGGACGCCTTCGACGCGGCCCGCTCCGGCGAGGTCGGCAAGGTCATCCTGGACTGGAGCTGAAGGAGAAACCATGTATGCCGTCAAGGACCAGCTGCGCGCCGAGCTCGACCAGATCGAGGCCGACGGGCTGACCAAGCACGAGCGGCTGATCACCACGCCGCAGTCCTCCCACATCGCCACCACGGCCGGGGAGGCGCTGAACTTCTGCGCCAACAACTACCTGGGCCTGGCCGACCACCCGCAGATCGTCGACGCGGCCCGGAAGGCCCTGGACGACTGGGGCTTCGGGATGGCCTCGGTCCGCTTCATCTGCGGCACCCAGACCCAGCACCGCGAGCTGGAGACCGAGATCGCCGACTTCCTCGGCACGCAGGACTCGATCCTGTTCCCCTCCTGCTTCGACGCCAACGGCGGCATCTTCGAGGTGCTCCTCGGCCCGGAGGACGCGGTGATCTCCGACGAGCTCAACCACGCCTCGATCATCGACGGGGTGCGGCTGTGCAAGGCCAGCCGCTACCGGTACAAGAACCGGGACATGGACGACCTGCGCGCCCAGCTGCAGGCCGCGAGCGACCAGGGCGCCCGACGGACCCTGGTCGTCACCGACGGCGCGTTCTCGATGGACGGCTACCTCGCGCCGCTGCCGCAGATCTGCGACCTGGCCGAGGAGTTCGGGGCGCTGGTCATGGTCGACGACTCGCACGCCACCGGCTTTCTCGGCGAGGGCGGCCGCGGCACCCCCGAGCACTTCGGCGTGATGGACCGGGTCGACATCGTCACCGGCACCCTGGGCAAGGCGCTCGGCGGCGGCTCCGGCGGCTTCGTGGCCGCCCACACCGAGGTCGTCGAGCTGCTCAAGCAGCGGGCCCGCCCCTACCTGTTCTCCAACGCGGTGGCCCCCTCGGTCGTGGCCGGCTCCCTGGCCGCGCTGCGGCTGGCCCGCGACTCCGACGAGCCCCGGCGCGTGCTGCGCCGCAACGCCGAGCTGTTCCGCACGCTGATGACCGAGGAGGGCTTCGAGCTGCTCCCCGGCGAGCACCCGATCGTGCCGGTGATGTTCCCCGGCGAGGACGGCGCCCGTCAGGCCAGCCAGGTCGCCGACGCCATGCTCGCCGAGGGCGTCTACGTCATCGCCTTCTCCTACCCGGTCGTCCCCCGCGGCAGGGCCCGCATCCGGGTCCAGCTCTCCGCCGCGCACTCCGAGGAGGACGTGCGCGCCTGCGTCGCTGCCTTCGTCTCGGCCCGCGAGCGGGTCGGCTGAGCCGGGCCCGACTCCTCAGGCGGGGGCGCCGCAGCCCCCCGCGCCGCAGGCGCACCCGCCGAGGCCTCCGCCCCCTCCGCAGCCGTCGGTGTCGACGGCGGCGGAGGCCGCACGCAACTCCTGGTCGGTCAGCGGCGTCGCACCGAGCCGCTCCCCCAACGTCGCGAACACCTCGACAAGCCGGCGCACGTGCCACTGGGGCTCGTCCACCTCGTGCCGGTGCACCTGGGCACCGGTGAACCGGTCGGCCAGCCAGCCGGCGTGGCCGGCGGGACTCACGGCGGAGTCGGTGCCCCACCACACGTCCACGGGGCAGCGGACCACGGCCGGGTCGACGCCCCAGGGCTCCTGCGCCTGGGCCAGGTCCAGCACGATCCCCTCGGCCCCGGCGTCTGCGCCCAGCCCCAGCTCCAGCTGCTCGCGCAGGAAGACCGGGTCCTGCAGGGCCAGGGAGTGCAGCATCCGCTGCTGCTCGTCCAGGTCGCGCACCCACTCGTGCTGCTCCATCGCCGGGCTCCCCGCGTCTGGGGCGACCGGGGCCTGCGGCCACACCAGGGTCAGGGCCGCCACCCGCTCCGGGTGCAACGCCGCCAGCGCCACGGCGGCGGGGGTGGCGCCGCCCGCCGCCAGCAGCCCGACCGGCCCGTCCACGCCGGCGTGCGTGAGCACGTCGAGCACGTCCTGGGCCAGCTCGCGCGCCGGACGGACCTCGCCGCCGGGGGTGTCGCCATACCCGGGCCGGTCCACGGTGAGCACCCGCAGCCCCAGCGCACGCAGCGCGTCCCGGGCGGGCGTCGCGCTGAAGCGGGAGCCGGGGGTGCCGTGCAGGGCCACGACGGGGATGCCGTCGGCGGCTCCCTGGACGCGGTAGGCGGTCCCGCTGGTGGTGGTCGGCGTGCTGTCCGTGCTGGTGGTCACGGGGCCCATCGTCTCAGAGCCAGCCCGAGCGCTTGAACGACCGCCGGAGCAGGAGGACGGCGACCACCATGAGGAGCACGGCGAGCGGGTAGCCGAGCACCCAGTGCAGCTCGGGCATGTGGTCGAAGTTCATGCCGTAGACGCCGGCGATGAGCGTCGGGACGGCGATCATCGCCGCCCACGCCGAGATCTGGCGCATGTCGGCGTTCTGCTGGACCCCGATCTGCGACAGATGGGCCGAGAGCACGTCGGTGAGCAGCGCGTCGTAGCTGTCGATGCTGGCCAGGGTCGTGTCGAGGTGGTCGGCCACGTCGCGGAAGTGCAGCTGCAGCTCCGGCGAGGTCACCGGCCCGTCCGGCTCGCTCAGCTCGAGCAGGGGCCCGCGCAGCGGCAGCGCGGCCCGGCGGAACTCCAGCACCTCCCGCTTGAGCCGGTAGATGGTGCTCGAGTCGGTCCGGTTGCCGCCGCCGAAGACGTCCATCTCGATGGCCTGCAGGTCCTGCCCGACCTCGTCGTCGATCTCCCGGTAGGTGTCGACCACCTTGTCGAGCAGGCCGTGCAGCACCGCCAGCGGGCCCTCCCGCAGCAGCTGCTGCTCGTGCTGCTCGAGCCGGGCCCGGACGCTGTGCAGCGGGGCGGCGTCCCCGTGGCGGAGGGTGACCACGAAGTGGTCGCCGATGATCGCCATCACCTCGCCGGTCTCGATGTCCGAGGTCGCCTCGACGTAGCGCAGCGTCTTGACGACGGCGAAGACCGTCCCGTCGTAGCTCTCCACCTTGGCCCGCTGGTTGCCGTGCAGCACGTCCTCCACGGCGAGCGGGTGCAGCTGCAGCTCGCGCCGGACGAGGTCGAACTCGTCGGGTCCGGGGTCCTTGAGCCCGACCCACAGGAAGTCGGCGTCCGGTCGCCCGGGCTCCCGGAGCGCGGCCAGCTCGTCGCTGAGGTCGCCGCACGGGTGCCGGTCGCCCGACCGGTAGACGGCCTGGTCGACGATCACCGCGGGGCCCCGGTCACGGCATACCGGACCACCGGCGCCGGCTCAGCCCCGGTGGAAGGTGCGGCGCAGCACGCCGAGCAGCAGCGCGGCCCCCGAGACGCCGCCCAGGCCCATCGCCAGCCGGTCGTAGCGCGGGGTCCCGTCGGCCTGGAAGGCCGCGTCGTTGGCCTTGCCCTTGAGCGAGGCGACGGCGTTGGTCTTCAGGGTCTGCGGGTTGATCCGGTAGGTGAGCTCGTCGACCGTGCGGGACATCCGGCTGCGGGTCGCCGCGATGTCGGCCTCGATCTCCTGGGGGGACCGTGCGGGCTTCTTGTCGGCCATGTGCGTCCTCGTCCTGATGGGGTGGGCGTGCTGATCACCTGAGACGATAACTCAGAACCCCTGTTCCCGAACCTCGGAGGTGCACGTCATGACCCGTCTGGAGCCCGGACAGCCGGCCCCCGCCTGGACCCTGCCCACCGCCGACGGCGGCGAGCTGAGCCTGTCCGACCTCGCCGGCCGGAAGGTGATCCTCTACGTCTACCCCGCGGCGATGACGCCCGGCTGCACCACTCAGGCGTGCGACTTCCGGGACAACCTCGGTGTCCTCGAACGGGCCGGGTATGCCGTCGTCGGCATCTCCCCGGACTCCCCCGAGAAGCTGGCCCGGTTCGCCGAGAAGGAGGGGCTGACCTTCCCGCTCGTCGCGGACGAGTCGAAGGAGGTGCTCACCGCCTACGGCGCCTACGGGGAGAAGCAGAACTACGGGCGGACCGTCATGGGCGTGATCCGGTCGACCTTCGTGATCGACGAGGAGGGCCGGATCGAGCTGGCCCGCTACAACGTCAAGGCGAAGGGCCACGTGCAGATGCTGGCGCGGCAGCTGGGCGTCGAGCTGGGATGACCGCGGTTAGGCTGGTCCGCGCGCGCTCGTGGTGGAACTGGCAGACACGCAGGATTTAGGTTCCTGTGCTCCGGCGTGCGGGTTCGAGTCCCGCCGGGCGCACCGCCGACCCGGTATGCCGCGCCGCTCACCCGGGCAGGCGCACCGTGCCGGACACGGTCGTGACGGTGTCGCCCCCGACCCAGACCTGCCCGTCGCGCCGCTCGACGTGCACGCGCCCGTCCCGGTGACGGCGCATCCCCTGCCCGGCGACGTAGCGGTCCGGCAGCCGGCCCGCGCCGACCAGCCACTGGGCCAGCCCGGCGTTGAGGCTGCCGGTCACCGGGTCCTCCCCGAAGTCCGTGCCGTCGCCGTAGAAGGCCCTCACCTCGACGTCCTTGCCGACCGACGCCGGGTCCGGCCAGCGTCCGACCAGGCCCACCTTGAGCAGCCCGGCGAGCGCCGGGACCGGCTCGACGGCCAGCACCTCCTCGGCGGAGCCCAGCTCGATGCCGATCCAGCCCGGCCCGTTGTCCACCCAGGCCATCCCCAGCACCCGGGCGGGGTCCAGGTCGAGGGCCGCCAGGACCTCCTCGGCCCGGGCGGGGTCGACCTCGCCCGACCGGAGCAGCGGCGGGGCGGCGAACGCCAGCCGCTCCCCGCGGCGGACCGTGACCAGGCCCACGCCGCACTCCTGCACGACCCGCCCGGCGTCCCGCGGCACCCCGCCGGCCTCGAGCCAGGCGTGGGCGCTGCCGAGCGTGGGGTGTCCGGCGAAGGGCAGCTCGCCACCGGTGGTGAAGATGCGCACGCGGTAGTCGGCCGCGGGGTCCGTGGGCGGCAGGAGGAAGGTCGTCTCGGACAGGTTGGTCCACCGCGCGAACTGCGCCAGGGTCTGCTCGTCGAGCCCGTCGGCGTCGTGGACGACGGCGAGCGGGTTGCCGCGCAGCCCGTGCGCGCTGAAGACGTCGACCTGGCTGAACCTGCGGGGGGTCGTGGTCACGATCCGCTCCCTCCTGCCTCGACGACGAGCCCTTCCCGCGCCACGCCGGGGGTGCGCACCTGCCACGTCCGGCCCCACGAGCGGGCCTCGGCCACCACCACGTCCACGAGGTCGGTCGTGGTCAGGCACAGGACGGTCGGGCCCGCGCCGGAGACGACGGCCGCGTGCCCCAGGGAGCGGAGACGGTCGACGGCGCCCATGGTCGTGGGGTAGACGTCGCGCCGCTGCTCCTGGTGCAGCCAGTCCTGCGTGGCGTCGAGCAGCATCGAGGGGTCGGCCGTCAGCGCGTGCACGAGCAGGGCCGACCGGCCGGCCTGCCGGACGGCGTCCCCCCGGGGCACCTGCGGGCCCAGCACCGCCCGGGCGGTGGCCGTGTCCACCCGCGTCCCGCGGGGCCGCAGGACGACCGGCACGACGTCGGGGTGGAGCACCGGGCGTGCCGTGCGCACCACGGAAGCACCGGGCATCCAGGAGACGGTCAGCCCGCCGTACACGGAGGCCGAGGAGTTGTCCGGGTGCCCCTCGGCGACCCCGGCGGAGGCGTTGACCAGCGCCAGGTCGGCGGCCGTGAGCTCACCGCCGCGGACCAGCGCGAACCCCAGCCCCAGGCCGCCCACGATCGCCGCGGCCGAGGAGCCCAGCCCCGCCGACAGGGGGATCCGGTTCCGGCACGTCAGCCGCAGCCCGTAGCCCTCCAGCCACCCGTGCCCCCCGGCCTCCAGCGCCTCGCGCAGGTGGCGGGCGACGAGGTGGCCCTCGTCGACGGGCAGGTCGGCGGCCCCCTCCCCCTCGAGCACGACCTCCAGGCCCACGTCCGCGGGCAGCACCTGCACGGCATACCCGTCCCGGATCCCCAGCCCCAGCCCGACGGCGTCGAACCCGGGCCCCAGGTTGGCGGCGCTGGCCGGGACCGAGACCGAGACGGTCGCGCCGACGGGCGGCGGCGACATCACTCCAGCTCGAGCGCGCGGGCGGCGCTCACCACGTCGACCGGGACCCGCACGGGGTCGACGTCGGAGCCGTCGGCGCCCTTGAGGGCCCACTGGGGGTCCTTGAGCCCGTGCCCGGTCACCGTGCACACGACCGTGGCGCCGGCCGGGACGAGACCGGCCGCGTGCGCCTTGAGCAGCCCGGCGACCGAGGCCGCGGAGGCCGGTTCGACGAAGATCCCCTCGCGGGTGGACAGCAGCCGGTGCGCGGCGAGGATCTCCTCGTCGGTCACGCTGTCGATCAGGCCCCCGGACTCGTCCCGCGCGGCCTCGGCCTGGGCCCAGGAGGCGGGGTTGCCGATCCGGATGGCGGTGGCGATCGTCTCGGGGTGGTCGACGGGGTGGCCCAGCACGATCGGGGCGGCGCCGGCGGCCTGGAAGCCGAGCATGCGGGGCCTGCGCGTCGCGGGGGTGGTCCCCCCGGCACCGGGTGCGCCGGGGTCGGCGTACTCGGTGTACCCCCGCCAGTAGGCGGTGATGTTGCCCGCGTTGCCCACCGGCAGGCAGTGGAGGTCGGGCGCGTCGCCGAGGGCGTCCACGACCTCGAAGGCGGCGGTCTTCTGGCCCTCGATCCGGGCGGGGTTGACGCTGTTGACCAGCTCGACCGGGTAGGCCTCGGCCAGCTTGCGGGCCACGGTGAGGCAGTCGTCGAAGTTGCCGTCGACCTGGATGAGGGTGGCCCCGTGCGCGATCGCCTGGGACAGCTTGCCCATCGCGATCTTGCCCTCGGGCACGAGCACGCCGCAGGTCATCCCGGCCTTGGCCGCGTAGGCCGCCGCGCTGGCGGAGGTGTTGCCGGTCGAGGCGCAGATGACCGCCTTGGCCCCCTGGCGTGCGGCGTCGCTGATCGCGGCGGTCATCCCACGGTCCTTGAACGAGCCGGTGGGGTTGAGGCCCTCGTACTTGACGTGGACCTGCGCGCCGACGAGCTCGGAGAGGTGCTCGGCGGGGATGAGCGGGGTGCCGCCCTCGCGCAGGGTGACCACGGTCCCGGTGATCGTCGCGGGGAGTCGGTCGGCGTACTCGGCGATCACGCCGCGCCACTGGTGCGCCATGGGCAGTCCTCGAGGGTCCTGGGGAGGGGGCAGGTCAAGGGTATGCCGTGCGCGGGCGTGGTCCGGACGTGGGCCGGGCGGGCCCCTGCGCCCGCCCGGCCCGTCCGGGTCCGCCTGCACCGGCCCCTCAGTCGCACCACCCGTCCTGGACCGGCTCATTGCGCGTGGGGCCCTCGCCGGCGGGCACGTCGTAGAAGGTGGCGTAGAGCACGACGTCGGTGTCCCCGCCGTTCCACGCCGTGTGGACGATGGTGCCGGGGTCGACGAACGCCTCGCTGGTGCCGTAGAGCCGTTCGACGCAGTCCGTGCTCTGCTGGTAGGTCAGCTGCCCCTGCGCGACGGAGACGACGACCGGACCCGGGTGGGTGTGCCACTGGAAGGCCGCCCCCGGGGCCAGGTCGACCCGGGCCACGATGATGTCGCCGGGGTCCTTGAGGTTGAGCACCTCGGTGGGCCCGCCGTCCAGCGAGCGCTTGATCTTCACCTCGATGTCGTCCGGGAAGTCGGCGCGGCCGGCCAGGACCGTGACCTCCGGCCCCATGGCGGGGGCGGAGGCTCCCGGGTCGTCGGCCGACGCCCCGGACGTCCCCAGGGCGGCCAGGCCCGCGGAGGCGGCCAGGGCCAGCGTGGCGGCGCCGGCGGTGCGCCGACGACCTGTCTGCGTGGTGGTCTGCATGGTCGTTCTTCCTTCGTGCTGCTCCGGCCCGGTCCCGGGCCGTCCGGGCTCCTGCCCCTGCGACAGGAGCTGTCGTCCCGTCACCGGGACGTCTCCCCCGTCGCGGGGGGGATGTTCTGGTTGACCCGGAAGGTGTTCTCCGGGTCGTAGCGGGCCTTGACCCGCGTGAGCCGGTCGTGGTTGCCGCGGTAGGCGGCCTTGACCCGGTCCGCCCCCTCCTCCATGAGGAAGTTGACGTAGGCGCCCCCGGCCGCGGACGGTCGCAGCGCCTCCCAGTAGTCCCGGCTCCAGCCGGTGATGAGGTCTCGGTTGGCGGGGTCGGGGTCGATCCCGACGATGACGCCGGCCCAGCCGCCGGACCGGTGGGGGAAGGCGGTCGCGTCCTCGGCCACCCTGGCGACGGCGCCGTCGACCGGGTAGAGGTGCATCGTCGACAGGGCGCTGGGCAGTCGGGTGCCGTGCTGCACGTGCGTGCTGACCGCCTCGTCGGTGATCCGGTCGTAGAAGTCGGCCTTCCAGTACCACTGGTAGCCCGGCGGGTAGAGGGCGTCGAAGGCGCTCTGCAGCGCGCTGAAGGGCATGTCGTGCAGGCCCACGAGCAACGGCTCCCCGAAGGCCGCCAGCTCGTCGAGCACCTCCTGGCCCCGGTCGTGCGGGCCCGTCCAGCACCAGACGATGTCGCAGACGTGGCGGTCCCACAGGGCCTCCGGGAAGGGTGGCCCGGAGGGCACCCGCAGCATCCCGAGCCAGCCGCTGACCTCCTCCGGGAGGGCGGGCAGGACCTCGCGGTACCACCGCAGAACCTCGGCGGCGTCCGCCGCGTCGTAGAGCACGGGACCCCCCAGGACGATCCCGCCCTCGCCCACGGGGTGGGAGCGGAACCGGAAGGAGGTGACCACCCCGAAGTTGCCGCCGCCGCCGCGCAGCCCCCAGAACAGGTCCGGGTGCTCGTCCTCGGATGCGGTCACGACGGTGCCGTCGGCGAGCACGACCTGCGCCTCGAGGAGGTTGTCGACCGTCAGCCCGTAGCGGCGCGAGAGGTAGCCGATGCCGCCGCCGAGGGTCAGACCCCCGACACCGGTGGTGCTGATCAGCCCGGAGGGGACGGCCCGTCCGGCCGGCACGGTGACGTGGTCCACGTCGCCCCAGGTGGCCCCGCCCTGCACGCGGACCGTCCCGTCCGAGCGGTCCAGGTGGACGCCGCGCATGGCGACAGGTCCACGACGAGGGCGTCGTCCCAGACTCCGAGGCCGCCGGCGTTGTGGCCGCCGCCCCGGACGGCGACGGTCATCCCGTGCTCCCGGGCGAAGAGCACCGCCCGGGAGACGTCGACCTCGTCGGCGCACCGGGCGATCGCGGCGGGACGGCGGTCGATCATGCCGTTGTGGACGGCACGGGCAGCGTCGTAGCCGGCGTCCCCCGGGAGGATGACGCTGCCGCGCAGGAGCGTGGCGAGGGTGTCCACGGGTACGGCGGTCTGGGTGGCGGTCATGGGTTCTCCTGAGGTCGGCGTCCGACCGGGGTGGTCGGGCGAGCCACGCCCGACGCTAGGGAGGACACCGTTCGCCCAGCGTTCGCACCGCCCCCGGTCAGCCCTCCGGCAGGTCCGCGAGCGAGAGCCGGCAGCGCTCGGCCAGCAGCCGGCTGCCCTGGGCCGTCGCCAGCTCCAGGGCGGCCTCGAGGGCTGGACGCCGCTCGCCCGTCGGACGCAGCAGCCCCCGTCGGCGCTCGATCTCGGGCAGCCACCACAGGTCCTCCTGGGCCCGGGCGTTGGCCGCGGCGGCGTCGAGCACGGCACGGGCCTCCGACGGGTCGGCGGTCACGTCGGCCAGCAGGCTCAGGAAGTAGCCGGACCGGGCCCCGACACCCGTGGCCCGCTGGTCGGTGATGGCGCGCCGGAGGCGGGCGGCACCGGCCTCGCCCCCGTCGATCCAGCCGTGCAGCGCCTCGCCCCAGCTGCCGTAGTAGCCCAGCTCGTAGCGCCCGCACTGCTGGGCGAGCTCGTCCACGAGCGGGACCAGACCGTGGCGGTCGTCGCGCAGGTGCGCCGTGACCGCGGCGTAGGCCAGGGCCAGGGCGCGGTCGTAGGGGTGGGTGCCGGCCCGGTCCAGTGCCTCCTGCGACGCGGTCGTGGCACCGTCCGTGTCACCGAGCAGTGCCCGGGCGTGGGCCGCCCACGCCCGGGCGTGCACCTCCGGGCGGGACCCGACCGCCAGCCGGAACGAGGTCAGGTCCTCGGCGATGGCTCCCTCCAGCTCGTCCAGCCCGTCCCGGGGCCGACCCAGGTGCACCAGGGTGGCGCCGACCGCGAAGCGGCCCACGGCCACCCTGACCCGGTCCCCCGAGCGGGTGGCCGCCGCCCGGGCCGCCTCCGCGGTCGCCAGGGCCTGCCGGTTGGCACCGCGCACGTAGTCGGTCCCCCACAGACCGGTCAGCACGTCGGCGAGCGCCGGGTCGTCGTGCAGGCGCCCCGCCAGCTCCTGCGCCCGCTCCAGGGTGCTGCGCAGCGACGGCGAGGTCCAGCCGTGCCGGGCGTTGAGGACCGCGGCGAGGTCGTGCAGGCAGTCCAGCTCGTCGCGGTCGCGCGCAGGTCCTGCAGGGAGCGCCTGCAGCTGGAGCGCGGCGGCCCTGAGGGACTCGATGGACCGGTCCGCGGCGAACACCCGGCCGGCCGCCCGGGCGGCCTCCCGCAGGTGCCGGACCGCCCGTTCGGGCAGGCCTGCCCGGGAGTACTGCTCCCCCAGCAGCGCGGCGACGTCCTCGAGGTGCTCGCCGTGCAGCCGCTCCAGCGCCTCGCCCACACGCAGGTGGACGAGCGCCCGCCGCGCCGGGGTCGCCAGCTCGTAGGCCGCGTCCCGGAGGAGGTCGTGGGTGAAGTCGTACCCCCCGGGACGTTCGACGAGGACGGCCGCCCGGCAGAGTTCGTCCAGCGCCTGGACGGTCGTCGCGTCGTCCAGGCCGCCGGCGAGCCGCAGGAGCGGCAGCGACGCCGACCGCCCGACCGCCGCGGCGACCACGGCCAGCTGCTGGGCGGCACCGCCGAGGACGGTCAGCCGGTGGGTCAGCACGCCGCGCAGGTCTCCCGTGGGCAGGTCCGCCGCCGGGAGGGTGCCGGCGCGCTCGTGCCGGACGAGGAGCCGGGCCGCCTCGACGAGGTGGAGGGGGAACCCGCCCGTGGCGGCGTGCAGCGCGGCGCAGCGGTCGTCGTCCCACCGTTCGTCCCCATGACGGCGGACCAGGGTGCGACCCTCGGACGGGGTCAGCGGCCCGGTGCGCACGACCAGGGTCGGCACCTGGGTCCGGACACCGGCCGTCCACCGAGCCAGGTCGGTGCTCTCCTCCAGTGCCCCGGAACGGGCGGTCAGGACGAGGAGGAGGCGGGCCGTCGGCTCCCACCGGGCCAGGGAGGACACCAGGTCGAGGGTGTCCTGGTCGACCCACTGGACGTCCTCCATGACGAGCACGGCAGGCGCCGAGGCCGCCAGCCGACGCACGAGGTCACGGACGAAGTCGAGCCGCTCCCAGCTGGCCGCACCCCGCGTCGACCCCTTCCCGGGCCCCGAGGGCAGCGGTCGGGCCGGCTCGCCCGCGAGCCAGTCGAGCACGGGTGCCATCGCGACCGCCCCGCCCATCGCGTGGCCACCGCCGGTGGCGGTGCGCAGGCCACGTCGCCTGGCCGCTGCGAGCAGCTCCTCCACCAGACGGCTCTTGCCCGACCCCGCCTCTCCGTGCACGAGGGCGACCCGCAGGCCGGAGGTGGTCGCGGCGTCGAGCTGGGACACGAGCGCCGCCAGCTCCGGCTCCCGCCCCACGAGCGGGTCCCTCTCCCCGGCGTCCGCCGGACGGACCGCCCTTCCGGGCGGGTCCTCCGACGCGCCGCCCGCGCGCCCCAGGAGCTCGGCCAGCAACGACTGCGCGGCGGCCCCCGGGTCGACCCCGAGCTCGTCCCGGAGCCCCCGGGCGCACCGGTGGTAGGCGGCCAGGGCCCCGGGTACGTCGCCGACGTGGGCCAGGAGGCGCATCAGGGCCACGTGGCCGGCCTCCTCGAGCGGCCGCAGGCGCACGCGCCGCCGGGCGGCGTCCAGGGCCGGCCCGTGGACGGGCGAGGACGGGTCCAGGCCGGTCGCCGTCCCGACGAGCAGGTCGCAGGCGTCGACGAACTCCTGCTCCACCTGCGCACGCAGGTCGACCGCCCATCCGTCGTCCAACCCGGGCAGCAGGTCGCCGCGGTAGGTGCCGAGCAGGTCGCGCCCCAGGGCGAGGAGCGTCTCCTCGGGGGCACCGTCGGGACGTGCGCCCTCCACGGCCGCCCGCAGCCCGGCGACCGTGGCGCGGAGGTCGAGGAGGTCCACCGTGCAGCCGGGGCCGTCGTGCCAGGTGAGGTCGGTGGCGGTGACCTGGAGGCACCCGTCCCCGGCGAACAGCCGGCGCAGGTGGTGCAGCTCGCGACGCAGGTTGGTCAGCGCCTGGGCGCCCGCGGTGTCCGGCCACAGGGCGGCGGCCACGGTGGCCCGGGGCTGGGGGACCCCGGCGTGGGCGGCCAGGTAGGCCACGAGCGAGACCGTCCGCGGCGAGCTGGGTGCGGCCGACCCGTCCTGCTGGACGGCGGCCCGCTCACCGAGCAGCAGGAACCGCATAACCCGTCTACCATCCCACGGGCGGACGGACCCGTGCTCGCTCCGGGCGGCCCCGACCCTACGGCTGCAGGGTCCTCAGGTCCTCGGACAGCGCCCGGAAGGCCTGCCCGCGGTGGGAGACGGCGTTCTTCTCCGCCGCGGAGTGCTCGGCCAGGGTGCGCCCGTCGGGCCGGAGCAGCAGCGGGTCGTAGCCGAAGCCGCCGTCGCCCCGCGGGGACCGGGCCAGGGTGCCCCGGCAGTGACCCTCGCGCACCACCTCCCGGCCGACGGACCCGGGGCCCTCCCCCGGCACCACCAGCGCCGCGGCGCACACGAAGCCGGCTCCCCGGTGCTCGTCCGGCACGTCGGCGAGCTGGGCGAGGAGGAGGGCGTTGTTGGCCTCGTCCCGCGAGGTGCCGGCGGCCTCGGCCAACGGCCCCGCCCACCGGGCCGAGAAGACCCCCGGTGCGCCGCCGAGCACGTCCACGGCCAGGCCCGAGTCGTCCGCGAGCGCCGGGAGGCCGGTGGCGCGCGCGGCATACCTGCCTTGAGCAGGGCGTTGTCGGCGAAGGTGACGCCCGACTCCACGACGTCCTCGAGCCCGGCGAAGGCGTCCAGGCCGACCAGCTCCAGACCGGTCCCGGCGAGGGCCTGGGCGAGGATCTCCCGCAGCTCGACGACCTTGGCGGGGTTGCGGGTCGCCAGCACGAGGCGACGGTCGGTGCCGGTCACCAGGTCGGAGGGCCCTGGTCGACGTCGGCGCCGACCTCGTGGGAGTCCGCGCCGCCCATGTCGTCGGCGCCGAAGGCGGCCTGCTGGCGCGCGGTCAGCTCGGCGCAGCCCTCCGCGGCGACGTCGAGCAGGGCGTCCAGCAGCTCACGGTCGAAGGGGACCCCCTCGGCCGTGCCCTGGACCTCGACGTAGCGGCCGTCGCCGGTCATGACCACGTTCATGTCCGTGTCGGCCGTGACGTCCTCCTCGTAGTCGAGGTCCAGGACCGGCTCGCCGTCGACGACGCCGACGCTCACCGCGCAGACGGAGCCGACGACCGGCTCGGCCGAGGCCTTGACCAGGCCCTGGGACCGGGCCGACTCGACGGCGTCCACGAGGGCCACGAACGCGCCGGTGATGGCGGCGGTGCGGGTGCCGCCGTCGGCCTGCAGGACGTCGCAGTCGATCTGGATGGTGTTCTCGCCGAGGGCCTCCAGGTCCACGACCGCCCGCAGGGACCGCCCGATGAGCCGGCTGATCTCGTGGGTGCGTCCCCCGATGCGGCCCTTGACCGACTCGCGGTCGGAGCGGGTGTGGGTGGCGCGCGGGAGCATGGCGTACTCCGCGGTGGTCCAGCCCTTGCCGCTGCCGCGGCGCCAGCGCGGGACACCCTCGGTGAAGGACGCGGCGCACAGGACGCGGGTGCGGCCGAACTCGACGAGGACGCTGCCCTCGGCGTGGTCGAGCCAGTTGCGGGTGATCCTGATCTCCCGCAGCTCGTCGGGGGCGCGGCCGTCGTGGCGGGTTCCGGTGGTCATGGGGCCAGCGTATGCCTCGCGCCGGCGGGCGGGAGCAGAGGACGGGGGCCCGCGACGGCGGCGTGCCCCGGACCTCGTCGAGGTCCGGGTCGCGCCGGGTCGTCGGGAGACGTCCTCAGACCTGCGGTCCGCTCCCGGGTGTGGAGCTCGTGGGGGCCGGGTCGCCCGAGGGCTCCTGGGCCTTGGCCTCCACCTTCTTCAGCGACCGCGCGGCGGCGTCGCGCCCACCGAGGCCGTAGGCCAGGGCCGCGGCTGCCGCGGCGCCGACGACGACGGCGCCGAAGGCCAGGTTGATGATCGAGTCGGCGATGCCCATGTACTTCAGGCCCATCGCCACGAACAGCGCGATCGTGGCCCAGTAGACGACCGTGGTGGCCGTGCCGGTGCCCATCGTGCGGCGCAGCAGGTTGGCGATGAAGACGCCGGCCGCGATGATCGCGCCGCCGAAGATGACCCGCCCGCCGAGGGCGGGGATCTCCTCGAGGATGTCGGTGACCTCCGGGAACTCCAGGACCCGGGCCGCCATGACCGCGAAGAACAGCAGGATGGCGATCTGGGCGACGCGGGCGATGATCGAGGAGGCGCTGCGACCCTCCGGGACGGCGCCCAGCTCGGCGACCGCCCGGTCGGTGCCCAGCCCGCGCAGGGTGGTCTCCAGCAGCTGGGCCGCGAAGCGGGCGATGACGTAGCCCAGGCCCAGCAGGATGGCCGCGGCGATGATCCGCGGGATCGCGTCCAGGATGACTGTGAGCATCTGCTCGGCCGGGTCGGAGATGGCCGAGATGCCCAGGATCTGCAGGGCGGCGATCGTGACCACGATGAGGATGACCGCGAACAGCAGGTTGGCCACGACGGTGGACAGGCGGGTCCCGGAGCCGGAGGCCGCCGCGTCGTCGGTGGCGGTGGCCCCGTCGCCGGCGGTGGCGGTGGCCGGCCGGCCCCCGGTCTCGGCGGAGGCGCGGTCGCCCAGGCGGGCGACGGCCCGGTCGAAGCCGGCGGAGTCGAGCGCGGTCTCGGTGATCTGCTTGACGATCTTGGCGATGATCCAGCCGATGAAGAAGACGAAGCCGGCACCGATGATGTTCGGCAGGTAGCCGAGGATGTCGCCCAGCATGCCCTGGACGGGAGCCAGGACCTGGTCGAGGGCGAAGACCTGCAGGATCGCGATCAGGCCCAGCAGCCAGACGAGCAGCGACCCGATCTTGCCGACGGCCTGGCCCAGGGACTCCCCGTCCCGGGCCTCACGCTGGAAGAAGTCGAGCTTGGCGACGAGCTTGGTGATGGCCCACTGGACGGCCTTGGCCAGGATCCAGGTCGCGACGAGGATCAGCAGGGCGAGAAGGGCCTTCTCGGCCAGCCCCACCCAGTCGTAGTCACGTCAGGCGTTCATGGTTGCTCCTTGCACGAGACAGCACGGACAGTGACTTGTGTCACTCCAGCCACGGTAGCAACTCTGGAAGAGTCCTGGGAGGTGGACGGGGCGTGGTCCCCGTAGGCGCAGGTCAGAGGACGGTCGCTGCGAGGAACACCAGGTATGCCGCGAGCGCCGCCCAGGCGACGCCGGCCACCCACGCGGCCGGGGCGCGCACGGCATACAGCACCCCGGCGAGGGCCAGGAGCGCCCAGCACAGCGGGTGCCCCCACCGCACCGCCAGCTGCTGGACCCCGTCGACCTCGGTGGCGCGGTCGGGCACCACCACCGTCCAGAGGGTGGCCATCGCCAGTGCCAGGACGGCACCGACGAGCCCGACGGTCCGGCGCCGGCCCTCCGCCCACCCCCGGACGTCCCGCACCGTCACGTCGGGCCCACCGGGAGGGTCGCGTCCGGGACGGCCAGCTCCACCTCGCCGGGCCAGACCTCCGCCGCCTCCGCCCGCGCCTCCTGCGGGTCGGTCCAGGGGGGCAGGTGGGTGAGCATCAGCCGGCGGGCGCCGGCGTCGCGGGCGGCCTGCGCGGCGCGCCGGGCGGTGAGGTGGACGCCCCGACCGGTGTCCCGCCCCTCGAGGTAGGACGCCTCGGACAGGACGAGGTCGGCGTCGGCCATCAGCGGCGACAGTCCCGGGCAGGTGTCGGTGTCACCGGTGTAGGCGAGCACCTGGCCGTCGGCCTCGACCCGCAGCCCGTAGGCCGGCACCGGGTGCAGGACGGCGTAGGGGGTGACGGTGAACGGGCCGACGGTGAACGGCCGTCCGTCGACGAGGTCGACGAAGGCCATCCCCTTCAGCGGCTCGGGTCCGGCGACCCCGTAGGCCCGGGCCATCCGCTCCGCCGCCCCCGCGGGTGCGTGGACGGTGAGGTCCTCGTCCGCCGGGGACGGCCCGTAGGCCCGGAGCACGCGCAGCCCGGTCAGGTCGAGGCAGTGGTCCGGGTGCAGGTGGGACAGGACCACCGCGTCCAGCCGCACGGGGTCGGTATGCCGCTGCAGGGCGCCGAGGGCGCCCGGCCCCAGGTCGAGGAGCAGCTGCCAGGTGCGTCCCTCGGCCCGGGTCCGCACCAGGTAGCAGCTGGCCGGCGAGGCGGGGCCCGGCAGCGAGCCGGTGCAGCCGACGATCGTCAGGTCCATGGCCCCATCGTGCCCGCCCGGCGTGGTCCGTGTCCCGTGCCGGACGTCACGACCTCAGACGTCGGCCCGCGGCCCGGGCAGCACGCGACGGAGGATGTCGGCGACGCTGACCAGGCCGACGACGTCGCTGCCGTCCGCGACGACCGCGAGCTGCTCGGCGCTCTCCCGCATCCGGCGCAGCGCCTCGTAGACCGGGACGCCCGGAGCGAGCACGAAGGCCGGTCGCGCCGTGGCCCGGACGGGGTGCCCGCCCTCCTGGGTGAGGGTGTCGCGCACGTGCACGACCCCCGGCAGCCCCCCGTCCGCCGTGGCCAGCAGGATCCGCAGGTGCCCGCTGCGGGCGGCGGCCTCCTGGACCTCGTCGACGGTGGCGTCCACGCCGACGGCGACCGGCTCCTGGTCCTGGGGCACCAGCTCGCCGACGGTGAGCCGCTCGAGCTCGAGGACGTCGGAGATCTGGCTCTGGAAGGACTCCTCCAGGACGCCGTGCGCGGCGGACTGCTCGACGAGGTGCCGGATGGTCTCGGCGTCCCGGCCGCCCACGGCGGCACGGTCGACCGGGGTCACGCCGCTGGCGCGCACCAGCCGGTTGGCCAGGGAGTTCACCCCCACGAGCAGGGGCCGGACCACGGTGACGAAGGCCCGCCCGGGGATGCCGACGAGCTTCGCGGCCAGCTCGGGGTGGGCGATGGCCCACGACTTGGGGGCCATCTCGCCCACGACGAGGTGCAGGAAGGTCACGAGCAGCAGCGACAGCGCGAAGGAGGTGCCGCCGGCGAGCCAGCCGGGGACGCCGAGGGCCTGCAGGGCCGGGCCCAGCCAGCTGTCGACGGCCGGCTTGGTGATCGCCCCCAGGGCGAAGGTGGCCGCCGTGATGCCCAGCTGGGCGCCGGCCAGCATGAGCGTGAGCTCGTCGATCCCGCGCAGGGCCGCGCGGGCGGACCGGGAGGTCACCGCCTCGGCCTCGAGACGGTGGCGGCGTGCGCCGAGCAGGGCGAACTCGATGACGACGAAGAAGGCGCTCAGGACGATGAGCAGGACGGTGGCCAGGAGCACGACCCAGGGGTTGGTCATCGGTCGTCCTCCTCGTCGGTGCCGTCGGGGCCGTCGGGGTCCTCATCCTGCTCCCCCAGCTCGCGGGTGATGAGCCGGACCCGCACCTCGCTGGGGACGTGCCGGGCCACCTCGAGCACCTCGATCTCCAGGGCCCGGGACACCGGTTCGTCCGAGACCACCTCGGCCGGGTCCGCCGGCAGGCCGACCGTCACCACGCGGCCCTCCTCCGGGAGGTCCCCCGTCTCGGCGATGACCAGGCCCGCGATCGTCTCGAAGTCGCCCTGGGGCAGGCGGTGGCCGACGGCCCGTTCGACCTCGTCGAGGTGCACGTCGCCGTCCATCCGCCAGCCTCGTCCTCCTGGCCGACGATGAGCTCGGGGGTGGCCTCGTCGTGCTCGTCGGTGATCTCCCCGACGAGCTCCTCGGCCAGGTCCTCCATGGTCAGGACCCCCGCGAAGCCGCCGTACTCGTCGATGACGCAGGCCATCTGCTGGCCGGCGCCGGCCAGCTCGTCGACGGCGTTCGGCAGTGGCATGAGGGTGGGCACGACGACGGCGGGACGCATGACGTCCGAGACCGGTGCCGCCGGGTCCGGCCGGCCCCGGAGGACGTCCACGAGCTGGACGACGCCCACCGGCTCGCCCGCGTCGTCGACGACGGGGTACCGGGTGTGCGCCCGGGCCATCAGCTCACGCACCTCGCCCACGGTCGTCCCGGGAGCGACCGTGTCCACCTTGGCCCGGGGGACCATCGCGTGCTCGACGTCCTGGTCCGGGAAGTCGAGGATGCGGTCCAGCAGCATGGACAGCTCCTCCGGCAGGTCGCCGCTCTCGCGGGAGTCGGAGACGATCCGGCCCAGGTCCTCCGCGGTGGCGGTGGTGTCGAGGTCGTGGATCGGCTCGATCCCCACGGCCCGCAGGAGCAGGTTGGCCGACTTGTCGAAGAAGCTGATCAGCCAGCCGAAGACGGCCAGGTAGATGAGGGTCGAGCGGGCCAGCCAGCGGGCCATCGGGCCGGCGTTGGCGATCGCGAGGTTCTTGGGGTAGAGCTCGCCGAAGAGCATCTGGACCACCGTGGCCACGGCCAGCGCGGCCACCGTGCCCACCGAGATGCTGACGGCCGCGGGCACGCCCACGCCCCCGAGCAGGGTGCCCAGGGCCTGCCCCACGAGCGGCTCGGCGACGTAGCCGATGAGCAGGCCGGTCACGGTGATCCCCAGCTGGGCGCCGGAGAGCATGAACGAGGTGCGGCCGGTGACCTTCAGCGCGCGCTCCGCCGCAGCGTCCCCGGACCTGGCCTGGGCGGCCAGCCGGTTGCGGTCGACCGACATGTAGGCGAACTCCTGGGCCACGAAGTAGCCGTTCGCCGCGATGATGAGCAGGATCGCCGCGATGCCGACGAGCAGGAGCAGGATCGCCCCGGTCATGGCCGGGGGCTCCTGCCCCGGCCGGCGGTCGCGGCGAGCGGTGTCACCAGGGTCCCTCCCACGGTCGGCCGCCGGCACTGCGCCGGCGGTGGTCCCAGGCTACCGACCCCGGATCAACCGAAGGGTGGAGGTCGCGGGGCGGCCGCGGCCGTGCCTCCGTCCATACCGTCGAGACATGCCTCGACGTCCCCCTCTCCGTCCCCTCACCGGCCGCCTCGGCGCACCGGTGACCCTCCTCCTCGCCCTGCTCGTCGCCCTCGGCCTGATCGGCGGCCTCCGGGGCGTGGAGCTCGCCGACGACCACCGCCCCGCCCCCACCGGCTCCGAGTCCGCGCAGGTCGCCGACCTGCTGGCCGAGCTGCCCGGCAGCGACCTGGGGCAGCTCGTCGTCGTGGTCACCCATGAGGACGGCGGGCCCCTCGCCACGGACGACCATGCGGCGCTCGGCCGGATGGGGGCCGTCCTGCCGGTGGCGGCCGGGGAGCAGGTCGCCGGGCCGGTCCCGAGCCAGGACGGCCGGGCCGCCCTGCTGCGGGTACCCGTGTCCGTCCAGGGGGAGGACGGCACCGACGTCACGCGCGCGGTCGTCGACGAGGTCCGTGCCGCGGTCTCCGCGGAGCTTCCGGAGGACCTGCGGGCCCGGACGACGGGCGGGCCGGCGGTCGCCGCCGACCTGGCCGCCTCCTTCGACGGGGCCGACGTCCGGCTGCTGCTCGTCACGGTCGCCGTGGTCGGTCTGCTGCTCCTGCTGACCTACCGCTCCCCCGTGCTGTGGCTCGTCCCCATCACGGTGGTGGGTCTGGCCGACCAGGTGGCCGCGGTGACGACGACGTCGCTGGGTCGGTGGCTGGGCCTGACCTTCGACGCCGGCATCATCAGCGTGCTGGTGTTCGGTGCGGGCGCCAACTACGCGCTGCTGCTCATCTCGCGCTACCGCGAGGAGCTGCGGGTCCACGAGGACCACCGGCAGGCGCTGCGCGTCGCCTGGCGCGGCACCCTGCCGGCCATCCTGGCCAGCAACGTCTCCGTCGTCCTGGCCCTGGCCACCCTGGCGCTGGCCTCCGTCCCCGGCACCCGTGGCCTGGGCGTCGCGGCGGCCCTCGGGCTGCTCGTGGCCCTCGTGGCCGCCCTGGTCGTGCTGCCCCCGGCCCTGGCCGTGGTCGGCCGCGGCGTCTTCTGGCCGTTCGTCCCCCGGCCCGGCGCCGACCGCGGGCCACGGACCGACCCCTGGGGGTGTGTCGCCGGTGCGGTCGTGCGACGGCCGTGGCGGGTGCTGACCGCCGGGAGCGCGCTCCTTGCGGTGATGGCGTCAGGGCTCCTCGGCACCCAGGTCGGTCTGACCCAGACCGAACGCTTCCGGGTCGCCGCCGAGTCGGTGGAGGCGCTGACGACGCTGTCCGAGCACTTCCCGGCGGGCGCGGCCCAGCCGGTGGTCGTCCTCGCCGCACCGGAGCAGGTCGACGCCGTGACCCGGGCCGTCGACACCGTGCCCGGGGTCGTCTCGGTCGCTCCCGGCCCCTCCGGCGCCACCTCGGCGGGCGACGTGGCGACCCTGTCCGTCGTCTCCGACGCAGCACCCGGTTCCTCCGCGGAGCGCGACCTGGTGACGGACCTGCGGGCCGCGGCGGACGGCATACCCGGGACCCCTGTCCTCGTCGGCGGCGCGCCCGCGACCGAGGTGGACGCCCGGGACGGGGCCCGCGCGGACCTGCTCCTGGTGGCACCCCTCGTGCTGGCCGTCGTGGCGGCGGTCCTGGCGCTGCTGCTCCGCTCGCTCGTGGCGCCGCTGGTGCTGCTGGCCGTCAACGTCGTGAGCACCCTGGCGACGATCGGCGCGGGCGCGTGGCTCGGCCGGACGTTCCTGGGGTTCGAGGCCCTGGACACCTCGGTGCCGCTGCTCGCCTTCCTCTTCCTCGTCGCGCTGGGGATCGACTACACGATCTTCCTGGTCCACCGGGTGCGCTCCGAGGTGCCCGGGCTGGGGACGCGGGCGGCGGTCGTGCGCGGGGTCGCCACGACCGGAGGGGTCATCACGAGCGCGGGGATCGTGCTGGCGGGCGTCTTCGCGGCGCTGGGCGTCCTGCCGCTCGTGACCCTCGGTCAGCTCGGGCTGATCGTGGGGCTGGGGGTGGTCGTGGACACCATGCTGGTCCGGACCCTGCTCGTCCCGGCCGTGGTCACGCTGCTGGGGGACCGCTTCTGGTGGCCGGCCCACCCGGCGCCGGCGGACGGGGAGGTGCGCGCCCAGGACGGCGGGCGGCTGCGTTCCCCCGTGCTGGCACGATGACCCCGTGAGCACGGCGGACCGGGAGAGCGACCAGGCCGGGATGGTCCGCCGCCTCGTGCTGGTCCAGCACCTCCTGCTGGTCGTGCTCGTCGTCGTGGGCGTGGCCCGGGCGCTGGCCACGGGGACGGCGCCCCTGCCGCTGCTGATCGCGAGCGCGGCGCTGCTGCTCTGGTATGCCGTCGGCGCCCGGGCCGCCTCCGTGCGGCTGCGGGAGCCGGGGCCGAGGTCGTCCGGCCGCACCGACGGGGGTCTGAGGGCGGGCGGCTGGTGGCTGCTGGGCCTGGTGGCCTGCTGGCTGGTGGCCACGGCCGTCTCCCCGGACCTGGTGTGGGTGGCGTTCTCGGTGTGGCTGCTGGCCGGCCACCTGCTGCCGCTGCGCGGGGCCGTGGTCCTCGGCCTGCTGGTCCTGGTCGTCGTCGTCGCGCGGGGAGGGCACGCCGAGGGGTGGAGCACCGCAGCCGTCGTCGGCCCCTCTGTCGGGGCCCTCTTCGCCCTGGCCCTGTCCCGTGGCCTGCAGGCGCTCGTGCGGGACAACGCCGAACGCCGACGCCTGATCGCCTCGCTCGTCGCGGCCCAGGAGGAGGCCGAGGAACTGCACGCCGAGCTGGCCCAGGCGCAGCGCGAGGCCGGGGTCCTCGCCGAGCGGACCCGGCTGTCGCGGGACATCCACGACACGCTCGCGCAGGGGTTCTCCTCCATCCTGCTGCTGGCGCGGGCGGGGACGGCCACGGACGACCCGGTGGGGCAGCGTCGCCTGCTCGACCAGATCGGGGCCAGCGCCGCCGACCACCTCGACGAGGCCCGTCGGGTCGTCGGTGCCCTCGCGCCCGCACCGCTGGAGTCCGGCCTGACCGACGCGGTCCGCCGGATCGCCGGCAGGTTCGAGGACGAGACGGGGGTCGAGGCGCAGGTGCGGGTCGACGGTGACGTCGGCGGCCTCCCCCCACCGCTGGAGGTGGCGCTGCTGCGCACGGCGCAGACGGCGCTGGCCAACGTCCGGCAGCACGCGTCCGCCCACCGGGTGGTCCTCACCCTCGCCGAGGCCGGGGATTCGGTGCGGCTGGACGTCGTCGACGACGGACGGGGGTTCGTCCCCGAGGAGGCCGGGGCGCGCCGGGAGACGCCCTCCCGCGGGGGCTACGGGCTGCGGGCGGCGCGGGAACGGCTCCGCGAGCTCGGCGGGGACCTCGAGGTGGAGTCCGGGCCCGGCCGCGGCACCGCCGTGAGCGCCCACGTGCCCCGCGGGACGGGCAGGGCGCCGAGGGGGTCGTGGTGAGCGCCACGACGACGGTGCGGGTCCTGGTCGTCGACGACCATCCGGTCGTCCGGGCGGGGCTGACCGCGCTGCTGTCGGTGCAGCCCGCCCTGGAGGTGGTGGGCGAGGCCGCGGACGGGCATGCTGCGATCGACCAGGCCGCCGCGCTGCGTCCGGATGTCGTGCTCTGCGACCTGCGCCTGGGGCAGGGGCCCGACGGCGTCGCGGTCACGCGCGCCTCCGTGCCCGCTCGTCCCCGCCGGCCGTGCTCATCCTGACCACCTACGACCACGACGCGGACCTGGTGCGGGCGGTGGAGGCCGGTGCCGTGGGCTACCTGCTCAAGGACGCCCAGCCCGCCGTGCTCGTGGCGGCGATCGAGACGGCCGGCCGTGGCGGGTCGGTGCTCGGCCCCGAGCTGACGCAGCGGGTCGTGCAGACCATGCGGGTCCGGCGGGCCGAGCTCTCGGGTCGGGAGCGGGAGGTGCTGCAGCTCGTCGCGGAGGGGTTGTCCAACCGGGGCATCGCCCGTCGGCTGGTGGTGAGCGAGGCCACCGTCAAGACGCACCTGAACCACGTCTTCGGCAAGCTGGGGGTGGACAGCCGGACGGCGGCCGTCGCCGCCGCCCGCGCCGCGGGACTGATCGGCTGACGGTCTGCCGGGTGCAGACCTGGCCGCCAGCACGGCTTGGCCCGGGCCGCTCGGCCCACGCCGCTCGGCCCGCACCGGTCAGCCCGTGGTCACCTCGTCCTCGCGGCCCACGAACGCCCGGTGCACCTGGTCCACCTCCGGGCCCAGGAACCGCCGCGCCAGGAAGGTGAACCCGTGCGGGTCCCCCGTCGTCAGCCACTGGTGCTGCGGCTCGTTGTCGGCCGGGGCGAGCAGGTCGCCGTCGGTGAGCACGCGGAAGAGGTCGGCGGCCGTGGCCGCGGCCGAGGAGACCAGGGTGACCTCCTCGCCGAGGACGTACTGCAGCGCCGAGGTCAGCAGGGGGTAGTGCGTGCAGCCCAGGATCAGGGTGTCCACCCCCTTGTCCTGCAGGGGCGCCAGGTAGCCCCGCGCCGTCTCGATCACCTCCGGCCCGCTGGTGATCCCGGCCTCGACCAGCTCGACGAAGCGGGGGCACGGCTGGGAGGTCACGTCGACGTCGGGGGGCGCGGCGACGAAGGCGTCCAGGTAGGCCCGCGACTGGTGCGTGGCCTGGGTGGAGATCACCCCGATCCGTCCCGAGCGGGTCACCGCCATCGCCCGGCGGACCGCCGGCCGGATGACCTCGACGACGGGGACGTCGTACCGCTCCCGGGCATCGGCCAGGACAGCGGCGGAGGCGCTGTTGCAGGCGATGACCAGGGCCTTGACCCCGTGGGCCACCAGCCGGTCGAGGCACTCGAGGGCGAACTGCCGGACCTCGGCGATCGGCCGCGGACCGTAGGGGGTGCGGGCGGTGTCCCCGAGGTAGAGGATCGACTCCTGGGGCAGCTGGTCGAGGATCTCCCGGGCGACGGTCAGCCCGCCGAAGCCGGAGTCGAAGACGCCGATGGGGGCGTCGGTCATGCGCCGCTCAGCCTCGTGGGGTGTCGGACCCGCCGGTCCCGTCGGACCCCTCGGAACCCCCGGACCCCTCGTGCGGGTCGGCGGCGACGAACGGGTTGGCCAGCACGCCGATCCCCTCGATGGTCACCTCGCAGCGCTGGCCGGGGGTGATCGAACCGACCCCGGCGGGCGTGCCGGTGAGCAGCACGTCCCCCGGAAGGAGGGTGAAGGCTGCCGACGCGTGCGCGATGAGCTCGCCGATGCCGAAGTGCAGGTCGGCGGTGGTGCCGTCCTGGCGGACCTCCCCGTCGACGGTCGTGACGATGCTCAGGTCGGCGACGTCCAGGTCGGTCTCGATCCACGGCCCGAGCGGGGTGAAGGTGTCCATCCCCTTGGCGCGGGCCCACTGGTTGTCACCCCGTTGCAGGTCCCGCGCGGTGACGTCGTTGGCGACCGTGTAGCCGAAGACGACGGAGGCAGCGTCCTCGGCCCGCACGTCCTTGCACAGCCGGCCGATCACGACGGCCAGCTCACCCTCGTAGGAGATCTCGCGGGCGAAGGCCGGGATCACCACCGGGTCCCCGGGTCCGCAGACGGAGGTGTTGGGGATGAAGAACATCATCGGCTCGTCGGGCAGCTCGTTGCCCATCTCCCGGGCGTGGTCGGCATAGTTGCGCCCGATCGCCACGACCTTGCTCCGCGGGATGACCGGGGCGAGGAGCCGGACGTCCTCGACGAGGTGGGTCTCGCCGGTCAGCTCGATCCGCGTGTAGAGCGGGTCGCCGGAGATCTCGGCGATCTTCTCGCCCGCCCCGTCCACAAGTCCGAAGCGGGGGTCGTCACCGGCGGTGAATCGGCAGATGCGCATGGTGCACAGGGTATGCGGTGCGCGCCCGCCCTCACGCGGCGCTCCTGCCCTCCCACGAGGGTGCGTCGAGGTCGGTCCAGGGCGGGGTGGGGTCGAACGGGCCGAACCGTCTGCCGCTGACGCGCCACTGGGCGATGAGCATGCTCGTGACAAGGCTGTTGTCCAGCGGTTCGCCGCCCCAGCCGCCGGTCACGGTGCGGGGGGTGATGGTCCGGTGGGCGAGGATCGCATCGGCCCGGCCGAACATCGGCGGGGCGGGCACCAGCACCTCTCCCCCGGCGTCGCGGAACTCGAACCGCTGCCGGCCCAGGGCCCTCACCACAAGCTGTCCCAGGTGGACGGCCCGGTGGCAGGCCCCGCACAGCAGCACCGCGTTGTCGAGGTCGGTGGCCCCTCCGCGGGACCAGAACACCACGTGGTGGGCGTGCAGGAACCTCGTGCGCCCGCAGCCCGGGGTCCGGCAGCCGCCGTCGCGCAGCCGCAGGGCCTTGAGCTGAGCCGTGGAGAAGCGGCGTCGTCGTCGCCCGAAGGCCAGCACGGCCCCCTCCGCGTCGCGCAGGACGCACCGGCTGTCGGCCCCGCAGAGCACCTCCTCGGCCGTGCCGTCGTCGAGCGCCGGCCCGTCGTCGGGTGCGACGACCCCCGGCTGCTGCTCCGCGGAGCAGCCCTCCCCGCCGACCGGATCCTGCCGGTGGACGAAGACCACCTCGGCCGAGGACGCCAGCACGGGCGCCTCCTGGGCGCTGAGGCCGATCTCCGCCAGGGCGAGGAGCGCCGGACCGGCCTGGCCCGGGGGTGGTGCCGTGCGGTCCACCGACTCCCCGCGCGGCTCCCCGGGGTGGGGCGCAGCACCGGCGTCGTGGTCGACCTCCGGGTCGGGCACCTCGCCGGGCTCGTGGACTACCGTGCGGATCCGCTCCAGCTCCGACCGGGTCAGGGCGGCCAGCAGCCGGCGTCCGTCCGCCGGCCCGAACCGGCCCCAGACGACGAGGTCGCCGCTGTCCTCGTCCCAGCGCCACTGCAGGGACTGCGGCGGCGGGTCGGACGGGCGCGGCGGCTGACCGGGCTCCGGGTCGGGGCGGCTGCTCCGCTCCTGCCGGCGCTCCTCCTCGGCCGCCACCGTGCGCAGTCCCGCGGTGATCCGCTCCACGTGGGCCGCCGGCGCGTTCCTGGCCAGCGCGACCAGCTCGGGCTCGGTCTCCTGGGTCGCGACCCGGCTGATCGCCCGCACCTTGGAGTAGGACAGCTCGCCCTTGCCGAACGCTCGGCAGTCTGCGGCAACGAGCGCAGCGAGCGGGCGACCCGGACGTGGTCGCGCGCCGTGCGCAGGCTCATCCCCGCACGCCACGACAGCCAGTGCGCCAGGCTGCGGATCCCCGGTCCCGCCCATCCGCCCTGCTCGTCGAACCGGCCCAGCAGCGTCAGGAACCGCGCGGTCGCCGCCGCGATCTGCCCGGCCAGCTGGGCGATCTCGTCCCCCAGGGCGTCCAGGTCGTCAGGCGTCAGGTGTCCCTCCCGCGTCGGCCCCGGCCCTGCTGCGTCCGACCCCTCACCGTCGCCGGGCTCGCGGACCGCCCCGTCAGGTGCAGCCACCTCGTCGTCCCCCACGGACATCTCCCCTCCTCCCCGAGCCCGGGCCCCTCCCGGCTCGTGCGGAGCACGCTAGGACGGGCCACCGACAGACCCGCCACCGGCCGTTCCTCACCGGCCCCGCGCCGCGACGGGCTGCTCCGCGGAGCAGCCCGGCCCTACCCTTGGACACCGTGCAGATCCTTCCCGAGCAGGTATGGCGTCGCCGCGCGGCCGAGCACGCGGCTGCGGTCGAGCAGCTGACCGCCGACCGGCTCGCCCGCAGGGTGGCGGGCCGCCGGCACCCGGTCGACGACTTCCTCTGGGAGTACTACGCCTTCCGCCCCGCCCAGCTCGCCCGCTGGCACCCCGGCCCCGGGGTCGCCCTGGAGGGCGCCGCCGACCGGGCCGGGTGGACGTCCTACACCCAGGCCGGCGGCACGGCATACCTCGACGTCCCTGCTTTCCTCGCCCGGCGCGGCCGGACGGTGGAGTTCGTGCGTGATCTGGTCTCGGCCACCCTGTCCCGACCGGGACGGTTCGGCTGCTTCGGCCTGCACGAGTGGGCGATGGTCTACCGTGCCGGCGAGGAGGAGCTGCGGCACCAGGGGTGGCCGCTGCGGCTGGGCCGCGAGGGCACCGACGCGGTCGTGGAGTCGCACACGATCACGTGCAGCCACCACGACGCGTTCCGGTTCTTCACGCCCGAGGCGGCCGGTCGCAACACGCTGTCCCCGACCCGCGAGGGCCAGCGCGACCTGGAGCAGCCCGGCTGCCTGCACGCGGCGATGGACGTCTACAAGTGGTGCTTCAAGCTGGCCCCGGCGGTGCCGAGCGAGCTGACCCTGGACGCCTTCCTGCTGGCGCGGGACGTGCGGGAGCTGGACATGCGGGCGGCGCCGTACGACCTGCGGGAGCTGGGCTACGCACCGGTGCGGATCGAGACGGCCGAGGGCAAGGCGGAGTACGTCGCCGCCCAGCGCGGCTTCACGACGCGGTCCAACGCGCTGCGGCGCCGGCTCCTGGCCGTGCTCGACACGCTCGCGGAGGACGGGGCCCGTGAACAGCTCGCGGCCCCCGGGTCCGCTCAGACCAGCTGGTAGAGCCAGCCGTGCCGGTCCTCGGCGCGGCCGTACTGGATGTCGAGCAGCTCCTGGCGCAGCGACAGGCTGACCTCGTGGGTGTCGGGCATCGTCAGCTCGCCGCCGTTCCAGGCCAGCCGGCCCACCGGGGTGATGACCGCGGCCGTCCCGCAGGCGAACACCTCGCTGATCTGCCCGGAGGCGACGCCGTCGCGCCACTCGTCGATGGTGAACCGGCGCTCCTCCACCGTCAGGCCCCGCTCGCGGGCGAGCTCGATCAGCGACGAGCGGGTCACGCCCGGCAGGATCGTCCCGGTCAGCTCGGGGGTGACGATGCGTCCGTCGGCGTAGACGAAGAACAGGTTCATCCCGCCCAGCTCCTCGACGGCGAGGTGCTCCTGCGCGTCGAGGAAGACGACCTGGTCGCAGCCGTTCTCGATGCCCTCGGCCTGGGACGCCAGGGAGGCCGCGTAGTTGCCGCCGCACTTGGCGGCACCGGTCCCGCCGGGGGCCGCCCGGACGTACTTCTCGCTGACCCACAGGCTCACCGGCTTCAGCCCGCCGGCGAAGTAGGCCCCCGCCGGGGAGCAGATGACCGAGAACAGGGCCCGGTTGCTCGGCCGGACGCCCAGCGCCTCCTCGGTGGCGATCATGAACGGGCGGATGTAGAGCGAGGTCTCCCCCGAACCCGCCGGGGGCACCCACGCCTGGTCCAGCCGGACGACCTCCTTGATCGCGTCGAGGAACATCGTCGGCGGCAGCTCGGGGAGCGCCAGCCGACGGGCCGAGGCGTTGAGCCGCTCGGCGTTGCGCTCGGGCCGGAAGGTCCACACCGTCCCGTCCTCGTGGCGGTAGGCCTTGAGCCCTTCGAAGATCTCCTGGCCGTAGTGGAAGACCGCCGCCGACGGGTCCAGCGGGATGGGGCCGTAGGGCGCGACGCGGGCGTCGTGCCAGCCCTGGCCCTTGTCCCACTCGATCATGGCCATGTGCTCGGTGAACACGTTGCCGAAACCGGGGTTCTCCAGGATCGCGCCGATCTCCTCCGGCGAGCGGCGCTGCTCGCGCTCGGTGACGGTGAAGGCCGTGGACGTCGTCGTCGTGGTCATGGCACGCAGCGTAGTCGCCCGTCCCGGCACCCGGTGCCCGGCCTGGCTACCCTGCCGGTGTGCCGCGCCGCACCGGTTCCACCGCGTCGCCCGGGTCCGCCCTCGCGCGCTGGCGGTTGCGCACCCAGCGGCTGACCGGTCCGCATGTCGACGACGCCGCCGCGGTCGTGGACCACCTGCTGGCGGTGCAGGCCGAGAACCCCGCCCGGACGGCGTGGGCGGTCGCGTCCCGCACCACGCGGAGGGATCCGGACGACCTGACCCAGCTGCTGGCCTCGGGCCGTGTGCTGCGCACCCACGTGCTCCGGCCGACCTGGCACTACGTGGCCCGCGACGACGTCGACCGGCTGCTCGCGCTCACCGGCCCGTCGATCCGCACGGTCTCCCTGCGCATGCTCACCACCGACCTCGGCGTGCCGGTGCGCGACGTCGAGCGGCTGACCGCGGCACTGCTCGACCTGCTCGAGGAGTCGCCCGCGCGGACGCGTCCCGAGGTGGGTGCCGGGCTCGCCGCACGGAGGTGGACGGTCGCGACTACTGGCACCTCGACGAGCCGCCCGCGGACGAGCCGGCCCAGCCCCGCGCCCACCTGCTGCAGGTCCTCGACGAGACCTACCGCGGCTTCCAGGAGTCGCGCTGGCTGCTGGACGAGCGGGGTGTCGTGCCGCGCGGCCGCGAACGGTCGCTGGGCATGGTGCTCCTGGACGGGCAGCTGGTCGCCTCCTGGCGCGACCGGCGCACCGCCTCGACGGTCCGCTTCGAGGTGTCCCCCCACCGGGCCCTGGCGGCAGCTGAGGTCGCCGCCGTGGAGGAGGCTGCGCAGAGGTATGCCGCGTTCCTCGGGCTGGCGGGCGAGGTGTCCGTGGCGACCGGCTAGCGGATCCAGCTCATCATCGCCCGCACCCGTCGGCCGACGTGCTCGATGGGGTGGGCCGCCCGGGCGGCGGCACGCCGGCTGGTCGCCCCGGCGGCCGGGTCGTGCCCGGGGCGTCCGTCCGGGCCGTGCTGGGTGGCGAAGCCGGCCTGGGTGATCTGCTCGACCCGGGTCCGCAGCTCGTGGACCACCGCGAGGTAGGCGACCTCCTCCTCGACCCCCTGCCGCACGAGCTCCTCGAACGCCTCCTCCACCGCCCGCTGGAGGGGTGCGTGGACCTGCTCCTCGGCATACCTCCAGGCGGTGGCCTGGTGCTCCAGGGTGGTGACGACCGCACCCGAGCGGAGCGACCCCATGGCGGCGGCGTAGGCGGTGAGCGTGGCCCAGGCGGCGCCGCTGCGTCGCGGCCGACCGCGACGAGGGCGGGGCAGCCGCGGCCGTCGAGGTACTCCTCGCGCACCCGGTCCCCGTCGCCGACGGCGCGCAGCATGGCCAGGTCGACGCCCTCGGGGACGGCCAGCTCCCCGGAGACGACCGGCTCGGCCGAGGTGACGACCACGAGGTCGCCCGGCTCGGTGTGCGCGGTGAGCAGCCGCTGGACGCCCGTGAGGTCGTGCTCGCCGGAGTCGCCGCCCGTGGGCACGAGCACGATGTCGCACCTCTGCACCGCGTCCTCGGGCGTGGCGACCGCCAGCCCCTCCATCTCCGCGCGCGCCGCCCCGCGGCTGTCCGGCGCCGTCCCCACCCAGACGTCGACCCCGCTGTCCCGCAGGTTCAGGGCGTGCGCGGCCGCCACGGCGTCGAACCCCAGGACGGCCACCTGCCGGTCCTGCAGGAGCGTCAGGTCGGCGGAGTCGGGGTCGAGCACGGAGGTCATGCGCCCAGCCTAGTGAGCACCGAGGGACACCCTCCCGCCGGACCTCACCGCAGGAAGAGCGCCCGCAGCCGCACGGTCGTCAGCCACATCCCGACGCCCGTCATCGCCAGGAAGTAGCCGACGTGCACGAGCGTCACCAGCCCCAGATGGCCCACCGACAGCTGCCGCATCAGCTCCACCGCGTGCCACAGCGGCATGGCCATGACGAACCACTGCACCGGCTCGGGGTAGACGGTGATCGGGTAGAGCGTGGCCGAGAACAGGAACATCGGCAGCATGGCGAAGTTGATGAGGTCCATCTGCTGGAAGGTCCGCATGAAGCTGGTGATCCCCATCCCCAGCGCGGCGAACCCGAGCGCCACGAGGACGGCCACCGGCACCATGAGGAGCGCCCACCAGCTGGTCACCAGGCCCATCAGCGCGAGCACCCCGAGGAAGCCCACCGCGTAGACGAAGCCCCGGAACAGGGCCATAAGGATCTCCCCCGCGGCCACGTCCAGCGGGCCGAGGCTGGTCTGCAGCATGGCCTGGTAGAGCTTGGCGAACCGCAGCTTGAAGAAGACGTTCCAGGTGGAGTCGTAGATCGCGCCGTTCATCGCCGAGGTGGCCAGCAGGGCCGGCGCGATGTAGGCGGCGTAGGAGATCGGCTGCCCGCCCGGCCCGACGACCTCGCCCACCAGGCCGCCCATCCCCACGCCCATGGCCAGCAGGTAGAGGACCGGCTCGAAGAACCCGGAGACCAGGATCATCCAGTTCTGGTTGCGGATGACGGTGAAGCCGCGCTCCAGGACCGCGCCGACGTTGCCCGAGGACAGGGACCGGAAGGGACGGGGACCGGGGGTATGCGGTGGGGCCGGGACCGGGGTCGCGCTCACGAGTGCAGCCTCCGGGTGTAGACGCGGACGCCGGCCAGCACCCCGCCGACGGTCAGCGCGAGCAGGAAGCCCAGGTGGACCGCGAGCATCAGGGGGGACACCGGTGCCCCGTAGCTGGCCAGCCGCGCCAGCTCGGTGCCGTGCCAGACCGGGGAGATCCACCCGATCCAGTGCAGGTAGGTCGGCAGCACGGACAGGGGGAAGAAGGTGCCGGCGAAGAGGAACATCGGCATGACGACGAAGCGCTGGATGAAGGCGAACTGGAAGCCCTCGTCCCGCAGCGTGGCGGCGTAGGCCTGGAGCGGGGCGCCGAACGCGGTGGCGGTGAGCACCCCGACCGGCACCACCAGCAGCGACTGCGCCCAGCCGCTCGGCGCGGCCCCGAAGGCCAGCATGACCAGCCAGAAGACCAGGGACTGGAGCACGAACCGGATGACCACGGCCACCAGGTGGCCCAGGGCGACCTGGCCCGGCTCGAGCGGGCTGGCCGCCGGCGCGTGGTAGAGCCGCTGCCACTTGAAGCCGGCCATGACCGGGTAGGTCATCTCGGCCGTGACGGACATGACGACGGTGGAGACGAGGAGCGCGGGCGCGACGAAGGTCAGGTAGTCGACCCCGTCGACGCTGCCCGCCCCCTGCTGCACGAGCGTGCCGAGCCCGATGCCCAGGGCGACCATGTAGATGAGCGGCTGGCCCACGGAGTAGAGCAGGATCGGCCAGAAGTAGGCCCGCATGCCCCGCAGCACGGTCTCGGCGTAGTACCAGACGCCGCGGGCCCGGGCCCGGGCCGCCATCACCCCGTGCCCGGGCGCCCGGCCGGAGTAGGCGAGCGCGTTGGTGTCCGCGTCCACGACGGCCTGCGCGGCGGTCGGACGCGGCTGGTGGTCAGTCAACGAGCGTCCTCCCGGTCAGCCGGAGGAAGACGTCCTCCAGGGACGACCGGCGCACCAGCGAGGTGATCGGGTGCAGGCCTCGGCGGGAGATCTCCTCCAGGGCCGCCTCGCCGTCGTCGGTGTAGACGAGGATGCGGTCCGGCAGGACCTCGTTGCGCGCCCCGACGCCCTCGAGGTCGGCGACGACCTGCGCGTTGCGCTGCGACCCGAACCGGACCTCCACGACCTCCCGGGTGGAGTGCTCCCGGATGAGCTGCCGGGGCGAGCCCTCGGCCATGATCCGGCCGTGGTCGACGACGATGAGCCGGTCGCACAGCTGCTCGGCCTCGTCCATGAAGTGGGTGGTCACCACCAGGGTGGTGCCGGCCTCCTTGAGGCGGAACAGCCGGTCCCACAGCACGTGCCGGGCCTGCGGGTCCAGCCCCGTCGTCGGCTCGTCGAGCAGGAGGATGCGCGGCTCGTTGACCAGGCCCCGCGCGATGGTGAGGCGGCGCTTCATACCCCCGGAGAGGTTGTCCACCTTCGCCTTGGCCTTGGCCTCCAGCTGGGCGAAGGCGAGCAGCTCGTCGGCCTTGGGGCCCAGGTAGGAGCGGGGCAGCCCGAAGTAGCGGCCGTACATGACGATGTTCTCGCGGACCCGCAGCTCCTCGTCGAGGTTGTCCTGCTGCGGCACCACGCCCAGGTGGGCGCGGACCTCGGGGCCCTGCCGGCCCGGGTCCAGCCCGAGCACGCGCAGCTGCCCGCCGGTGCGGTCGAGGGTGCCGCCGATCATCCGCATGGTCGTCGACTTCCCGGCCCCGTTGGGCCCGAGCAGGCCGAAGCTCTCCCCCGGGTGCACCTCGAAGTCGATCCCGTCGACGGCCACGAAGTCCCCGTACTCCTTGCGCAGCCCCTGCGCGCTGATCACCGGCTCGGTCACGTCGCAGGATGCTACGTCAGTTCTGGGCGAGCTCCTGCTGCACCCAGAGGGCCTCGGCCCGGTGCTGGGCCGCCCCGCCGGGCGTCTCGCTGATCACCGGCGCCCCCGCCTCGCGGACGACGGCCACCAGCTCGCCGGGGTCGATCCGCCCGGACCCGAGGTTGGCGTGCCGGTCGGCCCCGGAGTCGAAGTCGTCCCGGCTGTCGTTGAGGTGCACCAGGTCGATCCGGCCGGTGATCTCCCGGATCCGCCCGACCACCTCGGTCAGGGGGATGCCCCCGGCCCAGGCGTGACAGGTGTCGAGGCAGAAGCCCACGTCCTGCGCGCCCCCGGCCTGCTGGACCGCCTCCCAGAGCAGGGCGATCCGGTCGAGCCGGCGGGCCATCGCGTTGCCGCCCCCGGCGGTGTTCTCGAGCAGGAGCGGGACCTTGATGTCGGTGGCCTCGACCGCCTTGCGCCAGTTGTCGAAGCCCTTGGTGGGGTCGTCCGCGTCGCCCACGTGGCCGCCGTGGACGACCAGGCCCTTGGCGCCGATCTCGGCGGCGGCGTCCATGTGCTGCTGGAGCAGCTTGCGGCTGGGGATGCGGATGCGGTTGTTCGTGGAGGCCACGTTGATCATGTAGGGCGCGTGCACGTAGAGGTCGACCCCCGCCTCCTCCGTCGCGGCGCGGAGCGCCTCCGCCCCGCCGGGGTAGAGCACCTGGGGCCCCTTGTAGCTCTGCGGGTCACCGAGGAAGTGCTGCACGAGCGTGGTGCCGCGGGCCTGCGCCTCCGCCACCGGGTCGGTCTGGTCGACGTGCGCACCGATCCTGATCGTCATGTGGCTCAGCCTAGGTTCCGCGGGCGGAGGCCCACGAGCCGCGCCCCGCCCGGCCCCAGCACGGACCACGACTCGACGTCGATGTGCAGGACCGCGGCCGCCGAGGTGGGGAAGCCGGCCCCGACCGCCTCGACGATCGCGTGGTCGCTGCGGTGCGGCTCGGCCAGCTCGAGGGTGAGGGCGGCCACGACCGGCTGGTGCCCGACCAGCCACACCGTGGTCGCGTCGTCGTCGGCCTCCTGGACCGCCCCCAGGGTCGCGTCCACCCCGCCGTCGTAGACGCTGCGGGAGGGCCAGGTCGGCACCTGGTCGACGTCGAGCCCGGCACCCTGCAGGACCAGCTCGGCGGTCTGGCGGGTGCGGGCGGCGGTGGAGACGAGGACGAGGTCGGGCAGCAGCCCCTCGCCCGCGAGCCAGCGGCCCAGCGCGCCGGCGTCCTCGACGCCCCGGGGCGCCAGCTGCCGCTCGTGGTCACCGCCGGGGTCGGCGTGCTCGGCCTTGGCGTGCCGGATGACGACGAGGGTGCGGCTCATGGCAGCGACCGTACCGAACCCTCAGGCGTGCGCGCCTCCGGTCGCCACCACGTGGTCCAGGCGCCCCCGGTCCCGGTATGCCGTCAGCTGGCGGTGCAGGTAACGCCCCATCCGCGGGAAGGACGCGGGCGAGGCGCCGCCGACGTGCGGCACGACGAGGACGCCGGGGGTCGACCACAGCGGGTGCCCGTCCGGCAGCGGCTCGGGGTCGGTGACGTCGAGGGCGGCCCGGAGACGACCGGACGCGCACTCGGCCATCAGCGCCGCGGTGTCCACCACCCCGCCGCGGGCGACGTTGACGACGAGCGCGTCGTCGGGCAGGGCCGCCAGCACCTGCGCGTCGACGAGGCCGGTGGTCGCGTCCGTGAGCGGCACGCAGACCGCCAGCACGTCGGCCGTGGGCAGCAGCTCGGGCAGCCGGTCGGTCCCGTGCACCCGGTCGACCAGCTCGTCGCCCTCCCGGTCCCGGCTCGCCACGGCGACCACCTCGCACTCGGCGGCCAGCAGCCTGCGGGTCAGCGCCTTCCCGATGCCGCCGTAGCCCAGCACGAGCACGGTGGAGTCGGCCAGCGACCGCCAGGGCTGCCCCTCCGGGGTCGAGCGGTCCCACGTCTCCGCCGCCTGGGACAGGACGTGCTTGGGCAGGTGGCGCTGCGAGGCGAGCATGAGCGCCAGGGCCATCTCGGCGGTCGCGGTGTCGTGCACCTCGACGGCGTTGGCCATCTCGACCCCGTCCGGCAGGTACGGCAGGGCGTGCTCGAAGCCGGCCGAGGCCAGCACCACGCCCCTCAGCCCGGGCACCTCGTCCATCCGCCGCAGCCAGGGGCCGGCGACCATCGGCAGGGACAGCACGTCCACGTCCCGCCCCCCGCCGGGCACACGGTCGCGGTCCCGCGGGTCGTAGACCTCGACCTCGACGCCCTCGACCGGGTCGAGGAACGGGGCCAGGTCGGAGGGGACGGCGGCGACGACCGGCGCGGCCACCCTCAGCCCTCGACGCCCAGCGTGGTGAGGATCAGCTCCCGGGCCTTGGCCGCGTCGGCCTGGCCCCGCATCTGCTTCATCACCTGGCCGATGAGGGCACCGACCGCCTGCACCTTGCCGCCGCGGATCTTCTCGGCGACGTCGGGGTTGGCCGCGACGACCTTGTCGACCGCGGCCTGCAGGGCACCGTCGTCCTGGACCAGCTCCAGGCCGCGGGCGTCCGCCACCTGCGCCGGGGCCCCCTCCCCGGCGACCACGCCGTCGAGCACCTGCCGGGCCATCGAGTCGTTGAGCCGCCCGGACGTCACCAGCCCGTCGAGCTCGGCGACGTGCGCGGGTGTCACGCCCAGTTCGGTCACGGCGACCCCGTCGGTGTTCGCCCGGCGGGCCAGCACCCCGGTCCACCACTTGCGGGCGGCGGCCGGGGAGGCCCCCGCGGCGACGGTCTCCTCGATGACCTCCACGGCGCCGGCGTTGACGACGTCGCGCATCTCCAGGTCGGTGAAGCCCCACGCGTCCTGCAGGCGGCGTCGCCGCTCCGCCGGGTTCTCCGGCAGCGTGGCCCGCAGCCGCTCGACGTCCTCGCGGGACGGGGCGACGGGCACCAGGTCCGGCTCGGGGAAGTAGCGGTAGTCGTCGGCGTCGGACTTGGGCCGGCCCGACGTCGTGATGCCGGTGTCCTCGTGCCAGTGGCGGGTCTCCTGCAGGATGGCCTGGCCCGCGTCGAGCACGGCCGCGTGGCGCGTCATCTCGTAGCGCACCGCCCGCTCGACCGACCGGAGCGAGTTGACGTTCTTGGTCTCCGTGCGCATGCCCAGGGTGGTCGACCCCGTCGGCATGAGCGAGACGTTGGCGTCGCAGCGCATCGAGCCCTGCTCCATCCTGACGTCGGAGACGTCCAGCGCCCGCATGAGGTCCCGCAGCGTCGACACGTAGGCGCGGGCCACCTCGGGCGCCCGCTCCCCCGCCCCGGTGATCGGCCGGGTGACGATCTCGATGAGCGGGATCCCGGCGCGGTTGTAGTCCACGACCGAGTAGTCGGCCCCGTGGATGCGCCCGGTGGTCCCGCCGACGTGCGTGGACTTGCCGGTGTCCTCCTCCATGTGGGCCCGCTCGATCTCGACCCGGAAGGTGAACGCCTCCCCGCCCGCCTCGTTGGCCGGGACCTCGACGTCGACCCACCCGTCGAAGGCGATCGGCTCGTCGTACTGGCTGGTCTGGAAGTTCTTCGGCATGTCCGGGTAGAAGTAGTTCTTCCGCGCGAACCGGCACCACTCGGCGATCCGGCAGTTCAGCGCCAGGCCGATCCGCACCGCCGACTCGACCGCGGTGGCGTTGACCACCGGCAGCGCGCCGGGCATCCCGAGGCAGACCGGGCAGGTCTGCGTGTTGGGCTCGGCCCCGAACCCGGTGGCGCAGCCGCAGAACATCTTGGTGGCCGTCGAGAGCTCGACGTGGACCTCCAGGCCCACGACCGGCTCGTAGCGGGTCAGCAGCTCCTCGTAGGGCACGGTGGGGGCCGTCCCGGCCGTGGCTCTCGTCGCGGCGTTCACGCGCGCACCTCCTCGGTGTGGGTCCCGGCGGTGCCGGGGGTATGCCGTGCGCCCGGCACCTCGGGGGCGGTGGTGGGCACCTCGGGAAGCCGGTCGACGACCGGCCCGCCCTGCGCCCGGGCGAGCCGGGCCTCCAGGGCCGCGCCCACGGCATACAGGCGCTGGTCCTCCATCGCGGGGGCGAGCAGCTGGATGCCCACGGGCAGCCCGTCCTCCGGGGCCAGCCCCGAGGGGATGGACATGCCGGGGATGCCGGCGAGGTTGGCCGGGATGGTGGCGATGTCGTTGAGATACATCGCCATGGGGTCGTCCAGCTTGTCGCCGATCCGGAAGGCGGTGGTCGGGGCGGTGGGGCTGACGAGCACGTCGGCCTGCCCGAACGCCGCCTCGAGGTCGCGCGCGATGAGCGTGCGGACCTTCTGGGCCTGCCCGTAGTAGGCGTCGTAGTAGCCGCTGGAGAGGGCGTAGGTGCCCAGGATGATGCGGCGCTTGACCTCGTCGCCGAAGGCGTCGTCCCGGCTGGCGGCCATGACCTGCTCGGCGCTGGGGCTGTCCTCCGGGGTGGTGCGGCGGCCGTAGCGCATCGCGTCGTAGCGGGCCAGGTTGCTGCTCGCCTCGGACGGCAGGATGAGGTAGTAGGCCGCCATCGCGTGGGTGAAGTGGGGGCAGGAGACCTCGACGATCTCCGCGCCCAGGGCTCGCAGCTCCTCGAGCGCCTCGTCGAAGCGCTGCTGCACGCCCGGCTGGAAGCCCTCGCCGCCGATCTCCTTGACGACGCCGACCTTCAGCCCGGCGAGCGAGCCGTCCTCGGCGGACGCGCCGGCCACCGACTCCACGACGGGCGGCACGGGGGCGTCGATGCTCGTGGAGTCCATCGGGTCGTGGCCGCCGAGCACCTCGTGAAGGAGAGCCGCGTCGGCGACCGTGCGGGCGCACGGGCCGATCTGGTCGAGGCTGGAGGCCAGCGCGATGACGCCGTAGCGGCTGACCCCGCCGTAGGTCGGCTTGACGCCGACGGTCCCGGTGACGGCGGCGGGCTGGCGGATGGAGCCGCCGGTGTCCGAGCCGATCGCCAGGGGGGCGAGGAACCCGGCGACGGCGGCGCTGGAGCCGCCGCCGGAGCCGCCGGGGATGCGCTCCAGGTCCCAGGGGTTGCGGGTGGGGCCGAAGGCGGAGTGCTCGGTGGAGGAGCCCATGGCGAACTCGTCCATGTTGGTCTTGCCGAGGATGGGCATCCGGGCCTCGCGCAGCCGGGTGACGATGGTGGCGTCGTAGGGCGGCACGAAGTGCTCCAGCATGCGGGAGCCTGCCGTCGTGGTCAGCCCCTGGGTGCAGGCAATGTCCTTGACGGCGACGGGGACGCCGGCCAGGCGGGGCAGGTCCTCCCCAGCCGCCCGGGCGGCGTCGACCTCGCGAGCGGTGGCGAGGGCCCCGTCGGCATCGACGAGGAGGAAGGCGTTGAGGGCCGGGTTGAGCCGCTCGATGCGGTCCAGGTGCGCCTGCACCAGCTCCTCGGACGTGGTCTCGCCGGCGGCCATGGCGTCGGCCATCTGGACGGCGGTCATCCGGGTCAGGTCGCGCCCGGCATCGGTGGGGGTGGTCTCGCTCACGTTTGTCCTCACTCCTCGTCGAGGATGCGCGGCACGCCGAAACGCCCGTCCTCGGGGTCGGGGGCGTTGGCCAGGGCCTGCTCGGCGGTCAGGCTGGGTCGGACCTCGTCGGGGCGGGTGACGTTGACCAGCGGCAGGGGGTGGGACATCGGGGGCACGTCGGCGGCGGCGACCTCGTTGACCTGGCCGACCCAGTCGACGATCTGGTCGAGCTGGCCGGCGAGCCGGTCCAGCTCGGAGTCCTCGAGCTGGATGCGCGCCAGCATGGCGACGTGCGCGACGTCGTCGCGCGAGAGGTTGGACATGGCCGACAGTGTAGGTGGCCGTCGGAGCGTCGCCGTCCCCCACCGCCGCCGGGCGTCACCGGTCGTCGAGCTGCCGCAACCGCTCCAGGACCAGCTTCGGCGAGGGGTTGGTGTGCGGGACCCCGTCGATCACGACCGTCGGCACCGTCTCGTTGCCGCCGTTGACCTCACGCACGTAGGCGGCACCCTGCTCGTCCTCCCAGATGTTGATCCAGGTCGCACGGTCGCGGGCCGAGCCGAGCCGTGCCTTGAGCATCGCGCAGAAACCGCACCCGGGGCGCCAGTAGATGACGACGTCCGGTCGAGCCTCGGTGTCGCTCATGGTGAGGACCTCCTCGTGGGTGGGGCCGCCGCGTCCACGCCACGGTGAGGACCACCAGGCGACGGCGAGCGCCACGACACCGTAACCGACCGCGAACGCCGGCCGCCCGTCGCGGGCCGCGTCGACCACGACGAGGCCCAGCAGCAGGACGAGCAGCACCCAGAGCGGGCGGGACCTCACCTCCGGCCCTCGTCCCGCGCGGCACCGGCCCGGAGCACGTCGGCGGTGACCTCGACCTGGCCCCGGTGCTGGCAGAGCTCTTCGAGCACGTGGACCAGGGCGCCGCCCTGGGTCCGACCGACCGGCAGGGCATGGGTCTCCGGGCGGTCCTGCCCCACGCAGGGAGCGGCCCACTCGGCACCCGTGAGGGCCTCGACGAAGCGCTGCCGTCCTGCGGCCACCTGCGCCTCGAGGTCGGCGAGCGTCCCGACGGCCCGGAACTCCGCGTCCCGGTCGCGGTGGTTCGGCCGGCCGGCCACCTTGTGCCCCGCCCAGAAGTCCATGACCCCCACGCAGTGGACCACGACGGCGTAGGGGCTGTTGCTCCCCTCGACCTCGAGCCGGGCGTTCACCAGCTCCTCGCCGAGCGTCCTGCAGGTCTCGAGCATCCCCTCGAGCGCCCGGTCGACGAACCAGAGCAGGTCGTCGGGGTCCACCCGGCCGGTCACGACTCCTCCCCCGACGGGCCAGGCGGCGGCCCCTCGGCCAGCAGCCGCACGAAGCCCTCCTCGTCGAGGACCGGCACCCCCAGCTCCTCGGCCTTGGCCGCCTTGGAGCCGGCGTTGGCCCCGACGACGACGTAGTCCGTCTTCTTGGAGACCGACCCGGACGCCTTGCCGCCCCGGGAGACGATGGCCTCCTTGGACTCGTCGCGGCTGAAGCCCTCCAGCGAGCCGGTCACCACGACGGTCAGGCCCTCCAGGGTCCGCTCGACGGACTCGTCGCGCTCGTCGGCCATCCGGACCCCGTCGGCGGCCCAGCGCTGCACGATCTCGCGGTGCCAGTCGACGTCGAACCACTCCTTGACCGACTCGGCGATGACCGGCCCGACGCCCTCGACGGCGGCCAGCTCCTCGGTGCTGGCGGCCCGGATCGCCTCCATCGAGCCGAGCTCGGCGGCCAGGGCCCGGGCTGCGGTCGGTCCCACGTGCCGGATCGACAGGGCCACGAGCACCCGCCACAGCGGCTGGGCCCTGGCCTGCTGGAGGTTGTCGACCAGCTTCTGCCCGTTGGCCGAGAGCACCCGCCCGTCGACGACCGCGTCCTGCGGATCCGTCTTCCTCGCCGCGCGCGTGAAGAGCGGGACCTGCGCCACGTCCTGCGCCGTCAGCGAGAACAGCGTGGCCTCGTTGGTGAGCACGCCGGCGTCCAGCAGGGCGTTGACCCCCTCGGCCCCCAGCGCCTCGATGTCGAACGCGCCCCTGCCCGCCAGGGAGTAGAGCCGCTCCCGCAGCTGCGCAGGGCACTCCTTGGAGTTGGGGCAGCGGATGTCCTTGTCCCCCTCCTTCTCCGGCCGCAGCGCCGTCCCGCAGGAGGGGCAGTGGGTGGGCATGACGAAGGGCCGCTCGCTGCCGTCGCGCAGGTCGACGACCGGCCCGAGGATCTCGGGGATGACGTCGCCGGCCTTGCGCAGCACCACGGTGTCGCCGACGAGCACCCCCTTGCGCTCGACCTCGTGCTGGTTGTGCAGCGTGGCCCGCTCGACGGTCGACCCGGCCACCTGCACCGGCTCCATCAGCCCCCACGGGGTGACCCGCCCGGTGCGGCCGACGTCCACCCGGATGTCCAGCAGCTTGGTGGTGACCTCCTCGGGCGGGTACTTGTAGGCGATCGCCCAGCGCGGCGCCCGCGAGGTCGACCCCAGCCGGCGCTGCACGACCACCTCGTCGACCTTGACGACCACCCCGTCGATCTCGTGCTCGACGGCGTGCCGCTGCTCCCCCCACCGCTGCACATAGGCGCACACCTCCTCGATCGTGCCGACCACGCGCGTGCGTCCCGACACCGGCAGCCCCCAGGCCGCCAGGACCTCGTAGGCCTGCGACTGGCGGACCACGTCGAAACCCTCCCGGGCCCCGATCCCGTGCACGATCATCCGCAGGTCCCGCGACGCGGTCACCCGGGGGTCCTTCTGCCGCAACGACCCGGCCGCGGTGTTGCGGGGGTTGGCGAACGGCGCCTTGCCCGCCGCCACCAGGCCGGCGTTGAGCTCCTCGAAGGAGGACACCGGGAAGTAGACCTCCCCGCGCACCTCCACCAGCCGCGGCACCGGGACCGGCTCGGTGGTGCCCGCGCCCTCCTCCACGACGGCCCCCTCGACCAGGTGCTTGCCCCCGCCCTCGCCGACGACCCCCTCGGCCTCCTGCTCCTCGGGCGCCCGCAGCCGCAGCGGGACCCCCTCGATCGTGCGGACGTTGAGGGTGACGTCCTCCCCCGTCCGCCCGTCGCCCCGGGTCAGCGCCCGGACCAGCCGGCCGTCCTCGTAGAGCAGGTTGACCGCCAGCCCGTCGATCTTCAGCTCGCACAGGTAGCTCACCTGCGCCCCGCCCACCTCCCGCTCGACCCGCTCGGCCCAGGCGACCAGCTCCTCGGTGGAGAACGCGTTGTCCAGGCTGAGCATCCGCTCGAGGTGGTCGACCGCCGTGAACTCGGTCGAGAAGGTCCCGCCGACCACCTGGGTCGGGCTGTCCGGCACCCGCAGCCCGGGGTGCTCCTCCTCCAGCGCCTCCAGCTGCCGCACCAGCGCGTCGAACTCCCCGTCGCTGACGACCGGGGCGTCCTTGACGTAGTAGGCGAACTGGTGGCCCCGAATCTCCTCGGCCAGCTCGGCCCACCGGTGGCGGGCCTCCTCGGGCACGTCGTCGACCGGGTCGGGAGGGATGGTGCTCGCGTTCACCCGCCCATCCTGGCAGGGTCCACCGACACCGCAGGGGTATGCCGCACCCGCCCGGCCCCGCGCGGCCCGAGGCCGGCGCCGCGACCGCCCCGCCGCGTCCCGATGAGCAGCGAGCCCGCCAGCACGACCGCGGCACCGACCAGGACGAGCGGCCCGACGCTCTCACCGAGCAGCAGCACCCCCAGCACCACGGAGACGACGACGATCGGGTAGGTCACGCTCGTGGCGACGGTCGGGCCGGCGGCCCGCACCACGGCATACTGCATCGCCTGCGCGAGCCCGGTCCCGACCACGCCGAGCGCCCCCACCGCCAGCAGCGGGCCCCACAGGGCCCATCCCCCGGCGGACGCGGCCGGACCGGCCGGGGCCAGCGGCCCTCCGGAGGGCAGGTCGCGCAGCCACCAGTCGGCGAGCAGGAGCACGGGCACCTGGGCCAGCGCGACGAGCACCTGGGCCGCCGGCATCGACAGGCCGCCCGGGTCCACGCCGTGCAGGTGGCGGCGCACGTAGGTCCACCCGATCCCGTAGCTCGCCGAGGCCACCAGGACCATGAGCAGGCCGACCGGGTCCGGCCCGCGCTCGAGGGACCACGGCTGGGCGATGAGGACGACGCCCACGAAGCCGATGCCGACCCCGAGCTGGCGCCGCCGCCCGACCGGCTCGCCAGGCAGCAGGACCGCCGTCGCCACGACGGCGGCCACCGGGGTGGTGGCGTTGGCGATCCCGGCGACCGCCGAGGTCACCCGCACCTCGCCCAGCGCGAACAGCGTGCAGGGCAAGGAGCACAGCAGGGTGCCGGTGACGAGCAGGTGCCCCCAGGTGCGCCGGCCCCGGGGCAGCCGCGTCCCGGTCACCGCGACCAGGGTCAGCAGGACGGCCGCTCCAGGACGATCCGCAGGGCGGTCACCTGGACGCCGCTGAGGGCCTCCAGGCCGAGCTTGATGAGCAGGTAGCTCGATCCCCAGACCAGGGCCAGGGTCAGGTACCAGACCTGCCAGGGGACGGCGCCCGCGTCCCCGCGGGCAGGCCCGGGGCGGTCATCCCGCGGCGATCCCGGCCAGGCGGGCGGCAGCCTGCACGGTCGCGGCCGTGGTGGCCCGCGCCTCCTCGGGCGTCGAGCCGGCCAGGCCGCAGGAGGGGGTCACCGTCAGGCCGGCCAGGTCGGCGACGGGCAGCCCGAGCTCGCGCCAGCCCACCAGCAGCCGGTCCACGTGCTCGGCGGCCGTCGGGGTCCCGGGGCCGTCCGAGGGCAGCGCCCCGGCCCACAGGCCGACCCCGGCGTCGAGGAGGGTGGCCACGGCGTCCCAGCCGGGCCGCCGCAGGAGCGCGACGTCGAGGCTCACCGCGTCCACGCCGGCACGCCGCAGGAGGTCCAGGGGCAGGTCCGGTGCGCACGAGTGGACGGCGACCTCCACGGCCCCGGCGGTCCGGGCGGCCTCCACGACGTCGCGCAGCGCCCCCGCGAGCTCCCCGAGCTCGGGGGTGCGCAGCACCGAGTAGCCGGACTCCGACCGCACGCACCCCAGCGACACGGCCGTCAGCGACGGTTCGTCGAGCTGCAGCACGACGTCCGCGCCCGGCACCAGGCGGCGCACGTGCGCCACGTGGCCGGCGACCCCCTCGGAAAGGGAGGCGACCAGGTCGCGGGAGGCGCCGGGGTCCGACAGCACCCGGTCGCCCAGCGGCAGCCACACCCCGGCGGCCAGGGTCCACGGTCCGGCCACCTGCACCTTGAGCGGGCCGGCCCAGCCGTCGAGGGCCTCGGCCAGCTCGTCGAGGTCCTGCCCCCACAGCGCCCCCGCCCGGTCGTGGTCGCGTCCCGGGCGGTCGACGAGGCGCCACCCCTGAGGCTGCAGGTCCACGGGCAGGTCGACGAGCAGGTGGGCGCCCCGGCCCAGCAGGTCCGACCCCGGCCCCCGGGCCGGCAGCTCGGGCAGGTAGGGCATCCCGACGACCCCCTCGGGGACCGACGCGGTCAGCGTCCCGAGGACCACGCGCAGGGCCTCGCGCACGTCCGTGCCGGGCCACGAGCCGATCCCGGTGGCGCGCACCCCGTCCGCGGGCGGCATACCCGCGCCGGTGCTCATGCGGCCCTGCCCGAGGCGGCGATCGTGCCGGACCCGACCACGCGGGTGCCGTCGTAGAGGACGACCGACTGGCCCGGCGCCACGCCCCTCGTCCGCCCGTCCAGGTGGACGACGAGCCGCTCCGGTATGCCGTCGGCCCGCTCCACCCGCGCCGTCGCCGGGTGCTCCTCCCCGTGGGCGCGCAGCTGGGCGCCCACGCGTACCTCGCCGGTCGGGGCGGGTCCGCACCAGCGCACGTGGTCGGCGGTGACCAGGTCGACCCCCAGCAGCTCCTCGGGGCCGACGACGACCGTGTTGGACCGGGTGTCGGTCGAGACCACGTACCTCTTGGAGCCGTCCGCGGGCGGCACCTTCAGCCCGAGACCGCGCCGCTGGCCCACGGTGTAGCCGTGCGCCCCCCGGTGCTCCCCCAGCACGGTGCCGTGCTCGTCGACGACCGGTCCGGGCCGCTCCCCCAGCCGCTGGGCGAGCCAGCCGCGGGTGTCCCCGTCGGCGATGAAGCAGATGTCGTGGCTGTCCGGCTTCTTCGCGACCGAGAAGCCGCGGGCGGCGGCCTCCGCGCGGATGTCGGCCTTGACCGTGTCGCCGAGGGGGAAGAAGCTGCGGGCCAGCTGGTCGGCGTCGAGCACGCCGAGGACGTAGGACTGGTCCTTGGCCGGGTCCACCGCACGGTGCAGCTCGCGGCGGACCCCCTGCGGCGCAGCCGGATCGGGCACCTCGACCACCTGGGCGTAGTGACCCGTGGCGACCGCGTCGAAGCCGAGGGCCAGGGCCTTGTCGAGCAGGGCGGCGAACTTGATCTTCTCGTTGCAGCGCAGGCACGGGTTGGGGGTGCGGCCGGCGGCGTACTCGGCGACGAAGTCCTCGACGACGTCCTCGCGGAAGCGGTCGGCCATGTCCCACACGTAGAACGGGATGCCGAGCCGGTCGGCCACCCGGCGGGCGTCCCCGGCGTCCTCGAGGGTGCAGCACCCGCGGGCGCTCTCCCGCAGCGTCGAGGCGGACTGGGCCAGGGCCAGGTGGACCCCCACCACCTCGTGCCCGGCGTCGATCATCCGGGCGGCGGCGACGGCGGAGTCGACCCCGCCGCTCATCGCGGCGACGACCCTCATGCCCGGCTCCTGGAGGCGGCGTGCGCCCGCCGGGCTCGCTCGAGGGCGGGCGGGAGCGCGGCGAGGACCGCGTCGACGTCGGCCTGCTCGGAGCCGTGGCCGAGGGTGAACCGCAGCGCGCCCCGGGCCTCGCGCTCGGGCACGCCCATGGCCAGCAGCACGTGGCTGGGCCGCGGGACCCCGGCCTGGCAGGCCGACCCGGTCGAGCAGGCGATCCCGGCGGCGTCGAGCAGGTAGAGCAGGGAGTCCCCCTCGGCGTCGGCGACGCGCAGGTGCACGTTGCCGGGCAGCCGGTCGGTCACGTCGCCGGGCGTCCAGGTGCCGCTGACGCTGATGCCGTCGTCCAGCGCCAGCGCGCCCTCGATCAGCCGGTCGCGCAGCGCGGCGAGATGCCGGGCGTGGCTGGCCTGCTCCGCGGCGGCGTGGGCGACGGCCTCGGCCAGCCCGGCGATCCCGGGGGTGTCCAGGGTGCCGGAGCGCAGCTTGCGCTCCTGCCCGCCGCCGTGCGTGAGCGGCACCGGCGACTGGTCCCGGCCGGCGACGAGCGCGCCGACGCCCAGCGGGCCGCCGATCTTGTGGCCGGTGATGACGCCCAGGTCGACGACCGAGAGGTCCAGGGGGACCTGGCCCAGCGCCTGCACCGCGTCGCTGTGGAACGGGATGCCGTGCTCACGCGCCAGCTCGGCGAGCTCGCGGACGGGCTGCACGGTGCCGACCTCGTTGTTGGCCCACATCACGCTGACGAGCGCCACCGTCCCGGGGCCGCCGTCCGCGTCCAGCGCGTCCCGGAGGGCCTGCGGGTGGACCCGACCCTGGCCGTCCGGCTCGACCCAGGTGACCCGGGCCCCCGCGGCGCGGACGAGGTGCTCGACCGGGTCGAGGACGGCGTGGTGCTCGACGCCGCTGACGACCAGCCGGTCGCGACGGGGGTCGGTGGTGCGCCGGGCCGCGAAGGTCCCCTTGACGGCGATGTTGTCCGACTCGGTGCCGCCGGAGGTGAAGAGCACCTCCGAGGGCCGCACGCCCAACGCCTCGGCGATCCGCTCCCGCGACTCCTCGACGACGCGGCGGGCCGCCCGGCCCGGCGTGTGCAGCGAGCTGGCGTTGCCGACCTGCCGCATGGTGCGGGTGACGACGTCGACGACCTCGTCCAGCACCGGCGTGGTCGCGGCGTGGTCGAGGTAGACGAGACGGTCGGGAAGGGGCACCGCAGAAGTCTACGTCCGTCACCCTGCGCCGACGGCCGGACGAGGCAAAGCCCCCGGCCGCGGGGTCGCGGTCGGGGCCTTGCGGGGGGGTGCTCAGCTTGCGGGTCTGGACCTCCTGGGTGGCCTGGGGCAGGACCGTGAACAGGTCACCGACGACGCCGTAGTCGACCAGCTCGAAGATCGGGGCCTCGGGGTCCTTGTTGACCGCCACGATCGTCTTGGACGTCTGCATGCCCGCCCGGTGCTGGATCGCCCCGGAGATGCCCGCGGCCACGTACAGCTGCGGCGAGACCGACACCCCGGTCTGCCCGACCTGGGAGGCGTGCGGGTACCACCCCGCGTCGACCGCCGCCCGCGAGGCGCCCACGGCCGCGCCCAGGGAGTCGGCGAACTCCTCCACCGGGCCGAAGTCGCCGCCCGTGCCACGCCCGCCGGAGACCACGATCGCGGCCTCGGTCAGCGACGGCCGGCCCGAGGCCGCCTTCTGCGCGCGCTCGGTGATCCGCACCGCGGTGGCCGCCTCCGACAACGACACCGAGACCTCCTCCACGACCGGGGAGGCCGGAGCCTCCTGCGCCGGGACCGAGTTCGGCTTCAGCGTGACCACCGGCGTGCCGGAGGTGACCGTCGAGGTCACCGACCAGGACCCGGCGAACACCGACTGGGTGGTCAGCACGCCACCACCCTCACCGGGCTGGACGTCGACCGCGTCGGTGATGACCCCCGAGGAGGTCTTGATCGCCAACCGGGCCGCGATCTCCTTGCCGTCGTTGGACGAGGGCAGGATCACCGCCGCCGGCGACACCTTCCCCACCAGGTCGGCCAGCAGCTCGGCCACCGGCGCCACCAGGTGCTCGGTCAGCGCCGGGTCGCCCGCGGCATACACCTTGGTCGCGCCGAACCGGCCCAGCGTCTCCGCCGCCGCCTGCGCATCACCCCCGACCATCACCGCGGCCGGCTCACCCAGCCGGGCCGCGGCCGTCAACGCCTCGGCGGTGGACTTGCGGACCTGCCCGTCGACGTGGTCGACCAGGACGAGAACTTCAGCCATCAGATGTGCTCCTTCATCAATCTCGGGTCGACCGGCTCAGACGAACTTGCGCGAGGCCAGGAAGTCGGCCAGGGCCACCCCGCCCTGACCCTCGTCGGTCACGACCTCGCCCGCCGAGCGCGGCGGACGCTCGGTCGCCTCCACGACCCTCGTCCAGGCCGCGTCCAGCCCCACCTGCGCGGCGTCCACGCCCAAGTCGGCCAGCGACCAGGTGTCCACCGGCTTCTTCTTCGCCGCCATGATCCCCTTGAACGAGGGGTAGCGCGGCTCGTTGATCTGGTCGGTCACGCTCACCACCGCCGGCAGCGAGGCCTCCACCGTCATCGAGGCGGTCTCGTCGTCCCGACGGATCCGCACGGTCGACCCCTCCACCGTCAGCTCCGAGGCGAACGTCACCTGCGGCAGACCCAGCCGCTCGGCCAGCATCGCCGGCACCACCGACATCACCCCGTCCGTGGACGCCAGCCCGGTCAGCACCAGGTCCACCGGCGACTCCTGCCCCAGCCTGCGCACCGCCTCGGCCAGCACGAGCGACGTCGCCACCGAGTCCGACCCGGCCAACGCCTCGTCCAGCACGTGCACACCCCGGTGCGCACCCATCTGCAGGCTCTTCTTCACCGCCGCCACGGCGTCGTCCGGGCCCATGGTCAGCACCGTGACCTCGCCCTCGCCCGCCTCGACGATCTTCAGCGCCTCCTCCACCGCATACTCGTCCAGCTCCGAGAGCAGCCCGTCCACCGACTCCCGGTCGGTCGTGCGGTCCTCCTCGAAGCCCCGGTCGCCCTGGGCGTCCGGCACATACTTCACACAGACGACGATGTTCACGTCTCACGTCCTCGTTGGTCGGGGGCAGTCGGGCCCATCTTGTCATCTCGTCCCGGGCCCGACGCCAGGTGGCTTACTCATGGGTAACACAGGCGCGTCAGCGGCCCTCGAAGCTCGCCTTCCCAGGGCCCTCCTTGACGAAGGAGGTCATCCCGATCTCGCGGTCCTTGGTGGCGAACACCCCGGCGAACTGCATCGCCTCGATGGCCAGGCCGGTCTCCAGGTCGTTGTCCAGTCCGCGGTCGATGGCCTCCTTGGCGGCCCGCAGCGCGAACGCGGGGCCGTGCACGTAACGCTGGACCATCTCCAGGGCCCGCGCGTAGGCCTGGCCGGAGGGGACGACCTCGTCGACCATGCCCATCTCCCTGGCCTCGGCGGCGTCGATCTGCCGGCCGGTGAAGACGAGGTCCTTGGCGCGGGAGGGGCCCACGAGCCGGGCCAGCCGCTGGGTGCCGCCGGCCCCCGGGATCACGCCGAGCAGGATCTCGGGCTGGCCGAGCTTGGCGTCCTCGGCGGCGACCCGGAAGTCGGCGCACAGGGCCAGCTCGTTGCCGGCTCCCAGGGCGTAGCCCTCGATGGCGGCCACGACCGGCTTGGGGATGCGCGCCACCGCGCTGAAGCACTCCTGGATGTCGGCGGCCCGCTGCACCATGTCGGTGTAGCTCATCCGCTGCATCTCCTTGATGTCGGCCCCGGCGGCGAAGACCTTCTCCCCGCCGTAGAGGACGACCGCGGCCACCTCGTCGTCGGCGGACACGAGGCGGGCCGCCTCCCCGAGCGCGTCCTGCACCTCGATCGAGAGCGGGTTCATCTTCGGCCGGTCGATCCGGATCGTGGCGACGCTGGCCTCGATCTCGATCCGCACGAACTCGCTGGCCGTGGGGACGGTCCTGCTCACGCGTCGCCCTCCCGGCCGTCCGACCCGTCGGCGGGGGCGTCCTGCTGGGCCGAGGCGCCCCGCGTGCCGATCGACAGCCACGGGCCGACCTCGGTCCCCTCGGGGGCTCCCTCGGGCAGCTGCGGGTCGAGCCCCTGCTCGGCCCGCGACTTGGCCAGCACGTTGCGGTGCCACAGCGACAACGCCTGCAGGATCAGGCCGACGCCGATCTGCAGCTTGGCCTTGGGCTGCTCCTGGCGGGCGACGATCTGCTCGACCGCGAGCACGAGGTGGCCGGCGGCGATCCCGGCCTTGACGAGGTTCACCCCGAGGGTGATGTCGTTGCAGCCGTCCAGCCGCACGCGCATGTCCTCGGGGACCGAGTCGGCGATCTGCCACTGGCCAAAGACGCGCATGATGTCGAACTGCTCGCCCTGGACGACCTTGACGAAGAGCTTCTGGTCGCGGGCCTCGAAGGCCACGTCCCCCTCCTTGTCCAGGTCGGGGTTCATCTGCAGGTCCTGCAGGGCGTCGAGGACCCGGCCGCTGAGGGGGCGGTCCTGCGGCGGCGGGGGAAAGTTGGGCAGCGAGGTGGGATCCGTCATGGCCCCAACGTACCTCCCGCCCGGTCGGCCCCCTGCGGTGTGGGTGCGCGGGCAGCGGGCCCGGCGGACCTACCCTTGGCCACCATGGCCCCACCCCTCCGCCCCCGCCGCAGCACGGACACCCCGCCCCCTCCCGGGGTCACCAGGACGGCGGCCGGGACCGAGGTCGCCGTCGTCGCGGCCCACGCCACCGCGGTCGAGCTGTGCCTCTTCGACGGGGCGCACGAGCGCCGCATACCCCTGCGGCACCGCGCCCACGGCACCTGGTGGGACGAGGTCCCCGAGCTGACCCCCGGCACCCGCTACGGCTTCCGCGTCGAGGGCCCGTGGGACCCCGACGCCGGCCACCGGCACAACCCGGCCAAGCTCCTCCTGGACCCCTACGGGCACGCCGTCGAGGGCTGGGTGCGCTGGGGGCCCGAGGTCTACGGGCACGTGGTCGACACCTCCGGCCACGCCTCCCCCGGGACCCGGGACCCCCGGGACTCGGCGCCGTTCGTCCCCCGCTCCGTCGTCCTCGACCACGACTTCGACTGGGGCGACGACGCCCTGCCGGCCGTGCCGTGGTCGGAGACGGTGGTCTACGAGGCGCACGTGCGCGGGCTGACGATGCGGCACCCGGAGGTGCCCGCCCACCTGCAGGGGACGTATGCCGCGCTGGGACACCCTGCGGTCGTGGAGCACCTGCTGTCGCTGGGGGTGACCACGCTCGAGCTGCTCCCCGTCCACGCCTACGTCTCCGAACCGACCCTGGTCCGGCAGGGGCGGCACAACTACTGGGGCTACAACAGCCTGGGGTTCTTCGCCCCGCACGCCGGCTACGCGGCCGCCAACGACCCGCAGGGCGTGGCGGACGAGCTGCGCACGGCCGTGCGGACCCTGCACGCCGCCGGGATCGAGGTCCTGCTCGACGTGGTCTACAACCACACCGCCGAGCAGGCCTCCGCCTCCGGACCGACGCTGTCCTGGCGCGGCCTGGACAACGCCGGCTACTACCGGCTGGACGGGCGTGGGCGCGACATCGACGTGACCGGCACCGGCAACACGATGAACGTGACCGAGCCCGCGGTCGTGCGGATGATCCTGGACTCCCTGCGGCACTGGGTCGAGCACTACCACGTCGACGGCTTCCGCTTCGACCTGGCGCCGGCGCTGGGGCGCGGCCGCGACGACGGCTACGACCGCGACCACCCCTTCCTCGTGGCGCTGCGCGCCGACCCCGTCCTGTCCCGGGTCAAGCTCGTCGCCGAGCCGTGGGACGTCGGGGTCCACGGCTGGCGCACCGGTCAGTTCCCCCCGCCGTTCGCCGAGTGGAACGACCGCTACCGCGACACGGTCCGCAGCTTCTGGCTCGACGACGTCCGGCGGCGCCTGCACGGCGAGCCCGGGCACGGCATCCGCGAGCTGGCCACGCGTCTGGCCGGGTCGGCCGACATGTTCGCCGCCGGCGACCGGGGCCCGGTCGCGTCGGTGAACCTCGTCGCCGCGCACGACGGGTTCACCCTCGCCGACCTGACGGCCTACGACCAGAAGCACAACTACGCCAACGGCGAGGACAACCGGGACGGGCACGGCGACAACCGGTCGTGGAACCACGGGGTGGAGGGGTCGACCACGGACGCCACCGTGCTCGCCGCGCGCAACCGCTCGATCCGCAACCTGCTGGCCACCCTCGTCCTGAGCGCCGGCGTGCCCATGCTGGTGGCCGGCGACGAGATGGGCCGCACCCAGGAGGGCAACAACAACGCCTACAACCAGGACAACCAGATCTCCTGGGTCCGCTGGGACCTGCGCCCGTGGCAGCAGGAGCTCCTCGCCGACGCCCGCGACCTGCTCGCGCTGCGCCGCGAGCTGGCGCTCGTGCGCACGCCCCGCTTCCCCACCCACGAGCCCGTCCCGGGGCGGACCCGCCTGCGGTGGTTCACCGAGACCGGGCACGTCGTCGACGACGAGGGGTGGCTCGACCCGTGGCGACGCACCGTGGTGGCGGTGCTCGACACCCTCCACGCCGAGGACGGCGCGGAGCGGCAGGCCGTGGCGCTGGTCCTGCACGGCGGGCTCGACCGCGTCGACGTCGTGGCCCCCGTGGTGGAGGGGGTGCCAGGCTGGCGGCGGCGCTGGACCAGCGAGCCGGACCCGGCCGGCCCGGGGTCGGTAGACCCCGGGCAGGACCTGTCCGTCGGCGCCACCACCGTCACGGTGCTCGTCGGCGCCTGACCGGCCCGCTCAGGGCAGCGTGACCAGCCCCAGCTCGGCGGCGCCGGCCAGCTGCCCGTGGCGCGGGAGCACCCGCACCGTCCAGCCCAGCGCACCGGTGCGCGCCAGCCGCATCCGGCCGTCGAAGCGGTGCCGGCCCTCCTCGTAGGACTGGGTCGGCTCGAGGTCGACGTACTCCAGGTCGGTCAGCGTGTCCTCGGCGTTGGCCCGGCCGTAGGCCATCTGGACCCGCACCTGGTGCGGGTCCAGGTCGCCGAGGCCGACGAAGGCGTGCACCGAGATCTCGTCGCCGATCTGCGGGGCGTCCGAGAGACCGTCGGCGTCGACGTGGTCGATCCGCACCTGCGGCCAGCTGGCGTGCACCTGCTCGACGTAGGCGGCCAGGTCGCGGGCGCCGGCGAAGTCGTCGGCGGCGGCGGACCAGGCGGCGTGGGCGGCCGGCCAGTAGTACTGCTCGGTGTAGTCCCGCACCATCCGGTCGGCCAGGACCTTCGGGCCCAGGGTGGACAGGGTGTGGCTGACCATCTCCAGCCACCGCTGCGGCAGGCCGTCCTCGTCGCGGTCGTAGAAGGTCGGCACGACCGTCCGCTCGAGCAGCTCGTACAGGGCTGCCGACTCGAGGTCGTCCCGTCGGTCGGGGTCCTCGACGCCGTCGGCGGTGGGGATGGCCCAGCCGTTCTGGCCGTCGTACCACTCGTCCCACCACCCGTCGAGGATGGACAGGTTGAGCGCGCCGTTGAGGGCGGCCTTCATCCCGGAGGTGCCGCAGGCCTCGAACGGACGCAGCGGGTTGTTCAGCCACACGTCGCAGCCGGGGTACAGCTGCTGGGCCATGGCGATGTCGTAGTTGGGCAGGTAGAGGATCTTGCCGCGGACCTCGGGGTCGTCGGTGAAGCGCACCATCTGCTGGATGAGCGCCTTGCCGGTGTCGTCGGCCGGGTGCGACTTGCCCGCGATGAGCAGCTGCACCGGGCGCTCGGGGTCGTTGAGCAGCTTCTTGAGCCGCTCCGGGTCGCGCAGCATGAGGGTCAGGCGCTTGTACGTCGCGCCGCGCCGGGCGAAGCCGATCGTCAGCGCGTCGGGGTCGAGGACGTCCTCGGTCCAGCCGAGCTCGGCCTCGGTGACGCCACGGTCGCGCAGGGAGGTCTTCAGCCGGGCCCGGGCGTCGTCGATCAGCTGGGCCCGCAGCTCCCGCTTGGTGCGCCAGAACGCGTCGATCGGCACCTCGTGGATGCGGGTGAAGACCGACCGGGCGGCGGTCTCCGGCCCGAGGTGGGCCTTGGCCAGGTCGTAGAGCTTGCGGTCGACCCAGGTGCCGGCGTGCACCCCGTTGGTGACCGAGCCGATCGGCACCTCGTCCAGGTCGAAGCCCGGCCACAGCCCGGAGAACATCTCCCGGCTCACCGCGCCGTGCAGGCGGGAGACCCCGTTGACCCGCTGGCCCAGGCGCATGCCCATGACCGCCATGTTGAACCTCGAGCGGTCCCCGCCCTCGTAGTCCTCGGCCCCCAGGGCCAGCAGCCGGTCGAGGGGGACGCCGTCGAGCTGGCAGCCGTCCTCGGCGAAGTGGGCCCGGATGGCGTCCACGTCGAACCGGTCGATGCCGGCCGGCACGGGGGTGTGCGTGGTGAAGACGGTCCCGGCGCGCACCGCCCGCAGCGCCTCGTCGAAGGTCAGCCCCTCGCGGGAGACCAGCTCGCTGATCCGCTCCACGCCCTGGAACCCGGCGTGGCCCTCGTTGGTGTGGTAGACGGTCGGCTCCGGGGCGCCGGTGATCCGGGAGTAGGCGCGCAACGCCCGCACCCCGCCGATGCCCAGCAGCATCTCCTGCTCCAGCCGCTGGTCGCCGCCGCCGCCGTAGAGGCGGTTGGTGACCTCGCGCCGGGCGGCGTCGTTGGTCTCCACGTCCGAGTCGAGCAGCAGGAGCGGCACCCGCCCGACCTGCGCACGCCATACCCGCGCGTCCAGGTGGCCGCCCTGCGGCATCGCCAGCCGCACGACGACGGGGGTGCCGTCCTCCTCGCGCAGCAGCGACAGCGGCAGGTCGTCGGGGTCGAGGACGGGGTAGGACTCCTGCTGCCAGCCCTCGGCGTTGAACCGCTGGGCGAAGTAGCCGGAGGTGTAGAACAGCCCCACGCCCACGATCGGGATGCCCTGGTCGCTGGCCGCCTTGAGGTGGTCGCCGGCCAGGATCCCCAGGCCGCCGGAGTACTGCGGCAGCACCGAGGTGATCCCGAACTCCGGGGAGAAGTAGGCGATCGACCGCAGCTCGCGGTCCCCGTGCTCGGCGGTGCGGCCCGCGCCCTCCTGCTGGTACCACCGGGGCTTGGTCAGGTAGCGCTCCAGGTCCGCCGCGGCCTCGTGCACCCGGGTGACGAACGACTCGTCGGCCGCCAGCCGGTCCATGTCCGCGGTCCGCAGCGAGGAGAGCACCGCCACCGGGTCGTGCCCGCTGGCCTGCCACAGCTCGGGGTCGATGCTGGCGAAGATGTCGCGGGTCGGGGGGTGCCAGGACCAGCGCAGGTTGAGCGCCAGGTCGTGGAGCGGGGCAAGGGTCTGCGGGAGGACGGTGCGTACGTGCAGCCGACGGATAGCCTTCACACCGGTCGAGGATAGGGGACGGGGCTGCAACTTCTTGCACCGTGCTGGTGACGGCCTCGACGGACGGGCCGGGCGGCGGCGCGAGCGCCGACCTCAGGGTGACCGGCCCACCCGATCCCCGGTAGCGTGAGGCGCGTGACCGAGGACTCGACCACGCCCCCCGCCCAGCCCGACGCGACCCGATCGACCGATCCGTCCTGGCCCTCTTCGGCCAGCAGCCGGTCGGCCGCATCCCCGTCCTGGACGTCGAGCCCGTGGTCGACGCCGGCCGCCGGCCGACCCGCTCGGTGGTGGGTGAGCTGTTCCCCCTGTCCGCCACCGTGCTGCGCGAGGGCCACGACGCCGTCAACGCCACCGCCGTCCTCGTCGACCCCGACGACCGGGAGCACCACGTGCCGATGGTGCAGACCAACCCCGGTCTGTCGCACTGGGAGACGGTCGTGCACGCGGACCAGGAGGGGGTGTGGAGCTTCCGCGTGGAGGGGTGGTCCGACCCCTACGGGACCTGGGTGCACGACGGGACGATCAAGGTCGAGGCCGGCGTCGACGTCGAGCTGATGCTCGAGGAGGGGGCCCGGGTGCTCGAGCGGGCCCTCGACGAGGTCGACCGGCCCCAGGAGGACGCCGACCTGCTCGACCGCGCCATCGGCACGCTGCGGTCCAGCTCGCTCGACCCCGCCCGACGGCTGGCCGCCGGCACCGACGAGCAGGTGCAGGAGGTGCTCCGGCGCGCCCCGCTGCGCGACTACGTCAGCGCCAGCCCGAGCTACACCTGGTGGGTCGAGCGCCCCCTGGCGCTGACCGGGGCGTGGTACGAGATCTTCCCGCGCTCCGAGGGGGCCACCCAGGACCCGCGGACCGGGCTGTGGACCACCGGCACCTTCGAGACCGCCGCCCGCCGGCTGCCGGCCATCGCCGAGATGGGCTTCGACGTGGTCTACCTCACGCCGGTGCACCCCATCGGGTCCACCAACCGCAAGGGCCGCAACAACAGCCTGACGGCCGAGGAGCACGACCCGGGCTCCCCCTACGCCATCGGCGCCGCCGAGGGTGGGCACGACGCCATCCACCCCGACCTGGGGGACTTCGAGGACTTCGACGCCTTCGTCGAGGCCGCCCGGGAGCAGGGCCTGCAGGTCGCCCTCGACCTGGCGCTGCAGGCCTCCCCGGACCATCCGTGGGCGAGCGAGCACCCGGAGTTCTTCACCACCCGGGCCGACGGGACGATCGCCTACGCGGAGAACCCGCCGAAGAAGTACCAGGACATCTACCCGCTCAACTTCGACAACGCCCCCGCGACGATCTACGCCGAGGTCCGGCGGGTCGTTCAGGTGTGGATCGACCACGGCGTGAAGATCTTCCGGGTGGACAACCCGCACACCAAGCCGGTGGAGTTCTGGCAGTGGCTGATCGCCGACGTGGCGGTGGACCACCCGGAGGTCATCTGGCTGGCCGAGGCCTTCACCAAGCCCCGGATGATGCAGATCCTGGCCAAGGTCGGGTTCCAGCAGTCCTACACCTACTACGCCTGGCGCAACACGGCCGCCGAGCTGCGGGAGTACGTCACCGAGCTGGCGACCGAGACGGCGCCCTACATGCGGCCCTCGTTCTGGCCGACGACGCACGACATCCTCACCCCCTACATGCAGACGGGCGGGGCGACGGCCCACCTGGTCCGCTCGGCGCTGGCGGCCACCCTGGTGCCCACCTACGGCATCTACGCCGGGTTCGAGCACGTCGAGGACCGGCCGCGGCCGGGGGCCGAGGAGCACCTGGACAACGAGAAGTACGAGTTCAAGGACCGTCGCTGGGGCGAGGACGTCCCGGGGCGCACGGACCTCACCGGGTGGCTCACCACGCTCAACCGGATCCGCCGGGAGCACCCGTCGCTGCACTGGTTGCGCAACATCACCTTCCACGGCGCCGACGACGAGAACGTCCTCGCCTTCTCCAAGCACGGCGGCGGGGCCGCCGACGGCTCGGCGCAGGACACCGTGCTCGTCGTGGCCAACCTCGACCCGCACAACGTCCGGGGCACCCGGCTGCACCTGGACCTGCCGGCGCTCGGACTGGGCCTGGGCTGGGGGCGTACGTTCACCGCCCACGACCTGGTCACCGACCAGCGCTGGACCTGGGACTCCGAGCCGTGGGTGGTGCTGGGCCCCGGCTACGGCCACGAGCCGGTGCACATCATCCACGTGACGACGGACTGAGGACACCTCATGCGCGGACTCAACCTGCACCAGCCCGGACTGCGGAACGACCCCGACTGGTTCCGCAAGGCGGTCTTCTACGAGGTCCTCGTGCGGGCCTTCGACGACTCCACCGGCTCCGGCTCGGGCGACTTCACCGGCCTCATCAACCGCCTGGACTACCTGCAGTGGCTCGGCGTGGACTGCCTGTGGATCCCGCCCTTCTACGCCTCCCCGCTGCGCGACGGCGGCTACGACGTGGCGGACTACACCGCCGTGCTGCCGGAGTTCGGCACCCTCCCGGACTTCCGTGAGCTGATCTCCCAGGCGCACGCCCGCGGCATCCGGATCATCACCGACCTGGTGATGAACCACACCAGCGACCAGCACCCGTGGTTCCAGGCCTCGCGGTCGGACCCGGACGGCCCCTACGGGGACTTCTACGTCTGGTCCGACACCGATGAGAAGTACAGCGACGCCCGGATCATCTTCGTCGACACCGAGACCTCCAACTGGACCTTCGACGCGGTCCGGCGGCAGTTCTTCTGGCACCGGTTCTTCTCCCACCAGCCGGACCTGAACTTCGAGAACCCGGCCGTGCAGGAGGCGATGTTCGACGTCGTCCGGTTCTGGATGGACATGGGCATCGACGGCTTCCGGCTGGACGCCGTCCCCTACCTGTTCGAGGAGGAGGGGACCAACTGCGAGAACCTCCCCCAGACGCACGCCTTCCTCGCGGCGCTGCGCGCCATGGTCGACGAGGAGTACCCCGGCCGGGTCCTGCTCGCCGAGGCCAACCAGATGCCGGCGGAGGTGGTCGACTACTACGGCACCGAGGAGGCACCGGAGTGCCACATGTGCTTCCACTTCCCGGTCATGCCGCGGCTCTACTACGCCCTGCGTGAGGAGAAGGCCGAGCCGGTGGCCCGGGTGATGCTGGAGACGCCGCAGATCCCCCCGGGCACGCAGTGGGGCACCTTCCTGCGCAACCACGACGAGCTCACCCTGGAGATGGTCTCGGCCGAGGAGCGCTCGGCGATGTACGGCTGGTACGCCCCCGACCCGCGGATGCGGGCCAACATCGGCATCCGGCGCCGCCTGGCGCCGCTGCTGGACAACTCGCGCAGCGAGATCGAGCTCATCAACGCGCTGCTGCTGTCGCTGCCGGGCTCCCCGTGCCTCTACTACGGCGACGAGATCGGCATGGGCGACAACATCTGGCTCAGCGACCGCGACGCGGTCCGCACCCCGATGCAGTGGACGCCCGACCGCAACGCCGGCTTCTCCACCGCCGACCCGGGCAAGCTCTACCTGCCGGTGATCAGCTCGCTCGTCTACCACTACAACAGCGTCAACGTCGAGGCCCAGATCGCCAGCAGCTCCTCGCTGCTGCACTGGACCCGCGGCATGCTGCAGGTGCGGGCGGCCCACGAGGTCTTCGGCGTCGGCCGGTTCGAGCTGTGCGAGGCCGACAACGACGCCGTCCTGGCGTTCGTCCGGGCCCTGCCCGCCGACGACGACAGCGAGCGCGACGGGCACCCCGCCGTGCTCTGCGTCAACAACCTCTCCTCGCGCCCCCAGGCGGCCCGGATCACCCTCCCCGAGGAGCTGCACGGGGCGCTGGTGACGGACCTCTTCGGCGGCCACGGCTTCCCCGACGTCGAGGACGACGGCACCATCGTCCTCACCCTGGGCTCACGCGACTTCTTCTGGCTGGGCCTGCAGCCGGTCGAGCCCGCCGGCCCCACCCCCACCGCGCCGTCCACCCACTCCGAGGAGGGCTCCTGATGGCCACCCTGTCCCCCGACTTCGACGACTTCCTCCCCGGGTGGATCGCCACCCAGCGCTGGTACCGCGGCACCGGCCGCACCCCGCTGCTGCGCCGCATCGGGGGCATCCGGTGGGAGGACCCGCTCGGCGAGGTCGGGCTCGAGGACCACCTCCTGGTCGACGAGTCGGGTCCCGAGCCGGTCGTCTACCAGGTCCCGCTGTCCTACCGGGCCGAGCCGGTGGCCTTCCTGGCCCACGCCCTCGTGGCCACCGCGGAGCACGCCGAGCTGGGCACCCGCTACGTCTACGACGCCGCCCACGACCCCGTCTTCGCCCAGACGCTGCTCCAGCACGTCTGGTCGGAGCACGACGTGCCCTCCGCGCGGGCCCGACGGCTCGTCGCCGGCGGGACCGCCTCGACCCTGCGCGCCAGCCGGGTGCTGACCGGTGAGCAGTCCAACACCTCGATCGTCGTCGACCCGCACGAGGGCCGTCGCCCCGTGCTGGTCAAGCTCTTCCGCGTGCTCCAGGCCGGGGAGAACCCCGACGTGACGGTGTGCGCCGCCGTCGCCCGGACCGGCGACCGCACCGTCCCGGGGCCGCTGGGCTACGTCGAGGGTCGCTGGAACGACACCGACGGGCAGGAGGTCAGCGGCCACCTGGCCGTGGCCTCGGAGTTCATCGCCGGAGGGCGGGACGGGTGGGAGCTCGCGCTGGCCGCCGCCCGCTCGGGGGAGGACCTGTCCACCCCCGCGCATGAGCTGGGCGAGGCGACCGCCCGGGTGCACACCGCGCTCGCGGCGGCGTTCGGCACCGAGGACGCCGAGGCGCAGCGGGAGACGCTGGTCGCGCGCCTGCGGCAGCGGGCCCGGACCGCCTTCGCCGAGGTGGACGAGCTGGCCGTCCACCGCGAGGACGTGGACCGGACCTACGACGCGCTGGCGGACGTCCCGCTGCCGCCGCTGCAGCGCATCCACGGCGACCTCCACCTCGGCCAGGTGCTCCACGTCCCCGGGCGCGGCTGGGTGCTGCTCGACTTCGAGGGTGAGCCGCTGCGACCCATGGCCGAGCGCACCGCCCCCGACCTGGCCCTGCGCGACGTGGCCGGGATGCTCCGCAGCATCGACTACGCCGCCGCGACCGTCGACCAGGAGGGCGTCGACGCCACCGGCTGGGCCCAGGAGGCCCGCGCCGCCTACCTCCAGGGGTATGCCGCCGCCGCGGACGTCGACCTCGACGACCCCCAGGTGCGCACGCTGCTCGACGCCCTCGAGCTGGACAAGGCGCTCTACGAGGTCGTGTACGAGGCCCGCAACCGGCCCTCCTGGGTGCCGATCCCGGTCGAGGCGGTCCAGCGGCTGGTCTCCGGCGGTCGGGCCGGCCGGCACGAGGCTCCGACCGGCCCGGTGGCGGCGGCCGACGGTGGCGACGGGAGCTCCGACGAGCGTCCGGGCCGCCACCGCGCGGACCAGGGTCCCTCGGCCGCCGACTTCGGCGTGGCCGGGACGTCCGCCGAGGACGGTGCCGCGTCGCTGACCGAGGAGTCCGGCGAGGTGCGCAGCGTCGCGCTCCCGGAGGAGTATGCCGCCACCCCCGGTCCCGGCGAGCCCGACCCGGCCGCCGGCGGGGGGTCGGACGACCGGCCCGAGGACCTCCTCGAGGACGCCGGAGACCTCTCCCCGCTCTACGCAGGGGCCGGAGCGGGCGCCGACCAGGACGCGACCGCCGAGGGCGACGAGCAGGCCTCCCCGCACGTGCCCGCCAGCGGCGGCCGTCCGCATGCCCCCGTCCCTCCGCCGGAGGAGATGGTGGACGCCTTCCGCCCGACCCCGGCGGGGTCCCGGCCCGCCAGCGGCGGGCTTGCCCACGCCCCGGTGCCTCCGCCCGCCGGCATGACCATCACGACGGACCTGCCCGCCGGGCCCCGCCAGGGCGGCGAGGAGCCACCGCCGTCCGTGGACGTCGCGCAGCCGGCGGCCGCCCGGGAGTACCCGCCGGCCAGCGGCACCGCGCCCCGGTCCGCCGAGGGGGTCCTGCTGGATCCCGTGGTCAGCCACCGGCAGGCCTGGGAGGAGGCCAGCAGCTCCCCCGCGGTCGTGACCGGCCGGGTCGTGCGGGACGACGGTCCCGCCGGAGGGGCCGGGGTCCCCGGGGCCGGCGCCGCCGCGGACGCCCCCGGGACGGTGCGGCGCACCCCCCTGCCGCCGCCGCAGGAGCCGCCGGCACCGCATACCCGTCCCCTCGACCTGGACGAGGCCACGGACGTCGTGCACGGCCTGCACCGCAGTCCCCACCACGTCCTGGGTCCCCACGCCCACGAGGGCCACGTCACCGTGCGCACGCTGCGTCCCGGGGCCCAGGCGGTCTCGGTGCTCCTCGCCGACGGCCGGGAGCTGCCGATGACCCACGAGACCGGCGGCATCTGGGCGGCGGTGGTCCAGCAGGAGCAGGTCCCGGCCTACCGGCTGGCGGTCACCCGGGAGGGCGAGCGCCGGATCGTCGACGAGTCCTACCGGCACGCGCCCATGCTCGGCGAGACCGACCTGCACCTGCTCGGCGAGGGCCGGCACGAGGAGCTGTGGCGGGTGCTCGGCTCGCACGTGGTCACCCGGCGCGACGAGATGGGCGAGGTCACCGGCACCCACTTCGCCGTCTGGGCCCCCAACGCGCTGGCCGTGCACGTCGTCGGGGACTTCAACGGCTGGGACGGCAGCACCCACGCGCTGCGCGTCCACGAGGACGTCGGCGTCTGGGAGCTCTTCGTGCCCGGCGTGGGCGCGGGTGCCCACTACAAGTACGACATCACCGGCCCCGACGGCACCCGTCGGGCCAAGGCCGACCCGATGGCCCGCGCGACCGAGGTGCCGCCCTTCAACGACTCGGTCGTCACCGTCTCCACCCACCGGTGGAACGACGACGCCTGGATGGAGCGCCGCGCCCGGGAGGACATCCACCTGGGCCCGATGAGCATCTACGAGGTGCACCTGGGGTCCTGGCGGCAGGGGCTGAGCTACGAGCAGCTCGCCGACCAGCTCGTCCCCTACGTCAGCGAGATGGGCTTCACCCACGTCGAGCTGATGCCGGTCATGCAGCACCCCTACGGTCCCTCGTGGGGCTACCACGTCACCGGCTACTTCGCGGCGGACAGCCGGTTCGGTCACGAGGACGGCCTGCGCCACCTCATCGACCGGCTCCACCAGGTCGGGGTCGGGGTCATCCTCGACTGGGTGCCCGGGCACTTCGCCACCGACCCGTGGGCGCTGGCCCGTTTCGACGGGACGCCGATCTACGAGCACCCGGACCCCCGCAAGGGCTGGCACCCGGAGTGGGGCTCCTACATCTTCGACTACGGGCGCCCCCAGGTGCGCAACTTCCTCGTCGCCAACGCCTGCTACTGGCTCGAGGAGTTCCACGCCGACGGCCTGCGGGTCGACGGCGTCGCCTCGATGCTCTACCTGGACTACTCCCGGGAGGGCGACCAGTGGATCCCCAACCGCTACGGCGGCCGGGAGAACCTCGAGGCGGTAGAGCTGCTGCAGGAGACCAACGCCACCGCCTACCGCCGAAACCCCGGCGTCGTGATGATCGCCGAGGAGTCCACCTCCTGGCCCGGGGTCACCGCGTCGACCGAGGAGGGCGGCCTGGGCTTCGGCTTCAAGTGGAACATGGGGTGGATGCACGACACCCTCGGCTACCTGGCCGAGCTGCCCTACGCCCGGGCGCACCACCACCATGCGCTGACGTTCTCGCTCGTCTACGCCTACAGCGAGAAGTACATCCTGCCGATCAGCCACGACGAGGTCGTGCACGGCAAGGGGTCGCTGCTGCGCAAGATGGCCGGCGACTCCTGGCAGAAGTTCGCCACCACCCGGGCCTTCCTGGCCTACCAGTGGAGCCACCCGGGCAAGCAGCTGCTCTTCATGGGCAGCGAGTTCGCCCAGGACCGGGAGTGGGCCGACGGGGGCACCCTGTCGTGGGAGCTCACCGAGCGGCCCGACCACGGCGGTGTGCAGCGGCTCGTGCGCGACCTGAACCGGCTCTACGACGAGCTGCCGGCCCTGTGGCAGATCGACCACCACGAGGACGGCTTCGCCTGGCTGGACGCCAACGACGCCCACCGCAACCTCTACTCCTACCTGCGGTGGGGCAACGAGGGACCGGACGGGCTGCGGCCGGTCGTGGCCGTGGTCGTGAACTTCAGCGGGGTGCCCCAGCACCAGGTGCACGTCGGCCTGCCCTACGGCGGCCGGTGGCGCGAGGTGCTCAACACCGACGCCGAGGTCTACGGCGGGTCCGGCCAGGGCAACATGGGTGCCGTCCAGGCCTACGACGAGCCGCACCAGCGCCAGCCGTGGTCGGCCCTGGTCACGGTGCCGCCGATGGGTGCGATCTGGCTGGTGCCCGACCCGGTCGAGGCCGAGGAGGAGCCGCCCGCCCAGATCGAGCAGGCCGACGAGGAGCCGCCCGCCACGGCCGCGGTCTCGGAGGTGTCCGGCCTCGAGGCGGTCGAGGACGGCTCACGGACCACCGACGAGCCGATCCCCACGGCCACCACGGACACCGGGACCCCGGGCGCCGTGGACGACGGGACGACCGACGCCCCGGCAGCGGAGCCGGACGGGGACGACGCGACGCCGGACACCCGGCTCCGGGAGCCCGTGGACCCGGGCTACCCCGGGGAGGTCCCCGACACCGACACCGCCGACGACGCCGACGCCGACGCCGACGCCGACGGCACGGCATACCCCGACACCCGGCAGAGCTGAGGAGCGAGCACGATGGCACGACACGAGTGCGCCGGACAACCGGCCCGGCCCGAGGACCTGGTCGACGTCGCCTCCCTGGTGACGGCCTACTACACGCGGGTCCCCGACCCGGAGGACGTCGACCAGCAGGTGGCCTTCGGGACCTCCGGGCACCGCGGCAGCGCGCTGGACACGGCGTTCAACGAGGCGCACATCCTGGCCACGACCCAGGCCATCTGCGAGTACCGTAGGCAGCAGGGCACGACCGGGCCGCTGTTCCTGGGCCGGGACACCCACGCGCTGTCCGAGCCGGCCTGGGCCAGCGCGCTGGAGGTGCTCGTCGCCAACGACGTGACCGTCCTCGTCGACGCCACCGACCGCTACACCCCGACCCCGGCGGTGTCCAGGGCGATCCTGGCGCACAACCGGGAGGCTCCGGCGGCAGCGACGCGGACGGCATCGTGGTGACCCCCTCGCACAACCCGCCCCGGGACGGCGGGTTCAAGTACAACCCGCCGCACGGCGGCCCGGCGGACACCGACGCCACCGGATGGATCGCCGACCGGGCCAACGCCCTCCTGCGCGCCGGGCTGGACGGCGTCCGCCGGGTGCCCTTCGCCCGGGCCCGGGGCAGCGCCGGCAGCTACGACTTCCTCGGCGAGTACGTCCGGGCGCTGCCGCGCGTCCTCGACCTCGACGCCGTCCGCGAGGCGGGCGTGCGGATCGGGGCCGACCCGCTCGGCGGGGCCGCGGTGGACTACTGGGGGGCGATCGCCGAGGAGCACCGGCTGGACCTCACGGTCGTCAACCCGCTCGTCGACCCCACCTGGCGCTTCATGACGCTGGACTGGGACGGCAAGATCCGGATGGACTGCTCCTCGGCCGACGCGATGGCCTCGCTCATCGCCGCCCGGGACCGGTACGACATCGCCACCGGCAACGACGCGGACGCCGACCGGCACGGGATCGTCACCCCCGACGGGGGCCTGATGAACCCCAACCACTACCTCGCGGTGGCGATCGACCACCTCTTCGGGGGCGCCCGGCCGGACTGGCCCCAGGACGCGGCCATCGGCAAGACGCTCGTGTCGTCCTCGATGATCGACCGGGTGGCCACCTCCCTGGGCCGCCGCCTGGTCGAGGTGCCGGTGGGCTTCAAGTGGTTCGTCCCCGGCCTGCTCGACGGGTCCGTGGCGTTCGGCGGCGAGGAGTCCGCCGGGGCCTCGTTCCTGTGCCGCGACGGCTCGACCTGGTCGACGGACAAGGACGGGATCATCCTCGCGCTGCTGGGCAGCGAGATCATCGCCCGGACGGGCCGGACCCCCTCGCAGCGCTACGCCGAGCTCGTCGAGCAGCTCGGGGGCGGCGCCGAGATCGCCTACGCCCGGATCGACGCCCCGGCCGACCGGGAGGCCAAGGCCCGGCTCAAGGCCCTCTCCCCCTCGGACGTCTCCGCGGACGCCGTGGCCGGCGAGCCGATCACCGCGGTGCTCACCGAGGCCCCCGGCAACGGGGCGGCGGTCGGCGGGCTGAAGGTGACGACGGAGAACGCGTGGTTCGCCGCCCGCCCGTCCGGCACCGAGGACGTCTACAAGATCTACGCGGAGTCGTTCCGCGGTCCGGAGCACCTGGCGCAGGTGCAGGCCGACGCCCAGGAGGTCGTGGACGCCGCCCTGAAGGGCTGAGCGTCGGTCAGAACAGGGCGCTCATCAGGGCGCTGCGCGCCTTGCCGACCCGCGGGTCGGAGCTGCCGACGACGTCGAACAGGCCCAGCAGGTGGGTCCGCACGCGGTCGCGGTCCTCCCCCGTGGTGGCCCGCACGAGGTCCACGAGGCGGACGAAGGCGTCCTCCACGTGCCCGCCCACGACGTCCAGGTCGGCGGCGTCCAGCTGAGCCTGCACGTCGGTGGGCCGGTCGGCCGCGGCCTGGCGCACGGCGGTCAGGTCCATCCGGCTGGTGCGTTCCAGCAGCTGCACCTGGGCCAGGCCGAGACGGGCCTGCTCGTCGCCCGCGTCCTCCCGGAGAGCCTGCTCGTAGGCCTGCTGGGCCGCCGTCCAGTCCCCGCGCTCGACGGCGTCGTAGGCCGCCTGGTGCAGCGGGGGCAGCTCGGCCTCCGCGTCCTCGTCCGCCTCCCCGCCCGCTGCGTCGGCGTCGGCCAGCTCGACCCGCCCGGTGACCCCGTTCGTCACCGCCGCCTGCAGGAACTGGTCGAGCAGCTGGTCGACCTGGCTCATCGGCTGCACGCCCAGGTAGAAGGGCATCGGCTGGCCGCCCACGAGGCCGATCACCACGGCAGCGCGGTGACCTGCCCGAAGGTCTGCTGCAGCACGGGGGTGAGGGCCTGCATGACCCCGGGGGCGGCCGCCAGGTCGACGCCGACGACCTGGAAGCGTCCCTCCTTGTCCCGGGCTGCCTGGGCCAGCTCGCGCAGGTGCTGCACCGACTCGGGCACCTGCGGGGTCCACAGCACCAGCACCAGGGGGGTGGTCAGGCTGGCGTTGACGACCGCCTCGAAGCTGGCGTCGTCGGCGTGCACGAGCGCCCCGCTGCGCCCGGGGACGCCGTCACCGGCCTGACCGGTGCCGCCGCCGGCCGGCGCCGACGCCGCCTGAGCCGCAGCACCGGGGGCGGACGCGGGGGCGCCGGGCCGGCCGTTCCCGCCGCCGAGGCGGGACAGGTCGACGGCACCCCTCAGGGCAGCGGCGGAGAAGGGCTGCTGGGACATGGAGGCTCCTCGTACGACGGTGGTGCGGGTCGGGTGCTGGCTCCCCAGGGTATGCGGTGCCCGCGCCGGTCAGGACCCCCAGGCCTCGACCAGCTGCTCGCGGACGGCGATCATCTCGGGGGTGAACTCCTCGCCCTCGGCGGGTACCCGCACCCCCATGAACACCATGGTGCGCAGGACGGCCTCCTCGGTGACCTCGTCGATGCCGGCCAGGGTGGTGAAGGCCTCCGGCGGCGTGAGCACCACGTCGGGCTCGACGGTGAACGTGGTGTCGCGCAGGAGCGTCCCGATGACGAACGCCGACCCGTCCTCGAACAGCAGGGTCTTGGTGTCGTCGGAGATGAGCCAGTTCCTCTCCTGCAGCGTGGCCCTGCCCTCCACCGCGGCCGCCTGCTCCTCGGCGGCGTCCCGGACGGCCGGGCTGTAGCCGTGGGTGCGGTACTCGGGGATCTCCTCCGGCTGCGGCCAGCTGGTGTAGGCGGCGATCTCCTTCAGCGTGTCCCGCGGGGCGACGAGCAGGTCTCCCTTGCCCTCGCGCAGCACGGGGGTGCCGACCGACCGGGGGTCGAAGGTGGGCACGGAGGTCCCCGGGAGCATGGGGGCCTCCCAGATGATCCGGAAGTCCTCCTGCTCCCCGGTGCGGCTCTCCATGAGGTGCAGCACCGGCACCCCGTCGTCGGGCACGGTCTGCACGAGCAGGAACTGGGGCAGTTCCCCGTCCTCGCGGCTGATCGCCAGGACGTTGGGCTCGGCCGGGGCGTCCATCTCCGCCTCCGCCGACTCGCCGTTGACGGCCTCCAGGACGTCCGCGGCCTCCGCCGCGTCCCGGGCCGAGCCCATGACGGACTTGCGGTGGTCGTCCACGACCTCGTCCCCGTCGCCCCGGAGTGCCGCGTGCCGCCGCTCCAGGATGGTGGCGGCGACCTGCTCGGCGTCCTCGACGCTCATGACCGCGGTCGCCTCGTCGGTGCTCATGGCGACCGTCTCGTCCTCCGTGTCGCCCGAGGTCGCGGCGACGTCGGCCGTGGCGGTGCTGTCGTCGGCGTCGGCCCCCTCGGAGGTCGCGGTGGCCCCGTCCGCGTCCGGGCCGGCGGTCGTCGCCGGGCCGTCCGTGGCGGTGGCGCCGGTCGCGTCGTCGGCGGAGGAGGCGTCGGAGGAGCCGTCCCCACCGGTGCAGGCGGAGAGCGCGAGCGCCGAGGTCAGGGCGACCGCGGCGGTCAGACGGGGAAGTTTCATAACGAAACGGTAAACACCCCCGGCCTCCCGCGCCAAATCAGGGACCTCCCAGGTCCCTGGTCCGCACCCCCCGCCGGTCCGCGGGACCGCTCACCCACCGCTCCAGCAGCTGGTACCCGCCGTAGAGGACCAGCAGGACTGCCGTCACGTGCAGGAGCAGCGCCAACGCGACCCCGCTGATCACCCCGGCCTGCCAGTAGCGGCCCCAGGACAGGGCCAGGACCGAGGGGACCAGGACGGCGAAGACCGCCCCCAGGACCAGCTCCTGCTGCCAGGGCCGGTCCCCCATCCACGGCAGCACGTCGATTACGTCGAGGAAGTCCAGCGTCGCCAGCACCCCGACAAGGGCCACCAGGCCCAGCACGCTCACCAGCCGGGTGCGGTGCCACGGGTCCCGGCCCGCCCACAGCGTCCCCAGGGTCACCGCCGCCCACATCAGCCAGGCGCGGACCCGGCCGGTGCCCAGCTCGACCATGGCCGTGCGGAAGAGGCGGTCGGCCTCGTGCCGGTCGACCACCGGTCCCTCGTGCGACCCGGGCCGCACGAGGGCGTCGTGCAGCACCGCCGCGGGCAGGAACTCCCCGCTCACCGGCACCAGCCAGGTGAACAGGTGGGGCACCGAGGCCAGGTCGGTGGTGAAGGTGTCCAGGTCGGTGGGGACGACGAAGGGCTCGGGGTGGTCGGGCGAGCGGTAGCCGAAGCGGCGCAGCAGGCTGAAGTCGCGCCCGTCCACGCTGCGCAGCTCCAGCCGCAGCAGACCGCCGGTCTCCGCGTCGAAGAACTCCCCCGACCCCACCTCCGTCACCCCGCGGCGAAGCGGTCCGTGGCCCGGACCAGGGCGTCGAGGGTGCCCGGCTCGGAGAACGCGTGCCCGGCGTCGGGGACCACGACGAACTCCGCGTGCGGCATGCGGGCGGCGAGGTCGAAGGCCGTGCGGGCCGGGGTGCACATGTCCAGGCGGCCCTGGACGATGACGGTGGGCACGGCGGAGAGCCGGTCCGCGTCCGCCAGCAGCTGGCCCTCGCGCAGAAAGCCGCCGTGGGTGAAGTAGTGGTTCTCGATCCGGGCGAAGGCCAGCGCCTGGGCCGGCTCGGTGGCTTGGCGTAGCCATCCTCGTCCGGCTGGACGGTGATGATCCTCGACTCCCAGCCGCTCCAGGCGACCGCCGCCGGCAGGTGCACCTGCGGGTCGGGGTCGAAGAGCAGCTCGTGGTAGGCCTCCATCATCGCGTGCCGGCGGTCCGGGGCGACGGGGGCGACGTAGTCGGCCCAGTGGTCGGGGTAGACGTGCTCGAGGTGGCCGCGTTCGTACATCCACGCCAGCTCCGCCCGGCGCAGGGTGAAGATGCCCCGCAGCACCAGCTCGCCGACCCGCTCCGGGTGCCGTTGCGCGTAGGCCAGCGACAGGGTGGAGCCCCACGAGCCGCCGAACACCTGCCACCGGTCCACCCCGAGGTGCTCACGCACCCGTTCCAGGTCCTCGACCAGGTGCCAGGTCGTGTTCGTCGCCCACACCCGGGGGTCCACGGTGGTGGAGGCGTGCGGCCGCGACCGACCCGCCATCCGCTGGTCGACGAGCACGATCCGGTAGCGCTCCGGGTCGAACACCCGACGCTGCCGGGGCGAGGTGCCGCTGCCCGGGCCGCCGTGCACGAAGACCACCGGGCGGCCGTCGGGGTTGCCGGACTGCTCGACGTAGATCTCGTGCCCGTCCCCCACGGCAGGTGCTCCACGGCATACGGCTCGATCTCGGGGTAGAAGGTGCGTCGCTGCTCCACGCCCCCTGCCTACCACGCGACGACGACACCGGACGGCAGTAGTCTTCCTGGGCATGTCGACCAGCGCCGCCACCGCCGACACCGACCGCCCGTGGGCCTCCCGGCTGGCCGCCCTCGGACCCGGCCTGCTCGCGGCCTCGGCCGCGATCGGGGCCTCGCACCTGGTCTCCTCGACCCAGGCGGGGGCGCTCTTCGGCTGGCAGCTGGGGCTGGTCATCGTGCTCGCCCTCGTGCTGAAGTACCCCTTCTTCCGGTTCGGTCCGGAGTACACCGCCGAGACCGGGCTGAGCCTCGTCGAGGGGTATGCCCGCAAGGGCCGGCCCTACCTGCTCGTCTTCTTCGTGCTGTCCGCGCTGTCGTCGGTCATCTCCACCGCCGGCGTCACCCTCCTCGGGACGGTGATCCTCGCGTGGATCCTGCCCTCCTCCTGGGGGCTGGGGGTGCCCGTGCTCGCGGCCGCCCTCATGGGGCTCACCTGGTTGCTGCTGGTCGGCGGCCACTACAAGGCGCTCGACGGCGTCACCAAGGTCATCGTGGTCACGCTGGCCCTGGGCACCGTCGTGGCGGTGGTCATGGCCGCGGGACGCACCCCGGTGCGGGAGGCCGGCTTCGTGGACCCCTCGCCGTGGACGCTGGCCACCCTGCCCTTCCTCGTCGCCCTCGTCGGCTGGATGCCCGCCCCGGTGGAGATCAGCGCGCTCAACTCGCTGTGGGTCAAGGCCAAGGCGCAGGACCGCCGCCTGTCCCGGGACGGGATCCTGTTCGACTTCACCACCGGCTACGTGGTGTCCGGGATCCTGGCCCTGTTCTTCCTGGCCCTGGGCGTCTTCGTCCAGTACGGCAGCGGGGAGGAGCTGGAGATGGCCGGCGGCGCCTACATCCCGCAGCTCATGGGCATGTACGGCGAGGCCATCGGGCAGTGGGCCGTCCCCCTCATGGCGGTGGTCGCGTTCGTGACGATGTTCGGGACGATCATCAGCGTGGTCGACGGCTACGGCCGCGCGTGCGCCGAGTCGCTGCGCCTGCTCCGGGGGCAGCCGCGGATGAGCCGCCGGGCCAAGGACACCTGGATCACCCTCATCGCCGTCGTCGGCCTGGTCATCGTCATCTTCATGAGCGCCCAGCTGGCGGGCATGCTGCGGTTCGCGATGATCAGCGCCTTCCTCACGGCCCCGGTGTTCGCCTGGCTGAACTTCTCCCTCGTGCGGCACGAGCACCGGCTCTCCCCCGGCCTGCGCGCGCTCTCGTGGGCGGGCCTGGCCTTCCTCGCCGGGTTCGCCGTGCTCTTCCTGCTCAGCCTGACCGGGGTGCTGGGCTGATCAGCCCCGACGCACCATCCGCGCCTCCCGGACGCCCGCGTGGCGGTCGTCCGACACCGCCCCGTCGAGCTCGAACCCGTGACGCCGGTAGAACCGGACCGCCCGGTCGTTGCCCTCGGCCAGCCACAGGTAGGCCGGGCCCGGCCCGAGCACCTCGGCCATGAGCCGGGCGCCCAGGCCCCTGCCCTGGTGCCCGGGCGCCACGTTGAGCGCCCACAGCTGGTCGGGCGTCGGTGCGTCCTCGTCGCGCGCCGGGCCGCACATGAGCCAGCCCGCGGGATCGTCGCCGAACACCGCCACCCTGATACGGCGCCCGTCCGCGGGGACGGCGTCGCGGGCGTAGGCCTGGGCCACGGAGTACCACAGCGGCCGGAAGGTGTCCGCCGACAGCCCGTCGACGACCTCGTCGTCCATGAGCCCGCGGTAGGTCTCCTGCCAGACGCGGGCGTGCAGCTGCGCGAACGGCTCGACGTCCGCCATGACCGGGTCCCGCAGCAGGTATGCCGCCGGGTCGGGCTCCCCGGGTGCGCTCACCGGGGGTCCTCCGCCAGGTGGGTTCGGACGCGCTCCACCTTGCTGCGCAGCTGGTCCGTGCGCCCCGGACGCAGGTCGGCCTTGAGCACGAGCGAGACGCGCGGGCCGTGGGCCGCGACGGCGTCGCAGGCTGCCCGGACCACCGGCATCACCTCGTCCCACTCCCCCTCGACGGTGGTGAACATCGAGGTGAGCTCGTAGGGCAGACCGGACTCGCGGACCACCCGGACGGCGTCGGCGACGGCCTCGCTGACCGACCCGGAGCCGTCGGCGGCCACGGACGGGGCGACGGAGAACGCGAAGAGAGCCATGGCCCCACCGTACCGAGGCCGCCCGGCACCCCCGGGGTCAGCGGCCGAGGGTCTGCTCGACGACCGTGTCCGCCGCCGCGTAGGGTCGAGCCGGCCGGCCAGCACCTCGCCGACGGCCGTCGCCAGGATCCCTCCACCGTGCTCGTCCCCCAGCCGTTCCCGCAGCCGGGCCAGCGCCAGGGCCTCGACCTCGCGGGCCGCCCGCTCGCGGCGGCGGCGCTCCAGCTCGCCGTGCTCCCCCAGCCACGACCAGTGCTTGTCGAGGGCCGCCATGAGCTCCTCGACCCCCTCGCCGCGGTCCGCGACCGTCTTCACCACGGGCGGCCGCCACAGGTGGGGCTCGGTGCGGTCGCCGAGGGAGATCATGTGGCGCAGCTCCCGGACGGTGGCGTCGGCCCCGTCCCGGTCGGCCTTGTTGACGACGAAGACGTCCCCGATCTCCAGGATCCCCGCCTTGGCGGCCTGCACCCCGTCGCCCATCCCGGGCGCCAGCAGCACGAGGGTGGTGTCGGCCAGACCGGCGACCTCGACCTCGCTCTGGCCGACCCCGACGGTCTCGACGAGGACCACGTCGTAGCCGGCCGCGTCGAGCACCCGCAGCGCCTGCGGCGTCGCCCGCGCCAGCCCGCCGAGGTGGCCCCGCGAGGCCATCGACCGGATGTAGACGCCCTCGTCCAGGGCGTGGTCCACCAGCCGGATCCGGTCGCCCAGCAGCGCTCCTCCGGAGAACGGGCTGGAGGGGTCGACCGCCAGCACGGCCACCCGCAGGTCCCGGTCCCGCAGGGCCCGCACGAGCATCCCGGTCGAGGTCGACTTGCCCACCCCGGGGCTTCCCGTCAGCCCGATCGTGCGGGCCCCCGAGGCGTGCGGGGCCAGGGCGGCCATCGCCTCCCGCAGGGCCGGGTCGCCGTTCTCCACCAGGGTGAGCAGCCGGCCCAGGGCACGCGGGCTGCCCGCCCGGGCCTGCTCGACCAGGGCGGGGACGTCGACCTTCCGTCTCGATCGCATGGGACCAGCGTCGCAGAGGGTATGCGGTGCACCCGGCCCGGGTGCACCGCATACCCTCTGCGGACGTCAGGCCTGCTGCGCCGGCACCCGGACGATGAGGGCGTCGCCCTGGCCCCCGCCGCCGCACAGGGCGGCGGCGCCCACCCCTCCACCGCGGCGCTGCAGCTCGAGGGCCAGGTGGAGGAGGATGCGCGCGCCGGACATGCCGATCGGGTGGCCCATCGCGATGGCCCCGCCGTTGACGTTGACCTTGTCCGGGTCCAGGCCCAGCTCCTTGGAGGCGGCCAGCCCGACGGCGGCGAAGGCCTCGTTGATCTCGACGAGGTCCAGGTCGGTGGGGGCCAGGCCCTCCTTCGCGCAGGCCTTGGCGATCGCGCGCGCGGGCTGGCTCTGCAGGGTCGAGTCCGGGCCGGCCACCATGCCGTGGGCGCCGATCTCGGCGATCCAGCTCAGGCCGAGCTCCTGGGCCTTCTCCTTGCTCATGACGACCACCGCGGCGGCGCCGTCGGAGATCTGCGACGCCGACCCGGCGGTGATCGTCCCGTCCTTGCTGAAGGCCGGGCGCAGCCGGGAGAGCGACTCGACCGTCGTGTCGGCCCGGATCCCCTCGTCGGTCTTGAAGGCGACCGGGTCGCCCTTGCGCTGCGGGATCTGCACCGTCACGACCTCCTCGTCGAAGCGGCCCTCCTCCCACGCTCGCGGCGAGCTGGTGGCTGCGCGCGGCGAAGGCGTCCTGCTCCTCGCGGGTGAACTCCGCCGACCCGCAGTTGGCCCCCTCGGTGAGGTTGCCCATGGCCTGGTCGGTGAAGGCGTCCCAGAGGCCGTCGTAGGCCATGTGGTCGCGCACGGTGACGTCGCCGTACTTGTAGCCGCTGCGGGACTTCTCCAGCAGGTGCGGGGCGTTGGACATCGACTCCTGACCGCCGGCGACGACCACCTCGACCTCGCCGGCGCGGATCAGCTGGTCGGCCAGGGCGATGGCGTCGATCCCGGAGAGGCACACCTTGTTGACGGTGAGGGCGGGCACGTCCATGGGGATGCCCGCCTTCACGGCGGCCTGCCGGGCCGGGATCTGGCCGGCACCGGCGGTGAGCACCTGGCCCATGATCACGTAGTCGACCTGGTCGCCGGAGACCCCGGCCTTCTCCAGGGCCCCCTCGATCGCGAACCCGCCGAGCTCGGCCCCGCTGAACCCCGAGAGCGAGCCGAGCAGGCGGCCCATCGGGGTGCGGGCCCCGGCGACGAGGACGGACGTGGTGGGGGCGGACGTGCTCATCGGGAAGGACCTCCGGCGTCGGTGGTGGAAGCGGTGCTGCCTCCCACTGTAGTGCGCCGACCGGACGCTCCCGGCGGGCCCCGGCCGGGTCCTCAGCCCCCGTGGATCAGGGTCCCGGCCACGACCGTCGCCGAGACCCTCGTCGCCCGCAGCCGACGCGCCTGCTCGGGCGAGGTCGCCCCGGGCGCCCCGAGCGGGTCGTCCTCCAGGAGCACCAGGTCCCCGGGGGCGCCGGCCCGCACCCGTCGTCCGTCCACGGAGGCCGCGAGGGCCTCGACCGGGGTGAGCGCCTGCTCCGGGTGCCAGTTCTCGCCGTCGAGGGGACCGCGGTGCACGGCGGCCGCCGCGGCCAGCCAGGGGTCCAGGGGCGAGACCGGGGCGTCGGAGCCGAGGACCACCTCGATGCCGCGGTCGAGGAAGCTGCGCAGCGTGAACGTCCGGTCGGTGCGGTCGGGCCAGCACTGCTCGGTCACGACCCGGTCGTCGAGCAGGTGGGCCGGCTGGACGCTGGCCCGCACGGGCAGCCGGCGCCACCGGTCCAGGTCCTCGACCGCGACCAGCTGGGCGTGCTCGATCCCGCCCCTGGCCCCGGTCCGGCCGAAGGCCGTCAGCGCCTGGTGGACGGCGGCGTCCCCGATGGCGTGCAGGGCCACCTCCAGCCCGGCCCTGCGCGCGGTGGCCAGCAGGTCCACCAGCTCCTCGCCGCCGAGGTTGGGCGCCCCGGCCGGCTCGGCCAGGCTGGCCCCGTCGGCGTAGGGCTGGCAGCACCAGGCCGTCCGGGTGTTCAACGACCCGTCGCTGATGATCTTCAGCGGACCCATGGTGACCAGCCCGTCGGTGGCACGGATCGTGTCGCCCGTCCGCACCCCTGCGGCCAGGACCTCCTCCAGGCCCTCGGGATAGACCCCCACGCGGGCCCGCAGGGCCGGCAGGTGCTCGGCCACCCGGTCGCGCCAGTGCGCCCAGGGCCGGCCGAACTCCAGGTCGGTGATGCCGACGACCCCCAGGGCGACGGCGTCCGCCAGCGCCAGGGCCACCCCGGCCTCCGCCTCGTCGTGGGCGCCGGGCAGTCCGCCGAGGCGTTCGTAGACGGCGAACCACTCGGCCTCGGCGATGACGCCGTCGCGCCGGGGCGCACCGAGCAGGTCCATGGCCCGCGAGTTGAGCCACCCGTGGTGGCCGTCCCCGCTGATGAGGACGACGGGGACGTCGGGGGCGACCGCGTCCAGGTCCGCCGTCGAGGGGTCGCGCCCCCAGGTCGCGGGTCGGTGCCCCCACCCGGTGAGCACCCCGCTCGTCGGCAGGTTCCCCTCCGCCAGCCGCCGCCGCACCAGGTCGACGGCCTCGTCCGCGTCCCGGGCGCCCGACAGGTCGAGCCGGCTGCGCACGAGGCCCCACTGGCGCACGTGGACGTGGTGGTCCCACAGCCCCGGCAGGACCCACCGCCCGCCGCCCTCCAGCTGCTCCCCGCCGGGCGGCCGGGGCAGGGTCGGGGCGACCTCGGTCACCGTTCCGTCCTCGACGAGGACGTCGACGGGCGTGCCGGACGGGTCGGGCGCCGTTCCGTCGAGCGGCACGACACGCACCCCGCGGATGAGGAGAGAGTCCATGGGGTGGGAGTATGCCGCCCGTCCCCACCCGTGTCGGGCACCGGGCCTAGTCTGTGGTCATGAGCGCTACCCCCGGCCCGCAGGACCCCTCGGCGCAGAGCGTGCTCGGTCCGTTCCTCCTCGCGATCGACCACGTGGGCATCGCCGTGCCCGACCTGGACGCCGCGATCACCTTCCACCAGGAGGTCCTGGGCAACCGGGTCGTGCACGAGGAGACCAACCCCGAGCAGGGGGTGCGGGAGGCGATGGTGGCGGTCGGCCCGGCCGACACCGGCGGCGGCGCGCCGCCCACGATGATCCAGCTGCTGGCCCCGACCGGTCCGGACTCGACGATCGCGAGGTTCCTCGACCGGTCCGGGCCGGGCCTGCAGCAGCTGGCCTACCGGGTGGCCGACGTCGACGCCGTCTGCGTGCTCCTGCGGGAGCGCGGGCTGCGGCTGCTCTACGACGAGCCCCGGCTGGGCACCGCGGGGTCGCGGATCAACTTCATCCACCCCAAGGACGCCGGCGGGGTGCTCGTCGAGCTGGTGGAGCCTGCCGGGTGAGCCGAGGCAGCACGAGGCTGGTCCGCGGCCGCCGGATGCTGCGCCGGCTGCGCCCCCACCACGTCCCCCGGGCCGGACGGCGCGCCGTGCGCCGCTGGCAGGACTACCGCGAGCGCCAGCTGACCCTCCTCGCCGAGAGCAACCGGCTCCAGCAGGAGCTGCGCGACCAGGTGGCCGCCCCCGTGACGGTGGTCCCCGGCGTCCCGCCGCCGGGGGCGGTCGACGCCTCGGCCCCCGGCACCGCGGACCAGGACCCCCGGGCCGGTCGCAGCTGGTCGCTCGCCTCCCCGTTCTACGTCGGGTTCACCTTCGCCCTGGGCGCCCTGCTCGCCTGGCTGCTCGTGCAGAACCTGACCCGGCTGACCTCCGTGTTCACCTTCCTGCTCGTGGCCCTGTTCGTCACCCTCGCGCTCGACCCGGTCGTGCAGTGGCTCACCCGGAGAGGGTTCACGAGGGGGCCTGCGGTCCTCGTCGTGTTCCTGGGCCTGGTGGCGGTGGTCACCGTCGTCGGTCTGCTCGTCGTCCCCCCCATCGTGGCGCAGGCCGGGGCCCTGGTGGAGAAGTTCCCCTCCTACCTGCAGAACCTCGGCGGCCAGCCTGGCTGGCGACCTGGACGCCCGCTACGACCTCTCCGGACGGCTCACCGAGGAGGCCGACCGCCTGGCCACGGACGGGCGCACCATCTCCACCGTCTTCGGCGGCGTGCTGGGGGCGGCCGGCTGGGTCGCCGGCAGCCTCGTGGGTCTGCTGACCTCGGTGATCCTCACGCTGTACCTGCTCGCCACCCTGCCCACCGTCAAGGAGGCCGCCTTCCTCCTCGTGCCCAGCAGCCGTCGTCCCCGGGTCGTCGGCCTGGCGGAGGAGATCATGCGGCGGGTCGGCGGGTACGCCCTGGGGCAGAGCGCGGTGGCCACGATCAACGCCGCCTGCTCCTGGGTCATGATGCAGATCATGGGGATCCCCTACCCGGCCGTCCTCGCGGTGCTCGTCGGGCTGCTGGGCCTCATCCCCATGATCGGCGCCACCCTGGGCGCCATCATCGTCGGGCTCGTGGCGCTGACCGTCTCCCCCACGACGGTGCTCGTGGTCATCGTCTACTACGTGGTGTACCAGCAGGTGGAGAACTACGTCATCGTGCCCAACATCATGCGGCGGACGGTGTCCGTGCCCGGCGCGGTGACCGTCGTGGCGGTCCTGGTCGGCGGCACCCTCCTCGGGGTGCTCGGCGCGCTCATCGCCATCCCCGTGGCGGCGGGCCTGCTCCTGCTCTACCACGAGGTGATCGTCCCCCGGCAGCAGCGCACCTGACGACGACGGTCAGGCGAACGACCCGCCCGGGCGCCGACGCTCCCGGGCCGACCAGCACACCGTGTGCCAGTGCCGGCGGTTGTCCAGCTGCTGCATCCCGTCCACCGGCCAGACCACGGTGTGGGCCACGTCGGCGCCGACCTCGTGCTGGCAGCCGGGGCAGCGGTAGACCCGGCCGGTGCCGGTCGGCCCGACCTGCCGGACGGCCCACACCTGGCCCGCCCAGGCGACCTCCACGACCGTCGGGCCCCGGGGCCCGGGTGCGGGCGCGCCCGCACGCCCGGGGACCGGCCGTCCCCGGCGCCGAGGACGGTTGGACCGGGGAGCCACGGTCGGCCCGTCAGGAGGTGAAGGGGCGGTCCAGCAGGACGTGCTCCAGGAGCAGCGGGGACGGGCGCAGGGCGTCCGCCGGGAGCCCGGTGCCGCCGGCCGAGAGCTCCTCGCAGACCGCGAGCACCTCGTCCGCCCCGATCTGGTCGATCATCGCGAACGGCCCCGTCGGGTAGCCCAGGCCGTGCTGGAGGGCGGTGTCGATGTCGGCCACGCCCGCATAGCCCTCGTCGAGCATCCGGACCGCGTCGTTGAGGTGCGGCACGAGCAGGGCGTCCACGACCATGCCCGACCGGTCGCGGCAGACGACCGGCTCGGCACCGATCCGGGTGACGACCTCGCGCAGCAGGGCGACCGTGGCGTCGTCGGTCGCCGAGGACCGGCCGATCTCGACCACCTGGCCGTTGCCGGTGGGGGCGTGGACCTGGAGCACGGCCACCTTCTCCGGCCGCCCGGACAGGGCGCCGACGGCGACGGCCGCCTCGGGGTTGACCGTGGTCAGCACCGTGCCGGGGCCGACGACCTCGCCCAGGGCCTCCCACAGGTCCTCGCCCGTCGCCTCCACCCAGGCCTGGGCGTCGGCCAGCTCCTCCTCGCCCGGCGGCGGGGCGGGTGCCTGGGCCTCGACGACGAGGCCGACGTCCGCGAGCCGGGCGAGCTCCGCCCGGTCGGCGGGGTCCTCCACGCGGGTGACCGCATACCCGCCGTCCTGGAGTCGCGAGACGAGCTCGTCGGCCAGCTCGCCCGTGCCCACGACCCCGACGGCGGACAGGTCCGTCGCCGCGGCCGCGGACGGGGTCTGCTCGTCCTCGACGACCTGCCCGCTGCCCGGCGCGGCGTAGGTGTAGAAGCCGCGGCCGCTCTTGCGGCCCAGCAGCCCGGCGGTGACCATCCGCTCGAGCAGCGTGCTCGGCGCGTGCATGGGGCTGCGGCTGTGGGCGTAGATGACCTCGCCGATGTGGTGGCACACGTCCAGCCCGACGAGGTCCATCAGCGTGCAGGGGCCCATCGGCAGACCGGCACCCACGCGCATGGCGGTGTCCAGGTCCTCCCGGCTGACGTGGCCCTGCTCGAGCATCTTCAGGGCCGAGACGAAGTAGCCGAAGAGGAGGTAGTTGGCCACGAACCCGGCCCGGTCCCCCACGACGACGGGCTTCTTGCCGATCCGCCCGGCGAGCGCCACCACCGCGGCGGTCACGTCCTCGTCGGTGCGCAGGGTGGTGATGATCTCGACGAGCTTGAGGACGGGCGCCGGGTTGAAGAAGTGCATCCCGACCACGCGGGCCGGGTGACGGGTGCCGGCGGCGATCGAGGTGATCGACAGGCTGGAGGTGTTGGAGGCCAGGACCGCGTCCTCGCCGACGATGTCGTCCAGCTGGCCGAACACGCGGTGCTTGAGGTCGAGGATCTCCGGGACGGCCTCGACCACGAGGTCGGCGTCGGCCAGGTCGGCCATCCGGGTGGTGATCGTCACCCGCCCGAGGATCTCGGCCTGCCCGGCCTCGTCCAGCCGGCCCTTCTTCACGGCCCGGTCGGTCGAGGCCTGCAGGATCGCCCGGCCGCGGTCGGCGAGCTCCTGGGTCGTCTCGACGCCGACGACCTGCAGCCCTCCCCGGGCGAAGACCTCGACGATGCCGGCACCCATGGTGCCCAGTCCGATGACCCCGACGGTGCTGATCTCGCGCATGGGCCGATCCTCTCAGACGGCCGGGGGCCCCGCGGGCCGGGGTCGGGCCCCCGCCGGGCGTTAGGGTGGCCCGCGTGCGTGTCGTGATCGCCCGCTGCTCCGTCGACTACCACGGCGCCCTCGAGGCCCACCTGCCGCTGGCGACCCGCCTGCTCATGGTCAAGGCCGACGGGTCGGTGCTCGTGCACTCCGACGGCGGCTCCTACAAGCCGCTGAACTGGATGGCGCCCCCGTGCTCGATGGTCCAGGTGGAGCCGGACGAGCTGGAGCGCGAGGAGGGCGTCGAGCAGGTGTGGGTGGTCTCGCACGCCAAGCGGGAGGACACCCTCCGGGTGCGGCTGCACGAGATCCACGCCGACAGCTCGCACGACCTCGGGATCGACCCGGGCCTGGTCAAGGACGGGGTCGAGGCCCAGCTGCAGGCGCTGCTGGCCGAGCACATCGGCACCCTCGGCGAGGGGTGGACCCTGCTGCGCCGGGAGTACCCCACGGCGATCGGCCCCGTCGACATCCTGTGCCGGGACGCCGACGGCGCCACGGTCGCGTGGAGATCAGCGCCGGGGCGACATCGACGGCGTGGAGCAGCTCAGCCGGTACCTGGAGCTGCTCAACCGCGACCCCCACCTCGCCCCCGTCCAGGGGGTCTTCGCGGCCCAGCAGATCCGCCCCCAGGCCCGCGTGCTGGCCACGGACCGCGGCATCCGGTGCGTGACCCTCGACTACGAGGCCCTGCGCGGACGCGACGACGCCGCCTCCCGCCTGTTCTAGGTACCTAGGATTCCTTCACCGCGAGTGGACTGCGTGGGAATTCATCCTGTAGAGCAGGTCGCCTAACTCGGGTTATCAGCATTCCTCCCCTTGGCATTCATTGCAGACGCAGTCACGTGGTTCTCTAAGTCCACATTGCGCAGAGACGAGAACCACGCTTGGCACAGGCAATCGGTAAGGGCACTGGGGACTCAAGGCAACTGAGATCCTATGGTGGGAGCAGGACTCCATGCCCGCTCTGGGGAAAGGACATTCAGGCCTGTCGTCGGCAGGAGCGCACTCCCATCGTCGTCCTGCAGATGCAATTCTTCGATAATTGCCCTTCTGACGAAATCATAGACCTCTTGCGAACGGTCCTTAGAGCCCACACCTCCACCTTTCCTCGACGACGCTCCTCGTCGAAGCAACGCAATCAATTCTGGGATTCCGCGCTCCGCAGGCTGCAAAAATTCGTTGATTTTCGGATGGCCAATCAACGCCGCCCAGGCCTCCCGTTGGGACCAACGCCGCACGCTCGTGTCGCGATGAGGCACAGCGGCGAACCCCATGGGCGTCTTGCGATCGAAGGATAGAAACGGCAAAGGAAGCGCGTATTGTTGGCACATGAGCCTCTTCCCAAATACTTCGGCTTCCAGCAAGGCCACGTCGCAACTGACACCTTGACGTTCGGTCTCACCAGACTTGGGCACCCCCTCAGAGGTATGCATCATGGCCATCTGTCGCGGAGTCAGCAAGAGCACTGCAACAGGCGCGTCATTACCGAGTGTGGCGGCACGAGCGACACGCCCTCCCCCTCGTGACGTGAGCAAGGCTGCATAGATATATCCCCAGTAACCGATGTTACACATGACAACGTCTGCATCAGCGACCGACCCCGATAGGACAAAGAATGGCTCAGCCTCATGACCAGATTTCTCGGCATAATTTTCGAATTTCCATGCGAGATTGGCGATGTCGCGATTCGCACCGAAGGCTATTTGGGGGACTCGTTCGTATAGGGATTCTACCGCCCCTGCGGCCCTGGCAGAAATGTCCCGGAGAGGCCCGCCCGAGGCCAATTCATTAACCTCAGGAACATCACTCCATTTCCAATCCAATTGATACACTTGGTCGTGATCCACGTAGAATGCGCCAGTCCTCAAAGTCGAGGGGTACGCCAGAGGATCCCCCAACTGGCCGTAGATCGACTCTTCGCCGGAGATTTTCATGAAACTCCTCCATGGGTCAGCTGGGGCTTTATTGTCCCTGATTCGACGATAGTTTTCCACGGCTCCACGCCATTGCTCCGAAGACCATAAGGGCCTGGAAAAAAAGAAGGTGGTGTAGGGAGAGACCCCGTCAGCCGGGTCAGATTGACGAATGTTGTTGGTCTCTAAGTAGCGGCTAAGCAAGAAGGCATCTGTGTGATCGAACACCCCCGGCCAAACTAGAAGCCACCATGCCACGATCCGTCCCATGCGCCGCTGCAGGTATTCCGCCGCGACTTCGTTTTCTTCGTGTGCCCGCACGAAAGCGTCGAATATCGATGTCAGAGCGGCCGAATTTTCTAAGAACGTTTCCCTGCACGCCTCCGCCTCAGGTGTTTCCGCAGGAAATCTTGACCAATATTGCTGCAATTCATACCGGGTTGGAAATCTGGTTGCTTCAGGCGTCACTCTGAAGTCACGCGCTAAAGCTCTATCTGCCCACTTTGGCTCAGTAGCCGAAGCAAAGACTCGCACAATCATATCATACAACTCAAACCGCACACGAGCGAGGTCCTGAGAGTAGAACCTGGACGCAACGTCCACTGCCGGGGACTTGAGCGCCGACTCATGCTCCAGCTTCTGCATGTGCACACTGGTACGCCACGCCAGGATCGCCACCCAGAGCGATCCCGTCGCTGTGACTATCCCGACTGCTGAGCTCACCATCAGCCACTCAAATTGCAGCATACGCCCTCCAATGTTCGGCACGGCACACATGGCACTTCGACGTGTCAGTCTAGAGCGCTGACCAGTGGCCCGAGTCCAGACCAGACCTGGCTGGTTGCCTCCACACCCATCAGCCCCGCGCCTGTCACGTTACATGTGCTAAAGACTCCCAGGGGAGAGCACCAGCACATGTGGGGCAGGATAGCCTCATGGTTACCCGCCGCCGCGCCTCTATTGCCGCCCCGAACTCTCAGGCCACCCTTGCAGCTGCTCAGGTCTTGGAGGAGGGTGGCTCTGCGGTCGATGCTGCGGTCGCAGCCATGTTGAGCGCGACGGTCACGGAACCAGGGGTCGTGGCACCCCTGGGTGGATGCTACGTCAATGTGTGGCCTCCGGATGGCGACCCGGTCGTCATCGACGGCAACGTCGAGATGCCTGGGCGTGGACAACCCCTTGACCGCTTCGGATCCGGGCTCATCGAGTCCAGATCCGAGTACGGGGGCGGAATGGTCACGTTCGTGGGTCCCGGTTCTGTGGCGACTCCGGGCACGTTCGCGGGGCTTGGGTGGGCGCATGAACGTTTCGGTCGCATCCCATGGGCGCTTCTTATTCAGCCAGCAGTAGGCGTCGCGCGCGGCGGTTTTGCTCTGGGCCGTACATCGCAAAGTTATCTGGCGTTGGTTGCCGACACCATCATGTCGTGGGATCCGCACACGCGCGCACTACTGACTGTTAATGGCATGGCTCCAGAAGTGGGCCATATTATATGCGACGAAGTGTTGGCTCAAAGCTTAGAGGAGATCGGGGCCGAGGGCTGGCGCACGGTATACACCGGCGACATCGCCTCTAAGATTGATAACGATATGCGGGTACGCGGCGGACTCCTACGAAAAGCGGATCTGCAGGCATACAAGCCTGTGGTCAGGCCAGCACTGCGGACGGCCCTTGGTGAGTGGGGCCTCGCCTGCAACCCACCTCCCTCTGTCGGTGGACCCGTCCTGACAGCGCTCTTGCGACTGTTGAGTACTGTGGGACGTGAGATCACACCAGCGTCGGCCGCCGCAATCATGAAGGAAGTCTTGGACATCCGGCTGGATAGAATAGATACGGCCGCCGACCTGGCAGCGGCTGGTGCGGAACTCTTAGACACACTACATGCGATCGGTGCGACTGGTCTGCCCACCTCCCCCTCGACAGCCCACGTATCTATAGTTGACAGCCATGGCTTTGCCTGTGCCATCACAGCCTCTGCGGGCTACTGCTCGGGAATGACGGTCAGTGGCACCGGCCTCATGGCCAATAACGCGCTCGGGGAATTGGAACTTAATCGATTGGGCCTGCACAGTCTGCAGCCAGGAACTCGGTTGGCATCGAATATGGCCCCCACAACTGGAAGGAGTAAGGACGGAGCTGCAATTGCCATCGGATCGCCGGGGGCGGACCGCATCACCACGGCACTAGCCCAAGTCATCCTGCACGTCGCGTGCCACGGCGAGGACCTGCAGACGGCGGTCGACCGCCCCCGGATGCACCCGCGTCGCCTGGACGACGGTTCCACCCGGGTCGAGCACGAGCAGGACGCCATGATCGCCGCGAGCCTGGACGCCGCCGGGCTGGCGCGCCACGAGCACCCGTTGCACGTCATGTACTTCGGCGGCGTCGGCGCGGCGCTGCGGACCGGGGAGGGCCAGCTGCAGGCCGCGGCGGACCCGCGGCGCGAGGCCGCCACCCTCATCACCTGACCGGTCCACCGGCCGGCAGGCCCGCGTGGGACGATGCCGTCCATGGTCAACCTCACCCGGATCTACACCCGCACCGGCGACGACGGCACCACCGCGCTCGGGGACCTCGGCCGCACCGGCAAGAACGACCCCCGCCTCGTGGCCTACGCCGACACCGACGAGACCAACGCGGTCATCGGCGTGGCCCTGGCCGGGGCCAGCCTGCCCGTCGACGTGCAGCGCACCCTCACCCGGGTGCAGAACGACCTGTTCGACGTGGGTGCCGACCTGGCCATGCCCCTGCGGGCCAGCTACGACTGGGAGCCGCTGCGGGTCCAGGCGCCGTGGATCGAGGAGCTCGAGGCCGACTGCGACCACTACAACGAGCCGCTGGAGCCCCTCCGTTCCTTCATCCTGCCCGGCGGGACCCCCGGGTCGGCCCACCTGCACGTGGCGCGCACCGTGGCCCGGCGGGCCGAGCGGTCGGCCTGGGCCGCCCTGGACGTCCACGGCGACGCCCCGGCGCCCGAGGGGGCCGAGAAGGGGATCGGCGGGGTCAACCCGCTGGCGCCGAAGTACCTCAACCGGCTCTCCGACCTGCTCTTCATCCTCGCGCGCGTGGCCAACCGCTCCCAGGGGGACGTGCTGTGGCGGCCGGGCGGAGGTCGGGTGGAGGCGCCGGAACGTCGCCGGCGCCGGGGCCCTCAGGCCACGCGCGACTGACGGTAGCCGGGCGGGACGGCCTCGACCCAGGCCCGCAGCGCGGTGTAGTGCTGCTCGTCGAGGGCCAGCTCGAAGGTGGCCGTCCCGTAGCGCACCGGCACCTGGATCAGGTCCTGGCGACCCAGACCGTGGGCGTCGTCGGCGGTCAGCGCGGTCGCCACGCCCAGGTCCAGCTCCCCCCGCAGCCACGGACCGTCGGAAAGACCGCCCGGCCCACGCACGGCCAGGCGGTCCTCGGTGAAGCGGAGCATGCCCCGACGCCAGTCCGCGGACCCTCGTCGGTAGGCGGTCGGCATCGGCGGACAGATCAGGTCCTGGTCGGCGAACCGGTGGAAGAGGACCAGCCCCAGTCCCAGGATCACCAGCGCGCCGACGGCGGCCAGGAGCACCAGGACGAGGCTCTCCGGCATGGCGTCAGGCGGTGGCGGCGGTGGTCAGGCTGCCCGCGTCGACGCTGTCGGCGACGATGACGACGCGGTCGTGGTCGACGGAGAGGAAGCCCCCGTCGATGGTCACCGTCTCGGTCGAACCGCCGCCGGTGACGATGCGCACGTCCCCGGTGACGAGGACGCCCAGCAGGGGGGTGTGGCCCGGCAGGATCCCCAGCTCGCCGTCGATGCTGCGCGCGCTGACGCTCGCGGCCTCGCCCTCCCAGACCTTGCGGTCGGCGGCGACCAGCTGGACCTTGAGCTCACTCACGGATTCTGTCCTCTCGGGTACGGCGGTCGGTGCTGCCAAGTCTACCGGTCCTGCGGGCCTGCCCGGGACTCACGCCAGGCCCAGGTGCTCGGCCTCCTCCCACAGCTCGTCCCGGACCCGCGGGTGGGCGGTCCGTTCGATGAGGTGCCGCGCCTGCTCCTTCTCGCTGTGCCCGAACAGCGGCGCCACCCCCTGCTCGGTGACGATCGCCGAGGCCTGGAAGGAGGTGACCGGCTCGTCGACCATCGGCACGATCGTGGACACGTCGGCCTTGGGGTGCCAGGAGCGCAGCGCCATGATCGCCTGGCCGCCCTGGGAGTGCAGCGCCCCGACGATGAAGTCGGTCTGGCCGCCGAAGCCGCTGTGGATCCGGGCGTCGATGCGCGAGGCGTTGGCCTGCCCGAAGAGATCGACCTCCAGCGCGGTGTTGATCGAGGTCATGGACCGCTGCCGGGCGATGAGCGCCGGGTCGTTGGTGCGTTCGGTGCGCAGCAGGTGGACCCGGCGGTTGCCGTCGAGCCAGTCGTAGAGGTCCTGGGTGCCGAAGAGGAAGGACGTGGTCAGCGGGTGGTCGTCGTCGAGGGCCCCGGCGGCGTCGAGGGCGAGCACCCCGTCGGAGAACATCTCGGTCCACAGCCGCAGCCCCCGGTGGCCCGTCAGGGCCGCCAGCACCGCGTCGGGGACGGCCCCGATGCCCATCTGCAGGGTGGCCCCGTCGGGCACCATCGCGGCCACCCGCTCGCCGATGGCCCGCGCGTCCTCCCCCAGCGGGGCCGCGGCCGGAGGTGTCGGCAGCGGGCTGCTCGCCTCCAGCGCGAGGTCGATGTGCTCGACGGGCACCAGCGCGTCGCCGTGCGTGAACGGCATCCGGTCGTTGACCTGGGCCACGACCAGTCCGCCCCGTTCCCGGCAGGCCTCGACGGCGGCCGGCAGCACGTTGACCTCGATGCCGAGCGAGACCACCCCGTCGCGGGGTGGCGAGCAGTGCAGGAACACCGCGTCCACCGGCAGGGAGCGCCGGAAGAGCACCGGGACGAGGGACAGCCGCGAGGGTACGTAGCGCAGCCCCGGGTGCCGTCGCTGGCCTGCCCCCACGAAGCTGGTCTCGGCCACGACGCCGTCCCTCTCGGGCAGCCCGGGCGGGCCGTTGAGCGTGTTGAGCACGTAACGCTCCACGTGCTCGTCGAGGACGCGCACCAGCTCCCAGGGCACGCTGTGGTTGCCGGAGGCGACGACCCGGGGGGTGTCGGGAAGGGCGCGGAGCGCGGCGGCGAGGGCCGGGGTGTCGACGGTGATCACCCGCCCATTGTCCCGTCGGGCCGGCCGGGCCGTCGCCCGGGGTCGCCCGTCCCCGTCCCCCGACCGGGACGACGCAGGGCCGGCGCGGCTCGTCTCCGCACCGGCCCCTCCGCCCACCCCCACGGACGGGGGTATGGCGCGTCAGCTCAGCTGTTCTTCTCCAGCTCGGCGGCCTGACGCTCGACGTCCTCCAGCCCGCCGCACATGAAGAAGGCCTGCTCGGGCACGTGGTCGTACTCGCCGTCGGCGACCTTGGTGAAGGCCTCGATCGTCTCGGACAGCGGGACGGTCGAACCCTCGATGCCGGTGAACTGCTTGGCCACGTAGGTGTTCTGCGACAGGAACCGCTGGATCCGGCGGGCCCGGCCGACGAGGATCTTGTCCTCCTCGGAGAGCTCGTCGATCCCGAGGATGGCGATGATGTCCTGCAGCTCCTTGTAGCGCTGGAGGATCGACTTCACCCGCACGGCCGTGTCGTAGTGCTCGCGGGTGATGTAGCGCGGGTCGAGGATCCGGCTGGTGGAGGTCAGCGGGTCCACGGCCGGGTAGATGCCCATCGAGGCGATCGGGCGGGACAGCTCGGTGGTCGCGTCCAGGTGGGCGAACGTCGTCGCCGGGGCCGGGTCGGTGTAGTCGTCGGCCGGGACGTAGATCGCCTGCATCGAGGTGATCGAGTGACCACGGGTGGAGGTGATCCGCTCCTGCAGCGTGCCCATCTCGTCGGCCAGGTTGGGCTGGTAGCCCACCGCGGACGGCATCCGGCCCAGCAGCGTGGAGACCTCCGAGCCGGCCTGGGTGAACCGGAAGATGTTGTCGATGAACAGCAGCACGTCCTGCTTCTGCACGTCGCGGAAGTACTCCGCCATCGTCAGCGCGGACAGGGCGACCCGCAGACGGGTGCCCGGCGGCTCGTCCATCTGGCCGAAGACCAGGGCGGTCTGCCCGAGGACGCCGGCCTCCTCCATCTCCACGATGAGGTCGTTGCCCTCACGGGTGCGCTCGCCGACGCCGGCGAACACCGACACACCGCCGTGGTCACGGGCCACGCGGGCGATCATCTCCTGGATGAGCACCGTCTTGCCCACACCGGCGCCGCCGAACAGGCCGATCTTGCCGCCCAGCACGTAGGGGGTCAGCAGGTCGATGACCTTGATGCCCGTCTCGAACATCTGGGTCTTGGACTCCAGCTGGTCGAAGGCCGGCGCCTGGCGGTGGATGCCCCAGCGCTCGGTGATCTCCAGCGTCTCGCCCTCGGGCAGGTCGAGCACGTCGCCGGTGGCGTTGAACACGTGGCCCAGGGTCACGTCGCCCACGGGCACGGTGATCGGACCGCCGGTGTCCTGCACGGCCGCGCCGCGGACGAGGCCGTCGGTGGGCTGCAGCGAGATCGCGCGCACCATGTTGTCGCCGATGTCCTGGGCGACCTCGAGGTTGATCGTCTTCGTCTCGCCGCCGAGGGTCACCTCGGTCTTGAGCAGGTTGTACAGCGCGGGCATCTGCCCGGGCGGGAACTCGACGTCGACGACCGGGCCGATGATCCGGGACAGACGACCGACGCCGCCCTGCGACTGCTCCTGTGCCGGAGCCTCAGTGGTAGCCATGCTCATGGTTTCGGTTCCTTCTCACTTGGCGTCGGCGAGGGCGCTCGCGCCGCCCACGATTTCGCTGATCTCTTGGGTGATCTCGGCCTGGCGGGCCTGGTTCGCCAGCCGGGTGTAGGTCTTGATGAGCTCCTCGGCGTTGTCCGTGGCCGACTTCATCGCCCGCTGGCGGGCAGCCAGCTCGGACGCGGACGCCTGCAGCAGCGCGTTCCAGATCCGGGAGGTGACGTACTTGGGCAGCAGCGCGTCAAGGACCTCGCCGCCGTCGGGCTCGAACTCGTAGAGGGGGTAGATGTCCTCCTCCGTCGCCGGGCTGTCGTCCTCGACGACCTCCAGCGGCAGCAGCCGCACGACGTGCACCTCCTGGGTGACCATCGAGACGAACCGCGTGGAGACGATGTGCAGCTCGTCGACCCCGCCGTTCTCCGAGCCCGCCACGAAGTCCTCGGTCAGCCGGGTGGCGATCTCCTTGGCCACCTCGAAGGTGGGCGCGTCGGAGAAGCCGGACCAGGACTGCTCGAAGGAGCGCCCGCGGAACTTGTAGTAGCCCTCGGCCTTGCGCCCGGAGAGGTAGGGGACGAACTCCTTGCCCTCGTCGTCGACGAGCAGCTCGCGCAGCTGCTCGCTGCGCTTGAGCACGTTGCCCGCGTAGGCCCCGGCCAGACCCCGGTCGCTGGTGATGATGAGCACACCGGCCCGGCGGACCGCCTCCCGCTCGGTGGTCAGGGGGTGGTCGACGTCGGAGTAGCTGGCGACGGCGGACACGGCGCGGGTGATCGCGTTCGCGTAGGGCGTCGTCTCGGCGACCCGCTGGCGGGCCTTGACCACGCGGGAGGCCGCGATGAGCTCCATCGCCCGGGTGATCTTCTTGGTCGACTGGACGGACCGGCTGCGCTGGCGGTACTCCCGCTGCTGCGCTCCCATATCTCGCCTCTCTCGTGTGTCGGTGACGTCTGCGGTCGGTGCGTGCCTGCCGGCCGGGGCCGGGTATGCCGTGGGGCGCGCCCCACGGCATCCCCGCGGGGTCAGCGGCGACGGACCTTGATCTGCTCCTGGTCCACGTCCTCGTCCTCGAGGGCGTCGACGTTGTCGAAGTCCTCGTCCGAGCCCACGCGGACCTCCTGGCTGTCGTCCGGGCTGAACTCCTGCGTGAAGGCCTTCATCGCCTCCACGAGGGTCGCCTCGGTGTCGTCGCCGAGCTTGCCGGTCTCGCGGATGCCGTCGAGCAGGCCGCGCTGGTTGCGGCGCAGGTGGTCGATCCACTCGTTCTCGAACCGGCGCACGTCGGAGACGGGCACCGAGTCGATGTGGCCGTTGGTGCCGGCCCAGATGATCGCCACCTGCTCCTCCACCGGGACCGGCGAGGACTGCGGCTGCTTGAGCAGCTCCACCATCCGGGCGCCGCGCTCGAGCTGGGCCTTGGACGCCGCGTCGAGGTCGGAGGCGAACATCGCGAAGGCCTCCATCTCGCGGAACTGCGCCAGGTCGACCTTGAGGCGGCCCGAGACCGACTTCATCGCCTTGATCTGGGCGGCGCCGCCGACCCGGGAGACCGAGACACCGACGTCGATCGCCGGCCGGACGTTGGAGTTGAACAGGTCGGCCTGCAGGTAGATCTGGCCGTCGGTGATCGAGATGACGTTCGTCGGGATGTAGGCCGAGACGTCACCGGCCTTGGTCTCGATGATCGGCAGGCCGGTCATCGAGCCCGCGCCCAGGTCGTCGGAGAGCTTGGCGCAGCGCTCCAGCAGCCGGCTGTGCAGGTAGAAGACGTCGCCCGGGTAGGCCTCACGGCCCGGCGGGCGGCGCAGCAGCAGCGACACGGCGCGGTAGGCTTCGGCCTGCTTGGACAGGTCGTCGAAGACGATGAGGACGTGCTTGCCCTGGTACATCCAGTGCTGGCCGATGGCCGAGCCGGTGTAGGGGGCGAGGTACTTGAAGCCGGCCGCGTCCGAGGCGGGGGCCGCCACGATCGTGGTGTACTCCAGCGCGCCCTGCTCCTCCAGGGTGCCGCGCACGCCGGCGATGGTGGAGCCCTTCTGGCCGATCGCCACGTAGATGCAGCGGACCTGCTTGTCCGGGTCGCCGGACTCCCAGTTGGCCTTCTGGTTGAGGATCGTGTCGATCGCCACGGCGGTCTTGCCGGTCTGGCGGTCGCCGATGATGAGCTGGCGCTGGCCGCGGCCGATCGGGATCATCGAGTCGATGGCCTTGATGCCGGTCTGCATCGGCTCGTGCACCGACTTGCGCATCATCACGCCGGGCGCCTGCAGCTCCAGGGCGCGTCGGCCCTCGTCCTCGATGTCGCCGAGGCCGTCGATCGGCACGCCGAGCGGGTTGACGACCCGGCCCAGGTAGTTGTCCCCGACGGGCACCGAGAGGACCTCGCCGGTGCGGCGCACCGGCTGCCCCTCCTCCAGCCCGGAGAAGTCGCCCAGCACGATGACACCCACCTCGTGGACGTCCAGGTTCAGCGCCAGGCCGAGGGTGCCGTCCTCGAACTCCAGCAGCTCGTTGGTCATCACCGAGGGCAGGCCCTCGACGTGGGCGATGCCGTCGCCGGCGTCGACCACGCGCCCGACCTCCTCGCGGGAGGCGGCGCTCGGCTCGTAGGACTGGACGAACTGGTCCAGGGCGTCCCGGATCTCCTCCGGACGGATCGAAAGCTCCGTCATGTCTCTTCTCCTCGTCGTCGTCCGCTGGCGCGGCCCGGGTGTCTGTCGTGGCGGGTATGGGGTGGCTCAGCTGGTCATCTGGCGGCGGGCGTCGGCCAGGCGCTGGCTGACGGTCCCGTCGATGACCTCGTCGCCGATCTCCACCCGGATGCCACCGACGACGTCCTCGTCGATGACCACGTTCGTGTGGACCTGGCGGCCGTACTGGGTGCTCAGGGCTGCGGTGAGCCGCTCGAGCTGCTGCGTGGACAGCGGCACCGCGCTGGTGACGGTCGCGGTGACCTGGTCCTGCCGGTCGGCGGCCTGCTCCAGGAAGGAGGCGACGGCCAGGTCGAAGCGGCGGCCCCGCGTGCCGGCGACGGCCTGCCGGGCCAGGCTGACCGTCTCCGGGGAGCTGCGCACCGCCAGCAGACGGTCCACCAGGGACCCCTTCGCCTGCGCGTCGGCCCGCCGGTCCGCCAGGGCGGCCTGCAGGTCGGGGGTGCCCTCGACGATCCGGGCGAACCGGAACAGCTCGTCCTCGACCTGCCCCAGCCGGCCGTGCCGCTGGGCCTGGGCGAGCATGGCCTCGACGCCGAGCCGCTCGAGCGCGGTCACCAGGTCACCCTGGCGCGGCCAGCGCTGGGCCACGGTGGCCCGGGCGACGGACAGGGCGTCCCCGCCGACCTTGCCGGCCAGCAGCCGTTCCGCCAGGGCGGCCTTGTCGGCGCCCTCGCGGGAGGGGTCGGCCAGGTTGCGGCGCAGCGTCGGGTTGGCGTCGACGACCCGGGCCACGGCCCACAGGTCCTCGGCCACCCGGGCCGGATCGCCCTCCAGCACCTGCTGGAGGGCCTGGTCGGCCTCGTGGTAGGACCGGCGGAAGGCGCTCTCCATCAGCGTCCCTGCTCCGCCCCGAGGCGCTGCGGGCTGATCGCGCCCGACTCGAGGTCACCGAGGAAGCGGTCCACGATGCCGCTCTGGCGGGCCTCGTCGTGCAGCGACTCGCCGACGATCTTGCTGGCCAGGGCGGTGGAGATCGCACCGACCTCGCCCCGCAGCTGGACCATCGCCTGCTGGCGCTCGGCCTCGACCTGCTTGTGGGCGGTCTCGGTGATGCGGTTCGCCTCGGTCTGCGCCTGCTGGCGCATCTCGGCGATGATCTGGCGCCTGCTCCTTGGCCTGCTCGCGGATGCGCGCGGCCTCGGCGCGGGCCTCGCCGAGCTGGTCCTCGTACTGCTTCTTCGCCGCGGCGGCCTCGGCCTGGGCCTGCTCGGCCGCCTGCATCCCCGCCCTCGATCGCGGCCGTGCGCTCGGCGTAGACCTTCTCGAGGGTGGGGACGATCTTCTTGGCGACGAACCAGTAGAAGAGGCCGAAGACGATCAGCCCGAAGATGAGCTCGGGCATGTAGGGAAGGATCGGGACGGCATCCTCCCCGGCGCCGATCGGCTCGGCAGCCCTCAGGACGCCCGTCGCGATCGTGGTGTGCTCCACGAGCGGCTCCTCACGTGTGCGTGTCCCTCGGTGCCCTCACGGGCCCCGGCGGGACGGGTCTGGACGGGTCGGGGTCGGGTCAGCCGACGAAGAACGCGATGAAGAACAGCACCAGACCGAAGATGGCCAGCGCCTCGGCGAGCGCGAAGCCGAGGATGGCGATCGGCTGCAGCTTGCCCTGCGCCTCGGGCTGGCGGGCGACGCCGTTGATGTAGGCGGCGAAGATCAGACCCACGGCGATGGCCGGGCCGATGGTGGACAGGCCGTAGCCGAGCAGAGTGATGTCACCAGTCACGTCGTATCTCTTTCTGTGTGATGTCCCGACGGGGCGGCGCCCCGTCGAAGGCCTTGGAACTATTCAGTTGTGCGGGTGTGGTCGGTGGTCCGGGCGGGCGCCGGCCGTCGCGGGGACGGTCAGTGCTCGTCGGCGAGGGCGCCCCCGATGTAGGAGGCGGCCAGGAGGGTGAAGACGTAGGCCTGCAGGAACTGGACCAGCGCCTCGAAGGCGGTCAGCGCCACGCCGAGGATCCAGGCGGGGATGGCGACCAGCATGAGGCCGGGGTCGTAGGTCTTGAACAGGTACCAGCCGCCGACGATGAAGACGACCAGGAGCATGTGGCCGGCGAACATGTTGCCGAAGAGTCGCAGGGCGAGCGTCAGCGGGCGGGTGATGAAGAAGGTGATGAGCTCCAGCAGGAGGATGAACGGCTTGATCCACCCCGGCAGGCCGCTGGGGAGCATGCCGCCCAGGTAGGCGCCGATGCTGCCCTTCTTGCGCAGCCCCACCCAGTGGTAGACGACGTACACCAGCAGCGTCAGCCCGATGGGGAAGGCCACCCGGGCCATCGTCGGGTTCTGGAACGGCGGGACGATGCCCATGAGGTTGTTCAGCAGGATGAAGACGAACAACGAGAACAGGAACGGCACGAACGGCATGAACTCCTTGCTGCCGATCATGTCGCGCGCGATGCCGTTGCGGCCGAAGTTGTAGACCTGCTCGGTCAGCCACTGGCCCTTGCCGGGCACGAGGGCGGCCTGCCGGGTGGTCAGCCACAGCCAGACCATGAGGATGACGGTGGCGATCGCCATGAGCAGCATCGGCCGGGTGAAGTAGTACTCGGTGCCCGGGATCGCGAACAGCGGCTGCCAGAAGTCGCCCGGCGTGGGCGGGAAGTGGCTGGACTCGCCTTCAGCCATGGGCAGCACCAGCCCAGCGGCCGTCATGGTCGCACTCACGCGTTCTCCTTCACAGGGTGTTCGACGGGTGTCGGGGCTGGCTCCCGGACAGGGTGCGACGCCGTGGGGTCGCGGTGGGACACCGACGTCATGACCTACCGTACCTGAGCCAGATGACGTACATGGACAGCACCATCCCGCCGAGCACCCCGACGGGCAGCAGGAACCAGGTGCCCAGCAGCAGGTCGAGCACCCAGCCCAGCGCCCCGAAGCCCACCGGCCCGGCGAGCAGGTAGGCCAGCACGGCGTTGCCGAGGTCGGTCTGCCGGGCCATGCCCACGACCTCCCGCTCGGTGCCGCCGTGCGGCGAGGGGATGGAGGGGCGGGGCGGGTCGCCCGGGCGGCCGGCGTCGGGGCCCGGGGTGCCGGGGTCGGTCACCGGACCTCCCCCGGGAGCGTGACGTCCAGCTGGGGACGGGACCGCAGGTAGCCCACGACGAGGCCGGCCTGGAAGACCAGACCGGTGACGACGAAGGCGAGGACCAGCGGGAGGACCTGCAGCCAGGTTGTCTGCGCCAGCGCCCAGATCGTCACCGCGAGCACGGCCATCTGCACGATCAGGACGCCGAACGCCCCCGCCATGGTCGTGGCGGTGGGTCCGCTGAGCACCCCGCGGATGCCGAGCACCCCGAGGACGAACACGGCCGCGGAGATTCCCACCCCCAGCAGGGCCGACACCGCCGCCCAGCCGCCGGCGGCGGCCCACGTCAGCAGCGGGACCAGCACGACCAGGGGGGCGACCGGCAGCAGCCCGCAGAGCAGCATCGAGGCCACCGGCGTGCGCGCACGGCGCGTCGCGGGGGCGGCGGTCATGGCTGCTCCTGAGGGGTCGGAAACTTTGTGAAAGTTATCACAAGCCCCGGCGCCGGCCGGAAACCTGCAGGCCGGGCGGTCAGGCGGTCCTCGCCGGGACGCTCTCCGGACGTCGGGTGAGCGCGATCGCCAGGCCCAGCAGCAGCAGGATGCCCACGACGGAGACCCACACCGGCAGGTAGGCGAAGGAGACCGCCCCGACGGCGATGAGGCCGGACCACAGGTAGAGGACGACCACCGCCCGACGGTGGCTGTGGCCGATGTCGAGCAGCCGGTGGTGCAGGTGGCCGCGGTCCGGCTTCCAGGGCAGCTGCCCCGCACGGGTCCGCCGCAGCACCGCCAGCACGATGTCCAGGAAGGGCAGGGCCATGATGGCGATCGGGATGAGCAGCGGCAGCAGGATCGCGGTCGCGGCCGAGGCGGTCGCCACCGAGGAGCTGGGGTCGACCGAGCCGGTCATCGAGATCGTCGCGGCGGCCAGCAGCAGCCCCAGCAGCAGGGCGCCGGCGTCGCCCATGAACAGCCGGGCCGGGTGGAAGTTGTGCGGCAGGAAGCCCAGGCACACCCCGATGAGGGCCGCGCTGATGAAGGTCGCGGTGGAGAACACGTTGGGCGGGTCGAAGTTCGTGCTCACCAGGTAGGACCACCCGAAGAACGCCGAGGCGGCGATGAGCACGACCCCGGCCGCCAGCCCGTCCAGGCCGTCGATGAAGTTGACCGCGTTCGTGGACACGACGACGACGAGGACGGTGAGGGTCACCATGACCGGCTCGGGCAGGACCGTGACCCCGGCGATCGGCAGCGACAGGAGCTGGACGCCGAAGAAGGCCATCACGGCCCCGGCGACCACCTGGCCGGCCAGCTTGGTCGCCCAGTCCAGGTCCCGGACGTCGTCCAGCGCCCCGAGCAGCGTGACGAGGGTGGCCGCCGCGAGCACCCCGTAGAGCTGGGGCGAGGAGTCGAAGAGCTGCCCGTGGTAGGGCAGCTGGGAGCCGAGCACGACCGCGGCGGCGAAGCCGAGGAGCATGGCCACGCCCCCGAGCCGCGGCACCGGGGTGGCGTGCACGTCCCGGTCGCGCACGGGGGTGATCGCCCCGACGACGAGCGCGAGCCGCCGGACCAGCGGGGTCGCCAGGTACGTGACGACCGCCGCGGTCAGCAGCACCATGAGGAACTCGCGCACGTCAGGTCACCTTCCCCGACGGCCTCCGGTCCCCCGGGGTCGGTCGGTCGATGTCCGGCTCAGCCGGCCTGCGGCTCCGGGTAGGCCGGGTAGGAGGTGAGCAGCTCGCCCACCTCCGCCCGGATCTCCCGGGCGACCGCGTGGTCCGGGTCCCCGTCGGTCCGGGTCACGGCCCGGTGGATGAGCTCGGCGACGGTCTCCATCTGCTCGGGCCCCATCCCCTGGGTCGTCACGGACGGGCTGCCGACGCGGATGCCGGAGGCCACGTTCGGCTTCTCCGGGTCGAACGGGATGGCGTTCTTGTTCAGCACGATGCCGGCCGCGTCGCACCGGGCCTCCGCGTCGACACCGGTGACACCCACGCCGCGCAGGTCGTGCAGCGACAGGTGGGTGTCGGTGCCCCCGGTGATCGGGCGGATGCCACGGCTGTCCAGGCCGCCGGCCAGCGCCCGGGAGTTGTCGAGCACCTGCTGGGCGTAGGCCTGGTAGGCCGACGTCGCGCACTCGGCGAAGTTGACCGCCTTGCCGGCGACCGCGTGCATGAGCGGTCCCCCCTGCATCATCGGGAACACCGCCCGGTCGATCTTCTTGGCGTGCTCCTCCTTGCACACGATCGCGCCGCCCCGCGGTCCGCGCAGCACCTTGTGGGTGGTGAAGGAGACCACGTCGGCGTGCGGGACCGGGGAGGGGATGACCTTGCCGGCGACGAGGCCGATGAAGTGCGCCGCGTCGACCCAGAAGATGGCACCGACCTCGTCGGCGATGGCGCGGAAGCGCTCGAAGTCGATGAGCCGGGGGATCGCCGAGCCCCCGGCGAGGATGATCTTGGGGCGGTGCTCCTTGGCCAGCGCCTCGACCTGGTCGTAGTCGATGTCCTCGGTGTCGGGGTGCACGCCGTAGTGGACGGCGTTGAACCACTTGCCGGAGAAGCTGACCTTGAAGCCGTGGGTCAGGTGGCCGCCGTGGTCCAGCGACATCGCCAGGATGGTGTCCCCCGGCGAGGCGAAGGCGCCGTACACCGCCTGGTTGGCGCTGGCCCCCGAGTGCGCCTGGACGTTGGCGTGGTCGGCCCCGAAGAGCTGCTTGGCCCGCTCGATCGCCAGCTTCTCGACCTTGTCGACCTCCGCGCAGCCGCCGTAGTAGCGGGCGTCGGGATAACCCTCGGCGTACTTGTTCGACAGGGTCGAGCCTAGGGCCGCCAGGACCGCCGGACTGGTCTGGTTCTCGCTGGCGATCAGCTGCAGCCCGCTGCGCTGCCGGTCCAGCTCGGCCACGAGCAGCTCGGCGATCTGCGGATCCTGGTCCAGCAGGCTCGCGAAGCTGGGGCCGTAGTACGTGTCGGGGGTCACGGCGGTGGTCATGGGCCCCACTGTAGGGGGTCGTCCCCGTCGGCGGGGGGCGCGCCGCGACCGACTCAGCGGCTCAGGGTGCGGAAGGCCGTGGCCGGCACGGCCACCCCGCTCGGGCTCACGCTGCCCACGAGGTCCGCCGGCCCCGCCGTGCCCTGCCCGGCCGGGCCGTCGGGAGCCTCCTCGACCTCGGCGTCCACCTCCCCGGGCTCCCGCAGCCGCGTCGTGCCCAGGACCGCCCGGACGTCCTCCACGGACAGGGCACCGGTGCGCAGGAGCCCCGGCTCCTCCCCGGTGCAGTCCAGGATCGTCGAGGGCAGACCGCCCGTCCGGGGCCCGTCGTCGAGGTAGACGGCGACGGCCGCGCCCAGCTGCTCGACGGCCTCCGTCCCGGTGGTGGCGGCCGGGCTGCCGGTGACGTTGGCGCTCGTCACGGCCATCGGCCCCACCTCGGCGAGCAGCGACAGGGCCACCTCGTCGTCCGGCATCCGCAGCGCCACCGTCCCGTTCGTCTCGCCCAGGTCCCACCGCAGCGACGGCTGCGCGCGCAGCACGAGCGTGAGCGGACCGGGCCAGAAGTGCCGCATGAGGATGCGGGCGTACATCGGCACGTCGACGGCCAGGCCCTCCACGGTCCGCGGGTCGGGCACCAGGACCGGCGGGGGCATCTCCCGGCCCCGGTGCTTGGCCGCCAGCACCATCGCCACCGCCACCACGTCGAAGGCGTCCGCCCCCACGCCGTAGACGGTGTCGGTGGGCAGCACCACGACCTTGCCGGCACGGACCGCCTCGGCGGCCCGGTCGAGGGCCTGCTGCCGGGTCCGCGGGTCGGTGCAGTCCAGCAGCCGGTCCTGCACGGGCGGGCCAACGGGCATCGGGGTCTCCTCCGGCGGGGTCGGGGCGGGGGCTGACGTGCCGACCGGGTCGCCCGGCCGTCGGCACCCAGTGTCTCACCGCCACCCCGGGCGTGGTGCGCTCCGCCACGTCCCCGTGTCACCTAGAGTTGCGCGCGTCCCTCCGCTGCTCAACAGTGGAGGACGACGACCTGGGCGCACCCCGCGCCCGGGCCACCGAAGGAGAGTGAGAATCATGCGCGGAAGCGGCCTGATCTGGACGATCGTGGGTATCCTGCTCATCATTGCCCTGCTGATCTGGATCTTCTGATCACGACCCCTCCCCTCACGGCCCGCCCCGGTCCGCGCACGTCGCGGGTCCGGGGCGGTGTCGTTCACGGCCCGGCGCGGACCGCCCGCACCACCCTCGGCAGCCCCGCGAGGTCGTCGTGGTCCTCGACCGAGGACCAGCAGCCCTGGGCGGCCAGCGCCTCCGGCAGGCTGCGACCCTGCGCCTCGGCGTGCTCCATGAGCAGCACCCCGCCCGGACGGAGCAGCACGGCCGCCCGCGCGGCGACCTCCAGCGGCACCTGCAGACCGTCCTCCCCGCCGCCGTAGAGGGCCACCTCCGGGTCGTGCTCCCTCACCTCGACGTCGACCGGGACGGCGTCCGGGGGGATGTAGGGCGGGTTGCTCGTCACGACGTCCACCCGGCTGACCAGGTCCTCGAACGCCTCCTGCGCGCGGCCCAGCCGCAGGTCGACCGGGAGCCCGGTGCGCTCCACGTTCCGCACCGCGTACCGGTGGGCGTCCTCGGCCAGCTCCACCGCCCCCACCCGGGCGTCGGGACGCGCGTGGGACACGGCGAGGGCGATCGCCCCGCTGCCCGTGCAGAGGTCGACCACGGTCGGCGCGTCCACCTCGTCCAGGGCCGACAGCGCCAGCCCGACGAGCACCTCGGTCTCGGGCCGCGGCACGAACACCCCCGGCCCCACGACGAGGTCGACCCCGCCCAGGTGCGCCGTCCCGGTGAGGTGCTGCAGCGGCACCCGAGCGGCCCGGCGGTCCACGAGCTCCTGGTATGCCGTCACGCCCGGGAGCGGCACCACCTCGCCCAGGAGGCGGGCCCGGCGCAGCTCGCCCACGGACCGGCCCAGGACGTGCGCGAGCAGGACCTCCGCGTCGACGGTGGGGCTCGGGACGCCCGCCGGGGCCAGCCGGGCGGCCGCCCCGCGGACCAGCGCGTCGACGGTGTCCGGGGACCCGGTCACCGGTCGCCCGCCCGGGCCAGGCGCTCGGCCTCGTCGGCGTCGACCGCCGACTGCACCACCGGGTCGAGGTCCCCGTCGACGACCTGGTCCAGGTTGTAGGCCTTGAACCCGGTGCGGTGGTCGACGATCCGGTTCTCCGGGAAGTTGTAGGTGCGGATGCGCTCGCTGCGGTCCACCGTGCGCACCTGGCTGCGGCGCTGCTCGCTGGCAGCCGCCTCGGCCTCGTCGACGGCGATCTGGTGCAGCCGGGCGCGCAGGACCCGCAGCGCCGACTCCTTGTTCTGCAGCTGCGACTTCTCGTTCTGGCAGGAGACGACCAGCCCCGAGGGCAGATGGGTGATGCGCACCGCGGAGTCGGTGGTGTTGACCGACTGCCGCCCGGTCCGGAGGAGCGGAAGACGTCGATCTTGAGGTCGTTGCCGTCCAGCGCGACCTCGGCGGGGTCCTCGACGTCGGGCATGACGAGCACCCCTGCCGCGGAGGTGTGGATCCGGCCCTGGCTCTCGGTCACCGGGACCCGCTGCACGCGGTGCACGCCGCCCTCGTACTTCAGCCGCGCCCACGGCGCCTCGCCCGGCACCGGGGTGCCCGTGGCCTGGACCGAGACCCGGGCGTCCTTGTAGCCGCCCAGGTCGGACGGGGTCGCGTCGAGCAGCTCGGTGCGCCAGCCCCGCCGCTCGGCGTACCGCAGGTACATCCGCAGCAGGTCGCCGGCGAAGAGGGCCGACTCCTCGCCGCCCTCCCCGGCCTTGACCTCGAGGATGACGTCGCGGTCGTCGTCGGGGTCGCGGGGCACCAGCTGACGGCGCAGGACCTCGGCCGCGGCGGCCTCCGCCTGCTCCAGCGACGGGACCTCCTCGGCGAAGGACGGGTCGTCGACGGCGAGCTCGCGCGCGGTCGCGAGGTCGCCGGCGGCACGCTCCCAGGCGCGGTAGGCCGCGACGGTCGGCGTGAGCGCGGCATACCGCGTGTTGAGGCGCCGCAGGGCGGTCGGGTCGCCGTGCACGGCCGGGTCGCCGAGCCGCTCCTCGATCTCGGCGTGCTCGGCCAGGAGCGGGAGGGCGGAGCCGAAGTCGGAGGTGGACATCAGCAACCTCTCGGGATGGTGGGGCGACGGCCGACCTGGATGCGGGCCGGGAACGGCAGACGCCGGCCCCGCGAGCTGCTCGCGGGACCGGCGTCGGGAGACCTACTTGGCGTCGGCCTTCTTGCCGTAGCGCTCCTGGAAGCGGGCGACGCGGCCACCGGTGTCCAGGATCTTCTGCTTGCCGGTGTAGAACGGGTGGCAGCTGGAGCACACGTCGGCGCTGATGCGCCCGGACGTGGCGGTGCTGCGGGTGGTGAACGACGCCCCGCAGGTGCAGGTCACCTGGGTCTCGACGTACTCCGGGTGGATGTCCTTCTTCATGTCTTCTCCTAGGGGTGGCGGGTTCCCCGGGTCGGTGGCGCGGCAGCGCCGCCGTGAACCGGTGGGCCAACGGGACATTCTGCCAGAGCGGGGCGGTCCGGGTCCATTTCCGCCACTCCCGCACCCGGCCGTCCCGCAGGCGGCCCACGAACCGGCCACGCACCGCCACCCGCCGGTCCTGCACCACCAGCTCGTCCAGGTGGTGGGCGTCGGACTCGATGACCCGCTCGCCCCCGTCGACACGCCGCAACGCCTCCCGGCCGCGCATCGAGGGGTAGCCGGGCCGGTGGTAGACCGCGTCCTTGGCGAACCGGTCGAGCACGGCCGCCACGTCGCCGGCGTCGACCCGCTCGTCGTAGCATCGCGTGCGGGCCGTCAGGTCGGCGGCCCCGTCCCTCCCCCGTCCCTCCCCCGCCCCAGCGCGTGCCGCACCGCCGCCCGCATGGCGGCATACACGCCGCGGCCGGTGCAGGGCCCCGGGGCCACCTCGTCGCAGAAGGCGCGCACGCCGGGCACGTAGCTGCCCGCGGTCCGGGCCACGAAGTCGCCGTAGCGCTCCATCAGCGCGACCCGCTCCGGCGAGCCGGGGGCCGGCAGGGGGCCGTCGGCGAGGACGACGGACTTAGCGCCGCCGTAGGGCAGCTCGGCCAGCGCGTGCTTGAGCGTCATCGCCCTGGCCACCCGCCGGGCCTCCGCGAGACGGCGGCCCGCAGCCCCACCCGCTCGTCCCGGCAGGTGATCACCTGCTCGACGTCGAAGAGCTCGGGCAGGTCGTCCTCGGGGGACCCTGGCGCATGGCGCCAGGGTGCCCCCGCATACCGCTCAGTCCTCGTCGTCCAGCCGGACCGAGGACGTCTGCTGGACCTGGGTGAGGAACTCGTAGTTGTGCTTGGTTCGGCGGAGACGGTCGAGCAGCAGCTCGATGCCCTGCTGCTGGTCGAGCGCTGAGAGCACCCGGCGCAGCTTCCACATGATCTTCAGCTCCTCGCCGCCCATGAGGATCTCCTCGCGGCGGGTGCCGGAGGCGTTCACGTCCACCGCGGGGAAGGTGCGCCGGTCGGCCAGGTGGCGCGAGAGCCGCAGCTCCATGTTGCCGGTGCCCTTGAACTCCTCGAAGATCACCTCGTCCATCTTCGAGCCGGTCTCGACCAGCGCGGTCGCCAGGATCGTCAGCGAGCCGCCGTTCTCGATGTTGCGGGCCGCGCCGAAGAACTTCTTCGGCGGGTACAGCGCCGAGGAGTCGACGCCGCCGGACAGGATCCGGCCCGAGGCCGGGGCCGACAGGTTGTAGGCGCGGCCCAGCCGGGTGATGCCGTCGAGCAGGACCACGACGTCCTGGCCCAGCTCGACCAGGCGCTTGGCCCGCTCGATGGCCAGCTCGGCGACCGTGGTGTGGTCCACGGCCGGCCGGTCGAAGGTGGAGGCGATGACCTCGCCCTGCACGGTCCGCTCGAAGTCGGTGACCTCCTCCGGCCGCTCGTCCACCAGGACGATCATGAGGTGGACCTCGGGGTTGTTCTGGCTGATGGCGTTGGCGATCGCCTGCATGATCATCGTCTTGCCCGCCTTGGGCGGGGAGACGATGAGCCCGCGCTGGCCCTTGCCGATCGGCGCGACCAGGTCGATGACCCGGGTGGTCAGGTTCTTCTGGTCGGTCTCCAGGCGCAGCCGCTCCTGCGGGTAGAGCGGGGTCAGCCGGCTGAACTCGGGCCGCTGCCGGGCCTGCTCGGGGCTCTGACCGTTGATCGAGTCCAGCCGCACGAGCGCGGCGAACTTGCCACGGTCACGCTTGTTGCCGGTCGAGGAGACGGTCTGGGTGTGGTCCTGCCCGTCCTGCGGGGCCTTGATCGCGCCGGTGACGGCGTCGCCCTTGCGCAGGCCGTACTTGCGGACCATGCCCAGCGGGACGTAGATGTCCGTCGGCCCGGGCAGGTAGCCGGTCGTGCGGATGAAGGCGTAGCTGTCCAGCAGGTCGAGCACGCCACCGACGGGGACGAGCACGTCCTCCTCGGAGTAGCTCTCCTCGACGTCCCGCTGGCCCCCGGCCTGACCGCCCTGGCGCTGGTCCTCGCCCCCGGGGCCGCGCCCGCGCTTGCGGTCCCGGCTGCGCTGGCGGTTGCGCCGCCGGCGGCCACGGCCGTCGTCGTCGTCCTCCCCGCCCTGGCGCTGGTCGCCCTGACGCTGGCCGCCCCCCTGCTGGGAGCGGTCGCCGCCGTTCTGGTCGCCGCCGTCCTGTCCGCGGCCGTCCCGTCGCTGGTGCTGCTCGTCGCGGCGGTCCTGGCGCTCGTCGCGGCGCTGGTCGCCCTGACGCGCCGGCTGGTCGTCCTGCCCCTCCTGAGCGGGCTGCCGGTCCTGGCGCTCCTGGTCCCGGCGCTCCTGGTCCTGGCGGTTCTCCCCGCCCGAGCCCTCGCGCTCGTCGACGCGCGGCGCTCCGGCCGAGGAACCGGCACGACGGGTGCGGCGGGTGCGCCCGCCCTCCCGCTGGGCCTGGGCCCGGTCCAGGACGGCGTCGAGGGCGACCGCCGGCCCGCCCTTGTCGTCGGCACCCTCGCCGGAGGACCCCTCCTCGCGGGCGAGCTGCTCCGCCTGCGCGGGCTGCTCCTTGCGGGGGGTCTGCGCCGGGCGTCCGCCGCCGTCGCCGGTGCGGACGTCGCCACCGCCGCGGCGCTCGCGGATGGCGGAGACGAGGTCGGCCTTGCGCATCTTGGCGTCGACGGCGATGCCCATGCTCGAGGCGAGCTGCTGCAGCTCGGCCAGTCGGAGGGTGCTGAGCGCACCGGTCCTGGTCGTGGCAGCCTGACTGATGTCGGTCACGTACTGTCCTTCCCCCTCGGCCCGGGCTGCGCCGGACATGGGGTCCTGGGGTGTGGTCCGACGCGGACGGCGCCGGACGGGGACGTGCCACGGACGCGAGCCGGATCGTCGGTCGGGCGACCGGACGTCGATGGACGTCGGTCCGTGGATGGATGTTCCGGAGCTCGACCTGGACCGGCCGGACCGCTCACGGAATGGCCCCAACATAACACGGCGTCAGCCCCGGCGGACCACCCGCACGATGTCGCCCAGGACCGCCGAGGCGGTCTCGTCGCCGCCGGCGCCGGCCCCCTGCAGCCGCAGCGTCCCGGCGCTCTCGGCCTCGATGATCAGCACGTTCGCGCTCTCCCGGGCCTGGGCCAGCGGGTCGTCCTGCGGCAGGGCCACCGGCCGGACGGCGACCTCGACCCGTCGGTGCCCCGCGGACCCGCGGCACCAGGCGGAGGCGACCAGCTTGATCACGGTCCCCGCCCCCGCGGCCTGCCGGAAGTCCTCGTCGGTCAGGTCGGCGATGCCGCGCCGCTGGACGTCCTCGAGCGTGACCGGCACGCCCCAGGCCGCGCGGGCCAGGATGACGATCTTGGCCGCGGCGTCCAGGCCCTCGAGGTCCTCGGTCGGGTCCGCCTCCAGGTAGCCCAGCTCACCGGCCTGACGCACGGCCTCCTCGAAGGGCACCCCGCGACGGGCGACGAGGTCGAGCACGAAGTTCGTCGACCCGTTGACGACGCCGGAGATCGCCGTGACGACGTCCCCGGCGAGAGCCTCCCTGACCACGGACAGGACCGGGACCGCGGCGACCACGGCGCCCTCGTACTCCAGCGACGTGCCGTGCTCGTCGGCGAGGGCGTGCAGCGCGGGGCCGTGCTGGGCGATCAGCTGCTTGTTGGCGGTCACGACCGGCACGCCGCGCCGCAGGGCCCGCTCGACGAGGGCGCGGGCGGGCTGGATGCCCCCCATGACCTCCACCACCACGTCGGCCCGGTCGACGAGCGTCTCGGCGTCGTCGGTGATGAGCGAGGGGTCGATCCCCTCCCGGGGCCGGGCGGTGTCCCGCACGGCGACGCCGGCGAGCTCGAACCGGCGACCGGTCCGTCTCTCGTAGAGGTCCGCGCGCCGACGAGGCGGCGGGCGACCGCGGCACCGACGGTGCCGGCTCCGAGCAGGGCGATCCGGACGGGGGGTGCGGTCATGTCGGTCACATCCGTTCCGGGGCCGAGACGCCGAGCAGGGCCAGCCCGTTCGCAAGCACCTGCCGGGTGGCGTCGTTGAGCCACAGCCGGCTCCGGTGCAGGTCGGTGATCTCCTCGTCCGCGTCCACCGGTCGGACCCGGCACTCGTCGTACCACTTGTGGAACCGGCCGGCCAGCTCCTCGAGGTAGCGGGCCACCCGGTGGGGCTCCCGCAGCTGGGCCGCCTGGGCCAGCACCCGGGGGTAGTCCCCGAGCACGGCGAGGAGGGCGGCCTCGGTCTCGTGGCCGAGCAGCGAGGGGTCGAAGCCGTCCTCCCGGCGCACCCCGTCCTCGACGGCCAGCCGGGCCACGTTGCAGGTGCGCGCGTGAGCGTACTGGACGTAGTAGACCGGGTTCTCCGTGCTGCGGCGGGTGAGCAGGTCCAGGTCGATGTCGATGTTGCTGTCGGCCGAGGACCGGGTCAGGGCGTAGCGGGCCGCGTCCACGCCGACCGCCGAGACCAGGTCCTCCAGGACGACAACGGTCCCGGCCCGCTTGGACATCCGCACCGGCTGCCCGTCCTTGACGAGGTTGACCATCTGTCCGATGAGGATCTCCAGGTTGGTCCCCGGCTCGTCCCCGAAGGCGGCGCACATCGCCATCATCCGGCTGACGTAGCCGTGGTGGTCGGCGCCGAGCATGATGATCGCCCGGTCGAAGCCACGCTCGCGCTTGTCGAGGTAGTAGGCCAGGTCGCCGGCGATGTAGGCCGGCTGCCCGTCGCTCTTGAGCACGACCCGGTCCTTGTCGTCCCCGTAGTCGGTGGTCCGCAGCCACAGGGCGTCGTCCTTCTCGTACATCACGCCCAGCTCGGTGAGCCGGTCGACCGCACGGCGGACCGCCCCGGACTCGTGGACGGAGTTCTCGTGGAAGTAGACGTCGAAATCGACGCCGAACTCGTGCAGGGAGGCCTTGATCTCCTCGAACATCAGGGCCACGCCGACCGCCCGGAACCGCTCCTGCGCCTCCTCGTCGGGCAGGTCGAGCGCGTCCGGCTCGACCTCCAGGACCCGCCGGGCGATGTCGCTGACGTAGGCGCCGGCGTAGCCGTCCACGGGGGCCGGCCGCCCCTGGGCGGCGGCCAGCAGCGACCGGGCGAACCGGTCGATCTGGGCGCCGTGGTCGTTGAAGTAGTACTCCCGCACCACGTCGGCACCCGAGGCCTGCAGGACCCGGGCCAGGGCGTCGCCCACGGCGGCCCACCGGGTGCCGCCCAGGTGGATCGGGCCGGTCGGGTTGGCCGAGACGAACTCCAGGTTGATCCGCTCACCCGCCATGGCCTCGCCCCGGCCGTACGCGGCTCCCGCCTCGACGATCGTCCGGGCCAGCTCCCCTGCGCTGGCGGCGTCGACGGTGATGTTGAGGAAGCCGGGGCCGGCGACGTCCACCCGGGCCACGCCGGGCACCTCCGCGAGGGCACCCGCGAGCTGCTCGGCCAGCTGCCGGGGCGGCATCCCCGCCTGCTTGGCCAGCTGGAGAGCCACGTTGGAGGCCCAGTCGCCGTGCTCACGGGTGCGGGGCCGTTCGACGCGGACGGCCGACCGCTCGGGGACGGCGACGGACAGGTCCCCGCGGGCGACGGCCTCGGACAGGACGGCGTGGATGGCGTCGGCGAGCTGGTCTGGGGTCACCCCCGTGAGTCTAGTGGTGGCCACCGGCCCTCCCGGACGGCGCCGCAAGGCCCCCGTGGACGGCTCCCGGCCGTCCTCCGGCGGCCGCACGCGCGGTTCGGAGCAGCACCCGGTGCCTGCTACAGTTTCTCGTCGTTGCCCCCGTAGCTCAGGGGATAGAGCACCGCCCTCCGGAGGCGGGAGCGCAGGTTCGAATCCTGCCGGGGGCGCAACACTCTTTCCCGCACCTGCCCGTAGCGTGGCGTCCGTGGACACGGCATACCCCTTCGTCGACGGTGCGGAGCTGCGCACCGCGCGGACTATCCCAACCTCGACCCCGCCACCGGCCGCCCCCTGGGCGACGTGGGCCGGGGAGGCGCCGAGGAGGTCGACGCCGCGGTCCTGGCTGCCGCGACGGCCCAGCCTGCCTGGGCGGGCAGCACCCCCGAGCAGCGTGGCCGGGTGCTCACCCGCGTGGGCGACCTGGTCGACCGCGACCGGGAGCGCCTGGCCCGGCTGGAGTCCGAGGACACCGGCAAGCCGCTGTCCCAGGCACGCACCGACGCCACGGTGGCGGCGCGGTACTTCCGCTTCTACGGGCACGTGGTCGACGCCTACCGCGGCAGCCAGATCCCCCTCGGTCCCGACGTGCACGCCTACACGGTGCGCGAGCCCTACGGCATCGTCGGGAGCATCGTGGCCTGGAACTACCCGCTCCAGCTGGCCTCCCGCGCCCTCGCCGCGGCCACCGCGGTGGGCAACGCCGTCGTGCTCAAGCCCGCGGACGAGACCCCGCGGACCGCGCTGGCGCTGGCCCGGCTGTGCACCGAGGCCGGGATGCCGCCGGGCGTGGTCGGCGTGGTCACCGGCCTGGGCGCGGAGGCGGGCGCCGCCCTCGCCGCCCACCCGCTCGTGGCGCACCTGGGGTTCGTGGGGTCCACCGAGACCGGCCGGCTCGTCGCCCACGCCGCCGCGGACCGGGTCGTGCCCACCGTGCTGGAGCTGGGCGGCAAGTCCGCCCACGTCGTCCTCGCCGACGCGGACCTGGACCGGGCCGCGGAGGTCGTCACCCGTTCGCTCCTGCAGAACGCCGGTCAGACCTGCTCGGCCGGCAGCCGCCTCGTCGTGCACGAGTCGGTCCGCGAGCCGCTCGTGGACCGCCTCGTCGAACGCTTCACCGCCACGACCCTGGGGCCCGGCCTGGAGGACCCCGACCTCGGCCCGCTCGTCTCGCCGCGGCAGCAGGAGCGGGTGCGGGGGTATGTGGAGGGCGCGGCCTCAGGCGTGCTGCGGGTCGGTGGCGGCCCGCCGCAGGACGACCGGCTCGGCGACGGCTCCTACTGGCTGCCCACCCTCCTCGACGGGGTGGACCCGGACGACCCGGTCGCCCGCGAGGAGGTCTTCGGACCCGTCCTGGTCACCCATCCCTTCGTCGACGAGGAGGAGGCGGTGGCGCTGGCCAACGGGACCGACTACGGACTGCTCGCGGCCGTGTGGACGCGGGACGTCGCCCGGGCCCACCGGATGGCCTCCGCCCTGGAGGCGGGGCAGGTCTTCGTCAACGGCTACGGCGCCGGCGGCGGCGTCGAGCTGCCCTTCGGCGGGGTGGGCCGGTCCGGCCACGGCCGGGAGAAGGGGCTGGCCGCCCTCGACGCGCTGACCCGGGTCAAGACCGTCGTCGTCCGGCTGGACTGATCCCCCCACGGTCGGAGACGGGCTCCGTCCTGCGGCCGATGTCCCGCCGCCCGCCCGGGTGCTTGACTGTCCGCATGACGACCGCTGCGCCCGCATCCGAGGGCACGGGGATCTCGATCCGGGGGCTGACCAAGACCTTCGGCGAGCTCCGTGCCGTCGACGACCTCACCTTCGACGTGCGCCCCGGCCGGGTGACCGGCTTCCTCGGCCCCAACGGCGCCGGCAAGACCACCACCCTGCGCATGCTGCTGGGGCTGGTCCGCCCGCCGCCGGGGAGGCCCTGATCGGAGGGCGCCGCTACGTGGACCTGCCCGCCCCCCTGCGGACCGTGGGCGCGGCCCTGGAGGCCACCGGGTTCCACCCCGGCCGGTCCGGCCGCGACCACCTCCGGTCGCTGGCGGCGACCCACCGCATCCCCGACGCCCGCGCCGACGAGCTGCTCGAGCTGGTCGGCATCCCCGCCGCGGCCCGCAAGCGTGCGGGGGGCTACTCGATGGGGATGCGGCAGCGGCTCCAGCTGGCCGCGGCCCTGCTCGGCGATCCGCAGGTCCTGCTCCTCGACGAGCCGGCCAACGGGCTGGACCCCGAGGGGATCCGCTGGATGCGCGGCTTCCTGCGCCACCTGGCCCACGACCAGGGCAAGACGGTGCTCATCAGCTCCCACCTGCTGGCCGAGGTGGAGCAGACCGTCGAGGACGTCGTCATCATCGCCAACGGCCACCTGGTCCGCGAGGGCACGATGGACGCGTTGCACGGAGAGCCCGCCGCCCTGGTGCGCTCGCCCGAGCCGGAGCTGCTGGTCCGGGCCCTGGACCGCGCCGGGCTCGCCGCCAGCCCCCTGCCCGAGCAGGGCCCCGACGCCCTCCAGGTCCGGACCCCCGAGCTGGCCCGGGTAGGGGAGGTCGCCCTGGCCACCGGGCGTCCCGTGCACGAGCTGCGGGGGATGCGGACCGACCTGGAACGGCTCTTCCTCGAGCTCACCGACACCCCCGAGCACCGCAACCGCAACCTGGGGGCACCGCATACCCCCGCCCCGACGAACCCCGAGGAGACGTCCCGGTGACCGCTCTCGTGCGCTCCGAGCTCATCAAGGCGTTCAGCACCCGGACGGCCTGGGCGATGCCGTTGGCGATGTTCCTCGTCACGGCGCTCTTCACCGCGATCGGCGGCTTCTTCCTCGTCTACGCCGAGCTCCCGGTGGCAGGCACCACGATCCGGGCCCGGGACACGATGGACGAGGCGGTGCTGGTCCGGATGGTCTACACCGGAGCGGTGCAGATGGGGTATCTGCTCACCCTGGTGCTGGGCATCCTGGCCATGGGGTCGGAGTACCGCCACCGCACCCTCACCGCGACCCTCCAGGCGGTGCCCCGTCGGGGACGGATGATCGTCGGCAAGGTCCTGGGGCTCGTGGTGGTCGTCCTCGTCAACGGGCTGGCGCACGTCACCGCGGCGCTGCTGGCCGGAGGGGCGGTGCTGCTCTCGGCCGACCTGTCGGTCGCCCCGGACCCCGGCGACCTGGTCCTGACCATGCTGCGGCTGCTGCTGGTCCTCGTGCTGTGGGGCCTCATCGGGTTCGGGCTCGGTGTGCTGATCCCCAACCAGGTGGTCGCTCTCTTCGTGGGCGTGGCCTTCGCCTTCATCGTCGAGCCGCTGCTGGGGTTCGGGATCACCTTCTGGGACGCGGTGGCCGACGCCGCCCGGTTCTTCCCGAGCCAGGCGACGATGAGCACGCTGAACATCTTCGACGGTGCCGACGCCGCGACCACCCAGGCCCTCGGCGGTGCCGAGAACCCGCTCGCCTGGTGGGCCGGTGCGCTCGTGCTGCTGGCCTACGCGGCGCTCATGACGGCCGTCGGCTGGCTGCTGACCGCCCGGCGCGACGTGGCCTGAGGGGCGGCTCCTCCTCGTCGACCCGCGCGGCCCCCCGGACGGCGTCCGGGCCGGTGAACGGGCTAGGCTGTCCCTCAGCCGTGCACTGTTTCGCACACGCGTTGCACCCCCGGATGTGAGAAGAGGCGCAAACCCCGTGGCCAACCCCCCGAGCAGCGACACCACCCTCGCCGACTTCGGAGCCAACGAGTGGCTCGTCGAGGAGAAGCGGGAGCAGTTCGACCAGGACCCGGGGTCGGTCGACCCGGCCTGGCGACGATACTTCGAAGGCCAGGACGAGCAGGGCGGGAACGGGGCCGCGGGGGCGACCGGGTCGGGCGGTTCCGCCGCCCCGTCCGGTGACACCTCCTCCCCGGCCGGTGACACCTCCTCCCCGGCCGGCAACGGGCCGAAGGTCGCCAAGGCACCGCCCCGGGCGTCCTCCTCCGGCGGGGGCTCCGGCAACGGGTCCTCCTCCGGCGCCCAGGCCCGGAAGGCCCCGGCGAAGGACTCCGGGCAGAAGTCCGCCCCGGCGAAGGAGTCCGGGCCGAAGGGCGGCTCGAAGGACGCCGCTCCGACGAAGCCCCGGACCTCCGGCAAGAGCGGCGGCACGAGCTCGGCCGAGCAGTCGACGGCGGGCACGGCCGGCACCCGGGCGGCCGAGAAGCCGGTGGGGAACGCCAAGAAGTCGGGCGGCTCGGAGCCCCGCGTCTCGCGGGACGCCCCGGCCCCGACGAAGAAGGGGCCGCAGAGCGACGTCACCGCGACCCCCCTGCGGGGCGCCGTCGCCCGCGTCGTCTCCAACATGGAGAGCTCGCTGGAGGTGCCGACCGCCACGAGCGCGCGCAACCTGCCGGCCAAGCTGCTCATCGACAACCGGGTCGTCATCAACAACCACCTGGCCCGCTCGCGCGGCGGCAAGGTCTCCTTCACCCACATCATCGGCTTCGCGATGGTGAAGGCCCTCCAGGCGATGCCGCAGATGAACAACGGCTTCACCACCCAGGACGGCAAGCCGGTCCTGCTCGAGCCGGCCCACATCAACCTCGGCCTGGCCATCGACGTGCCCAAGCCCGACGGCAGCCGCCAGCTCCTGGTGCCCAGCATCAAGAGCGCCGAGGAGATGACCTTCTACGAGTTCTGGTCCGCCTACGAGAAGGTCGTGCGCAGGCCCGGGACAACAAGCTGACCGTCGCCGACTTCCAGGGCACGACGATCAGCCTGACCAACCCCGGTGGCATCGGGACGCTGCACTCGGTGCCGCGGCTGATGAAGGGCCAGGGCGCCATCATCGGCGTGGGCTCGCTGGACTACCCGGCCGAGTGGCAGGGCGCAGCGCCGGAGCGGATCGCGGCCAACGGCGTGAGCAAGATCCTCACGCTGACCTCGACCTACGACCACCGCATCATCCAGGGTGCGCAGTCGGGCGAGTTCCTCAAGATCATGCACGAGCTGCTGCTGGGCAAGGACGACTTCTACGACGAGATCTTCACCTCGCTGCGCATCCCCTACGAGCCCATCCGCTGGGCCCCGGACATCGCGGCCACGCACGACGACGACATCTCCAAGGCCAGCCGCATCCAGGAGCTCATCCACGCCTACCGGGTCCGGGGCCACCTCATGGCCGACACCGACCCCTTGGAGTACGTCCAGCGGCGCCACCCCGACCTGGCGATCGAGAACCACGGCCTGACCCTGTGGGACCTCGACCGCGACGTGCCCACCGGCGGCTTCGGCGGCAAGCCGCGGCTGACCCTGCGCAAGATCCTGGGCATCCTGCGCGACTCCTACTGCCGCACCGTCGGCGTGGAGTACATGCACATCCAGGACCCGGAGGAGCGGGCCTGGTTCCAGGAGAAGCTCGAGGTGCCGTTCGAGAAGCCGGCGCCGGCCGAGCAGCTGCGGATCCTGCGCCGGCTCAACGCGGCGGAGGCCTTCGAGACCTTCCTGCAGACCAAGTTCGTCGGCCAGAAGCGGTTCAGCCTCGAGGGTGGCGAGGCCGTCATCGCGCTGCTGGACAAGGTCCTCAGCCGGGCCGCCCAGGACGGGCTGGACGAGGTGACGATGGGTATGCCGCACCGCGGCCGGCTCAACGTGCTCGCCAACCTCGCGGGCAAGTCCTACGGCCAGATCTTCCGCGAGTTCGAGGGCAAGTCCACCCCGGGGTCGGTCCAGGGGTCCGGCGACGTGAAGTATCACCTGGGCACCGAGGGCGAGTTCCACGACGAGCAGGGCAACTCCACCAAGGTCTACCTGGCCGCCAACCCCTCGCACCTGGAGGCGGTCAACCCCGTGCTCGAGGGCATCACCCGGGCCAAGCAGGACCGGCTGGAGCTGGAGACCGGCACCGACGACTACGGCGTGCTGCCGGTCCTGCTCCACGGCGACGCCGCCTTCGCCGGGCAGGGGGTCGTGCTGGAGACGCTGCAGATGTCGCAGCTGCCCGGGTACCGCACCGGCGGGACCATCCACGTGGTCATCAACAACCAGGTGGGCTTCACCACCGCTCCCCACCACTCCCGGTCGGCGGTCTACTGCACCGACGTGGCGCGGACGGTCCAGGCTCCGATCTTCCACGTCAACGGGGACGACCCGGAGGCGGTCGTGCGGGTGGCCGAGCTGGCCTACGAGTACCGCCAGAAGTTCCACAAGGACGTCGCCATCGACATGGTCTGCTACCGGCGCCGTGGTCACAACGAGGGGGACGACCCGTCGATGACCCAGCCGCTGATGTACGACCTCATCGAGGCCAAGCGCTCCGTCCGCAAGCTCTACACCGAGTCCCTCATGGGTCGTGGCGACATCAGCGTCGAGGACGCCGAGGAGGCGCTGCGCGACTACCAGAAGCAGCTCGAGCACGTCTTCACCGAGACCCGGGCCGCGCTCAAGGGCGAGGGTGACGGCACCCACGGCCTGGAGCGGCCGCAGGCCCAGGACGAGGGCGACATGGCGACCCGGCAGCGGCCGACCGCGATCAGCGAGGAGATGCTGCACCGGATCGGCGATGCCTTCGCCCAGACCCCGGAGGGCTTCACCGTCCACCCCAAGCTGGGCAAGCTGCTCGAGACCCGCCGGGACATGGCCCACGAGGGCGGGATCGACTGGGCGATGGGCGAGCTGATCGCCTTCGGCTCCCTCGTCATGGAGGGCACCCCGGTCCGGCTGTCCGGCCAGGACTCCCGCCGCGGCACCTTCGTCCAGCGCCACGCGGTGCTCACCGACAACGAGACCGCGGCCAGCTGGACCCCGCTGCACCACCTCGCCGAGGACCAGGCCAGCTTCGAGGTCTACGACTCGCTGCTGTCCGAGTACGCCGTGATGGGCTTCGAGTACGGCTACTCGGTGGAGCGGACCAACTCGTTGGTGCTCTGGGAGGCCCAGTTCGGCGACTTCGCCAACGGCGCCCAGACCGTCATCGACGAGTTCATCTCCTCCTCGGAGCAGAAGTGGGACCAGCGCTCCAGCGTCGTCCTGCTCCTGCCCCACGGCTACGAGGGCCAGGGACCGGACCACTCCTCGGCGCGCATCGAGCGCTACCTGCAGCTGTGCGCCGAGGACAACATGATGGTGGCCTACCCCTCGACCCCCGCGTCCTACTTCCACCTGCTGCGGGCGCACGCCGTGGCCCGGCCCCGCCGGCCGCTGATCGTCTTCACCCCCAAGGCGATGCTGCGGCTCAAGGCGGCAGCCAGCAGCCCCGAGGACTTCACGCACGGCACCTTCGAGCCGGTCCGCCCGGACACGGCGGACCTTGACCGCGAGGCGGTCACCCGCGTGCTGCTGGCCTCCAGCAAGCTGGTGTGGGACCTGGAGGACGAGCGCCGCAAGCGGGAGGACTCCCAGACCGCGATCCTGCGGGTGGAGCAGCTCTACCCGCTCCCGGCGGCGCAGCTGGCCGAGGCGACCCAGCAGTACCCGAACGCCGAGCTGGTCTGGGTGCAGAACGAGCCGAAGAACCAGGGGGCCTGGCCCTTCATGGCGCTCAACCTGCCCGAGGCCCTGGCCCACCACGGCGAGGAGCGCCCCCTGCGGGTGGTCTCCCGGCCGGCGTCCGCCTCGCCGTCCACCGGATCGGCCAAGGTGCACGCCGTCGAGCAGGCGGCCCTGCACGAGGAGGCGTTCAGCCGACGCTGAGCCGTACGGAACAATGGTCCCCATGACCGACGACGCAGCCGGACCCGTCCTTCCGCCCGGACACACCGCATACCCTCCCGGACCCGAGGACGTCGACGACCTGGTGCGCCTCCTGCGCCGGCACGAGCGGGAGGCGCGCGGCTGGCCGGGCGCCGACAGCCAGGCCGTGGAGGCCGAGATCGCCGGGCGCGGTGCCGACACCCACCTGCACGAGGTCGTCCGCGACGACGGTGGCACCGTGCGGGCGTGGATCAACTGCCACGACCGGGCGGCCGGCCGCGTGCTCGTCGGCGTGACCGTCGACCCCGACCTGCCCGACGAGGCGGCCGACCCGCTGGCCCGGTTCGCGTACGGCCGGGCCGAGGAGCTCGGCCAGCTGGTGCTCCGCCGCCGCGGCATGCAGGAGACCCAGCTGGACTCGGGCGCCTTCGCCGACGACCCCAGGCAGCAGCGGTGGCTGACCGAGGCCGGCTACGAGCACGTCCGCGACTGGTGGCAGATGACCCGACCGGTCGACCCGGAGGCGGACCTGGACCAGCCCGGCCCGCGCGAGGGCGTGGAGATCCGCCGGGTCCGGCGCGACGACGGGGTGGGGATGCCGCAGGAGGAGGACCTGCGGGCGGTCCACCTCGTCCTCGAGCACTCCTTCGCGGACCACTTCAACTCCTACCGGGAGACCTTCGAGGAGTTCGTCTCGCGGCTACGGGAGGACCCGGGCCACCGGTGGGACCACTGGTGGCTGGCGACCGTGGACGGGCAGCCGGCCGGTGCCCTCGTGGCCACGACCGTCGTCGGCGGGGTCGGCCCCGAGGGGACGGCCCGCCCCGACTCCTCCTACGTGGAGTACATCGGGGTCCACCGCCGGGCCCGCGGCCGCGGGGTGGCCAAGGCGCTGCTCCGCGCCGTGATCGCCGACGCCGCCGCCCGCCGACGCAGCGCGGTGGGCCTGGAGGTCGACGCCGACTCCCCCACGCGCGCGGACGGGCTGTACCTGTCGATGGGGTGGCGCACCCGCTACACGACGCAGTCCTGGCACCGCACCCTGTCGCTGCCGGGATCGGAGGCCGTCGCGGGATAGCCTGCGAGGGTGTACTTCACCGACCGCGGGATCGAGGAGCTGGGCCAGCGTCGGGGCACCGAGGACGTGACCCTGGCTGGCTGGCCGAGCAGCTGCGCACGTTCGTGGACCTGCACCCCGAGTTCGAGGTGTCCGTGGACCGCCTGGCCACCTGGCTGGCCCGCGAGGACGACGACGAGTGAGACGAGAGGCGACGACGTGACGAGCCAGGGACGACCAGGCCCGACCGACATCGAGTACACCCCCAGCGCGGAGTTCCACGTGCAGCACGAGGGTCCGCGCGACATCGGCCTGTGCTTCGTGGGGGACGGGTTCGTGGCCGGCTACGGCGATCCCAAGGCACTCGGCTGGGTCAGCCGGGTCGTGGGCCGCACGCCCGCCCAGGAGGTGGCGCTGAGCTCCTACAACCTGGGGGTCAGGGGCAGCAGCTCGGCCGACGTCATGGCCCGGTGGCGCAGCGAGTGCCCGCCCCGGTGGGAGGGCCGTTCCGAACGTCGGCTGGTCGTCGGCGTCGGGGCCGAGGACGTCGAGCAGGGGATCACCACCGCCCGGTCCCGGCTCAACCTGGCCAACGTGCTGGACGAGGCCAGCTCGACGGGCATCGCCACCTTCGTCGTCGGCCCCACGCCCACCCTCGACGCCGAGGTGACGCCCGGCTGCAGGTGCTGGCCGAGGCCCAGGCCGACGTGTGCCACCGCCGCGGGGTGCCGTTCGTGGACTGCTTCGCGCCGCTGCAGGGCCACGACCAGTGGCAGTCCGACCTGGCGGCCGGGGACACCGTGCACCCGGGCCAGGCCGGCTACGGGCTCATCGCCTGGCTGGTCCTCAACGGGGGCTGGCACCGCTGGCTGCAGCTGGCGGACTGAGCCGCTCGACCCAGGCCTGCGCCTCGGCGTAGGCACCCTCGTCCGCGTGCTCGGGCACCTGGGCCGGTCGCCGGTCGGCCCGGGGGTAGGACCCCATGAAGTGGACCTCGCGGCAGGTCCGGCGCAGGCCGACGAGCGCCTCGCGCAGCCGGGCCTCGGCGACGTGCGCGTCGGCGTCGATCCAGAAGCAGTACTCCCCCAGCCCCTCCCCGGTCGGCCGCGACTCCAGCCGGCTCAGGTCGATGCCCCGCACCGCGAACTGCTCGAGGAGCTCCAGCAGGGCACCCGGGCGGTTCATCCAGATGAGGGCGACCAGCGTGGTGCGGTCGCTGCCCGTCGGCGGGGGGACCGCGACGCCGGCGCGCAGCACGACGAACCGGGTGACGGCGCCGTCCCGGTCGGCGATGTGCTCGGCGACCGGCACCAGCCCGTACGCGTCGGCCGCACCGGGCGCGGCGACCGCCGCGTCGTAGCCACCCTCCGCCACGGCCTGGGCCGCCCGCGCCGTCGACGCCTCGGGGACGAGCGCGGCGTCCGGCAGGTGCCGGGCCAGCCAGCCCCGGGTCTGCGCCATGGCGTGGGGGTGGGTGGCCACCGAGACCACCTGGTCGAGGGAGGTGCCGGGGCGCACCAGCAGGGAGAACTGCACCTCGACGTGCACCTCGGCGCAGATGCGCACGCCGTCCTCCCCGGCGTCCTGCAGCGCCTGGAGGGTGGCCGGCACCGAACCCTCGACGGAGTTCTCGAAGGGCACCACGGCGGCATCCACCTCGCCCCGGCGCAGCGACTCGATCGCGGCCGGGACGGTGGGGGCCGGCCAGGCCCGTCCCGCGCCGGCGGGGTGCCACTGGCGCACGGCCTGCTCGGTGAACGTGCCGGCCGGGCCGAGGTAGGCGATCTTCACACCTGGCACGATAGCGCCGGGGTCAGTAGGCGCCGTACTCCTCCGGCCGGAGGACGACCTGGACGGTGCGCCACAGGATCATCAGGTCCAGCACCGGGGTCCAGTTCTCGACGTAGTAGAGGTCCAGGCGGACCGACTCGTCCCAGGAGAGGTTGCTGCGGCCGCTGATCTGCCACAGGCCGGTCAGGCCGGGCTTGACGAGGAGCCGCCGGCGCACGTCCGCCTCGTAGGTGGCCACCTCCCGGGGCAGCGGCGGCCGTGGGCCCACCAGGCTCATCTCGCCCCGCACCACGTTGACGAGCTGGGGCAGCTCGTCCAGAGAGTACCTGCGGATGAACGCCCCGACCCGGGTGACCCGCGGGTCGTTGCGCATCTTGAACAGCGGACCGGCCCCCTCGTCGACCACCCGGAGGGCGGGGAGCATCGTCTCGGCGTCGGCGACCATGCTGCGGAACTTCAGCATCCCGAACGACCGGCCGCCCCGGCCCACCCGTTCCTGGCGGAAGAGCACCGGCCCGTCGCTCTCCCTCCGGATGGCCAGCGCCACGCCCAGCATCACGGGGCTGAGCAGCACGAGGGCCAGGACCGCGGCGATCCGGTCGGCCACGTTCTTGAGCACCAGCTGCGGGCCGCCGAAGCGTGGCGCCTCGACGTGCAGGAGCGGCAGGCCCTGCACCGGCCGGGTCAGCACCCGGGGCCCGGCGACGTCCATGATGCCGGGCGCCACGACCAGGTCGATGTCCGTGCTCTCCAGGGCCCACCCCAGACGGCGCAGCCCGGCCTGGCCCAGCCCGGCGGAGGAGGAGACGGCGACGACGTCGGCCCGGTGCTCCAGCGCCTTGACGAGCACGTCCGACTCCGGCCCCAGGATCGAGACCCCGGCCACCCGGCCCTCCCGGGCGTCGTCGACGCACGCGCCGACCACCTGGTAGCCGGCGTCCGGGGCCCGCCCCAGGGCGACCACGAGGCTGGCGACGTGGTCACGGTTGCCCACGAGGAGCACGCGGTCCGACAGGGCTCCCTGCCGGCGTTGGCGCACCAGCAGCGGCGGGCCTGCCACCGGCCCAGCAGCAGGAGGAAGGTGCCGAGGGGGAAGGCCAGGATCACGTAGCCGCGGGCGAAGTCCATCTTGAACGCGAACGCGGTGATCGCCACGATCGCGAACAGCCAGGACGACGCCTGGAACACCTGCCGGTACTCCTGCACGCCGTGGCCCACCAGCCGCCCGTCGTAGACGTTCTGCAGGTGCAGCGCGGTCATCCACCCCAGGATCAGCGCCACCGACACCGTCGTGTAGCTCACGGCGCCCAACGCGCTGTAGAGGTCCCTCGGCCCGGTCCCGAACCGGAACAGCTGGGCGAGGACCACGGCGACGGTGACCGTCCCCAGGTCCAGCAGCCGCAGCGCCCTCAGGTAGCCCCGGAGGTAGCGGCGCGCCTGCGGGTGCGGCCGCGCCTGCTCCCGGACCAGGCCCTCGGGCACCACGAACAACGACGCCGCACGTGGTGCGGCGTCGTCAGGATCGCCGTGAACCCCCTGCGGTTCACGCGGGATCTCCACCGACGAGGTCATGCGCTTCCCATCATCCACCCATGAACGGCCGCGGCGCCCCGACGCCGCCTGTGACTTTACCCGTTCTTTACCATCGCTCAGTTAACCAGCCAGGAGGGGTTCCGTCCACCCCCCGTCGGGACGGACCCTGACCGGGTCAGCGACGAGGTGCGAGCGCGTGGAGAAGATGCGGCACGGCGGCCTCGACCTGGTCCCTCATCGTGGCATACACGTCGTCGGACCGCCGGTAGGGGTCCACCACGTCGTGGTCGTCCGGCCGGGCCGGCCGACGACGTCCACGGTGCCCCGTCGCGAGCGCGGCCAGCTCGCGCAGCCGCTCGACAGGGTCGTCGGCCGTCGGCAGCTCCTCGTCGGGCAGCCCGGCCACGATGGCGGCCAGCTCACGCACGGTGAACACGCGCTTCATCGCCCGGGGGACGGTCCGGACGACCGCCGCCCGGTGGTCGCGGGTCGCGGTGAGGACCAGGTCCGCCTCCTCCACCATCGGGCCCGCCAGCCGTCGCGCCCGGAAGTCCTCGTGGCTGCCGCCCAGGCGCCGAGCACACCGGCCGCCCGCTCGTCCATCGGATGTCGACCAGGGCACCGGTCCCCGCGGACCGCACCTCGAAGGCCCCCGGCCCCCAGCGTTCGTCCAGCCCCTGCTGGAGGAGACGTTCGACGAGGGGCGAGCGGCACACGTTGCCGGTGCACACGACGAGGATCCTGCCGGTGTCCATGCGGCGAGCCTACGCGCGGCCGGGCAGGTCGACCCCCGCCCAGCGGGGTCCGTGGCCCACGAGGGTGGCGGTCCTGGCCTGCTGGTCGGCCTCGGTGCTGCCGGAGCGCTCCAGCACCACCTCCAGCCGGTCGTCGGCCAGGTGCTCGGCCAGACCGTGCCCCCACTCGACCACGGTGACCGAGTCCGCCAGCGACTCGTCGAGGTCGAGGTCGTCGAGCTCGGCCTCCCCGCCGAGGCGGTAGGCGTCGGCGTGCACGAGGGCGGGCCCGTCCACCAAGGAGGGGTGCACCCGGGCGATGACGAAGGTGGGCGAGGTGATCGGTCCCCGCACCCCGAGCCCGTGCGCGAGCCCCTGGGTCAGCGTGGTCTTGCCCGCGCCCAGGTCGCCGGTGAGCACGACCAGGTCCCCAGCGCGGAGCACCCGGCCCAGCGACTCCCCCAGCGCCCGCGTGTCCTCGTCGGTCGGCAGCAGCACCCGGCGCCCGGCGGTCACGACGGGCCTCCGAGGTGACGGCGGGGGACGCGCGGCCCGAACCGGGTGACGATCTCGTAGGAGATGGTCCCGGCCGCCTCGGCCCAGTCCTGGGCGGTCGGTTCCCCGTCGTCCCCGGCGCCGAAGAGCACGACCTCCTCGCCCGCCCCGACGTCGAGGTCGCCGACGTCGACGACGAACTGGTCCATGCACACCCGCCCCGCCACGGTGAACCGCCGACCGCGGACCTGGACCGGGGCGCGGTTGGAGACGTGCCGGGGCACCCCGTCGGCATACCCGAGGGGCACGTCGAGGAGCGTGGTCTCCCCCGACGTGGTGTAGGTGTGGCCGTAGGAGACGCCCTGCCCGCCCCGGACCCGCTTGGCGACGGCGGCGCGCGCCGTCACGCGCATCGCGGGACGCAGCCCCAGCTCGGCCGCCGTGGCCAGCTCGGGCACGGGCGAGAGCCCGTAGACCGACAGCCCGGGCCGGACCATGTCCCAGGACGCCTCGGGCGTGGTCAGGGTGGCGGCGGAGTTGGACATGTGCCGCACCTCGGGCCGCAGGCCGGCACGCTCGGCCACCGCCACGGCGTCGGCGAAGGCCTCCTGCTGGGCGCGCACGGTCGGGTGGGCGGGGGCGTCGGCGTAGGCGAAGTGGGTGAACAGGCCGCGCACGCGCAGCACCCCCTCGGCCTCGAGCCGGGCGGCCTCCTCGACCAGCTCGGTCCAGTCGGTGCGCGGGTCCCCCGCCCGCAGGGGTATGCCGTAGGCGCCGTTGCGGGCCAGGCCGGTGTCCACCTTGAGCTGGGTGGCCGCCGGGCGGCCGGTGGCGCGGGCTGCCTCGGCCAGGGCCCGCAGCCCCCAGGGGGCGACCGCCGCCACCTCGACGTCGGCCTCCACGAGGGGCCGCAGGTCGAGGTCCGGGGTGGTCAGCCAGGCCAGGACGGGAGCGGTGATCCCGGCGTCCCGCAGCGCCAGGGCCTCGGTGGGCTGGGCGACGCCGAGCGAGCAGGCCCCGCCGGCCAGCGCGGCCCGGGCCGAGGGCACGAGGCCGTGCCCGTAGCCGTCGGCCTTGACGACCGCCATGAGCTCGGTGCCGCCCACCCGCTCGCGCAGGGCGCGGACGTTGGCGGTGATCGCGTCCAGGTCGACGACGACCTCGGCGGGCCAGAGCGCGGGCCTCATCCCTCGGCGGCCCTCCCGGCCGCGACCGCCGCGAGCTGGGCCATCAGGCTGCCCGGCACCTCCGGGGTGGCGTCGTCGGCGACGGCGGCGGCGATCCGCTCGCCGAGCTCCTGCGTGCTCGCGCCCATCGCCTCTCCGCCGGGCGCCGGCAGGCCGGCGAGGACCGCGGCGGTGGCGGCCTCGACCGCGGCCGCCGCCTCCCCCTCCCCGAGGTGGCCCAGCAGCATGGCCAGGGACAGGCAGGCCCCGGCCGGGTTGGCCCAGCCCCGGCCGGCGATGTCCGGCGCCGAGCCGTGGATCGGCTCGAACATGCTCGGGTGGGCGCCGTCGAGGTTGAGGTTGCCGCTGGCGGCGACGCCGAGCCCGCCCTGCAGCACGGCGCCCAGGTCGGTGACGATGTCGCCGAAGAGGTTGTCGGTCACCACGACGTCGAACCGCTCGGGGCTGACCGGCAGGTGCATGCACAGCGCGTCGACGTGGACGTAGTCGGTCTCGACGTCCGGGTAGCGCTCCCCCACGCTCTCCATCACCGCCGTCCACAGCTTCCCGGCCTCGACCAGCACGTTGGTCTTGTGGCAGAGCGTGAGCCGCCCGCGCCGCACCGAGGCCAGCCGGTAGGCGAAGTCCACGGCGCGCTCGACGGCATACCAGGTGTTGACCGACTCCTGCACCGCCACCTGCGCCGGCGTGCCCACGTGGACCGAGCTGCCCTGGGCGACGTAGGCGCCCTCGGTGTTCTCCCGGACCACGACGAGGTCGCAGCGCTCGGGGGTCAGGCCCGCGATCGGGGTGGGCACCCCCTCGTAGAGGCGTACCGGCCGCAGGTTGATCGCCTGCTCCATCCGGCGCCGCAGCTCGAGGATGATGCCCCGCTCGAGGATCCCGGGGGGAACCCTCGGGCTGCCGATGGCGCCGAAGAGGATCGCGTCGTGCCGGTCCAGCTCGGCCGTGGCCTCGTCCGTGAGCAGCTCGCCGGTGGCCAGGTGGTGGTCGGCCCCGAGGGGCACGTCCGTGCGCCGGGTGCCGAAGCCGAACCGGGACTCGGCCGCGTCCAGCACCGTGAGGGCGGCCCGGGTGACCTCGGGGCCGACCCCGTCACCGGGCAGGACGGCAAGGGTGTGGCTGCGCATCTGGGACCTCGCGTGCGGTAGGCGTCGACGTCGGCTCGGCGGCGTCAGGGTTATGGTGGCTGCATTCTTGCAGCACCTGCCGCGCGGTCGTCCGGGGCCCGCGGCCCCACGCGAAGGAGGTTGCCCGTGCCTGGCCTGACCCTGGCTGAGAAGCTCTGGCAGCAGCACGTCGTCCGCTCCGTCGAGGGCGAGCCCGACCTCCTCTACATCGACCTCCACCTCGTGCACGAGGTGACCAGCCCGCAGGCCTTCGACGGGCTGCGGCAGGCCGGGCGCGGGGTGCGCCGGCCGGACCTGACGGTGGCGACCGAGGACCACAACGTGCCCACGACGCTGGGCCCGGTGACCGACCCGGTCTCCCGGACCCAGCTGGAGGCGTTGCGGGCCAACTGCGAGGAGTTCGGGATCGTGCACCACGCCCGGGGTCGGCGCGGCCAGGGCATCGTCCACGTCATCGGCCCCGAGCTGGGGCTGACCCAGCCGGGGATGACGATCGTCTGCGGCGACTCGCACACCTCCACGCACGGGGCGTTCGGCGCGCTGGCCTTCGGGATCGGCACCTCCGAGGTCGAGCACGTGCTGGCCACCCAGACGCTGCCGCTGCGGCCGTTCCGGACGATGGCGATCACCGTCGAGGGCGAGCTGCCGGCCGGGGTGGGCGCCAAGGACATCATCCTGGCGGTGATCAACCGGATCGGCACCGGCGGCGGGCAAGGCTACGTGCTGGAGTACCGCGGGTCCGCGATCGAGTCGTTGTCGATGGAGGGCCGGATGACGATCTGCAACATGTCGATCGAGGCCGGTGCCCGGGCCGGCATGGTCGCGCCGGACGAGAAGACGTTCGCCTACATCAAGGGTCGCCCGCACGCGCCGTCCGGTGCCGACTGGGACGCGGCCGTGGCGGCGTGGCGCGAGCTGCGCACCGACGACGACGCGGTCTTCGACGCCGAGGTGTTCCTCGACGCGGCGCAGCTGAGCCCCTACGTGACCTGGGGGACGAACCCGGCCCAGTCGGTCCAGCTGGGCGAGGCGGTGCCCGACCCGGAGAGCTTCGGCGAGGACGCCGCCAAGGAGACCGCGCGGCGGGCGCTGGACTACATGGGCCTGGCGGCCGGCACGCCGATGCGCGAGGTCGGGGTGGACGCGGTCTTTCTCGGCTCGTGCACCAACGGGCGGATCGAGGACCTGCGGGTGGCGGCCGAGGTGCTGCGCGGCCGGCACGTGGCCGACGGGGTGCGGCTGCTCGTCGTGCCGGGGTCGCACGCGGTGCGGCAGCAGGCCGAGGAGGAGGGGCTGGACGAGGTGTTCACCGCCGCCGGCGGCGAGTGGCGCCTGGCCGGGTGCTCGATGTGCCTGGGGATGAACCCCGACCAGCTGGCCCCCGAGGAGCGCTGCGCCTCCACGTCCAACCGCAACTTCGAGGGCCGTCAGGGCGCCCGCGGCCGCACCCACCTGGTCTCCCCCGCCGTGGCCGCGGCGACCGCCGTCCGCGGCACCCTGTCCTCCCCCGCCGACCTGGACGGCCCCACGTCGCCGGACGCACCGCATACCCCCGGCTCGAGCCAGGAGGCCCTGGTCTGATGGAGAGGTTCACCACCCACACCGGCATCGGGGTCCCGCTGCGGCGCTCGGACGTCGACACCGACCAGATCATCCCGGCGCAGTACCTCAAGCGGGTCTCGCGCACCGGGTTCGAGGACGGGTTGTTCGCCCGGTGGCGCGAGGACCCGGCGTTCGTGCTCAACCAGCGGCCTACGCGGGCGGCTCGGTGCTGGTGGCCGGGCCCGACTTCGGCACCGGCTCCAGCCGGGAGCACGCCGTCTGGGCGTTGCAGCAGTACGGCTTCCGCGCGGTGCTCTCCAGCAAGTTCGCCGACATCTTCCGCGGCAACTCCGGCAAGGGCGGCCTGCTGACCGCCGAGCTGGACCAGGGCGACATCGAGCTGATCTGGAAGCAGCTGGAGGCCGAGCCGGGGACCGAGATCACCGTCGACCTGCCCGCCCGCCAGGTGACCTGCGGCGACGTCGTGGCCTCCTTCCAGGTCGACGACTACGTCGCCTGGCGCCTGGAGAACGGCCTGGACGACATCTCGTTGACCCTGCGGCACGAGGACGACATCACCGCCTACGAGGCCGCCCGCCCCTCCTGGAAGCCGGTCGTCACCCCGGCCGTGGGGTAGGCTGGCACCCGGCTCCATCGGGCACCGAGGTCGGGTCCCTGCGACCGCCATCGTCTTGTACGCCGAGGGAGGTCCCGACGACCCGACCTCACCCCTCGTCCGACCGCGCCGCCCAGCCACCACCCTGTGGACGACCGCAATCGTCGAACCCTGAGGTGCGGCAGTGTCCCGCCATGAGCTCGACAACACCGCAGTCCACACCGAGCGCGCTGCCCCCGGGCGTGGAGACACTGGTGCGTCAGGCCCTCGCGGCCGGCCACGGGACGGTGACCACCGGCGACCTCACGTCGCTGGGTCTCGGACCCGCCCTTGTCCAGACCCTGGTGGCCCGACGGATCCTCACCAGGGTGACGCGGGGCGCCTTCGTCGACACCGGTCTGATGACCGCCGCCGACGAGGCCGGCCGGCACGTCCTGCGGGCGACGGCCGTAGCACGCACCTGGCCCAAGGACGTCCTCGTGAGTCACACCAGCGCGGCCCTGATGCACGGGCTGCCGTTGACGGTGCGGCCGGACCGCGTCCACGGCTGTCGCCGGTCGACCGGCCAGCACCGACGCACCCGGGCGTCCACCATCCACGGCGGCTATCAGGACGCCCGGTCGTCCACCATCCGCGGGGTCGACGTCCTCGAGCCGCGGTTCGTCATCCTGGGCGTCGCCGAGCTGCACGGCCGCGACGAGGCGGTGGTGGTGGGGGACGCCGCGCTGCACCGCGGTGTCGTCCACCGCGACGACCTCGAGTCGGCCGCCGACGCACGTCGTCACCACCCTGCCCATGGGGTCTTCATGTCCGCCGTCCGGGTGATGGACGACGCTGCCGAGTCGCCCGGTGAGAGCCGCTCACGCCTGCTCCTGCTCAACCTGGGCTACGACCCCCGGAGCCAGGTGGTCGTCCGCGACCCGGCCGGCAGCTTCATCGGCCGCGTCGACTTCCTGCTGAGGGGAACACGCGTCGTCGTGGAGTTCGACGGGTTGTCCAAGTACGCCACGGCCGAGGAGCTCGCCGCGGAGAAGCGTCGAGAGCTGCGTCTGCGGGCCGCCGGCTACACCGTGGTCCGCCTCCTGTGGTCCGACCTCGACCGACCGGAGAAGGTGCGCGCCCTCATCGAGGCCGCGCTCCAGGCCGACCGGTCGGCCGGCTGACTGGGAAGGCACACCGCCGACCGGTGCCGGTCACCGTGGTCGACCGTCGGCCAGACCAGGGTGAGGTCGGCTCCGTCGGACCGGCATCGGCCTGCAAGGCGATGGTGGTCCCGATAAACCAACCTCGCACAACCGTCAGGGGCGATGGGGCCCCAGGGTGGCATGCACGCCGACTCCACCCACCTTCCTGCCCACCCCCGCCCCCCTGTGACGAGCGCCACCTTGACCCGGCGTCACGTCGGTGGGCTAGAGTGCCACCCAATGACTGCTCTGCTCCTCCTTCCGCGCCGCAGCGAGACCTCCTAGGTCCGGCCCTCGCTGCGGAGTCGCGCTGTCCACGGACCGACAGCACCCGAAGACCCCAGCGAGAAGGAACCAGACCGGATGAGCATCCAGACCCAGACCTCCCCCCAGGACGTCGACGCGGCCGTACCCACCACCGACGGCACCGGCCGGGCCACCCACGTCGTCGAGCGCAACCCCCAGCAGCCCAGCGGCATGCCCGTGGAGCGCTACACCGCATACCCCCCGGTGGACCTGCCGGACCGCACCTGGCCGGGGCGCACGATCACGCGGGCCCCCCGCTGGTGCGCGGTCGACCTGCGCGACGGCAACCAGGCCCTCATCGACCCGATGACCCCCGACCGCAAGCGCCGGATGTTCGAGCTGCTGGTCCGGATGGGCTACAAGGAGATCGAGGTCGGCTTCCCCGCCGCCAGCCAGACCGACTTCGACTTCGTGCGGATGCTCATCGAGGAGGACCTGATCCCCGACGACGTGGTCATCCAGGTGCTGACCCAGGCCCGCGAGCACCTCATCGAGCGCACCTACGAGGCGATCGCCGGCGCGAAGCAGGCCATCGTCCACCTCTACAACTCCACGTCCACGCTGCAGCGCCGGGTCGTCTTCCGGGCGAGCGAGGACGAGATCGTCGACATCGCCGTCCAGGGCGCGCGCATCTGCAAGAAGTACGAGGAGCAGCTGCCGCCCGGCACCGAGGTCTACTACCAGTACTCCCCCGAGTCCTACACCGGCACCGAGCTGGAGTATGCGGTGCGCGTGTGCAACGCGGTCATGGAGGAGTTCGTCCCCACCCCGGAGAAGCCGGTCATCATCAACCTGCCGGCCACGGTGGAGATGGCCACCCCCAACGTCTACGCCGACTCCATCGAGTGGATGAGCCGCCACCTGAACCACCGCGAGAACGTCATCCTGTCGCTGCACCCGCACAACGACCGGGGCACCGGGGTCGCCGCGGCCGAGCTGGGCTACCTCGCCGGGGCCGACCGGATCGAGGGCTGCCTGTTCGGCAACGGCGAGCGCACCGGCAACGTCTGCCTGGTGACGCTGGGCATGAACATGTTCACCCAGGGGGTGGACCCGCAGATCGACTTCTCCGACATCGACGAGGTCCGGCGCACCGTCGAGCACTGCAACCAGCTGCCGGTGCCCGAGCGCCACCCCTACGGCGGCGACCTGGTCTTCACCGCCTTCTCCGGCAGCCACCAGGACGCGATCAAGAAGGGCCTGGAGGCGTTGGAGGCCGAGGCCGCCGAGATCGGGGTGCCGGTGGAGCAGCACCGCTGGGAGGTGCCCTACCTGCCGGTCGACCCCAAGGACATCGGGCGCAGCTACGAGGCCGTCATCCGGGTCAACAGCCAGTCCGGCAAGGGCGGCGTGGCCTACGTGATGAAGTCCGAGCACAAGCTGGACCTGCCGCGACGGCTGCAGATCGAGTTCAGCGGCGCCGTGCAGCGGCACACCGACACCGAGGGCGGGGAGATGAGCCCGGGCCAGATCTGGGCCGCCTTCCAGCACGAGTACCTCGAGCAGGACGGCCCCCTGGTGCTGCACGACTTCACCAACACCCACGACGAGGAGGGCCGGGTGCGGCTGCACGCCCGGGTCACCGTCGACGGCGAGGACCATGAGATCGACGCCGAGGGCAACGGCCCGATCGACGCCTCGTGGAGGGGCTGACCGGGCTGGGGATCGACGTGCGGGTCCTGGACTACTCCGAGCACGCGCTGTCGGCGGGCGAGGACGCGTATGCCGCCGCCTACGTCGAGTGCGCCATCGCCGGCGAGGTGCGCTGGGGCGTGGGCATCCACCCCAACACGGTCCGGGCGGCGCTGCACGCGGTGTGCAGCGCGGTCAACCGGCCGGGTCGCTGACGGGCCGGGCGGCCGGGGCGGTCAGCCCCGGCCGTCGCCCAGCAGCGTGGCCCCGTCCTCGGAGAAGGACCAGTAGGGGTTGTAGGCGATCTCCCACACGTGCCCGTCCGGGTCGGTGAACACCCCGGAGTAGCCGCCCCAGAACCGGCTGCACGGCGCGCGCAGCACCTCGGCGCCCGCACTCACGGCCGAGGCGAACTGCTCGTCGACGTCCGCCGCGCTGGCCACGTTGAGCCCGAGCACCTTGCCGCCCCACCCGTCCCCGCTGCCGGGGGTGTCCTCGGTGTCGTCCTCGATGTCGATGCCGGAGTCGACGGCCAGCGCCTGCCGGTCCCACAGCGCCACGACCATGCCACCGGTCTGGAAGAAGACGATGTGCTCCGGCGACGGGCCCGGCTGCCAGCCGAGCGCGGTGTAGAAGTCGCGGGCGCGGTCCATGTCGGACACGCCGAGGGTCACCAGGGAGAGACGCTGATCCATGCCGTCAACCTAGCAACCGCCCACCTCACCGCCCTCGGGGAGCCGTCCCGGCGAGCAGGTCCGCCACCGCCAGGGGTATGGCGTGGGCGACGCCGAGCGCGCGCACCGGGCCTCCCGGGGTGGCCCGGGAGGCGGCGGTGCCGTGGACGAGGGCCGCGAGCGAGCCGGCCTCCAGCGGGGCCAGCCCGGCGGCCAGGAGGACGCCGGCGAGCCCGGCGAGCACGTCACCGGCCCCGGCGGTGGCCAGCCACGGCGGGGCGTCCGCCTGGCTGCGGACCGGGACGGCGGGGTCCGGGTCGACGACGAGCGTCGTGGCGCCCTTGAGCAGGACCGTGCACCCGGTCAGCACCGCGGCGCGGCGGGCGTGGGCCAGGGGCGCCTGCTCGACCTGCTCCCGGGTGACCTCCTCACCGTCCGCCACCGTGCCCAGCAGCCGGGCCAGCTCGCCGGCGTGCGGCGTGAGGAGGGTCGGCGCCGTCCGTCGGTGGCCGGCGGCCAGCCACCGGCCGAGCAGCTCCAGCCCACCGGCGTCGACGAGGAGCGGAAGGTCCTGCGCGAACGACCCGGTCACCCGGTCGACCTGGTCGTCCTCGCCGTCGGGCCGGTCGCCCCCCCGCGCGTCGACGCCCGGCCCGACCACCATGGCCTGGACCCGACCGGGGCCGGGCACGACCTCGGGGCAGGAGGCCAGGACCAGGTCGGCGGCGCGGGGCGGCCCCAGGTAGCGCACCATGCCGGCACCGGCCTCCACGGCCGCGGTGCAGCACAGGACGGCGGCCCCCGGGTAGTCGTCGCTGCCGGCGACCACGCCCAGGACGCCCCGGGAGTACTTGTGGTCGGTGGCGTCGGGCACCGGCCAGCGGCCGGCGACGTCGGCGGGCTCGAGCCGCTCCACGACCGGGCGCTCGCCGGCCAGCTCCGGCGTCAGGCCGATGTCGACGACGCGGAGGCGGCCGACCGCCGGCGCCGTGGCCGGCAGCAGGTGGACCGGCTTGGCCACGCCGAAGGTCACCGTCTCGTCGGCCCGGACCCGGGGGCCCTGCGGGTCCTCCCCGGCCGGGTCGGCCCCGCTGGGCAGGTCGACGCCGACGATGTATGCGGTGCCCGGCACCGCCGCGACGGCGGCGGCCATCGCCCCCCGCAGGCCGGGGCGGCCCCCGATCCCGAGCAGCCCGTCGACGACGAGGTCGGCGGCCGCCAGCGCCTCGCGGGCACGGGCGGGCAGCTGCCCGGCGTCCGGTGCGACCTCGACCACCTCCACCCCGGCCTCGCGGGCCGCCGTCGCCCCGTCGGCGTGCAGCCGGGCGGCGACGCCGACCACGGTGACCTGGAGGCCGTCCAGGAGGGAGGCGGCCCACAGCGCGTCGCCCCCGTTGTCCCCCGGCCCGGCGAGCACGACCACCGACCTGGCCCCCAGCTCCTGCGCCCGGTCCCGCACGACCTGGGCCAGGGCGCGGGCGGCCCGCTGCATGAGGGCCCCCGGCGGCAGGCCGGCCCGCACCCGGTCCTCGACGACGCGGACGGTCGCGACGTCATACCCCTCGATCATGCGTGCCTCCTCGTGCCGGTGCGGTCGGTCCGGGCAGGACGTCCCCGTCTAGTCCGTGCCCTCCGCGACCACGACCGCCGAGGCCACCCCGGCGTCGTGCGAGAGGGACACGTGCAGGTGCGCCACACCCAGCTCGTCGGCCCGGGCCCGGACCGTGCCCTGGGTGCGCAGGTGGGGTCGGCCGGTGCTGTCGCGCACCACCCAGGCGTCGGTCCAGCTGAGGCCGACGGGCGCGCCGAGCGCCTTGGCGAGCGCCTCCTTGGCCGCGAACCGGGCCGCCAGGGACTCGGGGCGCAGGCCCAGCTCCTCGTCGGTGAACAGGCGCGGACCCAGCCGGGGGGTCTCCTGCAACCGGCGGGCGAACCGGTCGATGTCCACCACGTCGATGCCCACCCCGACGATCATCGCGCCCGGGTCACTCGACGGTGACGGACTTGGCCAGGTTGCGGGGCTGGTCGACGTCCAGGCCCTTGGCGGTCGACAGGTGCAGCGCGAACACCTGCAGCGGCACGACCGTCAGCAGCGGCGCCAGCAGCGGGGAGGTGCGCGGCACCCTGATCACCTCGTCCGCGAACGGGACCACGTCCTCGTCGCCCTCCTCGGCGATGACGAGCGTGCGCGCGCCCCGGGCCCGGATCTCCTGGATGTTGGAGACCACCTTGCCGTGGAGGCCGTGCTCGCTGTCCGGGGAGGGCACGATGACGAAGACCGGCTGCCCCGGCTCGATGAGGGCGATGGGGCCGTGCTTGAGCTCGCCGGCGGCGAACCCCTCGGCGTGGATGTAGGCCAGCTCCTTGAGCTTGAGCGCCCCCTCCATGGCGACGGGGTAGCCACGTGCCGGCCCAGGAAGAGCACCGAGCGGGAGTCGGCCATGAAGTAGGCGATCTCCTTGACCCGGTCCATCGTGGTGAGCAGCTCCTCGATCTTGGCCGGCACCCCCTGCAGCTCGGCCATGATCTCGGCGGCGTCGCGGCCGTAGCTCTCCCCGCGCAGCGAGGCCAGGTAGAGGCCGAGGATGTAGCTGGCGGTGATCTGCGCCAGGAAGGCCTTCGTCGAGGCCACGGCGATCTCCGGACCGGCGTGCGTGTAGAGCACGGCGTCGGACTCCCGCGGGATGGTCGACCCGTGCGTGTTGCAGATGGAGACCGTCTTGGCGCCGAGCTCCTTGGCGTGGCGCACGGCCATGAGGGTGTCCATGGTCTCGCCGGACTGGGAGATGGACACCACGAGGGTGTGGCCGTCGATCACCGGGTCGCGGTACCGGAACTCGTGGGCGAGCTCGACCTCCACCGGGATCCGGGTCCAGCGCTCGATGGCGTACTTGGCCACCATCCCGGCGTAGGCCGCGGTGCCGCACGCGACGATGACGATCTTGGTGACCGCCCGCAGCTCGTCCTCCTCGATGTGCAGCTCGTCGAGGCGCAGGTTGCCGTCGGCGTCCGTGCGGCCCAGGAGGGTGTCGGCGACCGCGTGCGGCTGGTCGTTGATCTCCTTCTCCATGAAGGTGTCGTAGCCGCTCTTCTCGGCGGCCGCCGCGTCCCAGGTGACCTCGTAGGCCTTGCCGTCGGAGGGGGTGCCGTCGAAGTTGGTCACCTCGTAGGTGTCCGGCGTGATCGTCACGATCTGGTCCTGGCCCAGCTCGAGGGCGTGCCGGGTGTGGCCGATGAAGGCGGCCACGTCGGAGCCGAGGTAGTTCTCGCCCTCGCCCAGCCCGACGACCAGGGGGGAGTTGCGACGGGCACCCACGACGGTGTGCGGCTGGTCGGCGTGCACCGCCAGGAGCGTGAAGGCTCCCTCCAGCCGGGCGACGACGTCGCGCATCGCCGCGGTGAGGTCCCCGGTGCGGGCGAAGGCCTCGTCCAGCAGGTGGGCCACGACCTCGGTGTCCGTCTCGGAGGTGAACTCCACCCCCTGCTGCGCCAGGGAGGTCTTCAGCGCGTGGAAGTTCTCGATGATGCCGTTGTGGACGAGGGCCAGCTTGCCGTCGCGGCCGCCCCGGTGGGGGTGGGCGTTCTGGTCGGTCGGCCCGCCGTGGGTCGCCCACCGGGTGTGGCCGAGGGCGGTGGCGGTGTCCGGGACGGGCGCGTCCACCAGGGCGGACCGCAGGTTGGCCAGCTTGCCGGCCCGCTTGCGGGTCTGGACCGCACCGTCGTCGACGACGGCCACCCCGGCCGAGTCGTAGCCGCGGTACTCCAGGCGGCCCAGGCCCTCCATCACCACGTCCAGCGCCGTGCCGTCCGCACGGGGGCCCACGTATCCCACGATTCCACACATGCGCCCAAGCGTACGTCCTGGCCTGCCGGGCCACGCCGAGGCCGGGTGCGAGAATGCCGCCCATGGCCTCATCGCCCTCCGGCCCGCCCATCCCCTCCCCCTACGTCGAGCTCGACCGCGACGACTGGGCACGGCTGCGGGACCAGCACCCGATGCACCTCGACGCGGCCGACATCGAGCGGCTCCGGGGGCTGGGCGACCGGCTGGACATGGCCGAGGTCGAGCAGGTCTACCTGCCCATCAGCCGGCTGCTGTCGTTCTACGAGCGCGCCACCGCCCGGCTGCACCAGGTGACCACCGACTTCCTCGACGAGCGGGCGGCCCGCACCCCGTTCCTCATCGGCGTGGCCGGCTCGGTCGCCGTCGGCAAGTCGACGACGGCACGCATCCTGGCCGAGCTGATCCGCCGGTGGGACACCCGCCCCTCGGTCGAGCTGGTCACCACCGACGGCTTCCTGCACCCCAACGCGGTGCTGGAGCGGCGCGGCCTCATGGGCCGCAAGGGGTTTCCCGAGTCCTACGACCGGCGGGCGCTGCTGCGCTTCGTCAGCGAGGTCAAGGCCGGGCGCGCGGAGGTGCAGGCACCGGTGTACAGCCACCTGTCTACGACATCGTGCCGGACGAGCAGATCGTCGTGCGCCGGCCCGACGTCCTCGTCGTCGAGGGGCTCAACGTCCTGCAGCCGCCGCGCGCGCACCCCAACGGCCGCGGTCCCGGGCTGGCCGTCAGCGACTTCTTCGACTTCTCGGTCTACGTCGACGCCCACGTGGGGGACATCAAGCGCTGGTACGTCGAGCGGTTCCTGTCGTTGCGCCGGACGGCCTTCGCCGATCCCGAGTCCCACTTCCACCGGTACGCCTCGCTCAGCGACGAGGCCGCCGTGGACGTCGCGGTCGACATCTGGGACTCGATCAACGCGCCGAACCTCATGGAGAACATCCTGCCGACCCGCAGCCGGGCCACGCTCGTGCTGCTCAAGGGCCCCGAGCACACGGTCGACCGGGTGCGGCTGCGCCGGCTCTGACGTCGTCGCCGGAGGCCTACAGGTCCGCGTAGCGGGCCCGGGCGATGCTGTAGACCCCGTAGAGCGCCAGGCCGACGGCCACGGATAGCAGGAGGGCGGTGCCCAGCGGCTGGGCCGCCAGCATCTTCAGGGCCCCGTCGAGCCCGGAGGACTCCTCGGGGTCGGCCTCGACCGCCGCGAGGCCGAAGAGCCCGCCCATGACGGTGAGCGCCACCCCCTTGGCGGCATACCCGACCGTGCCGGTGAGCTCCACCCCCCTGCCCAGGCCCTCGGACCGGGCGCCGCGCAGGTCCTCGAGGAACCGGCGGCTCAGCCCCTTGTAGACGTGGTAGACCCCGGCTCCGACCACCGCGAGCCCGACCAGCCCGACGAGGACCCGTCCGAGCGGCGCCTGGAGCAACGCGGCCGTGAGGCCGGCGCTGTCCTCACCCCCGCCGCTGCTGCCCCTGCCGGCGGCGAACGGCAGGGTGGTGACCCCCAGCGCCCCGTAGAGCACGGCGCGGCCGGCGGCGCGGGCACGGTCGGTGACCTCGCCCCCGCCCAGCAGGGCGTCCAGCACCTGCCAGAGCGCGAGGGCCAGGAAGCCCACGACGCAGGCCCAGAGGAGCATCGACCCGGCGGGAGCTGCCCGCAGCGTCGCCAGCGCACCGTCCTGGTCCGCCTCTCCCCCGCCACCGAGCGCGACGCGCCCGGCGATCCAGCCGATCATCAGGTGGATCAGGCCGCTGGCGGCGAAGCCGGCCCGGGCGAGCCGCCGCAACCAGGGGTGGTCCGCGAGCCTGCGCGCCGTGCGACCTGCGGTGGCCCGGACCGGGGTCTCGTTCACCCGGTCACGATGGCACGGACCCCGCTCGCGGGCGAGCGGGGGTCCGTGGTGGGGTCGGTGCGGAGCTGGAGCGGCTCAGTACCAGTTGACGGCCTGGGAGTGGGCCCAGGCGTTGCACGGCGAGCCGTAGCGCTCGGAGATGTAGCCCAGGCCCCAGGCGATCTGGGTGGCCGGGTTCGTCTGCCAGTCGCCCCCGGCGGAGGCCATCTTGTTGCCGGGGAGGGACTGGGGGATGCCGTAGGCGCCGGACGAGGGGTTCATCGCGGTGTGGTTCCACCCCGACTCCTTCATCCACAGGGAGTCCAGGCAGCCCCACTGGCCGTCGCCCCAGCCGTAGCTGGCCAGCATCGACCGGGCGATGGACCGGGCGTCCCCGCTGCTCACCGGCTGGGGGGCCGGCTGCTGGGGGGCCGGCTGCTGCGTCGGCTGCGGAGCGGGCTCCTGGGTGGGCTCCGGGGCCGGCTGCCGGGCGGCGGACCGCGAGGCGGCCTGCGACTCGGCCCGGGCCTCGGCCTGGGCCTGCTGCTCGGCGGCGGCCTCGGCCTGGGCCTGCTCCTCGGCAGCGCGGCTGGCGGCGGCCTCCTCGGCAGCAGCCTTCTCCTCGGCCGCCTTGCGCTCGGCGGCGGCCTCCTCCGCCCGACGCTCGGCGATGCGCTCGTCCGCCGTGCGGGCGGCCTCGACGCCCTCGCCGGTCAGGCTGGCCGACAGCCCGAGCGCGGCCGAACCCTTCTCCAGGCGCTCGGCGGCGGCGAGCGCCCCCAGGTCCTGGCTCGCGTCGGCCGACAGGCCGCTCACGGTCCCGCCGACGGCCGGCTCGGACTCACCCACGGCGGTCGGGGTGGACGAGGTCGCCGGAACCGTGGCGGTGGTGGCGTAGGCGGCCAGGGCGAGCGAGCCCGCGGCGATGCCGGCGGTGACGGCCGCGGCCGGGCCGCTCAGGCGGCGGGGACGGTGGGTGCCGTGGGCACGCCGGGAGGGCAGGGAGCAGCTCTTCACAGGGGGGACCTTTCGCAGACCGGTACGCCGCCGCCGGAAGGGACGCAGGGGCGCGTTCGACACGGGACCGGATGGGACTGGCGGCGTTACCAAATCGTGATCTGACCGTTCTACGGTGCCCGCCGAGGCGCCGCCTCGTCAAACTGACGGCCCCTGCCGTGACGAAGGTCACACCGTGGTCAGCCCAGGTGGTGCCCCTCCAGCATCTCGGTGACCAGGGCCGCGATGGGCGAGCGCTCGCTGCGCGAGAGCGTGACGTGGGCGAACAGCGGGTGGCCCTTGAGCGCCTCGATGACCGCGGCCACGCCGTCGTGCCGACCGACCCGCAGGTTGTCCCGCTGCGCCACGTCGTGGGTGAGCACCACCCGGGAGCCCTGGCCGATCCGGGACAGCACGGTGAGCAGCACGTTGCGCTCCAGGCTCTGGGCCTCGTCGACGATGACGAACGCGTCGTGCAGCGACCGTCCCCGGATGTGGGTCAGCGGCAGCACCTCGAGCATGTCCCGGGCCAGCACCTCCTCGACGACCTCGGCGGAGACCACGGCCCCCAGGGTGTCGAACACCGCCTGGGCCCAGGGGCCCATCTTGTCGTTCTCGCTGCCGGGCAGGTAGCCCAGCTCCTGGCCGCCCACGGCGTACAGCGGGCGAAAGACCACGACCCGGCGGTGCTGGCGGCGCTCCATGACCGCCTCGAGCCCGGCGCACAGGGCGAGGGCCGACTTGCCGGTGCCGGCCCGGCCGCCGAGGCTGACGATCCCCACGTCGGGGTCCAGCAGCAGGTCCAGGGCGATCCGCTGCTCGGCGCTGCGGCCGTGCAGCCCGAAGGCGTCCCGGTCGCCGCGCACGAGCCGGACGGCGTGGTCGGCGCCGACCCGGCCGAGGGCGCTGCCCGAGGGGCCCAGCACGGTCAGCCCGGTGTGCACGGGCAGCTCGGCCGCCTCCGGGGTCTCCAGCCGGGCGTGCTCGTAGAGCTCCTGCATCTGCGCGTCGTCGACCTCGAGCTCGGCCATGCCCGCCCACCCGCTGTCGACCGCGAGCTCGGCGCGGTACTCCTGGGCGTCCAGCCCGACCGCCGAGGCCTTCACCCGCATGGGCAGGTCCTTGGAGACCACCGTCACGTCGTGCCCCTCGGCGGCGAGGTTGGCCGCCACCGCCAGGATCCGGCTGTCGTTGTCCCCCAGCCGGAACCCGTGCGGCAGCGCGGCGGTGTCGCTGTGGTTCAGCTCTACGTGCAAGGACCCCCCGGCCTGCCCGACCGGGACCGGCTCGCTGAGGGTCCCGTGGGTGACCCGCAGGTCGTCCAGGGTGCGCAGCGCCTGCCGGGCGAAGTAGCCCAGCTCGGGGTGCTGACGCTTGGCCTCCAGCTCGGTGATCACCACGACCGGCAGCACCACGGCATGCTCGGCGAAGCGCAGCAGCGCCCCGGGGTCGGACAGCAGGACCGAGGTGTCCAGGACGTAGGTCTTGCGCCCGGTGCCGGGCAGGTCGTCCGCGGGCGCCGGCACGGGGACGGTCGTGCGCGTCGGGACGGAGGTGCGGGTCGGAATGGTCATGGCGGGCTCCCTGCGGACGCGCACCGGCTGCCACGCGTCCCGTCGGTGGTCGGACCGGGACCGGGCCCTCCGCCGACGGTGGGCCGGTGCCGGCCCTCCGCCGCGAGCCTGAGCTCCATGGATGGGCCTCCCGTGAGGTGGGACGGGTGCCCCTCCTCCGCCTCCGACGGTATGCGGTGTGACGGGGGCCACGTCGAACGCAGGGCGGCGTGTCGACGAGGAGCGGATGAACGGCAGGTGGCCGACCGGCGCCGGCGGCTCAGAGCACCTTGGACAGGAAGGACCGGGTGCGTTCGTGCTGCGGCGCGGCCAGCACCTCGGCGGGGTCGCCCTCCTCGACGATGACGCCGCCGTCCATGAAGACGAGCTTGTCGCCCACCTCCCGGGCGAAGCCCATCTCGTGGGTGACGACCATCATCGTCATCCCCTCCGCCGCCAGCGTCTTCATGACCTCGAGACGTCGCCGACGAGCTCGGGGTCGAGCGCGGAGGTCGGCTCGTCGAAGAGCATCATGTCCGGCTCCATGGACAGGGCCCGGGCGATGGCCACCCGCTGCTGCTGACCGCCGGAGAGGTGGGCCGGGTAGGCGTCCTCGCGGTCGGCCAGCCCGACCTTGGCCAGGTTGGCGCGGGCGATCCGGTCGGCCTCCGCCCGGTCGCGCTTGAGCGAGCGCTGCTGGGCGATGGTCAGGTTCCGCAGGACCGTCATGTGGGGGAAGAGGTTGAACTGCTGGAAGACCATGCCGATCCGGGCACGGACCGCGTCGAGGTTCGTCTCGGGGTCGGTGATGTCGATCCCCTCGACGAGGATCTGCCCCGAGGAGGGCTCCTCCAGGCGGTTCACGCAGCGCAGCAGCGTGGACTTGCCCGACCCGGAGGGACCGATGACGCACACGACCTGGCCGTGGTCGACGTGGAAGTCGATGCCCTTGAGCACCTCGACGTCCCCGAACGACTTGTGCAGGTCGCGCACCGCGATCGCGGGCGCGTCGGGGTCGGGACGGCGCACGGAGTCGCCGGGGCCGTCGTCGCCGGGGACGTGGGAGAGCTCGTGGATGTCGGCCATCAGCGGGACCTGTTCTGTCGGGTCTCCATCCACGCCACCAGCCGGGTGAGCGGGAGGGTGATGGCCAGGTAGAGGAGGGCGGCGAGGGTGAGGCTGGTGGCGGTGCCCGCCGTGGGCCCGCTCGTCATCAGGTCCCGGCCCAGGGTCGTCAGCTCGCGCTGGCTGGCGGCCAGCCCGATGACGAACAGCAGCGCCGTGTCCTTGATGAGCAGGACGAACTCGTTGGTCAGCGGCGGGACCACGATCCGCAGCGCCTGCGGCATGACGATCGAGGTCATGGTCCATCCCGAGGACATGCCCAGGGACCGGGCGGCCTCCGCCTGACCCTTCGGCACGGCCTGGATGCCCGCCCGCAGGGTCTCGGCGATGTAGGCGCTGGCCACGAAGACCAGGCCGAGCAGGCCGGCGCCGACCGGACCCCCGGGAGGGGTCCAGCCGGTGGCGATCGGGACGCCGAAGGCCATCCCGAGGATGACGATGAGGGAGGGCACGCCCCGGAAGAACTCCACCCACACCGTGGCCAGCCAACGGTAGGGCAGCACCGGCGAGAGCTTCATCAGCGCCAGCCCGAAGGCCAGCACCAGGCCGCCTCCGAACGCCACGACGGTGTAGCCCAGGGTGTTGCGCACCCCGGTGAGGATGAGCGCGGTGAGGTTGTCGCCGAGGCCGTCCAGGCTGAAGAAGTTGGCCTGCAGCCGTCCCCAGTCCAGGACGAGGGCCACGACGACCGCGGCCGCCAGGAGCACGGCATACATCGCCAGGTGGGTCAGGCGGCGCCTGGTGGTCCTCTTCACGGGAGGGACCCCCTTCTCGTGGTCGGGGTCGCTCAGCCCTCGCTGAAGTAGGTGTCGTAGATCTCGTCGTAGGTGCCCTCGTCGCGCAGCGTCTGCAGCTGCTCGTCGACCGCCTCGACCAGGGCCGTGTTGCCCTTCTTCACGGCGAAGCCGTACTGCTCGTCGGTGGAGTACTCCTCGACGATGGTGAAGTCGCCCTCACGGGTGTGCTCGAGGTTCACCGGCAGGTCCTGCAGCAGGGCGTCCACCTGGCCGGCCTGCATGGCCTGCCACATCTCGGCGTCGCCGGGGAAGGTGGTGATGTCCGCCTCGGGGGCGTTCTCCTCGGTGTAGGCCTTGCCGGTCGTGCCCTGCTGGACGCCCACGGAGCGGCCGGTCAGGTCCTCGATCGAGGCGATGTCGGAGTCCTCCGCGACCAGCAGCGACTGCTTGGAGTCGTAGTAGCCCTCAGTGAAGTCGAGGTTCTCCTTGCGGTCCTCGGTGATCGTCATCGCGCTGGCGACGAGGTCGCACTGGCCGGCGTTGAGCGCCAGGCCCGACTGCAGCGCGTCGAAGGAGGAGTCCTTGACCTCCAGCTCCAGCTCCAGGCCGTCGGCGATCGCCTGGACGAGATCCATGTCGAACCCGGTGTAGCCGGACTCGGTGCTCTCGTCGAAGTCCTCGAAAGGCGGGTAGGGCACGTCCGAGCACACCGTGAGCGTGCCGTCGGTGACCAGGTCGAGCTCCTCGCCGCCGCCGGCGGCAGTGGTGCCCTCGGCCCCGTCGTCCCCGGTCCCGCCGCCGTCGTCGGATCCGCACGCGGTCAGGGTCAGGGCGAGGCCGGCGGCCGCTGCGGCCGCGCTCAGGGATCGGAGGTTCATGCTCGCACTGTAGGGCACCCCCGGCACCCCGGACCACCACGCCACGCAGCGACCTCAGGTGCCGAAGCGCCGCTCACGCTCGGCGTAGACCCGCAGGGCCCGCAGGAAGTCCACCTTGCGGAAGTCCGGCCAGTAGGCCTCGCAGAAGTAGAACTCGCTGTGCGCGCTCTGCCAGAGCAGGAAGCCACCCAGGCGCTGCTCCCCCGAGGTGCGGATGACCAGGTCGGGGTCGGGCTGCCCCTTGGTGTAGAGGTGCTCGGCGATGTCCTCCACGGTGACCCGGTCGGCCAGCTCGGCGAGCGTCATCCCCCGGTCGGCGGCGGAGCGCAGCAGGGAGCGGACGGCGTCGGCGATCTCCCGTCGTCCTCCGTAGCCGATCGCGACGTTGACGAGCAGACCCTCGACCGCGGACGTGCGCCCCGCGGCCTCGGTGAGGGCCCGCACGGTGCGGTCCGGCAGCAGGTCCAGCGCACCGACGAGGTGGATCCGCCAGCGGCCCGCGGCGGCCAGCTCGTCGACGACCCCCTCGATGATCTCCAGGAGGGGCGCCAGCTCCTCCTCCGGCCGGTTGAGGTTGTCGGTGGACAGCAACCACAGGGTGACCACCTCCACCCCGGCCTCCTCGCACCAGCCGAGGAAGGGCGCGATGTTCTCCGCGCCGGCCCGGTGCCCCTCGGCCGACCCGGCCCCCCGCTCCCGGGCCCAGCGTCGGTTGCCGTCGAGCATGACGCCGATGTGCCGCGGCAGCCGCTGGGCCGGCAGCTGACGCCGCAGGGAGGAGGTGTAGGCCTTGTAGACCAGGTCCCGCGGCGTCTGCATGGGGCAAACCTACTCGGCGCCCCTGGGACGTCACGGGAAGGGAGAACCTACGTCTTCGTAACCTACGCCACCGTAGGTTAGCCTGGAGCCATGACACGCGATGCGAGCCCCGCCCGGCGCGCGGCGCACGACGTCGCCCGGCACGCGCACGAGGCGGTGGACGCCGCCGAGCACCGGGTCGAGACCCTCGTCGGGCAGCTCAAGCCCCACCTGCGCGGGTGGCTGCACCTGGGCATGGTCCCCGTCAGCGTGGTGGCCGCCGTCGTCCTCGTCGTCCTGGCGCGGACCCCGGCCGAGCGGGCGGCCACGGCCGCCTTCGGCATCACGGCGGTGGCGCTGTTCGCGACCTCGGCCACCTACCACCGCGGCCGGTGGTCCGCCCGCACGGCCGCCGTGCTCAAGCGGCTGGACCACGCCAACATCTTCCTCATCATCGCCGGCACGCACACCCCCTTCGCGGTCATGCTGCTCCCGCACGGACAGGCCCGCACCCTGCTGCTCGTCGTGTGGAGCGGCGCGGTGGCCGGCGTGATCTTCCGGGTCTCTGGACCGACGCCCCCCGGTGGCTCTACACGATGGTCTACGTGGCGATGGGCTGGGTGGCGGTGTTCTACCTGGTCCCGTTCTGGCGCACCGGCGGCCCGCTCATCGTCGGCCTCATCGCCGCCGGCGGGCTGCTCTACACCGCGGGGGCGGTGGTCTACGCGGCCCGGCGGCCCGACCCCTCCCCGCGGTGGTTCGGCTTCCACGAGGTCTTCCACGCGTTCACGGTGGCGGCCTTCTCGTCGCACTGGACGGCGGCGTTGCTGGCCGTCCTGGGCGTGCGCGCCGCGGCCGCCTGAGGACCTCAGGCCAGGGGGTCGCGCTCCTGGGCGTCCTCGGAGCGCTCCTGCCGCAGTGCGGCGACCCGCTCCTCCTCGCGCAGCCGCATGCGACGCAGCCGACGGGTCAGGTCCCGGCCCAGCAGCCAGATCGCGATCATCAGCCCGAAGAGGACGAGGAAGCCGCCCATCCCCGCGGTGATCTCCACCGACGTCGTGTTCATCCGGCGTGCCCCTCCTCGCTGCGCATGTCGTCCTGACCGTCGCCGTCCGCGTCCTGCGGCTCGGTCGAGCGCGCGGCCACGTCCGGAGCGTCCTCGTCGACGGGCAGCGGGGGCTGCCCCTCGTAGGCGAGCACGAGCTCGCCGTCCGCGTCCCGCTCGGGGGCGCGACGGCATACCTCGTCCGGGTCCGCCAGCTCGCGGATGCCGGCGAACAGGTCGTCCTCGGGCAGGTCCACCGGCACGAGCGAGCGGGCCAGCTCGAACTCCTCGGTCGGCCAAACCCGCTGCTGGACCTCCAGGGGGACGGCGAACCAGTGCCCGTCCGGGTCCACCTGGGTGGCGTGGGCACGCAGGGCGTCGTCCCGCTGCGGGAAGTGCTCGGCGCACCGGATCCGGGTGGTCAGCACCCGCCGCGGCCGCCGCCGGAGGTTGGCCCGCCAGTCGGCGTAGGGCGGCTCGTGGCCGGCCTCCACCATCGCCTCGTCGAGCCGTTCCATCCGCTCCGGGGACCAGCCGTTGTAGTAGACCTTCAGCGGCTGCCACGGCTCGCCCGCGTGCGGGTATGCCGTGGGGTCCCCGGCGGCCTGGAACGCCGCCATCGTCACCACGTGGGTCTGGATGTGGTCGGGGTGGGGGTAGCCGCCGTTCTCGTCGTAGGTGGTCAGCACGTGCGGGCGGAACTCCCGGATGACGCGCACGAGCGCCTCGGTGGTCACCGCCAGGGGCTCCAGCGCGAAGCACCCCTCCGGCAGGGGCGGCAGCGGGTCGCCCTCCGGCAGGCCCGAGTCGGCGAAGCCGAGCCAGGTGTGGCTCACGCCCAGGACCTCGGCCGCCCTGGCCATCTCGCGCCGGCGCACCCCGGAGATGTCCCGCAGGATGTCGGCGTCGTCCTTGAGCTTGTCGTTGAGGATGTCGCCGCGCTCGCCCCCGGTGCACGACACCACGCGCACGTCCACCCCCTCGGACGCGTAGCGGGCCGACGTCGCCGCCCCCTTGGACGACTCGTCGTCGGGATGGGCGTGCACGGCCATCAGGCGCAGTCCCTGCGGCGTGGTCATCGGGCTCCTTCGGGGATGGTCGGGCCGGGCGGGGCCCGGCCGACGTCATGACGGACAATGGGGAGGCGCCCGGCGTCGGCCGGGCCGTCAGCCTCCATCTTCTCACCCGCGCACGGCAGGACCGACCCCACGTGACGAGCAGCTCCCCCGGCCCCGGCCGTCCCCGCCGCCTCCGCCTCGAGCCCTCCGAGGAGGAGCTGGACGGGCTGCCGCCCCGGTCGACCCCGGCGCAGCGTCGACGGTGGTGGCTGGTCGGCGGCCTGGCGGTGGCCGTCATGGTGGCGCTCGCCGTCTGGTTCGGCCTCTCCGCGACCGTCGGCCGCGTGCACTGGGTCACGACCGGTCACCAGGTGGTCTCCGACGCGCAGGTCGACGTGCGCTTCGACCTGCGCCGCGACCCCGGCCGGGCAGTGGTCTGCCAGCTCGAGGCGCAGGACGCCAGCCACGCGGTGGTGGGCCGGACCGAGGTGACGGTCGGTCCGTCGCCGGAGTCGCCCAGCCGGCACGTCGAGGCGGTGCGGACGGCCTCGCCGGCCATCACCGGCTACGTCGAGCGCTGCTGGTACGCCGACGAGGCCCCTCCCGGCCGCGGCTGAGGCCGCCGGCCCTCAGGCCTGGTAGGGCTTGGCCTCGACGACCTTGACCTCGATCTGCTTGCCGTTGGGCGCGTCGTAGGTCACGGTGTCGCCGGGCTTGGCACCCATGAGGGCCGCACCCATCGGGGACTTCTCGCTGTAGACGTCGAGCTTCTCGTCCTCGTCGATGATCTCGCGGGAGCCGAGCAGGAAGGTCTCGGTGTCGCCGAACATCTCGACCGTGACGACCATCCCGGGCTCGACGATGCCGTCGTCGGCCGGAGCCGTGCCCACCACGGCGTTCTGGAGCAGGTGCTCGAGCTGGCGGATGCGGGCCTCCATCTTGCCCTGCTCCTCCTTGGCGGCGTGGTAGCCGCCGTTCTCCTTGAGGTCGCCCTCCTCGCGGGCCGCCTCGATCCGGCGGGCGATCTCGGTCCGACCCTCGTCCGTGAGCTGGGTCAGCTCGGCGCGCAGGCGGTCGTAGGCGTCCTGCGTCAGGTAGCTGGCGTCCTTGGCGGTCTCGGTCACGTCTGTTCCACTCCTCGTCTGGTGGGCCGCGCCCCCTGGGAGCGACCCAAACACAAGGTCCGGGCACCTTCTGCCCGGACCGTGGTCAACCTCCTACTGTAGTCGCCCGCGGCGGCCTGGTCGAGGCGACGGCTTCCGCCTCAGCCCGGGTCGACGCTGTAGCCGCGGTCGAGCAGCGCCTGCCGCACCTGGGCGGAGTGCTCGTGCCCCCGGGTCTCGAGGGTCAGGGAGATGGCCACCTCGTCGATCTTCAGGTGGGGGTCGCGGCGGTGGTGCTGGACCTCGAGCACGTTGCAGGTCATCTCGGCGAGCATCGTGAGCACACCGGCCAGGGCCCCCGGCCGGTCGGGCACGCGGACCCGCAGCTGCAGGTATCGGCCGGCGACCGTCAGTCCCTGCCGCAGGATGCGCAGCAGGAGGACCGGGTCGATGTTGCCGCCGGAGAGCAGGGCCACCACCGGCCCCTCGTAGCGCGCGGCCGCCTCCTGCCCCAGCTCCATCAGGTGGGCCGTCGCGGCGGCGCCGGCCGGCTCCACGACGAGCTTGGCCCGCTCGGCGAGGAGCAGCACCGCCCGGGCCAGGGCGCTCTCGCTGACGGTCTCCATGCCGTCGACCAGCTCCGAGACCAGCTGGAAGGGGACGTCGCCGGGCCGTCCGACGGCGATCCCGTCGGCCATCGTGGTCATCCGCTCGACCGGCACGGGGTGACCGGCCGACAGCGACCCCGGCCAGGCGGCGGCCTCCTCGGCCTGGACGCCGACCACGCGGACGTCGGGCCGCCGCGCCTTGACCGCCCGCGCGATGCCCGCCAGCAGGCCGCCGCCGCCGGTGCACACCAGCACCGTGCGCACGTCGGGGACCTGCTCGAGGATCTCCAGCCCGCACGTGCCCTGGCCGGCGACGATGTCGGGGTGGTCGAAGGGCGGGATGAACACGGCGCCGTGCTCCTGCTCGTGCGCGCGTGCCGCCTCGATGCAGTCGTCGATCGTGGTGCCCACCTGGTGGACGGTGGCCCCGTAGCCCTTGGTGGCGGCCAGCTTGGGCATCGAGGCCCCGTGCGGCATGTAGACCGTCGCCTCGATCCCGAGCAGCCGGGCGGCCAGGGCGACCCCCTGGGCGTGGTTGCCCGCGCTGGCGGCCACCACGCCCCGGTCCTTCTCCGCGGCCGTCAGCCGCGCCATCCGGGTGTAGGCGCCCCGCATCTTGAACGAGCCCGCGCGCTGCAGGTTCTCGCACTTGAGGTGGACGGGGACGCCGGTCCGGTCGGTCAGCGCCTGGCTGAACTCCACCGGGGTCGGGGTCAGCACGTCGGCGAGGACCTCGCGGGCCGCGAGGATGTCCTCCAGGGTCACGTCGATGTGGTCCGGCACCCCGTCAGCCTAGCGACCCAGGCCCCGTCCCGTCCCGTCCCGGTCCGGAGCCAGCTGCCCGGCGACGGCCCGGGCGAGGTCCGGCCGGGGGCCGGCGAGCAGACCAGCCGCGAAGAGCAGGTACGCGGTGTCCACCCGGGCCTGCGCCGCCGCCGGCGGGGTCCATCCGCCGCCGTGGTCGGACAGGACCGTCCGCAGCACCGCCCCGGCCTCGTCCGGCGCGGCGTGCCGCAGGACCCCGCCGGAGCCGAGCAGCAGACCCACCTCCTTCAGCGGCCGGGGAGCCTCGCCGGGCGCGCCGGGCCGGCCGTGGCGACGGGCCGCCACGAGCGCGGCCAGGGTGGCCAGCCGCAGGTCGAGGGTGCGGCCGTGGTCGTCGGCCGGCAGGACCCCGGGGTCGGCGTGCCCCCGCTCCGCCCAGGCGGCGAGGGCGGGGTCGTCGGCGCCGGGCAGGCCCTCGGTGGCGGCGGCCGCCAGCACCCCCGGTGCGCCCCACCGCATGCCGAGGTCGCCCTCCACGGTGCGCGCGTGCCAGAGCGGGGCCACGACCTGCTTGCGGAGGGAGGCGTCCTCCCCCTGGGGCGTGACGACCGAGTAGACGTCGGTGGTGGCTCCCCCCACGTCCACGACGAGGACGTCCTCGTCGCGGACGTCGGCCAGCACCTCCACGCCGGCCAGCACCGCGTCCGGGGTGGCGGCGCGGACGAGCCGGGCGAAGCGGGGGCCGCGGGAGAGGCCCTTGCCGCCGATGACGTGCCGGAGGAAGACCTCGCGGATCGCGCGCCGGGCCGGCCGGGGTGGACCACGCCGATCCGGGGCAGCACGTTCTCGGTGGCGGTGACCCGCCGTCCGGTGGCGGCCAGCTCCGCCACCACCTCGTCCCGGGCCTCGACGTTGCCGGCGACCACGACCGGCGCCGGCAGGCGGGAGCGGGCCAGCCGCCGGGCGTTGTGGACCAGGACCTCGGCGTTGCCCCCGTCGGTCCCGCCGACGAGCAGCACGACGTCCGGCCGGTCGGCCCGCAGCGCGGCCGTCCCGGCGGAGGTGAGCGCCCCCGCCGCGACGTGCACCACCCGGGCACCGGCCGAGAGCCCGACCCGGTGACCCGCCTCTGCCGTCACCGACCGCTCGTAGCCGACCACGGCCAGCCGCAGCCCCCCGCCGGCGCTGGAGCAGACCAGGACGCGGCCCTCCTCGGCCGCCTGCCGGGAGAGCGGGTCGGGGACGGGTGCCCGGGCGACCTCCGTCAGTGCGTGGTGCGCCGCGGCCACCCCGTCCAGCACGTCCCGCCCGGGACCGGCCGTCGTCGGCGCGGACGTGCGCCCCACCAGAACGCCGTCGTCGTCGACCAGCGCGGCCTTGGTGAACGTCGACCCGACGTCGACGAGGAGGGTGGTGCCGCCCCTCACAGGAGCGCGGTCAGCAGGGTGACGAGCAGCCAGACGGCCCCGACCCCGCCGAGGAGGCCGCCCCACAGCACCGTCCGACGGGCCGACAGCTCGGCCGTCCGCCGCTCCTGGGTCCCGAACCCCTCCGGCCCGCCCACGTCGGTGGACCCGGGCGGCCCGCCGAAGCCCGCCCTGACCTCCCGGGTCCGGGCCAGGGCCGCGCGCCCCCGCACGAGCAGCAGCACGCCGACGACCAGGAGGAGGAGCGGGACGGCGACGCGCAGCAGCCAGTCGCCGGTGGACCACGCCTCGGTCGCCAGGAGGGGCAGGGGTGCGGGCACGAGCGGCATGGGAGGCAAGGTGCCACACCGGGACCACCGACGCCACCCGTGGGACACTGAGGGGTATGCCGTTCTTCGACACGCTTCCCGGCCGTCCGCAGCCCCTGCCCGGCATCCCCGCGACGCACGAGGTCCTCGGGACCCCGCTGCAGGGACCCTGGCCCGAGGGCACCGAGGTCATCACCGTGGCCATGGGGTGCTTCTGGGGCGCCGAGCGCATCTTCTGGCAGCTGCCCGGGGTGGTGGCGACCGCCGCCGGCTACCAGGGCGGGACGACGCCCAACCCCACCTACGAGGAGGTGTGCTCCGGCCGCACCGGGCACGCCGAGGCCGTCCTCGTGGCCTACGACCCGTCGGTCACCGACCCGGAGCAGCTGCTCAAGGCGTTCTGGGAGAACCACGACCCCACGACGAGGAACCGCCAGGGCAACGACGTCGGGACGCAGTACCGGTCGGCGGTCTACTGGACCACGCCGCAGCAGGAGGCCGCCGCGAGGGCCACCGCCGAGGCCTTCGGCGAGGTCCTGGCCCGGGCCGGCCACGGCCCGGTCGTCACCGAGCTGCGCCCCGCCGAGGAGGCCGGGCCGTTCTACCCCGCCGAGGCCTACCACCAGCAGTACCTGCACAAGAACCCCGGGGGCTACTGCAACCACGGGCCCAACGGCTACACCTGCCCGGTGGGCCTGCTGCGGCAGGACGAGGTCCCCGCCCAGCAGGACGTCCTGCCGCCCCGCTGAGGCCCGGGGCGGGCCGGCCCTCCCGTCAGCCCCCGGACCCGGAGGGCACGGTCTGCACGTCCTCGGGCCGGGGCGCCTCGATGTCCATCGGCTCGCCCCAGCGGTCGATGGTCATCTCGGTGACGGCCCCGGCCGCCGTGTAGGCGATCCGACGCACGAGGTCGTCCTCGTCGACCCACAGGTCGTAGGTGATCTCGTCGCCGAGGGCGGCCGAGGCCTCCGCGGCGTCGCTGCCGGTCTGCCCGCTGGCGTCGAGCGCCGCCTCGTAGCGCCGCAGCTCCTCGCCGTCGACGTCCTCGGTGCCGGCGAGGACGACCTGGCCGGACCCCTCGCCCCAGTCCTCCCAGGTGGAGGAGACGTCGATGTCCTCCAGGCCGGCCCCGCTGTCCGCCAGCTCCTCCTGCGGGACCTGGAGGAACATGCCCTCGTCCGTGACCCCGGGCATCGAGACGTAGGCGGACCCGTCGACGACGATCATCCGGGTCGCCCCCAGGCCCGGCATCGTCAGGTCGGCGTCCACGGCGGGCTGACCGTCACCCAGGTCGACCTCGCCGACCATCTCCATCGTCTGGCCCCCCGTGGTGACGACCATGGCGAGCTCGTAGCTGGACATGACCTCCTCCCCGGGGGAGCGCAGCATCGCCAGGAAGTCCTCGACCGGGACCTGCTCGCCCTCGGCGGCCGTCGTGACCCCGCCGTCGTCGCCCGCGGACCCGTCGGAGCCGTCGGCGCCGGCCGTGGAGGCGGCCACGTCCTGGGTGGAGCCGGTGTCGGCGGCCCCGTCGACGGTGCCCGCCGTCGGGCCGCCTCCCCCGTCCGCGTCGTCCCCGCCGCCGCACGCGACGAGGGAGAAGGACAGGGCCCCGGCGGCGAGCAGGGCGACCCTTCGGGTCCCCGTGGTGGTGGTGCGCATGATGGTCCTACCTCCCTCGAGGGTCGGCGCCCGGGGCGCCGGCCGGATGACCCGACCATCGTGGCACAGGCACCCTGGAGGACCGCTGGTTCGGTCCCCAGGCCGGTGCTGTGCTCCAATGGCTTGCCCCCTGCCCTTCTCGCAGCAAGGTTCCCCAACGTTGAACGGCAACGCCCACTTCCGGCACCACGACACCGCCGTCCTGTCCGTCACGGCCGTCGACGCGCCGGTGGTCAAGACCTCGGCCGACTTCGACGCCGTCATCGGCGACTCCTACCGCCGCAACGGCCTGCGCCCGGGGATGCTCGCCGCGCTGGCCGGCATCGAGGAGCGCCGCTGGTGGGCCGAGGACCAGCACTTCGTCGACGGCGCGACCGAGGCCGGGCGGCTGGCCCTGGAGCAGGCGACGTCTCCCCCGACCAGGTGGGACTGCTCATCAACACCTCGGTGAGCCGCAGCCACCTGGAGCCCTCGATCGCGGTCAAGGTGCACGCCGACCTCGGCCTGCCGACCCACTGCCTCAACTTCGACCTGACCAACGCCTGCCTCGGCTTCGTCAACGGCATCCAGATGGCGGCGACGATGATCGACGCCGGTCAGATCGACTACGCGCTGATCGTGGACGGCGAGGGCTCCCGGGAGCCGCAGGAGCGGACGCTGGAGCGGCTCGCCGGCGACGGGACCACCGCCGAGGACATCCTGTCCCAGTTCGCCACCCTGACCCTGGGGTCGGGTGCCGCGGCCATGGTCCTGGGACGGGCGTCCCGGCACCCGGAGGGACACCGGGTGGTGGGCGGCGCCACCCGGGCCGCCACCGAGCACCACGACCTCTGCGTCGGCGACTTCACCGAGATGCGCACCGACACCCAGGGTCTGCTGGAGGGCGGGATGGGCCTGGCCACCGCCCTGTGGGAGGCCGCCCGCGGGGAGTTCGACTGGGACGAGATGGACCGCTACGTGGTGCACCAGGTGAGCAAGGTGCACACCGGACGGACCGCGGAGGCGCTCGGGCTGGACCCGTCGAGGATCCCGCTCACCTTCCCCACCCTGGGCAACGTGGGCCCCGCCGCGGTGGCGATCACGCTGGCCAAGGAGGCCGAGTCGCTGCAGCGGGGCGACCGGGTGCTCATGATGGGCATCGGGTCGGGCCTGAACATGACCTGCCTCGAGCTCACCTGGTGACCGTGGGCGCGACGGTCGGGCCGTCGGGGGTGCTCCGGTGAGCGCCCGGACCGGTCCTGCCCTCCCGCAGCGCATCCACGGGCCGGCGGGACGTGCCGTGCAGGACCCGGCCGGGCCGGGCGCGCGGGAGTTCCCGGGGGTGGACCCCGCGTGGTCGCGCGTCGTCGTCGCCCCCGACGCCGAGGGCACCCCCCGGCGCTGGCACCTGCTGGACACCGGTGCCGGGGACGCCTCCGGGCACGACGGGGACGTCCGCCCCACCCTCCTGTGCGTGCACGGCAACCCCACCTGGTCCTACCTGTGGCGGCGGGTGCTGGAGCAGGCGCCCGAGGGGTGGCGGGTGGTCGCGGTGGACCAGCTCGGGATGGGCTGGTCGGAGCGTCCCGACCGCCCCCGCACCCTGCCGCAACGGATCGCGGACCTGTCGGCGCTGACCGAGACCCTCGGCCTCACCGGCCCGGTCGCGGTCGCGGTGCACGACTGGGGCGGCCCGGTGGGTCTGGGCTGGGCCCTGCGTCACCGCCACCAGCTGGCCGGCCTCGTGCTCACCAACACGGCCGTGCACCAGCCGACGACGTCCGCTCCGCCTGCCGTCATCCGGCTCGCCCGCTCGCCGGGGCTGCTGGCGCAGGTGTGCCGCCGGACCCCGCTGTTCGTGCGGGCCACGACCGCCCTGTCGGTCCCCCCGCTGCCGGCGGAGGTCCGGCGGGCCTTCGCTGCGCCCTACGCGACGCCCGGACGCCGCGCGGCCGTCGCCGACTTCGTGGCCGACATCCCCTTCGAGCCCGACCACACCAGCCGCCCCGCGCTCGACGCCGTCGCGGAGGACCTGCACACCCTCGGCGACGTGCCCGCGCTCATGGTGTGGGGCCCGCGGGACCCGGTGTTCGGCCAGCGCTACCTCGACGACCTGCTGACCCGGCTGCCGCACGCCGACGTGCAGCGGTGGACCGGCGCCTCCCACCTCGTCCTGGAGGACCGGCCCGCGAGCGTGCCCGTGATCTGGGACTGGCTGGCCGAGCGGGTGGGCACCGCAGCGGCGGACGGTGCCGGCCGTCCCTCCGGTCCCGGGGTCGACGTCCCCCGGGTGCCGGTCCGCGTCGACGTCTCCCGGCCCGGGGCGACCGCCGTGGCCGAGCTGGGCGGGACCGGACGGCAGGTGACCTTCGGGCAGCTGGCCGAGCGGGTGGAGGAGGTCGCGGCCGCCCTGGCGGACGGTGGGGTGCGGCCGGGCGACCGGGTCGCCGTGCTCGTGCCACCGGGGATCGACCTGACGACCGTGGTCTACGCGCTGTGGCGCGTCGGGGCGGTCGTCGTCGTGGCGGACGCCGGTCTCGGGCTGGGCCGCCTGGGCGCGGCCCTGCGCTCGGCCGGGCCCCGGCACGTGGTCGGGATCGGCCGGGCCCTGGCGCTGGCCCGCGCGACCCGCGTCCCCGGTCGCCGGTGGCGGGTCGAGCCGGGCGGGGAGGAGCTGGACCGGCTCGCCGCGCGGGGCCGTGAGGTGGGCCCGGCGGTCCTGGCCGACCTCGGCGGGCCTCCCGGCGACGCCGACGGCGCGGTGCTCTTCACGTCCGGGGCCACCGGCCCTCCCAAGGGGGTCGTCTACACCCGGGACCAGCTGGGCGCCCAGGTCGCCCTGCTGCGGGACACCTTCGACCTCGCCCCGGGACAGGGGCTGGTCGCCGCCTTCGCCCCGTTCGCCCTCTACGGCCCCGCCCTGGGGCTGCGCAGCGCGGTCCCGGACATGGACGTGACCGCCCCGCACACCCTGACCGCCCCGGCACTGGCCGACGCGGTGGCCGCCGTCGGGGCCGACGCCGTCTTCGCCTCGCCCGCCGCGCTGCGCAACGTGGTGTCCACGGCGGACCGGCTCACGGCCGGGCAGCGCGCCGCCCTGGCCGGGCCACGGCTGGTGCTGTCGGCCGGTGCGCCGGTCCCCGTGGACCTGCTGCACCGGGTGCGCGAGCTGCTGCCCTCGGCCGCCACCCACACCCCCTACGGCATGACCGAGGTCCTGCCGGTCGCCACGCTCGACCCCACGGAGCTCGCGCCCGGTGCCGCGAGCGGCGCCGGGGTCTGCGTCGGGCGGCCCGTGCACGGGGTGGACGTCGCGGTGGCCCCGTTGGACGCCCACGGCGTCCCGGCCGACGAGCTCGCCACCACGCCCGGGACCGTCGGGGAGATCGTCGTGCGCGGCCCGCACGTCAAGGACCGGTACGACCGGCTGTGGGCGACCCAGCAGGCCACCGCGCGGCCGGCCGGCTGGCACCGCACCGGCGACGTGGGTCGGCTCGACGGCGACGGCCGGCTGTGGGTCGAGGGCCGGCTGGCCCACGTGGTCCTGACCGCCGACGGGCCGGTGCCCCCCTACCCGGTGGAGGACCGGCTGCGGGACGTGCCCGGGCTCGCGGACGTGGCCGTGGTCGGGGTGGGACCCGCCGGCGTCCAGCAGGTCGTGGTCGTCGTCGTGCCGGTCGGCCGCGGCGGGCGGCGCGCCCGGCTCACGGGCGCCCCCGGCGGCCCCGACCGGCTCGCCCCGCCCGAGGTCCGCGACGCCGTGCGGGACCGCGCCGGCGTCCCGGTGGCGGCCGTCCTCGTCCGCGACTGGCTGCCGGTGGACGTCCGGCACGCCAGCAAGGTCGACCGCACCGCCCTGGCCGCCTGGGCCGACGACGTGCTGCACTCCCCTGCGGGCCCCGCCGGACCGGCCGCCCTCGTGCGACGCGCCCTGCGGCCACGGGCCCCACGGACGAGGAGCCGCTGATGGGCTCCGGCCGGGTCCTGGTCACCGGCGCCAGCGGGATGCTGGGCCGGGCGGTCGCCGACCTCGCCGCCGTCCGCGGCTGGGACGTCACCGTGATGCAGCGCCGGACCGCCGGCGGGCCGCACCGGGAGGTGCTCGGGGACGTGCGCGACCGGGAGGCGGTCCGCCGCGCGGTCGCCGGGCAGGACGCGGTGGTCCACCTGGCGGCCAAGGTCGACGTGGTCGGACCGTGGATGGACTACGTCCGGACCAACGTGACCGGCACCCGGCACGTCGTGGAGGCGGCGCGGATGCACGGGACGGGTCGGCTGGTCCAGGTGTCCTCCCCGTCCGTGGCCCACACCGGTCGCTCCCTGGCCGGAGCGCCGGCCGGGGCCGCCAGCCCGATGCGGGCCCGGGGGCACTACGCCCGGACCAAGGCGGCCGCCGAGCTGTTCGCGCTGGCCGCGGACGGGCCGGACCTGGCGGTCGTGGCCGTGCGGCCGCACCTGGTCTGGGGACCGGGCGACACCCAGCTCGTCGGGCGCATCGCCGCACGGGCCCGGCAGGGGCGGCTCGCCCTCGTGGGCGCCGGCACCGCCCTGGTGGACACCACCTACGTGGACAACGCCGCCGAGGCGCTGGTGGCCGCGCTGGAGCACGCCGAGGAGGCGCACGGCCAGGCCCTCGTGGTGACCAACGGCGAACCGCGGCCGGTCGGCGAGCTCGTGGCCGGGATCTGCCGCGCGGTGGGGGCCCCGCCGCCGCGCCTGCACGTGCCCGTCCCGCTGGCCTGGGGGCTGGGGGCCGGGGTCGAGGGGGCGGTCGCGCTCTCCGAACGGCTCCCCCTGGTGCCGGCCATCACCCAGCCGCCGCTGACCCGGTTCCTCGTCGAGCAGCTCAGCACGGCGCACTGGTTCGACCAGCGCCGCACCCGGGAGCTGCTGCACTGGCGACCGTCCGTCGACGTCGACACCGGCCTGGCCCGGCTGGCCGCAGCCACCTGAGCACCCCGGCCCGGGCCCCGTGGCCTGCCCGACCCCCGCCCGGCCGCGCGGGACGGCGACCTAGACTGCCCGCATACCGCCCGACCGCGTCAAGGAGGACCCCCATGTCAGCGCCCCAGGCCGTCATCGTCGCCGCCGCCCGCACCCCGATCGGACGGGCGTTCAAGGGCTCGCTCACCAGCGTCCGCCCCGACGACCTGGCCGCCGGCGTGATCCAGGCCGCCCTCGACCAGGTGCCCGGCCTGGACCCCACGACCATCGACGACCTCTACCTGGGGTGCGCCGAGCCGTCCGCGGAGCACGGGTTCAACATGGCGCGCGTCGTCAGCGTGCTGCTGGGGCTCGACGGGCTCCCGGGCGCCACCGTGAACCGCTTCTGCGCGTCCTCGGTGCAGACGACCCGGCAGGCCTTCCACGCCATCCGCGCCGGCGAGGGGGACGTGTTCGTCAGCGCGGGGGTCGAGGCGGTCTCCCGCTACCAGAACTTCGCCGGCGCCGGCGGGGGCGACGAGAGCGTGAAGAACCCCCGGTTCGCCGACGCGATGGCCCGCACCGAGGAGACCGCGCGGACCAACGCCACCTGGACCGACCCGCGGGAGGAGGGTCTGCTCCCGGACGTCTACATCTCCATGGGGCAGACGGCCGAGAACGTGGCCACCTCGCTGGGCATCTCCCGACAGCGGCAGGACGAGTGGGGCGTGACCTCCCAGAACCGCGCGGAGGCGGCGATCAGGGCCGGCGTCTTCGAGCGCGAGATCGCCCCGGTCACCCTGGCCGACGGCACCGTGGTCAGCACCGACGACGGGCCACGCGCCGGTGTCACCCTGGAGAAGGTCTCCCAGCTGCAGCCCGTCTTCCGCGAGGACGGCACCGTGACGGCCGGCAACTGCTGCCCGCTCAACGACGGCGCCGCCGCCCTCGTCGTGATGAGCGACACCCGGGCCAAGGAGCTCGGCCTGACCCCGTTGGCCAGGATCGTCTCCACCGGCGTCTCCGCCCTGTCCCCGGAGATCATGGGCCTGGGACCGGTCGACGCGTCCCGACAGGCGCTCGCCCGGGCCGGGATGACGATGGAGGACATGGACCTCTACGAGATCAACGAGGCCTTCGCCGTGCAGGTGCTCGGCTCCGCCGACGCGCTGGGGATGGACTACGACCGGCTCAACGTGCACGGCGGCGCGATCGCCCTGGGGCACCCGTTCGGTTCCACCGGCGCCCGCATCTCCACCACGCTCATCAACGCGCTGCAGACGCAGGACAAGCAGTTCGGCCTGGAGACGATGTGCGTCGGCGGGGGCCAGGGCATGGCGATCGTCCTCGAGCGCCTGAGCTGACCCGCCCGGGGCCGGCCGTCGGTGCGGCGCGCACCGGCGGCCGGGGGTACCCTGACGGCCGATCCGTTCCCTTCCCCCGGTGAGGTGCCCCCATGGCTGCTGGTCTGGCCGCCCTGCTCGACGACATCGCCGCGATCGCCCGGGTCGCGGCCGCCTCGGTCGACGACATCAGCGCCGCCGCGGGGCGCGCGAGCATGAAGGCGGCCGGCGTCGTCGTCGACGACGCCGCCGTCACGCCCCGGTACGTCACCGGTTTCGACCCCAGCCGGGAGCTGCCGATCATCAAGAAGATCGGCCTCGGCTCGCTGCGCAACAAGCTGCTCTTCATCGTCCCCGCGGCGCTCCTGCTGAGCCAGTTCGCGCCATGGGTGCTCACCCCGCTCCTCATGCTCGGTGGCACCTACCTGTCCTACGAGGGCGCGCACAAGGTGCTCGAGTGGCTCGGCGTCGGAGGCCACCACGACGGCGCGAAGGACGCGCCGGTCGTGGAGCAGGGGCCCGAGGAGGAGAAGAAGATGGTCTCCGGTGCGATCCGCACCGACTTCATCCTCTCCTCCGAGATCATGGTCATCGCCCTCAACGAGGTGACCGACGAGCCGTTCCTCAACCGGGCGGTCATCCTCGTCGCCGTCGCGATCGGCATCACGCTGCTCATCTACGGGGTGGTCGCCCTCATCGTGAAGATGGACGACGTCGGGCTGCACCTGGCCGAGCGTCCCCAGGAAGGGGCCCAGCGGATCGGCCGCTTCCTCGTCAAGGCCATGCCCGTGGTCCTGAAGACCCTCTCCATCGTCGGCGTCGTCGCCATGCTGTGGGTCGGCGGGCACATCCTGCTGGTCGGCACCGACGACCTGGGCTTCCACCCGCTCTACGCCTTCGTGCACCACATGGAGGAGATCGTCGCCGGGTGGGTCCCGGGCGCGGCCGGCCTCGTGGCCTGGCTGACGAACACCTTCTTCTCGGCCGTGCTCGGGCTCCTCGTGGGGACCGTGGTCGTCGGCATCGTCTCGCTGCTGCCCTTCGGCTCGAAGGACGAGCACGCCGACGACCACGCCGACGCGCGGCACTGACCCGGCCGTCAGGGCAGGGCGCGCCGTAGGCCTGTCAACCGCTCCCCGAGCTCGCCAGGCGGCAGGCCCGCGGCCCGCCAGTCGAAGACCATCACCCGCAGCTGGTCCATGAGCACGGCCGGCCCCAGGTCCGGGACGGGCGCCCTGGGCACGCCGCAGATGTCGGAGACCTCGTCGGCCAGGCCCTGCACCACGGCCACCACGGCCGGGACAGCAGGAAGCGCGCGGTCCAACGGCAGCTGCTGCCACCGTCGGACCACGCGCTCCAGCTCGGCACGGACGACGTCGTCGTGGTCGTCGTCCATCCGGGGTCGGTCAGTCGCGCTGCAGGATCGAGAAGAGCCGCAGGAACTCGATGTAGAGCCAGACCAGGCTGGCGACCAGGCCGTGGCCGAGCAGCCAGGAGTACTTCTCCGGGGCCCCGCCGCGCACGGCCCGGTCCACGGAGTCGAAGTCGACCGCGAGGCTGTAGGACGCCATCCCCACGCCGAACAGCGAGATGAGGATGCCCAGCGGGCCGCCGTAGACGCCCCAGCCGTCGCCGAAACCGAGGAAGCCGGCGCCGATGTTGACGAGCAGGAAGACCAGGTAGCCCATCGCCATCATCCCGAAGATGCGGCGGGACTTGCTGGTGACCTTGATGAACCCCGCCTTCCAGGCGATGAACATCCCGGCGAAGGTCGCCATCGTGGCCACCACGGCGGTCGTCACGACGCCCGGGTAGGCCTCGTTGAAGGTCACGCTGACCGCGCCGAGGAACAGCCCCTGCAGCCCCGCGTGCACGAGGATGAGCGGGACGTTGACCTTCTTGCTGAAGCCGATGGCGAAGGACAGGGCCAGCGAGCCGAACATGCCCAGCAGCCACACCGGCATGGCGATCTCCGGCCTGGGGCCGACGAAGAACCAGGTGGCGCCGGTGACGGCCAGCGTCAGCCCGAACAGCAGCATGGTCTTGACGACGACGTCGTCCAGGGTCAGCCGGCCGGTCTGCGCGGGCCCGGCGGGCGCCTGGCCGTACATGTCGCGCAGCTGCTGGTCGGTGAGGGTCTCGCTCGGACCGGGCTGGTAGCCGGACGGGCCGGGGATGGTCGGGGAGCCCTGCGGCGGGGCGTAGCCGCCCGGCTGCGAGCCGAAACCGGCGTAGCCGCCCTGGGACGCCTCCTTGTCGATGCGGTTGAAGACCGGGTTGACGGCCATGGAACCTCCGTTGTCGTGCGGCACGGCGGGAAAGTCCCCCGACGTGTCTCTTTCCCAGGGTAGAACGTCGGTGGTGGCCCCCACCATTCCGGGAACCGGACCGCTGCGGGCCCTGTCCACAGCGCCTGTCCCTGACGTGACGTCCGGCGTTAGTCTGGAAGGCGCCCCGGCCCTGTGACCCGGGGCGCCGACGCCCGGACGGCACCCGACGTGCTCCCGCGGGGCGTCCCCGGCCACGACGAGGAGGTGGGTATGCGGTCGCGCCGCCACCCTGCACGTCCCCTCGTCGCGCTGCTCGCCGCCGGCGCCCTGACCGCCGCCTCCTCGGCGGCGTCCCCCGCCGTCGCGCCGACCGCCGCCGTCCCGGCGTCCCCGACCGGCACCCATCCGCACGTGCCGGCCCCCGCATACCCGCTGGGGACCTTGCTCCCGGAGCCGGTGACGGACCCCGACGACGCCTCGCTGCGCCTGGGCCTGGCGCCCCACCACGACCTCGCCCGGCGGCTGAACGAGCTGGTGGCCACCTCCGACCGGGTGTCCGCGCAGGTGGTCGGGTCCAGCGTCGAGGGTCGCGACCTGGTCCTGGTGACCCTGACCGCCCCGGAGGGGCCCGACGAGGCCCGCGAGCAGGACCGGCTGCGCGACCGCATCCTGGCCGACCCTGTCCGGGCCGCCCGGGACCAGGAGCTCCGGGAGCGCTACAAGGTGCCCGTGCTGATCACCGCGAACCTGCACGGCAACGAGTGGGAGGGCACCGACGCCGCCCTGCGGCTGGTCGAGGAGTGGGCCACCAGCGACGACCCGGACGTCCTGCAGACCCTGGAGAGCACCCGGGTGCACCTGATGGTCTCGGCCAACCCGGACGGCCGGGTGGGCAACTCCCGGCGCAACGCCGCCGGCTTCGACCTCAACCGGGACCTGCTCACGGTGTCCCAGCCCGAGACCCGCGCCCTGCGGGACGTCGTCGTGCGCACGCAGCCGGCGATGGTCCTGGACGTCCACGGCTACGTCAACGGACCCCTCGTGGAGCCGACGACCCCGCCGCACGGGGAGAACTACGAGTACGACCTGTTCCTCAAGCACGCCTGGCCCAACGCGCTCGGCATCGAGGAGGCGATCCTGGGGCTGGGGCTGGACGACGGCGACGGGGTCCGCCCGCCCCAGGTCCCGCTGCGCGACTGGGACGAGGGCTGGGACGACTGGCCCCCGATCTTCCTGCCCCAGTACGCGGCGCTGCACGGGGCGGTCGCGCACACCGTCGAGGTGCCGCTGCGCGTCAACAACGCCAGCTACGACCTACCCGAGGAGGAGCTGCGCCGCCGGGCGGCCGTCAACGTGGACGTCGCCCGGGCAGCCATGGGCGCCACCCTCGACTACGTCCGCGACCACCGGGAGGAGCTGATCGCCGACCAGGTGGAGATCTTCCGCCGTGGCACGGCCGGGGAGGTGCAGCGCCCGGTGCCCGAGGGACTCTTCGGCGTCGTCGGGCCCGAGGACGTCTCCGTGACCAAGTACCCCCGGGCGTACGTCGTGCCGGCGGGGGGCCGGCAGCGCTCGGCGCCGGCGGCCGCACGGCTGGTGCGCCACCTCCTCGACCACGGTGTGCAGGTGGAGCGGGCCGAGGCCCCGGTCGTCGTGGACGGCACCACCTACCCCGAGGGCAGCTGGGTGGTCGACCTGCACCAGGCTCGACGGGGGGTGGCCCACGCGCTGCTGGGCCAGGGCACCGACCTGTCCGACCGGGTCGAGGCGATGTACGACATCTCCGGCTGGAGCCTGGGCCTGCTCTGGGGCGCCGACGTCGTCCCGGTCCGCCCCGGGTCCGGGGACGGGTGGGACGTGCCCCGCGCACCGGTCGGCACGGTGCCCGGCCAGGGACAGGTCGCCCCGTCCTCGCGGGGATGGGTGCTCGAGCTGGCCGACCCGGCCGACGTCCGGGCGCTGGGTCAGCTGCTCTCCTGGGAGGTGGGCGCCACCCTGCTGCCGGACGGGACGGTGCACCTGCCCGTGTCGGCCGCCTGGGCCGTGGAGCAGGTGGCCGACGACCACGGCGTGCACCTGGCCGGCGCCTCGGCCGCCCAGGCGGAGGCGGCCGGGACGGAGGAGGCCGCCGTGCTCGCGCGACCACCGGTGGTGGGCGTGGCCGCGACCGCCGAGGAGCGGTGGGTGCTGACGGACATGGGGCTGACGGTCCGGCCCGTCGGCACGGACGAGCTCAACGAGGGCCTCGACCTGAGCGACCTGGACACCCTCTACGTCTCGACCGGGCTGGCGATGGACCAGCTGGACGAGGAGGCGCGCGCGGAGGTGCGCTCCTTCCTCGCCGAGGGGGGTGGGCTGGTGGCCCGGGGCGCGGCGGCGAACCACCTCGAGGACGCCCTGGACCTGCTCGACGTCACCGTCGTCGCCGGGCCGGGCGACGCCAACGGCGTCGTGGCCGTCACCGACGAGGACGGCCCCGTCGCCGGCGACGGCCCCGGGCACACCTTCGTCTACGGGCCGCGCTGGTTCACCGACCTGCCCGACGACGTGCACGTCGAGCAGCGGTTCGCCGACGACCCGCTCGTCTCCGGGCACTGGCGTCCGGGCGGGACCGGCCCCGACGCCGCCGCCGGGGAGGCCGTCCTGGTGCGCGGCACCACGGACTCCGGCGGCCGGGTCGTGCTCATCGGTTCCGAGCCGTTGTTCCGCGCCCACCCGCTCGGCCAGCACGCCGTCGTCGCCCGGGCGCTGCTGTGGACCGGCCTTCTGCCACCATGAGCACCGTGAGCCCGAGCACCCCCGCCGCCCTGGACGCCGCCGTCACGAAGATGCAGGAGGCCGGTGTGGCGGACGTCGCCGTCGACGTCTTCCGCCGCGCCTGGACCGACCTGGCGGAGGGACGCACCGGAACCCTCCCCGAGGCCGACATCGCGCCCGTCGAGGAGCTGGACCGGCTGGCCGACCTCGACCCGGACGCCGACACCGACGCCCTGGCCCGGACGGCGGTCGTCAAGCTCAACGGCGGGCTGGGCACCTCGATGGGGATGGACCGGGCCAAGTCCCTCGTGCCGGTCCGGGAGGGCCACAGCTTCCTGGAGCTGACGATCGAGCAGCTCCGGCACGCCCGGGAGCGGTCCCGGGCGCGGCTGCCGCTCGTGCTGATGAACTCCTTCCGCACCCGCGAGGACAGCCTCGAGGTGCTCCGTCGCCATCCGGACCTGCCCGTGGACGGGGTCGACCCGGACTTCCTGCAGAGTCAGGAGCCCAAGCTCCTCGCCGAGGACCTCTCCCCCGTCTCCTGGCCCGCGGACCCGGAGCTGGAGTGGTGCCCCCCCCGGCCACGGCGACCTCTACCCCTCCTTGCTCTCCTCGGGGATGCTCGACCAGCTGCGGTCCGCCGGGTTCCGGTACGCCATGGTGAGCAACTCCGACAACGTCGGCGCCGCGCCCTCGGCGGCGATCGCCGACTGGTTCGCCGCCAGCGGGGCCCCGCTGGCCATGGAGGTGTGCCGGCGCACGGCGGCGGACCGCAAGGGCGGGCACCTGGCGGTCCGGCGGGCCGACGGGCAGCTCGTCCTGCGGGAGAAGGCGCAGACCGCGTCCGAGGACGCCGACGCCTTCGCCGACGTGGACCGGCACCGGTACTTCAACACCAACACGCTGTGGCTCGACCTGGACCAGCTGGCCGCCGTCCTCGACCGGACCGGCGGGGTCCTGGGCCTGCCGCTCATCCGCAACGAGAAGCACGTGGACCCGACCGACCCGGGGTCGCCCCGGGTGGTCCAGATCGAGACCGCGATGGGCTCGGCGATCGAGGTCTTCGAGGGGGCCACCGCGATCGAGGTGCCGCGCAGCCGGTTCCGTCCGGTCAAGACCACCGACGACCTCCTCCTGCTGCGCTCCGACGTGTTCGAGCTGACCGACGAGGCCGAGCTGCGGCCCATCGCCGACCCGCTCCCTCTGGTCACGCTCGGTGACCACTACACCACCCTCGCGGCGTTCGAGTCCCGGTTCCCGCACGGGGTGCCCTCGCTGCGGCGGGCGACCTCGCTGACGGTCGAGGGCGACTGGACCTTCGGTCAGGACGTCCGGGTGGTCGACGACGCCGTGCTGTCCACGACCTCCGGGGCCCGGCCCGTGCCGGACGGGGCCACCGTCGGCCCGGACGGCGTCGGCTGAGCGCCCCCGTCCTCGGGCTGGCGCAGCCGACGGACCAGCCACAGGCCGGCTCCCACCGCGGCGATCCCCGACCAGGCCCAGGGCGGCACGACCCCCAGCGCGGCGGTGATCCGCTCCTGGAGGGTGAACTCCAGCTCGGTGGTGTCCCCCATGCCCAGGACGCCGGTGACGCCGGCGGTGCCGTCGAAGCGCAGGAACAGCAGTCCGATGACGATGAGCAGGACGCCGGACACGAGGGTGGTGGAGTGCACCTGCAGCGGGCCGAGCGTGAGCATCCGTCCGCGCAGCCAGCGCCGACGGCCCAGGTCGAACCGGTCCCAGGCCAGGGCCAGCAGGAACAGCGGCAACGCCATCCCGAACGCGTAGGCCGCGAGCAGCACGCCCCCGGCGACGGGCGTCTCCTGGGTGGCGGCCATCGTGAGGATGGCCCCCAGCACCGGGCCGGAGCAGAACCCGGCCAGCCCGTAGACGGCGCCGAGCAGCACGGTCGAGAACAGACCGGCACCGGGGCTGGTCCGCCGGGCCGCGAGGTTCTGCAGCCGTCCGGCGAAGGGGACGCTCAGCCCCCGGCCGAGGATCATGAGCACCCCCATCGCCACCACGAGCCAGCCGGCGGTGGTCACGAGCAGCTCGCGGTGGCCGTAGAACAGGCGGGAGGCCGCGGCGGCCCCCACCCCGAGCGGCACCAGCGTGATGAGCAGGCCGAGGTAGAAGGCGGTCGTGCGCACCAGCTGGGCGGCCGGCGAGGCGAAGGCGTAGGCGAAGAAGGACGGCAGCAGCAGCGCGCTGCACGGGGAGAGCAGGCTGAGCACCCCCGCGACGACCGCCGCGAGCAGCCCGACCTCCATCACTGGCCCGCCTCCGCCTCCGCCAGGGCCTCCTCGACGACCTGGACGAAGACGTCGGTCGGCTGGGCCCCCATGACGGGCTGCCCGTTGACGAGGAACGCGGGGGTCCCGGTCACGCCGATCGACTGGCCCTCCTGGAAGTCCCGGTCGACCGCGGCGGCCGCCTCCTCGGACTCCAGGTCGGTGAGGAACTGCTGCCGGTCGAGGCCGACCTGCTCGGCCACGTCGGCCAGGAAGTCGGGGGTGACCCGGCCGCTGTTGGGCGGCTGCTGGTTCTCGAACATGGCCTCCTCGAACTCCCAGAAGCCGTCCTGGGCGGCGGCGGCCCGACCGGCGAGCGCCGCCGTGCGTGACTCCTCGCCCAGGTAGGGGAAGTCGCGCCACTCGATCCGCAGGCTGCCCTCCTCGACGTACTCCTCGACGAGCACCGGCTCGGTCTCCCGGGCGAAGCGTCCGCAGAACGGGCACTGGAACTCCGAGTAGGCGATCATGACGACGGGGGCGTCGACGTCGCCCAGGGCCATGGGGTCGCCCTCCTCGCGACGGGCGAGCGACTCCAGGGCCGAGACGATCTCCTCCTCGGAGGCGTCGGCGGCCGGCGTGTCGACGCCGCCGTCCTGCTCCCCGCCGATGCCGGTGGACTGCCCGGACGAGCCGGCGGTGGTGTCGTCCCCGCCGTCGCCGCCCTGCCCGCCGAGCAGCAGGAAGGCGGTCACCGCGAGCAGCGCCAGCAGCACCGCCGCCGGGAGGAGCAGCCGACGGGCGCGGGAGCCGGTGCTGGTGGTGTTCTTCTCAGGCACGGATGGTCCTCCCGGAGGTGGACGGGAGGCCGCAGGCGAGCTCCCCGCGGAGCCGCTGGACGAGCGCCAGGCCCAGGAGGGCCACGGCGATCACCTGCAGCACGGGCTGGACGGGCTGGAACCAGGTCATCGCCCCGGCGTACCCGAGCGCCAGCAGGACGAGCTTGTTGCACACCGGGCAGCCCACGGCGAAGAAGGTGAGCAGCCCGCCCGCCAGCCCGCGTCGGCGGGAGGACTCGGCCCCGGGCGCCTCGGGGTCGACGGGCGACCGCACGTAGGTCGCGGTCAGCAGGCCGGCGAGCACGGAGGAGACGGCCAGCGACGGCCAGGCCCACCAGGTGACCGGGACGTCCCGGCCGAACACCGGGTTGGGGATGAGGTCGGTGGGGACGCCGATGAAGACGGCGGTGGCCACGGCCGTGGCCGCGGCCACGAGCCACCGACGGGCGCTCCACGAGCGCAGGGTGCCGAGTGCGGTGAGCAGGCCCATCTCAGACCCCCACCTCGACGGGCAGCCCGGCCTGGCGCCACTCCAGCATCCCGCCCTCGAGCCGCCGGGCGGCCCGGCCGGAGGCGCGCAGCAGCCGCACGGCGTCGGAGGCCATGACGCACCAGGCCCCGCGGCAGTAGGCCACGACCTCCCGGTCCGGTCCCAGGTCCGCCAGGACGGCCTCGACCTGGTCGAACGGGACCGACCGGGCGCCCTCGATGTGGCCGGCGCGGAACTCCTCGGCCGGACGGACGTCGAGCAGGACGACCTCGTCGGCCGCGAGCCGTCGCAGCAGCTCGTCCCGGTCCACCTCGTCGACGTCCCCCTGCACGTCGTCGCCCAGGTAGGCGGACAGGGCGCGGTCCACGTCGGCCGAGTGCTCCTGCGCCACCGTGCGCAGGGACGCGTACAGGTCGAGCACGTCGTCGCCGGCCAGGCGGTAGTGGACGCGCGGCCCGTCCTTGCGGGTGCGGACCAGGCTGGAGAGCTTGAGCACCTGCAGGTGGGCCGAGGCGGTGCTCACCCCGAGCCCGGCCTCCCGGGCCAGGGCCTCCACCGTGCGCTCGCCCTGGGAGAGCAGGTCGACCAGCTCGAGGCGCTTGGCGCTGGCGAAGGCCTTGCCCACCACCGCCAGGCGGTCGAAGAGGTCCTGCTTCTTCTCGTCCATCCGTTCCTCCAAAGATCGTTGGAAGACCGTATCAACGGGTGGACCCTCACCCAAGTCTGGGAGAACGGTGGGAGGACGGCGGTGGTACCCCCGACGGGACTCGAACCCGCACTGGGCCCATTTTAAGTGGGCTGCCTCTGCCGGTTGGGCTACGGGGGCGCCGTCAGGATAGCCCCGCGGCCCGCCGTACCCGGGCCAGGACGTCGTCGAGCATGTCCTCGGTCAGGGTGCCGGTGAAGGTGTTCTGCTGGCTGACGTGGTAGCTGCCGAGCAGGCGGACCTCCCGCCCCTCGGGGGTGCGCAGGAGCACCTCGGCGCCGTGCCCGAACCGTGGACGGGGACGGGGCACCTGCCACCCCACCGCCAGCGCGGCGCGCAGGAAGGCCTCCCAGCCGATCCCGCCCAGCGCCATGACGGCACGGACGGTGGGTCCGGCCAGCTGCAGCTCGCGCTCCAGCCAGCCGGCGCAGGTGGCCCTCTCCAGGGGCGTGGGCGCGTTGCCCGGTGGTGCGCAGTGCACGGCTGCCACCATCCGCAGGTCGGTCAGCTGCAGCCCGTCACCGGCGTGCGTGCTGTCCGACCGGGTGGCGAAGCCCGCCCGGTGGAGGGCGGCGAAGATCCAGTCGCCGGAGCGGTCGCCGGTGAACATCCGCCCCGTCCGGTTGGCGCCGTGGGCCGCCGGCGCCAGCCCGACGACGAGCACGGGGGCCGCGGCGGGACCCAGGCCCGGGGCGGGACGGCCCCAGTAGGGCTGGTCGGCGAAGGAGGCCCGCCGACCCACGGTGGCCACCTGCTCGCGCCAGGCCACCAGCCGCGGGCAGGCACGGCACACCGAGACCCGGGCGTCCAGCTCGGCCACGTCCCGGGCCCCGGCGGCCAGGCGTCGCACGCCGGCCGCCGAGCGGGCCGACCTCGTCGTCGCGGAGGCCGGATCCCCCGGCCAGCCGGTGCCCGGCGGGACGGGGGACGTGAACGGCTGCCCCGTGACGGGATGGGGACGGGGCCCGGGGCGGGGCGGTGGCACCGGCACGACCCCTCAGGCCTGCGAGAGGGCGATGCCGTCGAGGATGTCCGTCTCCGAGGCCCGCACCGTCGCCAGCCCGGCGTCGTGCGCGACCCGCTGCACCACGGTCCGCCACACCAGGGCTCCGGCCCCGATGACGTCGACCCGGCCGTCGTGCATGTAGGGCAGGGCCCGACGTCGTTCCCGGGTCATGAGCAGCAGGTCGGTGCACGCGTCGACGACCTGGTCCACGGGCACCTCGGCGCCGTGGATCCGGTCCCGCTGGTAGGCCGGCAGGTCGAGCGCGTGGGCCGTCACGGTGGTGACCGACCCGGCCAGCCCGACGAGCGTGCCGACGTCCGCGAGGTCGACGTCCTCGGCGACGTCCTGGACGGCCCGGACGATCTCCGAGAGGGCCGCCCAGACCTGGTCCTCGGTCGGCGGGTCGTCGTGCAGGTGACGCTCGGTCACCCGGACGCAGCCGAGGTCCACCGACCGGGCCGCCTCGACGGTCGTGGTGCCCCGGACCAGCTCGGTCGACCCTCCGCCGATGTCGACGACCAGGTAGGGGCCCGGGGCCCCCGCGGCGCGCAGGTCCCCGGTGGCCCCGGCGAACGACAGGACCGCCTCCTCCTGCCCGCTGACCACCTCCGGACGCACGCCGAGGTCGCCGAAGGCTCCCGGACGCCGTCGACGAACTCGTCGGCGTTCCGCGCGTCCCGCGAGGCGGACGTGGCCACGAACCGCACGCTCTCGCAGCCCGCGTCCCGGCACAGCGCGGCATACTCGCGCGCCGCGGCCAGCGTCCGGGCCATCGCGGGGGCCGAGATGCGCCCGGTCGCGTCCAGCCCCTCGCCCAGGCGGACGATCTGCAGCTGCCGGGTGATCTCGTGCAGCGCGGGCGTCCCGTCCGTCTCCTCGTGGAGGTCGGCCACGAGCAGTCGGATCGAGTTGGTGCCGCAGTCGACGGCACCGACCCGCCTCACCGGGGCTCGTCCTCGACGGGCAGGTGCGGCACCGTGGGATCCTCGCCGTCGTCGTCCCCCTCCTCGCCGCGGGTCTCGTCCTCACCCGCCGACGGGGACCTCTCGGACGCGTGCGCCCCGTCCCCGTGGTCGAGGGGGTGGTGGCGCCGGCAGGTGTCCTCGACGCCGGCCCGCCGCTCGTCGCTCTCCTCGTCGCTGACCAGCGCGCCGCAGCAGCCGTTCTCCCACCAGTCGGGCAGGGCCTCGATGGCCTCGTCGCCCAGCGGGTTGACCCCCGGACCCGCCGCGAGCGCGTGCGCGACGAGGACGTGCAGGCACTTGACCCGGTTGGGCATGCCCCCGGCGCTGATGCCGGCGATCTCGGGCACGTCGGCGAGGTCCTCGCGCCGGCGCAGGTAGTCGTCGTGCGCCTGGGCGTAGGACCAGCGCAGGGCGTCGTCCTCCTGGAGCCGGTGCGACATCTCCTTCATCATGCCGCTGCTCTCCAACGTGGAGATCGCCCCGGTCAGGCAGGGGCAGGTGGCGTAGTACGTCGTGGGGAAGGGGGTGCCGTCCGGGAGGCGGGGCTCGGTGCGCACCACGGTGGGGCACCCGCAGGGGCACCGGTGCGCGACGGAGACCACGCCGCGGGCGGGGCGTCCGAGCTGTCGCTCGATGACGCGCAGGTCCTCCTCGGTGGGGGTCTCGTCGAGGGTGGTGCGGTCGGGCTTGCTCATGGCTCCTTGGTCTCCGGAAGGCCCTCGTTGGCGATCCTCACCGACGCCCAGACCTGGCCGTACCACGGGCTGTCCGCGAGGACCTCGTCGCTGACGGGAGCCATGCCGGGCAGCGCCTCGGTGTAGTCGGTGCCGGTGTCGTCGACGACGGTGAAGGCGGTCTCGCCCTCCCGGACGAACCGGAGCCGCTCACGCGCCTGCTGCTCCACGTGGTCCTCGTCGTCCCAGAGGGCGAGCTCCTGCTCGAGGGCGGTGATCTCCTGCTTCTCGGCCTCGACCTGCTGCTCGGCGGCGCTGATCTCCGCCCGCTGGCGCAGGTAGCCCGAGAGCACGGGGGCGACGACCAGCCCCATGAGCACCACCAGCACGACCAGCGTCAGCAGCCGGCGCACGTGCGCCGGCGCGTGCCGGTAGGACGCCGCGGCCGAGGAACCGGCGCCGGCGACGGCCCGTGCCCCCGGCCGGTGGCCGGGGCGCCGGGTCGCCGGGGCCCGTCCGGGCCGGGGCGCCGGTGAGCGCCGGTCGCGTGGACCGCGCGCGCTGCTCATGGCGGGGGCTCTCCTCGTCTCGGCGTGGGGTCGTCGTCGTTCAGCGTAGGCCGTCCGTGCCCGGATCAGGGGCAGGTGGGGCGGGCCGTGCGCCGGGACTCAGCCCTGGGGGCGGAAGCGGGGGAAGGCGCCCGCACCGGCGTACAGGGCGGCCTCGTCGAGCTCCTCCTCGATCCGCAGCAGCTGGTTGTACTTGGCGACGCGCTCGGACCGGGCCGGCGCACCGGTCTTGATCTGCCCGCAGTTGGTGGCGACCGCCAGGTCGGCGATCGTCACGTCCTCGGTCTCCCCGGAGCGGTGGCTCATCATGCAGCGGAAGCCGTTGGACTGCGCCAGCGTGACCGCGTCGAGGGTCTCGGTGAGCGAGCCGATCTGGTTGACCTTGACGAGGAGGGCGTTGCCGGCCTTCTCCTCGATGCCACGGCGCAGCCGGGTGGGGTTGGTGACGAACAGGTCGTCGCCGACGAGCTGGACCCGCTCGCCCAGCCGCTCGGTGATCTGCTGCCAGCCCGCCCAGTCGTCCTCGTGCAGCGGGTCCTCGATGGACACGAGCGGGTAGGCGTCGACGAGCTCGGCGTAGTAGTCGGTCATCTCGGCCGCGGTGCGCGTGGACCCCTCGAAGGCGTAGGAGCCGTCCTCGTGGAACTCCGAGGCGGCCACGTCCAGCGCGAGGGCGATGTCGGGACCGACCTCGTAGCCGGCCTTGCCGATGGCCTCGACGATGAGGTCGAGGGCGGCCCGGTTGGACTCCAGGTTCGGGGCGAAGCCGCCCTCGTCGCCCAGGCCGGTGGCCAGGCCGCGCTCCTTGAGCACCGCCTTGAGGGCGTGGTAGACCTCGGCGCCCCAGCGCAGCGCCTCCCGGAAGGACCCGGCCCCGATCGGGGCGATCATGAACTCCTGGATGTCGACGTTGGAGTCGGCGTGCGACCCGCCGTTGAGGATGTTCATCATCGGTACGGGCAGCACGTGCGCGTTGGGGCCGCCCACGTAGCGGAACAGCGGCAGCCCGGCCGAGTCGGCGGCGGCCTTGGCCACGGCGAGGGAGACGCCGAGGATCGCGTTGGCGCCGATCTCGCCCTTGTTGTCGGTGCCGTCCGCGGCGAGCATCTCGGCGTCGACGAGCCGCTGCTCGGAGGCGTCGAACCCCAGGAGGCGGGGCTCGAGGTCGTCCATGACGGCCTGCACGGCGGCCTCGACACCCTTGCCCAGGTAGCGGCTCTCGTCGCCGTCGCGGCGCTCCACCGCCTCGAAGGCGCCGGTCGAGGCACCCGAGGGGACGGCGGCGCGGGCGACGGTGCCGTCGTCCAGGCCGACCTCGACCTCCACGGTCGGGTTGCCCCGGGAGTCGAGGATCTCGCGGGCGATGATGGCGTCGATGACGGCCATGAGGCTCTCCTTGCTTCGTCGGACCAGCGGTCGTGGGGGGCCCGGGCGGGTCACCGGGCGGCGGTCCCGCTCCGAGCCTATCCCCGGTCGGGGGCGGCGGGCGCCTCGGCCACCAGGTCGGCCAGCGTGCGTCGCAGGGCGGCGGCGGCATCCACGTCGACGTCGTGCAGGTCGAGCACCTCCTCCAGCAGCAGCGCCCCCGGGTCACGCCCTTCGAGCCGGGCCGCGGTCCACCCGCGCAGCCAGGAGGCGTGCCCGGCCCGGCGCAGCCGGGAGGCGACCTTCGTCGCGCGGGCGAGCTCGGGCATACCCGTGGGGATCCCGTCGAGGACACCCTGACGGCCCGGCTTCGTCCTGTTCTCCTGGGCCTTGAGCTGCTCCCAGCGCGACTCCACCTGGGCGGCGTCCAGGTCCTCCCCGCCCCCGGGGGCGAACACGTGCGGGTGCCGGTGCACGAGCTTGTCGACGAGGCCGGCGGCCACGTCGTCCACGTCGAACGGCTCCTGCCCGTGCTCCGCGGCGACCCGGGCGTGGAAGAGCACCTGCAGCAGTACGTCGCCCAGCTCCTCGCGGGCGTGGTCCCGGTCGGCGCCGTCGTCGTCGAGCCGTTCGAGGGCCTCCACCGCCTCGAAGGCCTCCTCGACGAGGTACGGCGTGAGGCTGGCGTGGGTCTGCCGGGCGTCCCAGGGGCACCCGCCCGGGCCGCGGAGCCGGTCCATCACCGCGACCGCGTCGAGCAGCCGGGCCCCGGGGACGTCCCAGGACGCCACGAGCAGCTCCAGCACGGGCGGGTCCTCCTCCGGCAGCGCCACGGCGAGCGCCTCGGACAGCCCCGGGTCCCCGTCGGCGGAGCCGAGCCAGACGACCGTGCCGTGCCGGGCCACGAGCGAGAGCAGCAGGTCGGCGAGGTCGCCGGGAGAGGGTGGCGCCCCCGACCTCTCGGGCCGGACCGGGCGGACGTCCACCCCGGCGGCGGCGACCCCCGCCGGATGGGGGGCGGTGGGGTCGGCCGCCACGACGTGGTCGGCCGAGCGCAGCGCGTCCCAGGCGTCGGCCGAGAGCAGCCCGGGAGCGACCCGGGGGCTGGCCAGCAGCAGGGTCAGCCGGCGGTGTCGAACCGGATCCACTCGGGCACCTCGGGCACGACGCCCCCGTTGTCGACGTCCCAGTCGCCGTAGCGCGGGTTGACCTCGACGTCGACGGCCGCCAGGTCCTCCTGGGTGACCGCCTGGGCACGCTGGACGACCTCGGCCATCTCGGGGTCCTGCATGATGGCGGGGTCGCCGAGCCGCAGCTGGTACTGGCGCGAGGTGGCCGCGGCGAGGGTCGCCGGGCCGGGGTCGTCGACGCCGCCGGCCGAGAGGACCTTGCGGACCTGGTTCTCGGACAGGTCGGCCGGGGACCCGGCGAAGACCTCCTCGAGCAGGGGCAGCAGGGCCAGGTCGGCGACGACCTGCTGGGGGCCGGCGGGCTGCTCGGCGGCCTCGTTGAGCTGGGCGGTGGCCTCCTGCAGCTCGGCCACGCTGAACTCCTGGCCGTTGACGCTGACACCGGGGTCGGAGCCGACGCCGGAGCAGCCGGCCAGGGTCAGGGCGGCGGTGAGGGCCAGGGCGGGAAGGGCACGCGAACGCTTCACGCGCGCCATCATCGCACGAGCACCGCAGGGCCCGGCCAGCCCGTCACCCGCCCTGGCGGGCCGCGGCGGCGACGTCGTCGAGGAGCACCGCCCACACGAGCTGGCTGGCCCACTCCAGGATCTCCCGGTCGCGCAGCGGCCTGCCCCCGACGCGGGCCGTCGTCGGGGCGGGGACGAGGATCTGGCGCAGGGCGGGCTTGATGATCGTCCCCGGGTAGAGCCGGTTGAGCCGCAGCTGCTGGCTGTCGCGCAGGCCCTCGACGGGTGCCAGGCGGATCATCTTGCCCTGGACTCCGATGTCGGCGATCCCCGTGGCCCGCGCGACCGTCCGCAGCCGGGCCACCTCCAGCAGGGTCTGCACCGGGGCCGGCGGCTCGCCGTAGCGGTCCACGAGCTCGGCCCGGATCTCGGCGAGCTCGTCCTCGTCCTTGACCTGGGCGAGCTTGCGGTAGGCCTCCAGGCGCAGGCGCTCCCCCGGCACGTAGTCGTGCGGCAGGTGGGCGTCGACGGGCAGTTCGATCTTGACCTCCGCGGGCGCCTCCTCGCCCTCGCCCTTGAAGCTGGCGACCGCCTCGCCGACCATCCGCACGTAGAGGTCGAAGCCGACACCCTCGATGTGGCCGGACTGCTCCCCGCCGAGGAGGTTGCCCGCCCCGCGGATCTCGAGGTCCTTCATGGCCACGGCGATCCCCGACCCCAGGTCGGTGTTGGCCGCGATCGTCTGGAGGCGGTCGACGGCGGTCTCGGTCAACGGCTTCTCCGGCGGGTAGAGGAAGTAGGCGTAGGCGCGTTCCCGGCCGCGGCCCACCCGTCCGCGCAGCTGGTGCAGCTGGGAGAGCCCGAGCAGGTCGGCCCGCTCGACGATGAGGGTGTTGGCGTTGGAGATGTCCAGCCCGGTCTCCACGATCGTGGTGCAGACGAGCACGTCGAAGCGACGCTCCCAGAAGTCGACGACCACCTTCTCCAGCTTGTGCTCGCCCATCTGGCCGTGAGCGGTCTCGATCCGCGCCTCGGGCACGAGGTCCCGCAGCCGGGCGGCCGCCTTCTCGATGGTCCCGACCTTGTTGTGGATGTAGAAGACCTGGCCCTCGCGCAGCAGCTCACGACGCACGGCCGCGGCGATCTGCTTCTCGTCGTAGCCCCCGACGAAGGTGAGCACCGGGTGCCGTTCCTCCGGCGGGGTGGCCAGGGTCGACATCTCCCGGATGCCGGTGACCGCCATCTCCAGGGTGCGCGGGATCGGCGTGGCGGACATCGCCAGGACGTCGACGTTGGTCCGCAGGGCCTTGAGCTGCTCCTTGTGCTCGACGCCGAAGCGCTGCTCCTCGTCGACGACGACGAGCCCCAGGTCCTTGAAGCGCACCGAGGAGCCCAGGAGCCGGTGGGTGCCGATGACGAGGTCGACCGAACCGTCCGCGACGCCGGCGACGACCTCCTTGGCGTCCTTGTCGGACTGGAAGCGCGACAGCGCCCGGACCGTCACGGGGAACTGGGCGTACCGCTCGGCGAAGGTCTCGTAGTGCTGCTGCACGAGCAGGGTGGTCGGCACGAGGACCGCCACCTGCTTGCCGTCCTGGATCGCCTTGAACGCCGCCCGCACCGCGATCTCGGTCTTGCCGTAGCCCACGTCGCCGCAGATGAGCCGGTCCATCGGCACCGACTTCTCCATGTCCGCCTTGACCTCCTCGATCGAGGAGAGCTGGTCGGGCGTCTCGGTGAAGGCGAAGGCGTCCTCGAGCTCGCGCTGCCAGGGGGTGTCCGGGGCGAAGGCGTGGCCCACGGTCGCCTGCCGGGCGGAGTAGAGCCGGATCAGCTCCGAGGCGATCTGCTTGACGTGCTTGCGGGCCCGGGCCTTGGTCTTCTGCCAGTCCGAGCCGCCGAGCCGGTTCAGCGAGGGCGCCTCGCCCCCGACGTACCTGGTCAGCTGGTCCAGCTGGTCGGTCGGCAGGAAGAGCCGGTCCGGCTGGCCGTGCCCGCGCGGCTTGGACGTGGCGTACTCGAGGACGACGTACTCGCGGGTGGCTCCCTGGACCGTGCGCTGGGCCATCTCGACGAACCGGCCGACCCCGTGCTGCTCGTGCACCACGAAGTCCCCGGGGCGAAGGGCCAGCGGGTCGACCTGCTGTCGCCGGCGGGACGGCATCCGGCGCATGTCCTTGGTGGAGCCGGCCGCCGAGCTCTGCCCGGTGAGGTCGGCCTCCCCGACCACGACGACGCCGCTGCCGGTGAGGGCGAAGCCCCGCCCGACCCATCCGCAGGTGACGGTGACGACGTCCTCGACGACGGCGGCGGAGTGGTCCTCGGGCAGCTCGAGCAGGAGCCGGTGCGGCACGTCCTGCTCGCCGAGCACCTCGGCGACCCGGCGGGCCATCCCCGCCCCGTCCAGGCTCAGCAGGACCCGGCGCCCCTGCTCCAGCCAGACGCGCAGGTCGCGCCCGACGGCCTCCCGGTCGCCGCGGTAGGCGTCCACGGGCGTGCTGGGCACGACCAGGGTCCGGACGCCGTCGTCCCCGCCGTCGTCCGCCAGCCCGGCCAGCTCGGCGTCGGCGACGAACGCGGTCAGGGACCACCAGGGGCGGCCGCTGGTCAGGGCGTGCCCCCGCATCTCGGCGAGCGACCAGGAGGAGGCGGTGCCCAGCGCCTGCTGCAGGTCGATGGGGGCGGCCCCGTCGGCGGTGGCGGCCGCGGCCCAGCTGGCCTGGAGGAACTCCTCGCTGGTGGCCACGAGGTCGTGGGCCCGGGTGCGCACCCGCTCGGGGCCCAGCACCACCACGCGCGACCCGGCCGGGAGCACGTCGACGAGCGTCTCCATCCCGTCGACGAGGACGGGGGCGAGGGACTCCATCCCCTCGACGGCGATCCCCTCGGCCACCTTGGCGAGCAGGTCGGCAGCCCCCGGGAGGCTGCCGACGAGGGCGGCGGCCCGCTCGCGGACCGCGTCCGTGAGCAGCACCTCCCGGCAGGGGGGCGCGTACAGCCCGTGCTGGGCGATCTCCAGGGACCGCTGGTCGGCGACCTTGAACCACCGGATCTCCTCGACCGTGTCCCCCCAGAACTCCACCCGGACCGGATGCTCCTCGGTGGGCGGGAAGACGTCGAGGATGCCGCCACGGACGGCGAACTCCCCCCGGCGCTCGACCATGTCGGTCCGGGTGTAGGCGGCGCCCGCCAGCGCCTCCACCACCTCCGCCAGGGGTCGGTCGTCCCCGGCCTGCAGCCGGACCGGGGTCAGCTCCCCCAGCCCCTTGACGATCGGCTGCAGCAGGGCCCGCACGGAGGCCACGACCACCTGCACCGGGCCGGCCTGCGGGTCGGTGGGGTCCGGGTGCGCCAGGCGCCGCAGGGTCGCCAGCCGCCGGCCCACCGTGTCCGACCGGGGGCTGAGCCGTTCGTGCGGCAGGGTCTCCCAGCTGGGGAACCCGGCCACCGACGTGCCGCCGTCGGGGAGCAGCTCGCCCAGGGCGGTCACCAGGTCGTCGGCCTCGCGCCCGGTGGCGGTCACGGCCAGGACGGGGGTCTGGTCGGCGCGTGCCAGCGCGGCCACGAGCGCCGGGTGGGCCCCGGCGGCGAGGGAGACGTCGACGGCCGGGGCGCCCTCCCGGGCGGCCTCCAGGACCTCCCCGGTCGCCGGGTCGGCGCACAGCAGGTCCACGACGGGTGACAGGTGCATGGTGGGTCCTTCGCCGGGAGCGAGCGTGTGGGGCCGGGAGGACGACCCGGCGGTCGTCCAGTCTAGGTGGCATGCTGGGGCCGGGCCCCGGGGCGTCCGCGGTGGACGCCGGCAGGAGGGGCCAGGGAGGATCTTCGACGTGCTGACCCGTCTCGTGCCCGCCCGGTGGTGGCGGACCTGGTATGCCGTGCTCGCGGCGCTCGTGCTCGCCCTGGGGGTGACCGGGGCCGCCCCGGCGGGCGCCGAGGAGCCGGTCAACCTCCCGGGGCCGGTGCACGACCCCGCCGACGTGCTCTCCGAGGCGGAGGAGGAGACGGCGGCCGAGGAGATCTCCCGGCTGCGGGAGGAGACCGGCCTGCAGCTCTTCGCCGTCTTCGTCGACCGGTTCACCGACGGCGGCCAGGAGGTCGACGGCCCGACCTGGACCGAGCTGACGTCCGCGGCCTCGGGCATGGGCACCGGCGACCTCGTCCTGGCCGTCGCCGTGGACCAGCGCCAGTACGCCGTGGGCGACGTCGGGTCCACCCTGCCGCCGCAGACCGTCGAGACGGTGCAGCTGCAGGACATCGAGCCCCGGCTGGCGCAGGACGACTGGGCCGGGGCCGTCGGCGCCGCGGTCGACGGCTTCGCCCGGGAGTACGCCGGCGGCGGCTCCGACGGGGGCGGTGGGGTCGTCGTCCCCGACGACGAGCCGGTCCACCAGCCACCTCGGGCGGGCTGGGCAGCGGGCTCGGGACGCTCTTCTTCGCGGCCCCGGTCCTGCTCGTCGCCGGCGCAGGCGTGATGTCCCGGATGGGGAAGAAGAAGCGGCGACCGTCGCAGGGCGTCCCCGTCCCCGCGTCGGCGCAGGAGGTCTCCCTGTCCGACCTGCAGCGGCAGGCGGCCGAGGCGCTCGTCTCGACGGACAACGCCGTGCGCTCGGCCGAGGAGGAGCTGGCCTTCGCCGAGGCCCAGTTCGGCGCCCAGCGCACCCAGCAGTTCCGGGGGGTGCTGGAGCAGGCGAGGGCCTCGACCAAGGAGGCGTTCTCGCTGCGGCAGCAGCTCGACGACGACCAGAAGGAGCCGGAGGACGTCGAGCGCAGCATGCTCGCCCGCATTCTCGAGCTGACGGGCACGGCCCGCCGGGCGCTGGACGAGCACACCCAGGAGTTCGCCACGCTGCGCTCGCTGCAGGACCGGGCGCCGCAGTTCCTGGACGAGCTGGCCGGACGGCTGGCCGAGACCCGCGACCGGTTGCCGGTGGCCGACCAGGAGATCCGGGGCCTGGCCGCACGGCACCCCGCCCAGGCCCTCTCGACCGTGCACGAGCACCGGCAGCAGGCCGGTCGCCTGCTCGAGTCCGCCGACGGCTTCATCGGCTCTGGCCGGCAGGCGCTGGAGCGGGACGACCGGGCCTCCGCGGTCGCGGCCGCCCGGGCCGCCGAGGAGTCGATCGGGCAGGCCAGCGTCCTGCTCGACCAGATCGCCCGGGCCGACGAGGAGCTGGCCGGCTCGGCCGAGGAGCTCTCCCGCCGGATCGCCTCGATCACGGCGGACCTGCAGGACGTGTCCCGGCTCGCCCCCCGGGAGCCGGTCGTCGCCCAGGCGGCCGACCGGGCGCGCAGGGCCGTGGAGAAGGGGCAGGAGGCACGCTCCTCCGGCGATCCCCTCCGGGCCCTGGCCGAGCTGGACGCCGCGGAGAACGACCTGGACACCCTGCTGGCGCCGCTGCGGGACGCCGAGGCCCACACGAGCCGGATGCGGGAGAACTTCACCCAGCGCGTGGCCCGGGTCGGAGCGCGGCTGCGCAGCATCGACGAGACCATCTCCACCCGTCGCGGGGCGGTCAGCAGCGGTGCGCGCACCCGGATCTCCGAGGCGCTGCGGATCTTCGACGAGGCCCAGCGCGTCGCCCAGGACCCTGCGACCGCGATGGGCCTGCTGACCCGGGCCGAGCAGCTCGGGGAGCAGGCGCTGACCGAGGCCCGCAACGACCTGGACAGCTGGGGCGGCTTCGGCGGCCCGGGCACCCGTCGCGGGGGGATCGACCCCCTGTCGGTCATCCTCGGCGGCATCCTGCTCGGCGGAGGCGGAGGCGGAGGCGGCCACCGGCACAGCGGCGGCTGGGGCGGCGGCGGGTTCTCCGGCGGCGGGAGCTTCGGGGGCGGAGGCTTCGGGGGCGGAGGAGGAACCTTCAGCGGAGGCCGGTTCTAGAGCCACGGCACGACCACACGATTCACCACGACCGCCGCAGGGCGGAGAGGAAAGGAAGTCGAGCATGACCCAGAAGCAGACCATCCTCGGACGGATCAGCCAGCTGGCGCGGGCGAACATCAACTCGCTCCTGGACCGGGCCGAGGACCCGGAGAAGATGCTGGACCAGCTCATCCGCGACTACACCAACAGCATCGCCGAGGCCGAGGAGGCGGTGGCCCAGACCATCGCCAACGTCCGGATGGCCGAGTCCGACCTGCAGGCCGACCGTGAGGCCGCCGCCGAGTGGGGCCGCAAGGCGTCGGCCGCGGCGGCCAAGGCCGAGCAGATGCGCTCGGGCGGCGACCCGGACGGTGCCTACAAGTTCGACAACCTGGCCCGGGTGGCGCTCAAGCGGCAGATCCAGCACGAGAACGACGTCCAGGCCGCCGAGCCCGCCATCGCCCAGCAGAACTCCACCGTCGAGCAGCTCAAGGACGGCCTGCGCACGATGAAGACCAAGCTGGAGGACCTCAAGGGGCGGCGGAGCACGCTGGTGGCCCGGGCCCGCAGCGTCGAGGCGCAGAGCAAGGTGCAGGACGCGATGTCCTCGATCGACGTGCTCGACCCCTCGAGCGACCTCGCCCGGTGGGAGGACAGCATCCGCCGCGAGGAGGCCCTCGTCCAGGGGCGGGCGGAGGCCCAGTCGACCCGGCTGGAGGACCAGTTCGCCGAGCTGGAGGACCACGGCGCGGACGCCGAGGTCGAGGCCCGGCTCCAGGCGCTGAAGAACCAGCAGGGCTGAGCGGGGCGCACCCCGCCACGGCAGGCAGGACCCCGCAGCCACCGGCTGCGGGGTCCTGCCGCGTCAGCGGGAGTGGTGGCGCTGCTGGGCGGCCTCGAGGCCGAGGTGGACCAGGTCGGTGACCGCGTCCTCCCCGTCCCCCACGAGCAGCTGGACCTCCTCGCGGTCCCGGGCCGGGAAGTCGGACAGCACGAAGTCGGCCGGGTCCTGACGCCCGGGGGGACGGCCGATGCCCAGCCGCACCCGCAGGTAGTCCCGGCTGCCCAGGGACCCGCTCACCGAGCGGAGGCCGTTGTGCCCGCCCTCGCCGCCGCCGCGCTTGAGCCGGACCACCCCGGGGTCGAGGTCCAGCTCGTCGTGCACGACGACGACCTGGTCGAGCGGGACCTTGTAGAAGCTGCGCAGCCCGGCCACCGGCCCTCCGGAGAGGTTCATGTAGGTCGTCGGCCGGGCGAGGACCACCCGCGGACCGGGCAGCCCGCCCGGGAGCGTGCCCAGCCTGACCTCCGCGGCCGTGGCACCAGGCACCTTGTGCCGGCGCAGCCCTGCCCCGGCCTGCTGCGCCAGCCGGTCGACCACCATGGCGCCGACGTTGTGCCGGTTGCCGGCATACCCGGGACCGGGGTTGCCCAGGCCGACGACCAACCAGGGTGCCTCCATCGGGGGGAACTCCTCTCGTGCGTGCACGGCCATGGCCACGTCCCCGCGCTCGGCGGGCGACGTGGCCATGGTCTACGGGCGGGCGGGAGCCGGTCGGCTCACTCCTCGGAGGAGGCGCCCTCGCCCTCCTCGGCACCCTCGGCCGGGGCCTCGGCGGCCTCCGCGGAGGCGGACTCCTCGTCGGACTCCTCCTGCTCGATGCCGGCCTCGGCCTCGGCCTCGGCCAGCTCGGCCTCCAGGGCCTCCTCGGACATGGCCTGGGAGACGTTGACCACGAGGGCCTCGGGGTCGGTGACCAGGGTGACGCCCTCGGGCAGCTCGACCTCGCCGGCGTGGATCTGGGTGCCGGCCTCCAGCCCCTCGACGGAGACGGTGAACACCTCGGGGATGTGGGTCGCCTCGGTCTCGACGGTCAGCTCGCCGTGGTCGACGGTGACGATCGTCTCCGGGGCGGCCTCGCCCTCGACGTGGACGACCACGTCGACGGTGACCTTCTCGCCCTTGCGGACGATGACGAGGTCGACGTGCTCGATGAAGCGCTTCACCGGGTCGCGCTGCACGTCCTTGGCCAGCGCGAGCTGCGTCTGCCCCTCGATGTCGAGGCTGAGCACGGCGTTGCTGTGCTTGAGCGCCATCATCGTCTCGTGGCCCGGGAGGGTGAGGTGGACGGGGTCGGTGCCGTGGCCGTAGAGGACGGCGGGCACCTTGTCGGCCCGGCGGATGCGGCGGGCCGCGCCCTTGCCGAACTCGGCGCGCTTCTCGGCGGTGATGCGGATCTGGTCAGCCATGCGGGAGGACTTCTTCCATGAGGGAGGCGGGTGGGACGGGCCTCGACGCGGGACACGGCACGGGCATCGCGGAGGCGCCGGCACCAGCCCGTCGTGCGGGCGGTGCGACACGCTTCGTCGAATCACGGCCACCGCAGACCATGCGGTGTCCCTCGCCGAGGCAACGCCCGGGAGTCTACCGTCTGCCCGGAGAGGGGGGAAATCCCTGCGGAGGACGGGTGGGCTCAGGCCTGGCCGTCGAACATGGAGGTGACCGACCCGTCCTCGAAGACCTCCCGGATGGCCCGGGCGACCAGCGGGGCGATCGACAGCTCGGTGACCTTGTCCAGGGCCCGGGCCTCCTCCGACAGCGGCAGGGTGTCGGTGACGATCACCTCGGTGGCCACCGAGTTTCGCAGGCGCTGGACGGCCGGGTCGGAGAAGATCGCGTGGGTGGCCGCGACGACGACGCCCTTGGCCCCGTCGGCCATGAGCGCGTCGGCGGCCTGGGTGATGGTGCCGCCGCTGTCGATCATGTCGTCCACCAGGACGCACATCCGCCCGGCGACCTCGCCGACGACCCGCTTGGCGACCGACTGGTTGGGCCGGGTGATGTCGCGCGTCTTGTGGATGAACGCCAGCGGCACCCCGCCGAGGCGGTTGGACCAGTACTCCGCGACCTTGATCCGGCCGGCGTCCGGGGAGACGACGGCCAGGTCCTCGCCGGCGTACTTCTCCTTGACGTAGTCGGCCAGGATCGGCAGGGCCATGAGGTGGTCGACGGGCCCGTCGAAGAACCCCTGGATCTGGGCGGTGTGCAGGTCCACGGCCATGAGCCGGTCGGCCCCGGCGGTCTTGAACAGGTCGGCCATGAGGCGGGCCGAGATCGGCTCGCGGCCGCGGTGCTTCTTGTCCTGGCGCGCGTAGCCGTAGAAGGGCAGCACCACGGTGATCCGCTTGGCCGAGGCCCGCTTGAGCGCGTCGACCATGATCAGGTGCTCCATGATCCACTCGTTGACCGGGGCGGCGTGGCTCTGGATGACGAACGCGTCGCACCCGCGCACCGACTCGTCGAAGCGCACGTAGATCTCGCTGTTGGCGAAGGCGTAGGCCTGGGTCGGCACCAGCGAGGTGTCCAGCTCCTCGGCGATCGACTCCGCCAGCGCGCGGTGGGCCCGCCCGGTGAAGACCATGAGGTTCTTCTCGGGGGTGCGGTGGATGCCGGTCATCAGCTCTCAGCTCTCCTGGGTGGGGGTCGGGTCGGCGGCGCCGTCGGGACGGGTATGCGGTGAGGCCGCCGGCGGCGGGACGTCCCCGGCGTCCTCCTCCCGGGCGAGGGCGTCCTCGGCGGCCCGGGCGGTGGCGGTGCCGGCCCGACGGCGGGCGACCCACCCGTCCACGTTGCGCTGCCGGCCGCGGGCCACCGCGATCTGCCCCGGCCCCACCCGGCCCTCGATGGCCGAGCCGGCCGCCACGTAGGCACCGTCGGCGATGTCGACGGGGGCGATGAGCACCGAGTCCGACCCGACGAAGCTGTGCCGGCCGACCGTGGTGCGGTGCTTGGCCACCCCGTCGTAGTTGGCGAAGATCGTGCCGGCGCCGATGTTGGCGCCCTCGCCGATGGTCGCGTCCCCGCAGTAGGTGAGGTGGGGCACCTTCGCACCGGCACCGATCCGGGCGTTCTTGGTCTCCACGAAGCCGCCGATCTTGCCGTCGCGCCCAGCTCGGTGCCGGGACGCAGGTAGGAGAACGGGCCGACCGAGGCGCCCTCGCCGACGACGGCCAGCTCGGCCTGGGTGCGCACCACGCTGGCCCGGTCGCCCACGACCGTGTCGGTCAGGGTGGTGTCCGGGCCGACGACGGCCTCGCTGCCCACGGTGGTGGCCCCGAGCAGCTGCACCGCGGGCCGCAGCACGGTGTCCCGGCCGATCGTCACGTCGGCGTCGATCCAGGTGGTGGCGGGGTCCACCACCGTGACACCCTCGCGCATCCAGTGCTCGACGGTGCGGCGGTTGAGCTCACGGCCCAGCTGGGCCAGCTGCACCCGGTCGTTGACGCCCTCGGTCTGCCAGAGGTCCTCGACCAGGTGGGCCGAGACCCGTCGACCCTCGTCCCGGGCGATCGCGACGACGTCGGTGAGGTACTTCTCCCCCTGGGCGTTGTCCGTGCCCACCCGGGCCAGCGCCGACCGCAGCAGCGCGGCGTCGAAGGCGTAGATGCCGGAGTTGATCTCCCGCACGTCGACGACGTGGGACCACTCGTCGCCGGCCTCCCGGTGCGCGAGGGCGTCCTTGAACTCCATGATGGCCACGACGTCCCCGGCGTCGTCCCGCACGACCCTGCCGTAGGACTTCGCGTCCGGCAGCTCGGCGGTGATGACGGTGACCGCCGCGCCGCTGCGCTCGTGCCGCTCGGTGAGCTCGCGCAGGGTGGACCCGGTGAGCAGGGGCACGTCGCCCATCGTCACCAGCACGGTCCCCTCGAGGTCCTCGGGCAGGGCCTCCAGGCCGCACTCGCAGGCCCGGCCGGTGCCCTTGACCTCGTCCTGGTCGGCGACCAGGGCGTCGGCGTCGAGCTCCTCGACGTGGGCGGCCACCCGGTCCCGCTCGTGCCGGACCACCACGGCCAGGTGGCGGGGGGCGGCCTGCCGGGCGGCGTGCAGGGCGTGCCCGAGCAGGGTGCGACCGCCGATGCGGTGCAGGACCTTGGGGGTGGTTGACTTCATCCGGGTGCCTTCGCCGGCGGCCAGGACGATGACGGCGGCAGGGTCGTGTGAGGTCACGGGCACGACTGTACCCGTGGCTGCGGCACGGCCGATCGGGCTGTTGGCATGATGGACCGGTGACCTCCCCCGCTCCCAAGAACGCCGCCCGCAACCGGATGACGGGGCCGCAGCGCCGTCAGCAGCTCATCGAGGTGGGGCGACGGCTGTTCGCCGAGCGGGGGTTCGAGGGCACGACCGTGGAGGAGATCGCCGCCACCGCCGGGGTGTCCAAGCCGGTCCTCTACGAGCACTTCGGCGGCAAGGAGGGGCTGTACGCGGTCGTCGTGGACCGGGAGATCCAGGCGCTGCTGGGGCAGATGACCGAGGCCCTGACGAAGGAGGGGGCGCACGCCCGCGCGCTGCTGGAGGCGGCGGCGATGGCCCTGCTGGACTACATCGAGAACTCCACCGACGGGTTCCGGATCCTCGTGCGCGACAGCCCGCCCGGACAGTCGACCGGGTCCTTCGCCAGCCTCATCAGCGACATCGCCAGCCAGGTCGAGCACATCCTGGCCGCCGAGTTCAGGCGCCGGCGGCTCGACCCCAAGACCGCACCCCTGTACGCCCAGATGCTCGTCGGCATGGTGGCCATCCCCGGCGGGTGGTGGCTGGACTCCCGTCGGATGAAGAAGGAGGACGTGGCCGCCCACCTGGTGAACCTCGCCTGGAACGGCCTCTCCGGCATGGAGGCCCGGCCCGCGCTCCGGACGGTCAGGGCCCGGAGGGAGTAGACCTGCGGCCGGACCACTAGGCTGGTGCGGTCCTCGCGGACGTTCCCCGGTTGCTCTGCTGGCAGGGGCCGCCTGACTTTGAATCAGGACTAGCGACGCAGGTTCGATTCCTGCCCGGGGAGCCGTGCACGGCCCTACTACAGTGGTCGCCATGGGTGAACCGGAGCGGGACGGCCCCGACCGGGACGAGGTCGACCGCATCGTCGCGGCCTGGCGTCGCGAGCGGCCCGACCTCGACGTCGCCCCGCTCGAGGTGCTCTCCCGGGTCTCCCGCCTGGCCCGGCACCTCGACCTCGCCCGCCGGGAGGCCTTCGCCGGCCGCGGGCTGGAGTCGTGGGAGTTCGACGTGCTCTCCGCCCTGCGGCGCGCCGGGGAGCCCTACCGGCTCACCCCGACCCAGCTGGTCCGCCAGACCCTCGTGACCAGCGGCACCATGACCAACCGGATCTCCCGGCTGGCCGAGCGGGGCCTGGTCGAGCGCACCACGTCCGAGGCCGACCTGCGCTCGGTCCTCGTCCGCCTGCGCCCGCCGGGCGGGACGTCGTCGACGGTGCCCTGGAGGAGCTGGTGGCCGGCGAGCGGGAGATCCTCGCCGCGCTTCCCCCGGCCGAGCAGGCCGACGTGGCCACGGTGCTCAAGCGCCTGCTCCGGCCCTTCGACGACCGCTGAGGGGCCCTTCCCCGGCACCCTCGGGCACGTCCCCGACCACCCGCCCACCACCCCCTTGCGCTGAACGCACGTTCAGTCCTAGGCTGACTGCATGTTCAGTCAGCCTCCCGCCTCGGCCCGGGAGCGCATCCTCACGGCGGCCGTCGACCTGTTCGGCCGCCACGGCGTCCGGTCGACGAGCCTCAAGGTGATCGCGGCCGCCGCCGGGGTCTCCCCCGCCCTGGTGATCCACCACTACGGCACCAAGGACGGGCTGCGGGAGGCGTGCGACGAGCACGTGGTCCGCACGATCAGGGAGGCCAAGACAGGGGCGATGGCCGACGGTCCGGGCATGGACCTGGTCACGCTCGTGGCCGGCATGGACGACGCCCGGCCCATGCTGCGCTACCTGGCCCGGGTGCTCGTCGAGGGCAGTCCCCACCTGGACGCCCTGCTGGACGACCTGGTCGACGACGCCCTGGAGTACACCGCCGAGGCCGAGCGCAGCGGCGTGGTCCGCCCGACCGCCGACCCCCGGGGCCGCATGGTCGTGCTGACCCTGTGGTCCCTGGGGACGCTGGTCCTGCACGAGCAGCTCCACCGGCTCCTGGGCGCCGACCTGCTGGACGACGGGGGCGACCTGCTGCCCTACCTGCGTCCGGCCGCCGAGATCCTCACCTCCGGCGTGCTGACGCCGGAGGCCCTCACCACCCCTCCGAGGCCCCTCATGAGCTCCGCACCCGTCATCCGCACCGAGGGACTCGTCAAGACCTTCGGCTCCACCCGTGCGCTCGACGGCCTCGACCTGCAGGTCGAGGCGGCGAGGTCCACGGCTTCCTCGGCCCCAACGGGGCCGGCAAGTCCACCACCATCCGCGTGCTCCTCGGCCTGCTGCGGGCCGACGGCGGCACCGCCCGGCTCTTCGGGCAGGACCCGTGGGACGAGGCGGTCGGGCTGCACCGGCGGCTGGCCTACGTGCCGGGCGACGTCGAGCTGTGGCCCAACCTCACCGGCGGCGAGGCCATCGACCTGTTCGCCCGGCTGCGCGGCACCCCCGACCGGGCCCGTCGCGACGAGCTCGTCGACCGCTTCGACCTCGACCCGGGCAAGAAGGCCCGCACCTACTCCAAGGGCAACCGGCAGAAGGTCGCGCTCGTCGCCGCGCTCGCCTCCCCGGTCGACCTGCTCCTGCTCGACGAACCCACGGCAGGGCTGGACCCGCTCATGGAGGTCGTCTTCCAGGAGTGCATCCGCGAGGCCCGGGCGCAGGGCACCACGGTCCTGCTCTCCAGCCACATCCTGGCCCAGGTGGAGGTCCTCGCCGACCGGGTCTCCATCATCCGCGCCGGCCGGGTCGCCGAGAGCGGCACCCTGCAGGACCTGCGGCACATGTCCCGCACCACGGTCGTGGCGACCGTGCGACGTCCCGCCGACGGGCTCGCCGACCTCCCCGGGGTGCATGCGCTCGAGCGCTCCGGCGACCAGGTCAGGCTGGACGTCGACGGCGACCGGGTCGAACCGGTCCTGCAGGCCCTGGCCGGTCTCGGCGTCACCGCCATCGTGGCGCACCCCCCGACCCTGGAGCAGCTGCTCATGCGGCACTACGGCGACGGGCCCACCGCCGACGAGGACGCGGAGGTGGCCTGAGATGGGGACGACGACCACCCGCCACCGCCAGGACCGCGCCGCCGACCCGGTCCTGGAGGACCGACCGGACCGGCCCACGACGGGCACCGGGACGCTGGTCCGGCTGATGCTGCGGCGGGACCGCATCAAGCTGCCCGCCTGGGTCGGTGGGCTGGGGCTGTTCATGGTCTACCTGGGGGCGGCCCTGCCCCAGCTGGCTCCGACGGAGGCCGACCTGGCCGCCGTGACCCCGATGGTGCAGCAGCCGGTGGGCCGGCTCTTCACCGGTCCCGCCTACGGGATGGAGGACCCCACCCACGCCAGCTTCTTCGCCGCCGGCTACCTGCTCTACCTGCTGCTCCTGGCCGCGCTGATGAACATCATGCTGGTCACCAGGCACACCCGGCTCGAGGAGCAGAGCGGGCGTTCGGAGCTGGTGCGGGCCGACGTGGTCGGCCGTCAGGCGCCGCTCACCGCGGCGCTCGTCGTGGCCGTCGTGACCAACCTGCTGGCGGCTGTCGTCGTCGGCGCTCTGGCCGTGGCCAACGGCTGGCCGGTCGCCGGGTCGGTCGTCGTGGCGGCCGCCGTCGCGCTGGTCGGGCTGGCCTTCGCCGGGATCACCGCGGCCGCGGCCCAGCTGAGCGCCTACTCCCGGGGCACGGCCGGGCTGGCCGGTCTCGTGCTCGGTGCCGCGTTCGCCCTGCGCGCCCTGGGCGACATGGTGGCCGTCGGCGGCAGCGCCCTGTCCTGGACCTCCCCCCTCGGCTGGGCCGCCCAGTCGGCGCCCTACGTGCTCGACCGGTGGGGGCCGCTGCTGCTCCTGCTCGCCCTCGCGGCGGCCACGACCGTCCTGGCCTACGCGCTCCAGGGCCGCCGGGACCTCGGGGCGGGCCTGCTCCCGCCACGGCGCGGGCACGAGCGGGGCGGACCGTCCCTGGGCACCCCGTGGGGCCTGGCCCTGCGGCTGCAGCGGGCTCCGCTGCTCGCCTGGGGCTCGGCCGCGGTCTTCCTCGGGGTGATCGACGGGGCCTTCACCCAGGTGATGCTCGACTCCGCCGACGCCCTCCCGGCCGAGATGCAGGCCATGTTCGGGGCCGAGCAGATGACCCTGGGCTACATCGCCTTCCTGTCGGTCTTCAGCGCGATGCTCGCCTCCGCCTACGTCGTGTACGCGGTGCAGTCGCTGCGCGCGGAGGAGGCGGCCGGGCGCGCCGAGCTCGTGCTGGCCACGCCCACGAGCCGGGCGGCCTGGGCCGGGGCGCACCTGGCCGTGGTGGCGCTGGGGGCGACGCTGATCATGCTGGTGACGGGGGTCCTGACCGGCGCGGCGGCCGCGGCCGTCACCGGGGACGGGTCGCTGACCTGGGACAGCACCCTGGCGCACCTCAACCTCGTGCCCGCCGTGCTCGCCGTCCTCGGCCTGGTGGCCCTGCTGCACGGGTGGGCCCCGGTGCTGCTGGCGCCGGTCGGCTGGGCCCTGGTGGGCCTGGTCGTCTTCGCCGGCACCTTCGCGGCCCTGCTCGACGTGCCGCAGGCGGTCGTGGACCTCTCGCCGCTGAGCCATCCGGCCCAGGTGCCCGTCGAGGCGGTGCAGATGACGCCGCTGCTCGTGCTGCTGGGGCTGGCCGTCCTCGGCGTCGGCCTCGGGCTGGTCGGCCTGCCACGCCGCGAGGTGGCCGGACGGTCCTGACCGGTCGCCGCCGGCGGTCCCGGGTCAGTCCTCGAGCACCTCGGAGACCTCCATCCACTCCTCCTCGAGCCGGGCCTCCTGGTCGGTCAGGTCGGCCAGCTCCGCGGTGAGCGTCGCGAGCCGGTCGGGATCGGTGGCGGCCCGGGCCATCTGCTCGTGGAGCCGGGCCTCCTGGGCGTGGATCCGGTCCAGCGCCCGCTCCACCCGGGCGAGCGTCTTGCGGGCCTCCCGCTCCGCGGCCGCGTCGGGGCGCGGGCCCCTCGGTGCCGGCGCGGTCCCCCCGTTCCTGCCTGACGGGGCGGCCGGGGCGGTCGGGTCGGTGACGCCCGGACGCGAGCTCCGCCCGGGCAGCTGCCGGCGCAGGCGGAGGTACTCCTCCACCCCGCCCGGCAGGTCGCGCAGCGACCCGTCCCCGAGCAGGGCCAGCTGCCGGTCGGTCATCCGCTCCAGCAGGTAGCGGTCGTGGGAGACCACGACCAGCGTGCCCGCCCAGCCGTCGAGCACGTCCTCCATGGCGGTGAGGGTGTCGATGTCGAGGTCGTTGGTCGGCTCGTCCAGGAGCAGCACGTTGGGCTCGTCCATGAGGAGCCGGACGAACTGGAGCCGGCGCCGCTCCCCGCCGGACAGGTCGCCGACCCGGGACTGCTGGCGGCCGCCGCTGAAGCCCAGCCGCTTGGCCAGGGAGCTGGCCGACACCTCCTTGCCGCCGATGACCGTGAAGGAGCGCACCTCGGTGATCGAGTCGATCACCGACCATCCCGCCACCCGGTCCAGCTCGCGCAGCTCCTGGGTCAGGCAGGCCATCCGCACCGTCTTGCCGACCTTGAGCCTGCCCCGGGCCAGCGGGTGCTGGCCCTGCAGCACCCGCAGGAGGGTCGACTTGCCGGCCCCGTTGACCCCGACGAGCCCGTACCGGTCCCCGGGGCCGATCCGCCAGGTCACGTCCTCGAGGAGGGTCCGGTCGCCCACCGTGACGGTGGCGTCGAGCAGGTCGAGCACGTCCTTGCCGAGCCGCGTGGTGGCGAACCGGACGAGCTCGACGGTGTCCCGCGGCGGGGGCTCCCCCTCGATGAGCGCGGTGGCGGCCTCGATCCGGAACCTCGGCTTGCTCGTGCGCGCCGGGCGCCCCGCCGCAGCCAGGCCAGCTCCTTGCGCGCCAGGTTCGCGCGCCGGTCCTCGGTGACCCTGGCCACCCGCTGACGCTCCACCTTGGCCAGCACGTACGCCGCGTAGCCGCCCTCGTACGTGTGCACCCGTCCGTCCTCGACCTCCCACGTGCGGGTGCTCACCTCGTCGAGGAACCACCGGTCGTGGGTGACGACGACGAGGCCGTTGCCGGACCGGGGGCGGCGCCCGGCGAGGTATGCCGCGAGCCAGGCGACGCCTTCCACGTCCAGGTGGTTGGTGGGCTCGTCGAGCACGAGCAGGTCCGGGTCGGCCACGAGCAGCGCCGCCAGGGCGAGCCGACGACGCTCGCCGCCGGACATCGGCCCGACGACGGCGTCCCAGCCGCCGACCGCGCCCGCGCCGGTGCCGCCGAGGAGACCCTCCAGGACCTCCCGGACGCGGGCGTCACCGGCCCACTCGTGCTCGGCGAGGTCGCCCAGGACGACCTCCCGCACGGTCGCCCCCGGCGGCAGGGTGTCGGTCTGCCCCAGCAGGCCGGTGGTGACGTCGCCGGTCCGCAGGACCCGGCCGGCGTCGAGCTCACGAGCGCCGGTGAGCACCCCCAGCAGGGTGCTCTTGCCGCCGCCGTTGCCGCCGACGACGCCGATGCGGTCGCCGTCGGAGACACCGACGGAGACGTCGTCGAGGAGCACGCTGGTGCCCAGGACGAGACGGGCCCGGTCGAGGGCGACCAGGCTGGCGGGAGGTGCCATCAGCCGTGCACCGGTCCCAGCGGGCCGCCGCGGACGGGGCCTGGCGGGGGCGGCGACGGCGTGCGGTGGTGCTGCACCACCTGGGCCCCGGGGACCGGTCCGACGACCCGGGTGATGTCCCCCGTCGGCCCGTTGGCGGCCAGCCCCACCGACAGGTCGATCGCCTCGGCCTGGGACCCGACGAGGAAGGCCACGGTCGGCCCGGACCCGGAGACGATGCCGGCGCGGGCCCCGAGCTCCAGGCCGGTGTCGAGGACCTCGCCGAGCAGGGGCTGGAGGGAGACGGCCGCCGCCTGCAGGTCGTTGCGCAGGGCGGCGGCCACCTCGTCGGTCTCCATCCGCCGCAACGCGGCCATCAGCTCGCCCGACGGCTGCGGGACGGGCAGGTCCGTGCTGCCCGCCTCCGCACGCAACCGGTCGCACTCGGCATACACCTCGGGGGTGGACAGGCCCAGCCCCTCCCCGACCCACAGCACCCAGTGCAGCTCGCCGCGGGCGAGCACCGGGGTGACCTGCTCGCCGCGGCCCGACCCGATGGCCGTGCCGCCGTGCAGGAGGAAGGGCACGTCCGAGCCCAGCCCCGCGGCGACGCCCTCGAGGGTGTCCTGGTCGACGTGGTCCATGGCCCACAGCTCCCGGCACGCCACGAGGGTGGCGGCGGCGTCGGCGCTGCCGCCGGCCATCCCGCCGGCCACGGGGATCTGCTTGTCGATGTCGATGCGCACCGGGCCCGAGCCGGCCCGCCGGCTGCGACGGCGCGCCAGCGCACGGGCGGCCTGCAGGGCCAGGTTGTCCGGACCGGTCGGGACCCGGTCGGCGAACGGGCCGGTGACGTGCACCGACCAGCGGGACGCGGGCTGCACCGTCACCCGGTCGTAGACGCTGACGGCGTGGAAGACGGTGGACAGCTCGTGGTAGCCGTCCTCGCGCAGGGGTCCCACGACGAGCTCCAGGTTGATCTTTCCGGGCACCCGGACGGTGACGGCCTCGGTGCTCCCGCCTGGACTCATGGCCTCACCCTATGGGTTCGGCCGCCGATCCTCCTGGCCGCCCGGACGCTGCCCCCCGTCGTCCAGGGCGCGTCCGCGATCCGGGCAAAGTGCGCCACGGTGAGCACCTCGCCGCGGGCCCTCGGGTCCACCCCGGCGGCCCGCAGCACCCGTTCGGCCCGCTCGGCCCCGCCGGCCCACCCGGCCAGCGCGGCCCGCATCGTCTTGCGCCGCTGCGCGAAGGCCGCGTCGACCACGGCGAAGACCTCCTGCCGCCCGGCGCGGGCGCCGGGGGGTCCCGGCGCACCATCGGACGAGGCCGGAGTCCACGTTGGGCGCGGGCCAGAAGACGGTGCGGCCGATCCGTCCGGCGCCGGTGACCTCGGCGTACCACCCGGCCTTCACGCTGGGCACCCCGTAGACCTTGCTCCCCGGGCCGGCCGCGAGCCGGTCGGCCACCTCGAGCTGGACCATGACGAGGACCCGCTGCAGGGTCGGCACGGTCGCCAGCAGGTGCAGGACCACGGGCACGGCGACGTTGTAGGGCAGGTTGGCCACGAGGGCGGTGGGCTGGGGGTCGGGCAGCTCCTGGACCCGCAGGGCGTCGGCGGGCACGACCGTCAGCCGGTCCACCAGGTGCGGGGCGAGGTCGGCCACGGTGCGCGGAAGCTGGTCCGCCAGGGACGGGTCGATCTCCACCGCGGTGACGTGGGCGACCTCCGGCAGGAGGGCGAGCGTCAGGGAGCCGAGGCCGGGGCCGACCTCGAGGACGACGTCCTGCGGACCGACCTCGGCCGCCCGGACGATCCGTCGCACGGTGCCCTTGTCGATGACGAAGTTCTGCCCCCACTGCTTGGTGGGGCGGATGCCGAGCCGCTCGGCCAGCTGACGGACCTGCGCCGGGCCGAGCAGGCTCTCCTCGTGATCGGTCACCAGGGTCCGTAGACCGTCTCGCTGGTCGCGGACAGCGCCTCGCACAGCTCCGGGACGCTCGTGCTCAGCGTCTCCGCCATGGCCCGCACGGTCAGCGGCAGCAGGTATGGCGCGTTCGCCCGGCCCCGGTGGGGGGTCGGGGTGAGGTAGGGGGCGTCGGTCTCCACGAGCAGCTGCTCCACCGGGGTCACGGCGAGGGCGTTGCGCAGGTCCCTGGCGCTGCGGAAGGTCACCGTCCCGGCGAAGGAGAGGTAGTAGCCGCGGTGGACGCACTCCCGGGCCATCTCCATGTCGCCGGAGAAGCAGTGCATCACCGTGCGCTCGGGGGCGCCCTCCTCGGCCAGGATCCGCAGCACGTCGTCGTGGGCGTCGCGGTCGTGGATCTGCAGCACCAGGTCCAGTTCCTTGGCCAGCGCGATGTGGCGGCGGAACGACTCCTGCTGCGCGGGGACGCCGTCGGGGCCGGTGCGGTAGTAGTCCAGGCCGGTCTCCCCGATCACCCGGATCCGGGGATGCCGGGCCAGGGAGGCGATCTCGTCGAGCACGGCGTCGAGGTCGCCGGCCGCCGCGTGCCTGGGCGCCTCGTTGGGGTGGACGGCGACGCCGCCGAGCAGAGAACGGTGCTCGTCGACGATCCCGTGCGTCCACCGGGCCGACCCGATGTCGCAGCCGATCTGCACGATCCGATCCACGCCCACCGCGGCCGCCTCCGCCAGCACGTCCTGCAGGCCGACGAACGGGGCGTCGTCGCGCTGGACGTCCAGGTGGCAGTGGTTGTCGACGACCGCGACCGGGAGCCGGTCGGGGGCCGGCGGGCGCTGCGCGAGCCGGGCGTCCGTCATACCTCCACCTCGTCCACGAGGCCGAGCCGGGCCCGCTCCTCCTCGACGACGGAGGGGTCGAGCTTGGTGAAGATCGGGGAGGGCTTGGCGACCGGGGCCCCGACGACGACCGGACGGTGCTCCCAGCGCGGCGTGGCGGTGTACTCCCCGGTGATGACCGGGTAGGGGTCGCGCCCGGGCTCGTCGAGGTCGGGAACCTCCTTGACCACCGGCATCGGCTGGAAGGTCCCCTCGCCCCCGAGCGCCCGGTGGACCGCGGTGGAGCTGTGCGGCAGGTAGGGGGAGAGCAGCGTGTTGAGGTCCACGACGGCCTGGGCGAGCACGTGCAGGACGGTGGCCAGGCGTTCGCGCTGGTCCTCCCCCTTGAGCTTGAACGGCTCGGTGGCCGAGACGTAGGCGTTGGCCTCCCCGACGAGGCGCATCGCCTCGGCCAGCCCGGCCTTCTGCTTGTGCGTGCCGATGAGCCGCCCGACGGTGCCGAACCCGGCCGCGACCTGGTCCAGCAGGGCCCGGTCGACCTCCTCGAGCGGACCGGCGGCCGGGATCTGGCCGAAGTTCTTGGCGATCATCGAGGCGGTCCGGTTGACCAGGTTGCCCCAGCCGGCGACGAGCTCGGTGTTGGTGCGCTTGACGAACTCCGGCCAGGAGAAGTCGGAGTCGGCCGTCTCCGGCGCGGCGGCGGAGAGGAAGTAGCGCAGCGCGTCGGGCTGGTAGCGCTCCAGCACGTCCCGCACGTAGATGACGACGTTGCGCGAGGTGGAGAACTGCCGGCCCTCCATGGTGAGGAACTCGCTGGAGACGACCTCGGTCGCAGGTTGAGCCTGCCGAACGGGCCGACCTGCCCGCCCCGGCTGCCCTGCCCGTTGTGCGCGAGCATCTCGCCGGCCAGATCTGGGAGTGGAAGGTGATGTTGTCCTTGCCCATGAAGTAGTAGGACAGCGCCTCCGGGTCGTTCCACCACTCGCGCCAGCGGTCCGGATCGCCGATGCGACGGGCCCACTCGACGGACGCCGAGAGGTAGCCGATGACCGCGTCGAACCAGACGTAGAGCTTCTTGGTCGGGTTGTCCGACCAGCCCTCCAGCGGGACGGTGATGCCCCAGTCGATGTCGCGGGTCATCGCCCGGGGGCGGATCTCCTCGAGGATGTTCTGCGAGAACTTGATGACGTTGGGGCGCCACAGCCCGCTGGCCTCGCGACCGTCGAGCCACTCCGCGAGCGCCTCGGCCAGGGCGGGCAGGTCGAGGAAGAAGTGCTGGGTCTCGGTGAACTCCGGCGTCTCGCCGTTGATCTTGCTCCGGGGGTCCAGCAGGTCGGCCGGGTCGAGCTGGTTGCCGCAGCTGTCGCACTGGTCGCCCCGGGCCTCGGTGTACCCGCAGATGGGGCAGGTGCCCTCGATGTAGCGGTCCGGCAGGGTGCGGCCGGTCGAGGGGCTGATGGCGACCTGCTGGGTCCGCTCGACCATGTAGCCGTTGGCGTGGCAGGCCAGGAACATCTGCTGCACGACGGAGTGGTGGTTGACCGTGGTCGTGCGCGTGTAGAGGTCGTAGGAGACCCCCAGCGCGACGAGGTCCTCGGCGATGGCCCGGTGGTTGACGTCGATGAACTCCTGCGGGCTCATCCCGGCCTTGTCCGCCTGCACGAGGATCGGCGTCCCGTGCTCGTCGGAGCCGCTCACCATGAGCACGTCGTGACCGGCCATCCGCATGTAGCGGCTGAAGACGTCGGAGGGCACACCGAAGCCCGCGACGTGGCCGATGTGGCGCGGGCCGTTGGCGTAGGGCCAGGCGACGGAGGTCAGGACGTGGGTCATGGTGTCCCAGTCTAGGTGGGCCGGCCGGGCGGACCGGTGGGAGACTGCGGCATCATGACCCAGGACCGGACGGCGCGCGTCCCCGAGGACGTCCTCGTCCACCTGCGCCGGGCGCGCGACCACGTCGACCGGCACTTCCGCGAGCCGCTCGACCTGGAGACGCTGGCCGCCGTCGCCGGGCTGAGCAAGTTCCACTTCCTGCGGCTCTTCCGCCGCGCCTACGGCCGCACCCCCGGGGTCTACCTCTCCGAGCGCCGGGTCGAGCGGGCCCAGGACCTGCTGCGCGGCGCCAACCTCACGGTCACGGAGGTGTGCCACGCGGTCGGCTTCAGCAGCCTCGGCTCGTTCAGCACCCGGTTCCGGGAGATCACCGGGGAGAGCCCGAGCCAGTTCCAGCGCAGGTATGCCGCGGACGGCGCACCACGCATCCCCGGCTGCTACGTGTTCATGCGGGGCCTGACCGAGCGGCGGGACGCCGCAACCGAGGAGAAGCCGGGACCACCTGACCCCGGCTAGCGTCGGGGCCATGATCACCAACGTCTCCCTCGTCAGCGTCTGGGTCACCGACCTGGACGAGTCCCTCGCCTTCTACACCGACGTCCTGGGCTTCGAGAAGGGCGACGACGTCCAGCTCGGCCCCGACTTCCGCTGGCTGACCGTCGTGCACCCGGCGCAGCCCGAGCTGCACCTGCACCTGACCACCCCCGGCGAGCCGCTCTCCCCCGAGCTCGTCGAGGCGATGCGCCGGGCCCAGGCCCAGGGCGGCCTGCCGGGCGTGGGGCTGACCGTCGACGACTGCCGCCGGACCCACGCCGAGCTGGTCGCCAAGGGCGTGGAGTTCCTCCAGGAGCCCACCGAGCGGCCCTACGGGGTCGAGGCCCTCATGCGGGACAACTCGGGCAACTGGATGGTCCTCGTGGAACGCCGGGACTTCGACCCCTCCACGATGACCGAGGCCGACCTGGCCTGAGGGCCCGCGCCCGCGGACAGGAGGAACGACGGCATACCCCGTGGTTGTATGGGGCGAGCGCGGCCCCGCCCGGGGCGCGCCCGAGCAAGGAGGCCACCACGTGCTCGCCGCCCTCACCGGCGCCGGCCTGTCCGCAGCGGCCGGGCTGAACGCCTACATCCCGTTCCTCGTCGTCGCGCTCGTCGCGCGGTTCACCGGCGTCATCGACCTGCCCCACCAGTACGCCTGGATCGAGTCCTGGTGGGCGATCGGCATCGCGGGCGCCCTCCTGCTCTCCGAGGTGGTTCTCGACAAGATCGCCGTCGTCGACCACGTCAACGACGCGGTGGGCACGTTTGTGCGACCGGCGACCGGCGGGCTGATCTTCGCCGCGACGACCGCGGCCGAGGACTTCGAGCAGGGCTCGACCTTCATGGCCGACAACCCCTGGGTGGGGGTGCTGCTGGGCATCGTCACCGCCGGGATCGTGCACACGGGCAAGGCCGTCACCCGTCCTGCCGTCAACGTCGGGACGGGCGGGCTGGGCACCCCCGTGGTGTCCGCGGCCGAGGACGGGGCGGCCGTCACCCTGTCCCTGGTGGCGGTCTTCCTGCCCGTGCTCGTGATCTTCCTGCTGCTCCTGCTGCTGTGGGGGCTGTGGGTCCTGTGGCGCCGGGCGTCGGGGCGGCGACGGCGCACCGACGAGCTGATGGCCGACGCGGGCTACTGAGCCTGCTCGGCCAGCGGCCAGCAGATCTGCGTCCTCAGGCCGGCGGGGTCCACGTCCGGCCCGGGCTCGGTGAGGTAGACCTCCCACATCGAGGACGACGGGGTGCGGCCCTGCTCCCCGATCCAGCCCGCCAGCCGTCGGTAGGAGTCCCCCAGGCCGTCGTAGGGGCCGACGTGGGTGGCGGTGACGACCTCCCCGCCGGGCAGCTCCGAGGGGCGCACGTCCCCGTCCCCGGTGATCGCGGCACCCACGGGGATCCCGACCTCGACGTCGACGGTCTCGGTGGGCTCGCCCCGGTAGCGGGCGTACGGGGCACCGGCGGGCTCCGTCCGCTGCTCCCCCAGCGTGGCGAAGAGCAGGCTGAAGGAGTTGTCGAAGAAGGTCCGCAGCGCCTCCATCCGCACGGTCGCACGGACGGCGGCCGTGGTCACCGGGTCGAGCGTGACGATCCGGGGGTCCTCGAGGGTGTGCTCGGTGCTCATGGTCGCTCCTCGTCGTGGTCCGTCTCCGGGGTCCGACGCTACTCCTCGGCCGGTCGTGGGGGAACGGCCTGCGACGGTCGACCGTTGGGGAGGTGAGGTCGGACGGCAGGAGACGGTATGCAGCGCAGGCACCCGCGCCCCGGGAGGCCCGGTCCGGGCCAGGAGTCGGTGTGGGACTACCCCCGGCCACCACGTGTGGAGCCCAGCGAGGCGCTCGTGGTGGTCGAGCTCGGCGGGACGACGTCGCGCGGACCACCCGGTCGCTGCGGGTCCTGGAGACCAGCCACCCCCCGACCTACTACCTTCCGCGGGCCGCGTTCGTCCCCGGCGTCCTCCGCCCGACCGGGGGGAGCTCGTTCTGCGAGTGGAAGGGGGCGGCGTCCTACCTGGACCTGGTGGCGGGGGGCCGCACCGCGGTCCGCGCGGCCTGGACCTACCCGGACCCCTCGCCCGGGTTCGAGGCGCTGCGCGACCACGTGGCCCTCTACCCGGGCCTGGTGGACCGGTGCCTCGTGGACGGGGAGGTGGTGGCGCCCCAGCCCGGCGGCTTCTACGGCGGCTGGATCACCTCGGCCGTCGTCGGCCCGTTCAAGGGGGAGCCGGGGACGTGGGGCTGGTGAGGGCCGGGGAGGACCGGTCGCCCGCTACCGGGACCCGAGCGCGGTGTCGTAGAGCACCTTGGCAGACAGCCCGGTCCGCGCCGCCACCTCCCGGCACACGGTCTTGAGCCGCTCCCCGCCCTCGACCCTGGCCAGCACCTGGGCGACGGCCTCGTCCACCCCCACGGCCGTCGCCGCCGGGTCCGCGCCCGACACGACCACGGTGATCTCGCCGCGGACGCCCTCGGCCGCCCATCCCGCGAGCTCGGACAGCCCGCCCCGCCGCACCTCCTCGTACGTCTTCGTCAGCTCCCGGCACACGGCCGCGGGGCGCTCGGGCCCGAGCACCTCGGCCATCGTGGTCAACGTCGCCGCGAGCCGGTGCGGCGCCTCGAAGAAGACCATCGTGCGCGGCTCCTCGGCGAGGGCCTGCAGCGCCCGGGCCCGCTCCCCCGCCTTCCGCGGCAGGAACCCCTCGAAGCAGAACCGGTCGACGGGCAGCCCGGAGACGGCCAGCGACATGAGGACCGCCGAGGGGCCCGGCACGCAGGTGACCGGCAGGTCGGCCTCGACGCAGGCGGACACGAGCCGGTAGCCCGGGTCGGAGACCGAGGGCATGCCCGCGTCGGTCACCAGCACGACGCGGGACCCGCCGGCGACCCGGGCCACGAGCTCGGGGGTCTTGGTCGCCTCGTTGTGCTCGTGGTAGCTGACCACCTGACCGCCGACCTCGATCCCGAGCCGCTCGGCCAGCCGGCGCAGGCGCCGGGTGTCCTCCGCCGCGACGACGTCGGCCCCCGCGAGCTCCTCCAGCAGGCGGGGGCTGGCGTCCCGGGCGTCGCCGATGGGGGTGGCGGCCAGGACCAGGGCGGCGGAGCTCATACCTGGAGGGTATGCCGTGCCGCCGCCGGTCCGTGCGCGTCAGCGGCCGTAGCCGGCGTGCCGCAGGTCGGCGTTCATCTGCGAGATCACGTTGAGCGGGATGCCCTTGGGGCAGGCCCGCGTGCACTCGCCGAGGTTGGTGCAGCCGCCCAAGCCCTCGGCGTCGTGCTGCGCGGTCATCGAGACCACCCGGGCGTCCCGCTCCGGCTGGCCCTGGGGCAGCTCGCCGAGGTGGGTGATCTTGGCGCCCATGAACAACGAGGCCGAGCCGTTGGGGCAGGCGGCGACGCAGGCGCCGCAGCCGATGCACTCGGCGGCCATGAACGCCCGGTCGGCGTGCTCCTTGGGCACCGGGGTCGCGTGCGCGTCCGGGGCCGACCCGGTGTTGGCCGAGATGAAGCCGCCCGCCTGGATGATCCGGTCGAAGGCCGACCGGTCGACGACGAGGTCCTTGAGCACCGGGAAGGGGTCGGCCCGCCAGGGCTCGACGACGATCTCGTCGCCGTCCTTGAAGGAGCGCATGTGCAGCTGGCAGGTCGTGGTCCGCTCAGGTCCGTGCGCCTCGCCGTTGATGACGACGCCGCACTGGCCGCAGATGCCCTCGCGGCAGTCGGAGTCGAAGGCCACCGGCTCCTCGCCCTTGGCGATGAGCTGCTCGTTGAGCAGGTCGAGCATCTCCAGGAACGAGCTGTCCTCCGAGACCCCGTCGATGTCGTAGCGGACCATCTGGCCCTTGGCCTGCGGGCGGTCCTGCCGCCAGATCTTCAGGGCGAGCCTCACTTGTAGCTCCTCTGCTTGAGCTCGATGAATTCGTAGACGAGGTCCTCCTTGTGGAGCACGGGGGGCTGGTCGTCCCCGCCCCACTCCCAGGCCGCGACGTAGGCGTACTCGTCGTCGTGGCGCAGCGCCTCGCCGTCCTCGGTCTGCGACTCGGCCCGGAAGTGGCCGCCGCAGGACTCCCGCCGGTGGAGGGCATCGATGCACATCAGCTCGCCCAGCTCGAGGAAGTCGGCCACCCGGCCGGCCTTCTCCAGGGACTGGTTGAGCGTGTCCGCGGCGCCCAGGACCCGCACGTCGCGCCAGAACTCGGCGCGCAGCTCGCGGATCTCGTCGATGGCCTCGCGCAGACCCTCCTCGGTGCGTTCCATGCCGCACTTCTCCCACATGATCTTGCCCAGGGCCTTGTGGAAGGAGTCCACCGTGCGGCTGCCGTTGATCGACAGCAGCCGCTCCACCCGGTCGGCGACCTGCTGGTGGGCCTCGACGACGGCGGGGTGGTCCTCGCCGATCGCCTCGAACGGCCCTTGGCCAGGTAGTCGCGGATGGTGTTCGGCAGCACGAAGTAGCCGTCGGCCAGGCCCTGCATGAGGGCCGAGGCCCCCAGCCGGTTGGCCCCGTGGTCGGAGAAGTTGGCCTCGCCGGTGACGAACAGCCCGGGGATGGTCGACTGCAGGTCGTAGTCGACCCACAGGCCGCCCATCGTGTAGTGCACGGCCGGGTAGATGCGCATCGGCACCTCGTAGGGGTTCTCCCCGGTGATGCGTTCGTACATGTCGAAGAGGTTGCCGTACTTGGACCGGACCGCCTCCTCGCCGAGGCGGCCGATGGCGTCGGCGAAGTCGAGGTAGACGCCGCGGCGGACGCCGTCGACCTCGGGGCCGACGCCACGGCCCTCGTCGCACATGTTCTTGGCCTGCCGGGAGGCGATGTCGCGCGGGACCAGGTTGCCGAAGCCGGGGTAGATCCGCTCCAGGTAGTAGTCGCGGTCCTCCTCGGGGATCTCCCGGGGGTCCTTGTCGCAGTCCTCGGCCCGCTTGGGCACCCAGATCCGGCCGTCGTTGCGCAGCGACTCGCTCATCAGCGTCAGCTTGGACTGGTGCTCGCCGCTCTGCGGGATGCAGGTCGGGTGGATCTGCGTGTAGGCGGGGTTGCCGAAGTAGGCGCCCTTGCGGTGGGCCCGCCAGTTGGCGGTGACGTTGGACCCCATGGCGTTGGTGGAGAGGAAGAAGACGTTGCCGTAGCCGCCGGAGGCGAGCACGACGGCGTCGGCCAGGTGGGTCTCGATCTCCCCGGTGACCAGATCGCGGGCGATGATGCCGCGGGCCACCCCGTCGACGACGACGAGCTCGAGCATCTCGTGCCGGGCGTACATCTGCACGGTGCCGGCCGCGATCTGCCGCTCGAGGGCCTGGTAGGCGCCGATGAGCAGCTGCTGACCGGTTTGGCCGCGGGCGTAGAACGTGCGGGAGACCTGCACCCCGCCGAAGGAACGGTTGTCGAGCAGCCCGCCGTACTCGCGGGCGAACGGCACGCCCTGGGCCACGCACTGGTCGATGATGTTCGCGCTGACCTCCGCCAGGCGGTAGACGTTGGTCTCGCGGGAGCGGTAGTCGCCGCCCTTGACCGTGTCGTAGAAGAGCCGGTGGACCGAGTCGCCGTCGCCCTTGTAGTTCTTCGCGGCGTTGATCCCGCCCTGCGCGGCGATCGAGTGGGCCCGGCGCGGGCTGTCCTGGTAGCAGAAGGACTTGACGTTGTAGCCCGCCTCGCCCATGGTCGCCCCGGCCGCGGCACCGGCCAGGCCGGTGCCCACGATGATCACCGACAGCTTGCGCCGGTTGGCGGGGTTGACCAGGGCCGCCTCGAACTGGCGGGTGGTCCACTTCTGGGAGATGTCACCGGCCGGGGCCTTGGTGTCGGCGATCGGCTCACCCTCGCGGTAGAGGCCCTCGATCAGCATGTCAGTCATAGGTCAGCAGTCCTCAGTCGAGAAGCCCGAACAGGATGGCGAACGGCGGGATCATGAAGCCCACCACGATGATGGTGGTCACCAGGATGGAGGCGAACCGGATCTGCTCTGCGCGCTTGAGCGAGGAGTTCAGCCCCATCGTCATGGCCGCCCCCCCAGAAGCCGTGCAGCAGGTGCAGGCCCAGGAAGATCATCGCCGCCAGGTAGATCAGCACGCCCCACCAGTGGCTGAAGGTGTCCAGCACGCGCGCGGCCGGGGAGGCGTGCGCCTCGCCGATGGTGACGGTCTGGGTGGTGAAGTGCAGCACGTGGAAGATGATGAAGGTCAGGATGGCCAGCCCGCCCCACCTCATCGCCTTGGCGTAGAAGTTGCCGTAGCCGCGGCGGGTCATGACGTAGCGCTGGCTGCGGGCCGCGTTGGCCCGGCGCCACATCGTCGCCGCGGCCCACACGTGCAGCACGAGCGAGGCCAGCAGGGCGACCCGGATGATCCACAGCAGGCCCTTCTCGGGGAGCATCGGCTCGCCGAAGGTCCGGATGTGGTGGGCGTACTCGTCGAACGCCTCCGGCCCCACGAGGATCATGAGGTTGCCGTACATGTGGATCAGCAGGTAGGCGATGCCCACGAGGCCGGTCACGGCCATGACGGTCTTCAGCAGGATGCTGGGAGGCCCGGTCCGGGCCTCGCGCGCGGGAGCAGTTGTTGTGGCCACGGGGGCAGGCTACTACCCCCGTCCGTGGGGCCGGTCGCGGACCCGCCCTGCACCTACGATGCCGGTATGGAGTCGTTGCGGGCCAGGTTGCTCGGGCCCGCCCCTCCCCGACGGGGGAGGCAGGACCGGTGGGCCTGGGTGGGGATCCTCCTGGCGACCCTGGTCGGCGGCGTCCTGCGCTTCGTCCGGCTCGACCAGCCCGCACGCCTGGTCTTCGACGAGACCTACTACGTCAAGCAGGCGTGGTCGCTGGTCCGGTACGGCCACGAGCGCGAGGTCAGGGAGGGCCTGGAGGAGCCGGACGTGCTCTGGAACGCCGGCGACCCGGACGCTTCGGGGCGCTGCCCGACCTCGTGGTCCACCCTCCGGCCGGCAAGTGGATGATCGCCCTGGGCCAGCTGCTGACCGGCCCGGAGGACCCGGCCGGCTGGCGGCTGGCCTCGGCCGTGGTCGGCACGCTGTCCATCCTGGTCCTGGGGCGGGTGGCCTGGCACCTGTGGCACAACGCCCTGCTGTCGGTGGCCGCGGCCGCGCTGCTCGCGGTGGACGGGCACCACTTCGTCCAGTCCCGGATCGGGCTGCTCGACGTCTTCCTCATGTGGTGGGTCCTGCTCGCCTTCCTCCTGCTGCTCCTGGACCGGGAGCAGGCGCGGTCCCGGCTCGCGCGCCGATGGCCGCGGTGGGAGGCCCGGACCCGGGCCGAGCCGGTGCCCCGGTCGCCGTGGCGGCGCTGGGCCCGGTGGTGGGGACCCTCCCTCGGCATGCGCTGGTGGCGGGTCGCGGCCGGGGTCAGCCTGGGGCTGGCCGTCGGCACGAAGTGGTCCGGCCTGTTCTTCCTCGCCGTGTTCGGGCTGATGACCGTGTGGTGGGACCTCGGTGCCCGGCGCGCCGCCGGCGCACCCGGGTGGGCGACCGGGACCGTGGTGCGCGACGGCATACCGGCCTTCCTGTCGATGGTGCCGGTCGCCCTGGTCACCTACGTGGCCACCTGGGCCGGCTGGTTCGCCACCGAGGGTGGCTGGAAGCGGGGGTGGGCGGCGCAGAACCCGGTCGCCGACGGGAGCCCGGCCGCCCTCGTCCCGGACGCCTGCGGTCCCTGTGGGCCTACCACGTGGAGATGATGACCTTCCACGTCGGCCTGCAGAACGAGCACAAGTGGAGCTCCAACCCGTGGGGGTGGACGGTCCAGTGGCGCCCGACGCTCTTCTACGCCGAGTGGCCCACCCGGGGGGAGATGGGCTGCGAGGCGGCCGACTGCGTCAGCTACGTCGCGTCCCTGGGCAACGTCCTGGTCTGGTGGGGGGCGAGCGCCGGTCTGCTCGTGGTGGCCTTCCTGTGGCTGCTGGGACGGGACTGGCGGGCCGGGGCGGCCCTGTCCGGGGTCGTGGCCGGCTGGCTGCCCTGGTTCCTCTACCAGACGCGCACGATCTACAGCTTCTACGCGGTGGCGTTCGTGCCGTGGCTGGTGCTCGTGGTCGTCGCCTGCCTGGCGCTCGTCCTGGGCCCCGCGGACGCGCCGGCCCGGCGGCGCCGGTGGGGGGCGGCGGTCGTCGTCGGCTACGTCGTCCTCGCCGCGGCCTGGTTCGCCTGGTACTACCCGGTGCACGCGGCGGTCGTGCTGCCGCGCGAGCAGTGGGACTGGCGGATGTTCTTCGACTTCTGGAACTAGGCGACGGCCGCCTCAGGCCTCCAGCCCCATCGCCTCGGCCATCTTCAGGTGGGGGGCGCCCTCCTGCGCCCGGCCCGCCCGCTGCAGGGTGCGCGCGAGCAGGAGGTGGGCGTAGGCGTCGGTCGGCCACCGCTCGAGCAGGCCGCGCAGGACCTCCTCGGCGCGGCCCAGGGCGGCGGAGTGGTAGTGCGCCCGGGCCAGCAGCAGGCGGATCTCGGCGTTGCCGGGGTTGTCCTCGACCAGCGGCGTCAGCAGCTCCACGGCCCGCGAGTAGGCCTTGGCCTCGAACAGGAAGGTGGCCCGGTCGTAGCGCGCGTGGTCGTCCAGGTCCTCGTCGGCGGGCAGCTCGACGGCGTCCACGCCGCGCAGCATCCGCTCCATGTCGTCCATGGCAGGAACTACGCCAGGACGTCCTCCAGCATTCCCGGGGTGGCCCTCCGCGCGAGCCGGACGGCGACCTCCAGGGGCACGTCGGGGACGACCACCTGCTCGGAGCCGGCGGCCGTGGTCGCGGTCAGGTGGCACAGACCCCGGCGTCGCTGGAAGAAGCTCTGGTGGACGACCCACCCGATGACCCCGGCCCGTTCGAGCACCTCGCGCGTGCGCACGACCGCGCCCGTCTGGACGACGAGGTGCCGCGGGGTCAACGCGTGGCCGAGGTTGCGCCACGAGGCCTCGGCGAGCAGCGCGCTGGCGGCGCCCACGCCCAGGAGCACCGCGACCGGCAGCCAGTCCGGCCACCCGGCGAACCACCAGCGGTCGACGCCCCAGGTCGGCACCGCGGTCAGGGTGGTCAACGCCAGGGTCGCCCACTGGCCGCGCACGTGGATCCGGCGGCGCGCCCGGGGGCCGTGGCCCACGAGGGCGGTCGTCAGCGGCCCGTTCTCCTCCAGCAGGTCGTGCCCGACCCGGGTGACCACGGTCCGGGGCGCGGGGGGCAGCACCCGGGTGGTGCCGCCGCTGCCGATGCCGGTCGCGATGGCGGTCAGCTCGGCGCCGCGGACGAAGCGCAGGAGGAAGGGCTCGCCCATCCGCACCCCGCGCACCTTCTCCCGCTCGACCGTCTGGCTGTGCGTGGTGAGCAGGCCGCGCGTCACCCGCAGGTTGCCGCCCGGCTCCCGGACCACGCGCAGGTTCCACCAGGTCATCACGTAGCTCGCCGTCGAGAGCACCACCCAGCCGAGGACGACCCCCACGACGGCCGCGACGACGAGGACGGCGACCGCCTGGGCCAGCACCCACGCCCAGGCCTGCTGGGCCACGGCGACCTCGTCGACCGGGACGTCGTCGCCGAACTGGGCCAGGACGCCGGCCACGCCCGCGACCACGACGAGGCTGGAGAGGCTGAACGGGGCGTAGCGCAGCCAGCCCCAGTCGATCCGGGCGAGCTCGGCACCGTCGGCGACCGGTGCACCCTGGTCGCCGTCCGCCCACTGCTGGGACGGGTATGCCGTGCCGGCCGCCGGGCGCGCGGCCACGCCCGAGCGGGAGAGCAGGAAGGTGCGCATGGCCGCGGCCTGGTCTCGGGCCAGCCCGTCGAGCTCGATCCGGCTGCTGTCGACGCCCGTGCCGACCTTGACCGTGGCCAGGCCGAGCACGCGGTGCACCGGGGTGGACTCGATGTCCACGCTGCGCACCCGGTCGAGCGGTGCCGTGAGCACGCGGCGGCTGAGCAGCCCGGTGCGCAGCTGCAGCTGGGCCTCGGTCACCCGGTAGCGGGTGATGAACCAGGAGACCGTGCCGGCGACCAGGGCGAGGGCGCCACCCACGACGGCGAGCCAGATCCACCAGGACCCGTCCTCGCCCCGGCCGATGAAGAAGGCGATGAGCAGCGGGACGAGCATCGACCCCAGGCCGCGCACCGGGTGCACCAGCAGCATCCGGGGGCTGAGCCGCTGCCACTCCGCGCCCGCGACCGCCGGCACCACCGGGTCGCCGGTCGGCGGCGGCAGGTCCGACAGGCTCACGTCGCGTCGCCCCGCGTCTGCCCGGTGATCCGGGCCAGGTCGGCGGTCACCCGGTCGGCGACGTCGCTGTCGAGGCAGGGCAGGGTGATGGGGCCGGCCGCGGAGGCCGTCGTCACCGTGACGTTGGCCAGCCCGTACAGCCGCATGATCGCGCCCCGGTGGGTGTCGACGGTCTGCACCCGGGACAGGGGCGCGATCCGCTGGTCGCGGGAGAGCCACCCGGTCTGGGCGAAGACCTTGTCCCCGGTGACCTCCCACCTGGTCCGGCGGTAGCGGACGATCGGCTCCAGGGTCACGTCGGCCAGGTTGGCGACCATGACGAGCACGAACAGCGGACCCAGCCAGCGGCCCCAGGAGTCGGGCAGGAAGGAGTAGATCGTGAAGAGGACCACCCAGGTGAGGACCCCGCCGACGAGCCCGTTGACCACCCAGTAGCGCACCGCCCGCGGACTGACCCGGTGCGCCGGCTCGCGCAGGGCGGTCGGCCCGCCGGACCGCTCCCCCGTGCCCATGTGCTCCCTCTCCTGGCCCGCCCCGGTCACGTCAGGGTGGCGACCATGAGCGCCTTGATCGTGTGCAGCCGGTTCTCCGCCTGGTCGAACACGATGCTCGCGGAGGACTCGAAGACCTCGTCGGTGACCTCCAGGCCGCCGGCGAGCTCGGGATGACGCCCCATCAGCTCGCGGCCCACGTCGGTGTCCGTGTCGTGGAAGGCCGGCAGGCAGTGCATGAACCGGGCCCGGGGGTTGTCCGTGGCCGCCATGAGGTCGGCGTTGACCTGGTAGGGCAGCAGGCGCTCGATCCGCTCCCCCCAGGCCTCGACCGGCTCGCCCATCGACACCCACACGTCGGTGTGCACGAAGTCGACGCCACGGACCGCCTCGACCGGGTCGTCGGTGATCGTGACGCGGGCGCCGGTCTCCTCGGCGATCCCCCGGCACAGCTCCACGACGGGACCGGCCGGCTGGAGACCGTCGGGCGCACCGATGCGCACGTCCATGCCCAGCTTGGCCCCGAGGAGCAGCAGGCTGTGGCCCATGTTGTTGCGGGCGTCGCCCAGGTAGGCGAAGGCGGTCTCGTGCCGGTGCTTGTGGGTGTGCTCGGTCATCGTCAGCGCGTCGGCGAGCATCTGGGTCGGGTGCCACTCGTCGGTCAGCCCGTTGTAGACCGGGACCCCGGCGTGGTCGGCCAGCTCCTGCACCTTGGCCTGGCTGGAGCCGCGGTACTGGATGGCGTCGAACATCCGGCCCAGCACCCGGGCGGTGTCCTTGATCGACTCCTTGTGGCCGATCTGGGTGCTGCGCGGGTCCAGGTAGGTCGTGGACGCCCCCTGGTCGGCGGCCGCGACCTCGAACGCGCACCGCGTGCGGGTGGAGGTCTTCTCGAAGACCAGGGCCACCGAGCGTCCCCCGAGCAGCGGACGCTCCTGGCCCGAGGTCTTGGCCCGCTTGAGGTCGTGCGCCAGGTCGACGAGGTGCTTGATCTCGGCCGGGCTCTCCTCCACCAGCGACAGGAGGCTGCGTCCCCGCAGGTTGACCGCCATGTGCATCTCCTCGCTCGGGCCGGGTGGGGTGGCCGGCGGGCCGGGTCCGCCGGAGAGCCGAGCCTACCCCGCGCCGCCGGCGCCGGGTCGACCCCCGCACGACGAAGGGCCCGGCCCCTCGGGCGGAGGGACCGGACCCTGTCCGGTGGAGCTGAGGGGATTCGAACCCCTGGCCTTCTCATTGCGAACGAGACGCGCTACCAACTGCGCCACAGCCCCGTGTGCGGGTCCATACTCTAGCACCGCCGGAAGCGGGCACCCAACCCGCGGCCAGGGGCGGCTCAGCCCACGCGGTCGACGTGCGGCAGCTCCTCGAACTCCTCCTCCAGGGCCATGACGGTGCCGTCGGCGGGCAGCGCCGACTCCCCCGCCGTCCCCGTCCGCGAGGACTTCGCCTTGAGCGCGTAGGTGGGCGGCGGGACAGGCACGGGGTCCCAGGTGCCGGCGTCGGCACCGTCCCGCGGGGTGGCCCCGCGTCCGGTGGCGGCAGGCGCGTCGCCACGGGCCGGCGCCGGGCCGGCGTCGGCCTCGACGGCCGCCACGTCGTAGAGCTGCGGAGCCGGGCGGCGGTCGGCCGCGACGACGCTGCGCCGGGCCCCCGAACGGCGCGCCGCCGGCCGGGTCGTGACCGCCAGCGACTGCGCCGCCAGGACGTGCCCGGGGGCGCCGCGCCCGGGGGCACCGTGGTCGGGACGGCCCGGACGGTCCGGGCTCGTCGCCGGCCGCGCCGACTCCCGGGCCGGGCGACGACGGGCCGCGCGCTCCTGGGCGGCGGACCAGCGCACGACGCCGACGGTCAGGCCGAGGAAGGCGACCGCCGCCAGGGCGGACCACCGGGGCAGCGTGCCGACCATGGCCAGCCCGCTCGCGGCGACGAGGACGACGGAGGAGACCAGGAGGGCCGTCCCCCGGAGACGGTTGGCGAAGCGAGCGCGCCGCAGGCCCGGCGGCGGCGCCACGGCACGGGCGCCGTGGACCGCGGGCGCGACCCGTCCAGGGGCGTCGGTGCGCTTGACCACGACCTCGGGGCGCGCGGGGCGCAGCGGGGAGGTGTCGTAGGCGCGGGGGGCCACCTCGACGGTCTCGGGACGCGGCAGGGCCCGCCTGCGCTCCAGCACCCGCATCGCCTCGGAGAACCGGTCGACCGACCGCGCGGTGGCCAGATGGTCGCGGCGACGGACCCAGTGCTGGACCAGGTAGACAGCCCACACCGCCAGGATGACGACGAAGATCAGACTGCTCACGCTGGGCACGTGCGCCACGCTAGGGGGCCGTCCCCGGACCGCGGGTCAGGCGGGCGGAGTGTCGCGCAAGTTTCTCGTGGTGCTCGCGGGACCGTGCTCCCGGCGCAGCATGCCGACCAGGCCGCCGTCGGCGTACCCGCCCGGCCCCAGGTCCTCGGCCACGACCGCGAAGCCCCGGTGGTCGGCCCATCGACCGTCGACGTGCATGAAGCCGCGGCGCAACCCCTCCTCGGGCAGCCGCAGACGGGCCGCGACCGCCAGGCTGGCCTCGTTCTCCGGCCGGATGGCCACCTCGACGCGGTGCAGGCCCACCGGGCCCAGGGCGTGGTCGAGCAGCAGGGCGACGGCCCAGGTGGCGTACCCGTGCCCGGTCGCGCGCTCGTCGAGCCAGTAGCCCGCCAGCCCGCTGGAGCGGGCACCCCCGAGGACGTCGAAGAGCTGCACCTGGCCGACGAGGCGGCCGTCCACGTCGACGACGAAGGGCAGCAGCAGGCCGTCCCGGGCGGAGCGATCCAGCTGCGCCGCAGGCGGGAGAAGGTGGCGGGGGGGCCGGGGCGGCCCGGGACCGTCGACTCCCAGGGGGCCAGCCACCGGGCGTTGCGCGCCCGGACCTCCTCCCAGGCCCCCCGGTCGGACCTGGCGAGCGGGCGCAGGACCAGCGCCGCACCGCCGGGCAGGGCGGTGCGGAGGGAGACCGGCCACGACCAGGTCACCGTGGCCGGACCCAGTCCCCCGACCGGCCGCCGGACTTGGCGGTCACCCGGACGTCGGTGACGACGGCCGCCCGGTCCACGGCCTTGATCATGTCGACGAGCGCCAGGGCGGCCACGCTGACGCAGGTCAGCGCCTCCATCTCCACGCCCGTCCGGTCCGCGGTGCGGACCGTCGCGGTGATCTCCACGCCGTCGTCGTCCACGGCGAGGTCGACCTCCACCCCATGGACGGCCACGGGGTGGCACAGCGGCACGAGGTCGGGGGTGCGCTTGGCCGCCTGGATCCCGGCGATCCGCGCCACCCCGAGGGCGTCCCCCTTGGGCACCGTGCCCGAGCGCAGGGCCTGGACGGCGGCCGGCGCCAGACGCACCCGCCCGGCGGCGCTCGCGGTGCGTGCGGTGACCGCCTTGCCGGTGACGTCGACCATGTGCGCCGTCCCGTCGGCGCGCAGGTGGGTCAGGCCGTCGGCGGTCACGCCTCGCCCCCGTCGCCGGTGGTGCCGGCGTCGGACTCCTCCGCCGAGAGCCGGCCGTCGATCTCCCGGCGCGGCCGCAGCAGGACCAGCTCGACCTGGGAGCCGGCGGTCACCTCCTCCTCGTCCGCCCCGCTGACCGCCAGGGCGTCGGCCATCGCCAGCCCGGCCACCAGGTGCGACCCCGCCCCTCCGACCGGCTCCACCGCATACTCCCCCGTGACGTCGCGCGAGATCCGAACCCGGGTGTAGGTCCTGCGGTCCGAGGCGCTGCGCCAGCCCGTGGTGACCAGCCCCGTGGTGTTGCTGTCGCTGACCCGCCGGCCGGCCCTGCGCTCCAGCGCGGGACGGACGAAGACCTCGAAGCTGACCAGGGCGCTCACCGGGTTGCCCGGCAGCGTGAAGACGGGGACCTTGCGCTTGCCGAGGACGCCGAACCCCTGCGGCTTGCCGGGCTGCATGGCCACCTCGACGAACTCGGTCGTGCCCTCCCCGCTGAGCACCTTCTTGACGATGTCGTAGGCCCCCTTGCTCACCCCGCCGGTCGTGATGATGGCGTCCGCGTGGTCGAGGTGGTGCTTGATCTCCTTCTTCGTCGCGGACTCGTCGTCGGGCAGGGAACCCACGTGCACGGGGAAGAACCCGGCCTCGCGGACCAGCGCCTCCAGCATGGGCCCGTTGGAGTCCACGATCTGGCCCGGGCCGACGGGTTCGCCGACCGGCACCAGCTCGTCGCCGGTGGACAGGACCACGACCCGGACGGGGCCGACAACCTCCACCTGCTCCACCCCGGCCGAGACCAGGGCGGCCAGCTGCGGGGCCCCGACCCGGGTGCCGGCGGGCAGCACGACCTCGCCCGCCCGCACGTCCTCCCCCGCCCGGCGGATGTTCGCGCCCTCCTCCGGCTGGACCCGGAACTGGGCCTCCCGGACGTGCCCGTCGGTGTCCTCGACGCGGACGACCGCGTCCGCCCCGACCGGGATGGGGGCCCCCGTCATGATCCGCCAGGCCTGGCCGGGCACGTGCTCGCGCGGGAGCGGGTCGCCGGCCGCGACGTCGCCCGACACGGGCAGGAGGACCGGGTTCTCCGGCGAGGCGCCGCGCAGGTCCTCGCGACGCACGGCATACCCGTCCATGGAGGAGTTGTCGAAACGGGGCAGGTCGACCTGGCTGCGGGCGTCGGCCGTGGTCACCAGCCCGTGGGCCCGGGGGACCGGCACGTCCGGGTCTCGACGGGGTGGACCTGCTCCAGGATGTTCTCGAGGTGCTCCTCGACGCTGATCATGGGTGCGCGCCTTTCTGCTCGGGGTCTGGCGCCCAGCGTAGTCAGCCGGTCCACAATGGCCTGGTGAACATCCGGCCGGAGGTCCCGTCCCTGCCCGAGCACCGCCCCGGGGCGGACGTGGCGGAGGAGAAGGCGCGGTGGCGCTCGGCGGTGCGGGCGGCCCGGCGCGAGCTGGTCGAGGGGTGGGGCGGACCGGGACGGGACCTGGCCGCCGGACGTCTCGCCGCGGCGGGTCTGGCGGTGGTGACCGAGCACGTCGGGCGGACGGGCGGGGCCGGCGCCTGCGGGGCCGGCGCCTGCGCCGCCCGGGCCACGGTGACCGCCTTCGAGCCGATGCGCACCGAGCCGCCCGTGGACCTGCTGGTCGCGCGGCTGCGGGCTGCCGGCGTGCGCGTGCTCGTGCCGGTCACGCTGGCCCGGCCCCGGCTGGAGTGGGCCACCCTGGCCGACCCGGCGCGCACACCGTTGGGGCAGGAGGTCCTCGCCGGCGTGGACGTGGCCCTGGTGCCCGCCCTGGCGGTGGACCGCGACGGGGTGCGCCTGGGCCAGGGGGGCGGCTACTACGACACGACGCTGCCCCGGCTGCGGGAGCTGGCTCCCGGTGCCCCCGTCGTCGCGGTGCTGCACGACCACGAGCTCGTGCCCCGGATGCCGGCCGCGGCGCACGACGCCAGGGTGGACGGCGTGCTGCGGCCGGGGACCGGGGTGACCTGGCTCGACTGCCGGTGATGCGGTGACCCCGCCGGTCAGCCGGGCGGGGCCGCCGTGAGGGTCAGCGTGTGGTGGGCCCGCTCCAGCACCGCGTCGCGGCCAGAGACCATCGGGTAGGTCCCGCCCTCCAGCCAGGTCCTGCTCTGGTCGGTGTGGTTGGGGTGGAACGGGTGACCCGAGTTGCCGGTCTGGTTGACCCACCGGGAGGCGTCCAGGTCCCCGAGGTCGACGACCATCCGCATCGAGGGGGCCGAGGTGACCTCGAAGCTGCCGGTCGAGGCGTCCCAGTTCATCGCGTTGACGACGGCGCTGGACCCGGCCGCCGGGCGGGCCGGCTGGCCGAAGACCCCCCGGACCAGCGCCGGCACGTCGTCCCCGGAGAGCACCTCGTGCTCGAGCCGCACCTGGTGCAGCTGACCCCAGGTCCAGTCCTCGACGTCCTTGGAGATGTCCCGGGTCAGGTCCAGGCGGGCCTGCTCCATCGCGGTGCGGATCACCTCGTCACGCGACTCCACGACGCCGGGGGTGCGCCGGTCGTCCCACCAGCGGCTGTCCGGACGGGCGAGCAGGTCCTCCAGCAGCAGCATCGCCCGGGAGTTGCCGGTGGCCGCCAGGTCCGGCGGCAGCTCGTCGTCGAAGACAGTCTCGAGCAGGTTGGCGTAGACGGCGTAGAAGTAGGCGGCCGCGGCCGACTGCGCACCCTCCGCCGGCGCCGTCAGGTCCCAGTCCCGGAGCAGGTCCTGGGCCTCGGCGTAGAAGTCGTTGTCCAGGTCCAGCCGGAGCAGGTGGGGCACGAGCACCTCGGCGAAGGCGTTGTTGTCGTCCAGCTGGACCTGGCCCATGGCCTGGACGTCCAGGGGTTCCCCGGCCTCGATGCGGTCCGTGAGCAGCTCCAGGATCCGGGTGGAGCGGTAGCCCTTGTCCCACTCGCTGGTGAGGAAGGGGGTGGCGCCCCGGGCGACCGCCTGGTTGGCCGCGACGATCACCCCGTCCTCCGGGTTGAGCGCGTGCGGCATCTCCTCGAAGTCCACCCAGCCGGTCCAGGCGTAGGCCTCGTCCCAGCCCGGCGCGGGGTAGAACCCGGGGGGCGTCCCGTGCGTGGCCGACCTGCGGACCGGCACCAGCCCGGGCGCTGGTAGCCGATGTTGCCCTCGGTGTCCGCGTAGATCAGGTTCTGGGACGGGACCGCGAAGAGGCGGGCGGCGTCGCGGAACTCCTCCCACCCCGCGGCCCGGTTGATCGCGAAGACCGCCTCGACGGTGCGGCCCGGCTCCAGCGCGGTCCACGCCAGGGCGACCTCGTAGTCGTCGGACGTCTCCACCCCGCCCAGCGGGGCGTCGGTCCCGACGGCGGCGACCGGGTCGAGGACGTCGGAGACGATCGGTCCGTGCGAGGACTCGCGCACGGTCAGCTCGACGTCCTCGCCCCCGGCGACCTCGATCGTCTCGGTCCGCACGTCCAGCGGCACGTAGGCGTCCCCCCGGAGCACCCGGTCGCCGTCGACGTCCTCGAGGTAGAAGTCGGTGACGTCGGGGTCGAGGTTGGTGATGCCCCAGGCGATGTCCTGGTTGTGCCCGATGACCACGCCCGGCAGCCCGGCGAAGGTGAACCCGGTGACGTCGAAGGGGCACGCCTCGGAGACCTCGCGGCAGTGCAGCCCGGCCTGCAGCCAGATGCCCGGCTGGCTGGTCTCCAGGTGCGGGTCGTTGGCCAGGAGCGGCGCCCCGGAGGCGGTGTGCTCGCCGGAGACCACCCAGGAGTTGGAGCCGATGCCCTCGCCGGCCCCCAGCAGCCGGGGCACGGCGTCCAGGGTCGCCCCGGCCGCGACCAGGGCCTCCGCCGCCTCCCCGTCGGCGAGCCAGTCGTGGGTCAGCCCCCCGGTGGGCCCGGGCGGGGCGACGGCCTCGCCGAGGCGGGCCCGCTCCGCCGGGTCGACGGTCTCCCCCGGCGCCGGTGCGCGCACGGCCCCCGCGGTCCCTCCTCGGGAGTCGGCGTCGTCCGGACCCGTGCGCCGGGCCGGGGGCGACCACTCGCCGGGGCTGAGGATCGGGGGGTGGTCGGCGACGGGGTAGTCCGGGTAGAGCTCGCCCAGCTGGGGCAGCGGTACCTGGCCGACAAGCCGCCCGCGCGTCAGCTCGTCCTCGTAGTTCCCGCGGAGGTCCCAGGCCATGGCCTTGAGCCAGGCCAGGGAGTCGACCGGGTCCCACCGCCGCACCTGGTAGTCCGGCGCCGACCGGGCGAGCACGACGTACTCCAGCCCCATCCGCGACGGGGAGCCCTGCTGGTCGATGTAGGCGTTCACCCCGTTGGCGTAGGCCTGCAGGTAGCCCCGTACGTCCGGGTCCAGCAGGGCGAGCTCCTGCTCGGCCACCCGGCGCCAGCCGAGGGTGCGGATGACCTTGTCCGTCTCCAGCCCCGCCTCCCCGACGAGCTCGGAGAGCCGGCCGCTGACCACGTGCCGGCGAAGGTCCATCTGGAAGAACCGGTCCTGGGCCGCGGTGAACCCCTGGGCGGTGAACAGGTCGGCCGCGGTGTCGGCGTAGAGATGGGTGACCCCCAGCTCGTCGCGGACGACCTCGACCGGCGCCGACAGCCCGGCCACCTCCAGCTCGCCCGTCGTCTGGGGGAACGCCCTGCGGGTCAGACCGACGCCCAGCACGGCCGTGGCCACGACGACGACCACGAGGATCGCCACCAGGGGCACGGCCACGCGCTGCCACACGGGTCGGGACACGGGCTCCAGACTAGGTCACGCGTACCGGAGCAGGCGGGAGGACCCGTAGAATGGGCGCTCGTGCCGACCTATTCGTACGCGTGCAAGGACTGCGGTCACGCCTTCGACATCCAGCAGGCGTTCAGCGACGACGCCCTGACCGAGTGCCCCAGCTGCGGCGGCTCGCTGCGCAAGGTCTTCAGCGCGGTCGGGGTCGTCTTCAAGGGGTCGGGCTTCTACCGCACCGACTCCCGCTCCGGCGGAGGAAAGGGCTCGGGCAGCTCCTCGTCCGGGTCCGGCCCGGCCAAGGACACGGCCGCCGGCACGGGGACCGGGTCCGCGCCCGCCGGGTCGACCGCCTCCGCGGGGAAGCCCTCCGCCGGCAGCACCGGGTCGTCCACATCGTCCACCGGGTCGGGGTCCTCCTCCACCGGCGCGGCCTGAACCGCCCGGGACCGTTCCCTCCCGCGCCTAGTCTCGGCGCGTGCTCGATGCTTTCCCCGGTCCCGGCCGACAGCCCCCGCCCGCGCGACGCAGCGACCGTCCCCGTCGGCCGTCCGGGTCCCGGGCGCGGCGCTTCGTCTCGGCCGCCCTGGCGGCCCTGGGCGTGGGGATCGTGGCCCAGCTGGCGGCGTCCCGTCCGGTCCCCGACGCGTCCGGGTCGTCGTGGCGGTCCGGGAGGTGGCGGTCGGGACGGAGCTGACGGACGGCCTGCTCACGGTCCGTGAGGTCCCGCGGACCGCCGTGCCCGAGGCGGCCCTGGGCGGTCTGGACGAGGCCGTGGGCCGACCGGCGTCCTCCGTCCTGGCTGCGGGCGAGGTGCTGACCCGTCACGACGTGCGGGCCGCCGACCTCGTGTCCGGGCTCGAGCCCGGGACCGTCGCCGTGTGGGTCCCGGTCGCCGAGCCGGCCGTCACGGCCGCGCTCGCCGGTGGTGACCGCGTCGACCTGCGGTCGCCCGGGGACGGGTCGTTCCTGGCCCGGGACGTCCTCGTGCTCGCGGCGGGGCCGGGGGGCCCGGAGCGGGACGGCACGGGCGGCGCGTGGGTGGCCGTCGACGCCGAGCAGGCGCGCTCCCTGGCGACCCAGCGGGCGGATCCCCTGGGAGGTGCGGCGCACGTGGCCCTGCACCGTCCGTGATCCTCTCGGCACACCCCTACGGGTGGGGGGTACCTCCCCTGCGCTGCTAGGCTGCCCCACGGACCGAGGCGCGAGGGCTGCGCCCGCCCACCCCCCCAATCACCCTGGACGCCATGGCCGCTGCCCTGCGTCCGCACGGAAGGAGAAAGCCTTGCTGAAGGGCTTCAAGGAATTCATCATGCGCGGCAACGTCATCGACCTCGCCGTCGCCGTCGTCATCGGCGCCGCGTTCGCGGCCGTCGTCGATCAGGTCGTCTCGAGCCTGGTCACCCCGCTGCTCAACGCCATGGGCGGCGCCGAGGCCCAGGGGCTGGGCTTCGAGATCATCGACGGGAACCCGGCCACCTACATGGACTTCGCGGCGATCATCAACGCCATCATCGTCTTCCTGCTCACCGCGCTCGTCGTCTACTTCGTCCTCGTCGTGCCGATGAACAAGTTCAACGAGCTGCGCATGCGTGGCAAGGAGGAGCCGGAGGAGGTCTCCGAGGAGATCGCCACCCTGCGCGAGATCCGCGACCTGCTCGCCGCCCGCCGCAGCGACGGGACGCTCTGACCCAGAGCCACCCGCAGGGGATGTCCCCCACGCCCCCGGACGCCTCCGGCCCTCGGCCGGGGGCGTCCGTGCGTCCGGCGGGCCGGTCAGTCCCAGTGCGGAGGACGCTGGTCCACGATCCAGGCGTCCCGTCCGCCGTCCTGCGGGGCGGTGGCGCCGTCCGCCGTGCCCGCCGACGACGGCAGGTCGTCCGCCGGATCCGTCCCCGCGGCGGTCGCCGGCGCATCGACCCGGCGGTGCCGGCGGGGGCGCGGACGGTCGGCGGGCGGACGGGGGCCGGTCACGAGCCGTCCGGTCCCTCGCCGGCCGCGGCCCCGTCGCGGGGCGTCCGCCGACCGGCCGCGCGGAGGGCCTCCAGGACCCGGGCGACCTCGCGGGCGGGGTCGGTGAAGACGTCGGTCCCCCGCACCCGGAGCGGGACCCACCCCATCCGCGTGAGCTGCTCGTGCCGCAGCCGCACGTCGTCCCGGCCCGGCTCCGTGCGGGCCGCCTGCGGCGAGACGTCACCGTCGACGGCCACGACCATGCGTGCCGCTGCGCCGTCCCGGTCGTCCTCGGCCACGGCCAGGTCGAGGGCGTGCGGCCCGTGGCCCATGCCCTCGACCACGGTGAGGCCCTCGTCGCGCAGCCGCCGGGTCAGCTCCGCCAGGACCGCCGACCGGTACCCCCGGTGCGGCTGGTCGGTGGCGCCGACCGCCTGACGCACGACGTCGGTCCCCGGTCCGGCGGGCCACCGGTCCACCGGGACCGGCGTGACGACCGCGACCCCGTGCCGCGCCGCGGCCAGCACCGCACCCGCCCGCCGGGCGTCGTGGGCGGCCTGCGGGCCGGTCACCCACAGCACGTGGTCCCGCACCTCGCCGGCCACCCGGTGGACGGGCCGGACCAGGCACGGTTCCGGCCGGTCGTCGAGGTCGCCCAGGACCCCGGCCAGCACCGGGTCGGGCGGCGCACCGGCCTCCGAGGCCGACCGGGCCAGCGCGGCGCGCAGCGCGATGCCCACGTCCTCGGCGGTGGCGTCGTCCTCGGTGACCACGAGCAGGCTGCCGTCGGGGTCCCGCCGGGCCTGCCCCACGGCCAGGTCGACGGCCTGGGCGACCTGGGCGCCGACGTTGCCCTCGGCGACCACGGACCGGGCGGCGGGAGCACGCCATACCCCCGGGAAGCTGTGCACGGGCACCGGCATGAGCGGGGCCAGCGGGGCGACCAGACCCTGGTGGAGGGCGCGGTACTGGGTCTGCAGGTGCCGGACGGGAAGCACCGCCGAGGCCTCCTCGAGCAGCGAACGGGCCGGCTCCTCCCGTCCGGCCTCCCCCTCGGCACGGGGGTCGGCGACCACGGAGAAGGGGACGGGCCCGGGCCCTCCGCCGTCCCCGACGACGAGCACCTGCCGGCCCCGGGACAGCGCGGGCACCGACCGGGCGGTCGTCGTGCGCCCGGCCCGCTCGACGACGACGAGGTCGAAGGTGGTGTCGGGAGGCAGCACGGCCGGCACGGCGAGCGGCGAGGCGAGCACCACCGGCTGGGCCGCGCGGACCACGTCGGGGGCCCGGCTGATGAGGTCGCGCAGGTCGATGGCTCCCACCGCGGCCTCGTCGACGGCCCGTTCCCAGGCGGCCAGCTGGGAGGCGTGGGCCTCGCGGGCCCTGCCCAGGCGGCGCAGGACGGCCACCCGTGCCCGTGCGGCGTTGCGCCGCAGGTGGGCCCGGTCGGCCCGGCGGAAGGCCCGCTCGGCGTCCCGGACGGCCGCGGCCGGCAGCTGCTGGGGGACGGCGTCGGAGCGCAGGTGCAGCAGGACCGAGGAGCGGTGGACGTAGCGCACCTCGGCGGACACCCGCTCCGGCGGCACTCCCCGGCGGGCCAGGTCGTCGACCAGCTCGCCGAGACCCTGCTCCCGGACCGGCTGCAGGAGCGGGTGGGCCACCGCCGCCACCGGGGCCCGGTCGGCCCGGGCGTCCAGCCCGACGAGCCGTTCGAGCACCGTGTCGAGGTGGACCGTGGTCAGGTCCTGACCCACGGAGGTGGACGCGAATACCTGCGCCAGCCAGGCCAGGTCCTCCCCGACCGGGGCGTGGGCGGCCAGGGCCTCCTCCCAGCCCTCAGGGGCCGCGGGGCGGGCGGCACGGCCGGCCACCTCCTCCCACTCGGCCCGCTCGTCGCGGGCCCGCCGGACCCGCTGCGGCAGGTCGCTCGGGGGCGTACCGGGGCGCAGCAGGGAGCGCACCTGGCGGCGCAGGCGGGCGCGGGTCACGGCACCGGGCCGCCCGGTCACCTCGTCGCGGGCCGCGGTGGCGGCCACCATGTCGTCGAGGGGGGCGTCGTAGATCTGCGGCGAGAAGACGTCGAGCGTCTCGCTCGCGCGGGCCACGAGCGTGAGCCGGTGGGCCCACTGCTCGAGGGTGACCGGCACCGGCATCCCGGCCGACCGGCAGACCCGCTCGGCCTGCTCGCGGGCGGTCCCGAAGCGCCCGACACCATGCGGGCCACGATCTCCTGGGCCCGGGCGGCCTCGTCGGCCGTGGACAGCCGGGCGCCGTACCAGGGGTCGTCGCCACGTCCTCGCGTCCAGGCGCCCGCCGCGGCGGCCTCCACGAGCGCGTCGGACACCGCGGACAGCTCGTCCTCGCCCAGGGCCTGCAGCTCCCCGGCGGAGAGCCGGACCCGGGAGCCGGGCGGGGTCTCCAGGGCGGCCAGCGCCGCCAGGTCGTCCTCGACGCCGGCCAGGGACAGTCCCCACGGCTCATGGCGGTGGTGCAGCACGTCGTGCTCGCGTCGCAGCACCACCAGCGCGTCGGCCCGGGCCGGCAGCGGGTCGGGGCCGGGCTCGGCAGGGACCTCCCGGGGCAGGTGCTCCAGGGCGTGGCGCACCGAGGCCAGCCCGGCGCGCATCGACGCGGGGTCCTCGGCCAGGTGCAGGCACAGGTCCCCGAGGCCGACGTGCGCCAGTCGACGCTGCAACGACTCCAGGGCGGCGCGCTCCTCGGAGCAGACGAGCACGCTGCGCCCCTCGGAGAGGGCCGCGACGACGATGTTGGCCACGGTCTGCGTGGCGCCGGTGCCGGCCGGGGTGTCGAGCACCAGGTCGGCGCCCCGGGAGGCCTCGTCGACGACGAGCCGCTGGGCCCGGTCCGCGTCTAGCGCGGACAGCTCCTGCGCCGGGTCGTCGGCCCGCGACGGGTCCGGCCCGTCACCGGGGAAGGAGACGTCGACCCCCGCCAGGGCCGCGGCCACGTCGTGGCCCGCCAGGGAGTGCGGGTCCCCGGTGAAGCTGGTGACCAGCGGCAGCTTGGCCCACGGGAAGGTGCCGAGCACCATCTGCGGCCCGATCGCGAAGCCGGTCAGCTCCACGCAGAGCTGCTCGAGGGCCTGGTAGGTCATCCGGGGGTCGAACCCGTGGTGCTGGGCCGACAGCCCGGCCAGGCCCACCGGGTCCAGGTCGAGGTGCATCTCGCTGCGCAGGTAGTGCTCCAGCACCGGGTTGAAGACGACGTCCTCGTGCAGCTCCAGGACGTGGTCGGAGTGGGCCGCGTCCACCGGCCGGATGCGGCAGCTGCGCAGCAGCACCGGGGCCCGGGGAGGCACGGGCACGCGCTGCAGGCTCCACGTCGCCAGCCCGATCGCCAGGAACCCGGTCTCCATCCCGTGCTCGCGGCGCAGCTCGGACGTCTTGTCCCGGATGGCCCCGATCCGACGAGAGGCGTCGAGGAAGGCGACGTGCTCGCGGACCAGCTCGGACAGCAGCGTCGGTCGGCCGGAGAGCAGCTTGGCCACCCCGCCCGGGTGGGCCAGGTTGAGGTCGAACGTGCCGGTCAGCGACGTGCGGTGCCACAGCAGGGTGTTCGGCCCGCCGAGCTCGGCAACCTCCCGCCGCCACCGTCCGCGGGCGCGCTGGACGGCCTCCACCCGGGCAGGGTCGAGGGCGGATGATGGATGGGCCGGGGTCACGCTCCCAGGCTAACGACTCGACGACGCGCCACCGTGAAGGCGCCCAGGGCGAGTGCGGCCGCCCCGGCCGCGGCGTTGAGCACCCCGTACCCCCACAGGTCCATGACCACGCCGGCCAGGGCACCGCCGAACGCGGCGGACAGTCCCATGACGAGGTCGGCCGCCCCCTGCACCGCGGCCCGCTCGGCCACGGGGACGGCCCCGGCGATCGTGCCCGACCCCGCGACCATCGTGCACGACCAGCCCAGCCCGAGCAGGACGAGCCCGGCGGTGAGCCCGGCGGACCAGCCGACGGCGGACAGGCCGGCCAGCACCGTGGAGGTCAGCAGGATCGCCACCCCCAGCAGGACCACCCGGTCCGCGCCGAACCGGTCGGTGAGCTGCCCGGCGACCGGCGCGAGGCCGTACATGCCGAGGATGTGCAGCGAGATGACCAGGCCGATGATCTCGATCTGGGCGTCCCCGTGCCGCATGTGCAGGGGGGTCATCACCATGACGGCGACCATGACGACGTGGCCGACGGTGAGCGCGACGGTCCCCCAGAGCGCCGCCGGGGTCGCGGCGATCAGGCGCAGCCCGGTGCCCACCTTCCCCCGCCGTGCCGAGACCGGCATGGCCTGCTCCTGGGCGGGGGCGGCACGCGCGGCGAGCTCGCGGGAGAGCCGGAGCGGGTCGGGCCGCAGGAGCAGCTGGAGCAGCAGCGCGGCGAGGGCGAACCCGGCCATCGACAGCACCCAGGCACCGGCCAGCGGCGGCAGGCCCAGCTGGCCGGCGATCCACCGGCCGGGACCGATGAGGTTGGGCCCCAGCACCGACCCGATCGTCGTGGCCCACACGACCCAGCTGAGCTGGCGCCCGCGGCGCTCCGGCGTGGCCAGGTCCGTGGCGGCATACCGGGCCTGGTTGTTGGCGGTGGTCGACGCCCCGAAGAGGGTGGTGCCGAGCAGGAGCAGCCAGAAGGCGCCGGTGGCGGTGGCCGTGATGGCCAGGAAGGCCCCCAGCGTGCCGAGCAGGTAGGCCATGACCAGGCCGGGGCGGCGCCCGTGCCGGGCCATGACGGCGGCCACCGGGATCGTGAAGAGCGCCCCGCCCAGGACCTGGGTCGTCGTCGCCAGGCCGGAGAGCGCGTCGCTGCCGCTGACCTCCGCGGCCACGATCGCGGCGACCGCGATGCCGCTGGCGACCCCGATGCCGCCGAGGGTCTGGCTGCCCATGAGGGTCAGCACGGTGCGCGACTGGACGTGCTGGCTCTGCGGGTCGGCCAGGGGGGTGGTCGTGGGCGTCACCGGGGCAGTCTCGCAGAGCGGGGCGAGCGTTCCCGCACTAGTGGCCCTCCCCCAGCTGGCCCGTCAGCTGTCCGTGCCGGGCGGCGGAGGACCAGTTGAGACCGACGATCTCGACCTCCTTGCCGAGGCGTTCGTACTTGGTCTGGACCGCGTCGAGGGCGGCGACGGTGGAGGCGTCCCAGATGTGGCTCTCGGACAGGTCGATGACCACCCTCTGCGGGTCGCGGCGTAGTCGAACTGATAGACGAGGTCGTTGCTGGTCGCGAAGAAGAGCTCGCCGGAGACCTTGTAGGTGCGCACGTCGGGCTCGCCGTCGCCGTCGACGTCGGTCTCGACGACCTGGTCGACGGAGGCGAAGTGGGCCACCCGGCGGGCGAAGAGGATGATCGCGGCGTTGACGCCGACGATGACGCCGTACGCGAGGTTGTGCGTCACGACGGTGACGACGACCGTCAGGAGCATGACGAGGTTCTCGCTGACCGGCATCCGTCGCAGCGTGCCCGGGTGGACGCTGTGCCAGTCGAAGGTGGCGACCGAGACCATGATCATGACGGCCACGAGCGCGGCCATGGGGATCATGCCGACGGCCGGCCCGGCACCGACCACGAGGGCGAGCAGGAAGACACCGGCGAGGAAGGTCGAGATCCGGGTGCGGGCACCGGAGACCTTGACGTTGATCATCGTCTGGCCGATCATCGCGCAGCCGCCCATGCCGCCGAAGAACCCGGAGGCGAGGTTGGCGACGCCGAGGCCCCAGCTCTCGCGGGTCTGTCGGAGTGGGTGTCGGTGACGCCGTCGACGAGCTTGGCGGTCATCAGCGACTCGAGCAGGCCGACGAGCGCCATCGCGAGGGCGTAGGGGCCGATGATCTGCAGGGTCTCCAGGGTCAGCGGCACGTCGGGGACGAACAGCTCGGGCAGGGAGGTGGGCAGCTCGCCCTGGTCGGAGACGTCCGGCAGCTGCCACCCGGCCGCCCACGCGAGGGTCGTGATGACCACGATCGCCACGAGCGGTGCGGGGACGGCGGTGGTCAGGCGCGGCAGGCCGACCATGATGAGGAGGCCCAGCGCGACCATCGGGTAGACGAGCCACGGGACGTCGACGAGGTAGGGGACCTGCGCCATGAAGATGAGGATGGCCAGGGCGTTGACGAAGCCGACCATGACCATGCGCGGGATGAAGCGCATGAGCCTGGCGACCCCGAGGACCGCGAGCACGATCTGCAGCACACCCGCGAGCAGCACGGTCGCGATGAAGTAGTCCAGGCCGTACTCGCGGGCGACCGGGGCGATGACCAGGGCGACCGCCCCGGTCGCGGCCGTGATCATGGCCGGGCGGCCACCGACGAACGCGATGGTGACGGCCATGACGAAGCTGGAGAACAGCCCGACCCGCGGGTCGACGCCCGCGATGATCGAGAACGAGATCGCCTCGGGGATGAGGGCGAGCGCGACGACGAGGCCGGCGAGCACCTCGGTGCGCAACCGCCGGGGGTTGCGCAGGGCGGCGCGGGTGGACGTCTCGCGCTCCCCGGCCTCGGGGACCACGTGCGGATGCGGTTCCCCCGGGAGGGTGGTCGTGCTGGAGGTGGGCTCGGCCATGGGGCTCCTCGGGGACCGCGTGGACACAGGAAAGCGACGGCGGCCCGCCGTCGCTGCATCGGACAACTCTACCGCAACGTTAGAGTGGTGCGGATGCCCACCACCGACCTGGCCGCCGCCGTGCGGCCGCAGGAGGACGCATGACCCTCGACGCAGACGTCGCCGCACAGACGGCGCGGCGGCGCACGTTCGCGGTGATCTCCCACCCGGACGCCGGCAAGTCGACCCTCACCGAGGCCCTCGCCCTGCACGCGCACGCCATCGCCGAGGCCGGGGCGGTGCACGGCAAGGGCTCCCGCCGCGGGGTCGTCTCCGACTGGCTGGACATGGAGCAGGCACGCGGCATCTCGATCACCTCGGCCGCGCTGCAGTTCACCGTGGACGACGTCGTCCTCAACCTCCTGGACACCCCCGGGCACGCCGACTTCTCCGAGGACACCTACCGGGTGCTGGCCGCGGTCGACTGCGCCGTGATGCTGCTGGACGCCGCCAAGGGTCTGGAGCCGCAGACCCTCAAGCTGTTCGAGGCCTGCCGCGTGCGCGGCACCCCGGTGATCACGGTGATCAACAAGTGGGACCGCCCGGGGCAGGAGCCGCTGGCCCTCCTCGACGAGATCGAGGAGCGGCTGGGCATCGTCCCGACCCCGGTCAACTGGCCGGTGGGCATCGCCGGCGACTTCCGCGGGGTGATCGACCCCACGACGGGCGGGATGACCCAGTTCACCCGCACCCCCGGCGGCGCCACGCTGGCCGGACGGGAGTCGATCGACGCGGACGAGGCCGCGCGCCGGCACGGTCCGGACTGGACGCAGGCGGTCGAGGAGTTCGAGCTGCTCACCTCCTCGGGCCAGTCGCACGACCAGGACACCTTCCTGGCGGCCCGGACGACCCCGGTCCTGTTCGCCGCGGCGGTGCTCAACTTCGGCGTCGCCGAGCTCCTGGACGCGGTCACCACGATGGCTCCGCCGCCCGGGCCGTGGACCGACGTCGAGGGGCGGCCGCGACCGGTGGACGGGCCGTTCTCCGGGTTCGTCTTCAAGGTGCAGACCGGGATGGACCGGGCCCACCGCGACCGGCTGGCGTTCATGCGTGTCTGCTCGGGCAGGTTCGAACGGGGCTCGGTGCTGACCCACGCCGCCAGCGGCCGCCCGTTCCAGACCAAGTACGCCCAGTCCGTCTTCGGCCGCGAGCGCGAGACCATCGACGAGGCCTACCCCGGCGACGTCGTGGGTCTGGTCAACGCCCAGTCCCTCAACGTCGGCGACACCCTCTACGCCGAGGACAAGGTCATCTTCCCGCCGCTCCCCCGGTTCGCCCCCGAGCACTTCGCCGTGGTCCGGCCCCGGGACACCGGCCGGTCCAAGCAGTTCCGCCGGGGCATCCAGATGCTGGACCAGGAGGGTGTCGTCCAGGTCCTCGTCTCCGACCGCCGCGGCGCCCAGTCCCCGGTCCTGGCCGCCGTCGGCCCGATGCAGTTCGAGGTGGCCACCCACCGGCTCGAGCACGAGTTCAACGCGCAGTCGGTCCTGGAACCGCTCGGGTATGCGGAGGCGCGCCGGACGACGCGCGCGGCGGTCCCCACGATCGACGCCAAGCACGGCGCCGAGGTGCTGGAGCGCACCGACGGCACCCTCGTGGCGCTCTTCTCCGACCGCTGGCGCATGGGGACCATCGCGGCGGACCTGCCCGAGGGCAGCCTCCTGCCGCTGTTCGGCACCGAGGACGGGGTCGCCCCGTGACCACCGACGGGGCGGACGGGCTCGTGCACATCGGCGAGGTCGCCGAGCGCACCGGCCTGTCCCACCGCACGATCCGTTACTACGAGGAGATGGGCCTGGTCAGCCCCGCGGGCCGCACCGAGGGCGGATTCCGGCTCTACGACGAGGCCGGCATCGCCCGCCTGCTGCTCATCACCCCGATGAAGCCGCTGGGCTTCTCCATCGAGCAGATCGGCGAGCTGCTCGGGGCGCTGGACACCACCGCGGACCCGGAGGCGGACCCGGCCGACCGGGAGCGGGCACGGACGGTCCTGGACGAGGCTCACGCCGGGGTGGGCCAGCGCATCCGCGACCTCAGGGAGGCCACCGCACGGGCGGAGTCGTTCGCCGACCGGCTCGGCCGCGAGGTGTCCCGGTCGGTCCCCGGACGCTGACCCGGCCGGGCACACTGGGACACATGGCTGGCCCGCTGCGCCTCGGTCCCGTGCTGCGCCACGTCGACGACCGTTCCGCGGCGGTCTGGGTCGAGACCGACCGGGCGGCCACGGTCACCGTCCGGCTCGAGGACCACCCCACCGGGCGCACCGAGTGGCATCGGCCCACGTTCGCCGTCCACGACCACCACTACGCCCTCGTCGAGGTGACGGACCTGACCCCGGGGTGGCGCACGGCATACCAGGTGCTCGTGGACGAGGAGGTCTGCTGGCCCGAGCCGGGCACGCCGTTCCCGCCGAGCACGCTGTCCACCACGACGGGCGACGGTGCCGTGCGGATGGCCTTCGGGTCCTGCCGCACCAGCGTTCCCCACGACGCGCTGCACCACCTCACCCACGGGGTGGACGCGTTGCGCACCTTCGCCCTGGAGGTCGCCGACGGCGGGACCGGCCCCATGGGGCGACGGCCCGACCTGCTGCTCCTGCTCGGCGACCAGGTCTACGCCGACTCGACCAGCGCGGCCATGCGCGAGTTCATCGCCTCGCGCAGGGACCTGGACGAGGAGCCCGGCCCCGAGCTGGCCGACTTCGAGGAGTACGCCCACCTGTACGGCCTGGCCTGGGGGGAGCCGGCGCTGCGCTGGCTGCTGTCGTGGCTCCCCTCGCTGATGATCTTCGACGACCACGACGTCCGGGACGACTGGAACACCTCGGCGGAGTGGCGCGAGCAGATGGAGGCGACCTCGTGGTGGCACGGGCGCATCGTGGCCGCCCTCGGCTCCTACTGGGTCTACCAGCACCTGGGCAACCTCTCGCCGGGGTCCCGGGCTCGCGACCCGCTCTGGCAGGAGCTCCTCCGGCGGGAGCGGGACGCCGACGGTCGGGAGGTCGACCTCACCGCGGCCGTCGACGCCTTCGCCGGCGAGGTCGACGCCGACCCGACGACCTATCGCTGGAGCTACACCCACCCGCTCGGCGGGTCGCACCTGGTGGTGCTCGACTCCCGCGCCGCCCGCGACCTGACCCCGGGGAGCCGGTCCATGCTCGACGGGCCCGAGATGGCCTGGGCGGACGAGCAGCTCACCGGCGGTCACGACCACCTCGTCGTGGCGACGTCCCTGCCCTTCCTGCTGCCGCGCGGCCTGCACCACCTGGAGTCGTGGAACGAGGCCCTGGTCGACGGTCGCTGGGGGCGGTGGTCCGCGGTCGTCGGCGAGCGGCTGCGGCAGGGCCTGGACCTGGAGCACTGGGGCGCGTTCAGCGAGTCCTTCGACCGGGTCGCCGCCATGGTGGACGAGGTCGCCGACGGGCGGCGCGGGCAGGCACCATCCTCGGTCGTCTTCCTCTCCGGCGACGTGCACCACTCCTACGTGACCGAGGTCGAGCGCACGACGGGCTCCCGCATCCTGCAGCTGGTCTGCTCCCCCATCCGCAACCCCCTGCCCCGGGCGATGCGGGCCCTGGTCTCCGGGATGTCGCACGTGGCCCGTCCGCTGGGCCGGCTGCTGGCCGCCTCTGCCAAGTGCCCGACCCGCGGTGGTCGTGGCACGGGGTGGCCGGTCCCTGGTTCGACAACAACCTGGCCCTGCTCGAGATCGACGACGGGCACCTGCGTGCGGCCTGGGTGGCCGGCCGCGTGCTGGGCGGGCAGGACGACCGCCCGCGGCTGACCACCGTCGCCGACCTCGAGCTGGACGTGCCGCCGGCAGGCTCGCAGCACCGTCCGGCCGTGGCACGCGTGCACCCGGGGGTCGTCGGGGGCACCCGGGGGCGGGTGCTGCGCTGGCTGGAGCGACGGGCCGACCGGCGGGGCCGGGACGCGGATCCCGCCGGCTGACCCCGGCGCTCAGCCCGTCGCCGCGGCGAGCACCTCGAGCACGTGCTGGTAGGGCCGGCCCGTCGCCCGGCTCATCCCGATCTCGCAGGTCCGGTTGTCCGAGACGTAGGCCGCGTAGGGCCTGCGGTCCACCTCCGCCGCCTCGGGGGCGGTCGCGGACGCGGTCAGCTCCGGATGCAGCATCCCCCGGTCGCCGGCGAAGCCGCAGCAGCCCCAGGCCAGGGGGACGGTGACGTCGTCGCTGACGTGCCGGGCCACGGCGACCAGGGCGTCCGTCGACCCCAGGTGCACGCCCGAGCAGGTCGGGTGCACCACGACCGGACCCACGGGGGCGGTCACCGGCAGCCGGTCCAGCAGGTGCTCGGCGACCCAGCGGGTGGCGTCGACGACGTGCATCGGACGGTCGGGGTCCCGGCCGATCATCTGCACCAGGCCCTCCGCGCACGAGGACGCCTCGCACACCACGGGCAGCCGTCCGTGGTCGGTCGCCTCCCACAGGGCGGGCAGCACCCGGCGCATCATCGCGGCGTACCCCGACGTGCGCCCCTTGGACTTCCAGGGCGTGCCGCAGCACAGACCGCCGAGCCCGGGCGGGTCGACCAGCACGGCACCGGCGCGGTCGGCGAGCAGCCGCAGAGAGCGCTCCGCACCCGCTCCCGGGTCGCCACCGTCACCGGCCGCCCCGAACATGGTCCCGACGCAGGGGGCGAAGTGGACCGCGGTCGTGGCGGTTCTCCTCCCGTCGGCCCCCACGGCACGTGCGGCGGTCTCGGCGCCGCTCCCCCGGCGTGGCCCGCCGCCGGGCAGCCGCCGGTCGTAGCGCGGCACCTGCTCGTGCGGCAGCACCCGGCGGGCCACGTCGGTCGCCGCCTCGGCCAGCTGCGGCACCCGCTCGGCCACCGTCAGGGCGGCGGACGCCGCCAGGGTGCCGGCACCCCATACCTGCGCCGCCCCCCGCCACGCGACCTCCCCGACCGGGCCGGAGGACTCGGCCCGCAGCCGCCGGGTCAGGTCCCCGGTGTTGATCTGCACCGGGCAGACCGTCAGGCACATCCCGTCGACGGCACAGGTCTGCGTGCCGTCGTACTCGTACTGCTCCGCCAGCTCCGCCGCCAGCGCCTCGTCGCCCCGCAGCTGCGCGGCGCGCATCTCGCGACGCGCGACGATCCGCTGCCGCGGGGTCGTGGTGAGGTCCCGGGAGGGGCATACCGGCTCGCAGAACCCGCACTCCACGCACCGGTCGACCTCCTCCTCGACCTCGGGGGCGGTCTTGAGGTGGAGCAGGTATGACGTGGGGTCGTCGGAGAGGACCGACCCCGGGTTGAGCAGGCCGCGGGGGTCGATGAGCCGCTTGGTCTCCCACATCACGGCGTAGAGCTCGTCGCCGTACTGCCGGCGTACGAACGGCGCCATGATCCGCCCGGTGCCGTGCTCGGCCTTCAGCGACCCGCCCTCGGACAGGACCAGGTCGACCATGTCCTCGGTGAAGGCCTCGTAGCGCTCCAGCGAGGCCGGGTCCTCGAACCGCTCGTTGAGCAGGAAGTGCACGTTGCCGTCGCGCGCGTGGCCGAAGATCACCGACTCGGGGTAGTCGTGCCGGTCGAAGAGGCCGGTCAGCGCCATGATGGTGTCGCCGAGCCGGTCGACGGTGACCACGACGTCCTCGAGCAGGGCGTTCGTGCCGCTGGGCCGGGCCCCGGCGACCGCGCTGTAGAGCCCCTTGCGCACCCGCCACAGCCCGGCGCGCTCGGCCGTCTCCCGGGTGAGCCGGTAGGGGGTGCTGACCGGCAGGTCGGCGAGCAGCCGGCCCGCGCGGTCGACCGCGTCGGCGAGCTCCTCGGGGTCGTCGGCCTGCCACTCCACGAGGAGGGCGGCGTGGTCGACGACGTCCAGGTCGCGGATCAGCTGCGGGCAGGCGGGGTCGAGCGCGGAGACGCGCAGGGACGCCGCGTCGAGCAGCTCGGCGGTCGCGGTGCCCGCCTCGACCAGCCGGGGGACGGTGCCGGTGGCGGTGACGACGTCGTCGAAGACGAGCAGCCCGGTCGCCACCTGGGACCGGACCGGCACGGTGCGGAAGGTGGCCGAGGAGACGAACCCCAGCGTGCCCTCGCTGCCGATCATGAGCCGGGCCAGGATCTGCACGGGGTCGTCGTGGTCCAGGTAGGCGTTGACGCCGTAGCCCATGGTGTTCTTCATCGCGAACAGCCGCCGGACCGTGGCCACGGACTCCGGGTTGCCGCGCACCCGGTCGCGCAGGCGCAGCAGCCCGGTATGCAGCTCGGGCTCCGCCGCGCGCAGGGAGGCGTCGGCGTCGGAGGCACCGGTGTCCACGACCGTGCCCGACGGCAGCACCAGGACCAGCGACTCCAGGGTGGCGTAGGTGTTGGCCTCGGTGCCGCACTGCATGCCGGAGGAGTTGTTGGCCACCACCCCGCCGACGGTGCAGGCAGCCTCGCTGGCGGGGTCCGGGCCCAGGCGTCGGCGGTAGGGCGCCAGATGGGCGTTGACCATGCCGACGGTGGTGCCCGGGCGCACGCGCACCCGATGCCCGTCGTCGAGCACCTCGACGCCGCGGAAGTGCCGGCGCACGTCGACCAGGACGGTGTCGGTGACCGCCTGCCCCGACAGGCTCGTGCCCGCGGCCCGGAACGTCAGCGGCGTGCCGGCACGGTGGCAGGCGGCCATCACCGCGGCGACCTGGGCCTGGTCGGAGGGGCGCACGACCAGGTCGGGCACCAGCAGGTAGTGGGAGGCGTCGTGGGCCAGCGCATGGCGGTCGATCGCCCTGTCCGAGACCCGGTCCGGTCCCAGGACCCGGGTCAGTTCGTTGCGCAGGGTCTCCATGACGCCTCCTCGACCGGGCCGGCGGCCTGGGTCGATCATGGCAGCCGCGACCGCCAGCGGGAAGGAGGGGCCCGCGCACGGGACGAGGTCAGGCCTGGAGCTGCTCCTGGGCGGGACGTTCGGCACCCGGCTGCTCCTCGGCCCGGGCCAGCACCTTGACGAGGAGGGCGTCGAGGGTGTCGAGGTCGCCGTCGTCCATCGCGTCGAGGAAGATCGAGCGGACGGTGCGGACGTGCCCGGGCGCGGCCGCCTCGAGGGCCGCCCGGCCGGCGGGGTGAGCCGCACGAAGGAGCCGCGCCCGTCCTCCGGGCAGTCCTCCTTGGCCACGAGACCGCGGTTGGACATCCGCCGCAGGTGGTGCGACAGCCGGCTGCGCTCCCAGTGCATCTGCTCGGCGAGGACGGAGATGCGCAGGCGCTCCCCCGGCGCCTCCGACAGCCAGACCAGCGTCTCGAAGTCCTGCATGGACAGGCCGCTGTCCCGCGACAGGGCGCGACCGAGCGCCGCCGGCAGCTCGGTCTGCACGCGCAGCCACCGGCGCCACAGCTGCTGCTCGCGGTCGTCCAACCAGGGAGTCTCGGCCTTCGTCATGACTCCACCCTACCAGTTGCTTGACGCGTCATCCATGATCGGGTAGTGTCGGTGACACATCAACAACAACCCTCTGCGAAAGGACCTCCCATGTCGGTCACCGAGCTCAACGGCACCTACACCATCGACCCGTCCCACTCCCGTCTCGGCTTCTCCACCCGCCACGCGATGGTCACCAAGGTCCGGGGCGCCTTCAACGAGGTCACCGGCCAGGCGACCACCGGCCCCAACCTGGAGGACGCCTCCGTGGAGGTCACCATCCAGACCGGCTCCGTGGACACCCGCAGCGCCGACCGGGACGGCCACCTGAAGTCGGCGGACTTCTTCGACGTCGAGCAGTACCCCGAGATGACCTTCCGCTCGACCGAGGTCACCGCCCCCGACGCCGAGACCCTGCGCGTCACCGGCGACCTGACCATCAAGGACGTGACCCGCCCGGTCACCGTCGACTTCGAGTACGCCGGTGCTGCCCAGGACCCGTTCGGCAACGACCGGGTCGGCTTCGAGGGGTCCACCGTCGTCAACCGCAAGGACTTCGGCCTCACCTGGAACGCCGCGCTCGAGACCGGTGGGGTCCTCGTCTCCGAGAAGGCCACCCTCGAGTTCGAGATCTCGCTCATCAAGGCGGCCTGACTCCACCCCCTCTCCCCGGGGATGTCCCCTGCCCCGGGTGAGCCGCACCCCCGCACCGGTCCGCCGGCGCGGGGGGTGTCGTGCGTCAGGAGCGCGACGGCATACCCCCTCAGGAGCGGAACTGCGTGAAGTCCGCGGTCCTCGGGTCGGCGAACATCCGCTCGTCGGTGTCGAGCGCGTCCAGCCGGCCGAGCTGGTCCTCGGTCAGCTCGAACCCGAGGACGTCGATGTTCTTTTCGATGCGTTCCGGGGTGCTCGACTTGGGGATGACCACCCGCCCCCGCTGCAGGTGCCAGCGCAGCACGAGCTGGGCCGGGGTGACCCCGAGCTTGGCCGCGAGCTCGACGACGGGCGCGAGCTGCAGGTCCTCGCCCCGCCCGATCGGGGCGTAGGCCTCAACCACCAGCCCGGCCTCCCTGCTGGCCGCCTGCGCCTCGGGCTGCTGGAAGGAGGGGTGGATCTCGATCTGGTTGACCGCCGGGACGACCTGGGCGGTGCGCAGGAGGTCCGCGAGGTGCTCCGGCAGGAAGTTGGACACGCCGATCGCACGCACGGCACCCTCGTCGTAGAGCTTCTCGAAGGCTCGCCACGTCTCCGGGGCGAGCCCCTTGGAGGGCACCGGCCAGTGGATGAGGTAGAGGTCCACGACCTCCACGCCGAGGGCCGCGCGGCTGTCCTCGAAGGCACGGAGGGCGTTGTCGTAGCCCTGGTCGCCGTTGCGCAGCTTGGTGGTCACGAAGACCTCCTCGCGCGGCAGACCGCTCGCCCGCAGGGCCGCGCCCACCCCGGCCTCGTTGTAGTAGCCCGCAGCTGTGTCGACGTGCCGGTAGCCGACCTCCAGGGCCTTCTCCACGACCGCTGGGTGTCGGCCTCGTCCACCGTGAAGGTGCCCAGACCCACCTGCGGGATGTGGACGCCGTTGTTGAGCTCGATGCTGGGTTGGGTGGTCATGGGCCCACCCTAGGGACAGACTCTGACCATGCCGTCCGACCCCCGGGAGGACCCGTCCGACCCGCTCGGCCCGTCAGGGCCGGGGCCGGGCGACGACGTCTGGACCCGTCGCGAGCGTGCGGCCGTCGCCCGCGTGCGGGTGCTGCTGCCCGGCCTGGTCGAACGTCGGGTGCCCGTGCGGCTGGTCGAACGGGGCCCGGTCCGGGGGGTGGGGCGATTGCGCATGGGTGACGGCACGACGTTCCTCGTCGCCTCCCTCGACCCCATGGCGCTCGGTCGCGTCGTGCGGACGATGACGGCGGGGCGCTCCGTCGTGGTCGTCCGGTGGGCGAGACGGACGACGGCCTCGTGCTCGACCTGGACGAGGCGCCGGCCGGTCGCCCTTCCACCTGGAGCCGCTCCGGGATTCGCAGGAGCGGTCCGGTGCGGGTGAGGGTGGTCGGTCCGGACCAGCCGGACTGACGTCCTCGCGGGGCAGTCCCGCAGGTCAGCGGCATCTCGAGGGTATGTCGGTGGGGTCTCCTAGTCTGATCTGTACGAGGTGGAGCCGGGGAAGGGGTTCTGCCGTTGGACCACCGGAGGGGGTGGGGGACGTGGACGCAGGACCGGAGGGGACCGGCACCGGGACGGGGGAGCCGGGGCTGGCCGAGGAGGTGCGGTCCCTGACCCGGGCGTGGCGGGGGCGCGGGTGTCGGGGATCGACGATGCGGGGCTGCTGGGGCTGGTGGAGGGGCTGGAGCTGCTGGTCCGGGCGGCCGGCGCGGCCAGTGCCCGGGCGCAGGTCGCCTTCGGGGCCTCCCAGGTCGCCGCACAGGCCCGGGAGGGGGTCCCGGCCTCCCGGCGGGGCCGGGCGGTGGCCGACGACCTGGCCACCGCGCGGCGTACCTCGCCCTACTGGGCCGGGCGGGAGCTGACCGCCGCGAGGGCCCTGGTCACCGAGATGCCGGCCACGTTCGCCGCGCTGGCGGACGGGACGATCAGCCCGGCCCAGGCCCGCCTGGTCACCGAGGCCACCACCTGCCTGGACCCCGGCGACCGGGCGCAGGTCGACCAGCGGCTGGCCGGGTCGCTGGAGGGGGCTTCTACCCGGCAGATCGTGGCCGCGGCCCGGGCGTTGGCCTACGAGGTCGACCCGGCCGGGTTCGTGGGCCGTGCCCGTGCGGCGGCGGCCGAGCGGGGCGTGTCGGTGCGCCCGGCCCCGGACGTGATGGGCCTGCTCAGCGCCCGGCTGCCCGCGCCGCAGGCGATCGCGACCCACCAGGTGCTGCGCGCCCATGCCGAGGGCGCCCGCGCCGCCGGTGACCCGCGCACCCTGAACCAGCTGATGGCCGACGAGCTGGTCGCCCGGGTCACCGGCCGCAGCGTCGTGGACGGCATCGACGTCGAGGTCGGCCTGGTCCTCACCGACGCGACCCTGCTCGCCGGCGACCCGGCCGCGGCCGACCTGACCGGGTACGGGCCCCTGCCCGCCGACCTGGCCCGCGACCTGCTCACCCCCACCGACCCCCAGGACGACCCCCACGTCGACGACGAGGCCGGCGCCGGGCGGCAGGACACCCGCGGGCAGGACCCGCACGTCCGCGGGCGGCAGCAGGGCCCCGTGCCGTGCCCGGCCGGAGGCCGGTGCACCGACGCAGCCTGCACCGCCGTCCACGGCGGCACACCCCCCGGACCACCCCTCCCGACCCCGCCGGCCGGTACGGCCAGCTCGACCCCGCCCACCGGCACCGCCGGCCCCGGGGAACGGGCCGTCCCGGACCCGGGCCTGGCCCGGGCGGCCCAGGTCTGGCTGCGCCGGCTCTACACCGACCCGGTCACCGGCACCCTGACCGTGCGCGACCCCCGCCGGCGGGCCTTCACCGGCAACCTGCGCGCCACCCTCATCGCCCGCGGCCGCTACTGCGCCACCCCCTGGTGCGGAGCCCCGATCCGCCACCTGGACCACATCACCCGCTACCGCGACGGCGGCACCACCACCACCGACACGCCCGCGGCCTGTGCGCCCGCTGCAACCTGGCCCGCGAGCACCCCCGCCACGCCGACCCACCACCACAGTCCTACCAGGACCCACCACCGCTCCTGGACACCTTCCACGGCCGACCACCCACCACCGCACCACCACCCCGCACCCACCCCACCGACGACAGCGACGACGGCCAGGCCGACGACCAGGACGACCCCCTCCCACGCAGCGCCTGACCGGTCACCGGCAGGCACCCACCGGGGACCTCGCGCACCTGAGGTCCTGAAGACCCGGCGCGCGCGGTCGGGCCACGACGACCCCACCCGGGTGGACGCTGCCGCGTCGCGTCGGTCATGCTCGCCTCATGCAGCAGTCCGACGTCATGGCCGATCCGCAGGTGCTCGCCGAGGGGTTGGCCACGACCGGGTACCTCAGCGACGAGGGCCTGGCGACGATCACCTGGCTGGCGCACACCCTCCAACGGCCGCTGCTCCTGGAGGGGGAGCCCGGGACCGGCAAGACCGCCCTGGCCGAGGCGTTGGCCCAGCTGCGGGGGATCCCCCTCGTGCGGCTGCAGTGCTACGAGGGGATCGAGGCCAGCCAGGCGCTCTACGACTGGGACTTCCCCCGTCAGATCCTGCACCTGAGGGTGGTCGAGGCGGCGGCGATGGCCGACCCCGACCGGAAGGTCGGCGACGTGGCGGAGCTGGAGCACGAGCTCTTCGACGAGCGGTTCCTCCAGGCACGGCCGGTCCTGCGTGCCCTGCAGGAGGCGCCGTGCGTGCTCCTCGTCGACGAGATCGACCGGGCGGACGACGAGTTCGAGGCCTTCCTCCTGGAGGTGCTCTCGTCGTGGTCGGTGTCCATCCCCGAGCTGGGGACCATCCGGGCGACGGAGCCACCGCTGGTGGTGCTCACCTCCAACCGCACGCGTGAGCTGCACGACGCGCTGAAACGCCGCTGCCTCTACCACTGGATCGAGCACCCCGGCATGGACCGGGAGCTGGCCATCGTGCGCACCCGGCTGCCGAGGTGGACCAGCGCCTCGCGGCCGAGGTGGTCGGGATCGTGCAGCGGCTGCGGGCCGAGGCCGACCTCGTCAAGCCGCCGGGCGTGGCCGAGACCCTCGACTGGCGCGCGCGCTGCACGCCCTGGGCGCCAGCACGCTCGACCCGCAGGTGGCTGCCGCGACGCTGGGCGCGGCGGTCAAGTACCGCGAGGACGCCGACCGGATCCGCGCCTCGCTGGACCGGATGCTGGCCGGATGACCGACACCGGGTGGGACATGGGCCAGGTGCTGCTCGGTTTCGCCCGGGCGTGCCGTGGAGCGGGCCTGCCCGTGACCGCCGACCGTGAGCGCACCTTTCTCCAGGCCTGCGCCGCCGTCGGCCTCGGCCGGCGGGAGGCCGTCTACTGGGCCGGCCGCGGGACGCTCACGGCCTCCAACGCGGACGTGGAGCCCTACGACCGCGTCTTCAACGCCTGGTTCGCCGGCCGCCCCCTGCGGTCGATCAGCCGGCAGGAGACGCCGTCCGTCACGACGGTGCAGGCTCCGCTGGACGAGTCCGGGCCTGGAGGCGTGGACGGGCAGGAGCAGCCCGTCCTGCGGGTGGCTGCCTCCCCCGAGGAGGTCCTACGGCACCGCGACGTCGCCGGGCTCTCGCCGACCGACCGGGCCGCCCTGCGCCGACGGTTCGCCCGGCTCCGGCCACGGTCGCCCCAGCGGCGGGGACGACGGCATACCCCCCACCACCACGGAGGGGTCGACGGCCGGGCGACGGTCCGCGCCCAGCTGCGCAACCTGGGCGAGCCGGTGCGGGTCCGGCACCGGCGGCGTCGACCACGCCCCCGGCCGGTCGTGGTGCTGGTGGACGTCTCCGGGTCGATGGCCCCCTACGCGGACAGCCTGCTGCGGCTGGCCCACGTCATGGTGCAGGCGGCCCCCCGCACCACCGAGGTCTTCACCCTCGGCACCCGGCTGACCCACGTCACCCGGGCGCTGCGCGAGCGGGACCCGGACCGTGCGCTGCTGGCGGCGGGGGAGACGGTGCCCGACTGGTCCGGGGGCACCCGCCTGGGCGAGACCCTCGACGCGTTCGTCCGCCGGTGGGGCCGGCGGGGCACGGCCCGGGGCGCGTCGTGGTCATCGTCAGCGACGGCTGGGAGCGGCAGGATCCGGCCCGGCTCGGGGAGGCGGTGCGCCAGCTGCAGGCGCTGGCCCACCGGGTCGTCTGGGTCAACCCCCATCGCGGCAAGGAGGGCTACGCCCCGGTCCAGTCGGGGATCCGTGCGGTGCTGCCGCACGTCGACGACTTCGTCTCCGGTCATACGCTGGCGACGTTCGAGGAGCTGCTGGAGGTGGTCGCCCGTGCGTGAGGTCCTGGACAGGCTGCTGGGATGGTGGCAGGAGGGTCACCAGGTGGCGCTTGCCACCGTCGTCGGCACGTGGAAGTCGGCCCCGCGCCAACCGGGTGCCGCGATGCTCGTCGGTGTCGACGGTGAGGCCGTCGGGTCCGTCTCGGGCGGGTGCGTCGAGGGCGCGGTCTACGAGCTGGGCCAGCAGGTCATCGCCTCCGGCACCCCCGTCCTGCAGCGGTACGGCGTGTCCGACGACGAGGCGATGGGCGTCGGCCTGACGTGCGGCGGCATCCTCGACGTCTTCGTCGAGCGGGTCGGCCGGGAGGACTTCCCCGAGCTGGCCGAGGTGGCCGCGGACATCGAGGCCGGGGTCCCGGTGGCCGTGGCCACGGTGGTGGAGCACCCGGACCCCGACCTGCTCGGCCGGCACCTGGTCGTCCGGCCGGAGGGGGCCGAGTCCTCCGGCACCCTGGGCTCGGAGCGGGCCGATGCGGCCGTGCTCGACGACGCCCGCGGCATGCTGGCCCAGGGGCGCACCGCCACCCTCGGCTACGGCCCGGACGGGCAGCGACGGGGGGAGGGTATGCGGATCTTCGTCAGCTCCTACGCGCCCCGGCCGCGGATGCTCGTCTTCGGGGCGATCGACTTCGCGGCCGCGGTGGCCCGGATGGGGACCTTCCTGGGCTACCGGGTGACGGTCTGCGACGCCCGGCCGGTGTTCGCCACGGCCAGCCGCTTCCCCGACGCCGACGAGGTCGTCGTCTCCTGGCCGCACCGCTACGTCGAGGAGCAGATGCGCCTGGACGCGCTGGACGGCCGGACCGTCGCCTGCGTCCTCACCCACGACCCGAAGTTCGACGTGCCGCTGCTCGAGCGGCTGCTCGGCGACGGGGCGCCGCCGCTGGCCTACGTCGGGGCGATGGGGTCGCGCCGCACCCACGAGGACCGGCTGGCCCGCCTGCGTGAGGTGGGCCTGACCGAGGAGCAGCTGTCAATCCTCCGCAGCCCGATCGGCCTGGACCTGGGTGCCCGCACGCCGGAGGAGACCGCGGTCTCCATCGCGGCGGAGATCGTCGCGCTGCGCTGGGGCGGCCAGGGGGAGCCGCTGAGCAGGACGGAGGGCGCGATCCACCGGCACGAGCCGGAGGACCTGCACGCCGGGTGACGAACTTCGGACCACCCCTTGCGGCCTGACCCCCGTCACGGCAGGATCACCCGGGACAACGAAGTCCGGTTCCCACCTGGAGGACGCATGACCCAGATCTCCGTGACGGTCGACGGCATGAAGTACACCGACGACGTCGAGCCCCGAACGCTCCTGGTCCACTACCTGCGAGAACAGCTCGGCAAGACCGGCACGGTCGTCGGCTGCGACACGAGCAGCTGCGGCGCCTGCACCGTGCACCTCGACGGCCGCAGCGTGAAGTCCTGCAACGTGCTCGCCGTCCAGGCCGACGGACGGACCGTGACCACGATCGAGGGTCTGGCCGACGGCGAGCAGCTCAGCCCCGTGCAGGAGGCGTTCCGCGACTGCCACGCCCTGCAGTGCGGCTTCTGCACCCCCGGGATGATCATGCAGGCGACCGATCTCCTCGCCGAGAACCCGAACCCCGACGAGGAGCACGTCCGCCAGCACATGGAGGGCAACCTGTGCCGCTGCACCGGCTACCACAACATCGTCAAGGCCGTGCTGCAGGCCGCCGGCTCCGGATCCGCCACCGCGACCCAGGGGAGTGAGCAGGCATGACCGTCACCGACGACCGCACCGCCGAGCAGGACGCCCCCCAGGGGGAGGTCGGCCGGGACCGCCGCCGCAAGGAGGACCAGCGCCTCATCACCGGCCGGACCAGGTGGACCGACAACATGCAGCTGCAGGGGATGCTCCACCTGTCCATGGTGCGCAGCCCCTACGCCCACGCCCGGATCACCGGCATCGCCGCCGGCGCCGCCGAGTCCTCGCCCAACGTCGTCGCCGTGATCACCGGCGAGGACGTCAAGGAGATCCAGGGCTCCCTGCCCACCGCTTGGCCGATCACCCCCGACCAGAAGGCGCCGCCGCACCCGGCGATCGCCGTCGACCGCGTCGCCTTCGCGGGTGAGATCGTGGCGGTCGTCGTGGCCCGCACCGCGGCCGCCGCCCGGGACGCCGCCGAGCTCGTCGACGTGGACTACGAGGAGCTGCCCGCCGCCCTCGACCTGCGGCAGTCCGCCGGCGACGACGTCCTGGCCCACCCCGACCTGGGCACCAACCGGTCGGCCACCTGGACCTTCGACTCGGCCGAGGCCGGGACCGGTGAGGACGTGGAGGCCGCCATCCGCGACGCGAGGTGCTCATCGAGCGGGAGTACCGCCAGCAGCGCCTCATCCCGGCGTTCATGGAACCCCGCTCGGTCGTCGTCGACCCCACCGGCGAGCAGTTCGTCATGTGGTCCGCCACCCAGGTGCCGCACATCCTGCGCCTCATGCTCGCCCTCACCCTCGGCGTGCCGGAGTCCAAGGTCCGGGTCATCGCGCCCGACGTCGGCGGCGGGTTCGGCGGCAAGCTGCAGGTCACGCCCGAGGAGATCATCACCTTCCTCGCGGCCCGCCGCACCGGCCGCCCGTGCAAGTGGACCGAGACCCGCAGCGAGTCGCTGCTGTCCGGCCACCACGCCGCGACCAGTGGCAGAAGCTCACCCTCGCGGCCCGCAGGGACGGCACGGTCACCGGCCTCAAGGTCGAGCTGCTCGCCGACATGGGCGCCTACCTGGGCCTGGTCACGCCCGGCGTGCCCATCCTCGGCGCGTTCATGTACAACGCCATCTACAAGTTCCCCGCCTACCACTTCACCTGCACCAACGTCTTCACCAACAAGACGTGGACCGACGCCTACCGGGGTGCCGGCCGCCCCGAGGCGACCTTCGCGATCGAGCGGCTCATGGACGAGCTGGCCGCCGAGCTGGGACGCGACCCGCTCGAGGTGCGCGAGCAGAACTGGATCACCCACGAGGAGTTCCCGTTCACCTCCGTCTGCGGGCTGGAGTACGACTCCGGCAACTACGAGGCCGCCACCGCCCGGGCCAAGGAGCTCTTCGGGTATGACGAGCTGCGGGCCGAGCAGGCCCGTCGCCGGGAGAGCGGCGACCGGGTCCAGCTGGGCATCGGCGTGTCCACCTTCACCGAGATGTGCGGCCTGGCACCCTCCCGGGTCCTGGGCTCCCTCGACTACGGCGCCGGGGGCTGGGAGAGCGCCTCGGTGCGGATGCTGCCCAGCGGCAAGGTCGAGGTCGTCACCGGAGCCTCGGCCCACGGCCAGGGGCACGAGACCGCCTGGAGCCAGATCGTGGCCGACCAGCTCGGCGTGCCGTTCGAGGACGTCGAGGTCCTGCACGGGGACACCCAGGTCAGCCCCCGCGGGCTGGACACCTACGGGTCGCGCTCGCTGGTCGTCGGCGGCCAGGCCGTCGTCCAGGCGGCCCAGCGGGTGGTCGAGAAGGCCAAGCCCCTCGCGGCGCACCTGCTGGAGGCCAACGTCGACGACCTGGAGTTCTCCTCCGGCAGGTTCCGGGTCCGCGGGGCCGGCGACGACCAGGAGGGCATCGGCCTGACCGACCTCGCCCTCAAGGTGTTCACCGCCCACGACCTGCCCGACGGCATGGAGCCCACCCTCGACGCCGACGCCACCTTCGACCCGGAGAACTTCTCCTTCCCGCACGGCACCCACCTGTGCGCCATGGAGGTCGACACCGAGACCGGGCAGAGCCGGATGCGTTCCTACGTCTCGGTCGACGACGTCGGCAACGTGGTCAACCCGCTCATCGTCGACGGGCAGATCCACGGCGGCCTCGTCCAGGGCATCGCCCAGGCGCTGTGGGAGGAGGCCGTCTACGACGACCAGGGCACGCTGGTGTCCGGCTCGTTCGTCGACTACACCCTGCCCACCTCGGCCGACACGATCAGCTTCGTCACCGACCGGACCGTCTCCCCGGCCACGACCAACGACCTCGGCGCCAAGGGGGTGGGCGAGGCGGGAGCCATCGCCTCCACCCCGGCCGTCGTCAACGCCGTCGTCGACGCCGTCCGGCCGATGGGCATCCACGACATCCAGATGCCCTGCACCCCCGAACGGGTCTGGCGGGCGATCGAGGACAGCCGGCAGGGCGGGAGCACGCCCACCGAGGACAGCGCCCAGCCGCACTTCACGCAGGACGCACCCAACCAGGACGACCCCGGGCCGGACGGACCTGCCGGCGGCACCGCATACCCCCAGGAAGGTGGTCGGGCATGATCCCCGCACCGTTCGACTACGCCGCCCCCGCCACCGTCGAGGAGGCCCTGGCCCTGCTCGCCGAGCACGGCGACGAGGCCAAGGTGCTGGCCGGAGGGCAGTCCCTGCTGCCCGTCCTGCGGATGCGGCTGAACGCCCCCGGGATGGTCGTGGACATCTCCCGGATCGAGGGGCTCAAGGGCATCACCGACGAGCGTGACAGCATCAGGATCGGCGCCGGCGCGACCTACCAGGACGTGCTCGACTCCGACCTCGTCACCGAGCACCTCGGCCTCCTCCGCTCGGCCGTCAAGGAGATCGCCGACCCCCAGATCCGCCACCGCGGCACGGTCTGCGGCGCCCTGGTGCACGCCGACCCGGCCGGCGACGTCGGCGCCCCCGTGCTGGCCCTCGAGGGACGGATGGTCGTCCAGGGCCCGGACGGGGAGCGGGAGGTGCCCGCGTCGGAGTTCTTCGTGGACCTGTTCGAGACAGCCGTGGGGGAGGGCGAGCTGCTCACCGCGGTCGTCCTGCCCAAGCACACCGGCTGGGGCAGCCACTACGAGAAGTTCGTCCGGGTCTCCCACCAGTGGGCCATCATCGGGGTCGCCGCGACCGTCCGGGCCGAGGGCGGGACCATCGCCGAGGCGCGGGTCGGCCTGACCAACATGGGCGCCACCCCGCTGCGGGCCAGCGAGGTCGAGCAGGCCCTCGTGGGGCTGCCGGCGACCGAGGAGGCGGTGGCCCAGGTCTGCGCCCGGGCGGGGGAGGGCACCGACCCGCCCTCGGACCTCAACGGGCAGGCCGACTACCGGCGGCACCTCGCCGGGGTGCTGACCCGGCGGGCGGTCCTGACGGCGGCGGGGGCCTGACCCGTGGCGATGGAGCTGGAGCACTCGTTCACCGTCCCGGCACCGCCGGAGCGCACCTGGGCCCTGATGACCGACCTGCAGACCGTGGGTGGTTGCTTCCCCGGAGCCACGGTGACGGAGGCCGACGAGGAGACCTTCGCGGGCAACGTCAAGGTCAAGCTGGGGCCGATCGCCGTCACCTACCAGGGCACCGGCCGGTTCCTCGAGCGCGACGACGAGGCCCATCGAGCGGTCGTCGAGGGCACCGGGAAGGGCATGCGCGGCCTGGGCAACGCCTCGGCCACCGTGACGATGCAGCTGGCCCCGGACGGCGGGGGCACCCGGGTCGACGTAGGCACCGAGCTGCACATCACCGGCAAGCCCGCGCAGTTCGGCCGCGGGGTGATGCAGTCGGTGTCGGACAAGCTGCTGGGCCAGTTCGTGGCCTGCGTGGAGTCCAAGCTGGGTGACGACGCTGGTTAGGGTGGCGGTATGACGAGCACCCCGGAGACCTTTTCGTCCACCGCCGTCGAGGACGAGGCGGTGCGGATCTGCCGAGAGCTGATCCGGATCGACACGAGCAACTACGGCGACGGCAGCGGTCCTGGGGAACGGGCGGCGGCGGAGTATGTCGTGGGCCTGCTCGAGGAGGTCGGGCTCGAGCCGCAGCTGGTCGAGTCCGACCCCGGCCGGGCCAGCGTGGTGGTGCGCACCGAGGGCCGCGACAGCAGCCGCGGCGGCCTGGTCCTGCACGGGCACCTGGACGTCGTGCCGGCCGAGGCCAAGGACTGGTCGGTCGACCCGTTCGAGGCGGTCGAGCAGGACGGGATGATCTGGGGCCGTGGGGCCGTGGACATGAAGGACATGGACGCGATGCTGCTGGCCACCCTGCGCCAGCTGGCCCGCACGGGGGAGAAGCCGCCGCGCGACATCGTCTGGGCCTTCTTCGCCGACGAGGAGCACGGTGGGGAGAAGGGCGCGGGGCATGTCGTGCAGCAGCACCCCGAGTGGTTCGAGGGCTGCACGGAGGCCATCAGCGAGGTCGGCGGCTTCTCGGTGACGCTGCCGGACGCCGCGACCGGCGCCCCGACCCGGGCCTACCTGCTCCAGACCGCGGAGAAGGGGATCGCCTGGTTGCGCCTGCACGCCCACGGCAGGGCCGGGCACGGGTCGGTGCCCAGCGACGAGAACGCCATCGTCCGGCTGGCCGAGGCCATCGCCCGGATCGACGCCCACCCCTGGCCCCGCACCTTCATCGCCTCGGTGCGCGAGCTCTTCGACGGGGTGGCCGACATCGTCGGGGGCACCTGGTCGGAGGAGAGCGTCGAGGACGTGCTCCAGCGACTCGGCGGCGCCCGCCGGTTCGTCGAGGGCACGCTGCGGGACACCGCCAACTTCTCGATGCTCTCCTCCGGCTACAAGCACAACGTCATCCCGCAGACGGCCTCCGCCTCGCTCGACTGCCGGTTCCTCCCCGGTCACGAGGAGGAGCTGATGGCGACCATCGCCGAGCTGGCCGGCGAGCACGTCGAGATCGAGGTCGTGGTCAAGGACGTGGCCCTGGAGTCCCCCTCCTCGGGGGAGCTCGTGGAGTCGATGAAGCGGGCGCTGCTCAAGGAGGACCCCGGCGCCCACGTGCTGCCCTACTGCCTCTCCGGCGGCACCGACAACAAGCACCTGTCGCGGCTGGGCATCACCGGCTACGGGTTCGCGCCGCTGCGGCTGCCCGAGGAGCTCGACTTCGTCGGCATGTTCCACGGGGTGGACGAGCGGGTGCCCACCGACTCCATCCGCTTCGGGACGCGCGTGCTGGGCCAGCTGGTCGCCGACTGCTGAGAGCCCCGGGGGCCGCCGGCCCTCAGGCGGTGCGCCGCACCCGGATGATCCTGCGACGCAGGACGACCTTGCGCACCCCGCCCCAGAACACCCGCACCCGCACCAGCTCCCAGTGCCCGTACTCGGCGTGCTCGGCCAGCGTCTGCCGGACCGCCGAGCGGGAGCTGTCCCGGTAGAACGTCAGCTCACGGAACTCGTACTCGACCATGGTGAGCGACAGCATAGGCACGGCGGACCGCGTCCGCGCCGCACCCTGCCGTGCCTGCGGGTTTCGCGCTACGGTCGTCCCATGACCCTCGACCCGCGCGCCGCCCTCTCGTCCTTCGTCGCCGCCCTCGAGACCCACCTGGAGACCGCCGCGGTGAGCCGGGGGGAGGACGACCCCACGGTCGTCGAGGCCTACGAACGGGTGGCCGAGGCGTTCGCCGCCTACGACGACGCGCTGATGGACGCCTACGGGGAGGTCACCCCGCTGGAGGTCTACGACGAGGAGCTCGTCGACGACGAGGACGACGACGAGGACGACGACGACGACGACGCCAACGACGACGACGATGACGTCGACCTCGACGACGACGACGAGGAGGACGACGGCGAGCCCTACCTGGGCCTGGACGACGAGGAGTACGACGTCGACCCCACGCCGCGGGGCTGAGCGGTGCGGCTGGGCCTGAGCTGCGGATTCTGGGGGCAGGGCCGCGACGAGGAGAACCTCGCCCTCGTCGAGCGGGCCGACGAGCTGGGGGTCGACGTCTTCTGGGCGGCGGAGGCCTACGGCCCTGACGTCGTCAGCGTCCTGGCCTGGGTCGGGGCCCGGACCCGGCGGATCGGGCTGGGCGCGGGGGTGATGCAGATCCCGGCCCGCACCCCGGCCGCGACGGCGATGACCGCCGCGAGCCTGGACAGCCTCTCCGGTGGACGGTTCCGGCTCGGGCTGGGCGTCAGCGGCCCCCAGGTCTCCGAGGGCTGGCACGGCGTGCGTTTCGACGCCCCGCTGGCGCGGACCAGGGAGTATGCCGACATCGTGCGGCTCGCGCTGTCGCGCCGCCCCGTCAGCTCCCAGGGTCGGCACTTCGAGCTGCCGCTGCCGGACGGACCCGGCAAGCCGCTGCGGCTGGCGCACACGCACCGGCGGGAGATCCCGCTCTACCTGGCCGCGGTGGGCCCCCGCAACATGGAGCTGGCCGGGGAGATCGCCGACGGCTGGCTGGGGGTGTTCGTCTCGCCCGACCACTTCGTCGAGCAGCGCGCCTCCCTCGAGGCCGGGTTCTCCCGACGGCCGGGCGGCGGCCCACCGGAAAGCTTCGACACGAGCGCGACCGTGGCCCTGGCCACCGGGGACGACCTCGAGGAGTGCGTGCGCACCGTCAGCCCCTACCCGGCGCTCTACGTCGGCGGCATGGGCAGCCGCCGGCAGAACTTCTACCACCAGCTGGCCTGCCGGATGGGCTACGAGAAGGAGGCCGACCGGGTGCAGGAGCTCTACCTCGACCGTCGCTGGGGCGAGGCGGCCGCGGCGCTGCCCCCGCAGTTCGTCGACGACACCTCCCTCCTCGGCGACGTGGACCGGATCACCGAGCGCATGCGGCGCTACGCCGACGCCGGCATCACCACGCTCACCGTGGCCCCCTGGGGCAAGGACGCCACGGCCCGCCGCGAGGCCCTGGAGGTCGCCGTCGAGGCCCACGCACGGCTCGGACGGGCGGGCTGAGGTGGCGGTCTGCCTGCTCGTCCGCCACGGCCGGACGGAGGCCAACGCCTCCGGCGTGCTCGCCGGCTGGACCCCCGGCCTGGCGCTGGACGCGACCGGACGGGAGCAGGCCGCCGCCGTGGCCGCCCGGTTGCGCACCACCGGGGTGGTCGCCGTCGTCGCCAGCCCGCTGCACCGGTGCCAGGAGACCGCCGAGGTGCTCGTGGACGGCATACCCGCGGATGCCCGCCCCCCGGTCCACACCGACGAGCGGCTCGCGGAGGCCAGGTACGGCGCCTGGACGGGGCGCCGGCTCGAGGACCTCGCCCGGGAGGACCTGTGGCGGCAGGTGCAGGACCGGCCGTCCACGGTGACCTTCCCCCCGCACCCGGAGCACGAGCACGAGTCGATGGCCGCGATGCAGGAGCGGGCGGTCGCCGCGGTCCAGGAGTGGGACGCGCGGCTCGAGGCCGAGCACGGGGCGGGCGCGGTCTGGGTGGCGGTCAGCCACGGCGACGTCATCAAGGCGGTGCTGGCGCACGCCCTGGCCACGCCGCTGGACGAGTTCCAGCGGATCGTCGTCGACCCGGCCTCGGTGAGCATCGTCCACCGCACGCCCCGCCGCCCGTTCGTGCTGCGCACCAACGACGCCGGGACCGGTCCGGTCGACCTGTCGGCGCTCCGGGCGGCCCTGGAGTCGCAGGGGGCCTCCGGCGACGCCGCGGTCGGTGGGGGAGCGGGGGCGACGTAGGGTTGTGACCATGCCCGAACACGTCTACGACCCGCCCGAGCGGTTCGTCGCCGGCAGCGTCGGCCCCCCGGGGCAGCGGACGTTCTTCCTCCAGGCCGGGGACGGGGACCGGCGGACCACGGTGTCCCTGGAGAAGGAGCAGGTCCGCCTCCTGGGCGTCTCCCTGGGCGAGCTGCTGGACGAGGTGTCCCCCGAGGAGGGGTCGGAGGACGCGGCGGCCCCGTTCGTCGACAACGCCCCGCTGGACGGGCCCTTCGACGACGACTTCCGCGTGCAGCGTCTGTCGGTCGCCTGGGACGCCGGCCGGGAGCGCGTCGTGCTGGAGGCGTTCGACCGCCCCGAGGCCGAGGACCTCCTCGAGCTGGACCCCACGGAGGACTACCCGTGGACCGGTCGGGTCCCCCAGTCGCTGACCGTCGTCCTGGGTCCCGCCCGGGCCAGGGCGTTCGCGCTGCGCTGCACCGCGTCCCTGGAGGGCGGCCGACCGTCGTGCCCGTTCTGCGGGCAGCCGCTGGACCCCGGCGGGCACGTCTGCCCGCGGGCCAACGGCTACAAGCGCTGAAGGCCGGACCGTCCGGATGACCGCCCAGGTCGGGCCCGGCGGACGGGGCGGCGACGAGCCGGTCCCCGCCCCGCCGGACGACGAGGACGCGCAGGTCCTGGACCTGCTCTCGCGCAGCAGGATCGAGCTCGTCGGCCGCCTCGTCGAGGCCTCCAACCTCACCCTGCTGGTCGACCTGTGCGACGACGACGGCCGCCCCACGGGTCATCAGGCCGTCTACAAGCCGGACCGGGGGGCCCGTCCCCTCGCCGACTTCCCCCCCGGCACGCTCGCACGGCGGGAGGTGGCGGCATACCTGGTCTCCCGCGCCGGCGGGTGGGACGTCGTGCCGCCCACCCTGCTGCGCGACGGGCCCCTCGGCCCCGGCTCGGTCCAGGCGTGGGTCGAGCAGGACGCCGGGCGGCGGGCCGACCCCAGCGCAGGGCTCGTCGAGGTGCTGCCCGCCGACGTCGACGACCCCGCGTGGATGCCCGTCGTCCAGGGGGAGGACCAGACGGGCCGGCCGGTCGTCGTGGCGCACGCCGACCGGGCCGACCTGCGCGCGGTCGCCGTGCTCGACGTGGTCCTCAACAACGCCGACCGCAAGGCCGCCCACCTCACCGTGGACGTGCACGGCCGCCTCCGGGGCTTCGACCACGGCCTGACGCTGCACGCCGACGACAAGCTGCGCACCGTGCTGTGGGGATGGGCCGGCCAGGCGCTCGACGGGACCGACCGGGCCCACCTCGAGCGGCTGGTCGCGGCCCTGGACGAAGGCACCGGTGTGGAGCGGCTCCTCGCCGAGGACGAGGTGGGGGCCCTGCGGGCACGGGTCGTCGCACTGCTGGCGGCCGGGCACCTGCCCGCGCCGCCGGTCACCCGCTACCCGCTGCCCTGGCCGCTGTGGTGAGACGGGCGCCGTGGTGAGGGCCCGTCCCGCCGACGACTAGGCTGGCCCGTCGTGAACACCTGGACCGCCGACCCCGTGCCGACCGTCCCGACCGCCGAGCGCGGCGGACCCCTCGTCGTCCACGACACCGCCACCCACGGGCCGGTGACGCCGGAACCGGTGGACGGACGTGCGCGGATGTACGTCTGCGGGATCACCCCCTACGACGCCACCCACATGGGACACGCCGCCACCTACGTCACCTTCGACCTGGTGAACCGGGTCTGGCGGGACGCCGGCCTGGAGGTCCTCTACGTCCAGAACGTCACCGACGTCGACGAGCCCCTCCTGGAGCGGGCCGACCGCGACGGGGTGCACTGGGAGGACCTGGCCGCCCGCGAGATCGACCTCTTCCGCCAGGACATGGAGGCGCTGCGCGTGCTGCCGCCCGACCACTACGTGGGGGCCGTCGAGGGCATCCCCGACGACGTCACCGCGGTCACCAAGCTGCTCGACGACGGTGTCGCCTACCACGTGCCGGTGCCGGACGAGGAGCAGACCGTGCCGGGGGCGGAGCGCTCCGACGTCTACCTGGACCTGTCCACCCAGCCCACCTTCGGCGCGGTGTCCGGCTGGACCCGCGAGCAGATGATGGCCGTGTTCGCCGACCGCGGCGGGGACCCCGACCGGCAGGGCAAGCGCGACCCCTTCGACCCGTTGCTGTGGCGCGCCGGCCGGGTGGGCGAGCCCCACTGGGACGGTGGTCCTCTCGGGCAGGGACGCCCCGGCTGGCACATCGAGTGCTCCACCATCGCCCAGCGCTACCTCGGCCCCGGCTTCGACGTGCAGGGCGGCGGCGACGACCTGGTCTTCCCCCACCACGAGATGAGCGCCGTCGAGGGCACCGCGCTGCAGGACGGCGCCCCGTTCGCCCAGGCCTACGTGCACCAGGCGATGGTCGGGCTGGACGGCGAGAAGATGAGCAAGTCCAAGGGCAACCTGGTCCTCGTGTCCCGCCAGCGGGCCGCGGGGGTCGACCCCATGGCCCTGCGCCTGGTCCTGCTCGGCCAGCACCACCGGCGGTCCTGGGAGTGGACCGACGAGCTCCTGCACCGGGCCGAGGAACGGCTCTCCCGGTGGCGGGCGGCCGCCTCCGTCGCCCGCGCGGCGGACGCGGAGCCCGACGCGCAGGACCTCGACGTCGTGCGCGAGGTCCGCCGCCACCTGGCGGACGACCTGGACAGCCCGGCGGCCCTGCTGGCGGTCGACCGCTGGGCCGCCGCCGTCCTCGAGCGCGGCACCGGCTCCCTGCTGGTGCCCACCGCCGTCGACGCCCTGCTGGGCGTCCTGCTGACCGAGGAGGCCGCATGATCGTCCGCACCACGGCCGGGATCACCGGCACCGACCGGGACGTGACCAACGAGGCCGGGACCTGGCGGTCCAAGCGGATCGTCCTGGCCGAGGACCGGGCCGGCTTCTCGTTCCACGAGACGACCATCCCGGCAGGTACGCGCAACGTCTTCCACTACGCCCACCACGTGGAGGCGGTCTGGCTCGTGGAGGGCAGGGGGGTCCTGCGCGACCTCGACCACGGCGTCGAGCACGAGCTCGGACCGGGCAGCATGTACCTGCTCGACGGCCACGAGCGGCACGAGCTGGTCTGCGAGGAGCAGATGCGGATGCTCTGCGTCTTCTCCCCGCCCGTCACCGGGCGCGAGGTGCACGACGAGGAGGGGGTCTACCCGCTCCTGCGGCTGCAGGACGACGGGTCGGTCGTCCGCGAGCGCTGACCCCGGTCAGGTCCCGGCGGCCAGCAGCGGCAGCAGGTCCTCGGCCGTCACGTCGACGAGGCTGCCGAGCCGCACCGCCCCGGCCAGGCGGGGGACCTCCACGACGTTGGGGACCACGAGCGTCGGGACGCCGGCCGCGGTCGCCGAGGTCGCGCCGGTGGGGGAGTCCTCGAGCGCCACGCAGTCCTGCGGCTCCACGGCCAGCCGACGCGCCGCCTCGAGGTAGGGGTCGGGGTGCGGCTTGCCCCGCTCGACCTGGTCGCCGGTGACCACGGCGGCGAACGTGCCGGCCGGCAGGTGCTCGAGCAGGACGTCCGCCAGCGCCGTCCAGGACATGGTCACCAGGGCGCACGGGACGTCCTGGCGGCGCAGGTCGGCCAGCAGCTCCGGGGCGCCGGGCCGCCAGGGCAGGCCGGTCCGCATCCGCGCCGCGACCCCGGAGACGAGCGCGTCGACGACCTGCTCGCGGGTCCCGGTCACCGGCGTGCGCTCCAGCAGGACCTGGGCCGAGACCATGAGGTCGTTGCCCACCAGGCCCAGGGCCTCCTCGTGGCTCCAGGTGCCCCCGGCCGCCTCGACCAGCGCCGTCTCCTCCGCCATCCAGTAGGGCTCGGTGTCCACGAGCGTGCCGTCCATGTCCCACAGGACCGCGGCCGGCAGCGCCGGCTGCCCGGCCGGGTCCGACGACGGGACGGGCCCGGTCGCGGGGGTCGTCGGGGTCGCGGGGAGGGGAGAGCTCGGCACACCCCCACGGTAGCGGCCGTGGACGTAAGGTGGGCCAGGAGCCGAGGAGGAGCATGTCGATGATCGAGCTGCGCGAGACGGGCGACCTCGTCGACCCCGTCGTCATCGCGGCCTCGAGGGGTGGAACGACGCCGGCGAGAGCGCCTCCGGCGTGATCGAGCACCTCGTCGAGGTGTGGGGGGCCGAGCTGGTCGCCGCCGTCGACCCCGAGGACTACTACGACTTCCAGGTCAACCGCCCCCAGGTGCTCGGGACGGACGAGGGGCGGGTCGTCCGGTGGCCCACGACGCGGGTCTTCCTCGCCAAGGACACCCCGTCCGGACGCGACGTCATCCTCGTCCACGGGATCGAGCCGTCCATCCGGTGGCGGCACTTCACCGCCGACATCCTCGGCCTGGCCCTGCACGAGGGCGCCCAGCTGCTGGTCCTGCTCGGGGCGATGCTGGCCGACGTGCCGCACACCCGGCCGATCCCGGTGGGCCTGTCCTCGGAGGACCGCGACCTGCGGTCCGCGCACGAGGACATCGAACCGAGCACCTACGAGGGGCCGACCGGCATCGTGGGCGTGCTCGCGGACGAGGCGCGGCAGGCCGACCTGCCGACCGTGTCCTGCTGGGCCGCGGTCCCGCACTACGCCGGCGGCCCGCCGTCGCCCAAGGCGTCCCTGGCCCTGCTGGGCCAGCTCGAGGAGCTGCTCGACTGCGTCATCGACGACTCCGGGCTGGCCGACGCGGCGCGCGCGTGGGAACGGGGGGTCGACGAGCTCGCGGCGACCGACGACGAGGTGCGCGACTACGTCCGCCAGCTCGAGGAGTCGCAGGACGCCGCCGACCTGCCGGAGGCGTCAGGGGACGCGATCGCCCGGGAGTTCGAGCGCTACCTGCGCCGGCGCGACGACGGCGGGCCCCTCGGCTGACGGCACCGGCGGCGGGGTGCCGCCCCACGCCGGGCAGAGCGCCCGGTGGGCGCACCACGAGCAGGCCCGGGACGGCCGTGGGCGCCAGTCGCCCGTCCGGCCGGCCAGGTCGATCGCGGCCCACAGCGCCCGGACCTTCCGCTCGGTGGCCAGCACCTCGCGCTCGGTCGGGTCGGTCCACAGCAGCACCCCGTCGCCCAGGTAGACCAGCTGCAGCCGGGACGGGAGCACCCCGGTGGAGCGCCACAGGGCCAGCGCGTAGAACCGCAGCTGGAACAGGGCGGGCACCTCGAAGGCGGGTGACGGTGCCCGGCCGGTCTTGTAGTCCACCACGCGCAGCCGCCCGTCCGGCGCCCGGTCGAGGCGGTCCACGTAGCCGCGGACGGTCAGCCCGGGCAGCGAGGCCTCGACGTAGAGCTCGCGCTCGGCCGGCTCCAGACGGCTCGGGTCCTCGAGGGTGAACCACCGCTCCACCAGGCGGGCGGCCGACCGGTGCCACCCGTCGAGGTCCGGGGCCGGCAGCGGTCCACCGCCCCCGGGCGGGGCCTGGGCCAGGACCTGCGCCAGCTCCGGGTCCTCGCCCACCAGCTCCTCCCACGTGCCGGGCACCAGGCTGACCACCTCCTCCACGGTGCGGCGGGAGGCGGGCAGGTCGAAGACGCGCTCGAGGACGGCGTGCACGAGCGTCCCCCGCGCCGCCGGGGCCGACGGCGGCTCGGGCAGGCGGTCCACCGTGCGGAACCGGTAGAGCAGCGGACAGGTCAGGAAGTCGGCCGCCCGGGAGGGGGACAGCGTGGGTTCCATGGCCCCGACCCTAGAGGGCCGCACCGACAGCCCAGCGCGCTGTCAGTCCGCACCCCTACTGCGGGATGGCAGCGACGGTCGGCGGGTGGCGCATCGGCTCGGTGTCCGGCGTGCCGGTCTACCTGGGCCGCAGCTGGGTGCTCATCGCCCTCGTCATGGTGGCCCTGTTCGGCCCCTCGGTGCAGCGCAGCCTCCCGGGGCTGGGAGCGCTGGCCTACCTGGTGGCCGCCTCCTACGCCCTGCTCCTGCTGGTCTCCGTGCTCGCCCACGAGGCGGCGCACGCGCTCGTGGCGCAGCGGGTCGGCTACCGCGTGCACCGGATCGTCGCGGACTTCTGGGGCGGGCACACCGCGCACGACGGCGCCGGCGGCACCCCGGGAGGAAGTGCCGCCGTGGCGGTCGTGGGCCCGTTGGCCAACGCGGTGCTGGCCGTCCTCGGGTGGGGGCTGCTGCAGGTGCTCGACGGCGGCGTGCCGCTGCTCCTGACCCTGGCCTTCACCTGGGCCAACGCGGTCGTCGCCGTCTTCAACCTCGTGCCCGCCCTGCCCCTGGACGGCGGGTTCCTGCTCGAGTCCCTGGTGTGGCGGGTCACCGGCGACCGGCACCTCGGGACGCTCGTGGCCGGCTGGGCGGGGCGTGGGGTGGTCGTCGTGGGCCTGCTCTGGGCGCTGTCGCCCCTCCTGCTGGAGGGCGAGCGGCCCAGCCTGTTCCGGCTCCTGTGGGTGCTGCTGCTGGCCGGCTTCATCTGGCAGGGCGCCAGCGTCGCCGTGGGCGCGGGCCGGCGCGGCATGACGGCCGCCCGGGTGCGCGTCGGGCAGGTGGCCCGACGCGTCGGGGTCGTGCGGCCGGACGTGCTGCTCGCCGAGCTCGACTGGCAGCGGGGCGGCCTGTGGCTGACCGAGGACCCTCGAGGGGGCGTCGACGGCATCGTCCACCCCGCCTCGGTCCGCCAGGTCCCCCAGGAGGCGTGGGCCTCCACCCCGGTCTCGGCGGTGGCCGTCCGGCTCCCCGACGGGTGGGCCGTGCGGATGGACCCGGACGCCCCGTTCGCGGACGTGCTCGCCGTGATGGGCAGCACGGGCTCGGGGGTGGTCGGGCTCCTGGCGGAGGACGGACGGCCCTGGGGGGCCGTGCTGGCCGGCGACCTGGACCGCACCGGGGCCCCGCGGCCGCGCTCGTAGACTGACCCGGTGAGCACCCCTGCGACCGGCGCCGACCTGCGCCGCGGCCCCTTCCGCCCCGGCGACCGCGTGCAGCTGACCGACCCCAAGGGGCGGCTGCACACCATCACCCTGGAACCGGGCAGGCAGTTCCACACCCACCGCGGGCACCTGCGGCACGACGACCTCATCGGCGCCCCCGACGGCAGCGTCGTGAGGCACAGCTCGGGCGCCGACTACCTCGCGCTGCGGCCCCTGCTGTCCGACTACGTGCTGTCCATGCCGCGCGGCGCCCAGGTCGTCTACCCCAAGGACGCGGGGATGATCGTCACCTACGCCGACATCTTCCCCGGGGCCACCGTCGTGGAGGCGGGGGTGGGTTCCGGCGCCCTGTCGCTGTCCCTGCTCCGCGCGGTGGGCGACTCCGGGCGCCTGCTGTCCATCGAGCGGCGGCAGGACTTCGCCGACATCGCCCGGGCCAACGCCCGTGCGTTCTTCGGCCAGGACCACCCGGCCTGGACCGTCACGGTCGGCGACCTCGTCGAGACGCTGCCGGACGCGGTCGAGCCGGGCACCGTGGACCGCGTCGTGCTGGACATGCTCGCCCCCTGGGAGTGCCTCGACGTCGTCGGCGACGCGCTGGCCCCCGGCGGCGTGCTCATCTGCTACGTCGCCACCGCCACCCAGCTCTCCCGCGTCGCCGAGGCCGCCCGCACGCACGGCGGCTGGACCGAGCCGCAGGCCTGGGAGTCGCTCGTGCGGGACTGGCACCTCGAGGGCCTGGCAGTCCGCCCGCAGCACCGGATGCACGGCCACACCGGCTTCCTGCTCACCGTCCGGCGGCTGGCCCCCGACACCGCGCCCCCGCTGCGCAAGCGCCGCCCGGCCAAGGGGGCCTACGGGGAGGACTACGAGGCCGCCGACCCGGGGGAGTGGACCCCCGAGGACCTCGGCGAGCGGCCCGTGTCCGACAAGCGCCTGCGACGGACCCGCCGGGACGCCGAGGCGACCGCGGACCGCCGCGACCCCGCACCCCCCACCGCAGAGGAGCCCGAGTGAGCGAGCAGCCCTTCCGCGAGCGGCACCTGCAGCAGCAGGTGCAGTCCCTGACCTCGCGCCTGACCGACCTCAAGGCGCACAACGACCAGCTGGTCTCGACCCTGCGCACCGCCCGGGAGCAGATCGGCGGACTGCGTGAGGACCTGGACGCGCTGGCCCGTCCGCCCCTGACCGTGGGGCAGGTGCTCCGGCTCGTCGGGGACGGCACCGTCGACGTGGCGGTCGCCGGCCGGAAGGTGCGCACGCACGTGACCGCGGACGTCTCCACCGAGGAGCTGCGCCCCGGCCGCGAGGTCCTGCTCAACGAGTCGCAGGCGGTGGTCGGCGTGGCCGGATACGAATGCGCGGGCGAGGTCGTCGTGTGCAAGGAGCTGCTCGGGGAGGACCGTGTCGTCGTGCTCGTGCGGGGCGAGGACGAGCGGGTATGCCGTCGCGCCGGTTCCCTGCGCGACGAGCCGGTCCGCGTCGGGGACGGGCTGCTGCTCGACCCGCGCAGCGGCTTCGTCACCGAACGGATCCCCCGGCCCGAGGTGGCCGAGCTGGTCCTGGAGGAGGTGCCGGACATCTCCTACGACGACATCGGCGGCCTGGCCGGCCAGATCGAGCAGATCCGGGACGCCGTCGAGCTGCCCTTCCTGCACGCCGACCTCTACGCCGCGCACCAGCTGCGTCCCCCCAAGGGGGTGCTGCTCTACGGCCCCCCGGGCTGCGGCAAGACCCTCATCGCCAAGGCGGTCGCCGCCTCCCTGGCCCGGCAGTCGGCGCAGCGCCGCGGACGGGCCGACGACTCCTCCCGTGCCTACTTCCTCAACATCAAAGGTCCGGAGCTGCTCAACAAGTACGTCGGCGAGACCGAGCGGCACATCCGGTCCATCTTCCAGCGGGCCCGGGAGAAGTCCGCCGACGGCGACCCCGTGGTGGTCTTCTTCGACGAGATGGAGTCGCTCTTCCGCACCCGCGGCTCCGGGGTGTCCTCGGACGTGGAGACCACGATCGTGCCCCAGCTCCTCGCCGAGATCGACGGGGTGGAACGGCTCGACAACGTCATCGTCATCGGGGCCTCCAACCGGGAGGACATGATCGACCCGGCCATCCTGCGTCCGGGACGGCTCGACGTGAAGATCAAGATCGAGCGGCCCGACGCCGACGGTGCCCGGGACATCTTCACCAAGTACCTCACCCCCGACGTGCCCCTCCACGCCGACGAGCTGGGCGCCCACGACGGGGACCGGCGGGCCACCGTGGACGCGCTCATCGAGGAGGTGGTGGGGCGGATGTACGCCGTGCGCCCGGAGAACGCCTTCCTGGAGGTCACCTACGCCGGTGGTGACAAGGAGGTCCTCTACTTCAAGGACTTCGCCTCGGGCGCGATGATCCACAACATCGTCGACCGGGCCAAGAAGCTGGCGATCAAGGACCTCCTGACCGACGGCCAGGAGGGACTGCGGGCGGACCACCTGGACCGGGCCTACCTCGACGAGTTCAAGGAGAACGAGGACCTGCCCAACACGACCAACCCCGACGACTGGGCCCGCATCTCGGGCAAGAAGGGGGAGCGGATCAGCTACATCCGCACGCTCGTGGGCAGCAGCACCGGCACCTCGCCCGGCCGGGCGGTCGACCCCGAGCCCCCGGCCCACTACCACTGAGGGGCCGGTGATGAGACGGTTCGCGTTCTGGCTCGACCTGGGCGTCGTCCTGGTCCTGGCCGCGGGCGGCCGGCGCAGCCACGACCTGGACGGTTCGGTCCTGGGCGTCCTGGAGACGGCCTGGCCCTTCCTCGTCGGGCTGGCCGTGGGCTGGGTCGCGGTGGCCCGGCAGCCGCGGACCCGCCGGGTGTGGTGGCTCGACGGCACGGTCGTGACCCTCTCCACCGTCGTGGTCGGCATGCTGCTGCGGCTGGCGAGCGGTCAGGGGGCGGCGGCGGCCTTCGTGCTCGTGGCGACCGCGGTGCTCGCCGCGGGGATGCTGGGCTGGCGGGCGGTCGACGCCGCGCTGGAGGTGCGACGGGGCCGGTAGCATGGTGAACATGCGTTCACCCGGTGGCACCGAGCAGACGCGGTCGGCCCCGTCCACCGGACTGGTCATCACCGTGCTGGCCCTCTGCGGGACGCTCGTCTCGCTGCAGCAGACGCTCGTCCTGCCGCTGCTGCCGGACTTCCCCGAGATCCTCGGCACCACCAGCGACAACGCGTCCTGGCTGGTGACGGTCACCCTGCTCACGGCCGCGGTGGGCACCCCGATCGTCTCCCGCCTGGCGGACATGTTCGGCAAGAAGCTCATGCTGGTCGTCTGCATGGGGGCGGTGATCCTGGGCTCGGTCGTGGCCGCGCTCAGCACCAGCCTGGCGGTGGTGGTCCTGGGCCGCGGGCTGGCCGGCCTGGGGGCCTGCCTGGTGCCGGTGGGGATCAGCATCATGCGCGACCACCTCCCGGCCGAGAGCGTCGGGTCGGGCGTGGCGCTGATGTCGGCGACCCTGGGCATCGGCGGAGCCGTGGGGATGCCGCTGGCCGGGGTGATCTACGACAACTTCGACTGGCACACGCTGTTCTACGTCTCCGGCGGCTTCGCCGTGGTCATGCTCGTGGCGGTCCTGCGCGTCGTGCCCGAGTCGACCGTGCGCACACGCGGCCGCTTCGACTACGTCGGGGCCCTGCTGCTGTCGGTGGCGCTGACCTGCTTCCTGCTCGCCGTCAGCAAGGCCGGCAGCTGGGGCTGGGGCTCGCCGCTGACGCTCAGCCTGCTGGCCGCGGCCGGTCTGGTGCTGGCCGCCTGGGTGCCCTGGGAGCTGCGGGTGGGCCAGCCGCTGGTGGACATCCGCACCTCGACCCGGCGGACGGTGCTGCTGACCAACTCGGCCTCGGTGCTCGTCGCTTCGCGATGTTCGCCAACTTCCTCACCTCCGTGCAGCAGGTGCAGATGCCCGCCAGCACCGGCTACGGCTTCGGCCTGTCGGTGGTGGAGACAGGTCTGTGGATGCTGCCCAGCGGCGTCCTCATGGTCGCGATGTCCCCCGTCTCGGCCCGGTTGATCCGCCTGTTCGGCCCGCGCCTGATCCTCATCGTCGGCGCGGTCGTCATGGCCGTCGGCTTCATCGGCCGGTCCCTGCTGCACGGCTCGGTGCTGGAGGTGATGGCCAGCGCGGCGGTGGCCTCGGTGGGCACGGCGATGGCCTTCGCCGCGATGCCGACCCTCATCATGCGGGCGGTCCCGCTCACCGAGACCGCCTCGGCCAACGGGCTGAACACCCTGCTGCGCTCCATCGGCACCTCCTCCGCCTCGGCCATGGTCGCGGCGGTCTTCGCCGCCGGGATGGTCGTCACCCCGTCGGGGGAGGCAGCGCCCACCTTCGGCGCATACCAGCTCGTCTTCTGGTCGGGCACCGCCGCGGCGCTCGGCGGGGCCCTCATCGCCGCCTTCATCCGGCGGCCGGCCCCGGTGGGCGAGCGGGCACCCAGCCGCACCGGCGTCCCGGCCCCGGCGGGGGAGCGCACCCACGTCAAGGTGGAGGGGGAGCTGCCCGAGGTGCTCGTGCGCGGCCGGGTGCTGTCCCCGCAGGGGCGGCCCCTGCGGCAGGCCGTGGCCACCGTCCTGCACACGGACGGGCGGCACGTCGACTGGGGCCGCACCGACAACGAGGGCCGGTTCGCGCTGGCCCTGCCCGAGGAGGGCCGCTACCTGCTCGTCGTGTCGGCCGACGGCTGGGCGCCGCAGTCGGGACTGGTGCACCTCGAGCCCGGGGAGACCGAGCCGGTCACGATGACGCGTCGGCTCCTGCTCTCGGGCCGGGTCACCGACGACGGGGTGCCCGTGGCCGGGGCGATGATCTCGCTCATCAAGCACTCGGGGGAGTACGTCGGGACGGCCTACGCCGAGGCCGACGGCGCCTACGAGATCGGGCTGCCGCCGCCGGGCCGCTACGTGCTGACGGCCGTCGACCACGCCAGCGGGCGGGCCCGCTCGCGCGCCCTGTCGGTGCTGTCGACGAGCACCACGCTCGACGTGGACCTGCGCACCGGCATCCCCAGGCCCTCCCAGCGGGTCCCCGCCGGTGCCCGCGGGGTCGGGACCGTGCTGCGGGGCAGCTCCGACGCCGGCCCCGCGTCGGCCCGTACGACGGACGCACCGACCATGCCCTCGGGGACCCCGTCGTGAGCCGCCCCGGGGACGCGGCCGGCACCCGGGAGGTCGTCCTGCAGGTCGCCCGGCGGCTCTTCGGCGAGCGGGGGTACGCCGCCGTGACCATCCGGGAGGTGGCGGCGCAGGCGGGGGTGTCGGCCTCGATGGTCATGAAGGTCGCCGGGAGCAAGCAGCGGCTCTACGCCCTGGCCACCCCCGCCGAGCCGACCCCGCTGCCGCCCGACGTGCCGCTGGAGGGGATGGGCGAGCTGCTCGTCTCGCGCCTGCTGCAGCGCCGGGACGACGAGGCCGCCGAGCCGTGGCTGCGGGCCATCTACCTGCTCATCGAGGCGCCCGACCCCGAGGCCGCCCGGGCGGAGTTCCGCGACCGTTTCCTGCGCCGGTTCCCGACCGAGGGGGACGGGCGCAGGCACGCCGACGAGGTGGCCTGCCTCATGCTGGGCCTGGCCGCCGGTGTCCGCGCCTTCCGGCTCCTCGACCCCGGGAGCACCGACAGGGAGGCGGTCGTGCGGGAGTATGGCGCACTCGTGCAGCAGGTGCTCGACCGGATCGACCTGGGTCGCACGGCGGGCGGGCAGGACGCCTAGGGTGGCGACGTGAGCGTGCTGCGGGTCGTCGGGATCGAGACCGAGCTGGGGATCACCAGCACCCAGGTCGACGGGCAGGGGCGCTCGCTGAGCCCCATGGTGCTCTCCGGCCAGGTCGTGCGTGCCTACGCGGCCGGTGCCGACCCCGGGGCGGCGCTGCCGCCGACGGCCGGGTGGGACTACGCCGACGAGACGCCGCTGCGGGACGCCCGTGGCTACGAGATGGCCCGTACGCTGGCCGACGTCTCCCAGCTGACCGACGTGGACGACCCGACGATCGCCACGACGGTCCTGTCCAACGGGGCCCGGCTCTACGTCGACCACGCCCATCCGGAGTACTCCTCGCCGGAGGTCACGTCCCCCCTGGAGGCGGTGCGCTACGACCGGGCGGGGGAGCTGGTCGCCCGGGGCGCCGTGCGCACCCTCGCCGAGCAGGGCGCCCAGGTGCGGCTCTACAAGAACAACGTCGACGGCAAGGGCGCCAGCTACGGCACCCACGAGAACTACCTCGTGCCGCGCAGCGTCCCCTTCGACCGGCTCGCCCGCCAGCTGCTCCCCTTCCTCGTCGCCCGGCCGGTGATCGCCGGGGCCGGACGGGTCGGTCTGGGCCAGGCCAGCGAGCGCCCCGGGTTCCAGCTGAGCCAGCGGGCGGACTACCTCGAGGCCCAGGTGGGCCTGGAGACCACGCTGCGCCGGCCTCTCGTCAACACCCGCGACGAGCCGCACGCCACCCCCGACCGTCACCGCCGGCTGCACGTCATCGTCGGCGACGCCACCATGGCCGACGTGACGACCTACCTGGCGGTGGGCTCCCTGTCGGCGGTGCTGCGTCTCGTCGAGACCTCTCCCGAGCTCGTGCCCGCGCTGGACCTGGGCGATCCGGTGCAGGCGGTCAAGGACATCTCGCACGACCCCACGTTGCGGACCACGGTCGAGACCGTCGACGGACGCCGGGTCACCGGCCCCGACCTGCTCGAGGCCTACCTGGAGGCGGTGCGTCAGGCGGCCGGCTCCGGCCACGAGGCGTGGGCCGGGCCGGACGGGGCGGCCGGACCCGACCCCGCCACCGCCGACGTCCTCGACCGGTGGCAGGAGGTCCTCGACGACCTGCGGGCCGACCCCGCCCGCTGTGCCGACCGCGTGGAGTGGGTCGCCAAGCTGACCCTCCTGGAGCGCTACCGCGAACGGGCCGGGGCCGGCTGGGACGACCCCCGGCTGGCGGCGATGGACATCCAGTGGCACGACCTGGACCCCGAGCGTGGCCTGGCCCAGCGGCTGCGTGCCGCGGGCCGGCTGGAGCGGCTGGTGCCGCAGGAGCTGGTCGAGGCCGCGGTCACCGAGCCGCCGGCCGACACGAGGGCCTGGTTCCGGGGCGAGTGCGTGCGCCGCTACGGCCCGTACGGTGACGTCCCGGCGGCCTCCTGGGACTCCGTCGTCATGCTGGACGAGGCAGGACGCCGCCACCGGGTCCGCACGCCCGAGCCGACCACCGCCACCCGGGAGCGGATCGGGCCGCTGCTGGAGCGGCATACCCGCACCGCCGGCCTGCTCACCGAGCTGGCCTCGGAGACCGTCTGAGAGGATCGGGACATGTCCGAGCAGCAGAAGTTCTCCCGTCGTCGCGACGACGACGCGCCCGAGCCGGAGACCCCGGCCCCCTCCGCCCCGCAGGTGCAGGACGCCCGGCGCGACGAGGAGCTGGACTCCCTCCTCGACGAGATCGACGGGGTCCTGGAGACCACGCCCAGGACTTCGTGCACGGGTTCATCCAGAAGGGCGGCCAGTAGCCCCCGTGGACGCCCGGGTGATGGGGATCGAGACCGAGTTCGGGGTCAATGCGACCTTCCGGGACGGTCCCCGCCTCGCGCCCGACGAGGTCGCCCGCTACCTCTTCCGCAAGGTCGTCGCCTGGGGGCGCTCCAGCAACGTCTTCCTCGTCAACGGCTCCCGGCTCTACCTCGACGTCGGGTCCCACCCTGAGTACGCCACCGCCGAGTGCACCGACCTGCTCGACCTGGTCGCCCACGACAAGGCCGGCGAGCTCATCGTCCAGGACCTCGCCGACGACGCCGAGCAGCGGCTGGCCGAGGAGGGGATGGACGCCACCGTCTACGTGCTGAAGAACAACGTGGACTCCCGCGGCAACTCCTACGGCTCGCACGAGAACTACCTCGTGCGCCGCACGCCCCGGCTGGAGCGGATCACCGACCCGCTCGTGCCCTTCCTCGTCACCCGGCAGCTGGTCAGCGGCACCGGCCGGCTGCACGTCGTGGGGGAGCGGGCCACCTTCCTGGTCTCCCAGCGCGCCGACCACGTGTGGGAGGGCCTGTCCTCGGCGACGACCCGGTCCAGACCGATCATCAACACCCGCGACGAGCCGCACGCCGACGCCGAGCGGTACCGCAGGCTCCACGTCATCGTCGGCGACTCCACGATGAGCCAGACCACGACGATGGTGCGCGTCGGCATGGTCGACCTGGTGCTGCGGATGGTCGAGGCCGGCACGATCGTGCCCGACATGGCCCTGGCCAACCCGGTGCAGGCCATCCGTGAGGTCAGCCGGGACCGGACCGGCCGGCGCCCGCTCGAGCTGGCCCGGGGCGGCACCATCAGCGCCCTCGACATGCAGACCGCCTTCCTGGCGCTCGTCCGCCGCTACGCCGAGGGCGCGGGCCTGGCGGACGTCAGCCCGCACCGGGAGGTCCTCGAGCTGTGGGAGCGCACCCTCCGGGCGGTGGAGACCGACGACCTGTCGCTGGTCGACACCGAGATCGAGTGGGTCATGAAGAAGACGCTCCTGGAGAGGTATGCCGCCCGGCACGGGCTCGAGCTGCACGACGACCGGCTCCAGCAGCTGGACCTCGCCTGGCACGACGTCCACCCCCGGCGGGGCGTTCTGTCGGTGCTCGAGCGGCAGGGCCGGGCGCGGACCGTCGTCACGCCGGACCGTGTCGCCCGCGCCATGCACGAGCCGCCGCGGACCAGGGCCTGGCTGCGGGGGGAGTTCGTGCGGGCGGCCCAGGAGCACCGGCGGGACTTCACCGTCGACTGGGTGCACCTGAAGCTCAACGACACCGCGCAGCGCACCGTGGTCTGCAAGGACCCGTTCTCCGCGGTCGACGCCCGGGTGGACGAGCTGATCGAGTCGATCCGCCGGGCCGGCCCGCCCCGGAACGCGCCCACCGTCCGCGGGGTGTAGCCGGGCCGCCCCAGGGTGCTCCCACCGGGCACCCAGGTTGGGATGGTTACGCTTGCCCGGTTGCACCGGTCGCGCGGCCCTCCCGCCGCGGGCCCCCCGACGAACCCGAGACTGTGAAGGAACGCGCGTGCGCTCTCCCCGACTGCGGATGGTGGCCCTGGCCGCCGCCCCGCTGCTGCTCCTGTCCGCCTGCTCCACGGACGGGGGGACCGACGACGCCGGGCAGAGCGACGACGCCGCTGCCACCTCGGCCGCCCCGACGGGCGACGTGTCCGAGCTGGCGGTCGACACCTCCGGCGACGCGCCCCAGATCACCCGGGACGGTGAGCCGATGGCCGAGGGCGAGCTGCCCTTCGGCGTCGCCGAGACCCAGGTCGAGGAGGTCGAGGCCGGCGACGGGGACGAGGTCTCCGAGGGCGACGAGGTGCGCGTGCGCTACCTCACGGTCAACGGGACCAGCGGCGAGGAGGTGCTGTCCACCTTCGAGCAGGAGGACCCGGTCACCCTCGACCTGTCCAACGAGATGCTCTTCCCGGCCTTCCTCGAGGAGCTGCCGGGCCGCCAGGCCGGTGACACCCTCCTCATGGCGCTGCCCCCGGCGGCCGCGTTCGGCAACCAGGGCAACAGCCAGCTGGGGATCGGTGCCGAGGACACCCTGGTGTTCTACATGGAGATCGTCGACAGCGCCGCCCCGCTGACCAAGGCCACGGGCGAGGAGGTCGAGCCCGAGGACGGGCTGCCCGAGGTCGAGGCCGACGGCGAGAGCGCCGCCACCATCACGATCCCCGACGACGCCGAGGCCCCCGACGAGCTGGTGGTGCAGCCGCTCATCGAGGGGGAGGGCGCGGAGGTCAAGGCCGGTCAGTCCATCAAGGTGCACTACACCGGCGTGAAGTTCTCCGACGGCGAGGGCTTCGACAACTCCTACGACCGCGGCGAGCCGGCCGAGTTCCCCATCGGTGTCGGCCAGGTCATCTCGGGCTGGGACGAGGGGCTGGTCGGTCAACCGGTCGCTCACGCGTCCTGCTCGTCATCCCGGCCGAGCAGCCTACGGCGAGGCGCCCGAGCAGGACGACGAGAGCCAGACCACCGCGCCCGCGCACGAGCTGTCCGGCGAGACGCTCGTCTTCGTCGTGGACATCCTCGGCGCCTACTGAGGGCCATCCCCGCAGACCAGCAGCACCCCTACCAACGTCAGGAGAGCACCGCATGTCCGAGTCCCCCTTCGGCCAGGTCCGCAAGGCCAAGCCCGAGATCGACTTCCCCGGCGACACCCCGCCGGCCGAGCTGGTCGTCGAGGACATCGAGGTCGGCAAGGGCGCCGAGGCGACCGCCGGCTCGCAGATCTCGGCGCACTACGTCGGCGTGGCCTGGTCCACGGGCGAGGAGTTCGACGCCTCCTGGAACCGTGGCCAGCCGCTCGACTTCACCGTCGGTGTCGGCCAGGTCATCCAGGGCTGGGACCAGGGCCTGCTGGGGATGAAGGTCGGCGGCCGCCGCAAGATCGTCATCCCCCCGCACCTGGCTACGGCGACCGCGGCGCCGGCGGCGCGATCAAGGGCGGCGAGACCCTCATCTTCGTCGTCGACCTCGTCGACGTGCGCTGAGACCCGTCCGCGCACGCGGCGCCCCGTCGGTCCGACCGGCGGGGCGCCGCTGCGTCCGCCCGGCCGGCGTGTCGCGCACCGGCTGACCTTCCCGCCCGGCGTGTCGCGCACTGTGCTGATGCCGTTGCGGCGTGTCGCGTGCCAGGGCGCGGATCGTGCACAGAGCCGCCGCGGGAGAACGCCCCGGCAGCGCCCACCACCAGCCCTTCAGATCTTGGCCAGCCCCGGCCGCAGCAGGTGCAGGTTGAGCTCGCCCGAGAGCTGCTCGAGGGCCAGGATGCCCCGGACCGAGCTGCCGTGCCGGTCGAGGCGGGGGGAGTAGGCCGCGATGCCGCAGCGGCCCGGGACCGCCGCGATGATGCCGCCGGCGATGCCGCTCTTGCCCGGGAGCCCGACGTCGGTGACCCACTCGCCGGCGTCGTCGTACATGCCGCAGGTCATCATCACCGACAGCACCTGCCGGGCCGCGAGGGGGCTGAGCACCCGCTCGTCGGTGCCGGGGACGAGCCCGTCGTGCGCCAGGGTGGCCGCCATCCGGGCGAACTCCACGGTCGTCGCCTCGATCGCGCACTGCCGGGTGTAGCCCTCCACGACGTCGTGCGGGTCGCCGGGCAGCACGCCGAGGGCCTTGAGCAGGTGGGCGATCCCGAGGTTGCGGTGCGCGGCGGCCAGCTCCTGCTCGACGAGGTGCTCGTTGACGGCCAGGTCCCGGCCGGCCATCCGGGACAGCAGGTCGTGCAGCGCGCGGAAGCGTTCCTCCCCCGAGTCCCCGGGCAGCAGGGCGTGCACGGCGAGGCGCCGGCGTTGATCATCGGGTTGTCCGGGCGGTCGCCGGCCTCCAGCGAGATCCGGTTGAAGGCGTCGCCGGAGGGCTCGACGTCGACGTGCTCGAAGACCTCCTCCAGACCGACGGTGTCGATGGCCAGCCCGTAGGCGAACGCCTTCGACATCGACTGGATCGGGAAGGGCACGTCCGCGTCGCCCGCCCCGACGCGCTGGTCGTCGCTGTCCACGAGGGCCAGGGCCGTCAAGGACAGGTCGGCCTCGCGGTGCACCGGCAGCTCGTTCGGCTCACCGTCGTCCACCTCCCGGACGCGCTCGACGATCCGGTCCAGCAGGGCCTGCAGCTCGGGGGTGTCCACCGCGCCAGACTAGGGCTCGGAGGCCGTCCCCTCCGACGGGGGCCTGGGCCCGGGCACCCCGGCCGTGAGGCGGAGGTCCTCGACGAGCTCGCGCCACACCTGCTCGCAGGAGTCCCGGTCGTCGGCGGCGATCCACGCCGGGTCCACGGCGGCCCGCCCCAGGGCGGCGCCGAACCGGGCCCGGTAGCCGAGCAGCCGCGTGATCCCGACCTCCCGGCACCAGTGCTCGAACGCCTCCAGGAGGGCCCCCGGCCCGCTCAGCTCCTGGAGCACCTCGGCGGGAGCAACGGGTGGGGCCGCACCCAGCCGGCCGAGCCGCCACCGCGCCAGGGCCGAGCTCACGGTCGCGTCGCAGGGGCGCAGGGCGTCCTCCATGTCCAGGACCTGTGCCCTGAGGTCGGGATCCTGCTCGGGGAGGGCGTCGAGCTCGGCGGCCAACGCCCCCTGCAGGACCGACCGGCCCGCCGGCGTGAGGCACCATCCGCGCTCGTCCCCCAGGACGAGCTGCTCGGCCCAGCCCTCCTCGGCCGCCAGCCCGAGGTGGGCGAGAACGTCCTGCCGGGGCTCCTCGGCCCGTCGCACGACCCGTCCGACCTCGGCGAAACGGAGGACCGCGAGGGCGTGCAGCACGCCCAGCACGCCGGTCACGCGGACCCCAGGACGGCCGCCCTCCGCCCGGCCACGGCGGCGGCCACGAACGAGGCGGTGTCCTCCTCCAGGCCACGGCCCATCGTGGCCAGCGGGACCGGCGAGCCGTGCAACGCCTCGACCACGCCCTCGACGGCGACGTCCACCGGCCGGAGGTGGGGCGCGGCGTGCACGAGCTCTCCCACGGCCGCCCGCACGTCCGCCAGGCAGCCGTCGGTGGCGGCGTGCCCGGTGGTGCCGTGGGGGAGGGGCACCTCGCCGGGTGCGCCAGGACCCGTCCGTATGCCGTCGCGCTGTGGTGGGACAGGCCGCGGTGGCGGGGCCGCGGGTCGGCCTGGGAGACGCGGAGGGAGGCGACCGGACGGCCGCCCAGCACGGCGGCGGCGTTGAGGGCCTCCCCGGCCGAGACCCCGGAGAAGCCCCATCGGGTGCCCGTCCCCAGGTTGCCCGGTCCCTGGGTCACGACCACGAGGTCGGCCCCGACGACGTGGTGGGCGGCCAGGAGGGCGCTGTGCACGGTGACCGCCTCGAGGTCGCCGCCGTAGGCCTGCCCGGCGGTGACGACCGCCTCGAGCCAGCCCCGCTCGCGCAGCACGGCCACGGCCCGGGAGTAGGCGGCGGGCAGGGCGCCGCCGTCGGTCATGACGTAGACCACCCGAAGACCCTCGTCCTCCAGCCGGACCCCGGCCAGCACCGCCGGCAGCGCCGAGTGCAGGTCCGCGGCGAGCACCGGCATACCCCCGAGGTCGTCGCGTCCGCGAGACCCCCGTGGTGCGCGCCCTCGGGGTCGTCGACCCCCAGCACCATCGTCTGCAGCGGCGTGTAGCGCGCCTTGACCAGGTGGCCCGGCTCCTCCGCCTCCCGGGCGGGCCAGGCGTCGGGGCGGTCGGGCACGGCGACCACGAGCGCGAGCCCGCCGGTGCCCAGGGACCGGTCCAGGGCCGTGGTGTTGAGCAGCACCCGGTCGCCGGTCCGGGGGGTGCCCACCACGTCGGGGTAGGCCAGCGCCCGCAGGCTCTCCCCGTCGGAGGTGTCCACGTCCAGGAGCAGCACGCCCGGCCACCCCGGGCCGGTCGCCCGCACCACGCCCTGCCGCCACCGGATCACGCAGGCAGCCTAGTGGGCGACACCCACGGACCCGGACGCGCCGACGGGGACGCAGAACGCCGCCCCGCGGTCCCGGTGGGTGTTCGTACAGGTGTCGAGTAGCGTGTCCGCCATGGCGTCCCGCAGCACCCCGGCGAAGAAGGGGCCCAGCCCCGCCGCGGCCAAGACCGAACGGCTCCTCAACCTCGTCATCGCCCTGCTGTCCACCCGCCAGCCGTTGTCGCGGGCCCGGATCCGCCAGGCCGTGCCGGACTACGCCGCCGGCAGCGACGAGGCCTTCGAGCGGATGTTCGAGCGGGACAAGGACGAGCTGCGCGCCCTGGGCATCCCGCTGCGGACCGAGCCGATCGACCCGTTCTTCGACGACGAGCCCGGCTACCGGATCGACCAGCGGGAGTACGCCCTGCCGCAGATCGAGCTGGAGCCGGACGAGGTGGCCGTCCTGGGGCTGGCCAGCCGGATGTGGTCGCAGGCGTCGCTGGCGGGCCCGGCGGCCCAGGCGCTGCGCAAGCTGGACGCCGCCGGTCTCATGCGCGACGAGGCGTCGGTGGCCGGGCTCGAGCCCCTGCTGCACACCACCGAGCCGGCCTTCGACCCCGTCCGGGACGCCGTGCTCACCCGCACCGCCCTGGCCTTCGACTACCGCCGGGCGGGGGAGGCCGAACCGGTGACCCGGCACGTGCAGCCGTGGGGCCTGACGAGCTGGCACGGCCGCTGGTACCTCACCGGCCACGACGTCGACCGGGGCGCCTCCCGCGTCTTCCGCCTCGACCGGATCGTCGGGGCCCCCCGGCGCACCGGCCGGGCGGGGGCCTTCGAGGTGCCCGACGGGCACGACCCCCGGGCGATGATCCGGACGGCGTACGGCGACGACGCCGGCGAGCGGACCGAGGTGGTGCTGCGGGTGCGCGGGGGCAGCGCCTCCTCGCTGCGCCGGCGCGGCGAGGTCGAGCCGGGCGACGACGGCTGGGACGAGCTGCGCGTCCGCGTCTCCGGCACCGCCTCCCTGGTCCAGGAGGTCGCGGCCGCGGGACCCGACGTACGGGTCCTCTCGCCCGCGGAGGTCCGCGACCAGGTCGTCGAGGCGCTGCAGGCGGTGGCCGCGGCCCACGAGGGGGAGGAGTCCTGATGGTCACCTACGAGAGCGCCACCAGCCGGCTGGGCCGGCTGCTGACGATGGTGCCGTGGCTGCTCAACCGGCAGGGCATCGACCTGGCCGAGGCCGCCGACCAGCTGGGCACGAGCGTGGACCAGGTGGTCGATGACCTGCAGCTGCTCTTCGTGTGCGGGCTGCCCGGCCACTACCCGGACGACCTCATCGAGGCCTCGTGGGAGGACGGCCGGGTCCACGTGGCCAACGCCGACACCATCGCCCGTCCGCTCCGGCTGGGGCGCGACGAGGCCCTGGCGCTCATCGTGGCCCTGCGGGCCCTGGCCGACACGCCGGGCCTGACCGACCGCGACGCCATCGACCGCGCCCTGGCCAAGCTGGAGTCGGCGGCGGGCGACGCGGCCGCCTCCGCCGACCAGGTCCAGGTCAGCCTCGAGCAGCCGCTGCCGCCGGAGCTGGCCGACCGGCTGCGCCGGGCGATCGGCGGACGGCGACGCGTCCATCTGCGCTACACGGTGGCCAGCCGGGACGAGACGACCGAGCGCGACGTGGACCCGGTCCGGGTCGCCGCCGTCGACGGCCGGTGGTACCTCGAGGGCTGGTGCCACCGCGCCGGCGGCGTCCGGCTGTTCCGGCTCGACCGGGTGGAGGACCTGCAGGTCCTCGACGTCGACGGCACCCCGCCGCCGGACCTGCCCCTGCGCGACCTGGGGTCCGGCGTCTACCGGGCCGCGCCGGACGACCTGCGCGTGCACCTGGAGGTGGACCCCCGGGCCGCGTGGATCACCGAGACCCTCCCGGTCGAGGAGGTGCGCCGGCGCGACGACGGCGTGCTGGAGGTGGTCCTGCCGGTCGCCGACCCGGTCTGGCTGCACCGGCTGGTCCGGCGCGAGGCGGGGGCCGTCCGGGTGACGGCGCCGGCCGACGTCGTCGCGGACGTCGCGCGGGAGGCCCGCGAGGCCGTGGCCGGGCACCGGGGGACCACCCGGATAGACTGAGCACGACCGCGCCCGGCGCCGTGACCGCTCCCGGAAGGGGAACCCACCATGCGCATCCAGATCTGGCACATCGTCGTCCTCGTCATCGCCTTCGTCCTGCTCTTCGGCTGGAAGAACCTGCCCAACGTCTCCCGGAGCCTGGGGGAGTCGATGCGGGTCTTCAAGTCCGAGGTCGACCAGATGAAGGACGAGAACGAGGCCCGCAAGGGCCGCGGCCAGGACACGGCGCTGCCGGGGGGCGACGACGCCGACCGCCCCGCCGCGGGCACGTCCCGCGACGAGCCCGTCGACGACCGCTACCGCGACACGGCGCGCGAGGAGTACCGCCAGGCCCGTGAGGCCGAGCCGGACGTCGACGGTCGCGACGGCCGCGACCCGCGCGTCTGACCTCCCGGACCGAGGCGTCCCACCCGAGCGTGGCCCGCGGACGGCGGTCGACCAACCCCGAGGGACGGATGTCCCTCGGGGAGCACTTCCGTGAGCTGCGCAACCGGCTGCTGATCTCGACCCTCGCTGTCGTGGCCCTCAGCGTGGTCGGCTGGTACTGGTACCAGGACATCATCGACGTGGTGGCCGCCCCCGTGCAGCGGGTCGCCGAGGAGCGCGGCGACGAGCTGGTCACCCTCCGCTTCCAGAACATCACCGAGCCGTTCGCCACCCAGCTCAAGGTCGCGATCTTCAGCGGCATCCTGCTGGGCAGCCCGGTCTGGCTGTGGCAGGCCTGGGCCTTCCTCCTGCCCGGGCTGACCCGCCCGGAGAAGCGGATCGCGCTGGTCTACTTCTTCGTCAGCATCCCGCTGTTCCTCGCCGGCGCGGGCCTGGCGGCCTTCACCTTCCCCCGGCTCGTGGCCATCCTGCTCAGCTTCACGCCCGAGGGCGTGGCCAACATCCAGGGGATGTCGGAGTTCCTCTCCCTCGTGCTCTACTTCATGCTCGCCTTCGGGCTGGCGTTCCTGCTGCCCGTCGTGCTGGTGGCGCTCAACCAGATGCGCATCCTGTCGGCCCGGGCGATGCTGCGCAGCTGGCGGGTCACCCTCTTCGCCATCCTGGTCTTCTCGGCCTTCATGACCCCCGACCCCTCCGCGTGGACGATGCTGGCGATGGCCGCCCCGGTGTTCTTCCTCTTCTGGTGCGCCGTCGCCGTGGCCTTCCTCCTGGAGCGGCGCCGCCGTCGCCGCGGGGACGACCCGGCCGACAGGTACGCCCGGCTCTCGCCCGGCGAGGCCACCCCGCTCTCATGAGGTATGCCGTCGCGCACGGGCGGCGCTCGGGGCGCGGCGGGGCGGCGGCACTGGGGGCCGAGGCGGTCCGGCGGCTGCGGTCCGGCGGGCACGACGTGGTCGAGATCGCGGCGGGCACGCGCGAGGAGGCCGCCGACCGGTGCCGTGCCCAGGTGGAGGCGGGGGTCGACGTGCTCGTCGTCGCCGGCGGGGACGGCATCGTCAGCCTGGCTGCAGACCTGTGCGCCGGCACCTCCACCGCGGTCGGGATCCTGCCGGCCGGCACCGGCAACGACAATGCCCGCTCGCTCGGCCTCCCGCTCGGGACGGGGAAGGCCCTCGACGTTCTCACGTCCGGCCACCGGCGCACCGTCGACGTGCTCCACGTGGCCGAGCTGGACCGGCACGTGCTGGGTTCGGTCAACGCCGGGCTGGACGCCCGGATCGCCCACCGGGCCACGCTGCTGCCGCGCCAGCTGGGGGCGCTCACCTACACCGTGGCCGCCCTCGTAGAGATCGCCCGCCTGCCGCGCACCCCGCCGCTGCGCTACCGGCTGACCCTCGGTCCGGAAGGAGCCGGGCAGCAGGTCGAGCAGCTGGACGCCCTCGTGGTCGTCCCGGCCAACATGCCGTTCGTCGGCGGGGGGCTGCAGGTGGCTCCGGACGCCGACCCGGCCGACGGCCTGCTCGACCTGGTCGTCATCCGTCCTGTGGCCCCGGCCCGGGCCCTGGCCCTGCTGCGCGCGGTCCGCGCGGGACGGCATACCCGGCTGCCGGAGGTGGAGGTGCACCGCACCGCGCAGGTGCGGATCGAGGGGCCGGCCGACGTGCTCGCCCACGGGGACGGGGAGGCCCTCGGTCCGCTGCCGCTGACCGTGCGGGTGGTGCCGTCGGCCCTGCAGGTCGTCGTCCCCGGCCTGACATAGCCTGGGGCCATGTCCAGCCCCGCAGAGCGATACGCCCAGGCCCGCGTCCGCGCCGCCCGGCAGGCGACCGCGGCCGGCCGGTTCGCCGACGGCCTGGGCTTCCAGCTCGACGACTTCCAGGTCCGGGCCCTCGACGCCGTCCAGGAGGGGGACGGGGTCCTGGTGGCCGCACCGACCGGGGCCGGCAAGACGGTCGTGGGGGAGTTCGCGGTCTTCCTGGCGCTGGAGACCGGGCGCAAGGCGTTCTACACCACACCGATCAAGGCGCTGTCCAACCAGAAGTACCACGACCTCGTCGCCCGCCACGGCGTGGAGAACGTCGGCCTGCTCACAGGCGACTCCTCGATCAACGGGGAGGCCCCGGTCGTCGTCATGACCACCGAGGTGCTGCGCAACATGATGTACAGCTCCTCGCCCACCCTCACCGGCCTCGGCTACGTCGTCATGGACGAGGTGCACTACCTGGCCGACCGGTTCCGGGGAGCGGTCTGGGAGGAGGTCATCATCCACCTGCCCGAGTCCGTGCAGGTGGTCTCCTTGTCGGCGACCGTGAGCAATGCCGAGGAGTTCGGCGACTGGCTGCGCACCGTGCGCGGCAACACCGAGGTCATCGTGGCCGAGCACCGGCCCGTCCCGCTCTGGCAGCACATGATGGTCGGCACCCAGATGTTCGACCTGTTCGTCACCGACGGTGGGGCGGAGGGCAGCACCCGGGTCAACCCTGCCCTGCTGCAGCGGATCGAGCAGGCCGAGCGGGCCACGGGGTGGACACGGGAGGACGCGGGCGGACCCCGCGGGCGGCGGGGGGCGGTCCGGGGCCGGTATGCCGACCACCGCGGGCGCGACGACCGGCGCGGGGGCAGGGGCGGGCGCGGGCGCGCCGACCGGTCCGACCGGGGCCGCCGCCCCGACGACGTCGTGCCGCTGGCCGACCGGGGGGCCCTGCCCGGCGGCGTGGCCAGCCGTGCCCAGGTGGTCGACCGGCTGGACCGGGAGGGCCTGCTGCCGGCGATCACTTTCATCTTCAGCCGGGCCGGGTGCGACGCCGCCGTCGGCCAGCTGCTGGGCCGCGGGATGCGCCTGGTCCCCGAGGAGGAGGGCCGGCGGATCCGCGAGCTGGTCGCCGAGCGGATCGCCGAGGTGGACCCCGCGGACCTGGGGGTGCTGGGCTACCACGACTTCGTCGAGGGCCTCGCCCGCGGGTTCGCCGCGCACCACGCGGGGATGCTGCCGCTGTTCCGGGAGATCGTCGAGGAGCTGTTCACCGCCGGACGGGTCCGGGCCGTCTTCGCCACCGAGACCCTGGCGCTGGGGATCAACATGCCGGCCCGCAGCGTCGTGCTGGAGAAGCTGGTCAAGTTCAACGGCGAGACGCACGCGCCGGTCACCCCGGCCGAGTACACCCAGCTCACCGGGCGCGCCGGCCGACGGGGCATCGACGTCGAGGGCCACGCCGTCGTGCTCTGGCGGCGGGGGGTGGACCCGGTCGAGGTGGCCGGCCTCGCCTCGACGCGCACCTACCCCCTGCGCAGCTCCTTCCGGCCCAGCTCCAACATGGCGGTCAACCTCGTGGCCCAGTACGGCCGCCCGGCCGCCCACGAGCTGCTCCAGAGCAGCTTCGCGCAGTTCCAGGCCGACCGGTCGGTCGTGGGGCTGACCCGGCGGCTGAAGGAGAACCAGGAGGCGCTCGACGGCTACGAGGAGGCGATGGCCTGCGAGCGCGGCGACTTCCGGGAGTACGGCCGGCTGCGGCACGAGCTCAGCGAGCTGGAGAAGAAGCAGGCCCGCCGCCGCCAGGCGTCCCGGCGGGCCGACATCGCCGTCGCGCTCGACGAGCTGGGCGTGGGGGACGTCGTCCGGCTGGAGGGTTCCCGCAAGGGCACCATGGCGGTCGTGCTGCCCACCTCGCGGGCCAAGGCACGGGCGAGCCGACCGCGCTGACCTCCAACGGCAGCCTGCACACCCTCACCGTGGCCGGCTTCCGCGACGTGCCCGACGTCATCGGCACGCTCAAGGTGCCGTCCTCTTTCACGCCCGCAGCCCGAAGGCACGCAAGGACCTGGCGTCCGCCCTGCGCGAGAAGGTCAGCGAGCCGCTGCCCGGGCGGAGCGGGCGGGGCGGCGGCTCCCGGGGCGACGGGGGCGACGACGGCGACGCACCGGCATACCGCTCCTCGCTGGAGACGCGCGTGGACGAGCTGCGGGCGCAGCTGCGGGCCCACCCCTCCCACACCTGCCCCGACCGGGAGGAGCACGCCCGGTGGGCCGCGCGGTGGTGGCAGCTGCGCCGCGAGACCGACGACCTGCAGCGCAGGGTGTCGGAGCGGACCAACACCGTCGCCAAGACCTTCGAGCGGATCTGCGACCTGCTCTCGACCCTGGGCTACCTGACGCCGGACGGGCTGGCGGTCACCGAGGAGGGCCAGCGCCTGCGGCGGATCTACACCGAGCTCGACCTGGTCGTCGCCGAGGCCCTGCGCCGCGGCAGCTGGCAGCGGCTGTCCGGGGCGGACCTGGCGGCGGTGGTCTCCGCGCTCGTGCACGAGGCGCGGGGCGACGACGTGGGCGAGGCCCGGATGCCGGGGGTCGAGGTCGAGGAGGCCCTGGGGGAGATCGGCGCTATCTGGCGCGAGGTGAGCACCCTCAAGGTGGAGCACCGGCTCGAGCCGGACCGCGAGCCCGACCCGGGCATCGCCTGGATGGTCCACCGGTGGGCCTCCGGCCGCGGTCTGGAGGAGGTGCTGCGCGACGGCACCCTGTCGGCCGGCGACTTCGTCCGCCGGTGCAAGCAGGTCGTCGACCTGCTCGGCCAGATCGCCCAGGCCGCCGACCCGCCCGTCGCCCGCACGGCCCGGCGCGCCTCCAGCGCGGTCCTGCGCGGCGTGGTCGCCGCCGACCGGCTCGACTGACCCCGACCACCCGACCCGAGGAGAACCCCGTGACCGAGATCGTCGTCTGCTCCCCGCTGCGCACCCCCGTCGGCGGCTTCCTGGGCTCGCTGGCCGATCTCTCCGCCGCCGACCTGGGCACCCAGCTGCTCACCGCCCTGCTCGAGCGCACCGGCCTGCAGGACGGCGACGTCGACGACGTGGTCGTCGGCAACGCCAACCCCTCCGGCGAGATCCCCGCCCTGGGCCGGATCCTGGCGCTGAACGCCGGGCTCGACTCCGCGCCCGGCATGCAGCTGGACCGCCGCTGCGGCTCCGGCCTGCAGGCGGTGCTCACCGCGGCCGCGCACGTCGCCTCGGGAGGGGCCCGGCTCATCGTCGCCGGGGGAGCGGAGTCGATGAGCCAGGTCGAGCACTACGCGCTGCTGCGCCAGGGGGTCAAGGGCGCCGGGGTCGAGCTGGCCGACCGGCTCGCCCGGGCACGCTCCACCGCCGGCGGCGAGCGGCACCCGATCCCCGGCGGCATGATCGAGACGGCGGAGAACCTGCGGCGCGAGTACGCCATCTCCCGGGAGGCCCAGGACGAGTACGCCGTGCGTTCCCAGCGGCTCGCCGCGGCGGCGCAGGCGGAGGGACGCTTCGCCGAGGAGATGGTCCCCGTCGAGGTGACCACCCGCAAGGGCACGACCGTGGTGGACGCGGACGAGCACATCCGCCCCGGCACCACCCTCGAGGTGCTCTCCGGGCTCCGGCCGATCATGGGCCGGCAGGACGACCAGGCCACCGTGACCGCCGGGAACGCCAGCGGCCAGAACGACGCCGCCGCCCTGTGCGTGGTCACCACCCGGGAGCACGCCGAGGCCACGGGCCTGACCCCGGTGCTGGCGCTGCGCTCCTGGGCCGTGGCCGGGGTCGCCCCCGAGACGATGGGCATCGGTCCGGTCCCCGCCTCGGCGGCCGCCCTGGAACGGGCCGGGCTGACCCTCGACGACATGGACCTCATCGAGCTCAACGAGGCCTTCGCCGCGCAGGTGCTCGCCGTGCTCACGGAGTGGGGGATGAGCGACCCCTCGGCCTGGGACCGGCTCAACCCCAACGGGTCGGGCATCTCCCTGGGCCACCCGGTGGGGGCCACCGGTGCCCGCATCCTGGCGACCCTGGCCCAGGAGCTGCACCGGCGCGACGGCCGCTACGCCCTGGAGACCATGTGCATCGGCGGTGGTCAGGGGCTGGCCGCGGTGTTCGAACGGGTGGTGTGAACGGCCGGCCGGCTCAGGAGGGCCGCAGCTCCAGCGCCTTGAGCAGCCGACCCACGGGGCTGCCGAGGTCGTAGGCCTCGACCAGCTGCTGCAGGGTCTCCGGGTCGGCCAGCTCGCGGGGCACGGTGAGCGGGACGTCCGGCAGCGGCGCGTCGGGCGCGACGGTGACGACGAGGGGTGCGGCGTCGAGGTAGTCCGAGGCGGCCTCCAGGTTGGCCCGGCGGGCGCCCTTCAGCGCCGGGTCGCCGTCGGCCACCGCCTGCCGCAGGGCGGCCAACGAGCCGTAGGTGCGGATGAGCTGGGCGGCCGTCTTGTCGCCGATCCCCTTCACGCCCGGGAGCCCGTCGCTGGTGTCCCCGCGCAGCATCGCCATCTCGGCGTAGGCCGTGCCGGTGGGCACCCCGTAGCGCTCCTGCAGGTCGGCCTGGCGCACCACCTCCGCGTCGCGGACCCCGCCGCGGGCGGTGTAGACGACGCTGACGTCGGCCTCGTCGTCGACCAGCTGGAACAGGTCCCGGTCGCCGGTGACGACCGAGACCGGCATCCGGCCCCGGTGTCGCGCGGTGAGGGTGCCGATGACGTCGTCGGCCTCGTAGCCGGGGGAGCCCAGCACCGGGATGCCGAACGACTCCAGGGCGCGCCGCAGGACCGGCACCTGGACCTCCAGCTCAGGTGGAGCCTCCTCCTTCTCCTGCGAACCCTCGACCAGCCGGTGAGCCTTGTAGGTGGGGATGGCCTCGACCCGGAACGCCGGCCGCCAGTCGTCGTCCCAGCAGGCCACCAGGTGGGTCGGTCGGAACCGGGTGACGAGCGTGGCGACCATGTCGAGCAGCCCACGGGTGGCGTTGGTCGGCGTCCCGTCCGGGGCGGACCGCAGGTCCTTGACCCCGAAGAAGGCGCGGAAGTAGAGGCTCGCGGTGTCGAGAAGCAGAAGCCGGCCCGGGGCGCTGTCGTCCATGAGGCCCAACCCTAGGGCTGCTAGCGTGCCGACGTGCCGCGCCCCGTCCCCCTCCTGCTGCCCTGGGCCGCCGTGGTGGTCACCCTGGCCACGGCCGGGCTGCTGCTGCTCGGTCCGCTGTGGGACACCGCCGAAGGGGAGAACCCGCTGACCCGGCCCGACCCCGCCCTGGCCGACGTGCTCCGGCTGGCGCTGCCGACGGTGCTGGTCGCCCTTGCCGTCGCCGTCGCGCTGCTCCTGCCTCGTCGCCGGGCGGGGGCGGGCGTCGTGCTCCTGGTGCTGGCCGTCGCGGTGCTGCTCGCCCCGTCGCCGCTGCCGGTGTGGTTCGCTCCCGCGCTGCTGCTGACCGCCGTGGGGTATGCGGTGTCCCTCCGGGCGGGTGCGCCTGCCCACTAGGGTGGCGCCATGGAAGCCCTCGACCGGAACATCGTCCAGGTCCTCGCCCTGGACGGCCGGATCTCCTTCGCCGACCTGGGCCGGCAGGTGGGGCTGTCGACCTCCGCGGTGCACCAGCGGGTCAAGCGGCTCGAGGAGCGGGGGATCATCAAGGGCTACCGGGCCGTGGTCGACTACACCGCGGTGGGCCTGCCCCTGACGGCCCTGATGTCGGTCACCCCGTTCGACCCGGCGGCCGACGACGACATCCCCGAGCGGCTCGCGGACATCGACGAGATCGTGGCCTGCTGGTCGGTGGCCGGGGACGAGAACTACATCCTGCTGATCCGGGTGCAGCGGCCGCAGGAGCTGGAGGAGCTGCTCGCGCGGATCCGTCAGCAGGGGTCGTGCTCGACGAACACCACGATCGTGCTCTCCACCCCGTGGGAGGACCGGCTGGGGCGGCTTCCTGAGAACCCGGTCGGCTGAGCCCCTCGTCGCGGATGGACCACGTCCCGGCCGGTGCCCGGCCCCGCTCCCTGGCCGCCGCCTGGACCCTCGCCCTGACGCTCGGCCTGCTGGCCCTGGCCGCCACCCTCCTGGGCAACCAGCTGATCGTCACGCGGTTCGCCGACGCGGTGCGCCCCGACGACCTGCTCTTCGAGCTGCTGCCCTACGTCCGACCGGCCCGGTGGCTCACGCTGGCCACCCTCGTGGTGGGGTTCGGTGCCTTCCTGGGGGACCTGGTGCGCTCCGGCCGCACCGCCCTGCTGCCCGCGGTCGGGGCGGTGTTCGCCGTGATGTACCTGCTGCGGGCCGGGATCATGGTGCTCACGCCGTTGGCCCCGGCGCAGGGGGAGGGCCCGTTCCTGTTCTCCCCCCAGCAGTACGGCATGTTCCCCTCCGGGCACGTGGCCGCCCTGACGCTGCTGGCCATGCTCACCCCGGCCGACCGGCCGCGCCTGCGCACCCTGCAGCGCGTGCTGGTGGCCGTCATGGCGGCCGCGCTCGTGCTGGCCCACGGCCACTACTCCATCGACGTCGTCGGCGGCCTGCTGCTGGCCTTCTTCGTCGTCCGCGCGTGGGGGTCGGGCCCCGTCCTGGGGCCGGTCGCGCGCGTCACCGGCCCCGGGACCGTCGCGCACCGTAGGCTCGGGACGGGCCGGGCACCGGACGGGTGCGACGGCCCCTAGGAGGCACGATGTTCCTGCGCGGACGCCGACTCGTCCCGGGCCGACGGGACGCCCGTCCGGTGCCCGCGCTGCCGGCCCTGCGGCGGGTGGTGCCCCACTTGATGCCGACCCGCCTGGAGTCGACCGTCTACTACCGCCAGCACCTGGACGTCGACCGCCTGACGGCCTGGCTGGAGGAGGTCAACGCCGGGCGGGCACCGGAGGACCGGATCCGCTTCTTCCACGTCTTCCTCACCGCGTGGGCCCGGCTGTTCCGGCTCCGGCCCGAGCTCAACCGGTTCGTCTCCGCCCGCCGGACCTACGAGCACCGGGACATCACCTTCGCCTTCACGGTCAAGCAGGAGATGAACGACGAGGCCGAGGAGGTGCAGGCCCTCATCCCGTTCACCGGCACCGAGACGGTCGAGGAGGTGCGCGCCCGCGTCGACGAGGTCCTGCACCGCGCCCGCACCGGCGGGCGCACCGGCAACGACCGCCTCGTGGAGACCCTCGTCCGCCTGCCCCGACCGGTGGTCGCCGGGGTGGCCAGGACCATCTGGGCCCTGGACGCGGTCAACCTGCTGCCACGCGCCCTCGAGGACGCGCTCCCGGTCTACGCCAGCTCCTACCTGGTCAACCTCGGGTCGCTGCACGCGGAGGCGCCGTTCCACCACCTCTACCAGCGGGGGACCGCCAGCATCTTCGTCTCCATCGGCACGATCCGGCCCGAGCCGGTCGTCGACGACGCCGGGGCGGTCGTGGCGCGCCGCCGGGTGGACGTGGTCTACACCATCGACGAACGCGCCACCGACGGGTTCTACCTGGTGCACAGCTCCCAGGTCCTGCAGGCGATGGTCGACGACCCGGACTCCCTGACGCGGCCGCCCGACGACGGGCCGGCGGGCACGCCGGGCGCGACCTGAGCGCACGCGGCATACCCTGGGCGTCGTGGGACGCAGGAGGACGAGGGCGGGCACGCCCGCGACGGTGGCCCTGGAACGGGCGGGCGTGGCCTTCGAGGTGCGCGCCTACGAGCACGACCCGGGGGCGGAGAGCTACGGCCTCGAGGCGGCCGCTGCGCTGGGGGTGGATCCGGCACGGGTGCTCAAGACGCTGCTCGTGGAGGCCGACGGCGGGTTGGCGGTCGGGATCGTGCCGGTCGACACCCTGCTGGACCTCAAGGCGCTGGCCGCGGCGCTGGGGGTCAAGCGGGCCGTCATGGCCCAGCCGGCCGACGCGGAGCGGGCGACCGGCTACGTGGTCGGGGGGATCAGCCCCATCGGCCAGCGGCGCCGGCTGCCGACCGTGCTGGACTCCTCGGCCCTGGAGCACCCCACCGTCCTGGTCAGCGGCGGCCGGCGCGGCCTGGACCTGGAGCTCTCGCCCCAGGACCTGCTGGCCCTCGTCGACGGCAGCACCGCCCCGGTCGCCCGCCGGGGCTGACCGGCCTCGGCGTCGGTCGCTCAGACCAGCTGGTCCACCGACGCCTGCCGGGACGCCGCCGCCTGCCGGGCCGGCGCGTCGGCGTCCGCCGCGGCGGTCTCCGCGGAGTGCTGGCGCCACCACTCCTGGCCGCTGGGCGGCAGGGTGTCGATCGGGTCGTAGTAGACGTACTCGGCGCTGGTGACGTCGACGTCCTCGCCCTCGATCGAGGTGCGGTAGTTCTTGCGCCAGTAGGAGATGCCGCGCTCGGTGTCGTAGGTGTCGACCTGGTGGACCCAACGCTTGCCGACGAACGGCACGTCGCAGACGATCCGGGGGGTGGCGAACCCGGGCAGGTAGCCCAGGATCGAGTGCTGCAGGTGCTGGGCCTGGGCGAGCGAGACCCGCCAGTGCTCGGCGTGGGGGATCATGTCGCACATGTAGAAGTAGTACGGCGTGATGTTGGCGTCGTCGGACAGCGCGAAGCACAGGTCGAGGAGCTGCTCGCTGGTGTCGTTGACCCCGCGCATGAGCACGCCCTGGTTGCGCACGTCGCGCACCCCCGCGTCGAGCATCGTCCGGGACGCCTGCGCCACCGCCGGCGTGACCGACTGGGCGGCGTTGACGTGGGTGTGGATGGCCAGGCCGACCCCGCGCTCCCGGGCCTTGTGGGCGACGCGGCCCACGCCCTCGACGACGTCGGGGGCCAGCCAGTGCTGCGGCATCCCCATGAGGGCCTTGGTCGCCAGCCGGATGTCGCGGATGCTGTCGATCTCGAGCAGCTGGTCGAGCCAGGCCTCCAGGTTCTTCCATGGCATGTTGGCCACGTCGCCGCCGGAGACGACGACGTCCCGGACCCCGGGGTTGGTGCGCAGGTAGTCGAGCATGGCGGTGTGCCGGTCGACCGGCTTGCCGGCGAGCTTGAGCTTGGTGACGGTCGGGGTGGAGTTGCCCACGAGGTCCATCCGCGTGCAGTGGCCGCAGTACTGGGGGCAGGTCGGCAGCATCTCGGCCAGCACCTTGGTGGGGTAGCGGTGGGTGAGCCCCTCGGCCACCCACATGTCGTGCTCGTGCAGCGAGTCGCGGGCCGCGTGCGGGTGGGAGGGCCAGTCGGTGCGGCGGTCGGAGAAGACCGGCAGCATGTAGCGGCGCACGGAGTCGGCGTAGAACGCGGCCGTGTACTCCTCGCCGGCCGACGGCATCCGCCCGTCCGCCCACGTCTGCTCGCTGACCATCGTGTTGAGCATCTGGGGCGTGACCAGCATCGACATGGTGGCACGCTCGGCCTGGTCGCGCTCCAGGTCGGCGTAGAAGTCGTCGGTCAGCAGGTCGCTCATGACGGCGCGCAGCTGCCGGATGTTCTTCACGCAGCTGACCCGCTGCCACTGCACGTCCGCCCACTGCTCGGGGGTGATGTCCTTCCACCCCGGCAGGCGGGTCCAGTCGGGCTCGACCAGCTCACGGCGCCGGTAGGAGTACGGCTGCTCGATCTCGATGCTCATGCCGTGGCATGCTACGGGAGAACGTCCTGCCGATGGAAGAAGACGCGGGAAGATTTCTTGTCAGATGGTGATTTGGGAGGACAGATGACGGTCACGACCGGGTACTCGCCGTTCGGGCTGCACCGGGTGCTCGAGCCCTCGGGGGACGCGGTGACCCTCCCGCAGGCGGCCTACCGGCTCGACGCCTCCCCGCAGCTGGCCCCCGACGAGGTGCGGGTGGACGTGGAGGTCCTCAACCTCGACGCGGCCTCCTACCGCCAGCTGCGGGAGAAGCACACCGGCCCGACGGGGCACGTGCACGGGCACGGCATCCGCAGCGACGTCCTGGAGATCGTCGAGGACCGCGGCAAGATGCAGAACCCGGTCACCGGGTCCGGCGGCATGCTGATCGGGACCGTCGCCGAGGTCGGGCCCGAGAGCCCCCTGGGCCTGGCCGTGGGCGACCGGATCGCCACGCTGGTCTCGCTGTCCCTCACGCCGCTCGTCATCACCGACCGGCTGACCCGCTGGGACGGGATGTCGGAGCGCGTGCCCACCTCCGGGCACGCCATCCTCTTCGGCCGCTCGATCGCGGCCCGGCTGCCCGAGGACCTCGAGCCGGACCTCGCGCTCATGGTGATGGACGTCTGCGGCGCCCCCGCCCTCGTGCAGAAGGTCGTGCGGGGGTATGCCGAGCGGGGGGCGGCCCCCACCGTCGCCGTGCTCGGCGGCGCGGGCAAGTCCGGCTCCCTGTCCCTCGCGGCCGCCCGGGAGGCAGGCGCCGGCCGCCGCATCGCCGTGGTGCCGACGGAGGCCGAGGCCGGGCTGCTGCGGGGGACCGACCTGGCCGACGAGGTCGTCGTCGCCGACGCCGCTCGCCGATCGCCCTGGAGCGCGGGGTGCGGGCGGCGGGCGGCCCGGCCGACGTGACGGTCGTGTGCGTCGACGTCCCCGGGTGCGAGCAGCCGGCGATCATGGCCACCGCCCAGGGCGGCACGGTCGTCTACTTCTCCATGGCCACGTCCTTCGCCGCGGCGGCCCTGGGGGCCGAGGGCCTGGCGGCCGACGTGACGATGCTCGTCGGCAACGGCTACACGCCCGGGCACGCCGAGCTGGCCCTGTCCCTGCTCCGCGGCGACGACACGGTGCGTCGCCTGTTCGAGTCCAGGCTCGGACCGGACCACACTGGCAGGTGTGAGCACCCTCCAGCAGCCCCCGGCCCACCTCGCCCCCCTGCCCGGCGGGAGGGTCCTGCTCCGCGGGGGTGTCCTCGCGGGCGCGACGGCCGACGACGGCGGCACCGGGGGAGTGCCGAGCGCCCTCGTCCTCGACGGGTCGACGGTCGCGTGGGTCGGGGACGAGGAGGGCGCCACCGCCTGGGCCGACCGGGTGGACCGGGTCGTGGACCTGGGCGGGCTGCTGGTCACGCCGGGCTTCGCGGACGCCCACGTCCACCTCACCATGACCGGCCAGGGCCTGGACGGGGTGGACCTGTCCGGCACGCGGTCGGTGGGGGAGGCTCTCGACCTGGTCGAGCAGGCGGTCCGCCGGCGACGCGGGCGCCCCGTCTACGCCCACTCCTGGGACGAGACCCGCTGGGCCGAGGGCCGGCCGGTCACCTCCGCCGAGCTGGACCGCGCCTCCTACGGCGGGGTCGTCTACATGCCGCGCGTGGACGCCCACTCGGCCAGCGTGTCCACGGCCATGGCCACGATCGCCCGGGTCCGCGACATCGACGGGTGGGACGGCACCGGCGTGGTGCGCCGGGACGCGTTCGCGGCGGCCACCAACGCGTTCACCACCACCCTGACCCCGGCCGACCGGGAGCACCACGTCTCGCTGGCCCTGGACGCCGCCGCGGCCGTCGGGGTCACGCTGCTCCACGAGATGGGGGCCTCCCACCTGACCAGCCACGACGACATCCGTGACGTGCTGGCCCACGGGGAGGGGGCCGGGGTGCCGGACGTCGTCGCCTACTGGGGCGAGCTCGCGGTGGACGCCGAGGCCGCCGCCGAGCTGGCCGGCTTCCTCGGCGTGCTGGGCCTCGCGGGCGACCTGTGCGCGGACGGCTCCTTCGGGTCCTTCACCGCCCACGTGGAGCAGCCCTACCTGGGATCGCCCTCCGGCGGTCGTGACGACGGCCACCACGTCGGCTTCGGCTACCTGGGGGTCGACGAGGTGCGCGACCACGTCCTGGCCTGCACCCGGGCCGGGCTGCAGGCCGGCGGTCACGTCATCGGCGACGCCGCCCTGCGGACCATGGCCACCGGCTTCCGCGCCGCCGCCGACGAGCTGGGGGTCGAGGCGGTGCGCGGCGCCCGGCACCGCTGGGAGCACGTCGAGCTGCCCTCCCCCCAGGTGCTGGCCACGATGGCCGAGCTGGGCGTCTGGGCCAGCGTCCAGCCCGTCTTCGACGCCCTCTGGGGCGGTTCCGAGGGCATGTATGCCGCCCGCCTGGGCCCGGAGCGCGCGCTGGCCGCCCTCCCGCTGCGCGACATGGTCGACGCCGGGATCCGGGTGGCGCTCGGGTCCGACAGCCCGGTCACCCCGCTGGGTCCGTGGGCGGCCGTGCGGGCCGCGGTGCTGCACCACAACCCCGACCAGCGGCTCACCGCGGCCGAGGCCTTCGCCGCCCACACCGTCGCCGGCCACGAGCTGGCCGGGCGCCCCGGCGGCCACCTGCGCGCCGGTGCCCCGGCACGTACGTGGTCTGCGACGACGGGCACGGGCAGCCGGCGCCCACCGGCCCCTCGACCGGGCTGCCGGTCCTCGACGACCCCGACCTCCCCCTGCCCGTCGCACGGCTCACCGTCGTGTCCGGCCAGGTCGCCCACGACCGAGAAGGAGCCTGAGTGAGCCCCCGCCCCGGCACGAAGACCCCGCCCCGCACCCCGGCACGCGTGGTGGCCCCGCCGCCACCCCTCGAGCTGGACCCGAAGGTGGTGCGCCGCGCGCGCACCCTGGCCCGGCGCCTGGGGGAGCCCGTGGTGGAGATGACCCGCAACCGCACCACGGTCTCCGTCGAGCGGGCGACCCTGCGCCTGGCCGGCCTGGCCGGTGCCGACCACGAGCGGGTGCCCTGGGTCAACCACCTGGTCGACGCGGTCCGCGACCAGGTGGGGCTGGAGCACGGCGTCACCACCCCCGTCTGGGACGCGCTGCGCCGCGAGGAGGCGCCCGACCTGCTCACCCTGGCCCAGAAGGCCTCCGCGGGAGCGGTGAGCTTCCGCATACCCGACCGGCGCCGGGAGCTCACCGCCGCCCGCCGGGCCGCCCGCGCGGCCGTCCGCCCGGGCCTGCGCCGCATCGACCGGCAGCGGGCCACGAGGGAGCGGCTGATCACCCGGCTGGGCGACCCGCCGCAGCGTCCCTGGGTCTACCTCATCGTGGCCACCGGGGACATCCACGAGGACATCCCCCAGGCCCAGTCCGCGGCCCGGGCCGGTGCCGACGTCATCGCCGTCATCCGGTCCACCGGCCAGTCGCTGCTCGACTACGTGCCCGAGGGGGCCACCCGGGAGGGCTTCGCCGGGACCTACGCCACCCAGGAGAACTTCCGGCTCATGCGCGAGGCACTCGACGAGGTGAGCAAGGAGCTGGGCCGCTACGTCCGGCTGACCAACTACGCCTCCGGCCTGTGCATGCCCGAGATCGCCACGCTCGCGGGTCTGGAGCGCCTCGACATGATGCTCAACGACTCGATGTACGGCATCCTCTTCCGCGACATCAACCCGGTGCGCACCTTCGTCGACCAGCGGTTCTCGCGCCAGATCCACGCCCGCGCCGGCATCATCATCAACACCGGCGAGGACAACTACCTCACCACCGCCGACGCCGTCGAGGCGGCGCACACGGTCACCGTCTCGCAGCTGATGAACGAGTACTTCGGCACCGAGGCGGGGCTGGCGGACTGGCAGCTGGGCCTGGGCCATGCTTTCGAGATCGACCCCGACCTGCCCGACTCCTTCCGGATGGAGCTGGCGCACGCCCTGCTGGCCCGCCAGCTCTTCCCGGACGCCCCGCTGAAGTGGATGCCGCCCACCAAGCACATGACCGGCGACGTCTTCCGGGGTCACCTGCTCGACGGGTTCTTCAACCTCGCCGGGGTGATGACCGGCCAGTCGATCCTGCTCGTGGGGATGATGACCGAGGCCGTCGTCACGCCCTGGCTGTCGGACCGCGACCTGGCCCTGCAGAACGTGCGCTACGTCCTGGGCGCGGCCGGCGGCCTGACCGAGGACTTCCGGCCACCGCCCGACGGGTTCATCCAGACCCGGGCCCGCCAGGTGCTCTCCGAGGCCGTGGACCTGCTGGAGACGATTACCCGCGACCGGGGCGCGAAAGGCTCCGGGTCGATCCCCCTGCTGGAGGCCATCGGCGACGGCACCTTCGGCCTGATGAAGCGTCCCGCGGACCGCGGCAAGGGCCTGGACGGCGTGGTGGTGCGGGCCGACGACTACGACAACCCGGCCATCACGATGCTTGAGGAGGGGTCCCGGTGAGCCAGCCGACCGTCGTCCGACCCTACGGGGACACCACCGGGGACGGCATGGTGCAGGTCTCCTTCACCCTGCCGGTCCCGCACGACAAGCGTGCCGAGGGGGCGGCGCTGCAGCTGGCCGGCAAGATGGGCCTGGCCCCCGCGCTGCTCGTGCACGCCAGGGCGGTCGGACCGGCGCACACCTTCTTCATCGTCTACGGCAGCGTGTCCCACCTGGTCGACCTGGCCCAGGTGCAGGTCGTCGAGCGGGACCACCCCCTGCTGACGCCCAAGGAGGTCAACGCCGCCATCCGCGAGCGCCTGCGCCGTCCCCTCGTGGTCGTCGGCGCCTGCATCGGCACCGACGCCCACACGGTGGGGATCGACGCGATCCTCAACATCAAGGGCTTCGCGGGGGAGAAGGGGCTGGAGTACTACTCCGAGGTCCGGGTCGTCAACCTCGGCGCCCAGGTGCTCGTGCCCGAGCTCGTGGAACGGGCCCGCGAGGAGCAGGCCGATGCCGTCCTGGTGTCCCAGGTCGTCACGCAGCGGGACGCGCACATCTCCAACACCACCCAGATGGCTGCCGCCTTCCGGGAGGCCTACCCGGCCGGGCAGGTGCCGCTCCTCGTCGTCGGGGGACCCCGCTTCGAGGAGGGGTCGGCCGGTCAGCTGGGGGTCGACCGCATCTTCGGCCGGGGGACCACCCCCGGGGAGGTCGCCTCCTACCTCGTGCACGCCCTCGTCGAGAACGGAAGGTCCAGCGCATGACCACGCAGCAACCCGCCGCCCGCCCCGCCACCGTGGGGATGGGTGTCACGCACGCCCGTTACGTCCCCTACTCGCACGCCCACTACGCGGGCAACCTGGTGGACGGCGCCTACAGCCTGGCGCTGTTCGGCGACGTGGCCACCGAGCTGTGCATCCGCACCGACGGCGACGAGGGGCTGTTCGCCTCCTACAGCGACGTCCAGTTCCTCGCCCCCGTCCGGGCCGGCGACTGCGTGGAGGTCAGCGCGACGCTGGTCCGGGTCGCAGCCGCAGCCGGGAGATGGAGTTCGAGGTCCGGGTCGTCGCCCGCGGGGACGCCGCGCGGGGAGGGTCGGCCGCCGAGGTGCTCGACCCGGTCGTGGTGGCCACGAAGGCCCGGGGCACCGTCGTCGTCCCCCCGCAGGGCTGACCGGACGGCCGCAGGGCAGCACCCCGGCGTGTCCAGCGCGACACGCCGGAAGGAGACCGTTCGAGGTGCGGATCACGTTGTCCGGATCGGTGCGCATGACCTGCACGTTTGCCTCGTCCTCGCAGGTCAAGGGGCTGTTGACAGGGGAGCGGACGGCCGCCTACGTTCTTCAGGTCCCCACGAACGCGACGCAAGTCGTCGGGGAGCCACGGCCCCGCGCACCGAGTAGACAACGGTCGGGGGACGGCCACCAGCCGTCTCACGACCGGCCCCAAAGGTGCCGGGGCCGGGCCGCGTCCTGGGCGGCCTCGGAAAGTTTCCGCGACGGCCCCAGGGACACCTACCCTGGGCTCGTGCTCCTCCCGGTCCGCCTCCTCCTCTCCGTGCTGGGGGGAGTGGCGCTGTGGCTGGCCTTCCCGGGCTTCGACCTCTGGCCCCTGGCGTTCGTGGGCACGGCAGCCCTCACGCTGGCCACCGTCGGCACGCGCTGGTGGGTCGGCGGTCTGGCCGGTCTCGGGCTCGGACTGACCTGGTTCACCCCGATGTTCACCTGGGCCAGCACCTACGCCGGCCTGGCCCCCTGGATCGCCATGAGCGTGGCGTCCGCCCTCTACCCCGCGGCGCTCGGCGTGGTGCTGGCCCTGCTGCAGCGGGGCGGTCGGGTCCGGCCGTTCGTCGGCGCAGCCGCCTGGGCGGTCATGGAGCAGGCCCGGGCCGTCACCCCGTTCGGCGGCTTCCCCTGGGCACGGCTGGGGTTCAGCCAGGCGGACTCGACCCTCCTGGGGGCGGTGTCCGTCGTCGGCGTCGAGGGCCTCGGGCTGCTCGTCGCCCTGGTCGGAGGGCTGCTCGCACTCGGCGCCCACCGTCTTCTCGTCCACCGGACGGCGGCCGCCGGGGAGGCGCACCGGCCCCCGGCCCGGGCAGGCCGGCCCCTCGGCCCGGCCTGGCTCCCGCTGGTCGGCGCGACCGCGCTCGTGCTGGTCCCCGTGCTCGTCCCCCGGCCGACCGCGGGGGAGCCGGTCACGGTCGCGGCCGTGCAGGGGGACATCCCGGAGGGGTTCACCCGGACCCTGACGGCCGAGCGTGGGACCATGCTGCAGCGGTACACCGAGCAGACCACCGACCTGGCGCAGGACGTGGAGGCGGGTCGCCGGCCGGCCCCCGACCTGGTGGTCTGGCCGGAGGGAGCCACCGACCTGGACCCGTTGCACCCCGAGGGGGGCGAGGGCACGACGGCCCGCATCATGGACGCCGTGGAGGCCGTCGACGCCCCGGTCGTCCTCGGCGGCATCTCGCGGCAGGGCGGCGAGGACCCCTACAACATGGTGTTCAGCTACCTGCCCGGGGAGGGGCTGGACCGCACCTACAGCAAGGTCTACCTGGCCCCGTTCGGGGAGTTCATGCCGTTGCGTCCGCTGCTGCGCCACCTGAGCCCGTGGGTGGACCGGATCAGCGACCTGTCCGCCGGCACCGAGCCGGGCACCATGCCGGTCCCGCTGGCGGACGGTCGCACGGTCGACCTTGGCCTGGGGATCTGCTTCGAGGTGGTCGTCGACCCTGCCGTGCGGGACGTGGTCCGCGGCGGGGCCGACCTCCTGGTCGTCCCCACGAGCAACGCGTGGTTCGGGGAGGGGCACCAGTCCGTCCAGCACATCGCCGCCTCCCGGGTGCGGGCGGTGGAGCACGGCCGGTCGGTCGTGCACATCAGCAACGTCGGGGTGTCCGGCCTCATCACCCCCGACGGCCGCGTGCACGAGCGGACCGACCTCTACACCCGGGCCACGCTCCTGGGGGAGCTGCCGCTGCGCTCGGGGACCACCCCGGCCCTCCACGTCGGTCCGTGGGTGCCCCCCGTCGCCGCGGCCGTGGTGGTGGTGGCCCTCCTCCTGGGGCTGCGCCGCGGGCCGGCCCGGACGCGCGCGGTCGGGGCGGGCAGCCGGCCCGCAGCTAGGCTGCCCCGGTGACCACGACCCCCAGGCCGGCGATCCGGCGCGTCTGCGTGTGCGTGCCCACCTACAACGAGGCCGGCAACATCGAGGCCATCGTCCGACGGATCCGCACAGCCGTGCCGTCCGCCGACGTCGTGGTGCTCGACGACGACAGCCCGGACGGGACGGGGCGGATCGCCGACCGGCTCGCCGCCCAGGACCCGCAGGTGCACGTGCTGCACCGGCCGGGCAAGCAGGGCCTGGGGCCGGCCTACCTGGCCGGCTTCGCCTGGGCCCTGGCGCGCGGCTACGACGCGGTGGTGGAGATCGACGCCGACGGCTCCCACCAGCCCGAGCAGCTGCCCGACCTGCTGGCGGCGGCCGCGGACGCGACGTGGTCGTGGGTTCGCGCTACGTGCCCGGTGGCACCGTGCGCAACTGGCCCGTGCACCGACGGGCGCTGTCGGTCGGAGCCAACACCTACGCCCGGCTCCTCCTGGGCATCCCCGTGCACGACGCGACGGCCGGCTTCCGGGTCTACCGGGCCGACGCGCTGCGCGCCATGGACACCGCCGCGGTCGCCTCGCAGGGTTACTGCTTCCAGGTCGACCTCACCCTCCGTGCGCTCGACCAGGGTCTGCGGGTGGTGGAGGTGCCGGTCACCTTCGTCGAGCGCGAGGTGGGGACCTCCAAGATGGACGACGCCATCGTGCGGGAGGCCGCCGTGCGCGTGGGGGTCTGGGGCGCGCGACGCCGCTGGCGTCAGGTCCGCCGGATCCTGGGTGGCACGGGGGCCGGGGAACGTCGGGGCGGTCCGCGGCGTTCACCCAGGTGGCACCACCTCGAGGAGGACCACCTGTGACCACCCGTCCCACCCCGCCCCGTCGCCGCGGCGCCCTGCGTTGGCTGCTGATCGGAATGCTCGCGCTGCCCCTGGTGGAACTCGTCGTGCTCGTCCTCGTGGGCCAGCAGATCGGGTTCTGGTGGACCCTGGCGCTGGTCGTGGGCGTGGGCCTCGTCGGGGCCTGGCTGGGCCGTCGCGAGTCCGGCCGGACCTACCGGGCCCTGCAGGAGGCGGTGCGCTCGGGCAGGCCGCCGGCCGACGAGGTGACCGACGCCATCCTCGTGATGATCGGCGCCTTCCTCCTGGTGCTGCCCGGATTCGTCAGCGACCTGCTGGGCCTGGCCGCGGTGCTGCCCTTCACCCGACCCACGGCCCGGCGGCTGTTCCAGGCTGCCGTCGCCCGCCAGGCCGACAGGGTCACCGCCGGCATGGTCGGCGGCCCCGGGGCCGCGGACACGTCGTGGGGTTCCCCGACGCGGACGCGTCGGGGCGGGGGAGAGGTCATCGAGGGCGAGGTGGTCGAGGAGACCCCGCCACCGGGAACCACCGCCCCGGGACGCCCACGCCTGGAGGAATAGGCCTCCGACCAGCACGACTGGCCCCGCGGCAGGGGCGCCGCTATGATGAAATGTCCCCCTGCAGCCGACCCGGACGTCCCGGGCGCACCTTCATGCGGGCAGCCGAGGGGAACACCGTGACCGTGGCAGGCGTTGTCACCCACAGAGTCACACGACCGACCCGATCCTAATCACGTGTCCCGGACACGAGGGGAGTGCACATGGCTGAGAGGTCCCTGCGCGGAACCAACCTGAGCTGGTTGTCGTTCGAGAGCGACGAGGGCGTCACCTTCAGTGAGCGCCAGATCACCCGTTACGTCTGCCCCGACGGGCACATCAGCGAGCTGCCGTTCTCGGTGGAGGCGGAGATCCCGCCGCTGTGGGAGTGCCGCTGCGGCCTGGACGCCAAGCTCGTCGACGGCCCCGAGCCGGAGGCCAAGGCCACCAAGCACCAGCGCACCCACTGGGACATGCTGCTGGAACGGCGCTCGATCCCCGAGCTGGAGGAGCTGCTGGAGGAGCGCCTGGACCTCCTGCGCACCCAGCGGGGCGAGAAGCCCCGGCGCCGCAGCGCCTGAGCCAGCCCCACCGCATACCCCCACGGCCCCGGACCGTCAGGTCCGGGCGTCGTGGTTCCCGGTGGCACGGCTGCGCTCGTCTCAGGTTGCGCACCGCCCAGGATGGGGCAGGGTAGGAGGGTACGTTCAGCCCACCTGAGAGGAATGAACCATGGGACTGGGAGACAAGATCTCGAACGCCGCCGAGGACGCCAAGGGCAAGGTCAAGGAGGGCGTCGGCGACGCCACCGACAACGAGCGCATGGAGGCCGAGGGCAAGGGGGACCAGATGTCCGCCAGCGCCAAGAAGGCCGGTGAGAACGTCAAGGACGGCTTCAACGACGCCACCCGCTGACGCCACGACGACGTCCGGCCCGGCCGGACGCACGGCCCGCCAGGGTCGCAGGAGGACCCACCGCCCGTCAGGGCCGGTGGGTCCTCCTGCGTCCGGGGCCGCCCCGGACGCAGGTCAACGGGCGGGGGAGTCCTGCTCGTCGTCGGTGGAAGGCCGCTCGCCCGAGGTCCCCGCACCGGTGGCCCGGGTCGCCCCGCGCCGCCGCAGCCCCGGGAGGCGGATGCGCCGCCGCTCCTCGGTGGTGGCCTCCTGGATGGTGCGCTCCTCCTGCTCCTGCTCCCGGGCGGCCTTCGCCCGGTAGAGCGGTGCAGCATGCTCGGCGCGGGCGGCGGCCACCGCACCCTCGGGGGTGGTGACCGCGAGGTCCTCGGTGTGCAGGTCTCCGGTGCGCAGGTCGACCTGCTCGCTGAGGTAGCGCAGGAGCACCACGACCGAGGCGGCGACCGGCACGGCCAGGAACGCGCCGACGATGCCGAACAGCGTCCCACCGCCGGCGACCGCCAGCAGGATCACTCCGGGGTGCATCTGCATGCTGCGACCCTGCAGCATCGGCTGGAGCACGTTGCCCTCGATCTGCTGCACGGCCAGGACGAGCAGCAGCACCCAGACGGCGGTCGTGAAGCCCTGGGTCACGAGCGCGACGAGGATCGCCAACCCGCCCGCGATGAAGGCCCCGACGATGGGGATGAACCCGCCGAAGAAGGTCAGGACGGCCAGCGCGAGCGCCAGCGGGACCTGCAGGATCAGCAGGCCGATGCCGATCAGCACGGCGTCGGCGGCACTGACGATGGCCTGCGTACGGATGAACCCGCCCAGGGTGTTCCAGACCCGGGTGAGCGCCTCGGTGAGGTGACGGCCCGCCGTGCGGCCTGCGGTCCGGCGTAGCCACGGCAGGAAGTCCGGCCCGTCCTTGAGGAAGAAGAAGGTCAGCACGAGGACCATCGCCAGGGTCACGAGCGCGGAGCCCACGGCGCCCACCCCCGAGGCCACGTAGCCGGCCGCCTGGGTGCTCTGCTCCCGCAGCCAGTCGATGCCCTGGTCGACGTAGCTCTCGACCTGGGCGGCCTCGAGGTTGAGCGGAGGGCCGTCCAGCCAGTCCTGGACCTGCCCGATGCCCTCGGAGGCCTGGTCGAAGATCTCCTGCGACTGGCTGGCCACCGACGGCGCCAGCGCGGAGATCACGCCGCCGACCAGCCCGAAGGCGAACAGCACGGTGATCACCGTGGCAAGCGCGGCCGGGACGCGCTTGCGGCGCAGGAAGGCGACGACGGGCCACAGGACGGTGGAGACGATGAGCGCCAGGATGATCGGCAGGACCCCCACCCAGACCTTGCCGAGGATCCACCAGAGGACCCATAGGGCCGCCGCCACGAAGAGGAAACGCAGGCTCCAGTCGGCGACGGCCTTCATCCCCACGCCGATGACCTGACCCCGGTCCACGCCGACGTTGGTCGTCTCCTCGGGCCGGCCCAGCGGCGGCTGCTGGCTTCCCGGAACGGTCGGCGGGCGGTGGCCGGCCTCCTCGGCCGGTCGTTCCACGCGCACGCTGGCCGAGGAGACCTCCTGGGTCTCCTTGTGCAGGTCCGAATCGGGCATCCCCACTCCTGATCGCTCTCGGGCCGGCGGTCGCCGACGCCCCAGTGTCCCATCCGGACCGCGGCCGGGCTGCCGGGACAGGTCCGGATGTGGACGATGTCTGCGGCTCAGCCGCCCTCGGTGCCGGTCGGGGTGGGGGCGACGCGGGTGCCCACCTCCACGCTCTCACCGGGGGCCAGCCGCAGCGAGCGTTCGCCCCGGGCCGCGGTCTCCACGCACACGAACCGCAGCCACTCCTCGTCGCCCAGGTCCTCGAGCTGCGCCGCCTTGTCGGCCCAGGGGTTCCACAGCACGGTCTGGGCCGCGCCCCTCGGCACGACGTGCAGGGCCCGCAGGGTGGTGCGGTCCTCGACCACCACCGGTCCGCTGCGGTCGTAGACCCGGTCCGTCTCTCCCTGCAGGCGTACCGGACCGTCCTGCGTCTCCTCCCGGCCGGTCACCTTGTCCAGGTAGGTGGCCTCCTCCAGCCCGAGGACGGTGATCTCGCGGACGTCCCCCACGTGGAGGTAGGTGTGCAGGGCCACCTCCACGGACAGCTCGTCGTCGCCGGGGTTGTGCACCCGCAGCGCGAGGTCCAGGACCGGTTCCTGAGCGCTGCCGCCGAGCGCGACGGCATACCGCAGCTCGAAGTCCCCTGGCACGTGCTCGGACCCGGGGGAGCCGGCGACGTCCTCCCGCGCGATCCGCCAGGCCCGGACCTCGTCGTCCTGGGGCTCGACGGCGGTCCAGGAGGTGCTCCGCACCAGCCCGTGGCTGGGGCGAAGGCCCCCCTCGGGCCCGTCCGCGAACCACGGGAAGCAGATCGGCACCCCGCCGCGGATCGGCCGCGAGCCGTCCAGGCGGGCGTGCCCGCTCAGCCAGACGACGGGCAGCCCGTCAACGGTCCACTCCGCGAGGTGGGCGCCGAAGTCGTAGGCCACGAGCCGGGAGGGGCCCTCGACGTGGAGGTGCGGGGTCAGCGTCATGGGCTCCACCCTAGGCCTCGCCCGCACGGACCCGACGGACCGCGAGCGCCTCCACCTCGTAGCGCGACGCCCGTCCGCCGGCGGTGCCGAAGAAGCGGCGGCGCAGGCTGCCCCGGACCTCCACCTGCTGACCGTCCGGCAGACGGAGGGCGGTGCGCCGGGTCCGGGCGGACCAGCAGGCGACGTCGATGGTGTCCACCTGCCGTCGTGCGCGGTCCCCGTCCCGGCCTGGCCGCGGCACCACCAGCCGGAACTGCACGAGCTGGTCCCCGCTGGGCAGCTCCCGCGGGACCGGGGCGCCGCTGACGCGCCCCATGAGGTGGACATCGTTGACCCCCTCCGACCCGCTCGCGGTCGTCGCCGCCGTGCTCCCGGACCTCGTCGTGCGCGTCATGGGTCCAGCGTGCGTGGCCGGGTGCGGGTCGGGAAGGCGCAGGACCGCGGATGTGGACGGCCGGCGGCGGTCAGGCGGGGCTGTGGACGTGGGTCGGCTACGGTGGCGCAGATGGAGGGTCAGCCGGTGGGGAGGAGGACGTGGCCGGCGCCACTGCCGTACGACGACGTCCTGCGCGACCGGGTGACCGGCCACCTGGCCGGACACCGGCGGCGGGTGGCCTCCCTCGGCGACCGTCGCCACGCGGCCGTGGCGCTGGTCCTGGTGGACTCGGTCCCCGGCGGCGCGCGGACGGAGGCACGGGACGCCGGGGGACGTCCGGTGCACGACCCGGCGCTGCTGGGGGACCGGCTGGACCGGGCGGACGGGGGAGCGGCGTTCCTGCTGTGCCGGCGACCGCCCCGGCTGCGCCGCCACGGCGGCCAGTACGCGCTTCCCGGTGGACGGCTGGACCCTGGCGAGGACGTCGTCACGGCAGCCTTGCGGGAGACCGAGGAGGAGGTCGGTCTGCGGCTGGGGGAGGAGGACGTGCTGGGGCTCCTGGACGACTACGAGACCCGGTCCGGCTTCGTGATGACGCCGGTGGTGCTGTGGGCCGGGGGAGCGGGGGAGCTGCGCCCCGACCCCGGTGAGGTCCAGGCGGTCTTCCGGGTCGGCCTGCACCACCTGCTGCGCGAGGACTCGCCCCGCTTCACCCGCATCCCGCAGAGCGAGCGGCCCCTCGTGGAGCTCGTCCTCGGGGACGAGGTCGGGCACGCCCCGACCGCGGCGGTGGTGCTGCAGCTGGGGTGGCTGGGCCTGCAGGGGCGCCCCGACCCGGTCCACCACTTCGAGCAGCCCGTCTTCGCCTGGCGCTAGACGCCCGGCCGGTGCCTCGGAGGCGCCGGTAGTGTCCAGACCCATGGGCGTCCAGCACCGTCTCGACGAGGCCATCCGAGAGTTCTACACCGGGACGTTCGACGAGGACGCCAGGACGGGCTCGTCCGTCGACGGACGGGTCGAGGTCGAGCGCACCCGGCGGCTCGTGCGACGCGTCCTCGCCCCGGGCTCACGGGTGCTGGACGTCGGTGGTGCGACCGGGGTGCACAGCCGGTGGTTGGCCGACGACGGGCACGAGGTCACCCTCCTGGACCCCGTCCCGGCCCAGGTGGCCAGGGCCGCCGAGGTGGACACCTTCAGCGCCCTCGTCGGGGATGCCCGCGACCTGCCCTCGGCGGACGCCTCCTTCGACGCGGTCCTGCTGCTGGGTCCGCTCTACCACCTCGTCTCCGCCGCCGACCGGGCTACCGCCCTGGCCGAGGCCCGCCGGGTCCTGCGGCCCGGCGGGGCGCTGTTCGCCCAGGGGATCGGTCGGCTCACGGCGTTCACCGAGGCCGTGACCACCCGGGGCTTCCCCGACCTGGGTCAGGCCGACCTGGAGATTCTTAGAACAGGTGTCTGGTTCAGCACGCACGGCGGATTCCCCGGGGGACACCTGCACTCGGTCGCCCAGCTGCGTCAGGAGGTGACGGCCGCGGGGTTCACGGACGTGGTCGTGCACGGTCTCGAGGGTCCGGGAACCGGGGCGCTGGAGCTCGTCGCCGAGGACGCCCGGCTCGTGGAGCTCGCCGTGGAATTGGTCGAGCGCCTGGAGGAGCAGCTCGTCGGACGTCCGACGGTGCTCGACGCGCTGGCGGAGCGCAGCCCGCACCTGCTGGCGGTCGGCCGTCGACCACCGTGACCGGGCGGGCGGCCGCCTACGCCGAGGACCCCGCCGGAGAACGTCGGGCCCAGTGCTTCAGGGCCAGCACCACCGTGGTCAGCCCGGCGAGCCACGCCGCCTCGGCCGCCCAGGGCTGCTGCGTGGTGGTGCCGGCGACGGTCAGCAGGAGCAGCAGACCAGTGCCGCCCAGCTCCTGGAGGCCGGACGCCGACCGGCTCAGCACCGCCCAGCCCCCGGACATCCAGGCCGTCAGGAACGCCAGTCCGAGGACGTCGTCGGAGGGCCAGCCGGTCGACAGCACGAGGACCGCGGCCACGGTCACCAGCCCCGCGGCGAGCAGCCCGTCGATGCCCACGGGCTGCTCTCGATGCTGAGGGTCGGGCGGCACGGCACCCACCGTAGCGCCCACGTGCGCGTCGGGTCCGGCCGGAAAAGGTCAGGATCTTGCGAGGGCCACTCCCGCGGTGCCACGGTGCAGCATGACCGTGCGACCCTGCCTCGTGTCCGACCTGCCCGTCGACGGTGCGCCGTGGATGGAGCCCGACGCCGACCTCGGCGAGAGCCGTAGTCTCGTCGAGGAGGTCGACGGCGAGGTGGTCGCCGCCGGGCTGCGACGGCGCGGCGCTCCGGACGACGACGTGGACCTGGTCGAGCTGGCCTGCCGGCCGGGACGGGGCGCCGACCTGCTGAAGGCACTGGTCGCCGAGGACGATCGACCGGTGATGCTGCGCGTCGTGCCGGGCACGCCCAAGGCGGAGGCGGTCGCCGTGGTCGGCCACGTCGAGGTGATGCAGAGCCTGCCCCCGGGGGCGATCCCCACCGACCACCCGGACGTGCTCGCCTGGTCCCACGAGCGTCTGTCCGCGGCGGAACTGGAGCGGCTGACGCTGACCCCTGCCACGGACTTCACGGTGGAGCAGCTGCTCGACCTGTGGATGGTCGCCTACGTGCCGGCGCACGAGGGCTTCCTGCCCGTCAAGGACGCGGACGCGACGCGCGAGAAGTTCCGCCGGTGGTTCGCGGAGAGGCTCGACCGGGAGTCCAGCTTCGTCGCTCGTGACGGCGACGGCCACGTGGTCGCCGCCACCATGATGACCGCCGAGATCGACGGCGTCCTCGTGCCGAACCTGGTCGAGGTCTGGCCAGGACACCCGGTGGCCGAGACCGCCGCGTCCGCGTGCGTGGCCGCGACGGTCCTGGCCGTCAGCCCGCGCCCGGTGGAGTTCGAGGGCCACGTCGACCAGGCCCTCTACATGAGCGTCATGGAGATGGTCCCGCACCGCTCCGCCGGCGTGCTGACGCCGATGGACATGGTCCGCATCCAGGGCGTGGAGGGCGCCTCGGTGCCACGCTCCGGTCAGACTGAGTAAACGCCGATAAGCGACATTATGTAAAGTAAGTCGCGGAAGGCCGATCTGCGGTGCCTGCCCCTGCGGGCGACCTGCGGACCGTTCGACGCTCCCCTGGACCATCTCGGCCACGCGTCGCGGCCACGACTTCTATGCTGCTCCCATGACGGATCTCGACATGGTCGAGGAACGGATCTGGGCGCTGCTCGATCCGTATCGGGAGGAGCTCGAGGACGCCACGATCTGCGGCATGCCGTCGTTGAGGTGGCCCGGCTCCGGCGGGCACGACTACTTCGTCGCGGTCGGGCGCAGCGCAGGCAAGGTCAGCCTCTACGCGGTCGCCGTCGAGACCTGGCCGGAGGCCCTCGAGGAGTCGTCGCCGACGTCAGGAAACGCCGCACTGGTAAGGCGACCTTCTCCTTCCCCACCATGGACGACGATCTGGCGGCCGAGCTCGAGGCCTTCCTGGCCCGCCTCTACCGCTCCTACCGGGCGCACCACTCGGACTCCGCGTCGACCTAGCACGGGGACGACGGGCGACGGACGCGCCCGGCGGTTCGTGCCGCGCCGGGGCATGTCGGGTGCTCCGCGGAGCAGCCCTGCGTCCGGTGCTCCGCGGAGCAGTCCTGCTCGACCTACGGCGGAAACCTGTTCCTGCAGCGGGTAGGAACCCGCCGTAGGAGCCGGAGGTCGCTGCAGGTGCGGATCGCCGCGGCGACGTGGACGGCCGAAGCCGCCGGTGAGCCGTGGGTCAGCCGTGCTGCAGGCAGGTCGTCGCCCACGGGCGCGCCTCCAGCCGACCCTGCGGGATCGGCTCACCGCACACCGCGCAGCGGCCGTAGCTGCCCTCGTCCAGCCGGGTCCGGGCCAGCCGTACCTCCTCGAGCAGCCGGCCGAGGCTCTCGTGGGCCGTCACCGCGGTGGACCGGTCGACGACCAGAGGCTCGCTCTCCCCCAGGCACCGCGCCAACGCAGCCCTGGCGTGCCCCTCCTGGGCCCCGGTCAGCTCCTCCAGCCGGGTCCTCACCTCGGCCTCCTTGGCCGCCAGTCGCTCCCCCACCGTCATGGGACCAGCTGCCTCACCCCGCCGGTGGCAGGTCGTGGGCGACCTCGTGGCTGGGCTGGTAGAGCATCATGTCGTCGGCACCCGGGACCCGCAGCCACACCTCGGTCCCGAAGCGGCGCTCGACCGGCTCGGTGGCGAACTCGGCGCCGCGGGCGGCCAGCTCGGCCATCGTGGCCGCCAGGTCGTCGCACAGGAGCGAGATCGCGTGGTGGCGCGGCACCTCGAACCCTCCGGGGCCAGTGGTGGGATGGACGCCCAGCTCGCTGGGGCCGGTGCGGAAGATCAGCCACTCGGGCTGACCCTCGGGCACGTCGTCGGCCACGTGCGGCAGCCGCAGCACGTCGCGGAAGAAGGCCCGGGTGGCGACGGGGTCGTCGGAGTAGACCAGGGTGTGGAGCGCGGCGATCATGACTCGACCGTAGCCCCGGACGGCCCGGGCTGGTAGGGGGTGCCTCGGCAGGGGTCCCACCTGCGCCGTGGGACGATGGTCCGCCCGACCGGAAGGCCCCATGTCAGCCCCGCTCCCCCGTCCGCGCCGCGTCTACGGCACCCTCGCCGCCGCCGAGATGGTCACCTGGACCCTCCTTCTCGTCGGCATGGTCGCGACCTACCTGCTGGACGCCGGGCACCTGCCGGTCCGGGTGGGCGGCGGTGTGCACGGCTTCGTCTTCCTCGCCTACGTCCTCGTCACCCTGGTCGTGGCGGTCGACCAGCGCTGGTCGGTGCGGGACCTGGCCCTGGGACTGGCCTCGGCGGTGGTCCCCTACGCCACCGTGCCGTTCGAGCGCAGCGCCGAGCGGCGTGGCCTGCTCGGCGACCGGTGGCGTCTGCTCCAGGCCGGCGCCCCCGCCGGGCCGGCCGGGCGTCTGGTCGCGGCCGGGCTGCGGCGCCCCGTGCTCGCCGTGCTGGTGGGCCTCGTCGCCGTGGTGGGGGTGTTCGTGCTCCTGCTGGCCCTGGGGCCGCCGACGCAGTGGTTCGCCGGTCCGGAACCGCTCCGCCCGCCCGCCGCAGTTTGAGACCCATATACCCCAGGGGGTATGATGTGGGGCATGGCGACCACTGACCTCACCGTGTCCTCGTTCGAGTCCACCATCACCGCGGACGGCATCGTCCTCGTCGACTTCTGGGCCGACTGGTGCGGCCCGTGCAAGCAGTTCGCGCCCGTCTACGAGGCCGCGTCCGAGCAGCACCCAGACATCACCTTCGGCAAGGTCGACACCGAGGCGGAGCGTGAGCTGGCCGCGGCGGCGGGCATCAGCTCCATCCCGACCCTCATGGCCTTCCGCGACGGTATCCCCGTCTTCGCCCAGGCCGGCGCCCTGCCCCCGGCGGCCCTCGAGCAGGTCGTCCAGGCCGTGCGCGGCCTGGACATGGACGACGTGCGCGCCCAGGTGGCGGCGCAGCAGGCCCTGCAGGACAAGCCGCTGGAGATCTCGGCCGAGGACTTCGCCCGGATCTACGAGGAGGGCGAGGTGACCCTCGTCGACGTGCGCGAGCCGGCCGAGTACCGCGCGGGCCACCTGTCCGGGGCCCAGCTGGTGCCGATGCGCACGGTGGCCGAGAAGGCCGACGAGCTGCCCAAGGACGAGCCGGTCTACGTCATCTGCGCCACGGGCAACCGCAGCCAGTCGAGCAGCCAGCTGCTCCGCCGCGCGGGCGTGGAGGCCTACTCCGTGGCCGGCGGGACCCAGGGCTGGGCGATGGCGCCCCCGGGCGTGAGCTCGTGCCCGGGCCCCACGCCACCGCGCAGGCCTGACCGGACCCGTACCACCGGCGTCCCCGGGGCGCCGACGTGCACGAGACGCCGGCGGGCGACCCCGAGATGCGGGGGTCGCCCGCCGCCCCTACCGTCGGTGCCATGGACGACATCCTCAGCACCCACCCGGCCAAGGACACCTTCGACCTGCCCCAGCTGCGGGCCGCCATCGACGCGGCGAGTCGGTGCGCGTCCACCTGCGGGACCTGCGCGGACTCCTGCCTGCACGGCGACCACGTCGAGGGCATGGTCCGCTGCATCGACCTGTGCACCCAGTGCGCCGCCATCTGTCGCACGACCGCCGAGATCCTCTCCCGGCCCGGTCCCAACGGCGACTCCTGGCGGTCCGTGGTCGAGGCCTGCATCGCCGTCTGCCGCGAGTGCGCGGAGGAGTGCTCGAGCCACGAGCACGACCACTGCCAGCAGTGCGCCCAGGCGTGCCGCGACTGCGCCGACGCCTGCCAGACCCTCCTCGGCGTCGCCGACTGACAGGCCGGGGGTCGTTCTTCACCGGACCCTCACCTCCCGTACCCCCGGCCCTCACGGTCCGCGGGCTAGCGTCGGACCATGACCGGCTCCTCCCGCGCCGGCCTCGTCGTGGCGGCGACGACCACCCTCCTGCTCATCCTCGGCGCTGGGGCCCTCGGCATTGTCGGGCCCGGTGGGCCCGTCGACCTGCTGTACGTGGGGGCAGCGGTGGTCGCGCTCGTGGGTGCGGTCTCCGTCCGCCTGCGACCGAGGGGTATGACGTACGCGTTCGCCGCGGCCGCCGGGACTGTCCTCGCGGCCACCGCGGTCGTGCTCGCCCTGGGGCTGCACCGCTCCCCCGGCGTCTCCCTCGGCGACCTCCTCGGCCTGACCGTGCTGTTCGCGGGCGGATACGCCCTGGCCGCCTGGTTCTGCTCCCGCGGCCCGTCGCTGCCCGCCGCCGGCGAGGGGGCGCACTAGGGTGCGTGGATGGCCACGCTCTTCACGAAGATCATCGACGGTGAGATCCCCGCCCAGCTGGTCTGGCGCGACGAGGTCTGCGCGGCGTTCCTCGACATCGAGCCGCTGACGCCCGGTCACGCCCTGGTGGTCCCCCGGGTCGAGGTCGACCACTGGGTCGACCTGCCGGGTGAGGTCCTGGCCCACCTCACCGACGTGGCCGCCCGGATCGGGCGGGCCCAGCAGGTCGCCTTCGACGCCCCCCGCGTCGGGGTCATCGTCCAGGGCTTCGAGGTCCCGCACGCGCACGTGCACGTCTTCCCCGCCCGGACCGCGGACGACTTCGACCTGGCCCGCAAGCGACCCCGCCCGGCCGACGACCTCGCGCAGGACGCGCAGGCCCTGCGCCGGACGCTGCGGGGGCAGGGCTGGTCCGACGAGGTCCCGGGGCAGGACTGAGGCCCACGACATGCAGGCCGAGCCCCGTGAGGACCCCGGGCCCGAGGACTACCACCACGACGTGCACGACGACTGGGCCGACCTGGACGGGTTCCCCGTCCCGGAGGTGCACGCCCGCAGCCTGGACCTGGGACTGCTCCTGCTGCGGCTGGGCACCCTGCTGCTGGTCACCCGCGGCCTCGACAAGGCCGTCGACCTGCCGGCGTGGGTCCGCGACGTCGACGACCACGTCCTCGGCGCGCAGGCCCCCGAGCTGGTCGCCTGGATGGTCCTGCTGGGCCAGGTGGCCCTGCCCGTCCTGCTGGCGCTGGGCCTGTTCACCCGCCCGGCGGCGTTCCTGCTCGCGGCCATGATGGCGGCCACGTGGGTGCTCACCGTCTACCCGCGGCTGGACTACACGGTCCTCGGCGAGGGCGGTGCCCCGACCGGCGAGGACTCCCTGCTCTACCTGGCGCTCGCCCTCCCGCTGGTCTTCACCGGGGCGGGCCGCTGGTCGCTGGACGCCATGCGTGCGACCGGCAGGCCATGAACCGCCTGCCCTGACCCCGCCGAGGGTCCCCCGTCCCGTGGGGCCGCTCTACCCTGGGTCGGTGCAGTGCGACTACTACGACGCCGGGGCCTGTCGCTCGTGCACCCTTATGGGCACCCCGTACGCCGGGCAGCTGGCGGACAAGCAGACCCGGGCAGCGCGCAGCCTGGAGGCGCACGTCCCGGCGTCCGCCTGGCACGCGCCGCAGGCGAACCGCGAGGCGGGGTTCCGCAACAAGGCCAAGCTGGCCGTGGGCGGCCGGCGCGGTGCTCCCACCGTCGGCATCCTCGACGGCGACGGCCGGGGCGTGGACCTGCGCAGGTGCGGCCTCTACGAACCGGGCCTGGCCGAGGCGGTCCTGGCGCTGCCCGACCTCCTGGGCGAGGCCGGTCTGACGCCCTACGACGTACCGGGCCGTCAGGGCGAGCTCAAGCACGTGCTGATGACCCGCTCCCCCGACGGTGAGCTCATGGTCCGCCTCGTCCTGCGCTCGCCCGGGCAACGTCGCCGCGTGCTGGAGCTGCTGCCCGAGCTGCGTTCCCGGCTGCCGGGCACCCGGGTCGTCAGCGTCAACCTCCAGCCCGAGCACAAGGCCGTGCTCGAGGGGCCGGACGAGGAGGTGCTGACGGCGGAGTCCACGCTGCCCATGAGGATCGACGACCTCACCCTGCACCTGCGGCCGCGCAGCTTCTTCCAGACGAGCACACCGATGGCCGCCGCCCTCTACCGGCAGGCGCGCACCTGGATCGAGGAGGCCTCGCCCGAGGTGCTGTGGGACCTGTTCTGCGGCGTCGGGGGGTTCGCCCTGCACGCGGCCGGCCCCGGCCGGGAGGTGCTCGGGGTCGAGGCGTCCGCGGACGCCGTGGCCAGCGCCCGCGTCGGCGCGGCCGCCCTGGCAGGTCGCGGACCGGTGCGGTTCGAGGTCGGGGACGCGACGGCATACCTCTCCCCCGGTCGCCGGCCCACGGGCGAGGCCCCGCCCGACCTGGTCGTGGTCAACCCTCCCCGGCGGGGCATCGGTGCGCTGGCCGCCGACCTGGAGGCCGCGCGGGTGCCGCGGGTGCTCTACTCCTCCTGCAACCCGGTCAGCCTCGCGCGCGACCTGGCCCTCATGCCCGGCTACCGGGTGGGGCGCGCCCGGCTGTTCGACATGTTTCCCCAGACCGCCCACGCCGAGGTGCTCGTCGAGCTGGAACGGCGTTGACCCCCGGAGTCGACCTCCCCGGCGGGGCCGGTGCCCCTCGGGCGGGGGCTGGTGCGAGAATGACGGTCCTGGACCTGGACGACAAGGAAGTTGGTGCCACCGATGCCGAACACGTTCGACGCCGTCCCCGAGGGCGCGCACGAGCGCAGTACCGCGTTCCTCGCGGTCGATGCGCCGCAGGAACGCCTGGAGCAGGTGATGGACGAGGCCGGGCTGCACCGGGGCTCCCTGCGCGAGCAGGACGGCTACACGATCCCCTTCCGCGAGGGCGGCGTGCTGCGCATCCGGGTCGTCGAGGGCGACGACCAGGGCCGCACCGGGCTGGAGTTCACCGCCGACGGTCCGACCGTCGAGCGCCTCGAGCACATCAAGCAGGTCGCCGGCGAGGAGGTCGGGGCCAGCCTGGGGCGGAGCGAGTCGTTGACCTGGCAGCCCGTGGACTGACCGCACCGACGACGAGGCGCCGGCACCCCCGACCGGGGGGCTGGCGCCTCGCGCGTGACGCGGGGGTCGGCGTCAGGACGCGGCCGAGCCCTCCAGCGGCAGCCCGACCTTGCCCGCCTGCTCGTCGAAGTCGTCGTCCAGGGCGACCACCTGGCGGCCGTGGGCGGCCAGGAAGGAGGCCCCGATCGAGGAGCGGTAGCCGCTGGCGCAGTGCACCCAGACCTCGCCCTGCGGCGCCTCGTCGAGGCGCTGGGGCAGCTGACCCAGGGGGATGTTGACCGCGCCCGCCACGTGCGACTCCTCGTGCTCCTTGGGGTTGCGGACGTCGAGGACGCTCACCTCGCGGTGGTGCCGGACCTGCGCCAGGTCGGCGAAGGTGGCGCTGGTGATCGTGCCCAGCTCGCCGTCGGTCCAGTCGCGCGGCTCGCCGGTGGCCTGGCCGGCCAGCTCGTCGATGCCGATGCGCACCAGCTCGCGCTGGGCCTCGGCGACCTGCTCCTCGCTCTCGCCCAGGAGGGTGACCGGAGTGCCCCAGGGGATCATCCAGCCGAGCCAGGTGGAGAACTGCCCGTCCAGGCCGAAGTTGTAGGTGCCCGGGACGTGGCCCGCCGAGAAGGCCTGGCGGGTGCGCAGGTCCACGACCCACTCCCCCGCCGTCAGCCGCTCGCGCAGCACCTCCTTGTCCGCCCGCGACGGCAGCTCCAGGTCCGGCTCCGACGGGCCGGCGGCGTTGGCCGGTCCCATATGTGCGTAGTAGGCCGGGTAGAGGTCCAGCCCGTCGAGCGTCTCGCGGACGAACTCCTCGACGTCCTTCAGCAGCGCCGGGTTGGTCTCCTGCTCCTTGGCCAGCGTCGACTCGTCACCCTCGGTCTGGGTGGCCGAGCAGAACGAGCCGAAGCCGTGGGTCGGCATGACCTCGGTGCTCCCGTCCAGCTCCTTGACCAGCCGGTGGGCCGAGCCGTGCTGCAGCCGGGCGAGCTCCTCGGCGTGGTCCTGCCCGAGCAGGTCGGGACGGCCGGTGGAGCCGAAGAGCAGCGACCCGCCGGTGAAGACGTAGGGGTGCTCGCCCTCGAGGGCGTAGGACAGGTGGGTGAAGGTGTGGCCGGGCGTGGAGATGGCGCGCACCCGCAGGCTCTCGGACACCTCGACCACCTCGCCGTCGCGGATCGCGTCCCGCTCGAAGGAGACGTCGTCCTCGGCGTTGACGTGGTAGGCGGCCCCGGTCCGCTGCGCCAGCGCGTAGCCCCCGGTGACGTAGTCGTTGTGGATGTGCGTCTCGAACACGTGGGTGACGCGCACCCCCTCGCTCTCGGCGAGCGAGAGCACCCGGTCGACGTCACGCTGGGGGTCGACGACGAAGGCGACCTGGCCGTCGTGGACCAGGTAGCTGCGGTCGCCCAACGACGTGGTCTCGATGGTCAGCACGGTGGGAGCGGTCATGGGTCCTCCTGGGGGGTGGTGGGTGGCCACTTGGCGTTCGTGATGGAACAGGATACCCTAGGGGGTATGGAGAACACGATCGCCCGGGTAGGTAGTCTGGGGTGCGTGGAACTGTCGCCCGAGTCCGTCAAGCCCGCCACCACCCGACTGCGCCGTGCCCACGGGCAGCTGGCGGCGGTCATCCGCATGCTCGAGGAGGGCCGGGACTGCGACGACGTCGTCACCCAGCTCGCCGCCGTGGGCAAGGCGATCGACCGGGCGGGGTACGCGATCATCGCCGAGGGGCTGCGCCAGTGCATGGCCAGCGAGGACGGCGACGTGGACGTCAAGAAGATGGAGAAGCTCTTCCTCAGCCTGGCCTGAGCCCCGGCCGGTGCCCTGCTCACCGGAACGGTGCCGGGTCCCCGGCTCCCTCCCGCACGATCTCGGCGTAGCCCTGGGACAGGTCCACCACCGTCGTCGGCTCGCAGCCCGTGACGTCCCCGTCGACGACGACGTCGAGCGCGTGGTCCAGCCGTTCCTTGACCTCCCAGCCGAAGGTCATCGGCTCCTCCTCCCCCGGCAGCAGCAGCGTGCTCGTGAGCAGGGGCTCCCCCATCTGCGCCAGCAGAGCCTGGCAGATGCGGTGGTCGGGCATGCGTACCCCCACCGTGCGCTTCTTCGGGTGGAGCAGCCGGCGGGGGACCTCGGGCGTGGCCGGCAGGATGAAGGTGTAGCAGCCCGGCGTGGCCGCCTTCACGGCCCGGAACACCGCGTTGTCGAGGTGGACGACGTGCCCCAGCTGGGCGAAGTCGGCGCACAGCAGGGTGAAGTGGTGCCGCTCGTCCAGGTGCCGGATCTCGATGATGCGGCGCCGGGCCTCCGGGTCGCCCAGCCGCGCCGCCAGGGTGTAGCAGGCGTCCGTCGGCAGGGCGGCCAGCCCGCCGTCCCGGAGGATGTCCGCCACCTGTGCCACCAGCCGCGGCTGGGGATCCACCGGGTGGATGTCCACGAAGCGGGCCATGCGGCCCACTGTAGGACAGCTCCCGGGCCGCTGCAGGTCAGGTGGCGAGGAAGCGCCGCACGGCCGCGGTGAAGACCTCCGGCTTCTGCGAGTGCACCCAGTGGGTGGCGTCCTTGACGGTGACCCGGCGGGTCTGGGGGAACAGCTCGCGCATCCCGGGCACGTTCTCGTCCTGGATGTAGTCCGAGTCCGAGCCGCCCACCCACAGCACGGGGCCCTCGAAGGTCCGGCCGCCGTGGGGGATGTCGGAGGTGATCCTGGCCAGGTCCCGGCGCAGCATGGTCAGGTTGGGCTGCCACGCGAGGCGTCCGCCGGCGGGGTCCTGGCGCAGGTTCTGCAGGAGGAAGCCTCGCAGGCTCTTCTGCGGGACGTCCTGGGCCAGCTGCGCGTCGGCGTCGCCCAGGCTCTCGACGCTGTCCAGGTCGATCCGGGCCAGGGAGTCCAGCAGGTGCTCGAACTCGCCCACGGCCCCCGACCCGACCGGGCTGACGTCGACGACGACGAGGTGGTCGACCAGGTCGGGGTGGGCCAGCGCCATGGTCATCGCGATCTTGCCGCCCATGCTGTGCCCGACCACGTGCACGGGACCGTCCGCGGCGACCGTCCCCCGCAGGTGCTCGGCCACGAGCTCGGCGGCGCCGGCGTAGTCGAAGGCGTCGGTCCACCGGGAGCGGCCGTGGTCGGGCATGTCGACCAGCAGGCTGCGGTAGTCCGGCTCCAGGGCCCTGGCGATGGCCCCGAAGTTGCGGCCCCGGCCGAACAGGCCGTGGCAGAAGGCCACCACGGGCCCCTGCTCGCCGACGAGCGTGCTGTGCAGACCGGCCGGACCGGCGGGACCGGCGGCGGAGGATGGGCTGCTCACCCGGTCGAGCCTACTGGCCCCTCACAGCGGCAGCGCACGGCGCATCGCCACCGTCTGCAGCGTGCGACGGAAGCCCAGCCGCTCGTAGAGCCGCGTCGCCCCGGTGGGGCTGTCGGAGTCGACGTCCAGCTCGACCACGTCGTAGCTGCCCGCGTCAACGGACTGCCGGATGGTGCGGACCAGGCAGGTCGCCGCCAGGCCCCGGCCCCGCCAGGCCGGCACGGTCCCGACGAGGTTGACGTAGGCGTGCCGCTCGACCCACTCGCCGACGAGGACGTAGCTGAGCACCCGGCCCTCCTCGTCCACGGCCAGGGTCGACAGGGACGGGCGGGCCGAGCGGGCGACCCAGCGCTCGTGCCAGGGCTCGGGAGCCACCGGTCCGGAGCCCCAGTGGTCCTGGAAGGCCAGGTTGTGGGCCTCGCGGACCGCGTCCTCGTGCTCGGGCCCCGGAGCGGTCAGGCGGACCCCCGCCGGAACCTGCGGGACGTCGGGCACGCCGTCCAGCGGACGGGCGAGCATGTCGAACCAGCGCACGTCGGCATACCCCCGGCGGCGCAGCATCGCCTGGGCGGAGGACCCGACGAGGCCGGCGCCGACGGACAGGTGGCCGGGGCGGCCCGGGTGCCGCTCGGCCACCAGCTGGGCGGCGCGGGGCTCCGCGACGTCCATCAGCGCCCGTCCCAGGCCCCGCCCCCGGTGGTCGGGATGCACCCCGCCCTCGAGGTGGGCCCGCCCGTGGCCCTCGTGGTCGGGGGTCGTCGGGCAGCCGACGGCCGTCCAGGCGACCAGCTCCTCCCCCGCCCACACGGCCCAGGTGTCGCGGGCCGGGTCGACCCCGTGCCCGGTGAGCTCCTCGGCGAGGTCCTCCGGCTGGTAGAACTCCTCGGTGCCGTCGACCTCGGCGACGTGGTTGACCAGGCGGGACCACGCCTCGACGTCGTCCGGGCCGAGGGAGCCCCACCGGTATGCCGTGGACGGGCTCGTGGGGGCGGCGCCGGCCCGGGCGTCGGGGTGCTGGGTGTCGTGCATGGGGACCAGTGTGCGCCGCCCGTCCGCACGCCCGCCACCCGTTTGTCCGTCGCCCCCGCGCTGCGCCCCCGCTGCGGGTCGCCGAGGTGCCACCATGGGCTGCCATGAGCACGGACCTCTGGTACTACCTGGGCATCACGCCCGCCGGCGCGCTGGCCGTCCTCATCAGCACGGTGACGGTGTACTTCGTCTTCGGCGCGGTCCTGCGACTGTGGGGCCAGCGGCTGTGGTCCAGCCCCCGGTCCCTGGACCTGGCTGTCGTGACCGTGCTGGGCGCGATCGTGGGGCGGGCGACCATGGGCCACGTGCCGACGCTGGCCGGCGGCCTGGTCGCGCTGGGGACCCTGGCCGGCCTGGAGCTGGTGTTCCGGGGGCTGCGGCGCCTGCCGCTGCCGCCCCTGCCCCAGCTCCCTGGCGGGCAGCGCGGCCGTGCGGTGGTGCTGGCCGTCGACGGACGGGTGCGGACCGACAGCCTGACCCACTACGGGCTGACGATGCCGGTGCTGTGGAGCTCGATGCGGCAGGCCGGGATCAGCCACCCCTCGCAGGTGGCGCTGGCGGTGCTGGAGCCCAACGGCCGGATCTCGGTGCTGCGGGCCGGGCAACCGATCCACCCGCGGGCCCTCATGGGGATCAAGGGGGCGCACGTGGTCCAGGAGCAGCTGCGGGAGGCGGGTCACCTGCACACCGCGCCGTTGCACCCCGACGACGCCGGCCCGTCCGGCGGCAGCGCACCGGTGGCCTCGCCGACGCAGGAGACGTCCAAGGAGTAGCCCGCGCCCGGGGGGGCCGGTCAGCCGGAGGTGATCTCGAAGTCGACCGGGGTGGGCAGCTGGACGGTGCGGGAGACCGTGCACAGACGGTCCCGCGACTTGGCGACCGCGTCGGGGAGCCGTTCGCGGGCGGCGTCGCCGCGCTCCCCCTGCGGGAAGGTCACCTCCACGGTCACGGTGACCGGGCCGAGGTGGTTGCCCTCGCCGTCGCGGACCTTCTCGGCGGACGCCGAGATGCGGAAGTCCTCCGGCTCGGCCAGCCGGGAGGTCAGCAGGTCGATGTCGATGCCGGAGCAGCCGGCCACCCCCACGAGCAGCAGCTCGACCGGGGTGAAGTCGCTGCTGCCGCTGCCCCCGGAGGTCACGGGGAGGGTGCCGCCCCGGGCGTTGGTCGCCTCGAAGGTCGCCGGCCCGGTCCGGGTGAGGGCGACCGAGCGCACGGTGTCGTCAGCCACGGTCCTCCTCCGTGCCGGAGCTGGCCGCGGGCTGGGGAACGGGCCAGGTGTGCACGGGTGCGTTCTCCTCGGAGTTGTCCAGGTAGTGGGCGAACATCTCCCGCAGCGCCTCCTCGCGGGAGCGGCCGGCCGTCTCGTAGGCCTCGGTGACGGCGATCTGCCAGCTGGCGCCGTTGGTCCGGGTCCGGCACCGTCCCTCGATGACGGACAGGTAGTGGCTGCGCACCTCGCGCCGCAGCCCCAGCGCCGCCAGGCCGTCGTCGGCGACGCTGAGCAGGTGGTCGGCCACCAGCTCGGTGACCGGCAGGGTGCCCAGCCCGGGCCAGCTGTGCACCGAGTCGATGCCGTGCTTGGCCGCGTCCACGAAGTTCTGCTCGGCGGTCCGGAAGGCCATCTTCGTCCAGATGGGGCGGCCGCTCGTCGTGGCGGCCTCCAGCAGGCCGTAGTAGAAGCACGCGTTGGCCACCGTGTCCACGACGGACGGGCCGGCCGGTAGCACCCGGTTCTCCACCCGCAGGTGGGGCACGCCCTGGCTGGTGTCGTAGATCGGGCGGTTCCAGCGCCAGACCGTCCCGTTGTGCAGCTTGAGGTCCTTCAGCTCGGGCACCCCGCCGGCCTCGAGGACGGCCATGCTGTCCTCCTCGGAGGTCTCGGGCAGCAGGGCGGGGAAGGAGCGGACGTTCTCCTCGAAGAGGTCGAAGATGGAGGTGATCCAGTTGTTGCCGAAGTAGGCCCGGGGGCGCACCCCCTGGTACTTCAGCTCCACCGACCGGGTGTCGACCATCTGGGTGAACAGCGGGATGCGGGTCTCGGCCCACAGCCGGCGACCGAAGAGGTAGGGCGAGTTGGCCCCCATGGCGACCTGCAGGCTGGAGATCACCGACGCCGCGTTCCAGTAGACCGGGAAGTCCTGCGGGGTGACCTGCTGGTGCAGCTGGACCGACGTGCACCCCGACAGCGGCCCGATCGTGTCGTGGTAGCTGGAGACCCGCTCCCCCGTCGGGCCCTCGATCTCCAGCTCCATGCCCTCGCCGCGCTCCCGCAGCAGCGAGTCGTTGAGGCCCTGGTAGCGCACCCCCTCGGAGATCCACGGCTCGTCGAACAGCTCGGCGGTCAGCGTGGGCAGGATGCCGACCTCGGCGACGCGGGCGCCGTGGGCGCGGGCGGCGTCCCCGGCGCGTCGCAGCGCCTGGGTGAGGAAGCGGTCCAGGCGGACGGCCTGGTCGCCGGCCATGGGCCGGGGCGGCACGTTCATCTCGATGTTGTAGCGGGCGACCTCGGTCTGGAAGTCCTCCTCGCCCAGGTCGGCCAGGACCTCCCGGTTGATCATCGCCGGGGCCAGCGTCTGCCCGTCCAGGAGGTTGAGCTCGATCTCCAGGCCCATGAGCGGGCGGGTGAAGTCGAACCGGCTGCCCTCGAGCATCCGCTCGAAGACGACGAGGTCGGTCCGCACCTTCTCGCGGAACCGCAGGCGCTGCTCACGGGTGAAGTCCGCCTGGCTCACTTCCTGGCCCATGCGTCGATCCAAGCACACCGAGGGCCCGTTGGCGAGGGTGGGCGCACCCGCCCGTCCGTCCGCCTGACCTGCGGCGGACGGACGGGCCGGTGCTCAGTCCTCGGGGTGCGCGGGCAGGGGGCGGGAGGCGACCAGGTTGCGGTCGCCGTAGACGCCGTCGATGCGTCGCACCGGGGGCCAGTACTTGCGGCCGGGGTCCACCCCCGGCGGGTAGGCGGCGCTCATCCGGTCGTAGGCGTGGGGCCACTCCCCGGCCAGGGACAGCGCTGTGTGCGGGGCGTTGCGCAGGACGCTGTCCTCGACGCCGTCCCGGGCCGCGTCGTCCATCTCCCGGCGGATGGCGATCATCGCCTCGACGAAGCGGTCCAGCTCGTCCTGGTCCTCGGACTCGGTCGGCTCGACCATGAGGGTCCCCGAGACGGGGAACGACATCGTGGGGGCGTGGAAGCCGTAGTCGATGAGGCGCTTGGCGACGTCGTCGACGGTGACGCCCGTCTCCTTGGTCAGGCTGCGCAGGTCGAGGATGCACTCGTGCGCGACGAGTCCGGCGGCGCCGGTGTAGAGCACCGGGAAGTGCTCGTGCAGCCGGGCGGCGACGTAGTTGGCGTTGAGCACCGCGACCTGCGAGGACCGGGTCAGCCCGGCTCCGCCGACCAGCCGGATGTAGGCCCAGGAGATCGGCAGGATGCTGGCCGAGCCGTAGGGTGCGGCGGAGATGGGCCCCACGCCCGTCCCGGGCCCTGCGCCGTCGGCGACCGGGTGGTTGGGCAGGTAGGGGGCCAGGTGGGAGCGCACCCCGATCGGGCCCACCCCGGGTCCGCCGCCCCCGTGGGGGATGGTGAAGGTCTTGTGCAGGTTCAGGTGGGAGACGTCGCTGCCGAACTCGCCCGGCTTGGCGATCCCCATCAGCGCGTTGAGGTTGGCGCCGTCGAGGTAGACCTGTCCGCCGGCGTCGTGCACCAGCTGGCACAGCTCGGTGATGGTGCCCTCGTAGACGCCGTGCGTCGAGGGGTAGGTGATCATGATCGCGGCGAGCTCGTCGCGGTGCTTGTCCACCTTGCTCCGCAGGTCCTCCAGGTCGACCTCGCCCTCGGACGTGCTCTTGACCACGACCACCGTCAGGCCGGCCATGACGCGCTCGCGGCGTTGGTCCCGTGCGCGCTGGAGGGGATGAGGCAGACGGTGCGCTGGTGGTCGCCCTGCGCCTCGTGGTACTTGCGGATGGCCAGGAGCCCCGCGAACTCGCCCTGCGAGCCGGCGTTGGGCTGGAGGGAGACCTCGTCGTAGCCGGTGATCTCGCACAGCCACGCGGAGAGCTGACGGACGAGCTCGTGGGTGCCCTCGGCCTGGTCGGCCGGGGCGAAGGGGTGCAGCGCACCGAACTCCGGCCAGGTGATGGGCTCCATCTCGGTGGTGGCGTTGAGCTTCATCGTGCACGAGCCCAGCGGGATCATCCCGCGGTCGAGCGCGAAGTCCTTGTCGGCCAGGCTGCGGATGTAGCGCAGCATCGCGGTCTCGCTGCGGTAGGTGTTGAACACCGGGTGGGTCAGGTAGACCTGCTCCTCGGTGCGCACGAGGGCGTCCCAGTCGGGGGCCGGGACCGCGTCGACCGCCGAGGGGCCCTCGACGCCGAAGGCGCCGGCGACGGCCTGCAGGTCGGCCAGCGTGGTCATCTCGTCGGTGGACAGCAGGATCGTGTCCTCGTCCACCCGCCACAGGTTGATCCCCTGCTTCAGGGCCGCGGCCAGGACCTCGTCGGCCCGGCCGGGGACGGCGACGGTCAGGGTGTCGAAGTAGCGGTCGACCTTCAGCGTCAGCCCGCCGGCGGTGAGCGCACCGGCCAGCGCGCGGGCCTTGGCGTGCGTCTCCAGCGCGATGCGGCGCAGTCCCTCCGGACCGTGCCACACCGCATACATCCCGGCCATGACGGCCAGGAGCACCTGGGCGGTGGTGATGTTGGAGGTGGCCTTCTCCCGGCGGATGTGCTGCTCCCGGGTTTGCAGGGCGAGGCGGTATGCCGGGTCGCCGTCGGCGTCCCGGCTCACCCCCACGAGGCGACCGGGCAGGGACCGCTCCAGGCCGGACCGGATGCTCAGGTAGCCCGCGTGCGGGCCGCCGAAGCCCATCGGCACCCCGAAGCGCTGCGTGGTGCCGACGGCGACGTCGGCGCCCCACTCGCCGGGGGGCGTCATCAGGGTGAGGGCGAGCAGGTCGGCCGCCACGGTGACCAGCGCCCCGACCTCGTGCGCCGCCTCGGCCACCGCGCGCCAGTCGCGCACCTGGCCGTCGGCTCCGGGGTACTGGACGACGACGCCGAAGACGTCGCGGTCCCCCGCGGCCGCACGCAGGGCGGTCGCGTCGGTGACCTGCTCCAGGTCGGCGGGGACCACCTCGATGCCCAGCGGGGTGGCGCGGGTGGTCAGCACGCCCAGCGTCTGCGGGAGCAGGTGCTCGTCGACGAGCAGGACCGCGTCCTGGGCCACCTTGCTGTTGCGCCGCATGAGCGCGACCGCCTCCGCGGCCGCGGTGCCCTCGTCCAGGAGGGAGGCCCCGGCGACGGGCAGGCCGGTGAGGTCGCTGACCATGGTCTGGAAGTTGAGCAGGGCCTCGAGCCGGCCCTGGGAGATCTCGGGCTGGTAGGGGGTGTAGGCGGTGTACCAGGCCGGGTTCTCCAGGATGTTGCGCTTGACGACCGGCGGGGTCTGGGTGCCGTAGTAGCCCAGCCCGATCATCGAGGTGAGCACCCGGTTGCGCGAGGCCAGCTCGCGCAGCTCGGCGATGACGGCCTGCTCGCTGGGCGCCGCCTGGATGGACAGGGGGTCGGCGGACCGGATCGCGGGGGGGACGGCCGCGTCGACGAGCGCCTCGAGGCTGTCGTGCCCGAGGACCTCCAGCATGTGCTCGATCTCCTCGGGCCGGGGACCGACGTGCCGGGACACGAAGTCGGACAGCGTGTCCGGTCCCAGCGGGCGGGCGTCGTCGGTGGTGACTGTGGTGGTCCGGCCCGCCGGCGTGGGGGTGGTCTGGGTGCTCATCGTCGTGCTCCTCGGGGCAGGGGGGCAGTGGCCCTCCCCCTCTGTCCGCCCGCGGCGTCGCGGACGTTCCAGAGTTGCCTGGTCCGCGCGGTCCTGGCGCCTGAGAGCTTGTCGGGGAGATTGCCCCTTCGGCGCCCCACGACCGGCGTGGGGACTCTCCCGCGCGGCGTCGACGGCACCGTCAATCTAGCAGCCCGGCGGCCACCTCGGCGCGTGCGGCGCCGGAGGGGGCGGCGCGGTCAGGAGGTGCGGCGGGCCCTCCGGCGGGCGGAGAGCTCGTCGCCCGGGTGGTGGGCCACCGGGTCGTCGGCGCGTTCGCCGGGCAGCTGGGCCAGCTGCCCCTCGACCTCGCGCCAGACGCTGCCCACGGCGATGCCGAAGACACCCTGGCCGCCGCGGACGAGGTCGATGACCTCGTCGTCGCTGGTGCACTCGTAGACGCTGGCACCGTCGCTCATGAGGGTGATCCGGGCCAGGTCCTCGACCCCCCGCTCGCGCAGGGCGTTGACCGCGACCCGGATCTGCTGCAGCGAGACCCCGGTGTCGAGGAGCCGCTTGATGATCTTCAGGACGAGGATGTCCCGGAAGCTGTAGAGCCGCTGCGTGCCCGAGCCGCTGGGGTTGCGCACCGACGGCTCCAGCAGCCCCGTCCGTGCCCAGTAGTCCAGCTGGCGGTAGGTCACCCCGGCGGCGCCGCAGGCCGTCGGGCCGCGGAAGCCGATGGTCTCGTCCAGGGCGGGGACGTCGCCGGTGAAGAGCACGCCCTGGGACGGGCGTCCGTCCCGGCCGGACCCGGCCTCGGTGCCGGGGTCTGCGCCAGCGCTCACCGGTCCTCCTCGGATGTGTGAGTGGTGTGACTCGTGTGCACCGTGTGCACACCCCGACCGTAGGTGTCCCGGGGTGCCCGGTCAACGACCGACGCGCCGAGGACCGCCCCGAAGGGCCGTGGGGCGCTCACTCCTCGAAGTCCTCGGCCGAGACGTTGTCGAGGAACTCGCGGAAACGCTCCACCTCGTCCTCCTCCTCGACCGCCATGGTGATGCCCACCTCGTCGAGCAGCTCCTCCGGGGCCAGGATGGAGGTGGCCGTCCGCAGGGCCAGCGCGATCGCGTCCGAGGGCCGGGCCGAGACCACGGTGCCCCCGTCGAAGTGCAGCTCGGCGTAGAAGGTGCCGTTCTCCACCGTGGTGACGTGGACCTGCTCCAGACGTCGGCCGAGCGCCTCCACCACGTCGACCATGAGGTCGTGGGTGAGCGGCCGGGGCGGCTCGACCCCCTGCTGGGCGTAGGCGATCGCGGTGGCCTCGGGGGCACCGATCCAGATCGGGACGTACCGCTGGCCGTCGCGCTCACGCAGCAGCACGATGGGGCTGTTGGTGGGCATCTCCACCCGCACTCCGAGGACGTCGAGCTCCTTCACCCCACCCACGGTACTCCGCCGGGGGGACCCGTGCGGCCCGTCAGTGCCCGCGGGCGAGCCCCGAGCGCACGAGGGCGACGTGCAGCGCCAGCATCGTGGAGAGCAGCTCGGCCTCCGCCTGGGCGGGGTCGGGCCCTTCCGCGCCCCTCGCGCGGCGCCGCCGGAGCGGTTCGAGGATCTGCTGGGCCAGCCCGATCTCCCGGTCGGCGCCGACCCGGAAGGCACGCAGGTGGCGGGCCTCGAGCCCGTAGCGCGCCAGGGCCGACGCCGCGGTCGCCACGTCCAGGTCGTCGGCGTGGTGCCGACCTGACGCGTCGGTGCGCAGCAGCCCGAAGGCGACCAGGTGGCCGTAGGCGCCGCGGTCGAGCCCGGTCCGCTCACGCAGCTCGAGCGGGGTCAGCCGTACCGCACGCCGCCGCACAGGGCGGCGGCGCTCAGGTCGGCGACGGGCGGGACGGGCCGCTCGTCGCCGGTGGCGGCGGGTGCGTGCGGCGCCGCGTCGGCGTGCCCTACGGGGACGCCCGGGGCGTCCTCCCCGGGGCGGGGCGTGGCGCCGTCGGTCAGCCCGGGCACGTCCAGACCCCGGTCCAGCCGGTCCAGGGCGTCCTTGATGACCTTCAGCGGCCAGAAGCGGTCCCGCTGGGCGGTCAGGACGAACCGCAGGCGGGCGACGTCCGCAGGGGTGAAGAGCCGGTAGCCGGACGCCTGCGCTCCGGGGAGATGAGGCCCTCGGTCTCCAGGTAGCGGATCTTGGAGATCGTCAGGTCGGGGAAGTCGCCCTGCAGCTCCCGCAGGACCGCACCGATGGACACCCCCTCGGGGGCCGCGTCGGCCCGTGCCGCCGAGGTCACGAGCGGCTGCGGTAGTAGACCAGCCGGAACTTGCCGATCTGCACCTCGTCCCCCTGGTGCAGCACGGACTCGTCGATGCGCTCCCGGTTGACGTAGGTGCCGTTGAGGGATCCCACGTCCCGCACGAGGTACCCGTCGCCCTCACGGGCAAAGACGGCGTGCCGCCGGGACACCGTGACGTCGTCGAGGAAGATGTCGCTGCTGGGATGCCGCCCGGAGCTGACCTCGTCCGCGTCCAGGAGGAACCGGGCGCCCGCGTTCGGTCCGCGCAGCACGATCAGCAGGGCCGTCCCGGGACGGAGGGCGTCGACGGTGCGCTGGTCGTCCGGGGAGAGCCGGGGGGCCTCGTCGTCGAAGGTGTAGTCCGCCGACGGCAGCTCCGCTCCCCCGGGGAGACGCGCCGTGGCGGGGTCGGTGCCGAAGTCGTGGTGCTCACGGTCGCGGTCGCTCACGGGATGTGACCTTCCTGGTGGTGCGCGGTGGTCCGGGGACGAGAGGGACCGGTGCCCGACGTGGTCGGCCACCGGTCACCCACTCTAGTGCAGGGCGTCCAGGACGCCCGGGCGGTCTCAGTCGAGCGTGGCCTGGTAGGCGGACGCGTCCAGGAGGCTCTCCAGGACGGCCGGGTCGTCGACCCGGACCTCGTACATCCAGCCGTCGCCGTACGTGTCGGTGTTGAGCAGCTCCGGGGTCCCGTCGAGGCCGTCGTTGACGCCGGTGACCTCGCCGGCGACGGGGGCGTAGATGTCGCTGACCGACTTGGTGGACTCCACCTCCCCCACGGCGTCGCCCACGGCGACGGTGTCGCCCACCGTGGGCAGGGAGACGTAGACGACGTCCCCCAGCGCGTCCTGCGCGTAGGCGGTGATGCCGATGCGGACCACGCCCTCGCCCATGTCACGGACCCACTCGTGGTCGGTGGTGTACCGAAGGTCGTCCGGATACTGCAAGGTGCTCATCGCTCTCCTCGGTCTGGGCGGGTGCGCCGCTGCGCCCGTCGGTGGTGTGTGTCCCTTTTCTACCCTACGAGGAGGGGGTCGCGGGCACCGGCTCGGCCCACCGGAGGTCCGGGGTGGGCCGGACCGCGTCGACGAGCACCTCGTCCCCCTCCACGACCTGGACGGTGGCGCCCGCCCCCCGCAGGCTGTCGAGGAAGCCGCCGGGGATGGCCAGCCCCCCGGCGAGCGTGTCGGGCTCCCCGACGGCCACGATGCGGAACGGGGGGACGAGCACCGCGCCGTCCAGCGTCACCGATCCGCCTCCGGCACCCTCGGCCACGCCGACGTGGCTGGAGGCCACGACCCGGACCGACCCGACCTGGATCGCCTCGGCCCCGGCGTCGCGCAGCTCCTGGATGGCGTCCAGGAGCATCGTCTGGGTCATCCCTCCGTCGGGGTCGTCGACGATGACCGAGATGCCGGGGCCCGTCACGGGCGCCGTCCCGGCCAGGATCGCGTAGGACTGCAGCCGCTCACGGGCAGCCTCCGCGGCGGCCACGTCGCCCTGCTGACCCTCCAGCCGGCGACGGTCGGCCTCCAGCTCCAGGACCTCCTGCTGCAGGTCGTCCACCCGGCCCGAGACGTCGTCGAGCAGGGCGACGAGCTCGCTCTCGCGCAGCTGGCTCAGCCCGGCCTCGTCCTGGGCGCGCACCTGGGCGACCAGGGCGACGCCGAGCAGGGCGGTGATCACGGCCGCGACGACCTGGCCGGGGGCGAGCCGCAGCGAGGTGATCGCCCGGAGCCGGCGACGGGCCTGCTCGGGCGTGGGGTCGTGGCCGGCTCGCCGTCGGATCCGCTCCAGCGCCCCCCGGGGTCGCGGTGTCCCGGGCATCAGGCACCCAGGAGATGGCGCCGGATGGCGGCGACGTTGGAGAAGATGCGCAGCCCCAGCACCACGACGACGCCGGTGGAGAGCTGGGCCCCGACACCGAGCTGGTTGCCCAGGAAGACGATGAGGCCGGCGACGACGACGTTCGACAGGATCGAGATGACGAAGACGCGGTCGTTGAAGATGCCCTCGAGCGCCGCCCGGGTGGCACCGAACACGGCGTCGAGGGCGGCGATCACGGCGATGGGCAGGTAGGGCTGGAGCCAGACGGGGACCTCCGGGCTGACGACCAGCCCGAGCAGCACGCCCAGGACCAGTCCGATGAGCGGGATCATGCGTCCTCCTCGGCGGTGGGCGGCAGGGCGGGGACCTGCCCCACCCGGGTGGTCAGCCGCGCGGCCGGGTCGACCACGACCTCGGCCTCCGCGGCGACGTCGGAGCGGATCCCCAGCTGGGCGCGCAGCTGGCCGAGGTAGGCGCCGGTCACCCCGGTGGTGGCCTCGCGCAGCAACGTCTCGGGGTCGCCGATGGCCCGCACCTCGTAGGGGGGTGCCAGGCTCCGGAAGTCCACGACCACGGCCTCCCCCGCGTGCCGGATCGCGGACATGGAGGTCAGCCGGTGGCCGTTGACCGAGACCGCCTCGGCCCCCGCGGCCCACAGGCCGTTGACGACGAGCTGGATGTCCCGGGCGTTGACCCTCTCGGGCGGCCCCTCGTCGCCGGGGGCCGCGTCCACCCGGGTGGTCGCGTCCTCGAGCAGCACCACGACACCCGGCCCGCGCACGGCCGTGGCACCCACGGCGGTGCCCGCCGCGGCCACCTCAGCCCCCGCGTCGGGCCCCTCGTCCACGCTCGCCCGCTGCTGCTCCAGCTCGAGGATGTCGGTGCGCAGCGCCTCGATCCGGGCACGCTGGTCGTCGCCGGCCTCCTGCAGCGTCTCGATCCGTGCGATGAGGGACGCCCGGGTCTCGGCCGCGGCGGGGTCCGGCGTGCGCAGGGTCCCCGCCGAGACGGTGACGAGCAGCCCCAGCACCAGGGCGGTCGCGAAGAGCAGCCAGGTGGAGTACCCCGACGACGGCGGTAGCCCGGCCTCCGTCCGACGCTCCGCGGCGGAGTGGTAGCCCGGCCCGAGCGGAGGGTCCAGCACCTCGTCCAGGAGCGCCATCGACGCGGCGGGATTGGGGTCGGGCCGGGCCGTGCCCCGGCGCGGGATCCTCATCCGGCCGCCTCCAGCACCCGGCGCTGGGCCATCATGCCGCGGACCTGGGCGGCGTAGACCAGCCCGGTCACCCAGTACAGGCCAACGCCCCACCAGGCCAACGCCCAGCCGGTGGCCAGCGCCGGCACCGTCCACCACCCGGGGACGTGGCCGAGGAGCAGGAGGGGGAAGGCCCCCAGCAGGTTGAAGGTGGCCGCCTTGCCCACGAAGTCGACCGAGGGGATGGGCAGGTGGTGGCGGCGCACGAGGGGGTACATGGCCAGGATGAAGGCGTCCCGGGCCACCAGCACGGCGACCAGCCACCAGCCGATGACCCCCGTCCCGGCGAGGCTGAGCAGGGTGACCGCGATGTAGAGCCGGTCGGCGATGGGGTCGAGCAGCTGCCCCAGTCGGCTCACCAGCCCGTAGCGACGGGCGATCTTGCCGTCGAGGTAGTCGGTGAACCCGGACGCCACCAGGACCGCGGCCGCCCAGACGAGGTGGCCGGAGACCAGCAGCCAGATGAACACCGGCAGACCCAGCAGCCGCACGATGCTCAGCACGTTGGGCACGGTGAGGAGCCGGTCGGTCACCGGCAGGACCCGCTGGTCGTGCCGGCCCTCCCCCGTTCCTTCCCTCATGGGGCCTCCCCCGTTCCTTCCCTCATGGGTGCAGTCTAGGGCGGGCCGGCCGCCGGCCCCGGCGCACCGCCGCGGGGACCGCATGCCCGACGCCGGAGGGGCGGTCCCGTCGTGCGGGACCGCCCCTCCGGCGTACTGCCTCTCGGTCGGGCTGACAGGATTTGAACCTGCGACCCCTTGACCCCCAGTCAAGTGCGCTACCAAGCTGCGCCACAGCCCGAGGCCCGTGCGGGCGAGGATCACCTTAGCCCATGGCCGGCCCCGCCCACGAATCCGTGGCGGCGCCCGGCCGGTGCCTCCCGCCGGCCGGGGTCAACGCCGGCCGCGCCGTTCCCGGACCCGCACCGAGATCTCGATCGGGGTGCCCTCGAAGCCGAACTCCTCGCGGATCCGGCGTTCCAGGAACCGGCGGTAGCCGTGCTCGATGAACCCCGAGGCGAACACCACGAAGGTGGGCGGCCGGGTGCCGGCCTGGGTGGCGAACAGGATGCGGGGCTGCTTGCCCCCGCGCACGGGGTGCGGGTGGGCCGCGACGACCTCCCCGAGGAAGGCGTTGAGACGCCCGGTGGGCACCCGGCGGTCCCAGGAGGCCAGCGCCGTCTCCAGCGCCGGCACGAGCCGGGCGACGTTGCGTCCGGTCGAGGCGGACAGGTTGACCCGGGGCGCCCACTGGATCTGCACCAGCTCGCGCTCGATCTCCCGTTCCAGGTAGTGGCGGCGTTCCTCGTCGAGCAGGTCCCACTTGTTGTAGCCGATGACCAGGGCCCGGCCGGAGTCCACCACCTGCTGGACCACGCGGATGTCCTGCTCGGCGATGGGCTCGGAGACGTCGATGAGCACCACGGCCACCTCGGCCTTCTCCAGCGCCGTCTGGGTGCGCAGGGAGGCGTAGAAGTCGGCGCCGCGGGTCTGGTGCACCCGCCGGCGGATGCCGGCGGTGTCCACGAACCGCCAGACCTTGCCTCCGAGCTCGACGAGCTCGTCGACGGGGTCCCGGGTGGTGCCGGCGACGGCGTCGACGACGACCCGCTCGCTGCCGGCGAGCCGGTTGAGCAACGAGGACTTGCCCACGTTGGGCCGGCCCAGGAGGGCCACCCGTCGGGGACCGCCCCGGGCGTAGGCACCGGCGACGGACGTCTTCTCCGGCAGGACGTCAAGCAACGCGTCGAGCACGTCGCCCGAGCCGCGCCCGTGCAGGGCCGAGACCGGCCACGGCTGCCCCAGGCCCAGGGACCACAGGGCGGCGGCGTCCGCCTCCTGCCGCTGGTCGTCCACCTTGTTGGCGACGAGGACCACCGGCTTGCCCGACCGCCGCAGCAGCCGGACGACCTGCTCGTCGGTGTCGGTGGCTCCCACGGTGGCGTCCACGACGAACAGGACCGCGTCCGCCAGCTCCACGGCGACCTCGGCCTGCTCGGCCACCCGCAGGTGGATCCCGCTCGCGTCGACCTCCCAGCCGCCGGTGTCGACCACGGTGAACCGGCGGCCGGACCACTCGGCGTCGTAGGCGACCCGGTCCCGGGTCACGCCCGGGACGTCCTCGACGACCGCCTCGCGACGGCCCAGGATCCGGTTGACCAGGCTCGACTTGCCGACGTTGGGCCGACCGACGACCGCCAAGACGGGGCGCACGGCCTCCTCGTCGTCCTCCTCGGAGGGGCCCTCCGAGTCCACGAGCGAGAGGTCCTCCTCGGAGAGCTCGAAGTCCTCCAGGCCGGCGCGCAGGGCCTCCGCCATCCGGTCGGAGCCGTCGTCCTCCAGGTCGTCCGCCGCATCGGCGGCCCCCGGATCACGCCCCCCGGTCCACTCGACCTCGACCTCGTCCTCCCCGGCCCCGTGCCCGGCCGGCCCGGGGTAGGTCATGCCCCGCCGCCGGCGGTCAGGGCCTCGCTGCGCAGCCGCACCTGACGCTTGATGCGGCCGAGCATCCCCACCATGCCGCGCATGCGCAGCGGGGAGACGGCCTCGGCCAGACCGAAGCGGTAGGGCGCGTCGTCGGGCACCGCCAGGACCTCCTCGGCAGGCAGACCGTCCAGACCCTCGTGGAGGATCCCGGCGAACCCGCGGGTGGTCGGCGCCTCGGCCGGCGCGTCGAAGAAGAGCGACACGGTACGGGCCTCGTCGTCGGCGACCTCGACCGCGAGGAAGAGCGGCGACTGGCACTCGTCGACGCGCTCCATCTGGTCCAGCCGGCCGGCGTAGCGTTCGGGCAGGTCGGGCAGCTCGTGGCTCAGCTCGAGGAGCAGCTGCAGGCGCTCCCGCTCGGTCACCGCGTGGAAGTCCTCGGCCAGGTTGGTCATCGCGGCCGGGAGGTCGGCGCGCACGTCGTCGGTGGTGCCCATCTCAGCGCTCCACCGGCACGCCCACGGCGTTGCCCCACTCGGTCCAGCTGCCGTCGTAGTTGCGGACCTTCTCGAAGCCCAGCAGGTGGGTCAGGACGAACCAGGTGTGGCTGGACCGCTCGCCGATCCGGCAGTAGGCGACCGTCTCCTCGGCGGGGTCCAGGCCCTGCTCGGCCAGGTAGATCGCCTCCAGCTCCTCGCGTGCCTTGAAGGTGCCGTCCTCGTTCGCGGCCCTGGCCCAGGGGACCGACCGGGCCCCGGGGATGTGCCCGCCGCGCATGGCCCCCTCCTGCGGGTAGTCGGGCATGTGCAGCAGCTCGCCGGAGTACTCCCCCGGGCTGCGCACGTCGACGAGCGGGCCGCCCAGGTGGGCGAGCACGTCCTCCCGGAAGGCCCGCACCTGCGAGTCGTCCCGCTCCACGACCGGGTAGTCGACCGGCTCCACCTGGGGCACGTCGGTGGTCAGCTCACGCCCCTCGGCGATCCAGGCTGCCCGCCCGCCGTCGAGCAGGCGCACGTCCTCGTGGCCGAACAGGGTCATCACCCACAGGGCGTAGGCGGCCCACCAGTTGGACTTGTCGCCGTAGATCACCACGGTGGTGTCGCGACCGACGCCGCGCTCGCCCATGACCTGGGCGAAGCGCTCGCCGTCGACGTAGTCGCGGGTCAGCGGGTCGTTGAGGTCGGTGTGCCAGTCGAGCTTGAGGGCGCCGGGGACGTGGCCGGTGTCGTAGAGCAGCACGTCCTCGTCGGACTCGAGCACCACCAGCCCGTCGTCACCGAGGTGCTCGGCCAGCCAGGTGGTCGTCACGAGCCGCTCGGGGTGGGCGTAGGCGGCCAGCTTCTCGCTGGGGTCGGGGGGGAAGGCTCATGTCGGTCTCTCCTCGGGGGTTCAGGGGGTATGGGGTGTGCCGGCCGCGGCGTCCGGGCGGACCTCGCCACGCGCCAGCGCCAGCAGGGCGGCCACGACCTCCTCGAAGGTCAGGGCCGAGGTGTCCACGGTCGCCACGCCGTCGGTGGCCTCCAGGAAGGCCGACACGGTGGAGTCCTCCCGGTCGCGCCGGAGCACCAGGTCACGGGTGGCGGCCAGGGTGACGGCGTCCGCGGCACCGTGGCGCTCGGTCGCGCGCCGGGCCAGCCGGGCCTCCTCGGAGGCGGTGAGCAGCACCCGCAGCTCGGCGTCCGGGGCGACGACGGTGGTGAGGTCGCGGCCCTCGGCGACCACGCCGCCGGTCGTGCTGCGCTGCTCCTCGATGATCCGCCGCTGCCGGCGGCGCAGCTCGGCACGGACGTCCAGGTTGGTGGCCACCGCCGAGACCTGCCCGGTGATGCGGTCCTCCCGGATCGCGTCGGTGACGTCGACGTCCCCCACGCGCACGTGCGGGGCGTCGGGGTCGGTGGAGATGGTCAGCGGCAGGTCGGCCGCCGCCCGCGCCACCGCGACGTCGTCGGACAGGTCCACCTGCTGGTCCAGGCACCACCAGGCCAGGGCCCGGTACATGGCCCCGGTGTCCAGGTAGCCCAGCCCCAGCTCCCGGGCCACGGCGCGGGACACCGAGGACTTGCCGGACCCGCTGGGTCCGTCGACGGCGATCGTCATGGGGGTCTGGGGCACCCGTCCAGCCTAACGGCTGCCGGGGTGTCCTCCCCGGTCGCAGGCCGCGGCGCGGGACACTGGACCGGTGACGGTGCTGCTCAGCGTGCTCGGCTGGTCCCTCGTCGTCCTCGTCGTGTGGGACGCGTTCGTGACGATCCTGCGGATCGACGGTCCCGGACCCCTGACCCACGCGTGGTCCCAACCGACATGGCGGGCCCTGCTGGCGGTCCACCGGCGCCGGCGGATCCACCCGCTCCTCGCGGTGGCGGGTCCGGCGATCACGATCCTGACCATCGTGCTGTGGTTCGCGGGGCTGGTCCTGGGCACCTGGCTGGTGCTGCGGGCCGCGCCGGGGTCGGTCGTGCTGGCCACGGGACGGGTCCCCGCCGGGCCCCTCGACCTGGCCTACTACGTCCCGGTGGCGCTGACCGGGCTGGGCTACGGCGACTACGTGCCGGCCGGTCCCCCGTGGACGTTCGTCACCGGTGCGCTGACCTTCGTGGCCACGACCCTGCTCACCCTGGCCGTCTCCTACCTCGTCTCCGTCATCTCGGCGGCCCTGCAGCGCCGGACCACGGCGTCCTCGGTCTTCGCCCTGGGCGAGGACCCCGAGACCGTCGCCCGCCGCCTGGGCGAGGACCCGGGCAGCTGGGCCGGGCCCTACCTGGCCGGGCTGGCCGGGGACGTCTCGCAGGTCGCGGCCCAGCAGCGGGCCTTCCCGGTGCTGCGCTACTTCCACAGCGCCGACCCGCAACGCTCCCCCGCGCTGGCCACGCTCCTGCTGGCCGACGCCGCGCACCTGCTGCGCAGCCGCCCCGGCGAGGGACTGCCCGCGGGACTGGCGGCCGTGGTGGACTCGGCGGTGGGCGACCTCGTCGACGTCAAGGCGGTCGGTGCGGCCGCCCTCGACGAGGAGCACGAGGAACGGGTCCTCGTCGGGGCGGCCCGCCGGCTGGGCATCCCGACGGGGGAAGGAACCCCGTTCCGGACCCGGTGGCGGGAGCATGCGCAGGTGCGGCAGGATCTCGCCCGCGCGGTCGCCGACGACGGGTGGGACGTCTCGCAGGTCGGACCTCAGAGCCCGGCCGCGCGGTAGAGCTGGGCGACCTCCTCGGCGGACAGGGCCCGGTAGCGGCCGGGGCGCAGCTCCGCGAGCCGGACCGGCCCGACCTGCACCCGGGAGAGCATCTCCACCGGGTAGCCGACGGTCTCCATCATCCGCCGGACGATGTGCTTGCGGCCCTCGTGCAGCACGATCTCCACGATCGAGTGACCGGGCACGTTGTCGACCAGACGGAAGGAGTCCGCCCGGGCGACGCCGTCGTCGAGCTCGACCCCCTCCCGCAGCCGGCGGCCGACGTCCTTGGCCACGAGCCCGTGCACCTGGGCCACGTAGGTCTTGGGCACCCCGTAGGCGGGGTGCTGGAGGCGGTGCGCCAGGTCGCCGTCGTTGGTCAGCAGCAGCAGCCCCTCGGTGTCGACGTCGAGGCGGCCGACGTGGAACAGCCGGGTGGACAGCTGGCCGACGTAGTCGGCCAGGCAGGGTCGCCCCTCCTCGTCGTGCATCGTGGACACCACGCCGGCCGGCTTGTTGAACGCCAGGTAGACCTTGTCGGTGTCGAGGATGACGCGGTCGCCGTCGACGTGCACCACCTGGGTGGCCGGGGAGACCCGCACGCCCAGCTCGGTGACGACCTGCCCGTCGACCGCGACCCGGCCCTGCTCGATGAGCTTCTCGCACGCCCGTCGGCTGCCGAACCCGGCCGCGGCCAGCAGCTTCTGCAGCCGGACGCCGTCCGGGTCGTGCACGTCGAGGTCCGGCGTGGCCGCCCGCTGGGGCTGGGGCCGTCGGCCCCGTGGGGGCCGGGACCCGCCCGCCTGCCGGGGGCCGGCGTTGCCGCCGCCACCGCGTCGGGGACCGCCGGGTCCGCCGCGGCCGCCCTGGCGGCCGCCGCCGCGGCCCCTTCTGTCGTCGTTCATGCCAGTCCTTCCGCCGCCAGCTCCTCGAGCACCTCTGCCGAGGGCAGGTAGGGCGCGAGGGCCGGCAGGTCGTCGAGGGAGTCCAGTCCCATCTTCTGCAGGAAAAGGTCGGTCGTGCCGTAGAGCACCGCACCCGCGGTGGGGTCCTGCCCCACCTCGGTCACCATGCCCCTGGCGAGCAGGGTACGCACCACGCCGTCGACGTTCACGCCGCGGATCGCGCCGATGCGGGCCCGGCTGATCGGTTGCCGGTAGGCGACCACGGCCAGGGTCTCCAGCGCGGCCTGGGTGAGCCGGGCCTGCTGGCCCCCGAGCAGGAAGCCCTCGACGACCGGGGCGAGGTCGGCCCGCGTGTAGAGCCGCCACCCTCCCCCGAGGCGGCGCAGGACGAACCCGCGCTCCTGCACCGCATACTCCTGGGCGAGCGTGTCGAGGAGGCCGCCGACCTCCTCGACCGTGCTCCGCAGGGCGGTGGCCAGCGCCTCCTCGGTCACTGGCTCGTCCAGCACCATGAGGACGGCCTCGAGGGCGGCCCGGGCACCGCCGGGCACGGTCGCCACGTCGAGGGCAGGCTCCTCCGGGTCGTCGGCCCGGTCCGGCACGGCCTCCTCGCTCACGTCGCCTCCTCGGGGTCGTCGTCCTCGTCGAACTCGTCGCTCACCTGGACGGTACCCGCGTCGGGACCGGTCCAGCGCACGACGATCTCGCCGAGGGCCTCCTCCTGGTGCAGGGCGACGACGGTGTCGCGGAAGAGCTCCAGCAGCGCGAGAAAGCGGGCGACGACCACGAGGGTGGAGTCGGCGTCGGCGACGAGCTCGCGGAAGCTGGCCTGCCCGTGCTCGCGGAGGCGGGCCACGACGATCGAGGCCTGCTCGCGGACGGAGACCTGCGGCGCGTGCAGGTGGCCCACCCCCACCGCGGGCGGTGGCCGGGGGATCATCGCCCGTGCGGCGATCATCGCCAGCTGCTCGGGGCCGACGGAGAGGACGACCTCGGGCAGCAGGGTGGCGAAGCGGTCCTCGAGGCCGACGTCGCGGGGGTAGATGCGTCCCGCGCCGGCCATCCGCAGCCGCAGCTCGTCGGCCACCTGCTTGAAGGCGCGGTACTGCAGCAGCCGGGCGAAGAGCAGGTCCCGGGCCTCGATCAGCGCCAGGTCCTCCTCGTCGTCCTCGCGGGCCCCGGGCAGCAGCCGGGCGGCCTTGAGGTCCAGGAGCGTCGCGGCGATGACGACGAACTCGCTGGCCTGGGACAGGTCCCAGTCCTCCTGGGCCTCCCGGGCCGCGCGCAGGTGCGCCACGAACTCGTCGGTCACCGACGCCAGGGCGATCTCGGTGACGTCGAGCCGATGCTTGGCGATCAGGCCCAGGAGCAGCTCGAACGGCCCGGAGAAGACGTCGAGGTGCACCTCGAAGCTGCCCCGTGAGCCGGTGAGCACCCCGCCGGGGGTGGCCTCGGGCGGTGCCGCGGGCGCCCGCTCCACGGCCATCGGGCTCAGGGGGCGCCGCCGCGGGCCACGAGCTCGCGCGCCAGCTGCCGGTAGGCCTCGGCACCGGAGTGGGTGCTGGCGTAGGAGGTGATCGGCTCGGCGGCCAGGGTGGCGTCGGGGAACTTGACGGTGCGGCTGATCACGGTGTGGAAGACGGTGTCCTGGAAGTGGTCGACGACGCTGCGGACCACCTCGCGCGAGTGCAGCGTGCGCCCGTCGTACATGGTCGCCAGGATGCCGTCGACCTGCAGGCGCGGGTTGAGCCGGTCGGTGATCTTCTCGATCGTCTCGATGAGCAGGGCCACGCCGCGCATGGCGAAGAACTCGCACTCCAGCGGGATGATCACGCCGTGCGCCGCCGTGAGGGCGTTCACGGTCAGCAGGCCCAGCGAGGGCTGGCAGTCGATGAGGATGACGTCGTAGTCGTCGACCACGGGCCGCAGCACCCGGGCCAGGATCTGCTCGCGGGCCACCTCGCCGACCAGCTTGACCTCGGCGGCCGACAGGTCGATGTTGGCGGGCAGCAGGTCGACGTCCTGGACGGTGGTGGGCTGGATGACCTCGCGCACGTCGTGCCCCCGCTCGACGAGCAGGTTGTAGACGGTCACGTCCAGGTCGTGGGTGCGCACCCCGAGGCCGACCGACAGCGCTCCCTGGGGGTCGAAGTCGACCATGAGCACCCGCCGGCCGTACTCGGCGAGCGCCGCCCCCAGGTTGATCGTCGTGGTCGTCTTGCCGACGCCGCCCTTCTGGTTGCACATGGCGATGATGCGGGCCGGGCCGTGCCCGGCCAGCGGCGGCGGCACGGGGAAGTCGGGCAGCGGGCGACCGGTGGGGCCGTCCTGTCCCACGCCGGTCGTCTCGGTCCCGGGCAGGCGGTCGTAGGTGGCGTGTGCCTCGCGGTTCACGTGTGTGGTCTCCAGCCTCGCTCGCGTCGGGTCGGCTCGCGCCGATCATCCCCGACCCTAACGGAGCCGGCGACCCGGGGCGGCGGTCGGTGAACCTCGACCTGAGGTCGAGAGTTACCCTTCCTGCCGTGCGGCGGAGCGTGCCCGGGGGTGGGCCTGCGCGTAGACCTCCCGCAGCCGCTGGGTGGAGACGTGCGTGTAGATCTGGGTGGTGGTCACCGACGCGTGCCCGAGGAGCTCCTGGACCACCCGGACGTCGGCCCCCCCGTCGAGCAGGTGGGTGGCGAAGGAGTGCCGCAGGGTGTGGGGGCTCACCGTGGATGCCAGGCCCGACCGTTCGGCGGCGGTCTTGATAGCGGTCCAGGCGGACTGGCGCGACAGCCGGCCGCCCCGCGCGTTGACGAACACCGCCGGGGTGCCCCGCCCCGTCCGCACCAGCTCGGGGCGGCCCCGGACGAGCCAGGCGTCCAGCGACGCCCGGGCGTAGCGGCCCATGGGGACGATCCGTTCCTTGCGGCCCTTGCCGAAGAGCCGCACGACGCCCCCGGTGCCGTCCTCGGCCCGGCCCAGCTCCAGGTCGTCCAGGTCGAGGGCGACCGTCTCCCCGACCCGGGCCCCGCAGCCGTAGAGGACCTCGAGCAGGGCACGGTCGCGCAGCGCCGCCGGGGTGTCCCCGACGGAGGCGGCCTGCAGCAGCCGGTGGACCTCGTCCACCGACAGCGCCGACGGCAGCCGGCGCGGCGGGGTCGGGGGCGAGACCTCCCGGGCCGGGTCGTCCGGGGTCTCCCCCTCCAGCGCCAGGAAGGTGTGCAGCCCACGGACGGCGACGACGGCGCGGGCGGCCGACGTCGCAGCCAGCGGCGGGTGGTCGGCGTCGCCGGCCCGCAGGTGGGCCAGGAACTCGCTGACATGCTCCTCGCGCACCTGCTCGGCCGAGGTGATCCCTCGTGCGGCGAGGAAGTCGAGGTAGCGGACCACGTCCCGCCGGTAGGCCCGCAGGGTGTGCTCCGAGCGACCCCGCTCGACCCGTAGGTGGTCCAGCCAGCCGTCGGCCGCCAGGCGCAGGCCCGTCCCGCTCACGTCTGGTCCCCGGATCCGGGCCGGCGGCGCGTCCGCTTGAGGCGGGCGCGCTGCTCCTTGCCCCGCAGCCGTCGCTCCACCGAGCCCCGGGTCGGCCGCGTCGGCCGCCGGCGCCGGGCCGGCGGCGCGGTGGCCTCCCGCAGCACCTGGGCGAGCCGGCGGCGGGCGGCGCGCCGGTTGTCCAGCTGCCGCCGGTGCTCGGCGGCGACGACCGTCAGCACCCCGTCGACGAGGCGGGGCCCCAGCGGTCCGTGGCCCGGGCGCGCAGGTCGGGGGGAAGGCTGGTCGTGCCGGCCACGTCGAGGCTCAGCTCCACCCGGGAGTCGGCGGTGTTGACCCCCTGCCCGCCCGGCCCGGAGGAGCGGGAGAACCGTTCGAGGAGCTCGGCCGCCGGCACGACGACCCGGGCGGAGACGACCAGGTCCTCGGTCACGTCCGGGCGGGGGCTCATCCGGTCACTGTGCCACGCCGGTCCGTCGGTGCGGCCCGTCGGCCGCGGGCGGGGCGACACTGGGCGCATGCGCCTCTACGCCGACGCCCCCGCCCGCCGCGCGCGGCAGGTGGCCGCCGACCTCTTCGTGCTGGCCTGGGCCGTCGCCTGGATCCTGCTCGGCCGGTGGGTCTTCGACCTCGTCCAGACGCTGGCCCGGCCGGCCGTCCCCCTGCGCAGCGCCGGGACCGGGCTGAGCGAGCGGATGGAGGACATCGCCGGGCGCATCGGGCAGGTCCCCCTGGTCGGCGACCAGCTGGACGCGCCCTTCACCGGTGCCGCGGCCGTCGGGGAGGACCTGGTCAGTGCGGGGGACCAGCTCGAGACCTCGGTCCGCACCGTCGCGTGGGTGGTCTCGCTGCTCACCGCCGGCACCCCCGTGCTGCTCGTGCTCCTGGCCTGGGCGCTCCTGCGGCTGTCCTGGGTGCGACGGGCGGCGTCCCTGGGGCACGAGGTCTCCGACCCGCAGTCCCAGCAGCTGCTCGCCCTGCGCGCCCTGGTCCGGCAGCACCCGCGGCGGCTGCAGCAGGTGCATCCCGACCCGGTCGCGGCCTTCCGGTCCGGCGACCCCGAGCTGCTGCGCCGGCTGGCCGACCTCGAGCTGGCCCAGGTGGGCCTGCGCACCCGTCGCTGACGTCGCCCGGCGGCAGGGGTCAGCCGTGCCGCCGGCGCAGGACGTCCTCGACGTCCGCGAGGGACAGGTCGCGCGCGCGGAGCAGCACGATCAGGTGGTAGAGCAGGTCGGCGGACTCCCCGAGGAGCGCCTCGTCGTCCTGCACGACCCCGGCCAGGGCGGTCTCCACGCCCTCCTCCCCCACCTTCTGGGCGATCCGGCGAACGCCGTCGGTGAACAGCCGGGTCGTGTAGGACCCCTCCGGCAGGGCGGCGCGCCGGTTGGCCACGACCGCGTCGAGCACCGGCAGGAAGGTCCCGGTCCCGTGAGCGGACCCTGCGTCAACGGGACCCTCCGCCGCGGCCCGCGGCCCGCGGGCGGCGTCGAAGCAGCTGCGGTCGCCGGTGTGGCAGGTGGGACCGGCCGGCAGCGCGTGGATCAGCAGCGTGTCCCGGTCGCAGTCCACGTCGACCGACACCACCCGCAGGGTGTTGCCGCTGGTCTCGCCCTTGGTCCACAGGCCGCCCCGGCTACGGCTGCGGAAGGTCGCCAGGCCGGTGCGCAGCGTCGTCCCCAGCGCGTCCGCGTCGAGGAACCCGACCATGAGCACCTCGGCCGTGCGCGCGTCCTGGACCACGCCGGGCACGAGCCCGCCGGCCTTGGCGAAGTCGACGTCCGCCACCTGCAGGCCTCCCCCGAGCACGAGGGGGTATGCGGTCTCCTCCGTGCTCATGCCGCCTCCTCCGGGGGGCGCACCTCGACCCCGGCGGCCGCCAGGGTGCGCTTGAGCTGCGGGATGGGCAGCGAGCCGTCGTGGAAGACGGTGGCGGCCAGCGCCCCGTCGACGTCGGCCTCGCGGAACACCTCGACGAAGTGCTCGGCCGCACCCGCCCCGCCGCTGGCGACGAGGGGGACGTCGCAGACGGCGCGCACGGCGGCCAGCTGCTCCACGTCATACCCCGACCGCACCCCGTCCGAGCCCATGCAGTTGAGCACGACCTCGCCGGCCCCGAGCTCCTGCACCCGGCGCACCCAGTCGAGGGTCCCGACGGGCAGGGCGCGGGTGGCCTCGGGGTCCCCGGTGAACTGGCGGATCCGCCAGGTGTCGTCCTCGTCCCGCAGGCTGTCCACCCCGACGACGACGCACTGCACCCCGAAGGCGGCGGCCAGCTCGGAGACCAGCTCGGGCCGCTGGGTCGCGGGGGTGTTGACCGAGATCTTGTCGGCCCCGGCGTGCAGCACCGCCCTGGCCGTGTCCACCGAGCTGATGCCGCCCGCGACGCAGAACGGGATGTCGATCGCGCGGGCCACCCGGCGGACCCACTCGACGTCGACCGGTCGGCCCTGAGGGCTGGCGGTGATGTCGTAGAAGACCAGCTCGTCAGCGCCCTCCGCTGCGTAGCGGGTGGCCAGCTGCACGATGTCGCCCATGTCGCGGTGGTCGCGGAACCGGGTGCCCTTGACGACGCGCCCGTCCCGCACGTCCAGGCAGGGGATGACCCGGCGCGCCAGGGTGGTGCTCACAGTCCCTCCTCGGAGATGGCCTCGCCCACCGTGAGGCGGCCCTCCAGCAGGGCCTTGCCCAGGATGATCCCGGCGGTGCCGGTGCGGCGGGCGGCCCGGACGTCGTCGACGTTGCGGGCGCCGCCCGAGGCCTGGACCTGCAGCCCGGGGGCGGAGCGGGTGAGCATGGTGTAGAGGTGGAAGTTGGGCCCGGAGAGGGTCCCGTCGCGGCCGATGTCGGTGCACAGCACGTGCCGCAGGCCGGTCCCGTCGTACTGGTGCAGGCAGGTGATGAGGTCCTGCTCCCCCACGGACGTCCAGCCGGCCACGGGCAGCACCCACCGGCCGTCGTCGGAGGTGCGGGTGTCGAGGGCGACGGTGAGCTGCTCGGGGCCGAAGCGGTCGAGCCAGCCGGAGACCGTCTGCGGCTCGCGCACCGCCAGCGACCCGACCACGACCCGGGTGGCGCCGGCGTCCAGGAGTCGCTGCACGTCGTCGGCGCTGCGCACCCCTCCGCCGGTCTGGACCATCAGGCCGGTGGTGTCCACGATGCGGGTGAGGGTCTGCTCCAGGGTGTAGCCGCCGGCGCGGGCGGCGTCGAGGTCGACCAGGTGCAGCCAGCGCGCCCCGCCGCGGGCGTAGTTCTCCGCCACCGCGACCGGGTCGTCGGTGTAGCGGGTCTCCTGGTCGTAGTCGCCGCGCAGGAGCCGGACCACGGCACCGCCGCGGACGTCGATGGCCGGGTAGACGGTGAACGGGCGGGCGGTGGTCACAGCTGTCTCACTCCGGACGTCGTCGGTGGGGCCGGTCGTCATCGGTCGACCTCCAGCAGGAAGTTTCGCAGAAGGAGGGCCCCGACCCGACCTGAACGTTCCGGGTGGAACTGCGCGCCCCAGCGCAGCCCGGAGCGCACGACCGCCGAGAAGGTGGTGCCGTGCGTGGTCGAGGCCAGGGTGGCGGGGCCGACGGGGGCGGCGTAGGAGTGCACGAAGTAGGCGCGCTCCCCGGGGGTGATGCCGGTCAGCAGCGGGTCCTCGACGAGGTCGTCCAGCCGGTTCCAGCCCATGTGCGGCACCCGCACGCCGGGCGCCGGGGGGATCGGCACGACCTCGCCGGGGACCAGGCCCAGGGTGGGCGTGCCCCCGTCCTCGGCCGAGCGGTCGAAGAGCAGCTGCATCCCCAGGCAGACGCCGAGCAGGGGGGCCTGCACCTGACGCAGCAGGTCCTCCAGCCCGGCCGCCCGCAACCGGGCCATGCCGGCCCCGGCGGCGCCCACGCCGGGCAGGACCACCCGGTCGGCGGCGAGGATCTCGGCGGGGTCGTCGGTGAGCCGGGTCGAGGCGCCCAGCCGTTCCAGGGCGTAGCTCACCGAGCCGATGTTGGTGCCGCCCCCGTCGACGAGGGCGACCCGTGGGGCGGTGCTCACAGGACGCCCTTGGTGGAGGGCAGCTCGGTGCCGTCGCCCTGACGGGCCAGCGCCATCCGCAGGGCCCGCGCGACGGCCTTGAACCCCACCTCGACCTGGTGGTGGGCGTTGTCCCCCAGGACGCTCAGGTGCAGCGTGCACCGCATCGCGTCGGCGAACGAGCGCCAGAAGTGCTCGACCATCTCGGTGGGGAAGCCGCCGACGTGGGACCGCGTGAAGCTGCCCTCGTAGCGGAAGTAGGGCCGCCCGGACAGGTCGATCGAGGCGCTGGCCCGGGCCTCGTCCATCGGCAGGGTGAAGCCGTAGCGGGCGATCCCGCGCTTGTCCCCCAGGGCGGTGCGGACCGCCTCGCCGACGGCCAGGGCGACGTCCTCGATCGTGTGGTGGTCGTCGATGTGCAGGTCGCCGTCGCAGCGGACCGTCATGCTGAAGCCGCCGTGCTTGGCCAGCTGGTCGAGCATGTGGTCGAGGAACCCGAGCCCGGTGCTGGCGTCGGCCCCGCCGGGGCGGTCCAGGTCCACGTCGACGCTGATCCGGGTCTCGGCGGTGTTCCGGTCCACGTGCGCGGTCCGCGGCCGGTCGGCGAGCGCGTGGGCGATCTGCTCCCAGCTGGTGGTCGCGGTGCCCTCCGGCGTCGCGGCGGAGGGCAGCAGGTAGGTGGCGATGCCCAGGTTGTCGCCGAACTGCCGGTCGGTCTCCCGGTCGCCCACCATGACGCTGCGCTCCCAGTCCACCCCCTTGTCCTTGAGGAGGTGCACGACCATGCCGATGCCCGGCTTGCGGGTCCACGGGGCGTCCGGCCCGGCCGGGTGCGGGTCGAGGAGCACCTCGCGGAACCGGATCCCCTGGCTGGTGAGGATCTGCAGGAGCAACTCGTGCGGGCCGTCGAAGGACTCCTGCGGGAAGGCGTCGGTGCCCAGCCCGTCCTGGTTGCTCACCATGACCAGGTCGTAGCCGGCGGCCTGGATGCGCAGCAGCGCGGGGATCACGCCCTCGACCAGGCGCAGTTTGGCCAGGTCGTCGACCTGGAAGTCGTCCGGCTCGGCGATGATCGTCCCGTCGCGGTCGACGAGGCAGAGGGGACGGGCGGTGCTCATGCGAGGTTCTCCCTGAGGGCGGTGTCGAGGGCGGTCATCTCGTCGGCGGTGCCGACGGTGATCCGCAGGGCGTCGTGCAGGCCGGGCTGGTGCCGCAGGTCGCGGACCACGATCCCGGCCGAGGCGAGGGTATGCAGCAGCGCGTCCGGGTCGTCGGACCGGACGAGGAGGAAGTTGGCGTCGCTGGCGTAGACCGCCCGCACGCCGGGGACGTCCCGGAGCCGGCGTCCGGCGGTGTCGCGCAGCCGGAGGGTCTGCTGCACCCGGCGGCGGGTGGCGGCCAGGGCCTCGGGCCCCAGCGCGGAGAGCCCCATCGCGGCGACCGGCGCCGGCACCGGGTAGGGCGCCTGCACCCGTCGCAGCACGGCGGCGAGGTCGGGGTGCGCCAGCCCGATGCCGATCCGGGCCCCGGCCAGGCCGTGCGCCTTGGACAGGGTGCGCAGGACGACGACGTTCGGCCGTTCCTCGAGCAGGGCGATGGCGGAGCGCTGCTCGGCGTACTCCCCGTAGGCCTCGTCGACGACCACGACGGCCTCCTCGGCCAGCTCCTCGGCCAGCGCGGCCAGCTCCCGCAGCGGCACCACGGTGCCGGTCGGGTTGCCGGGGGAGGCGACGAAGACGACCCGGGACCGGTGCGCCGGGCGGTCCGGGCCAGTCCGTCGGTGTCCACCCGCCAGGTCAGGTCGTCGTCGGTCTGCGGCACCTCGTGGACGGGCACGCCGTGGAGGCGGGCGGAGACGGCATACATCCCGAAGGTGGGCGGGGCCACGACGATCCCGTCGCCGCCGGGGCGGCACAGCGTCCGCACGAGCAGCTCGATGACCTCGTCGCTGCCGCGACCCACGACCACCCGGTCCGGCGTCGTGGCCCACAGGTCGGCGAACGCCTCGACCAGCGCGGGGGGCTGGGGCTCGGGGTAGCGCCGGCACTCCCCGTCCGGGTCTGCGGTGCTGGGCTCCCCGGACTCGTTGGCGTTCAACCAGATCGACGCCGGAACCCCGGGGGCGCTCGTCCGCGCGGACGAGTAGCCGGTGAAGTCGCGCAGGTCCTCCCGGACCAGGTGGGCCGGGAACGGGGCCGTGCGGGAGGGGGCGGCGGTCACGGCGCCACCGCCGCGGCGTCGATCCGGGCCAGCCGCCGGGTGACCGCCCGCTGGTGGGCGTGCAGCTGCTCCGCGCCGGAGAGCGTCACCGCGCAGGGCCCGACGGCCGCCAGGCCGGCGGGCGTGGCCTGCTGGACGGTCATGGCGACCTGGAAGGAGGCGACGTTCACCCCGCCGGTGAACCGGGCGGCGCCGGCCGTGGGCAGGACGTGGTTGGTTCCGGAGCAGTAGTCCCCCAACGTCTCCGGGGTGTGGTCGCCGATGAAGACCGACCCGGCCCGGTCGACGCGGTCCACCCAGGACGCGGCGTCCCGCAGCGCGAGGATGAGGTGCTCGGGGGCGTAGTCGTTCGACACCTCGAAGGCGGTGTCCAGGTCGGGCGTCACGATGAGCCGGCTCGCGGCGAGCGCCTTGCGGGCGATGTCGGCGCGGGGCAGCGTCTCGACCTGCCGCTCGACCTCCTCGGCCACGCGCTCGGCCAGGCCCCGGTCGTCGGTCAGCAGCACGACCTGGCTGTCGGGGCCGTGCTCGGCCTGGCTGAGCAGGTCGGCCGCGACGAACTCGGCGTCCGCGCCCGCGTCGGCGACGACCAGGACCTCCGAGGGGCCGGCCGGCATGTCGATGCCGGGGCCGCCCTCGGCGGTGCTCACCTGCCGCTTGGCCTCGGTGACCCAGGCGTTGCCGGGCCCGAAGATCTTGTCCACCCGCGGCACGGAGGCCGTCCCGTAGGCCATCGCGGCGACCGCCTGGGCCCCGCCGACGAGGAAGATGCGGGTGATGCCGCACTCGGCGGCCGCGGCGAGCACGGCCGGGTCGGCGGTGCCGTCCGGCCGGGGCGGGGTGCACAGGACCACCTCGGGGCAGCCGGCGAGCTGCGCCGGGACGCCGAGCATGAGGGCGGTGGAGGGAAGCGGCGCGGAGCCGGCCGGGACGTAGAGCCCGACCCGGCGGACCGGCCGGACCACCCGGCGGCACTCCACCCCCGGGGCGGTCTCCACGGCATACCCCTGCTGCATGCCGGCCTCGTGGAAGACCCGGATGCGGCCGGCGGCCTCGGTGATCGCCTCCCGCAGCACCGGGTCGAGGCCTGCGACGGCGGCGTCCCGGTCGGCGACGGGCACCTCGAGGGTCTCGACCTCGGCACCGTCGAGGCGGGCGGTGAGCTCGCGCAGGGCGGTGTCCCCCTCGGTGCGCACCCGCCGGAGGATGTCGGCGACCCCGGCGGTGACCTCCGCGCCGGCCGCGGCGGTGCCGCGCCGCAGGGCCTCCTCGCGGGCGGTGTCCTCGAGCTCGGACCAGGTGAGCACGTTCATGCGAGCATCCCCTCCACGGGCAGGACCATGAGGTTGGCGGCGCCGGCACGCTTGAGGTCCTCGAGCTTGGCCCAGGGCACCGGCCCGTGGACGAGCACCTGGACGGCGACCTCGTCGCGGCCCTCGACCTGGGTGACCGTCGGCTCGTGGCCGGCGGGCAGCAGGGGGCCCACCGCGTCGAGGTCCGACCGCGCCACCCGCAGCATGAGCAGGCGGGACTCCTTGAGCTGCACGGCGCCGTCGATCCGGCGCAGGAGCAGGTCGGCGATCTCCTGGCGGCCGTCGTCCAGGGTGCCGGACGGCCCGGCGATGACCGCCTCGGAGTGCAGGATCGTGGTGACCGGCCGCAGCTGGTTGGCGCGCAGGGTGCCGCCGCTGGAGACGAGGTCGCAGACCACGTCGGCCTGGCCCAGCCGCGGGGCGATCTCCACGGACCCGTTGAGCACGACCGGCTCGGCGTCCACGCCCTGCTCCTGCAGCCACCGTCCCAGGGTGCGGGGGTAGGAGGTGGCGATGCGCAGCCCCTCCAGCTGCTCGGGGCCGGTCCACTCCTGCTGCTCCTCGATCGCCACGTCGAGCCGGCAGGCCCCCCACCCCAGCTGGCGCCACTCGGTCAGGTCGGCGGGCCGGCCCTGCGCGGCGCGCTCCAGGCCGTGCTCGACGAGCACGTTGCGCCCCACGATGCCGAGGTCGCAGACGCCGTCGGCGATGAGGCCCGGGATGTCGTCGTCGCGCACGAGGAGCAGGTCGACCGGCAGCGACTCCCCGTAGCAGAACAGCTTGTCCCGGCTCTCGCGCCAGGTCAGCCCGCACGAGGCGAGCAGGTCGCGGGCCGGCTCGCCGAGCCGGCCGGACTTCTGGATGGCCACGCGCAGGCGTTCGCGCGGCTGGGCGGGCGGGGTCATGGGGACCTCTTCGTGGGAGCAGGGGTATGGCGTGGTGCGGCGGAGGGGGCGGGCTCAGGCCGTGGAGGTGGCCCGCGGATGCCCGTCCCCGGCGGCATGGTGCTCCAGCGCGGCCCGGTAGCCGCCGGCACCGGCCTCCAGGCAGCGGGCGATGCGGCCGACGGTGGTCACGCTCACGCCGGTCGCCTCGTGGGCCTGCCGGTAGGACAGCCCCTCGGCCAGCAGCGGCACCACCGCCCAGCGGTCGGCCAGCGCCTCGATCTCGGCCGGGGTGCACAGGTCCTCCAGGAAGGCGTCGACCTGCTCGGGGTCCTGCAGCGCGGCGAGCACGTGGGCGAGGTCGGCACGGGTGCGCGAGGCGCGGGTGCTGTCCCCGTGGCGCTGCTTCACCGGTGCTCCTGCCGTCGTCGTTCCGTGGCCCCGCCTGTCACAGCGTGCTAGTACGTTAACACGCTGGGTGCGCCCCGCCGAAACCTGTCCCGCGCCGGTGCACGGGGCGCGCCTACACTTCCGGTCGTGTCCCCGCGCACCGGCCTGGCCGCCCTGCTGCCCCTGCTCGTCCTGGTCGCGGCGGGCTGCGGCGACGGGTCCCGGCAGGAGGGGCCGGACCCGGCACCCGACCCCGGCGCCACCGTCGCCGCCCTCGACTGCGCCGAGCCGCCCGCCCCGCCGGCGGAGGTCGCGGCGTTCGGCCAGGACGACCTGCCCGACCCGTGGAGCGGCGCGGACCAGGTCGACGCGACTATCCGGACCACCTGCGGCGACGTCGTGGTCGAGCTGGCCGCCGCGCAGGCGCCGCAGACCGTCGCCTCGTTCACCTTCCTGGCGAAGCAGGGCTGGTGGGAGGGCAGCCCCTGCCACCGGCTGACCACCTCGGGAATCTTCGTGCTGCAGTGCGACGACCCCACGGGCACGGGGCGGGGCACCCCGGGCTACGGCTACGGCATCGAGAACGCCCCGGCCGACGTGACCTACCCGGCCGGCACGCTGGCGATGGCCCGGACGCAGGACCCGCAGAGCAACGGCGGCCAGTTCTTCGTCGTCTGGGAGGACTCGCAACTGCCCACCCAGGGAGGCGGCTACAGCATTTTCGGACGGGTCACCGAAGGTCTGGACGTCGTGCGGGCGATCGCCGCCCAGGGGGTCGAGGGCGGAGCCACCGACGCCGCCCCCGCGCAGCCGGTCAGCATCCTCGAGGTCGAGGTCGAGGTCGACGAGGGCCGCTGAGCCCGGGCCCGTCGGCTCAGACGAGCGGCTGGGCCAGCTCGACCCGCAGGGCGGAGACGACCTCGTCCCGCGCGACGGTGAACTGGTCCTGACGGCGCAGGTCCTTGAGGGTCACGGTGCCGTCGGCGACCTCCTGGGGGCCCAGGATCGCCACGAAGCGGATGCCGGCGCGGTCGGCATACCGCAGCTGCTTGCCGAGCTTGCCCCCGTCGAGGACCGCCTCGGTGTTGATCCCGCCGTGGCGCAGCTGCGAGGCGAGCGCGAGCTGGTCGTCGAGAAGTGCGGCGTCGACCTGCGGGACGAGCACCTGGACGGTGGACTCCCCCGCCGAGGCCTCCACCAGGCCGGCCTCGCGCAGCTGCCAGAACAGCCGGGACAGGCCGATGGAGATGCCCACACCGGGCAGCCGGGAGCGGGTGTACTGCCCGGCCAGGTTGTCGTAGCGGCCGCCCGAGCAGATCGACCCGATCTGCGGGTGCTCGTCGAGGGTCGTCTCGTAGACGGTGCCGGTGTAGTAGTCCAGCCCCCGGGCGATGGAGAAGTTGAGCCGGTAGTCGCTCTCGGGCACCCCGAGGGCGCGGACGAGGGTGAGCACCTCGCGCAGCTCGGCCACCCCCTCGGCGAGCGCGCCGCTGCCGCCGGACGCGGCCTCGACCGCCGCCAGCCGAGCCAGGGCGTCCTCGTGCCCGTCGGAGCGCACCTGCACGAAGGCGAGGATCTGCTCGACCACGTCCGCGGGCAGGCCGAACCCCTCCCCCGTGAGGGTCGTCCGCAGGTGGTCCTCGCCCCGCTTGTCGAGCTTGTCGACCTCGCGCAGCACCGCCGCCTGCCGGTCCGGGTCGACGATGCCGAGGTCCTCGTAGAACCCGCGGAGCAGCTTGCGGTTGTTGATCTGGATGGTGAACGGGCCGATGGCCAGGTCGGTGAAGATCGTGTGGATGACCGCCGGGCACTCGGCGTCGTGCCGCACCGACAGCTCGTCCTTGCCGACGATGTCGACGTCGCACTGGTAGAACTCGCGGAACCGGCCGCGCTGGGGGCGCTCCCCCCGGTAGACCCGCTGCATCTGGTAGCGGCGGAAGGGGAAGGTCAGCTGGTGCTCGTGCTCGGCGACGTAGCGCGCCAGCGGCACCGTGAGGTCGAACCGCAGGGCGAGCTCGGGGTATGCCGCGTCCTCGGCAGCACCGTCGCGCACCTTCTCCAGGGCCCCGGTCGACTGGACGAAGTAGACCTGGCGCTCGGTCTCCCCGCCCGTCTTGGTCAGCAGCACGTCCGAGCGTTCGAACACCGGGGTCTCGATCGGCAGGAAGCCGAACCGTTCGTAGCCGGCCCGGATGGCCTCCAGCATCCGTTGGAAGGCGACCTGCTCGCCGGGGAGCAGCTCGAGGACTCCGGAGGGGGTGCGGGGCGTGATCACCGGGTGAGTGTATCGAGGCGTCGACCGATGCCCGGCACGTTCATGAGCTCCACAGCGAGTGGTAGGCGTTCACCGCAGGCTGCCCGCCGAGGTGGGCGTAGAGCACCGTGGAGTCCTTCGGGATCTCGCCACCCCGGACGAGGTCGATCAGCCCGGCGAGCGACTTGCCCTCGTAGACGGGGTCGGTGATCATCGCCTCCAGCTGCGCGCCGAGGGCGATCGCCTCCATCGTCGAGTCCACGGGTATGCCATACAGGTCACCGGCCCACCCCTCGAGCACCTGGATCTCGTCGTCGCGCAGGTCTCGTGCGAGCTCGATGAGCCCCGCCGTGTGGCGTGCGATGCGGGTGACCTGGTCGCGGGTCCGTTCGATGGTGGCCGAGGCGTCGATGCCCAGGACCCGACGCCGCACGCCGGTCAGCTCCTCCAGGACGGCGAACCCCGCGATCATGCCGGCGTGGGTGGAGCCCGTGACGGTGCAGACGACGACGGTGTCGAAGAAGACGCCGAGATGCTTCTCCTGCTCGGCGACCTCGAGGGCCCAGTTCGCAAAGCCCAGGCCGCCGAGCGGGTGTTCCGAGGCACCGGCCGGGATGGGGTAGGGAGTGCCACCCGCCTCCTCGACCTCGTGCAGCGCCTGCTTCCACGAGTCGCGGATCCCGATGTCGAAGCCCGCGTCAGTGAGCCGTGAGTCCGCTCCCATCATGCGGGAGAGCAGGATGTTGCCCACCTTGTCGTTGACCGGATCGTCCCAGGGCACCCACCGCTCCTGCACGAGCCGGCACCGCATACCCAGGTGCGCGGCGACTGCCGCGACCTGCCGGGTGTGGTTTGACTGGTAGCCCCCGATGGACACGAGCGTGTCGGCGTCGGAGTTGAGGATGTCGGGGACGATGTATTCGAGCTTGCGCATCTTGTTGCCGCCGTAGGCCAGCCCGCTGCTGACGTCCTCCCTCTTGGCCCACACCTGTGCACCGCCGAGGTGCTTGGAGAGTCGGCGCAGGTGGTGCACGGGGCTGGGGCCAAAGGTGAGGGGGTACCGGGGGAACTCGGAGAGTTTCATGGTGCGTGCCTCGCTGGTCGGGTGCTCAGGGACGGTCAGCCGCAAGGTTCTGCAGGAACGGGTTGGTCGTGCGCTCCCGGGCCATGGTCGTGGCCGGCCCGTGCCCCGGCAGCACCAGGGTGGAGTCGGGCAGGGGCAGGACGCGGTCCCGCAGGGAGCGCTGCATGGCCGCCGGGTCGCCGCCCGGCAGGTCGGTGCGCCCGATCGACCCGGCGAAGAGGACGTCGCCGGAGAGGACCGTGCGGTCGAGGTCGTCGGCGGGGATGGCGGCGGGCAGGTCGCCCAGGCCGAAGATCACCGACCCCTCGGTGTGCCCCGGCGCGTGGCTGACGCTCACGCTCAGCCCGGCCAGCTCCAGGACCTGCTCGTCCACCAGCTCGACCACCCGGTCCGGCTCCTGCCAGCGGGCCCGGGTGCCGAACTGCTGCTCCAGGGCCTCCACCAGGCCCGGCCCCAGGCCGGACAGGGGGTCGGTGAGCCGGTAGCGGTCGTCGGCGTGGATGTGCGCGGCCACCGTGCCCCCGCAGACCGGCGTCACGGCATACACGTGGTCCAGGTGGCCGTGCGTGAGCAGGACCGCGGCGGGCCGCAGCCGGTGCTCGCGCAGCAGCTCCTGGACGCGTCCCTCGACCCCGATCCCGGGGTCGACGACGAGGCACTCCTCCCCCTCGGCGGGGGCGAGCACGTAGCAGTTGGTGCCGAAGGCGTCGGCGACGATGCTGCGGACGAACACGGTGCCGACCCTACCGAGCGACGGGTGGCCACGCCCCAGGCGGCCCCGAGCGCCCTGGGACGTCGGACCGGGCAGGTAGGGTCGGTGGCGAACTGTCAGTCGAGCCGGCCCCGATGGCCGCGCTCGCGGTCGAGAGAGGCCACCATCGTGTCCGAGCAGCCCGCCCAGCCCCAGCAGCCCGAGCCCGCGGAGGACGCCGTCCAGCCGCAGGCCGAGCAGCCCGCCCCGCCCGGGCCGGACCAGGCACGCCGGCGGCCGAGGAGCCCGCGACCGAGACCGCTGAGCAGCCGGAGGCCGAGACAGCACCCCAGCAGCCCGAGCCCGAGGCAGCGCCCGAGCAGCCTGAGCCCGAGGCGGCACCCGAGCAGCCCAAGCCTGGGACGGCCGGGCAGCCCCCGGCGGCCGAGGCGCCGCGCCCGTCGCCCGGTGCGCCCACGCCGGCCATGTTCGCGGCGCGCAAGGCCGCGGTGCCCCGACCGCCGCAGGGTGGGGACGCCGCACCCGCCGCGCCCACCCCCGCTCCTCCCTCGGCGGAGCCGGGCCCGCCGAGCGACTCGGTCCGGCACGGCCGGGTCGACGACGACGGGACCGTGCACGTGCGCCTGGCGGACGGCACCGAACGGGCCGTGGGTTCCTACCCGGGAGCCAGCGCGGAGGAGGCGTTGGCCTACTTCGCCCGCAAGTACGACGAGCTGCGCGCCGCGGCCGACCTGCTCGCGCAGCGGCTGGCCCACACGGACGTCTCCGCCCACGACGCCCGGCAGTCGCTGGCCCACCTCAAGGAGCAGATCGGCGAGGCGCACGTCGTGGGCGACCTGGCCGCGCTGGAGTCGACCGTCGCCGGCCTCGAGGAGTCCGTCGCAGCGCGGTCGGCGGCGGAGGCCGCCGAGCGGGCCGAGGCCAAGGCGAGGGCGACCACCGAGCGGGAGGCCCTCGTCGTCGAGGCCGAGACCCTCGCGGCCACCGAGCCGGCCAAGGTGCAGTGGAAGCAGGCCAGCGCCCGGGTGCGTGACCTGCTCGAGGAGTGGAAGGCCCACCAGCGCTCCGGCCCCCGGCTGGACAAGGACGTGGAGAACGCGCTCTGGAAGCGGTTCAGCCACGCCCGCACCGCCTTCGACAAGATGCGCAAGACCTGGTTCGCCCAGCTCGACGAGGAGCACGGGCAGGCCAAGTCCGTGAAGACCAAGCTGGTGGCCGAGGCCGAGGCCCTCTCGACGAGCACCGACTGGGGCGCCACGGCCGGAGCCTTCAAGCGGCTCATGCAGGAGTGGAAGCGCGCTGGCCGGGCCGCCCGGTCCGACGACGACGCGCTGTGGGCCCGGTTCAAGGCCGCCCAGGACGCCTTCTTCGACGCCAAGGACCAGGTGGTCGCGGCCGAGGAGGCGGAGTACGTCGAGAACCTCAAGGTCAAGGAGCAGCTGCTCGAGGAGGCCGAGGCCCTGCCCGTGGACGCCGAGCACCTCGACAGCACCAAGGCCGCCCTGCGCCGCATCCAGGACCGCTGGGAGGCGGCCGGCAAGGTGCCCCGCGCGGACGTCCGGCGCGTCGAGGGCCGCCTGCGGGCGGTCGAGCAGAAGGTGCGCGACGTCGAGGACAAGCAGTGGCAGCGCACCGACCCCGAGCTGGCGGCCCGGGCACAGTCCATGGTCGACCAGCTCGAACGGGGCGTCCAGGGCCTGGAGTCCGACCTCGCCGCCGCGCAGGCCGCGGGCGACGAGAAGAAGGTCGCCCGGCTGACGAGCGAACTGGAGACCAAGCGCACCTGGCTGGAGTCCGCCCGGGGCGGTCTGTCCTGATGCCCGCCGCCGACCTGACCACGCAGGTGACCGAGGTCGCCGACGGCCTGTGCACCTACCTGGACGCCTCCCCGTCCCCGTTCCACGCCGTCGACGGCGCGGCTGCGCTGCTGACGGCCGAGGGCTTCACGGAGGTCGCCGAGACCGACCCCACCCCCTCCACGCCCGGCAGCTACGTCGTGCGCCGGGGCGGCTCGCTGCTCGCCTGGTCCACCGCCCACCTCGACGGCCCCGACCGAGCCGCGCACACCCCGTTCCGGATCGTGGGGGCCCACACGGACTCGCCCAACCTGCGGGTCAAGCCCCGTCCGGACTGGGCGCGTGCCGGGTGGCAGATGCTCGGCGTGGAGGTCTACGGCGGAGCGCTGACCAACTCCTGGCTGGACCGTGACCTGGGGCTCTCCGGACGCGTGGCGGTGCGCGACACCGACTCCCCCGGCGGCGTCGGCCACCGCCTCTTCCGGACCGACGACCCGGTCCTGCGCGTGTCCCAGCTGGCCATCCACCTGGACCGCAACGTGCGCAGCGAAGGGCTCCAGCTCAACGACCAGCAGCACCTGGCCCCGCACTGGGGGCTGGGCGCCGGCCCCCGGTCCTTCCGCGGCTGGCTGGCCGAGCTCGTCGACGCCGACCCCGACGACCTGCTGGCCTACGACGCCATGACCCACGACCTGACCCCCGCCCGGCGCATCGGCGCGGACGGCGAGCTGATCGCCTCCGGACGGCTGGACAACCTGGCCACCAGCTACGCCGCGGTCCGCGCGCTCCTGCACGCGGTCTCCGAGCCGTCCAACACACCGGCCGTCCCCGTGGTCGTCCTCTTCGACCACGAGGAGGTCGGCAGCACCTCCGAGCGGGGCGCCCAGTCCACCTTCCTGCCCGCCTGGCTGGAACGGATCGTCCTGGCCGCGGGCGGCACGCGCGAGGACCTGTGGCGTTCCCTGGCCGGGACGGTCGTCGCCTCCGGCGACATGTCCCACGCCACGCACCCGAACTACGCCGACCGGCACGAGCCCGAGCACCCGATCGTCATGAACGGCGGCCCGGTGCTGAAGGTCAACAACAACCTGCGCTACGCGACCGACTCGCTCGGCGCGGCGGCCTTCGCGCTGGCCTGCGAGCAGGCGGGCGTGCCGATGCAGACCTTCGTCACCCGGTCCGACCTGCCGTGCGGCTCGACCGTCGGGCCGATGACCTCGGCCCTGACCGGTGCGACCACGGTCGACTTCGGCGCCCCGGTGCTGTCCATGCACTCGGCCCGGGAGATCTGCGGCACGCTGGACCAGGCTGCTACGCCGCCGCGCTGGCCGCCTTCCTCGCGCCCGCCTGAGCGCTCAGGCGGTGCGTCCGCGTCGGTGCGGGTCGGTGCTGGTCGTCCCGGTGATCCGGTAGGCGTCCAGCACCCCGGGGACGCCGCGCACGGCGCGGATGACCGACTCCAGGTGGGAGGGGTCGGCCATCTCGAAGGAGAACTTGCTCAGCGCCACCCGGTCGCGCCCGGTCTGCACCGAGGCCGACAGGATGTTCACGTGCTGGTCGGAGAGCACCCGGGTGATGTCCGACAGCAGCCGGGAGCGGTCCAGGGCCTCGACCTGCAGGTTGACCAGGAACAGGCTGGTCGCGGTGGGGGCCCACGCCACCGGGATGATGCGCTCGGGGTGCTGGCGCAGCTGCTCGGCGTTGGTGCAGTCGGTGCGGTGGACCGAGACCCCGCGGCCGTGGGTGACGAAGCCCATGATCGGGTCGCCCGGCACCGGGGTGCAGCACTTGGCCAGCTTGACCCACACGTCGTTGGTGCCGACCACCGTGACGCCCGGGTCGGTGTGGGCGACCCGGCCGCGTCGCGGGCGGGTGGCCTCGGCCAGGTCCTCCTCGGTGCCGTCCTCGCCGCCGAGGGTGGCGGTCAGCTGCTTGACGACGTGCTGGGCCGAGACGTGGCTCTCCCCCACCGCGGCGTAGAGCCCGTCGATGTCCTTGTAGCCCAGGTCGCCGGCGACGGCCGAGAGGGTCTCGTGCGACATGAGCCGCTGGAGCGGGGCGTTCTGCTTGCGGAGGACCTTGGCGATCTGGTCGCGGCCGGACTCGACCATCTCCTCGCGCCGCTCGCGGGTGAACCACTGGCGGATCTTGTTGCGGGCGCGGGCGCTCTTGACGAAGCTGAGCCAGTCCCGGCTCGGCCCGGCCTCCTGGGCCTTGCTCGTGATGATCTCGACGACGTCGCCGTTGGACAGCTCGGAGTCCAGCGGCACCAGCTTGCCGTTGACCCGGCCACCGACGCAGCGGTGTCCGACCTCGGTGTGCACGGCGTAGGCGAAGTCCACCGGCGTCGCACCGGCCGGCAGCGCCATGACGTCCCCGCCGGGGGTGAAGACGTAGACCTCGGCCGCACCGATCTCGAAGCGCAGCGAGTCGAGGAACTCCCCCGGGTCCGCGGTCTCCCGCTGCCACTCGAGCAGCTGGCGCAGCCACTGCATACCCTCCAGCGCCCCCGGCGCCCCGTCCTGGCCGGCGACGGCGCGGGTCCCGTCCGGGGACTGCTCCTTGTACTTCCAGTGCGCGGCGACGCCGTACTCGGCCCGGCGGTGCATCTGGTGGGTGCGGATCTGGATCTCGACCGGCTTGCCCTCGGGGCCGATGACCGTCGTGTGCAGGGACTGGTACATGTTGAACTTGGGCATGGCGATGTAGTCCTTGAACCGCCCCGGCACCGGGTTCCACCGGTTGTGCAGGGCGCCGAGCACCGCGTAGCAGTCCTGGATGGAGTCGACCAGCACCCGCACCCCGAGCAGGTCGTAGATCTTGTCGAAGTCGTGCCCCCGCACGATCATCTTCTGGTAGACGGAGTAGTAGTGCTTGGGCCGCCCGGTGATGGTCGCCCGGATCTTGCTGGCCCGCAGCTCCTCGTTGATCTCCTGACGGATGGTGGCCAGCAGCTCCTCGCGGGCCGGCGCCCGCTCGGCGACCATCCGCACGATCTCGTCGTAGACCTTGGGGTAGAGCTGGGCGAAGGCCAGGTCCTCCAGCTCCCACTTGATCGTGTTCATCCCCAGCCGGTGGGCCAGCGGGGCGTAGATCTCCAGGGTCTCGGCGGCCTTGCGGGCGGCCGACTCCGGGGACACGTAGCGCCACGTGCGGGCGTTGTGGACCCGGTCGGCCAGCTTGATGACCAGCACCCGGATGTCCTTGGCCATCGCCACGACCATCTTGCGCACGGTCTCGGACTGGGCCGCCTCGCCGTAGGTGACCTTGTCCAGCTTGGTCACGCCGTCGACCATCATCGCGATCTCGTCGCCGAAGTCGCTGCGCAGCTGGTCCAGGGAGTATGCCGTGTCCTCCACCGTGTCGTGCAGCAGCGCCGCCGCGATGGTCGAGGGGGTCATCCCCAGCTCGGCGAGGATGGTGGCCACCGCCAGCGGGTGGGTGATGTAGGCGTCCCCGCTCTTGCGGCGCTGGCCGCGGTGGGCCTCCTCGGCCACGGCGTAGGCGCGCTGGATGACGGACAGGTCGGCCTTGGGGTGGGTCGCGCGGACCGCGCGCAGCAGCGGCTCCAGGGTCGGGTTGACGCTGGAGGTGCGCGCGCCGCCCAGCCGGGCCCAGCGCGGGCGCAGGCCTCCCCCGGCCCGGGCGGGCGGGTGCGTGGAGGCGGCGCCGTCGGTCATGACGAGATCATAGTTGGCCCGGCCGGGGACGGACCCCGCCCCGCCGGGCCGGTCCCTTCAGATGGTGACCGTGGACCGCACGTCGTAGCCGGTGAGCTTGCTGCGTCCCTCGAGGGGGCCGATCTCCAGCACCAGCTCGATCGCGGCGACGCTGGCCCCGCAGCGCTCGACGAGCTCGCAGGTGGCCGCCAGGGTGCCGCCGGTGGCGAGCACGTCGTCGACGACGAGGACGCGCTCCCCGTGCGAGACGGCGTCCTGGTGGATCTCCAGGGTGGCGGTGCCGTACTCCAGCGAGTAGGACTGGGCGTGCACGGCCGAGGGCAGCTTGCCCTCCTTGCGGACGGGGACGAACCCGACGCCCAGCTCGTGGGCGATGACCGCGCCGAGGATGAACCCCCGCGCCTCGATGCCGGCGACCACGTCGACCTGGCCGCGGCGCCGGTCGACGACGTCGGCGATGATCCGGGACCGCAGCGCGTGGTCCAGCAGGACCGGGGTGAAGTCCTTGAAGACGACGCCGTTGACCGGGAAGTCGGGGATGTCGCGCAGTCCGGCCAGCACGTCGGCGGCCAGGTCGGGGTCGCCGGCGTCCTGGGTGGTGGTGTCGGCACGTTCGGAGGTGCTCATGGCTCTCGTCTCCTGGGGCGGTGGTCAGCTGCGGCGCTTCTTGCGCCGGGGCTGGTTGCGCGGGCCGCGCTGGGCGTAGGGGTGCAGCTGGCGGCCGGCGGTCGCCGACGGCGCAGGTGCCTGCTCCACCGGCGGGGCCGCGGCCCCGGTCTGGTCGGCGGGGGCGCCGACGACGGCCGGCTCGGGCTGACCGCCGGTCTGCGCGACCGGGTCGGTGCCCCGGGCCGCGCGGTCCTGCGACCGCTGCCGCCGCTTGCGCACCGCCGCGTCGTGCTTGCGCAGGTCCAGCTCGCCCCGGCGCAGGTCGACCAGCAGCGGCGTGGCCACGAACACCGAGGAGTAGGTCCCGACCGCGATGCCGATGAACAGCGCCCAGGCCAGGTCGACGAGCGTGCCTGGACCGATGATGGTCAGGCCGACGACGAGGATGACGGCCACCGGCAGCAGGGCCACCACCGAGGTGTTGATCGAGCGCACGAACGTCTGGTTGACGGCCAGGTTGGCCGCCTCGCCGTAGGTCCACCGGCGGGTGTCCATGGCGTGGTCGGTGTTCTCCTTGACCTTGTCGAACACGACGATCGTGTCGTAGATCGAGTAGCCCAGGATGGTGAGGAAGCCGATGACCGACGCCGGGGAGACCTCGATGCCGAGCAGGGCGTAGACCCCCACGGTGAAGACGACGTCGTGCAGCAGCGCGACGAGCGCGGCCGCGGCCATCTTCCAGGTGTGGAAGTACAGCGTGAGCACCACGGTCACCAGGAGCAGGAAGACCCCCAGGGCGATGAGGGCCCGGTTGGTCACGCTGTCGCCCCAGGACGGACCCACCAGGGAGCTGGTGACCGCGCCGACCGGCACGCCGAACTCGTCGGCCAGCTCGCCGCGCAGGGCCTCGGCCTCCGGCGAGGTCATCTCCCCGGTCTGCACCCGGACGGTGTCGTCGCCGATCCGGGTGACGGCCGTGGTGCCTCCGTCGGCCGGCGCCTGGACGACCTCCTGGGCGCGGCTCTCGTAGTCGTCCATGTCCTGGACCTGGCTCACGCGCAGCTCGGTGCCGCCGCGGAACTCGATGCCGAAGTTGAGCCCCTGGCCGAGCAGGCCGACCAGGGACAGCCCCAGCAGGACCAGGGAGACGACGTAGAACCACCGGCGCCGACCGATGACGTCGATCGACCGCTTGCCCGAGTAGAGGTCGTTGCCGAGCTGGCTGAAGCGCGACATCAGACCACACCCCCTTCCAGCTCCTCGCGGGTATGGCGTCGCCGTCCCGGGGCGAGCACCTCGGGCTCGGGCTCGCGGAACTGGCCTCGGCCCAGGTAGGCCGAGCGCTTGGCGCCGAGCCGCTCGGGCTCCATGCCCGACCAGCGCCGGCCCTCGCCGAAGAACTTCGTGTTGGCCAGGATGCTCACGAGCGGGTGGGTGAACATCATCACCACGACGAGGTCGATGATCGTGGTCAGCCCCAGGGTGAAGGCGAAGGCCTTCACGCCCGCCTCGGACAGGTAGTACAGGACGCCCGCGGCGATGAGGTTGACGAGGTCGGAGATGATGATCGTCCGGCGCGCCCGCTCCCAACCGGTGTCCACGGCATACCGCAGGGGGCGGCCGGAGCGGACCTCGTCCCGGACACGTTCGAAGTAGACGATGAAGCTGTCCGCCGTGACACCGATGGCCACGATGAGCCCGGTGACCCCGGCCATCGTCAGGCGGAAGTTGATCGCCCAGCCCTGCAGGGTGACCGCGCCGTAGGCGATGACCGCGGCCAGGAGCAGCGAGCCGATCGCCACCAGGCCGAGGGCGTGGTACTGCAGGAGCATGTAGAGGAACACCAGCGCGAGGCCGACGGCGCCGGCGATCAGGCCCCAGCGCAGCTGCTCCCCGCCGAGGGTGGGGCTGATCTGCTCGGAGGTCTGCACGTCGAAGGAGACGGGCAGGGCGCCGAAGCGCAGCTGGTTGGCCAGGGTCTCGGCCTCCTCGACGGTGAAGTCGCCGGTGATGGTGGCGATGCCCGCGCTGATGACGCTGTTGACGGTCGGCGCGGAGATGACCTCGCCGTCGAGGACCATCGCGAAGCGGTTCTGCGCCGAGTTCTGCGGGTAGCCCATCAGCCGGGTGGTGACGTCGGCGAAGGCGTCGCCGCCCTCGTCGTCGAAGGTGAGCACGACCTCCCAGCGGCCGGTGACGGCCCCGCCCTGGGCCTGCTCGGGGCCGGCGGTGGCGTCGGTGAGGTTGCCGCCGGACAGCTCGACGGGGCCGAGGACGTACTTCTCCGTGCCCTCGGTGTTGCACACGACGAGCGGCTGGGCGGCCGGGGCGACGGCCGCGCGGTCGGCCAGGTCGGGGTCCTCGCAGGTCGTCTCGGCGAAGGCCTGCTGGATCTCGGGGGTGACCTGGGCCAGGTCGGAGGGGTTGGCCACCGGCGGTGCCGGCTCCTCGGTCGCCGGCTCCTGGGTGGCCCCGTCGCCGTCGGTCCCCGGCTGGCCGGTCGCGTCGGCCTCGTCCGTGGCGGCGGGCAGGGCCGTGCCGCCACGGTTCTCCTCGGTGCTGGACGCCTCGTCCCCCGCGGGCTCGTCCTCGGCCGGCTCCTCGACGTCCTGCGGCGCCGGCGGCGGCTGCATGAGCTCGGCCTGCTCGGCCAGCCGGTCGTCCGGCAGGGGCAGCTCCCGCGGGACCTGCGGCTCCTCGCCAGGGGCGAAGACCGGCTCGGCCAGGAGCACGGGACGGAAGGCCATCTGGGAGGAACGGCTGAGCGCCTCGAGCTGGTCGGGCGACGGGTCGCCGGGGATGGCGACCGAGATGTTCTGGCCCAGGCGGGTCACCTCGGCCTCGGAGGTCCCGGTGGCGTCGACCCGGCGCCGGATGATGTCGATGGCCTGGTCGAGCTGGTCGGCGTCGATCGAGGCGCCGTCCTCGGTAAGGGGGGCCAGGACCACCTGACGGCCGCCGGCGAGGTCGAGCCCCAGCTGGGGGGCCAACGGTGCCTTCGGCGTGCCCCACAGGTGGGCGGCGCCGATCCCGGCGAAGAGCAGGAGCGTGAGCACCAGCAGCGTGGTGAGCGTCCGCAGGGGCCCCCGCATGCGGGCCTTGCGGGCGCCCTGCGGTCCGCGACGGCGGGTGGCACCGCCCCGTCCCGGCCGTCGGCCGCTGCCCGCGGCCAGACCCGGAAGGTCCTCCTCGCGGCGTGAGCCGCGCGTCGACATCGACATCAGGCGGTCGCCCCCGGCCCCTCGTCCCGGGGGGTGCGCGACACGCGGCCGGAGGCGTCGGTGCCGGGCGGGATGACCGCGCGACGGGCGACGCGCAGCACGACGCCCTCGGCGACCTGCAGCCGCACCACGTCGTCCTCGACGCCGACGACCGTGCCGAAGATGCCGGCCGCAGCCATGACCTCGTCCCCCACCTGGAGCGCGGCCTGCGCCTCGCTGACCGCGCGGGCGCGGCGGCGCTGGGAGAACATGAGGTAGAGCAGCACCAGGAACGGGACCGCGAGCAGCAGCAGCGTCGTCATCCCCCCGCCCGTGGGGGGTGCTGCGGCGGCGGTGGCCAGTGGCGTCATGGTCGACCCTTCGGGTGGTGAGCGTGCGGTGCCGTCCGGGCAGCGGCCGTCGACGGCCGGGGAGCGGGCACCCGGGGCAGTCTAGGTGAGCGCGCCGGGCCGACCAAAGGCACGGGGTGCCGTGTCCGCCGGGCCGCCGCGGTCATCCCTGCCCGTCGTCCCCTGCGTCGTCCCACGGCAGCGGCACCTGGCCGCCGTCGGCCGCCCGGGGCCCGAGCCGGGCACCGCCGGAGGCGTGGGCGGCGGGGCCGGTCCCGTTACCCACGCCCGTGGCGGCCGGCGTGGGCGCCGACAGACCCAGGTGCTCCCACGCGGCGGCGCTGGCGGCCCGGCCCCGAGGGGTGCGCACCATGAAGCCCTCCCGGACCAGGTAGGGCTCGGCGACGGTCTCGACGGTGTCCGGCTCCTCCCCCACCGCGACGGCCAGGGTGGACAGTCCCACCGGTCCCCCGCCGAAGCGGGTGCACAGCGCCTCCAGCACCGCGCGGTCGAGGCGGTCCAGGCCCAGGACGTCGACGTCGAAGAGCTCGAGGGCCGCCTGCGCGGCCGGCTCGTCGACGACGTGCCGGCCGTGGACCTGGGCCCAGTCGCGCACCCGGCGGAGCAGCCGGTTGGCGATCCGCGGCGTCCCGCGCGACCGGGAGGCGATCTGGGTGATGCCCTCCTCGTCGGCCTCGATCCCGAGCAGGTGGGCGTTGCGGGTGAGGATGGTCACCAGGTCGGCGGTGTCGTAGAAGTCGAGGTGTCCGGTGAAGCCGAACCGGTCGCGAAGGGGCGCCGGCAGCAGGCCGGCCCGGGTGGTGGCCCCCACGACGGTGAACGGCGGCAGCTCGAGCGGGATCGCGGTCGCACCGGGCCCCTTGCCGACGATGACGTCGACCCGGAAGTCCTCCATGGCCAGGTAGAGCATCTCCTCGGCCGGACGGGACATCCGGTGGATCTCGTCGAGAAAGAGCACCTCGCCCTCGACCAGGGAGGACAGCACCGCAGCCAGGTCCCCGGCGTGCTGGATGGCCGGCCCGCTGGTGATCCGGATGGGCTGCTCGAGCTCGCCGGCGATGATCATCGCCAGGGTGGTCTTGCCCAGCCCGGGCGGGCCGGAGAGCAGGACGTGGTCCGGTGGGCTGCCCCGTCGCCGGGCGGCCTCCAGGACCAGCCCCAGCTGGTCCCGGACCCGTCGCTGCCCCGGGAACTCCGAGAGCCGGCGGGGACGCAGGGCCGCCTCGATGCGGCGCTCCTCGTCGGTGCCGGCCGGGTCGACGATCCGGCCGTCCTCCCCCGGGCTGCCCGCCACGCCCGGGAGGTCTTCGTCCTCGCCCGGCCTGCTCATCGTCCGAGCTCGCGCAGGGCGGCGCGCAGGACGGCCGACACCTCGGCCGGCGGCTCCTCCCCGCCGGTGACCGTGGAGACCGCGTCGGCGGCCTGGCGGGCCGACCAGCCGAGCCCCTCCAGCGCCTCGCGCACCTGGGAGGCCACCGCCTCGCCCTCCCCGGCGGCGGGAACGGCGGGAGCGCCGGCCGGACCGGTCCCGCCGCCGACCACCGCCACCTTGTCCTTGAGCTCGAGGACCAGCCGCTCGGCCGACTTGCGCCCGATGCCGGGCACCTTCGTCAGCGTGGCCAGGTCGCCCTGCGCCAGGGCGCGGCGGACCTCGTCGGGGGCCAGGACCGACAGCATCGCCAGGGCCAGACGGGGACCGACCCCCGAGACGGTCTGGACCTGCTCGAACAGCGCGCGGGCGTCGGGGTCGGCGAAGCCGTAGAGGGTCAGCGACTCCTCCCGCACCACCAGGGTGGTCTCCAGGGTGACCTCCTGGCCGGGCCGCAGCTCGGCGACGGTGGCCGGGGTGGCGTGCACGAGCAGCCCGACACCGCCCACCTCGACGACGGCACGGTCCAGGCCGACGTGGCGCACGGGGCCGCGGACGGACGCGATCACTTAGACGTTCCTCCTGGTCGGGACGGGCCGGGCCGAGGCACGGGCGGTGGCGGCCCGCGCCGCGCTGCGGTGCTGCGAGTGCAGCTCGGCGAGCCGGTTGGGGGCGGCCGACCGGGCCAGCCGCTCGGCCTCGTGGATGCGGTTGGTCGTGCTGCCCTCGCCGGGCCGCCCGTCGGTCCCTGCGCGCCAGACGTGGCAGATGGCCAGGGCGAGCGCGTCGGCGGCGTCCGCGGGCCGGGGCGGGTCGGCGAGCTGGAGGATGCGGGTGACCATGTGCGTCACCTGGGCCTTGTCGGCGCGGCCGTTGCCGGTGACGGCGGCCTTGATCTCCGAGGGGGTGTGCAGGCCCAGCTGCAGGCCCAGGCGTGCGGCGGCGAGCATCGGGATGGCCGAGGCCTGGGCGGTTCCCATGATGCCGCGGATGTTGGCCTTGGCGAAGACCCGCTCCACCGCGACGGCGTCGGGCTGCCAGTCCGCCAGCCACTGGTCGATCTCGGTCTGGACCGACAGCAGCCGCTCCTGCGGCTCGTCCCCGACCGGGGTGCGCACGACCCCGACGGCGACCATGCGCAGCCGTCGGCCGGGCAGGCCCTCGACCACGCCCAGCCCGCACCGGGTCAGGCCGGGGTCCACGCCGAGCACGCGCACGGGCGACCTCCTCGGGCTGGCCGGCCGGCCCCGGACGCGGGTGCCACCGGTGTGGACAGGTGTTCGCACCCCACGCTACCCAGCGGGGCCGACGCACGCGGGTTGCGACACGCACACCGGAGCGGCCGACGTCCCCCGTGCCGGGACGGCAGCGCCGGGGAGGGACCCCAGGGGGTGTCAGTCGCCGTCGATCTCGGCCATGACCTCGTCGGAGATGTCGGCGTTGGAGTACACGTTCTGCACGTCGTCGCAGTCCTCCAGGGCGTCGACGACGCGGATGACCTTGCGCGCGCCCTCGGCGTCCAGCGGCACCTCCATGCTGGGCACGAAGGTCACCTCCGCCGAGTCGTAGTCCAGGCCGGCCTCCTGCAGCGCGGTCCGCACGGCCACGACGTCGGTGGCTTCGCTGATGACCTCGAACGCGTCGTCCAGGTCGTTGACCTCCTCGGCGCCGGCCTCGAGGACGGTCTCCAGGAGGGTGTCCTCGGTCAGCTCACCCGACTCCTGGGACCGCGGCACGACGACCTGGCCCTTGCGGTCGAACAGGTAGGCCACCGAGCCGCTGTCGGCCATCGACCCGCCGTTGCGCGTCAGCGCCGTGCGGACCTCCATGACGGCTCGGTTCTTGTTGTCGGTCAGGCACTCGATGTAGAGCGCCACCCCGCCCGGGGCGTAGCCCTCGTAGGTCAGCGCCTCGTAGCTGGCCCCGCCGGCCTCGGCGCCGGAGCCGCGCTTGACCGCCCGGTCGATGTTGTCGTTGGGCACCGAGGTCTTCTTCGCCTTCTGGATGGCGTCGAAGAGGGTGGGGTTGCCGGCGGGGTCGCCGCCCCCGGTGCGGGCGGCCACCTCGATGTTCTTGATGAGCTTGGCGAACAGCTTGCCGCGCTTGGCGTCGATCGCGGCCTTCTTGTGCTTCGTGGTCGCCCACTTGGAGTGTCCCGACATGCCTCGTCCTCTCGTGCCTTCGACGGCCGTGGAAATCGGCCTCCGATGCTACCGGCCGTTCAGCGGTGCTCGTGCACCATCCGGACGAACAGTGCGTGCACCCGGTGGTCCTCGGTGACCTCGGGGTGGAAGGAGGTGGCCAGCAGGGGCCCCTGCCGGACCGCGACCGGGTGGTCGTCGGCCCGGGCGAGCACCTCGACGCCGTCGCCGAGACGCTCGACCCAGGGGGCGCGGATGAAGACGGCGCGGAAGGGTCGGTCCGGGTCGTCGATCCCCTCGACGTGCAGGTCGGTCTCGAAGGAGTCGACCTGCCGGCCGAAGGCGTTGCGCCGCACCGTCATGTCGATGCCACCGAACGTCCGCTGCTCCGGGTGCCCGTCGAGGATCTCCTCGGCGAGCTGGATCATGCCGGCGCAGGACCCGTAGACCGGCAGGCCGTCGGCGACCAGGTCGCGCAGCGGCCGGTGCAGCCCGAAGATCCGGCTGAGCCGGTCGATCGTGGTGGACTCCCCGCCGGGCACCACCAGGCCGTCGAGGCCCTCGAGCTCGCCGGGCCGGCGGACCGGGCGGGCCCGGGCCCCGGCCAGCTCCAGGGCGCGCATGTGCTCCCGGACGTCGCCCTGGACGGCGAGGATCCCGACGAGCGGGCCCTCGGCGGGCTCCGCAGCCTGCGGGCCCGCCCTCACCAGCCGCGCTCGGCGAGCCGGTGCGGCTGCGGGATGTCGTCGACGTTGATGCCGACCATGGCCTCGCCGAGGCCGCGGGACACCTCGGCGATGGTGTCGGGGTCGTCGTGGAAGGTGGTCGCCTTGACGATGGCTGCGGCCCGCTGGGCGGGGTTGCCGGCCTTGAAGATGCCTGAGCCGACGAAGACGCCCTCGGCACCCAGCTGCATCATCATCGCCGCGTCGGCGGGCGTGGCGATGCCGCCGGCGGTGAACAGCACCACGGGGAGCTTGCCGGTCTGCGCGACCTCCTTGACGAGGTCGTAGGGGGCCTGCAGCTCCTTGGCCGCGACGTAGAGCTCGTCGGGGGCCATCGCGGTGAGCCTGCTGATCTCCGCGCGGATGGCCCGCATGTGGGTGGTCGCGTTGGACACGTCGCCGGTGCCGGCCTCGCCCTTGGAGCGGATCATCGCGGCCCCCTCGGTGATCCGGCGCAGCGCCTCGCCGAGGTTGGTCGCCCCGCAGACGAAGGGCACCGTGAAGGCCCACTTGTCGATGTGGTTGGCGTAGTCGGCGGGCGTGAGCACCTCGGACTCGTCGACGTAGTCGACCCCCAGGCTCTGCAGCACCTGCGCCTCGACGAAGTGGCCGATCCGGGCCTTGGCCATCACCGGGATCGAGACGGCCTCGATGATGCCGTCGATCATGTCGGGGTCGCTCATCCGGGACACCCCGCCCTGGGCGCGGATGTCGGCCGGCACGCGCTCCAGCGCCATGACGGCCACCGCGCCGGCGTCCTCGGCGATCTTGGCCTGCTCGGCGGTGACGACATCCATGATGACGCCCCCCTTGAGCATGTCGGCCATCCCCCGCTTGACGCGGGTCGTGCCGGTGGTGTGGGTGGTGGGCTCGCTCATCGGTGCCTCTCGGGAGCGGGGGCGACCGTGCCGGGTCGCGGGGCGGGGAAGGGTCGCACCGGGGTGCGGACGTCCCAGTCTACGAGCCCGGGCGGGATGCCCGGGTCAGGCGGCCAGCGCCTGGCGGCGGACCATGCCCATGCGCTGGACGATGGTGACCAGTGAGGCCAGCGCCAGCAGCGCGAGCACGACGGTGAGCACCCACCCGGGCAGGAACAGGCCGGTGAACCCGGTGGTCACCAGCACGGCGACCAGGCGGTCGGCCCGCTCGGCGATGCCGCCCTCGCACCGCCAGCCGAGCGACTCGGCCCGGGCCTTGGCGTAGGAGACGAGAAAGCCCAGGACCAGGCACGCCAGTGCCAGGTAGCCGTCCACGGGCCGCCCGCCCGGGCCGAGGAACCACAGCACGAGCCCGCCGAAGACGGCGGCGTCGCCCAGCCGGTCGAGCGTGGAGTCGAGGTAGGCGCCCCAGGGGCTGGCGCGTCCCGAGATCCGCGCCATCGTCCCGTCGACCAGGTCGGCGAAGACGAACGCGGTGATGAACAGCGTGCCCCACCACAGCTCGCCGCGCGGGTAGAACCACAGCGCCCCGACGACCACCCCGAGGGTGCCGACCACGGTGACGAGGTCGGGGTGGATCCCCAGGCGCAGCAGGAGCCGGGCCAACGGGCCGAACACCCGGGTGAAGGTCCCGCGTGCGTAGCGGTTGAGCATCAGGCCTGCTCGCCCTCGGCCGGGCGCGGGGTCGGCCCGGACGCGGGCCAGGCCGCGACCAGCTGCCGGCGCACGTCCTCCAGCAGCTGCGGCAGGGCCTTGGTCCGGCCGACGATCGGCAGGAAGTTGGCGTCCCCCAGCCACCGTGGCACGACGTGCTGGTGCAGGTGCGCCGCGACCCCGGCCCCGGCGACGTCGCCCTGGTTGATGCCCAGGTTGTAGCCGGCCGGCCCGCTGGCGGCCTCCACGGCCCGGATCGCCTGCTTGGTCAGCGCGGTGAACTCCGCGGTCTCCTCGTCGGTGAGGTCGACGTAGAGCGGGACGTGCCGGTAGGGGCACACGAGCAGGTGACCGGGGTTGTAGGGGAACAGGTTGAGCACGACGAAGCAGGTCCGGCCGCGGTGGACGATGAGCCCCTCCGCGTCGTCCTTGCCGGGGGCCGCGCAGAAGGGGCACCCCGTGCCCGCGTCGCGGCTGGGCCGGTCACCCTTGACGTAGGCCATCCGGTGGGGCGTCCAGAGCCGCTCGAAGCCGTCGGCGGTGCCGGCGAGTTCGTCGGCACCGGTCACCGTCGGGGGTCCCTCGGTCATGGGCCGATCCTACGTGCCGGGCACCGGGCGTCCGGGCAGGACAGGCCTGCCCGCCGGAAGAGCGGGACCTCCGCCGGCGTTGTGAGGGGTATGCCGTTCCCGCAGCCGTCCTCGTCCACCCCGCTGAGCGCCCAGGCGGCCGACCCCGCCGCCTACCTGCCCGAGCGCAGCGGCTGGGTGGCCCGCCAGCTCGCCGAGATCGACGGGGCCGGCGACACCCGTGCGGTGCAGGTCCAGGGCCGCCCGGTGGTGGTCGTGACGATGCGGGGTGCCCGCAGCGGGCTGCTGCGCAGGGTTCCGCTCATGCGGGTCGAGCACGACGGGGACTACCTGGCGGTCGCGAGCAAGGGTGGTGCGCCGGAGCACCCGCAGTGGTTCCACAACCTGCGCGTCCACCCCGACGTCCTCGTCCACGACGGCACCGAGCAGCACGTCCGGCACGCCCGGCTGCTCGAGCAGGGCCCGGAGCGCGAGGCCTGGTGGGAGCGCGCCGTGCGGGCCTTCCCCTCCTACGCCGACTACCAGTCGTCGACCGGACGGACCATCCCGGTCTTCGTCCTCGAGCGTCGCTGAGGAGCCGCCCCCGGCCCTCAGGGCCTCGTCGGCAGGCTGACCCGCCGACGGGGCAGCACGTCGGCCCGGGCGGCGTCCAGCACCGCGGCGGGCAGCCGGACGTCGTCGGCCACGTCGACGGACAGGTGGCCCTGCCGGCCGAACCAGCTGACCACCGCGCGCACCATCGCCAGGGCCACCGCCTCCTCGTGCCCGCCCAGGCAGCTCAGGGACAGCAGCTGGGGGACGCCGGCCCCCAGTGCGGGCAGGAGCGGGACCTGGCACACCACCATCCCCACGTGCTGGCCGTCGCACTCGCCCACCCAGGCCGGCAGGTCCGCCGACCGGACCCGCCAGGCGGCGGCGAACGCCTGCACGTGGCTCGGCGGACCGGGGTCGGGCTCCCGGCCCGCCCGGCGCAGCGCCTGCAGGTGCAGCGCACCCAGGAGCAGGGCCTCGTCCTCCAGGACCGGCCGCACCCGCACGCGCGCGGCCTCCTGGCCGAGCGACGGCATACCCCGCTCCCCCGTCCGCGCCACGGGACTCAGACCTGCACGCGTCCGCGGACGGCGGCCACGACCTCGGCCACGGCCTCCTCGACCGGCACGCCGTTCTTCTGCGAGCCGTCGCGGTAGCGGAAGGACACCGCGCCGGCGTCCCTGTCCTCGCCGCCGACGATGAGGATGAAGGGGGCCTTGGAGCGGCTCGCGTTGCGGATCTTCTTGGGGAACCGGTCGTCCGAGGTGTCCAGCTCGACCCGGATCCCCTCGGCCCGGAGGCGGGCCGCGACGTCCCGGAGGTAGTCGTCGAACTCCTCGGCCACCGGGACGCCCAGCACCTGCACCGGGGCCAGCCACGGCGGGAACTGCCCGGCGTAGTGCTCGGTGAGCACCCCGATGAAGCGTTCGATCGAGCCGAACTTGGCCGAGTGGATCATCACCGGCTGCTGGCGGGTGCCGTCGGCGGCGGAGTACTCCAGGCCGAAGCGCTCCGGCTGGTTGAAGTCGTACTGGATCGTCGACATCTGCCAGGTGCGCCCGATCGCGTCCCGGGCCTGGACCGAGATCTTCGGGCCGTAGTAGGCGGCGCCGCCGGGGTCGTCGACGAGCTCCAGGCCGGACTCACGGGCCACCTTCTCCAGCACCGCGGTCGCCTCGGTCCACTGCTCCTCGGACCCGATGAACTTGTCCCTCTTGCCCTCGCTGTCGTCGCGGGTGGACAGCTCCAGGTAGTAGTCGTCCAGGCCGAAGTCGCGCAGCAGGCCCAGGACGAAGTCGAGCAGGTGCTTGATCTCGCCGGGCGCCTGCTCCTTGGTGACGTAGGAGTGGCTGTCGTCCTGGGTGATCATCCGCACCCGGGTCAGGCCCTGCAGGACGCCCGACTTCTCGTTGCGGTAGACGGTGCCGAACTCGAAGTAGCGCAGCGGCAGGTCGCGGTAGGACCGTTGCTGGGAGCGGTAGATGAGGTTGTGCATCGGGCAGTTCATCGCCTTGATGCGGTAGGCCTGCCCGTCGTCGTCCAGCTCGGGCATCATGCCGTCGGCGTAGTAGGGCAGGTGCCCGGAGGTGTGGAACAGCCCCTCCTTGGACAGGTGCGGGGTGGTGACGTAGGAGAACCCGGCCTCGACGTGCCGCTGCCAGACGTAGTCCTCCATGGTGCGGCGCAGGATAGCGCCCTTGGGGTGGAAGACGGGCAGACCGGGGCCGACCTCCTCGGGGAAGGAGAACAGGTCCATCTCGGCACCGAGCTTGCGGTGGTCCCGGCGCTCGGCCTCCGCCAGCCGCTCCAGGTAGGCCTTCAGCTCGTCCTTGCTGGGCCAGGCGGTGCCGTAGATGCGCTGCAGCTGGGGGTTCTTCTCGCTGCCTCGCCAGTAGGCGGCCGCGCTGCGCATGAGCTTGAAGCCGTTGGCGATCAGCTTGGTGGTCGGCACGTGCGGGCCGCGGCACAGGTCGCCCCAGACAGCCTGGCCGGTCCGGTCGACGTTGTCGTAGATCGTCAGCTGGTTGCCGCCGACCTCGACGCCGGCGCCCTCGGCCGCCTCGTCGGCGGACCCGCCCTTGAGCCCGATGAGCTCCAGCTTGTAGGGCTCGCCGGCCAGCTCCTCGCGTGCCTCCTCGTCCGAGACCTCGCGCCGGGCGAACGTCTGGCCGGTGTTGATGATCTTCTGCATCGACTTCTCGAGGCGCTTGAGGTCCTCGGGGGTGAACGGCTCCGCGACGTCGAAGTCGTAGTAGAACCCGTCCCGGATCGGCGGGCCGATCCCCAGCTTGGCGTCGGGGAAGGTCTGCTGGACGGCCTGGGCCAGGACGTGGGCGCAGGAGTGGCGCAGCACGTCCAGCCCGTCCTGCTCGGTGACCAGGACCGCTCGACGGCGTCCCCGTCGCCGAGGACGTGGTCCAGGTCGACGAGCTCGCCGTCGACCCGGGCGACGACGACGTGCGGGTCGTCGGCGAAGAGTTGGGTGGCCGTGGTGCCCTGCTCGACCGTGCGCTCGCTGCCTGCGACGTGGACGGTGATCTGGGACACGGGTGCGCTCCTCGTGGTCTGCGGCGTCTGCGGCGTGCTGCGGGGTGGGGGCCTGCGGGGACGACCGGCCTGGCCGGTGCCCGTCAAACCCTACCGCCAGCGGCACGGCATACCCCCGCGCGCCTAGGGAAGCGCTGATCATTTCGCGGTGCCGGGGTGGCGTGCGGGGCTGGTGGGCGGTTGGCCGGGATGATGTTGGTGTGGTCGACGAGCAGCCCAGCTTCACCGATATCGAGTACGGAAACCGGCGGCGGGTCTCTCGCCGGGAGAAGTTCCTGGACATGATGGACCAGACGGTCCCGTGGGATCGGTGGGTCGCGGTGATCGAGCCGCACTACTACCAGGATCGGGCGGGTAAGCGGGGCCGTAAGCCGGTTCCGATCGAGACGATGCTGCGGATGTACCTGCTGCAGGTGTGGTTCTCCCTCTCGGATGAGGGGGTGGGAGGATGCGATCTACGACTCCTACGCGATGCGCCGTTTCATGGGCCTGGACTTCGCGCGTCAGCAGGTCCCCGATGCGACGACGCTGCTGCA